>NZ_BAAAZY010000001.1:0-129116 GCF_039537145.1 Streptomyces shaanxiensis
GGAACGGACGCTTCCTTTGTACTCACCCTCTCGGGCTTTCCTCCGGGCGCTTCCCTTCGGTGCTCCAAACTCTATCAGTGTTTTTCCGGCTCTCTGACCACCGTCCTGCAGGCATGCAGAAGGTGACCCCGAGATAGGATCTGACAAGTTGGATGCTGCCGGGCAAGGACACGAGGTTGTGTCGCTCAGCCCCAAGCAGGAGTACGACTGTACACGCGGCCGTAGAGCGGGTGCAAATCGATTTGAGGTATGGTCTAGACCACTCCGGAAGGCCGACGCCGAACCGGCACTTCATGTGACATACCCTGCTGAACAGTGTGCCGTCCGGCACAGACAGCGACGGCCCATATCGATCTCCACCCCTGGGAGGTTTCCCATGACCACCGTGACGTCCCCACTGGCAGGACGCGCCGTCGGACTGGCATCCGTGCCCGATCCTGTCTTCTCCGGGGCCATGGTCGGCCCGGGCACGGCGATCGACCCCGTGCGCGAGCCCTCCGAGGCGGTGTCGCCCGTCGACGGAGTCATCGTCTCTCTCCATCCCCACGCCTTCGTCGTCGTCGACGAGCAGGGTCACGGCGTGCTCACTCACCTCGGTATCGACACGGTGCAGCTCAACGGTGAGGGTTTCGAGCTGCTCGTGAACAAGGGCGACACCGTGACGCGTGGCCAGGGCATCGTGCGCTGGAACCCGGTAGCGGTCGAGGAGGCCGGTAAGTCCCCGGTGTGCCCGATCGTGGCCCTCGAAGCCACGGCTGAGGCTCTCTCCGATCTTCGTGCCGACGGCGATGTGAAGGCCGGCGACAGTCTCTTCGTCTGGAAGTGACATCGACGCCGTCGTGTGACGGCAAGACGACGACAACCACCGCGGCGGCGGGACCCGCCGCACTATCGGAGACGGGTGAGATGGAGACAACGCTGCGAGGCGTCGGCGTGAGCCACGGTGTGGCGATCGGCGAGGTTCGGCACATGGGAACGGCGGTCCTCGAGCCGCCTGCCAAGCAGATTCCGGCCGAGGAGGCGGAGCGCGAACAGGGGCGCGCCCGCAAGGCCGTGGAGGCTGTGGCGGCCGACCTGATGGCGCGCGGCAATCTGGCGGGGGGCGAAGCCCAGGCGGTGCTCGAGGCGCAGGCCATGATGGCCCAGGACCCCGAGCTGATGGCGGACGTGGACCGGCGTATCGCCGTCGGCAGCACGGCCGAGCGCGCCGTGTACGACGCCTTCGCCGCGTACCGCGAGCTGCTGGCGGGTGCCGGTGAGTACCTGGCCGGTCGTGTGGCCGACCTCGATGACGTGCGGAATCGTATCGTCGCTCGTTTGCTCGGGGTTCCGATGCCCGGTGTCCCGGACAGCGACGAGCCCTACGTCCTGGTTGCTCGCGACCTCGCCCCGGCCGATACGGCGCTGCTGGACCCGACCCTCGTTCTCGGCTTCGTCACCGAGGAGGGTGGGCCGACCAGCCACAGCGCGATTCTGGCTCGGGCGCTCGGCGTGCCGGCCGTGGTGGCGCTGCCGGGTGCCGGTGAGCTCGCCGAGGGCACGGTGATCGCCGTGGACGGCAGCACCGGCGACATCTTCGTGAACCCGAGCGAAGAGAAGAAGGCGGAGCTGGAGGCTGCCGCCGCAGCGCGCAAGGCCGCGCTTGCGGCGTCGACAGGCCCGGGTGCCACCGCCGACGGCCACAAGGTGCCGCTGCTGGCCAACGTGGGCGGTCCGTCCGACGTTCCGGCCGCTGTCGAGGCGGGTGCTGAGGGTGTCGGTCTGTTCCGTACCGAGTTCCTCTTCCTCGACGACAGCAAGAAGGCACCGTCGGAGGAGAAGCAGGTCGAGGCCTACCGGCAGGTTCTCGAAGCCTTCCCCGAGGGGCGGGTCGTCGTACGTGTTCTGGACGCCGGCGCGGACAAGCCGCTGGACTTCCTGACGCCGGCCGATGAGCCGAACCCGGCACTGGGCGTGCGCGGTCTGCGGACGCTGCTGGACCACCCCGAGGTGCTGCGCACCCAGCTGACGGCACTTGCGAAGGCTGCGGAGGGGCTGCCCGTCTACCTCGAGGTCATGGCTCCGATGGTGGCGGACCGAACGGATGCGAAGGCATTCGCGGACGCGTGCCGCGCGGCGGGGCTGCAGGCGAAGTTCGGTGCGATGGTGGAGATTCCGTCGGCCGCGCTGCGGGCCCGTTCGATCCTGCAGGAGGTCGAGTTCCTGTCGCTGGGAACCAACGACCTCGCGCAGTACACCTTCGCCGCGGACCGACAGGTGGGTGCGGTGTCCCGTCTGCAGGATCCGTGGCAGCCCGCTCTGCTCGACCTGGTGGCGCTGTCCGCCGACGCGGCGAAGGCCGAGGGCAAGAGCTGCGGTGTCTGTGGTGAGGCGGCGTCCGATCCGCTGCTGGCATGTGTGCTGACCGGTCTGGGTGTCACCTCCCTGTCCATGGGGTCGGCGTCGATTCCTTACGTCCGGGCGACGCTTGCGAAGTACACGCTTGCGCAGTGCGAGCGTGCCGCTGCTGCGGCCAGGGCGGCGGACAGCGCCGAGGAGGCGCGCAACGCGGCTCAGGCGGTGTTGTCCGGCGAGTAGCCGGGGCTGGACGGCCGCCTGTCGGTTCGTGTGGGGCGCTCCACCTGCGGGTGGGGCGCCCCTTTGCGTTCAGTGGTCGTGTCCCGGGGCGACCTCCTCGTCACCGAGATCCGGCGGCACGCAGTAGTCGACACCCGATTCCGGGGCGATGAGGTCCCCCGATTCGACGTCGGTGCAGTAGGCGTCGAAGACTTCGCCCGCGGTGAGGGGTTCCAGGCCGTCTCCGCGCAGGCGCCATCCGTAGATGCGGTCGGATGTGCCGGGTGCGCTGGTCCGCATGACGAGTCCGCCGGGGCTGCGGGTGGCGAGGCCGAGAGCGAGCACCGTGGCGAATTCCAGCGCTTCGGCCTCGTCGAGGTGGGTGGCACCCTGGGCGTCCTCGTCGGCATGGAGGACTGACACGAGTGTTTCCGGGGTTGCCGTGACGCTGCAGACGAGGTGCCGGCTGCCCGGTTGGGCTGTGTCCAGGATGCGGACGAGGAGGCTGGAGGCACGGGTGTAGGCCGCGCGGCCGATGTCCTCGCCGCAGGTGACGCAGGCGCCGAGTCGCGCCAGGAGTGTGGCCGCGTACTCCCAGGTGGCTTGGCGGACGGCTTCGTCGACGAGGGCCGGGACGAGGTCGGTCAAGGGCTGGCCCTCGTAGAAGACGGTGGGTCCGGTGGTCGCGAGTTCGGCGGTGAAGCGCGTGCGGCTCGATGGGGTGTCGGGGTCCAGGCCCGTTGCCACGCAGAACTCGGCGTACTCCTGCGGGTCGAAGAGGGCGATCGCCGTATGGCTGCCTTGGGAGGCCCGTGTCCTGAGGAGGGCTTCTACCTGTTCCAGATAGATCTTGTGGTCGTCGAAGGTGAAGCTGCGGTAGCGCCGCATGGCACGGAAATCGTGCTCGTCGGTCAGCAGGCCGATCGTGCCGGCGATTTCGCGGCGCAGAACGCGTCGCATCGTCTGGTCGTCGGTGTACGACATCTTTCCCCCTGCGTGCAGTCGATCAATGCTCACTCACAGTAACCGGGGGCACTGACAACGGCGCCGGGGTGACGTGAGCGTGACCTCGAGCGGGGGCATTCGGGCAGGTCGGAGGCTTGGTGACGCGGTGGCCCGGCCTCGGACGTCGCCGTGGTTCGAAAGTCCGAGGCCGGCGCGGGTTGGGTCAGGCGCGCTTGCGGGCGAGTTCCTCGTAGAAGTGCAGGAGGTCGAGGTTGTCGATGGAGCCCGGATTGACCGCCTTCTCAAGGGGTGTGCCCTGGAGGAGGCGTTTGACCGGAACCTCGATGCGCTTGCCGGTGAGGGTATGAGGGACGCCCGGCACCTCGATGATCTCGTCGGGGACGTGACGTGGTGAGAGCTGTTCGCGGATGGTCTGCTTGATGCGGTTCAGGAGTGCCTCGTCGAGCACGGTTCCGGGGGCCAGGTGGACGAACAAGGGCATCCAGTAGCCGCCGTCGGGCTGCTCGATGCCGATGACGAGCGATTCCTTGATCTCAGGGAGGCGTTCCACGGCTTCGTAGATGTCGGCCGACCCCATGCGGACGCCCTGGCGGTTGAGTGTCGAGTCGGAGCGTCCGTGGATGACGACGGAGCCGCGTGAGGTGACGGTGATCCAGTCGCCGTGGCGCCATACGCCGGGATACGTGTCGAAGTAGCTGTCGTGGTACCGGCTGCCGTCGGGGTCGTTCCAGAAGTAGATCGGCATGGACGGCATGGGGTTGGTGACCACGAGCTCGCCGACCTCGTCGATGAGGGGTACGCCGCTGGGGTCCCAGGACTGCAGGTCGGTGCCCAGGCTGGGGGCCTGGAGCTCGCCGACGTACACAGGCACCGTCGGCACCGCTCCCGCGAAGCAGGAGCACACGTCCGTGCCGCCGCTGACGGAGGCGATCCACAGATCGTCGCGGACCTCGTCGTGCAGCCAGCGGAACCCGTCGGGCGGCAGGGGGGATCCGGTGGTGGCGACACATTGCACCTTGGAGAGGTCGAAGTCGCGTGAGGGGCGCACATCGGCCTTGCGACAGGCCATGACGTACGCGGCCGAGGTGCCGTAGAGGGTGGCTTCCGTGCGTTCGGCGACGCGCCACTGGGCGCCCGTGTCGGGATAGCCCGGGCTGCCGTCGTAGAGAACGATCGTGGTGCCGGTGAGCAGGCCGGAGACGAGGAAGTTCCACATCATCCAGCCCGTCGAGGTGTACCAGAAGAAACGGTCCTCGGGGCCCAGGTCGCAGTGCAGGCCGAGTTGCTTGAGGTGCTCGACGAGGATGCCGCCCTGGGACTGGACGATGGCCTTGGGAAGGCCGGTCGTGCCGGAGGAGTAGAGCACCCAGAGCGGGTGGTCGAAGGGGACCTGCTCGAAGACCGGTTCCTCGTCGGCCGCTGTGAGGGCGGACCACTCCAGCGCGCCCTCCGGTGCCTCTGTGCCGAGGAGGGGAATGTGCACCACGGCGCGCAGAGTGGGCAGTTCGCCGCGCAGCTCGGCGACGATGTCTCGGCGGTCGTGCTCCTTGCCGCCGTAGCGGTAACCGTCGACGGTGAACAGGACGACGGGTTCGACCTGCTGGAAGCGATCCAGGACGCTGCGGGCGCCGAAGTCGGGGGCGCAGGAGGTCCAGACACCGCCTACGGCAGCCGTGGCGAGGAGGGCGACGACGGCCTGCGGGATGTTGGGGAGGTAGCCGCTGATTCGGTCTCCTGGGCGTACACCCAGGGCGCGCAGCTCGGCGGCGAGGGAGCCGACCTGGCGGCGCAGCTCGGACCAGGTCACAGGGCGGGGCTCGTGGGATTCGTCGACGTGCAGGAGGGCGGGTTCGTCGGCGCGGGTCGCGGCGGCACGCAGGGCGTGCTCGGCGTAGTTCAGGGTGGCGCCCGGGAACCACTGGGCGCCGGGCATCGAGCGATCGGCCAGCACGCGCGCGTAGGGGGTGGAGAAGCGTACGTCGAACCACTCCGTGACGGCTTGCCAGAAGGTGTCCAGTTCGTCGACCGACCAACGGTGCAGGGCCGCGTAGCCGCCCTCGGCGGGGGCGCCGTGGTTTTCAGCGGCCCAGGCCTGGAACTTGGTGACCTGAGACCGTGCGATGCGCTGCGGATCTGGCTCCCAGAGAGGCTGGGGATTCACGGTCGACATGGGGCGGCTCCCGGACTGTGCGCGTCGTGTGCGTCTTCCACGCACGGCGGGGGTGTGCGCGTGACGCGGATGACACGGACGATGCCATGTGATCGACTTCTGCACCAGGGTGCGCCCCACATAGTCCGTGTCGTGAAGATGTGGTCCCGGCACGGGTGAACGGCAGTTGAACGGCACGCATGTGTGGGGCGGTGAATGGCAGGCTGAGCAGCATGGACGGTCGTGACCTGGTGCGTTCGATAAAGGCGGTCGGTTCTGTGGGAGCGGCCCAGGGGTTGCGTACCGTACGGGCGGCGTGGCGCAGGAAGCGCGCCGACGCCGAAGGGCTGCCGCCCCGGGGTGCCGAGCGCGCTCGGGTGCCCGGGCCCGTGCAGGAGGTGCAGTCCGGTCCGGGCGGTGGCGTCATCCGGTTCAGCAGGTCCGAGCTGCGTGTCGTCGTCACCGTGAACGGGGCTGTCTTCTGGGGGTGGGACGGTGCCACTCCCGAGCCGTCGTACGCGCTGGCGGGCCGCTGTCCGGAACCGGATCCGCGGGCCGCGCTGGAGCCCGACAAGGACGGTGGCTGGCGGGTCGTGGCCGAGCGGGTGACGGTGGTCATCTCGCGGCACGGGGCCGTGGAGGTGCAGACACCGGGTGGTGTGACCCTGCGCCGTGATCTGCCGCCGCGTTGGTGGGAGCCGGTGGACGGCGGGGCGGCGCGCTGGATGCAGCGGTCCGAGGTGGCCGCAGACTCACGGTTCTTCGGGCTGGGAGGCCGGGCGTCGGGGCCACGGCTGAAGGACGGGACGTACCGGCTGTGGAACACCGACCCCGGCCGTGCGTTCGGCCCTGGCGACGACCCGCTGTACATCACCATGCCGGTGCAGTTGGTCGTGGCCGACGCGGCCTCGCACCTGGTGTTCCACGACACCTCGTGGGACGGCACGGTGACGCTGCGGGAGGGTCAGGAGGGCGCCGGCTCCGGGCATGACCGCGCGGGGACCAGCGAACTGCGGATGGACGGGGGTCCGCTGCGCTGCTGGGTGATGGTGGGCACTCCCGCGCGCGTGCTGCTCGTCTGGGCCTCCCTCACCGGTGCTGCCGCGCTGCCGCCCAGATGGGCGCTCGGCCACCATCACGCGCGGTGGGGCTTCGGCAGCGAGCAGGAGGTGCGGCGGGTCGTTTCGGGCTACCAGGAGCGGGATCTGCCGCTGGACGCGGTCCACCTGGACATCGACCACTTCGACGAGCACCAGGTGTTCACGGTGGGCCTCGAGGGCTTTCCCAAACTGCCGCAGCTCGCCGAGGACTTGCGGCGGGACGGGATCCGCCTGGTGTCGATCGTCGACCCCGCGGTCAAGGCCGCGCCGGGCAATGCCGTGTACGACAGCGGGACGGCCGAGGACGTGTTTGTCAGGGACGCTTCGGGGCGGTTCGTGCAAGGCGTTGTGTGGCCCGGGGAGGCGGTCTTCCCGGACTTCACGCACGCGCGCGTGCGGCAGTGGTGGGGTCGTCTGTATGAGGAGCGGCTGGCACAGGGCTTCTCGGGCTTCTGGCATGACATGAACGAGCCGACTTCCTTCGCCGCCTTCGGGGAGTCGACGCTGCCGCGTTCGGCCCGGCATTCCCTGGAGGGGCGTGGCGGGGACCACCAGGAGGCGCACAACGTCTACGGACTGTGCATGGCCAGGGCGGGCTATGAGGGACTGCGCGCACTGACACCCGAGGAGCGGCCCTTCGTCTTCTCACGGTCCGGATGGGCCGGCATGCAGCGCTACGGGGGGACCTGGTCCGGCGACGTCGCCACGGGCTGGCCGGGACTGCGGGCGTCGCTGTCGCTGGTCATGGGCCTCGGGCTGTGCGGGGTGCCCTACTCGGGGCCCGATGTGGGCGGGTTCGACGGGAGTCCTTCGCCGGAGCTGTATCTGCGCTGGTTCCAGCTGGCCTCCTATCTGCCGCTGTTCCGCACGCATGCGAGTCTGCGGGCGGGGCGCAGGGAACCGTGGGAGTTCGGTCCGGAAGTGCTGGAGCACGCGCGCGTGGCGCTCGTCGAGCGGCGGAGGCTGCTGCCGTACTTCGTGACGCTGGCGCATCTCGCCCGGCGGACAGGGGCGCCGTACGTCCGTCCGCTGTGGTGGTCGGCGCCCGAGGAGCGCGCGCTGCGCGACTGTGAGGATGCGTTTCTGCTGGGCGACTGCCTGCTGGTGGCGCCGGTACTGGATCCGGGCGCCGACCGGCGTGCGGTGCAGCTGCCGCGAGGGCGCTGGTACGACACGGCGACGGGGCGGACGTACGAGGGGCCGGGCCAGGTTCTCGTGGACGCGCCTCTGTCCCGGATCCCGGTGCTCGCGCGCGCGGGTGCCGTCGTCCCGGTACGCGCGGACGACGGCGGGCTGGAACTGGAGGTGTGGGCGCCCGCCCGGGGACGTACCGGGGGCGGGCTGGTGGTGGCGGATGCGGGTGACGGCTGGGACGAACCGGAGATCGAGCGCTACGTCACCCGCTGGTCGGGCGGAAAGCTGGTCGTGGAGCTGGAGCATGAGGACGGCATGATCACGTCGCCTCGTCCGGTGCGCGTACGAGGTCTCGGCGAGCGGTGAGCTCAGACGTAACGGCCCTCGAAGAACGCCCGTACGGCCAGTGTGTGCAGCGGGAAGGCGAGGTCCTCCGGCCTGCGCAGGAGGTGCCATCCTTCGGTTTCGTCGGTGGCGGCCGAGGTCGGCAGGCGGTCGGTGGGCCGTTCCGGGAGGAGGCCGAACAGCAGCAGGTGCCCGTCCGGGGAGCTCATCGCGTCGACGAGACGTACGTCGCGGCCGGCCGCGTCGATGCCGGTCTCTTCCTTCAGTTCGCGGACGACGGCCTGCCGCCAGTCCTCGCGGTCGTCGATGTAGCCGCCGGGCAGGGCGATGCCCCCGCGCGCGGGGGCGATGGTTCGGGTGATGACGACCAGGGCGGTGCCCTTGGTGTCGTACACGGGCTGGAGCGCGATCGCTACCGGCAGGGGATTGCGGTAGGCCACGGTGCCACATGCCGGGCAGGTGCGGGGCCAGCTGGAGACGCCCTCTCCGTAGGGCGCGCCGCAGCTCGAACAGTGGGAGTCTGCTGCGGAGTTGGGGGCGGAGTGCTGAGTTTCGGACACGCGGCGGACTGTATCCGATCAGTGGAAGGGCGTCTTCCGGGGGCCGGTCACCAAGGCCTGATCAGGGTTTTCCAGGACACGGGGAAGTCGAAGTAGGTGTCCGGATAGGGCTCCGGCTTGTAGGTGTAGTGCCACCACTCCTCGGTGAGGTTCACGAATCCGAGGGCTTCGAGGGTGCTCTTGAGCAGCAGCCTGTGGGCGCGCTGTTCGCCTTGGATGCGCGGGTCGAGGGTGTGCGAAAGGGTGTCGAAGCAGTCGAATCCGGTGCCCATGTCGACCGAGTTGTCGGGAAAGCGTTCGCCCTGAGGTGCGTAGCAGGGCGCGAGGGGCTCTCCCGGTACGTACGGCCTGGTGGGTTTCGTCGGCAGCCGGACGATCGTCAGGTCCATGGTCGAGCCGCGGCTGTGGCCGGATTTCTCCGCGATATAGCCTTCCGTGAACAGGCGGGTCTTGTCGACGTCCGGGTAGAACTCGGCCTTCATGGCTTGGTCGTCGAGGTCCTTGGCCCAGCGCACGAAGTGGTCGACGGCGCGCTGCGGTCGGTAGCAGTCGTACACCTTGAGCGTGTAGCCCTGGCGCAGCAGCTGCTTCTGGGCCTTGTGGAGCGCTTCCGCGGCGGGGCGGGTGAGGATGCAGAGGGGCTGTCGGTAGCCGTCGATGCGCTCGCCCACGAAGTTGTGCGGGGTGAAGTACCGCATCTCCTGGACGATGGTGGGATCCACGGTTCTCAGCGCCACGAAGCCCTTCGGCGCCTTGGGCTCGGTCTCCACCTGGGCGGTGGCGGGGGCGGCGGTCACGGCCGGCAAGGTGGCGAGCGTGGCCACCAGTCCCCGTACCGCGGTCGAGAGTCGTGTCATGTCTCCTGCATTTATCAGGAATTCGTCGGGTCGGAGCCGCGATCCGATGCAGTCCACCCTTCAGGCCGCCCTGCCGCATTCCGGTTGCCCGTGGCACACTTCCTGACGTCCCGTCAGATCTGTTGCCAGGAGGGGCTATGCCACGCACGCGCACACCAGTGGTCGCCGGGTGGTTCGCCGGTGACGGGGACGACTTCCGGCTCCTCGGCACCCGGTGCGCCGCCTGCGCCTCGGTCTTCTTTCCGCGCGAGGACGCTCACTGCCGCAACCCGGCCTGCCCGGGCGGCGCGCTGGAGGAGGTCCCGCTCTCCCGGCGCGGGCGTGTCTGGTCGTACACGGACAGCCGGTACCGGCCTCCGTCACCCTATGTGACCGACCCGGAACTTCCGTGGGAGCCGTACGCGTTGATCGCTGTGGAGCTGGCTGCAGAGCGCCTCGTGGTGCTGGGACAGGCGGTTCCCGGGGTCACCGTCGCCGATCTGGCGGTGGGCATGGAGGTGGAGGTCGTTCCCGGCGTGCTGCACGAGGACGCGGAGACGATCTGGACGACGTGGCAATGGCGGCCGACGGGGGTGGCGGCATGACGGAAGAGGTTGCGGTGCTAGGCGCGGGCATGCATCCCTGGGGCAAGTGGGGGCGCAGCTTCGTCGAGTACGGCGCGGTGGCGGCCCGCGCGGCACTCGCCGATGCGGGCCTGGAGTGGCGGGACATCGGGTCGATCGTCGGCGCCGACACCGTGCGGGGCGGCTATCCGGGGTATGTGGCCGGGGCGACGTTCGCGAAGGCGCTCGGCTGGCAGGGCGCCCGGGTCACGAGTGTGTACGCGGCGTGCGCGTCCGGGGCACAGGCCGTCAACACCGCGCGGGCTCAGATACTTTCGGGGCTGGCGGACGTGGTGCTGGTGGTGGGTGCGGATGCGGCTCCCAAGGGGTTCTTCCGGCCTGCGGGCGGCGACCGGCCCGATGATCCGGACTGGCTGCGTTTCCGGGTCCTCGGCGCGACCAATCCGGCGTACTTCGGGCTGTACGCGCGTCGTCGGATGGCCGTGCACGGGGACACACCGGAGGACTTCGCCCAGGTCAAGGTGAAGAACGCCGCACTGGGCGCGCTGAATCCCTACGCCCGCTACCGCAAGACGGTCACCGCCGAGGAGGTAGCCGCGTCCGCCGTGGTCGCCGATCCCCTGCGACTGCTCGACATCTGCGCGACCTCGGACGGAGGAGCCGCGCTCGTGCTGGCCGGCATGGAGTTCGCGCGCCGGCACGGGGCCGCAGATCCGGTGCGGATCCGTGCGGTGTCCACCGTGACGCCGCGTTACCCCAACATCGTCCTGGATCTGCCCGACGTCGCGACGGACTCCGCGGTGGCGGTGCGACCGGCGGCCGAGACGTTCCGGGAGTCGATCGCGCGCGCGGCCTACGAGGAGGCGGGTATCGGCCCGGAGGAGCTCTCCTTCGCGGAGGTCTACGACTTGTCCACCGCCCTGGAGTTGCAGTGGTACGAGGATCTGGGAGTGTGCGGCGAGGGAGAGGCCGCGAAGCTGCTTCGGGAGGGCACGACGACGCTGGGCGGCCGCATACCTGTGAACGCGAGCGGTGGGCTGGCTTCTTTCGGAGAGGCTGTGCCGGCCCAGGCCATCGCTCAAATATGCGAACTCACCTGGCAGTTGAGGGGCGCTGCCGGTGACCGACAGATCGCCGGAGCACGGGTGGGGATCGCGGCGAACCAGGGGCTGTTCGGGCACGGATCGGCGGTGATCGCGGTGCGGTGACGTACGGCGGCGTGACGGACACGTGGGGTCGAAATCCACAAGCGTTGCGTCACCGTCGTACGACCGGGGCGGCCAGGCATGTCTACGGTGTGTGACCAACCCGGAATCCTGCGTGAACGTCTCATGAACTGGGCTCATGCGTGCTCCAGCGGCGCAATCATGCTCCCGTGGACTCCTGGACGGATACTCTCCGCTTCGCTTTCCAACCGGTGGTCAACCTGACGACCGGCGGGGTAGCGGGGCTGGAGATACTCGCCCGCCCGGAGACCGGCGACGTCCTCGCCGAGGCCCGCCGGGACCCGGAAGTCGACGGCCGGCTCGCCGTGCTGGCGTTCCGTGCGGCGGCCCGCAAGGAGGCGTTGCTGCCGCTGTACGTCAACGTGTTCGCCGGCACCCTCGCCGACCTCGGAGGGCTGACACCGCTGCACGACGCCGTGCGTGCGGCGGGGCGGCTGCCGTGGGAGGTGACGATCGACGTCGGCCCGCCGTACACGCACGTGCCCCAGCAGGCACTGCTGGAGGCGATCGGCTCGCTGCGGGGCCAGGGTTTCCGGATCAGCGCGGACGGCGTCGGCGACGGGGACGTACCACTGCGGCTGCTCGCCGATATGGCACCCGACCTGGTGAAGCTCGACCCGTCCTTGTTGGCGCGCCCGGCGGCGGTACGGGCGATGCGGACGCTGTGCGACCAGTTGGCAGCGCTGCTGTGCGTCGAGGGCGTGGAGACGGAGCTGCAGTGCGGATCCGCGAGGTCGGCGGGCGCGCAGCTGGCGCAGGGCCAGTTGTTCGCCCCGCCGGCCCGGCTACCCGCGGCGGAGGTATACGTTCCGCCGCGCTCCACCGGACTGGCGGTGACGCCACGCTCGGGACCGTCGGTGCGGGAGTTCGTGCGGCCGGCGGCGCTGCTCCCCGCCACCGCCTCCGCGGGCCAGGTGCGGGCACTGCTGACCGGGTCGCCGGAGGTGTCCGGGGTGCTGCTGGTCGACACGCACGGTGTCCCGGTGCGGTCGGTGCACCGCTCCCGGTTCCTGCTGTCGATGTCGGGCCGCTACGGCCATGCCCTGTACGCCGACCGGCCCGCGGCCAAGCTCGGCGATCCACCGCGCACCGTGGGCGTGGACGCCACCGCGTGGGAGGTGCTGGACGTGGTCGCGGTCGGGGGCCGCGACCGTACGTCGGACGATGTGGCCGTGGTCGACCGGTACGGCCGCTGCGTGGGCGTCGTACGCCTCGCCGACCTCGTGCGGGCACTTGCCGAGACCCGGGTCGAGGAGGCCGCGGGGCTCAATCCGCTGACCCGGCTGCCGGGTTCGGACGCGATCACCGGTGAGGTGGACCTGAGGATCGCCGATGGGCGGCCGTTCGCGCTGAGCTGGCTGGACGTGGACCACTTCAAGCAGGTCAACGACGGAGCCGGGTTCGCTGCGGGCGACGAGCTGATCCGGTCGGTCGGACGGGCGCTGCAGCACGCGGCGTCGGGCAGCACCCGCGTGGGCCACATCGGCGGGGACGACTTCCTGGTGCTCGCGGACCCGGAAGGGCTCAGCCCGCTGGCCACCTCCATGCTGGATACACCCTGGTCGGCGGGTGGGCGTCCCGTCACGCTGTCCCTGGCCACGGTCCTGTGCGAGCCCGGGAGCGTGACGGACCACCGGCAGGCTGCCGCCTGTCTCGCGCCGCTGAAGCAGGCCGCGAAGTCACTGCGCGGGGCAAGCTGGGTGCTGGGCCGCGCGGGGCTGTCCGGGCACGAGATCCTTCGCGGCATGGAGGCCGAGACGGCCCGGGCTGAGTGGGCGGTGGCGGACCCGGGCAAGGGGTGAGACGCTTTTCCTACCAGGTCGGCGGTGGCCGAAAGGTTTTCGTACGGCCTCAAAACAGCATGGACTTCGAACCCTGCCGGGTTCAGCAGGAACTGGCCTCCCGGCCGTCCTCAGCAGGGCCTCGGTGTCCGTCCATCCCCGAACGGGCGTGCCACGATTCGCTTCGGTGACGGTCCGTGACCCGTCGGTGCGCCCCCAACCATTGGCGTCGGCGACCTTGACGCCCCCTGGACGCCGGTGAACACTTCCCGGTGTCAGCCGACATCGCCGTACATTCTCGGCGTATCCACGCACTGCGCCGCGCGGTTCCGCCTGGAGCAAAGGCCCGTTCCCCCACGGACGAGTCGGCTGCGACGGCACGCTCGTCACGGACGCCTGGCGGGGCGCGGGACCCTCCCTGCCTTCGGCTGAAGTCGCCATGGGTAACGCACCCCGCACGGAGAAAGCCGGGGCTGATCGTCCCGGCCAGGGCCTAGGAGCCGCCATGAGCAACGGAGATATTTTCCTCGGTGAGGTCATCGGTACCGCGATCCTGATCCTCTTCGGGGCCGGAGTCGTCGCCGCCGTCGTACTCAACTACTCCAAGGCGAAGGACGCCGGCTGGGTCGTCATCGCCTTCGGATGGGGATTCGGCGTGATGGCCGGCGCGTACACCGCCGCCCCGCTGTCCGGCGGGCAGCTCAACCCGGCCGTGACGATCGGAATCGCCATCGACACCGGGGAGTGGGACAAGGTCCACATCTACATCGCCGGCCAGATGGTCGGTGCGATTCTCGGTGCGGTGCTGTGCTGGCTGGTCTACTTCGCACAGTTCCAGGCCAACGCCGACAAGGACATCGCCCAGCCGACCCTCGGGATCTTCTCCACCGCACCCGCGATCCGCAACGTCGTGGCGAACCTCATCACCGAGATCATCGCGACGATCGCACTGGTGCTGCCGATCCTCGCCTTCGGCCTGACCAAGGGTCTCGGCGTGTCCGGAACCGCGATTCTGATCGTCTCGTTCCTGGTGGTCGGCATCGGTCTGTCGCTCGGCGGTCCCACGGGATACGCCATCAATCCGGCCCGTGACCTGGGCCCGCGCATCGTCCACGCACTGCTCCCGATTCCCAACAAGGGCACCTCGGACTGGGGCTACGCGTGGATTCCGGTGGTGGGACCGCTGATCGGCGGGGTGCTGTCCGGGGTCATCTTCAACGCAGCTTTCTGAAGGAACAGACGAAGGGGACGTCATGACGGACAAGTTCGTCGCCGCTATCGACCAGGGCACCACCTCCAGCCGCTGCATCATCTTCAACCAGGACGGCGCGATCGTGGCCGTCGACCAGCGCGAGCACCGCCAGATCTTCCCCAAGCCCGGCTGGGTGGAGCACGACGCCACCGAGATCTGGTCGAAGGTGCAGGCGGTGGTCGCCGGCGCGACCGCCAAGGCAGGGCTGCGCACCGACCAGATCAGCGCGCTCGGTATCACCAACCAGCGCGAGACGACGGTCCTGTGGGACCGCGCGACGGGCAAACCGGTGCACAACGCGATCGTGTGGCAGGACACGCGTACGGCGGCGCTGTGCAACCAGCTCGGTGGTTCGGACGGGCAGGATCGTTTCCGTGAGCAGACCGGACTGCCGCTGGCCAGCTACTTCTCCGGCCCCAAGGCGGCCTGGTTGCTGGACAACGTGCCCGGCCTCAGGACCCGCGCCGAGAACGGCGAGATCGCCTTCGGCACCATCGACTCCTGGCTGATCTGGAACCTCACCGGCGGCACGGACGGCGGACACCACGTCACCGACGTGACGAACGCCGGCCGCACCATGCTGATGAACCTGGAAACCCTTCAGTGGGACTCCTCGATCCTGTCCGCGATGAACGTGCCCGAGGCCGTCCTTCCGGAGATCAAGTCGTCCTCCGAGGTGTACGGGACCGCCGTCGGACAGCTGGCCGGTGTGCCGGTCGCCTCGGCCCTGGGCGACCAGCAGGCGGCGGTGTTCGGGCAGGCCTGCTACGACGTGGGCACGGCGAAGAACACATACGGCACGGGCAGCTTCCTGCTGCTCAACACGGGCAACCGGCCGGTCCAGTCGAAGAGCGGGCTGCTGACCACCATGGGCTACAAGATCGGCAGCGAGGCGCCCGTGTACTGCCTGGAGGGAGCGATAGCCATCACGGGTGCGCTGGTCCAGTGGTTCCGCGACCAGCTCGGCATCATCCGCACCGCCGACGAGATCGAGCCGCTGGCGGAGAGCGTCGAGGACAACGGCGGCGCGTACATCGTGCCCGCCTTCTCCGGTCTGTTCGCGCCGTACTGGCGTTCCGACGCCCGCGGTGTCATCACCGGGTTGACGCGGTACGTCACCAAGGCGCACCTGGCCCGCGCGGTGCTGGAGGCGACCAGCTGGCAGACGCGCGAGGTCGTGGACGCCATGTACCAGGACTCCGGGGTGCACATCACGACCCTGAAGGTCGACGGCGGCATGACGAAGAACAACCTGCTCATGCAGCACCAGGCGGACGTGCTCGACGTGCCGGTGATCCGTCCCAAGGTCTCCGAGACGACCTGCCTGGGTGCCGCGTACGCGGCAGGGTTGGCCACCGGGGTCTGGAACGACCTGGACGAACTCAAGGCGCACTGGGCGAAGGACGTCGAGTGGACGCCCGGAATGACCGCCGAGGCCCGTGACCGCGAGTACCACAACTGGCGCAAGGCGGTGGAGAAGAGCTTCGGCTGGGAGGAGGACGGCGAGAGCTGAGAGAGGCAGCCGGCGCCGAGGAGAGACGGACGGCTGAAGCCGAAGCACGGTCCACGCGCGCGTGGACCCGCTTGAGCCACGCGCGCGTGCCATGAGCCGCGGCCCGTACCCCGGTCGGCGGGGGTACGGGCCGTGTCCGTGCGCCGGAGTCAGGTGGTCCGCGCAGGAGGTCAGGTGGTCACGGTCTGGCGGCGGTCCGCCTGATAGGCCATGGCGTGCTGGACGACGCCGATGAGGATCTCCTTGACGGACTCTCGGTCGCGGGCGTCGCACAGCAGCAGCGGTACGCCGTCGTCGAGGTCGAGGGCCTGCCGGATGGCCTCCGCCGGGTAACGGTCGGCTCCCTCGAAGCAGTTGACGCCGACGAGGAAGGGTATGGAACGCCGTTCGAAGTAGTCGACGGCCGCGAAGCAGTCCTCGAGGCGTCGGGTGTCCGCGAGGACCACGGCACCGAGCGCGCCCTCCGAGAGCTCGTCCCACATGAACCAGAACCGCTCCTGGCCGGGCGTGCCGAAGAGGTACAGCACCAGGTCCTCGCGCAGGGTGATGCGGCCGAAGTCCATGGCCACCGTGGTGGTGCGTTTGCCCTCGACACCGCTCGTGTCGTCGACCGGGCGTCCGGCCTCGGTGAGCAGTTCCTCCGTGCGCAGCGGCCTGATCTCGCTGACCGCGCCCACCAGGGTGGTCTTGCCCACGCCGAAGCCGCCGGCCACCAGGATCTTGAGCGTGACGGGCTCGACCGGAGGCTTCCCGCGCTCAGAACGCCCGAAGATCATCGATCTCTTCTCCTGCTTGGTTTGGGTCGCGCGACGGTGGGCCGTAGCCTCCGCCGCCGGGGGTTTCGATGACGAGTACGTCGCCGGGACCGACATCCGCCGAGTCGCTTCCGGCGAGTGCGGTGACCGTGCCGTCCGCGCGTTCGACGCGGTTGGCTCCCAGCGCGCCGGGTTCGCCGTCCGCCATGCCGTACGGCGGCACTCTGCGGTGCTGGGACAGCGTGGAGACGGTCATGGGCTCGTGGAACCTGATGCGGCGCACGGCCCCGTCCCCGCCGCGCCACTGACCGGCACCACCGCTTCCGCGCCGCACGGCGAACTCGTCGAGTCGCACGGGCAGTCGCCACTCGAGCACTTCGGGATCGGTGAGCCGCGAGTTGGTCATGTGGGTCTGGACGACGGGCGCGCCGGGGAAGCCGTCGCCCGCGCCGGATCCGGAGGCGACGGTCTCGTAGTACTGGTGGCGTTCGTTGCCGAAGGTGACGTTGTTCATGGTGCCGGAGCCCTCGGCCTGGACGCGCAGTGCGGCGTAGAGGGCGCCGGTGATCGCCTGGGAGGTCTCCACGTTGCCCGCGACGACCGCTGCAGGAGGTTCGGGCGCCAGCATGGAACCGGACGGCACGATGATCTCCAGGGGCCGCAGACAGCCGTCGTTGAGCGGGATGTCGTCGGCGACGAGGGTGCGGAAGACGTAGAGGACCGCCGCGTTGACGACCGAGAAGGGGGCGTTGAAGTTCGTGGCCAGCTGCGCGGACGTACCGGTGAAGTCGACGGTGGCGGAGCGGTTCTCGCGGTCCACGCGCACGCGTACCCGGATCACGGCGCCGGAGTCGGTCTCGTAGGCGTACTCGCCGTCGTCCAGGGCGTCGATGACGCGGCGCACCTCTTCCTCGGCGTTGTCCTGGACGTGCTTCATGTACGCCTGGACGACGTCGAGGCCGAAGTTCTCGATCATGCGGGCGACTTCGTCGACGCCCTTCTGGTTGGCGGCGATCTGGGCGCGCAGGTCGGCGAGGTTGGTCTTCGGGTTCCGGGAGGGGTAGGGCGCCTCGGTGAGCAGGCGGAGGGTCTCCTCTTCGCGGAAGCGGCCGTTCTCGGCGAGCAGCCAGTTGTCGAAGAGGATGCCCTCCTCCTCGATGGTGCGGCTGTCGGCGGGCATGGAGCCGGGGGCGATGCCGCCGATCTCGGCGTGGTGGCCGCGTGAGGCGACGTAGAAGAGGATCTCCGGCTCACTCTCCGTGTTCGCGGTGCTTCCCGTGTCGAAGACCGGGGTGATCACGGTGACGTCGGGGAGATGGGTGCCGCCGTGGTACGGGTCGTTGACGGCGTACGTGTCGCCGGGCCGCATCCGGGAGCCGCGGCGCCGGATGACCTCCTTGACGCTGGTGCCCATCGAGCCCAGGTGGACGGGGATGTGCGGGGCGTTGGCCACCAGGTTTCCGTCCGGGTCGAAGAGTGCGCAGGAGAAGTCCAGCCGTTCCTTGATGTTCACGGACTGGGCCGTGGACTCCAGGCGGGCACCCATCTGTTCGGCGATGGACATGAACAGATTGTTGAAGACTTCCAGAAGAACCGGGTCGGCTTTCGTGTCGAGGTCGGAACTCTGCGTAATCGCCACGCGTTCCATGACCAGATGCCCGTCGTCGGTCGTCGCGGCTTGCCAGCCGTCGTCGACGACGGTCGTCGCGCTGGCCTCGGTGATGATCGCCGGGCCGGTGACGGTCTCGCCGGGAGGCAGGTCCTCGCGGCGGTGGAGAGGTACGTCGCGCCACGTGCCGCCGGTGTGGAGGCGGACGGTTTCCGGGGCGGCCGGGCCGCCTTCGGGGGTGGCCTCGTAGGGGGCGAGAGCGGAGAGATCGGGGGGTTCGGTGATGCCGGTGGCTTCGACGGAGAGGGCTTCGACGACGATCGGGCGGTCGAGGGTGAAGGAGTACGTGGCGCGATGACGTTCTTCGAAGGCACGCCTCATCGTG
Organism: Streptomyces shaanxiensis; assembly: GCF_039537145.1. NCBI lineage: Bacteria > Bacillati > Actinomycetota > Actinomycetes > Kitasatosporales > Streptomycetaceae > Streptomyces > Streptomyces shaanxiensis. Next base: position 18,752 of record NZ_BAAAZY010000001.1, read on the forward strand.
TCGGGCTCGGTGAGTTCGACGGTGAGGGTGGTGTCGGTGCCGTCGTAACGGAGTTGGGCACGGCGGGTGACCTTGATGCGGTCCTCGGGGACGTCCTCGTCGAGGAGTTCCGTGCGGGCGGCTGCTTCGAGGTCGTCAGCCGTCTTGCGGACGCCGGGCATCGAGGCGGCCTGCAAGGGCGCCTCGGCGGACTGTTCGCGCATGGCGGTGGTGTCGGCGAGGCCGATACCGAGCGCGGAGAGGACGCCGGCCATGGGAGGCACGAGGACTGTACGGATACCGAGCGAGTCGGCCACCATGCACGCGTGCTGGCCACCCGCGCCCCCGAACGTGGTGAGGGCGTAGCGGGTGACGTCGTGGCCCTTCTGGACCGAGATCCGCTTCACGGCGTTGGCGATGTTGGCGACCGCGATCTGCAGGTAGCCCTCGGCGACCTGCTCGGGGGTGCGGTCGTCGCCGGTCTGCTCGCCGATCTCGCGCGCGAGCGCGGCGAAGCGATCCCTGACCAGGGCGTCGTCGAGGGGCTGGTCGCCGTCAGGGCCGAACACTCTGGGGAAATGGGCGGGTTGAATACGACCGAGCACGACGTTGGCGTCGGTCACCGCGAGCGGGCCGCCGCCCCGGTAGCAGGCCGGCCCCGGGTCCGCGCCCGCCGAGTCCGGCCCAACGCGGTAGCGGGAGCCGTCGAAGTGCAGCACGGAGCCGCCGCCGGCCGCGACGGTGTGGATGTCCAGCATCGGGGCACGCAGCCGGACGCCCGCGATCTGCGTGGTGAAGACACGTTCGTACTCGCCCGCGAAGTGCGAGACGTCGGTGGAGGTGCCGCCCATGTCGAAGCCGATGACGCGGTCGAAACCGGCGAGCTGCGACATACGGGCCATGCCGACGATCCCGCCGGCGGGGCCGGAGAGGATGGCGTCCTTGCCCCGGAACTGCCCGGCTTCGGCGAGACCACCGTTGGACTGCATGAACATCAGCCGTACGCCTTCGAGTTCGTCGGCGACGTGTTGCACGTAGCGGCGCAGCACGGGCGAGAGGTAGGCGTCGACGACGGCGGTGTCCCCGCGCGGGACGAGCTTCATAAGCGGGCTGACCTCGCTGGACAGCGAGATCTGCGGGAAGCCGATGCGGGCGGCGAGGCTGCCGACGGCCTGTTCGTGGGCGGGATGCAGGTGGCTGTGCATGCAGACGACCGCAACAGCGCGGATCCCGTCGTCGTACGCCTCCTGGAGGGGGCCTGCGAGGGCATCCAGGTCGGGCGCGCGCAGGACGGTGCCGTCGGCGGCGATGCGTTCGTCGACCTCGACGACCCGTTCGTACAGCAGCTCGGGGAGTTCGATGCGGCGGGCGAAGATGCGGGGCCGGTTCTGGTAGGCGATGCGCAGGGCGTCGCGGAAGCCTCGGGTGGTGACCAGCAGGGTCCGCTCGCCCTTGCGCTCGAGGAGGGCGTTCGTGGCGACCGTCGTGCCCATGCGGACGGCCTCGATGGGATCCTGGGAGCCCCCCAGCAGCTCGCGTACGCCTGCGACGGCCGCGTCGGAGTAGCGCGCCGGGTTCTCCGACAGGAGCTTGTGGGTCAGGAGGCGGCCGTCCGGGCGTCGCGCGACGATGTCCGTGAAGGTGCCGCCTCGGTCGACCCAGAACTGCCAGCCTGTCACGTCACTACCCCGCTTCCACGCCGCTCACAGCGCCCGCAGGCCGTTGATCACGTCGCGCAGAATACTCTCGTCCACCAGCTCGGCAGGCGGTACAGGCCGGTTCACATGGACGAATTCCCCGTCCACCAGATCACCGATGAGAACCCGTACGACTCCGATGGCCAGGTCCAGTTCGGCGGAGAGCTCGGCCACGGACTGCGGGGCGTCACGGCACAGCTCGACGATGTCCACGTGTTCCGGGGACAGCGTCGAGTCCGCTTCCGGATCGTCCGCCTGCGGCTCGGCGACAACCACCGCGATCAGGTCGAGGCGGTGCTGGGCCGCACTGGTGGTGCGGCCGCGCGTCATCGCGTACGGGCGGACGACCGGCCCGGCCTCGTCGTCGAACCAGTGGCTTCTTCCCTGACCCTCAGCGCTCATGCCATCCCACTACCCGCCCGAGGGCAGATCGGTGCGCGGAGCGGTGCCCAGATGCACACCGACCCGCTTGACGAGGAGCGTCATCTCGTACGCGACCAGGCCGACGTCCGAGTCGGCGTCGGAGAGCACCGCGAGGCAGCTGCCGTCGCCGGCGGCCGTCACGAACAGGAAGGCGTCGTCGAGTTCGACGACCGTCTGCCGGACATTGCCCGCCTCGAAGTGACGGCCCACGCCCTTGGCGAGGCTGTGGAAGCCGGACGCGACGGCGGCCAGGTGTTCGCTGTCCTCGCGGGTCAGGTCCTTGGACACACCCGTCGGCAGGCCGTCGCCGGAGAGGACGAGAGCCTTGCGGATGCTGGCGACGCGGTCCACCAGGTCGTCGAGGAGCCAGTTGAGCTCGCCGGACTGGTTGGTCGCGGTGTGGCCGGTCGCCTTCGGTGCGGTCATCGACCGTCCCCCTTCGTTCCCTGTGGTGCTGTGCCGCTGTGGGCGTCATCGCCCGCGGCGTTCTCCCGGCGGCCGCGCTGCCAGCCGCGCTGGAGAGAGGCCATTCGGCTGCGTACCTCGTCCGCGTCCCGCTCGGCGAGCTCCGTCCCCTCCTCGGTGCGCCGTGCGGGGCCCTGCCTGAGCTGCGGAGCCAGATTGGCCTGCCGTACCCGCCGGGGCAGCGGCGTCGAGCCGGAGCCGGTCTCCTGCGGGACGGCGGTCGTGCTCGAGGCGCTGTCGTCCGGGCCGCTCGATGCGATCGCGGGCCTTCGCGGGCGCCTCGGGAGAGCCGCGGGCTCCGGCCGTTCACCACGGTCGGGCCCGGCGACGGGCGGCGTGTCGCCACGGTCGCCGACGCGGTCCGGCGTGCCGGGCAGCTCACCGCGGGCTCCCGTACCGCGGCGGCGGGTCGGCAGCGGGGCGAGGCCGTTCGGCTCCGGGCGGTTCGGGCCCGTGGAAGGCTCCGGGTCCGCTTCCCCTCGTCGGGAACGCTGCTCGGTGACCGGGCGTCCGTGCGAGCTGACCAGCTTGGGTGTCCTGCGACGGGGCAGCGGGACGGGGGCGCTCACTTCGTCGTCCGGATCGGCCTGGTCCGGTCCGCCGTGGATGCCGGCGACCGGGTGGGCGCCGAGCGGGCCCTTCGCCTCGTCCTCGCCCTGCGCGAGGGTGCGGCGCGGACGGAAGAGACCGCCGCGTTCGCCGTCCTCTTCGTCGAGTGGATCCGGGAAGTCGCTGAGGGCGTCGAGGTCGACGGGGGCCTCCAGCTCGACCGGACCGTCCAGGAGCGAGGCGGGCAGGCCGGGCACGCGGACCGGAACCTGGGCGAGGGCGGCGCGGCGCGACTCCTCCAGCTCGGCCTCCTTCGAGGGCGTGGGCCGGTCGAGACGGAACCCGATGCCGTTGGTGTCCGGGACGTCGTCGGTGAGGAGCGCGTCGGGGATGAAGACGACGGCGGTGGTGCCGCCGTACGGCGACGGCTGCAGCGAGACGCGAACGTTCTGCCGCTGGGCGAGCCGGCTGACCACGAACAGACCGAGCCGGTCGGTGTCGGACAGTTCGAACTCGGGCGTCTCGGCGAGTCGGAGGTTGGCGTCCAGCAGGGCGTCGGCGGCCATACCGAGGCCGCGGTCGTGGATCTCGAGGGTGAAGCCGTTGGCGACCCGCTCGCCCAGGACCTGGACAGCGGTGTGCGGCGGGGAGAACACCGTGGCGTTCTCCAGGAGTTCGGCCACGAGGTGGGTGATGTCCGCGACGGCCGGGCCGGTGACGGCGACGCGGGGCAGACGGCGCACCTCGATGCGCTCGTAGTCCTCGACCTCGGCGACCGCGGCACGCACGACGTCCATGAGCTGGACGGGTTTGCGCCACTGCCGGGAGGGGGCGGCACCCGAGAGGATCACCAGGCCTTCGGCGTGCCGGCGCATTCGGGTGGTGAGGTGGTCGAGACGGAACAGGTCGGCGAGTTCGTCGGTGTCCTCGGTCCGGCGTTCCATGGTGTCGAGGAGGGTGAGCTGTTTGTGGAGGAGGACCTGGCTGCGGCGGGCGAGGTTGACGAAGACCTCGGAGACACCGGCGCGCAGTTCGGCCTGCTTGACGGCGGCCTCGACGGCGGCGCGCTGCAGGGTGTTGAGGGCCTGGCCGACCTCGCCCATCTCGTTCTTGTCGTACTCCAGGCGCGGAACCTCGGTCTCCACGTCGACCTGTTCGCCGGCGGAGAGGCGGCGCATCACGCTGGGCAGTCGCACGCCGGATGCCTCGTGGGCCTCCAGGCGCAGCTGCCGCAGATCGCGGATGAGGCCGCGGCCGATGCGCACGGAAAGGAACAGGGAGAACAGCAGGGCGAGCAGACCGAGGACACCGGCGATGGCCGCCTTCAGGATGACGCCCATGGCGACGGGGCTCACGCGGTCCTGATAGCGCGCGCCCGCCTCGTCGTTGAGTTTGCTGAGCTCGTCGAGGACGCTGCCGGCGACGGTGTCCCAGCTCTTGGCGTCGACCGTGCTGGGCCTGCCCGCCTGGGTGGAGATGACGGCCTGTTCGGCGACGCGCAGTGGAGCGGTGGAGGCGTTCCTCCAGAAGCGCTCGAAGCGTTCCCGCTCGGACGAGGGCAGGTCCGACAGGCTGATGTCGTACATGAGGGTGCGCTGGGCGACGAGATCGGAGACGTCCCGTATCTCCTCGCGCGAGAGCTTCCCGACCACCAGGGCGGAGCTGAGCAACGCGTCCTCGCGGGAGAGCAGTTCGCGGGCGCGCGTCACGTTGAGGAGAGCGCGGGCCTGCTTGTCCATCGCCACGCTGTCGATCCCGTCGAGGGAGCCCAGCAGGGCGTAGCAGGGGTCCACGAGAAGGTTGTACTGGTTGAGGGCCGCGGCGCGGGTCACCGTGCCGTCCTCGACGCTGCGGCGCAGGGGGCTGATGCTGTCGAAGGCGTCCAGGACGGCGGTGAGGCGCTCGTTGTCCCCCGCGTCCAAGCCGTCGCGGACATCGGGGTCCTTGGCGTTCCTGCGGATCTCGGCGACGGCGGAGTCGGTGGCGTTCCGGGTGGCCCGCAGTGCGGACAGCGCGTCCGAGGCCCGGCGATCGGCGAGGTAGACCAGCGCCTGGCGGCGTTCCTGCTGCAGGACACGGACGGCGTCCTCGGTGGAGTAGCCGATCTTCTCGACGAGGGACGACACCGTGAACAGCTGGGCCACACCTCGCCCCGTGAGTACCGTGGCGAAACCCCAGATCGCGGTCAGGGACACCAGCGGCACGAGAAGCAGCGCCACCATCTTCCGGCGGATCGACTTCCCGCGAAAGTGCATGGCCTCCCCCAGCTCAAACCCCCAACCGGTCAGGGGGCACACCTGTGCGTCAACAATTGGCGCGAGCCTACTACCGACGCACAAGTAACTCGAAGGGACATCCGGAATCTGAACTTCCGCACTGGTGACGAGACATGGGGAGTTGTCCGGGCATTGCGGGAGATTGCCTCCCGCAAACCGTCGACGGCCTCGAGGACCGATCCGGCCGACTCCTCAGGCCAGTTGGCCGGATTTCTATCTTCGCGGGAATCTTCGGGACGCGTCGATCGTCCTTCTGTACGGGAAATGGGGGCGGAATGGGCCACAGGAGCCGCATCCCGCCCCCGGGCGGCGTAAAACAGCGCAAGCCGGGCAGTCGCTGGGGAGCCCGGTCTTCGGGACACGGACGAGCGGTTTGTCGGCGGTGGGGAGTGACACGGTGATGGGCACGGCGGAGCGGCACGAGACGCCCGAGGGCGGCGCGACTGCGCATATGACGGCGCGGCCCGGCCCCGAAGCGCTGGATCGCGACATTCCCGTGGGCGGACGCGAGTCGACGGGCGGCCGAGAGGTTCGGATGGGCGTGAGTGCGGTGAGGGCGGACGAGCGAGACGTTTCGGCCGGCTCCGAAGGCAAGGTGTCGATGAGCGAGAGAACGGCCACGGCCGTTGACGGCGGGGCGTCCGAACTGCCTTCGGCGTACCGGGCGTTGTGGGTGGAGGAGCCCGCTCGACGGCGCCGGATGCCCGATCCGGTGCGCACCTCGGCGGTGCGGGCGGTGCTGATCATCGCGGTGACGCTGCTCCAGGCGATGGTGGCATTCCTGTGCACCCTGGCGGAGTCGTGGCTGGCGTTCCCGATGGTGATCAGCAGCGTGGTCAGCACGGTGGTGGCCACCTGGGGCGCTCTCGATGTATGGGTCACCCGCCAGGTGTGGAACCAGCGCCATGGCGTGGTCTCGACGCCGAGCAGCACGGCGCGCGCTTTGCGACGCGAGCGGCGCCGGGCACGACGGCAGGCGCGGGAGGCCGAGCGCACGCAGGAGCGGATACGCCGCCGGGGCGGGGCGGGCCAGTTGTCGCATTCCTGAGCCGGGCGGGCAGGCGCCGCAGGGAGAAGCGGGAGGCGTAGTACATCTGGCGCGACAGGTGCCGTTCACCGCAAGGTTGGTTCGATCGATCCGCCTCAGTGATCACGGCACCCGCAGGAGCCTCCCCCTCCCCGGCCCACGAGGAGTCCGCTCATGTCATCCACGGAGCAGTCAACCGGCCCCCACAGTCACGACGACGCCGAACTCGCCGAGTTCGGCTACCGACCCGAACTCAGGCGCACGCTCGGCAACTTCCATACCTTCGCCGCCGGCATCAGCTACATCTCGATCCTGACGGGCACGTTCCAGCTGTTCTACTTCGGCTACGGAAGCGGCGGGCCCGCCTACTGGTGGTCGTGGCCGATGGTCTTCGTCGGCCAGTTCATGGTCGCCCTCTGCTTCGCGGAGCTGGCCGCCCGCTACCCCGTGGCGGGCTCGGTCTACAACTGGTCGAAGAAGGTCGGCAATCCGCATCTGGGCTGGCTAGCCGGCTGGATGATGTTGATCGCCTCCATAGTGTCCATCTCGGCCGTGGCGCTCGCCTACCAGTTGACACTCCCCCAGATCTCATCGGCCTTCCAGCTCGTGGGCGACGGGACCGGCACGTACGACGTGGCGACCAACGCGGTCGTTCTGGCGGCGGTGTTGATCCTGTTCACCACTTTGGTGAACGCCTTCGGGGTCAAGCTGATGGCGAGGATCAACACAGCAGGCGTGTTCATCGAGTTGATCGCGACCGTCGTGCTGATCGTCCTGTTCGCCGTCCACATCACACGCGGCCCGCAGGTGGTGATGGAGACGAACGGCACGGGTGCGGACCACGGCGCAGGGTACCTCGGCGCGTTCCTCGTGGCCTCGCTGGCGTCCGCGTACGTCATGTACGGCTTCGACACGGCCTCCTCGCTCGGCGAGGAGTGCCTGGACCCGTCCCGCAACGCGCCGCGCGCCATCATCCGCGCGATCGTCGCCTCCTTCGTCCTGGGTGGCCTGATCCTGCTGCTCGCGCTGATGAGCGTCTCCAGCCTGAGCGGCGAGAAGCTGTCCACGGACGGCCTGCAGTACGTCGTGCTCGACGTACTCGGCCCGACGGCCGGCAAGGCGATGCTGTGGTGCGTGCTGATCGCCGTCACAGTGTGCGCCCTGGCGGTCCACACGGCTGCGATCCGGCTGGCGTTCGCGATGGCCCGGGACAACAATCTGCCGGCGTCCTCGCTGCTGGCCCGGGTCAGTCCACGCTTTCAGACGCCGGTGCTGCCGACCGTGATCATCGGGGTCCTGGCGCTGGCGATCCTGGTGGTCAACATTCGCCAGCCGCAGATCTTCACCGTCGTGACCAGCATCGGCATCATCATGATCTACCTCGCCTACCTCGGTGTCACCGCGCCGATGCTGGTGGCCCGGCTGCGCGGGAGGTGGCAGCCCGCGGGCGGCGGCAAGTTCTCCCTGGGCCGGTGGGGACTGCTGGTCAACATCGTCGCCGTGGTGTGGGGCGCGGGCATGACGATCAACCTGATCTGGCCGCGCGCCTCGGTCTACAACGCGACGGCCCCCTACCACTGGTATCTGCGCTGGGGCGCGGTGCTGTTCGTCGCGGTCATCGCGGGTGGTGGCTTCGCGTACTACTGGTTCGTCCAGCGGCACAGGACGGGAGTCCTCGCCGAGCACCGCCTGGACACCATGGAACCGAAACAGGACGCCTGATCAGCTGGTCGTCGGTGCGGGCCGTTTGAACATCCGTGTCGCCGTGATCTCGCTGTGCACCGCTTCCCCGGCCGGGGTCTGCTGCGGCAGTCCCGGCCGCAGGTGTTCCTCGACGCTGATGTACTTCAGCCCGGCGCGGAGGTCTGCGTCGTTGCGCAGTCGGATGACCAGCGGGAACTCCGCCAGCGCGGTGGTGTCGAACAGGCCGGTGGTGTAGAGGAGTTGGACGCCCAGGGCGTCCGACACGGCGCGCTGGAGCTCCAGCAGGTAGGTCGCGTTGGCGCGTCCGATGGGGTTGTCCAGGAACAGCGTGCCGGCGTGCCGGTGTTTGTCCCGGCCCCGGTCGTTGGACCGTAGGGCGGCCATCGTGCAGTACAGGGCGATGGCCGCCGTGAGCAGCTGACCACCGGAGAACACGTCGCCCATCTGCCCGACAGGCACTCGCTCCGCGCGCAGTACCGCATCGGGCTTGAGGATCTCGACGGCCACGCCCTTCGGCTGGAGTGCCGCGGCGACGCCGCGCAGCAGAAGGGACATTCCGTCCCGCCTCAGGTCCGAGTTCTTCTTCACCGCCGCGCGCGTCGCCTCGTCGATGACCTCACCGAGGCGTTCGGTGAGCGTGGCCTGGTCGGGCTCCTCGAACCGGATGCGCAGGAACTCCTGCCCGGACCACTCGCCGAGCCCCTCGGGCAGCCGGGAGAGCCGCTGGGCGGACCGCAGGGTCGCCAGCGCCGACTCGACCAGGCCGCGAAGCCGGTCCACGATCGAGTCGCGGTTGCGCTCCAGTTGCGCCAACTCGTCGGTGAGCACGCGCAGTCGCGGCGCGAAGGCGTCGGCCCATTTCTGCGCGTGTTCGGGCAGCGCCGAGGCGGGCAGCTCGCGGATCTGCTGGCGGGCGGGGGTGCGGACCTGCTCGTAGCGCGTGGAGTTGGCGTGCCGGACGAGCACGTCGCTCGCCTCGCGCACGGCGGCCTCGGCTGCGGACAGGTCGGCGGCGCAGCCGCGCAGCGACCTGCGGGCCTCGGCGGCGGACTGCCGGGCCTCCTCCGGGCTGCCGGGATACGGCTCCGGCGTCTCCTGTTCGTCGTCCGCTGTGTGTTCCCGCAGCAGGTCGCGCAGCATCGCGGCGATCTCGTCGAACCCGCCCGCGGCGTCCTCGGCGGCGCGGTGCGCTTCGAGGAGCTCCGCGTGTGCCTCGCGGGCCTGGGTCAACGCCTCGGTGCGGGAGGCGAGTTCGGCGGTCGCCGTGCGCAGCAGCGCCTGGGCGTGCTCGGCGTCACGTGGCTGGAGTTCCTCGGACAGCTCGGTGTGTGTCTCGCCGTCCTCGGGCGCGTGCCGCTCGGCCTCGCCGCGCAGTCGGCCGAGCTGCTCGCTGGCGCTGGACATGCGGGTCTCCAGGAGCTGGACCAGCTCCTCCGCACGCGCGGCGGCCGCCTGCCGGGAGGGCCCGTCGGAGCCGTCGGGCGACTGAAGGAGCTGCTCGGCCCGGGTACGGACCTTGTTGCTCAGCCGGTCCAGTTCCGCGCGCGCCGCGCTCTCGTCACTCTCCGCGCGGGCCTGCTCGGCGCGCAGGTCGGCGCCGACGCCGACCTTCTCGTAGACCTGGGAGGCCGCACGGTACGCCTCGCGGAGCGCGGGCAGGGACGCCTTCGGGGCATCCGTGTCCGTGTCCGGTACGTCATCGGGGGCGCCCGCGATCTCCGAGCGCTCGGCGCGCAGGGCGCGCGCGGTACGGCGCGCGTCGTCGGCCGCGCGCTGGACGGCACGCCGGTCCTCGTCGGCGGCGCGGGCGCGCTCCAGGCAGACCTGGGCGCGGGCCTCGGACTCGGTGGCCTCGTCGGCGAGTTCGCGCAGCTTGACCTGCCAGCCGGCCCGCTCACGCAGCCGGAAGGCCAGCCCGGCCAGGGCGTCGGCTGCGCGCCGCGCCTTCTGTGCGGCCTCCTGTCGCTCGTCGCGGACCTGAGCGGCCTCGGCGGCGGCTTCGTCGGCCTCGGCCCGCACGGTCCGTGCCTCGGCCAGCTCGGCCTCTGACTCCTCGGCGAAGGCGCGCGAGTCCTGGGCCGCCCGCGCCAACTCGACCAGCTGCCCGGCCGGGCAGCCCGTCCGCCACGAGGCGAGCCGTGCCGCCAGCTCCCGGTCCTTGCCGAGCCGCGCGGCGAGCGTGCGGATCTCCTCGTCCCGCTCGGTCGCCCGCGCGCGCAGGGCGTGCCGCTCCTGGTCGGCGGCGTGCTCGTCGTGCATGGCCGGGTTCGGCGGAACGAGGAACACATCAGGATTGGGGCCGCCCTGCGCATCGGCGGCCGGGGTCGGGGCGAGCAGCGCCGCTGCCGTACCGACCGCCACGGCGGACCGGGGCAGCAGGGCCGCGTCGCCCAGCACCTCGCGGGCACGCGCGTGCGTGTCCGGGTCGGTGATGATCACGCCGTCGACCAGTTCGGGCCGGGCGGCCAGCACGCGCGCGTGGTCGGCGGGGTCGACGGCCTGGGCGAGGTAGCGCCAGCCCGGCAGCGCGGGGATGCCCTGCTCGCCGAGGAACTCCACGGTGGCCAGCACGTCGGGGCCGGGCGGCAGCAGCCCGCCGTCACCGAGCGCGCCGAGGATCCGGGAGTCGTCTGCGGCTGCCGTGCGCAGCTCGAAGAGCTGGCGCTCGGCGGCGGAGACGGCGTCGTCGAGCAGTTCGCGCAGCTCGTCGGCGAAGCGGTCGAGCTCCTCCGGGGTGAGCGCGGCTTCGGCGAGGGCGCCCGGGGCGACCTGTGCGGCCTCCCGCGCGGCCGCGCTTCCCTTGCCGTCGTCACCCGCGCGAGGGGCAGGCACGGACCCGCGCTTCACGCCGGGCTCTCCGGTCAGGCTGAGCAGTTCGGCGAGCCGCTCCTCCGCCGCCAGCCCCTCGGCGAGGCGGCGCTCGGCGTCGTAGGAGCGCTCTGCGGCGCTCGCGGCGTCCGCCGCGCGGGCCGCCGTCAGCTCCGCGCGGGACTCGGCCGAGGCCGCCTCGCGCGCGTGCTCCGAGGCACGCCGGGAGGCGTCACGGGCGGTGTCCCAGGCGGCGACGGCCGTCTTCTCGGCGTCGCTCGCGGCGAGGGCCGCGCGGGCCGGGTCGGCGTCGGGGGCGCTGTCGTCGAGCCAGCCCGCGCGGACGGCCTCGGCGGTCTCCTGCTCGACCTCGGACAGCCGTTGCCGCAGATGCCCGGCCTCACTGCGGGCCCGCTGCGCCTCGGTGGCGGCGGCGGTGGAGTCGCGGTACGCGGACTCGCCGACCTCCTGGAGCGCGGCGGATCGCTCCTCCCCCTCGTTGGCGAGGGTCTCGGCGCTCTCCGCGGCCCCGTGCAGGGCCCGTACGAGATCGACGGCGGCCTTGGCGCGGGCGGCCAGCGCCGGGGCCGCGTCCCGCTCGGCCTCCTGGATCGCGGCGGACACGCGCGCGACGCGGTCGGCTGCGGCACGGTGCCGCAGAACGGCCTCGGCGGCCTGCCAGGCGGAGTGCAGGGTGCGCGCGTCGGCCAGCTCGCGCTTCTGCGCGGCCGCCGACTTCTCGGTCGCCGCGAGCGCCAACGAGGCGTGCCGGTAGGCGAGTTCGGCCGCGATCAGCGCGCTGCGCTCCCGCGCCGCCTCGGTGTGGGTGACGGCGTAGGCGGCGGCGGTGACCCGCTGGGCGAGGTCGGAGGCGCGCACGCGCTCCTGGACACCCCGTGCGGACAGCCGCCGGGCCAGGGTGCGGGTCCGTCGCTCGGCACCGGCGTGGATGTCACGCGCGCGTGAGCGGGCGCCGGCGGCCTCGACGATCCGTCCGAGCAGGTCCACGGACCCGGCGGTGAAGTCCCGTTCGGCGATCAGCTCGGCGCGCCGGCCCAGCTTGTTGCCGAAGCCGCTGACCAGGTCGGCGAGGCCGTCGGTGTCCCGCGTGTCCGTCACGGCGCGCAGCAGCAGGTCGGTGAAGTCGGAGTCCTTCTTGACCGCGAAGAGGCCGGCGGCCTCACCCTCGTCGGCGTTCATCTCCCGCTGGTAGCGGAAGAGTTCGGGGTCGAGGTGAAGGTCACCGAGGTGCTCGATCCAGCGGTCGTGGATCTCCTCCCAGTGCACTTCCAGATGCGGATACGCCTTGCCCGCCTCGGTGATGGCGTCCCGGAAGCCCTTCATGGTGCGACGGCGCCCCTGCGCACCCGACTGGCCCTCGACCGACGGCCTGACGGCGGTGGCCTCGGCGACGGGCAGGTTGTCGAGCGACAGCCCGGGCCCCGGGCGGAAGGAGTACCAGGCCTCGGCGAACTTCCGCGGGTCGTTGGAGACCTGGCGCCCGCGCCATTCACTGACCTTGCCCACCACGACGCACTCGCCGGTGAGTGTGTGCTGCCACTCCAGTGCGACATGCCCGCAGTCGTCGGCGAGCAGGAACTTCCGCAGCACGCCGGAGCTGGCGCCGCCGAGGGTGTTGCGGTGGCCCGGCAGCATCACGGAGAAGATCAGCTTGAGCAGGACCGACTTTCCGCCGCCGTTCTCCAGGAAGAGCACCCCGGCGGGCGCCGGCCGGCGCGGCGGACCGACGGGCTCCTCCTCGAAGAACTCCGCCTGCGTGGGGGCGGGGTCGGGCACGGGCTCGCCCACACCGCGCAGGTCCAGCACGGTGTCGGCGTAGCGCGCACCGGCCGGTCCGATGGAGTAGAGGCGGACCCGGGACAGCTCGTACATGGCGGACTCTCGTAAGTCTTCGTCTAAGTCTTGGTCGGATCAGGGGAGTTCGGGGACGTCAGGAGGAGTGGAACGGCAGCCCTGCGTCGGCCACCAGCTCCAGGTCGTCCGTGTCCTCGGCGGGCAGCAAGGTCGGCGTGCCGTCGGTGACCGGGACCACGCCCAGCTCCAGCAGCTCGGCCATGGCGGCGCTGCCCGCCATGTCACGCACCTGGAGTTGGTAGCGGGCGGTCGTGCGGTACGTCCCGCCGTTGTCGTCGCCGGTGCGCTGCAGGAACCCGGATTCGGTGAGAAAGGCAGCCGCCTTGCCGACGATGCCGGTCGTCGAACCGGCGAGTCTGCGCGCGTCCTTGGTGGCGCCGGTGGCACTGCGTCTCACCCAGATACGCCAGGCGGCCTCCAGCCCGGGCGCGTCCGTCGCCGGATCGGTGTTCTCGCCCTGTTCCTCAGCACGTTCCTCCAGTCGCCGGCAGGCCTGCCGGACGAAGGCGTCGACGCCGTTGACCGTCACGCGCCCGATGTAGCCGTCGTCGGCCAGGTCCTCGGGCCGCGGGAACGCCATGGCGGCGACGGCGAGATGGGCCAGTCCGTGCAGGAAGCGGTCGCTGCCGTCGGCGGACGTACGACGCGCGTAGTCGCCCATGCGGACGGCGAACACGGAGTCCTCGGCGGCCGTCACGGCCATCCCCGCGCGCGGGGACACCTCCAGGACCACGAGCCCGAGCCCCGCGGCCACGGCATCCGCGAGTCGTGCGAACGGCGGGTCCTCGCGGTACCGCCGGAGCAGCTCCGCGTACTCCTGGTCCCGTGCGGGCTGCAGCTTGGGCTGCAGTCCGAACGCGACGAGCCGAGCCGCGTCGGCGGCGTCGGCGGGCGTGACGGCGGCGGGCGCCGACGGGGCGGAGGGCTCCGCGTCACTCCACTCGACGTGCTCGCTCACGGTTGGTGCTCCTTGCTCCGCTGTCGCTCACTCATGCTGCTTCCGTCCTGTCGGCGGCCATCCCAGCCGCGTCCAGCAGGGCCGTCCCCACGATCAGGTCGGCCCCGCCGAACTCGGGATCGTCCAGCTCCGTCCCGTCGTCCACGGCGAACAGCAGCTTCTCCTCCCCCTGCCGATAGGCGGTCCCGACAGGGGGACTTGCCGCGTGAACGGCCATCAACGCCACGAGATACGGAAGGTCCGGGTCCTGGCGACGCGCCTGAGCCAACAGACCCGACAACCGGCGTGGCGCGTCAGCCGGCAGGTCCAGCAGTTCCGTCGCCGCGGCCAGCTGTTCCTCGCTGAACCGGCTGTCGTCCGGCGTCGCGATGAGGTCGGGCTCGGGCATCTCGGCTCCGAGGTGCTCGCGCTCCACGGGCGGCGTCAGCAGTATGTCGACGAGGTCGCCGACCCGCACGGACAGCGGCGTACGCATGCCCGTGCCGCGTGCGAAGAAGGCGTCCGTGACCCGGACGGCCTGCTCCAGGGGCAACGGCAGGACAGGGGCGAGGAGATGGCCGTACAGGTCCGTCCCCGACGTCGTCATCGGTGTCGCGAAGGCCTGCCGGTCCTGCTCGGCGCGGAACAGGGGGCCGGCCTCCAGCAGGCGGGACTGCAGCTGCGTGTGCCGTCGGATGCAGTCCTTGACGATGTCGACGAGCTCGGCCGCGCGGCGCTTGTGCTCCGTGTCCTCGGTCTCGTCGCGGGCCTTGCGGATGTTGGTGAGGATCGCGTTCTCGTGGCGGTACCGGTCGGCAACGTGGTCGAGCGCCTCGGCGATCATGTCCGGTACGGAGTTCAGCCAGTCGACCGACCGGACGTTGCGCCGGGTCGCGTCCAGGGCCCTGCGAAGCGTCTCCGAGTACTGCACGGTCCGGTACCGGGCCTGCTCGGCGGCCAGTTGCGCGTCGGCGAGGCGGCCGCGGTTGATCAGGACCTCCAGCTTGACCTCGGCGGCGATCTGGGCGCTGGTGACATCGGTGTCGAGGGCGCCGACGAGGACGTTGACCGCCTCGTCGGTCGTACGCAGGTACACCGTGCCGCCCGGCCCCGGCACCTCCTCGATCAGCTTGAAGTCGTAGTCACGGCGGACATAGCTGCCGTCCGGTGCGAACGTGCCGTACACGGCCCGGAAGCCGCGGTCCACGCTGCCGACGTTGATCAGGTTCTCCAGGACCCAGCGGGCCACCCGCTCGTGCTCGGTGACGGGGCGCTGCGGGGCCTGGGCGGCGATGCGCGGGATGAGCCGGGCGACGATCTGGTCGTGGTCGGCGCCCGTGTCGAAGTCCATGTTGAGCGTGACCAGGTCGATGGCGGCGAGCGCCACCTCGGCCATGCCGTACACCGAGTACTCGCCCGCGAGGTTGGCCTTGCGCGCGTCGAGGTCGTGCAGCGGCGCGGTGCAGGCGAGCGCGCGCAGCCGCCGCGCCAGCCCCTCGTCGGCGGCCGGGCCCGGAGCAGGGCGCGGCCCCGCGCTGAGCTGGGGCGGAACACGGTCCGTCGATGCGGGTGAAGTCACGGTGCACAGACTAGGTCCTCGGTCTGACAACGACCCAAACGACGCAGATGCGCCCGGGCGTCACGGATGTCACACCGACGCGGCTCAGGCGCTAGCCGTCGTCCCCGACGCGACGCCTGTACACCTCCACGACCCGCTCCAGCGAGTCGCGCAGGTACACGGCGAGCAGCTTTTCGGCCTCCGCCTTGTCCCCTGTCTCCAGTGCCCGCAGGATCTGCTGGTTTCGGGCCAGGTACGGCTCGTGCAGCCGGCGTGGGTCGTCCACCACGTGGAACGCCAGGCGCAGCTCCGCGAAGACACTGCGCATCAGTTCGTCGGTACGGTCACTGCCCGCGAGGGCGACCAGCTCACGGTGGAAGTGGATGTTGGCCGTACCCAGCGCTTTCCAGTCACCTTCGCGCGTCGCCCGCTGCCCCTCCGTCACGGCCTCGGCAAGGCGGTCGACGCCGTACGGCGGCTCCCCGAGCCCTCGCACCACCGCACACTCGACGAGGCCGCGCGTCCGGTAGATGTCCTCGACGTCCTCGACGGTCAGCACCCGGACGAAGACACCCCGGTTCAGCTCGTGCACGAGCAGGCGTTCATGCGTGAGCAGCCGGAACGCCTCGCGCAGCGTGTTGCGGGAGACGCCGAGCGCGCCGCCGATGCTGTCCTCCGACAGCCGGGTGCCGGGTGGGAAGAACCCCTCCGCGATGCGGCTGCGGAGGATGTCCGAGACACGCTCCGCGGTGCTGGTGCGGCCCAGGAGGGCGCGGTCCTCGGCGAGTGAGGTCAGCTGCTCTGCCATGCCGGAATTCAATCGCAGATTACAAGAACGAAACAACATGGGTATTGAGGGATCGTTGAACGATCCCCTACGGTGCTACGAACCGGCAAGGCTCAGTCCCCAGCACCCTCCGTCCCCCTCTCTGCGAGGTGCCCATGAGCTCGACCCCTCCACCGCAGGCCCTGACAGACGCCCACCCCACCACTGACGAACGCGCCGCCGACGACGGCGCGTTCGGCTGGTTGCGCGCCCTTGGCCCGCGCGGCCGCCGCGCCTTCGCGGGCGCTTTCGGCGGCTATGCCCTGGATTCGTACGACTACTTCACGCTGCCGCTGAGCATGGTGGCCCTGGCCGCCTACTTCGGCCTGGACAGCGGTCAGACCGGTCTCTTCACCACCGTCACGCTCGTGGTCTCCGCGGTCGGCGGCGCGCTCGCGGGCGTGCTGGCCGACCGGATCGGCCGGGTCAAAGCGCTGATGATCACGGTCATCACCTACGCGGTCTTCACCGTGGCCTGCGGCTTCGCACCCAACTACGAGTGGCTGCTGGTCTTCCGCGCCCTCCAGGGCCTCGGCTTCGGCGGCGAGTGGGCGGTCGGCGCGATCCTCGTGGCCGAGTACGCGACCGCCAAGAACCGGGGCCGCACACTCGGTGCGATCCAGAGCTCGTGGGCCGTCGGCTGGGCACTGGCCGCGATCATGTACACGCTGGTCTTCTCGCTCGTCGACGAGGACCTGGCCTGGCGCGTGATGTTCTGGACCGGCGCCCTGCCCGCGCTGCTCGTCATCTGGATGCGGCGCCGCGTGCACGACGCCCCCGAGGCGGTGGCCGTGCGTGAACAGAGCTCCGGGAAGGGATCGTTCGCGGCGATCTTCAAGCCCGGTCTGCTGCGTACGACGATCTTCGCGGGGCTGCTCTCCACCGGCGTCCAGGGTGGCTACTACACCCTCGCCACCTGGGTGCCGACCTACCTCAAGACCGAGCGCGACCTGTCGGTCGTCGGCACCGGCGGCTATCTGACGTTCCTGATCTCGGGCGCCTTCATCGGCTATCTGACCGGCGGTTACCTCACCGACCGGCTGGGCCGCCGGCGCAACATCTGGCTGTTCGCGCTGCTGTCGGCGGTCTGCATCCTGGCGTACGCCAACATCCCCAGCGGCGCCAACACCCTGCTTCTGGTGCTCGGTTTCCCGCTCGGGTTCTGCATGTCGGCGATCTTCAGCGGCTTCGGGTCCTACCTGAGCGAGCTGTACCCGACGGCGGTGCGCGGCACGGGACAGGGCTTCACGTACAACACCGGCCGCGCGGTGGGCGCCATCTTCCCGACCACGGTCGGCTTCCTGGCCGACAGCTGGGGCGTGGGCGGCGCACTGGTCTTCGGTGCGATCGGCTACGGCATCGCCGCACTGGCCCTGCTCGGACTGCCGGAGACGCGTGGGAAGGAGCTGGTGTGAACCGTATGGAGGAGCGCCCGCTCACCGTCCCGTCGGACGACCGCCCGCTCACCCTCGTCGACGAGCACGCGCACGCGTGGAGCCCGAGAACGGCACGCGCCCGTTTCCGGGAGGGCCTCACCGGTCCCACGGCCGGCGTCGCGGCGGGCCACACCCAGGTCAACCTGATCTCGGTGCCCGCCGACTGGGCGTACGACATGCTGCTGTTCTGCCAGCGCAACCCCAAGCCGTGCCCCGTACTCGACGTCACGGACGCCGGTTCCTGGACGAGCGTCCTCGCCGACGGCGCCGATCTGCGTACCGACCTGCCGCGCTACCGGGTGTGGCAGGACGGCGCGTTGGTGGACGAGCCGACGGACGTGCGTGCCCACTGGCGGGGTGACCTGGTGTCGTTCCTGATCGGCTGCAGCTTCACCTTCGAGTGGACGCTGGCCGCGGCGGGTGTCCCGATCCGCCACGTCGAGCAGGGCCGCAACGTCCCGATGTACGTGACCAGCCGCCAGTGCCGTCCGGCCGGGCGGCTGCGCGGGCCGATGGTGGTCTCCATGCGCCCTGTGCCACCGCAGCACCTTTCGGCGGCGCTGCGGGAGACCAGCCTCCTCCCGGCCGTGCACGGCAGCCCCGTGCACTGCGGCGATCCCTCGGCGCTGGGCATCGCCGACCTGGGCCGCCCCGACTTCGGCGATCAGGTGGACGCCGAGCCGGACGACATCCCGGTGTTCTGGGCCTGCGGAGTGACACCACAGGCCGCGGTGATGGCCTCGCGCCCGCCGTTCGCCATCACCCACGCACCGGGGCAGATGTTCCTGACCGACGCCCGCGACGAGCAGTACCGCATCGTCGCCTGACGGAAGAAACGACGGACGCATGACCTCCATCGATCTCAACGCCGACCTCGGCGAGGGCTTCGGCCGCTGGCAGCTCACCGACGACGAACGGCTGCTGTCGGTCGTCACCAGTGCCAACGTGGCCTGCGGCTTCCACGCCGGGGACGCGGCCACCATGCGGCGGGTGTGCGAGCTGGCGGCCGCGCGCGGGGTGCGGATCGGCGCCCAGGTCTCCTACCGGGACCTGGCAGGGTTCGGGCGGCGCGCCATGGACGTGCCGCCCGCCGAGCTGGCGGCCGAAGTGGCCTACCAGATCGGCGCCCTGGAGGTCTTCGCGCGAGCGGCGGGCACGCGCGTGTCGTACGTCAAACCGCACGGCGCGCTCTACAACCGCGTGGTGCACGACGAGGAGCAGGCCGGCGCGGTCGTCGACGGCGTGCTCCTGGCGGACGCCACGCTGCCCGTGCTCGGCCTGCCCGGCTCCCGGCTGCTGGAGGTGGCCGCCAAGGCCGGGATCCCGGCCGTCAAGGAGGCGTTCGCGGACCGTGCGTACACCGACCAGGGCACACTCGTCCCGCGTGGCCAGGACGGCGCCGTGGTCACCGACCCGGAGGCCGTCGTGGAACGCTCGGTCGGTCTGGCCCGCTCGGGCGTGGTCACCTCGCACTCCGGGGCAGAGGTCGCGGTACGCGCGCGTTCCCTGTGCCTGCACGGGGACACGCCCGGCGCCGTCGAGCTGGCCCGCCGGGTGCGGGCTCGGCTGGAGGAGTCGGGGGTCCTGGTGGAGGCCTTCGTATGAGGGCGCTGCCCGTCGGCGACGACGCCCTGCTCGTCGAGGTGAACTCGGGCGAGGAGGCGCAGGCGCTGCACGCGGAGCTGCTGCGCCGCCGCGCCGAGGGCTCGCTGTCGGTCCGCGAGATCGTCCCCGCGGCCCGGACGGTCCTGCTCGACGGCCTCGCCGCACCGTCCCGCGTGGCCTCCGAGCTGGCCATGACCGAAGTGCCGCCCGCTCCCCCACGCGCGCGTGACGTCGTCGAACTCCCGGTGCGCTACGACGGCCCCGACCTGGCCGACGTCGCCGCGCACTGGGGCGTCTCCGCGCGCGACGTGGCCCGTATCCACGCGAACATCGAGTTCAGCGTCGCCTTCTGCGGATTCGCCCCCGGGTTCGGCTATCTGACCGGCCTGCCGCCGCGCTACGACGTCCCGCGCCGGGCCACTCCGCGCACGGCCGTCCCCGCCGGTGCGGTGGCGTTGGCGGGCCCCTACACGGGCGTGTACCCCCGTTCGTCGCCGGGCGGCTGGCAGCTGATCGGCACCACGGACACCGTGTTGTGGGACCACACGCGCGTGCCGGCCGCGCTGCTGTCGCCGGGCACGCGCGTGCGCTTCGTTCCGGTGGGAAGCTCATGACCGACCGCGCCTTCTCCGTCGTACGCGCCGGGGCGCTCACCACCGTCCAGGACCTCGGCCGTGCCGGGCACGCCCACCTCGGCGTGCCGCGCTCGGGTGCGTTGGACGGGCCGACGGCGGCGCTGGTCAACCGTCTGGTCGGCAACGCCCCCGAGGCGGCGGTACTGGAGACCACGCTGGGCGGCTGTGCGGTGCGGCCTCGTTCGACGGTCACCGTGGCGGTCGGTGGCGCCCCCTGCCGGGTCACGGTGAACGGACGCCCGGTCGCCTGGGGCGCTCCGGTGCGCGTGCCCGCCGGCGCGCTCCTGGACGTGGGCGCGGCCGTCTCCGGCGTACGCAGCTATGTGGCCTTCTCCGGCGGCATCGCCGTCGAGCCGGTCCTGGGCAGCCGTTCCACGGACCTGCTGTCCGGCCTCGGCCCACCGCCGCTCACGGACGGCGCGGTGCTGCCCCTGGGCAGGCCGACACGGCTCCACGCGCGCGTGGACGTCGCGCCACAGCCGGCGCCCCCTACCGAACTCGTGCTGCGTGTCACGCTGGGCCCGCGCGACGACTGGTTCACACCGCCGGCCGTGCGTGCCTTCACCTCCCGCGCGTACAGCGTCTCCGCCGCGAGCAACCGCATCGGGCTGCGCACCGAAGGCCCCGCCCTGGAACGGGCGCTCACCAGCGAACTCCCCAGCGAGGGCGTGGTCCTGGGCGCGGTCCAGGTTCCGCCCGACGGCCGACCGGTCGTGTTCCTGGCCGACCACCCGACCACGGGCGGCTACCCGGTGATCGCCGTCGTCCGCGCGGCCGACCTCCCGGCCGCCGCACAGGCGGTACCGGGCACCCCGATCCGCTTCGTGGCCGTACGCCACCGCTGACGCCCGCCACCTCCCGCCGCCTCCCGGCACGCACGCGTGCGCTACGCCGCCTCCGGTGCGGGCTGCGGCTCCGGGACCAAGCGACGTTCGGACAGGGGCAATCCCTCCGGCAGGGGCCGGTGCTCAGGCACCGACCGATGGTCCGTCAACGCCATGGACTCAGCCGCCCCACGCGGCTCGGGCAACCCCATCCACTCGGGCAACCCCATCCGCTCGGGCATCCCCATCCGCTCGGGCGCCGACAGCGCGGCCAGCGCCATGGAGACCCCGTGTGCCGCTCGCCGGTCGAGCCGATCGGTGGTGCCCTTCGCGCGGTGCCGCATCTCGACGGCGGCGAGACGCACCAGCTGCGGCAGCAGGTCGTTGCACCGCCGGATCACCCAGGCGGTACCCGCGGTGGCCAGCCACAGCAGGCTCGCCGACTTGGTGGGCGGCGGGAATTCGGGCTCGGGCGAGGGCGCCGGTTCCGTCGCGAGGCCCCTGTGCGCCAGCATCGCGTGGAAGCGCAGGGCGATCTGCCGGTGCCCGCGCTCCCCGGGATGCAGCCGGTCCGAGCTCCACATCGAGCGTTCCATGATCCAGTCGTCGTCGACCGCGTGCAGGTGCACCGCCCCGTACCGCTCGGACAACGTGTGGACCACATGGTTGACGGCCCGCTGCCGCCGGGCCAGCGGGTTGCCCAGGATGCCCGGCAGTCCCAGCATCGTGCCCGGGTCGGGCAGGCAGGCCGTGAGCACGGCCGTGCCCTGACGGGCGAAGGACGCGTAGACCTTGTCGAGACGTTCCGCGATCTTCTCTATGTCGAAGGTGCTGCGCAGTGTGTCATTGACGCCCACGAGGACGGACGCGACGTCCGGACGCAGGGTCAGCGCGGCGGGCAGCTGGTTCTCCAGCACGTCCCGCGTCTGTGCCCCGCTGACCGCGAGGTTGGTGAACTCGGCGGACGGTTGGGACAGCCCGCCGGCGAGCAGCGCGGCCCAGCCGCGCCACCCGTTCCCGACGGGATCGCCCACCCCCTCGGTCAGCGAGTCCCCGAGGGCGACGTAGCGGAGCGGTCTCATGCCGCGCCCTCCGCACGCACGAAGGGACGCGACGGCACCGCCGCGTCGTGCGCGGTGAGGAAGGCGTCCACCGCCGTGCCCCACCCGAAGCACTCCGCACGCGCGCGTGCCACCTCGCGGCGCTCGCGCTCGGGACGGTCGAGGAGCATCTCCACGGCGTCCGCGAAGGCGTCGCCGTTGTCCGCCGCGGTGGCCCCGGCGGCACCGATCACCTCGGGCAGCGCGGAGGACGCGCTCGCCACGACGGGCGTACCGCAGGCCATGGCCTCCAGCGCGGCGAGCCCGAACGTCTCGGCGGGCCCGGGGGCCAGGCACACGTCGGCGGAGGCCTGGAGCGCGCCGAGCAGGCTGCGGTCGGCGACATGACCGAGGAAGGTCACCGGCAGGTCCCGCTCCTGGGCCCGCTGTTCGAGCCGCGGGCGCAGCGGGCCGTTCCCGGCCACCACCAGCACGGCGCGCACTCCGCGCCGCCGCAGGGACTCCAGGGCGTCCAGCGCGGTACCGGGCCGCTTCTCCACGGAGAGCCGGGAGCACATCACCAGCAGCGTCTCGTCCGCACGCGCGTGCGTGGCGCGCAGCGCGGCGTCACGCAGGGTGGGACGCCGGTTCATCAGGTCGACGCCCAGCGGGGCCCGTACGACGTTACGGGCGCCGATCCGCACGAACTCCCGCTCGGCGAACTCGGTGGTGCACACGACCCTGGAGTACGTGTGGGCCGTACGGACGTTGAGGGCGTCGGCGGCGCGCCGGGACATGGTCTCCGACAGGCCCCAGGTGCGCAGCACGCCGTCGGCGGTCTCGTGGGAGACCATCACGGCGGGGACGCGGGCGCGGCGGGCCCACCTTCCGGTCCACCGCAGCGTGGTGCGGTCGGAGACCTCCAGGCGGTCGGGCGCGAGTTCCTCCAGGAGGGACGCGACCCGCCGCTTGTCGATGAGGACGCGGTAGCCGCCGGTGCCGGGCAGCATCGGGCCGGGCAGGGTGATCACGCGGCCCTGCTCGGTCTCGCAGTCGGTGTACTTGTCACCCGGCACGATGAGGACGGGGTCGTGCCCCGCCAGCTTGAAACCCTTGCCGAGCTCGCGCAGCGCGGTGCGCAGCCCCCCGGAGGCGGGCGCGACGAAGTTCGCGAGCCGGACGATGCGCAGGCCGTTCATGCCGCCACCACCGCCCTGCGCGCGGCGACCACGTCCGCGTAGTGCCCGATCAGCTGGTCGCCGATCGCGGCCCAGGTGCGGCCCTCGACGGTGGCCCGTCCTGCGGCACCGTACGCGACCCGCAACGCCCGGTCGGCGACCAGGGACTGCACGGCGTCCCGTACGGCGGAGGCGTCGCGCGGCGGCACCAGCAGGCCGGTGCGGCCGTGGTCGACCAGGTCGAGCGGGCCACCGGCGGCGGGCGCCACGACGGGCACGCCGCTGGCCATGGCCTCCTGCACGGTCTGGCAGAAGGTCTCGAACGGCCCTGTGTGCGCGAAGACGTCGAACGAGGCGAAGATCCGGGCGAGGTCGTCGCCGCCTCGTCGGCCCAGGAAGACCGCGCCGGGCAGCGCCTCGGCGAGCGCGGGCTGACTCGGCCCGTCGCCGACGATCACGACCTTGACGCCCGGCAGACGGCAGGTGTCGGCCAGCAGGTCGATGTGCTTCTCGGGGGCGAGCCGCCCGACGTATCCGACGATCACCTCGCCGTTCGGGGCCAGCTCGCGGCGCAACGCTGCGTCGCGGAGCTCGGGGCGGAAGCGGGCGGTGTCCACGCCGCGTGCCCACAGCTTGAGCCGGGGGACCCCGTGGGTCTCCAGGTCGTTCATGGACGCGCTGGACGGGACGAGGGTGAGGTCGGCGGCGGAGTGGACGGAGCGTATGCGGCGCCAGGCCGCGGCCTCGCCGGCGCCCATGTAGGTGCGGGCGTAGCCGGCCAGGTCGGTCTGGTAGACGGCGACGGCGGGGATGCCGAACTTGGCGGCGGCGGCCATGCCACGGACGCCGAGGACGAAGGGGCTGGCCAGGTGCACGACGTCCGGGCGGTGCTGGACGATCGCCGCGGCGAGGCGCCGGCTGGGGAGGGCGACGCGGACCTGGGGGTAGCCGGGGAGCGGAAGGGAGGGGACGTGGACGACCGGGCAGGGCGCCGCGAGGGCGGCGAGCTTGTTTCCGGGCGCCGGGGCGGGTGCGACGACGAGGGGCGCGTGACCGCGATCGACCAGGTGTCGGGCGGTCTGGAGCGCGCAGTGGGCCACGCCGTTCACATCGGGGGGAAAGGATTCGGTCACGATGACGACACGCATACCGGTGTTGTCGCCGTACCGGACGTGGCCGCGTCAACGTGGATCTTTCCGAACAGGGAACGTCCCATGAGCGTTCCGCTGCGCACCCGGGCGGGTCAGATCACGTCCATGCGCGCCTGACCCGCAGGTCATCCCGCGTTCACCTCGCGGGCCGATCTCCCCGACATTCACAGCGTGAACACATGTCCCGCCGATGATCGGCGATCAGCCGACCGTGGCGGCCCGACCGATGATCATCTGACGGTCGCTCCCGGCACCGTGTCCGGCCGAATGATCAGCCGGATGCCGTGTCCGGCCCGATCCGGCTGCGTACGGCCGTCTGGACCTCGGCCTCCTCGGCCGGGTCGGCGGCGAGCCGGCGCAGCCGCTCCACGACGCGTGTGTCGCCGGTCTCGGCGTGCCGGGCGGCGATCTCGCGGGTGGTCTCCTCGCAGTCCCAGAGGCACTCGACGGCGAATCCGGACGGGAAGGAGGGATCGGTGGCGGCGAGGGCACGGGCGGTGCGGCCGCGTAGATGGGAGGAGGCGGTCTCGCGGTAGATATGGCGCAGCACGGGGGCCGCGCAGGCGATGCCGAGCCGTCCGGTGCCGTCGACGAGGGTCCACAGGGTCGGCGCGTCGGGGCCGTCGCCCCGTACGGCCTCCCGTAGCGCCGCGAGGACCAGCTCCTTGTCCTCGGCCCCGCCCCGGCAGGCGAGCATGCGCCCGGCGGCGGCGCCCAGCAGGTCGGGCCGTCGGGCCCAGCTCCGCGCCCGGTCGACAGCGGCGATACTGCGCATGCGTTCGAATGCGTCGAGGGCGGCCTCCACGACGGCCGACGAGCCGGTGACCACGGCCGCCTCGATCAGATCGAGGGCGTCCGGATCATTGCTGTCGGCGAGGTACCGCAGGGCCGTGCAACGGGCGCCGTCGGTGCCGTCCTTGGCGGCGGCGACGATCTCGGGCCGGTCCTCGGGACCCGCGACGGCGGTGAGGCACCGAGCGGCGGGCACATGCAGTGCGGCGCCGCGCTCCATCCCCTGCTGGGCCCACTCGAAGACGGCCTGCACGCTCCACCCCGGACGGGGCCCGGTAGGTCGCATCTGCCGCTGCCAGCGGTCGAAACAGCCGGCCTCCTGAGCGGCACGCACACGCGTGGCGATCGATTCGCGCGAATCCTCGGCCCACAGCCGCCACGGCCGTGGCTCAAAAGCATCGCGTACGACGGCGGCCAGTTCGGCCTCGCCCTCGGGATCGGCCGGGAAGCGGGCCAGCACGGGCGCGGCCAGGGCACGCAGTCCGGCGTCGTCGTCCCTGAGCGCGAGTTCGTCCAGCGCCCAGGCCCAGTTGGCACCTGACGCGGCGTACCTGCGCAGCAGTTGGAGGGCGTCCCGCCTGCCGTAGGAGGCGAGGTGACCGAGGACGGCGAGAGCCAGCCCGGTGCGTGACTCCTCGGCGTCGAAGGCGTCCTCGACGTCGAAGAGGTGGGCCTCGATCTCGTCCAGCTCGCCGTTCAGATCGAGGTAGAGACGGGCGTAGTAGAGGGAGCGGTTCTCCACCTGCCAGTCGTGGCGGGGGTCCCGCAGCACACAGTGGTTCAGGGCCGCGAGCGCCTCGGCGCGCGGGGCGGTGAGCGCGTGCAGTGTGCCGTCGCCGCGGCCCCGCTGGAGCAGGCCGAGCAGCGTACCGCTGGGCGCTATGACCGGTTCGAACATGGGAAACAGCCTCACATCAAGCGTCGACGCAACCGGGGTTCTTGCTTCACCTGGCCGCGTGACAACACGTCGGGGCGCCCGCCGTTTCCTGCTTGCTGTAGACCATTTTCCTCTGCCTCTCGTCAGTGGCCCATGCGGACCGCATCACGGTCCGCGCGGTGCGGCAACACCTGCCCAGCCATCGCGTCCGTGAATCACGACGTCATGATGACTCGGCACTTCCACCTGCCGCGACCGAAATTTCGGCGGCCCTGTACCGCCTCCCCCGTTATCTGTGTTTTCGCTGGTCAGAACATTCGGATCAGTGTGCGCCGAACAACTCGAGCAGTTCCGTCTTGTTGAACATCCGGGCCGTGTCGACGGCCGACGGCATGCCTTCGGCCGGGTCGGCGCCACCCTCCAGGAGCGCCTTGATGACTTCCGTCTCGCCCTTGAAGACCGCACCGGCGAGTGGTGTCTGGCCTCGGTCGTTGACACGGTTCGCCTCGGCACCCCGGGCGAGCAGGGCGCGCACGGCCTCGGCGTGGCCGTGATAGGCGGCGAGCATCACGAGCGAGTCGCCGCGGTCATTGGTGAGGTTGGCCGGAACGCCCGCGTCGACGTACGCCACGAGCGCCTCGGTCTGCCCCTGCCGGGCCAGATCGAAGATCTTGGTCGCCAGCTCCACGACCTCGGGGTCGGGGGCTTCAGTCATCGGCCGGACCGCCTCTCACTACGAACACGGGGACTGCGGGGAACTACGGGAACTGCGGGGAGCACCGGTACGGCCCGCGAGCGGTGCTCGGCCGTACGAGTGATTCGCCAGGGTACTGGCTCGCGCGGCACATGACCCGACCCGCCCGCGGCAAAGATCATCGCAGACGCGGTCGGACGCGACACCCAAGCTCATCCGGCCAAGGACACTCCGCCACCCGAGGGAAATCCACCGAATTTCACCCGGTTGCACCTTTTATCGTATGGATACATCCTGTGAGCCTGGAAGTACTCATGGTGACTGTCCCCACAAACCAGGAGCACTCACATGATCCTCTCCATCTCAGGCGTCGTCCTGCTCGGCATCGTCGTCTTCATCTTCTTCCGCAAGGACGGCCTGAAGGCGTCGCACGCCTGCATCTGTGCCCTGTTCGGCTTCTACCTGGCGAGCACGGCCATCGCCCCGAGCATCAAGGCCGGCGGCGAGAGCCTGGCGAGCCTCCTGGGCGGCATCCAGTTCTGACGTCGCCCCACCCACCCGTACGCACCTGTAGGAGACAGCAGTGGCCCGCCGCCCCCTCCCTCGCATCCTGAGCACAGGCAGCGCGCAGATCGCCCGGAGCCGGGAGCTGGCCCGGGCGCAGTTCGCCCGAAGCCGCGAGCTGGCCCGGACGGCGACCGACAGCGCCTCTGACGTCCTCCACCCGCTGATCACGATCACCCGCGGTCTGCGCCGGCTGGCCTCGGCCGGGCGGCGCAAGTGGGCCGACACGCCCAAGGACAGGCGCGGCATGCTGCTGTTCCTGGTGGCCTCGGTGATCCTGGTCGTGGCACTCGTTCCGTACGGCCCGCTGCTCGCCGTCATCACGCTGATGGCGGCGGCGGCCTGGCAGGGCCGGGACCGCGAGCCGACGGAGCCCGACGGCCCCGACGAGTCGCAGACGGAACGGCTGAGGTCGCTGTACGAGGCACTGGTCCCCTACTTCTCCGCCGCCGAGGACCCGGCCCCCCTCTACGCCCACGGCGGCGAGTGGGAGAAGGCCTTCCCCGAGTACGAGTTCGACGGCACGGGACGCATCAGCGGTCTCCTGATCCGCTACCCGGCCTACTTCACCGACGGCGAGGCGCAGGCCCGCGCGCGGATCGAGCACCTGCTGACCGCGAAGTCCGGCCGTGGCCGGGAGTACCACTTCACCTGGGACGAGGAGGGCAACGAGCTCACCGTCACCGTCCTCGCGCCGCTGCCCACCGACATCGCCGCCCAGCGCTTCGTCACGGCTCCCGGCGAGACGGTCCTCGGCTTCACCGACCCCACCCAGGTCCACCGCACCCTCCCCCTCACCCACGGCGAGGCGCACCGCGACGTACCGCCGGTCGTCTGGCGCACCGGCATCCGCTCCACCGAGCCCCACCTCCTGGCCCTGGGCCAGCCCGGCAGCGGCACCTCTACCCTGCTGCGTTCGATCGCCCTGCAGGCGCTGCGGTACGGCGACGTCGTCATCGTCGAGGGCGGCAGCACCGGCGAGTACGCCTGCCTGATCGGGCGGGACGGCGTCCTGGCCGTCGAGTGCGGGCTGGCCGGGGCGCTGGCGAGCCTGGAGTGGGCGGCGACGGAGACGGAGCGCCGCCTGATCGCCATCAACCGGACCCGCCAGGCGGGCAACCCGCCGCCGGACGACACCAAGCGGCCGCTCTGGATCCTCCTGGACCGCCCGACCGCGTTCTCCCACCTCGCCGCGGCGGACAACCGCAAGGATCCCCAGTCCCTGCTCCAGGTCCCGCTCCGGCACGGCCGCGCAGCCAACGTCACGGTGGTCGTGGCCGACCAGTGGGACGCCATGGACACCCTCAGCGACGCCGTACGACAGCACACGCGCGCGCGTGTCGTGCTCGGCCCCGCGACGGCGGAACAACTGGAGACGGTCCTGGGCGCTCCCCCGCACACCACCCCGGTCACCGACGTCCCGCCCGGCCGCGGCTACGCCCGCCTCGGCACGGGCCCCGTCCATCGCCTCCAGGTCCCGGCGACCCCGGACCCGTACGACGACGCGACGAGCGACGCGCACCGGCAGGCGGTACTGGACCTGCTGCCGGAGCGGACCACGCCGGTGGAGGCGGAATCCCTGGAGAAGTTGGAGAAGGCGGATCAGGAGCCGGAGCCGGAGCCGGTGCCCGCGGAGGCCGTGGTCGCCGAGACGTCGTAGCGGTCAGGCGACGAACGGCCGCGCCGAATCGCCGCCCCCGCTGACCCCGCTCTCCACCAGCCGAGCCGCCGCGGCCAACCTCACCGCGGCCTCCTCAGCCACCGCACCCCCCACAGTGAACGGCAACCGCACATATCCCTCGAAGGCCCCGTCCACCCCGAACCGAGGCCCGGAGGGCACCCGAACCCCGACCCGCTCCCCCGCCTCCGCGAGCCGCGACCCCGACAGACCTCCGGTCCGCACCCACAACGTGAGCCCGCCCCGCGGCACCTCGAACTCCCAGTCGGGCAGCTCCCGCCGCACAGCGGCGACCAGCGCATCCCGGTTCTCCCGGGCCTGCGCGCGCCGCACCTCCACCGCCTGCTCCCAACCCCCCGTGCCGAACAGCCAGTTCACGGCCAGCTGCTCCAGCACGGGCGTCCCCAGATCGGCGTACGCGCGCGCGGCGACGAGGCTGCGGATCACATCCGGTGCGGCCCGCACCCAGCCGATCCGCATCCCGGCCCAGAAGGCCTTGCTGGCCGAGCCGACGGTGATGACGGTCGACCCCGCGGGGTCGAAGGCGCACACCGGGCGCGGCATCTCGACATCCGGGTCGAGCCACAGCTCGCTCATCGTCTCGTCGGCCACGAGCACCGTCCCCGCCGAGCGCGCCGCGTCCACCAGCCGCCGCCGCTGGTCCTCGTCGGCCAGCGCCCCGGTCGGGTTGTGGAAGTCGGCGACGACATAGGCGAGCCGGGGCGCGGCCTCCCGCAGCACCTGCCGCCATCGATCCACGTCCCAGCCGGTCAGCCCCTCGGCCATGGCGACGGGCACGAGCCGGGCGCCAGCCTCCCGCATCAGCTGGAGGATGTTGGCGTACGACGGTGACTCGACCGCGATCCGCTCACCGCGACCCGCGAACAGATGGCAGATCGCGTCGATGGCGCCCATCGCCCCGGTCGTCACCATGATCTGCTCGGGCATGGTCGCGATCCCGTGCGCCGTGTACCGCTCGGCGATCATCGAGCGCAGGGCGGGGAGCCCGGCCGGATAGTCACCGTGTGTGTGGGCGTACGGGGGCAGTTCCTCCAGGGCCCCCTGGACCGCACGGGTCAGCCACGGTTCGGGCGCGGGCAGCGCCGCCGTGCCCAGGTCGATCACCGAGCCGAGCGCCTCGGGCGGCAGCGGCTCCAGCCCGCGCGCGGGCAGCGGGTTCCCGGCCGGTACGGCGGTCCAGCTCCCGGCCCCGCGCCGGGACTCCAGGAACCCCTCCGCACGCAGCGCCTCGTACGCGGCGGCCACGGTCGTACGGCTCACGGACAGCGCGAGGGCCAGCTCACGCTCGGCGGGCAGCCGCGCGGCGACCGGGACACGGCCCTCCAGCACGAGCAGGCGGATGCCGTCGGCCAGGGCCCGGTACGCCGGCGGGCGCTTGGTGCCGGGGCCGGCGGGGCGGTCCTGCTGGGAGGTGAGGAGCCGGGCGAGCTGCGCGGCACCCACCGCAGAAGTCCACTGCGCCATGATTTCCAGTCCACCTTCCCCGAATTGGCCATGGATGGCATTGCTTCTCAAGCCACAGGGTGTCATGCATCAGGCCACTACCACCACAGGGGGGGCACGTCTTGTCCACGCAGGGGCATTTCCTACAACGGCTCGAGCAGGGGCATCTCATACGACGGCTGTCACAGCTCTACGTCGGGCTCGCGCTGTACGGCGCGAGCGCGGCGCTGCTGGTGGAAGCGGGGCTGGGCCTGGAGCCCTGGGGCGTGCTGCACCAGGGCCTCGCCGAACGCACCGGCCTGACGATCGGCGTCGTCTCGATCGTCGTCGGCGCGGTGGTACTGCTCCTGTGGATCCCGCTGCGCCAGCGCCCCGGCCTCGGCACCGTCTCCAACGTCTTCGTGGTCGGCGTCGCCATGGACGGCACCCTCGCCCTGCTCCCCGAGGCGCACTCCCTGGCCGTACGGATCCCCCTTCTCCTGGCCGGCATCGTGCTCAACGGCGTGGCCACCGGCCTCTACATCGCCGCCCGCTTCGGACCGGGGCCCCGGGACGGCCTGATGACCGGGCTGCACCGGCGTACCGGCCGCTCGATCCGCCTGATGCGCACGGCCGTCGAGATCGCGGTCGTCGTGACCGGCTTCGCCCTGGGCGGCACCGTCGGCGTCGGCACCGTCCTCTACGCGCTGTCCATCGGCCCGCTCGCCCAGCTCTTCCTGCGCGTGTTCGCCCTCCCCCCGGCATCCGACGGCAGCACGGTCGTTGCCACCGGGCAACCCCGGCGGGCGATACTGCGTTCGTGAGCACCACGCGGATACGCCACCCGTACCTCGACCACCCCGGCCCGATCCCGTTCGCCCATCGCGGAGGGGCGGCGGACGGCCTGGAGAACACCGTGTTCCAGTTCCGGCGCGCGGTCGACCTGGGCTACCGGTACATCGAGACCGACGTCCACACCACGCGCGACGGCAAGCTCGTCGCCTTCCACGACGCGACCCTGGACCGGGTCACGGACGGGGCGGGCCGCATCGCCGACCTGCCCTGGGACGACGTACGGGACGCGCGCGTGGCGGGCAAGGAGCCGGTGCCCCTGTTCGAGGAGCTCCTGGAGACCTTCCCCGACGTGCGCTGGAACGTCGACCTCAAGGCGGAGCCGGCGCTCCACCCCTTCCTGGAGCTGATCGAGCGCACGAACGCCTGGGACCGCATCTGCGTCGGCTCCTTCTCCGAGGCACGCGTCATCCGCGCCCAGCGGCTGGCCGGACCGCGCCTGGCGACGTCGTACGGCACCCGGGGTGTCCTCAATCTCCGGCTGCGCTCCTGGGGAGTGCCGGCCGCGCTGCGCCGTTCGGCGGTCGCCGCCCAGGTGCCCGAGGCGCAGTCCGGGATCCAGGTGGTGGACCACCGCTTCGTACGAGCCGCCCACGCGCGCGGGCTGCAGGTGCACGTGTGGACCATCAATGATCCCGATGCGATGCACCGGCTCCTGGACCTGGGCGTCGATGGCATCATGACCGATCACATCGACACGTTGCGCAAGGTCATGGAGGACCGGGGCGTCTGGGGCTGACCCCCGTCCGGGCTCCGCCCTCGCGCGGGATCACCACGGGGAAGCGAGGGCGCGGGGTGGGCACCGATACCGTGCGGACGGATGCGGCCGACGAGGCCGCGGGGCGCCGCCGCGAGCAACGCGGCTGGTACTTCTACGACTGGGCGTGCTCCGTCTACTCGACGAGCGTGCTCACCGTGTTCCTCGGCCCGTATCTGACGTCGGTCGCCGAGGAGGCGGCGGACGCGGAGGGGTTCGTCCACCCCTTGGGCATCCCGGTGCGCGCGGGGTCCTTCTTCGCGTACTCGGTGTCGCTGTCGGTCATCGTGGCGGTGCTGGTGATGCCCCTGGTGGGCGCGGCCGCCGACCGCACGGGCCGCAAGAAGCCCCTCCTCGCCACCGCCGCCTATGTGGGCGCCACGGCCACCACGGCCATGTTCTTCCTCGACGGCGACCGCTATCTGCTCGGCGGCCTCCTCCTGATCGTCGCGAACGCGGCCCAGTCGGTCGCGATGATGCTCTACAACTCCTACCTCCCGCAGATCGCCCCGCCCGAGGAACGCGACGCGGTCTCCTCCCGGGGCTGGGCCTTCGGGTACGCGTCCGGCTCCCTGATGCTGATCGTGAACCTGGTCCTGTATCTGGCGCACGACTCCTTCGGGGTCTCCGAGAGCACGGCCGTCCGCATCTGTCTGGCATCGGCCGGCCTGTGGTGGGGCGGCTTCGCTCTCATCCCGCTGCGCCGGCTGCGCGACCGCCGGTCCACGAGCACCGACCACGTCGGCAAGAAGCCGAGCGCGATGGGCTTCCGGCAGCTCGCGGCGACCGTCCGCGACATGCGCCGCCACCCGCTGACGCTCGCCTTCCTCCTCGCCTACCTCATCTACAACGACGGCATCCAGACGGTGATCTCCCAGGCGTCGATCTACGGCTCCGAGGAACTGGGCCTCGGACAGTCCACGCTCATCGGCGCCGTGCTGCTGGTCCAGGTGCTGGCGGTGGCGGGAGCGCTGACGATGGGGCGGTTGGCCCGGACCTACGGAGCGAAGCGGACGATCCTCGGCTCGCTCGTCGCGTGGACGGTGACACTGGCGGCCGGGTACTTCCTGCCGGCCGGGGCCCCGGTGTGGTTCTTCGTGCTGGCGGCCGGCATCGGCCTGGTCCTGGGCGGCAGCCAGGCCCTGTCCCGCTCCCTGTTCTCCCATCTCGTCCCGCCGGGGAAGGAAGCCGAATACTTCTCGGCGTACGAGATGAGCGACCGCGGCATGAGCTGGCTGGGGCCGCTGCTGTTCGGGCTCACCTACCAGCTGACCGGAAGTTATCGGGACGCGATCATCTCGCTCGTGGTCTTCTTCGTCATCGGATTCGCCCTGCTCGCGAGGGTTCCGGTGCGGCGGGCGATCAGCGACGCGGGCAACCCGGTTCCGACAACGATTTAGCGTTCCGGCTGAAAGGGCGGTAGTGTACGCGTTTGGCCTGCCAGGCGTACCGTTACTGCGCGTCAAAGATGCCGAAACGCTGGGTCACATCTGCTAGCAGATGTGACAAACCGGGCGCCGGTGGGTACGACATTGGTCAGCAAGGCTGCGGCTACGACGGCGACGCATCACCCAGAACGGGACACGGGACGGGAATCTTTACCGCCGACCGGACGTTGACCGGATGACGACGACAGCGACACCTGTCCTGTGGGCGACAAGCCCGGGAGGCACGATTCATGAGTGAGCGAGCTCTTCGCGGCACGCGCCTCGTGGTGACCAGCTACGAGACGGACCGCGGCATCGACCTGGCCCCGCGCCAGGCCGTGGAGTACGCATGCGAGAAGGGGCACCGGTTCGAGATGCCCTTCTCGGTCGAGGCGGAGATCCCGCCGGAGTGGGAGTGCAAGGTCTGCGGGGCCCAGGCACTCCTCGTGGACGGCGACGGCCCTGAGGAGAAGAAGGCCAAGCCCGCGCGTACGCATTGGGACATGCTGATGGAGCGGCGTACCCGAGAGGAACTCGAAGAGGTCCTCGAGGAGCGCCTTGCCGTTCTGCGCTCCGGGGCGATGAACATCGCGGTTCACCCCCGGGACAGCCGCAAGTCGGCCTAGGTCCCTGCGCGGCTTGGACGGTTTGACCAAGCAAAGCGTGTAACCGCGGGCGCCGTACGTGAAGGTGACGTACGACGCCCGCGGTTTGCTGTGCCCGAAAGCGGGGCCTGAACGTCATGCCTGAGCGCTGGGCCTGAACGCTGGGCCCGAAAAGGGACCCGGCAAAGAGAGACCCGGCGCTCAGCGGCGCCGGGTCCTTGCTATGTCAGCGCGCCAGAGGCGGGCGCGGGTCCTGCGGGGTGTCCCCCGGCTCGTCCCTGATGACCTCGCCCTGCACGACCTTGCCGTCAGGGCGGTGCATGCGGGCCTGCTGGAAGGCGTCACCCAGTGAACCCGGGGTCGCCTCGCGCAGCTTGCGCTCGAACGTCCGCTCCGCATGGCGGCTGAGGGCCTTCTGGACCGGCGGGATCAGCAGAACCAGGCCCGCCGCGTCCGAGATCAGGCCCGGCAGCATGATCAGCAGGCCGCCGAGCATCATCAGGCCGTTGCCGCCACCGCTCGTCGGGGTGCCGCCGCGTTGCAGCGCCTCGTTCAGGGACTGGAAGGCGCGTCGGCCCGCCCGCTTGATCACCACCGAGCCGAGCACCAGGCCGGCGAGCAGCAGCAGGAACACCGTGAGACCGCCCACCGCATCCGCGACCACGGTGAGCAGCCAGATCTCCAGCACCAGCCAGGCGGCGACACCGAGCGGCAGGAAGGTACGCAGCCGGGAGCGCCGGGGCCGGGCGGGATAGGTGGGGGTCGGTGCGCCAGTCGTCATGCGTCCAGTGTGCCTGGGCCCGGCTCAGAGCGGGATAAGGGGACGACTCAGACCGCCACGCCACAAGCTGCGACCGTGACGGCGGCACCCCGCACTACGGCTGGGACGGCGACGAGGGCGACGAGGGCGACGACGACGGCTTGCCACGGCCCATCAGCTTGCCCACCCGCTCCCGCGCTCCCCATGACGTGACCCGCCACAGCGCCTCGACCAGGATGTCGCGGCTCATCTTCGAGTCACCGAGCTCGCGCTCGACGAAGGTGATCGGCACCTCGACGACATGGAACCCGGCCTTGACCGAGCGGCGGGCGAGGTCGACCTGGAAGCAGTAGCCCTGGGAGGCCACGTCGTCCAGCCCGAGGCCCTCCAGGGTCTCGCGGCGGAAGGCGCGGTAGCCGCCGGTGATGTCACGCAGCGGGAGATCGAGGGCGAGCCGGGAGTAGAGGCTGCCGCCGCGGGAGATGAACTCGCGGGACTTGGGCCAGTTCACGACGCGCCCGCCGGGCACCCAGCGGGAGCCGAGGACCAGGTCGGCGCCCTTGAGGGCGGTCAGCAGGCGGGGCAGTTCCTCGGGCTGGTGGGACCCGTCGGCGTCCATCTCGATCAGGACGCCGTAGCCCTTCTCCAGGCCCCAGCGGAAGCCCGCGAGGTAGGCGGCCCCGAGGCCCTCCTTGCCCTTGCGGTGCAGGACCTGGACGTGGTCGTCCTCGGCCGCCAGTTCGTCGGCGAGCTTGCCGGTGCCGTCGGGGCTGTTGTCGTCGGCCACGAGCACATGCGCCTCGGGGACCGCCTTGCGGACCCGGCCGACGATGCTCTTGATGTTCTCCGCCTCGTTGTAGGTCGGAATGATCACCAACGCCGTGCCGAGCGGCCCGAACCGCTTCCCCCGGTCCTGTGCCGCGAGGTCCCCGTCGCCGTCGTTCACTGCTGCCCCTTCACATCCGTACGCAGACATCCACCATAGTGGGCGCGGCCTGCGCTGACGTGACAGCACGTTCGTACGGCGGTGTCGATTGCACAAGAGCCGGGTAAGGCTGGGTTTTCCGGGACCGGTACGTCTGTTTCGCCACCTCTGCGGATGTCGGCGCCTGCTACGGATGGCCGCCTGCTGCGGATGGGGGCCCGGCGCCCTTCGGGCCGACCTGGGGCCCGCTGGCTGCGGGTCGACCGAAAGCCGTTGTCTACTGAGCGCCCGGGCCCCACCCGGGTCACACCTCCCCGATCGGCCGCGACGTTCCGTCGTCGCCGCGCGGGCGCTGAGCCTGGCTCCCAGTGACGGTGCCCCGGTGCGGCACACCGTCCCTGACCCAGCGGCGTCGCGGCGGTTCCCGGAAGATCCGCGGTTCCCGTTCGGGCGTCCGGTGGTGGACTCGGCCGAACCTACCGGCCACGGGCCTGCGGCTGTCAACAGCCGTTTGACCTGCGGGTTTTCACGCAAATCGCTGGTCAGCGCGGAGGATGCGCAGGTCGCGCGCCGGGGTGGTGCGCAGCGATCGGACGCGCGCCACCCCGGGAGATCACTCGCCCGGCCGTACGAAGACCGTTCGTCCGCCCACCACCGTGCGCAGGCAGACCGGCAGCTCACGGCCGGGGGTCAGGTCGGGCAGGCCGGGGGTGCCGGAGCGTGGGTCGGTGGACCAGCGGGCGACCCGGTCGTCGGGGGCCTGAACCACCAGTTCGTCGGTGCGCCACACGGCGTAGTCGGCGGGCGCGCCCGGCACCAGGACGCCCGCGTCGTCGCGCCCGATCGCCCGCCAGCCGCCCCGCGTGTGCGCCGTGAACGCGGCACGCACGGAGACGCGGTGCTCGGGCGTGTGGTGGAAGGCGGCCGCGCGGACCGTGCCCCAGGGGTCGAGGGGAGTGACCGGGCTGTCGGAGCCGAAGGCCAGCGGGACGCCGGCGCGCAGCAGGGCCGCGAACGGGTTGAGGGTGCGGGCCCGTTCGGCGCCCAGGCGCTGGGCGTACATGCCGTCCTCGCCGCCCCACAGCGCGTCGAACGCGGGCTGCACGGAGGCGGTGAGGCCCAGCTCGGCAAAGGCCGCGACGGTCTCCGGCGTCAGCATCTCGGCGTGCTCGACGCGGTGGCGGGCGGCGCGGATCCGGGCGAGCCCGAGCTTCTCGGCGGCCGCGCGCACGCCCTCCACGACGGTGGTCACGGCCGCGTCGCCGATCGCGTGGAAGCCCGCCTGGAGGCCGGCCTCGGTGCAGGCGGCGACATGGGCGGCGACGGCGTTCACGTCCAGGTAGGCGGTACCGGTGTGGGCCGCGTCGGCGTACGGCTCGTGCAGGCAGGCGGTGTGCGAGCCGAGGGCGCCGTCGACGAAGAGGTCACCGGCCGCACCGACCGCGCCGAGCTCCCGCGCCTTCTCGACGTCCTGCTCCGCCCAGTAGCCGACGACACGCGGGCCCGGCTCCTCGACGGCCGACCGGAGCAGCCCGGTGAAGTCGTCCTCGGACGAGATGTCCGGCCCACCGCACTCGTGGACGGTGCCGATGCCGAGAGAGGCGGCGTGGGCGAGGGCGGCGCGCTGTGCCTCGACGCGCTGGGCGGGCGTGATCGCGTCCAGCGCGGTGGCGCGTACGGCGTGGTGGGCGTCGGCGACGAGCGGGGCGTCACCCGCCACCGACCCACCGGGCGCCATGTCCAGCAGGGCCGTCGTGACGACCGCGGAGTGGACGTCGATACGGGACAGGTAGAGCGCACGGCCACCGGCGGCCTCGTCCAGCTCGGCGCGCGTCGGCGGACGGCCACCGGGCCAGCGGGAGGCGTCCCAGCCGTGACCGAGCAGCACCTTGTCCTGCGGGCGGGCAGCGGCGAAGTCCCGCACAAGGGCGAGGGCCGCCTCGAGGGAGGACGCGCCGGACAGATCGAGGCCGGTCAGCGCGAGGCCCGTGGCGGTGGTGTGCACATGGGCATCGGTGAACGCGGGGGTGACCAGGGCGCCGTCCAGATCGACGACCTCGTCCACACCGTCGGCGAAGGCGTCGGCGGCCCCCTCGGACCCCACCCAGGCGACCTGTCCGCGCTCCACGACCATCGCGGTGGCGAAGGGGTCGGCGGGGCTGTGAACTTCTCCACGACGGAGGAGGACGGTCTTCGGCTCGGAACTGCGCTCACTCATGGAGAACAGTCTCGCGCCTGCCCGCGTCCACTTGGGACAGGGGGCAGGCTCAACGCCGCCAAGGGGCGTGGGGCTGTATCGATGTGCGGCTCTGCCACGCGGGCGCGACCGGCCACGGACAACCCGCGGCCGGCAAACGACAAACAGCTCGACGGCGAGGACCCGCAGCGATCAAATCCGCGGCGGCCGCGCCTCGTACGGCGTCGACAACACCACCGTCGTCCGAGTCGAGACCCCCGCCAGCGCCCGCAGCCGCCCGAGCAGCTCCTCCAGCTCGTGCGGGGTGGCCACCCGAACCTTGAGGATGTAGTTCTCGTCGCCCGCCACACTGTGACAGGCCTCGATCTCGGGAACCCCGGCCAGCCGCTCCGCGATGTCGTCGGGGGCGCTGGGGTCGAACGGCTTGACCGAGATGAACGCGGTCATCGGCAGCCCCACGGCCTCGGAGTCCACGACCGCGGCGTAGCCACGGATGACGCCGCGCTGCTCCAGTCGGCGCACCCGCTGGTGCACGGCCGACGTGGACAGGCCCGTGGCCTTGCCCAGGTCGGTGTAGCTCATCCGCCCGTCCTTGACGAGCAGCTGCACGATTTGTCGGTCCAGCTCCTCCATGTCGCAAGAACCTACAGTGCGGTGATCTCTTGGGATACCTGAGCAGCCCAGGTCATGCCCGGTTTGTGATGTGGCCGGGCAACGACTGTCAACCGTCCGAGGGACAAACCGGCCGCCTCGGGCACCTGCGGGAGGCATGTGACGAACGCCACAGGCCTCGAACAGGCTCCGTGATGTCCCCGTGATTAACGCCGAGACCCGGCGGGAAGTGCTTGCTGTGGTCGAGGCCGCAGTGCCTTCACGGCCCCACCCGAGGGGGAGTTATCCATGCAGAGTCTTAAGCGCCCTGGTCGTACCGCGCCCAAGCGCCTTCAGTCCGTCGTCGAGCCCGCTCCGGAGGGCGTCGAACCCGACGACTTCGACGACGAAGAGCTGGACGCGTACGACACCTTCGAGATGTACCGGGTGATCTGCCCGGACTGCGCGCAGCCCATCGCCCTGCTGGCGGACGAGGACGTCCTGCCGGAGCACGCGCTGTGCGCCTCGCCGTGGAACCCGTTCGGCCTCACGGTCTGCGCCGGTACGGGCCGGCGGGCGGGCGAGGCCCGCTCCGCGGACGAGTCGGCCGAGCCCCAGGAGCAGGACACCGCCCTGCTGTTGACGCTCCCTCAGGGGCTCGACTGGCGGACGCAGCCGTTCTCGCACGTCGGAGGCCCGGGCTCGCGCCCCATCCGGGTCCCCACGATGCGCCGCCAGGCCGCCGCCTGAGCGGACGCCACCTCGGTCGCGTCGCTCAACCCCAGTAGCTGCCCTGCACCATGGCTCGCAGGCTGCCGTGGTGCAGGATCAGTGTGTCCGGGTCCGCCGGGACGGCGACTTCGCCGAAGTACGCCTGGCGGTAGGCGATCCGCAGCATGACGACGGCGTGCCGCAGTGCGGCGTACAGCGTGTAGAAGTCCATGTCACGCGGGGTGTGTCCGGTGAGGTTCGCATAGCGTGCCTCGATCCGGTCGCGGCGCAGGAAGTCCGGCAGCCCGCGCTGTCCGAAGGTGACCGTCAGGTCGTGGAAGAAGCGGTGCAGATAGACGGTCCAGCCGAGGTCGACCTCGCGCGGGGCCAGTGCCGCCATCTCCCAGTCGAGGACGGCCGCGGGTTCGAAACCGTCGTAGACGACGTTCCCGATGCGCGCGTCGCCCCAGTTGAGCACCGGCGTGCCCGGATCGCGGGGCCAGAGCTCCTCCAGGCGCTCGAACGCGTCCTCGATGAGCGGTGAACGGGCGAGTCCGGCAACCACCCATTCGTAGTACGCGCGTTGGGCCGTGACGTGCCGCCGCAGCGCGTCACCCTCGCCCGCGAGCGCGAGGAACTCCGCATCCTTCGGCGGGACTTGGTCGTGCAGCCTGGCCAGCAGTCCGATGGTGGCCGCCTCCAGGTGCTCGCGCTCGGCGTCACTCGCCGCGTGCAGCCAGTTGCCCTCGTAGGTGTACGGCATGACGTCCGGCGGCACGCGCCCCTCGACGCGCTCCATGACGAAGAAGGGCGCCCCGAGCGGGCCGGGGTCCTCCTCCAGCCACAGCACCTTCGGCACGGGCAGATCCGTGTGCTCGGCGACGACGCGCATCGTGCGGTACTGGCGCGGCATGTCGTACACCGGGAAGACGGTGTACGCCGCCGGATCCGCCGCGAGCCGCAACGCGCAGGCACGCGCGGGCGGTTCGGGGTGCTCGATGTCGAAGAGCAGGGTCTCGCTGGACAAGCCGTTCGACTCGGGGACGGTGACGCCGACCGCCTGCGCTCCGGGCAGCCGGGTGCCGAGCCAGGCGGTGAGGCGGCGGGTGAGTTCCTCCGGGTCGCGGGTGGTGGTGCGCGGGCGGGGTGCCGTGGCTGCCATGTCCCGAACCCTCCTACGGTGCGACCGACTTGAAGTCCACGAAGCCGCTCGGGTCGTGCCGCCCGAACGAGCCGTGCTCGAAGATGCCGTGGCCGACCCGGCCGTCCAGCCGGAAGCGCGCGGCGTGGTCGGTGACGCCGTACGCCGCCAGAGGGTGGGCCCGGGTGAGGTCGTAGCTGCGCCGGTCGGTCCACCCGCGCCCCTGCCAGGTGCCGTGCTGCCAGTCGTCGGCGGGCGGGTAGCCGGCGCCGATGGCGAGCGGGGACGAGGTGAGGATCTCCACCTGAAGTTCCTGCGGCTTGCGCACGTCGCCGAGGTGGACGAGGGCGCGTTCGGGGTGGCGGGTGCCGGAGCGGTAGGTGATCTCGGGCTGGGGCCGGCCGAGTTGGCGGTCGCGATGGCCGGGGTGGACCATCGTCGCCTCGCTCAGCGTGCGGTACCCGTCCGCGTCCTCCTGGACGATCACCATCAGGAACCGGTCCTCGAAGCGCACCGGACACCAGATCCAGTGGAAGCCCTCGGTCGGCCGCTCCTCGGCGAACCGCCCGCCCTCCTCCCCCGGTATGGGGCGCACACCCCAGCTGCGGTCGCGGGTGCCGGTCCACTCGTCCGGGGTGACGCGGAACTCCTGCCCGCCCGCGCGCACGACACCCGCCACTCCGCCCGCCTGCACGAAGCGGCGCCCCTCGAGGGTGAGCCGGTCGCCGCGGCGCTGGAGGTGGTGGGGTTCCCAGAGGGCGGGGAAGTCGGCGGTCCAGGTGATGTCGTACGACAACTCGGCGTCGTCGCAGATCAGGCGCAGCCGCCGCAGCGGCTCCTCCACCTCGATCCGCAGCGGCCCGACGGCGAGCCGCATCCGGTCCTCGCCGAGCGCGTCCGAGGCCCGCACCGCGTGCAGGGTCTCCCCCACCCGCAGGGTCGCGTACGCGTCGATCACCCCGACGTTGGGATACACCCCGAGCCCGAGGATCAGCAGGGCACGCCCCTCGTGGTCGAGGACGTGGAAGATGCAGCGGTCGTAGGCGTTCCGGTCGCTGGTCGCGACGTACTTCATGGACAGGGGCACCTGGTGCACCGGGTACTCGTCGAGCGGTACCGGGCGGTCGTCGTCGGCCACGGCAAACCTCCCTGGAGACGGCTGGCCTGACGGTACGTCAGGCAGCGTCGGGTGACCAGAGAAGAGGCCGGACGACCGCGAACTCACGCCCGATTCCCCCGAGCGGTGACTTGTCCGCCTGCCTCCGCGTTGCCCTGGTATGCCCCAGACGTACTCCGCGACCGGGCCGCAGCGCCGCATCTTCGTTCCGCGGCCCGCGGGAACGGTCACGCCGGCGCCCCCGCAGCCGCAGGATCCGCCCATCTACCGCGATCTGATGCGCAAGTGGGCCGACCGCGGCCGCACCCTGCCGGGGCGCCACGACCCGGAGTGGATCCGGCTCACGGCGCCCCAGGTCAGGCACGGCCAGTTCAGCGTCCTTCGGGACCTGCCAGGTGACGGGCGATGACCATCCGCTGGATCTGATTGGTGCCCTCGACGATCTGCAGGACCTTGGCCTCCCGCATGAAGCGCTCGGCGGGGAAGTCCGCGGTGTAGCCGTACCCGCCGAGGATCTGGACGGCGTCGGTGGTTACCCGCATCGCGGTGTCGGTGCAGTGCAGCTTGGCCATGGCCGCCTGCTTGGCGAACGGCCGGCCCGCGTCGCGCAGCCGCGCCGCCGCCAGGTACAGCGCACGGCCCGCCTCGATCTGGGTCGCCATGTCGGCGAGCATGAAGCGCAGGCCCTGGAAGTCGGCGATCGGCTTGCCGAACTGGCGTCGCTCGGTCGCGTACGTCACCGCCTCGTCCAGCGCCGCCTGGGCC
This sequence comes from Streptomyces shaanxiensis, assembly GCF_039537145.1. Lineage (NCBI taxonomy): Bacteria > Bacillati > Actinomycetota > Actinomycetes > Kitasatosporales > Streptomycetaceae > Streptomyces > Streptomyces shaanxiensis. The sequence continues at coordinate 60,641 of NZ_BAAAZY010000001.1, forward strand.
ACGCCGATCGCACAGGCCGCGATGCCGAGCCGTCCGGAGTCGAGTGCGGACAGGGCGATCGCGAAGCCCTGGCCCTCGTCGCCGACACGCCGGTCGTCGGAGACCCGGACACCGTCGAAGTGGACCTGGGCCGTGGGCGAGCCCTTCATGCCCATCTTCTTCTCGGGCACCGCCGCGCTCAGCCCCTCCGCGTCACCGGGCACCAGGAACGCGGTGATCCCGCGCGGGCCGTCCTCGCCGGTGCGGGCCATGACGGTGTAGAAGTCGGCGATGCCGCCGTGCGTGATCCAGGCCTTGGTGCCGCTGATCACCCACTCGCCCCCGTCCCGCACCGCCTTGGTCCGCAGGGAGGCCGCGTCCGATCCGGAGGCCGGCTCGGAGAGGCAGTACGCGCCGAGCAGCCCGCCGCCGAGCATCGCGGGCAGGTGCTCGACCTGCTGCTGCTTGGCGCCGTAGGCGGCGAGGGCGTAGGAGGCCAGGGTGTGCACGCTGACGCCGAGGCCGACGGTGAGGCGGACCGCGGCGAGCTCCTCCAGGACCTGGAGGTAGACCTCGTACGGCTGGTCACCGCCGCCGTACTCGGAGTCGTACGGCAGACCGAGCAGTCCTGATTCGGAGAGCAGGGTGAAGACCTCGCGCGGGAAGCGTCCGGCGTCCTCCTCCTCGGCCGCGTTCGGGGCGATCTCGCGCTGCGCGATGTCGCGGACGAGCGAGATCAGGTCCCGGGCCTCGTCCGTGGGCAGTTGACGGTCCACCGGCTGCGGGGCGCGGTCGGGCATGGCGACGCTCTCCTCCCTTTCGGGAACATCGGCGGTCGCACGCCTTGGGTGGGGCGGCTCCGCCGGTCTCTCGGGTGCCGGCAGGTGCTCCGCTCCCGGGTCGCGGAAGCTGCTGACCAGCGGCTCTGCGGTGAGTATGCCCGATCGGGGACATCGAGTCACCAGTTAACGACCGCTTACTCCAAGAAACTTTCCGACCGATTCCCGACCTCCCAAATTGGTCCGAACCATTGACCAAGTGGTCTAGTCCTCCTACCGTTTCGGTCCAACGCCTCTCCGCGTTCATGCCAATCGGCGTGCGATCCCCTCTGTCCCCCGCGAGGAGACACCCGATGCACACCCCGCTTTCCTCCCGCGCTCGCGGCCGCACCCTGCTGGCCGCCGCGTGTTCCGCCGCCCTCGGCGCCGGCCTGCTCGCCGGCGCCGGTACGGCGACCGCCGACCAGGACGGCCCCGACCAGGACGGCGCCCGCAAGGCGGCCGGCTCCAAGGTGGTCGGCTACTTCACCGACTGGGGCATCTACGACCGCCAGTACTACGTCAAGAACATCGAGACCTCCGGCTCGGCGAAGAAGCTCACCCACATCAACTACGCCTTCGGCAACGTCGTCGGCGGCAAGTGCGCCATCGGCGACACCTGGGCGGACACCGACAAGCCGTTCACCGCGGCGGAGTCCGTGGACGGCGTCGCGGACACCGCGGACCAGCCGCTGAGCGGCAACTTCAACCAGCTGCGCAAGCTGAAGAAGCTCCACCCGAACCTCAAGGTCGTCTGGTCGATCGGCGGCTGGAGCTGGTCCGGCGGCTTCGGCGAGGCGGCCAAGGACCCGGCGGCCTTCGCCCAGTCCTGCTACGACATGGTCGAGAACCCCAAGTGGGCGGACGTCTTCGACGGCATCGACATCGACTGGGAGTACCCGAACGCCTGCGGACTGACCTGCGACACCAGTGGCCGGGAGGCCTTCCCCGAGCTGATGAAGGCGTTGCGCGCCAAGTTCGGCAAGCGGAACCTGGTCACCGCAGCGATCACGGCCGACGCCAGTGACGGCGGGCGGATCGACGCGGCGAACTACGCGGGCGCGGCACGGTACGTCGACTGGTACAACCCGATGACCTACGACTACTTCGGCGCCTGGGCCGCCACCGGCCCCACGGCACCGCACTCCGCGCTGCACTCCTACCCGGGCATCCCCCAGGAGGGCTACAACACGGCCGCCACCATCGCCAAGCTCAAGAGCCTGGGCATCCCGCCCTCGAAGCTGCTGCTCGGCATCGGCTTCTACGGCCGCGGCTGGACCGGCGTCACCCAGGCGGCGCCCGGCGGCACCGCCACGGGCCCGGCGAAGGGCACCTACGAGGACGGCTTCGAGGACTACAAGGTGCTCAAGCAGACCTGCCCGGCGACCGGCACGGTGGGTGGCACGGCGTACGCCAAGTGCGGGGACGACTGGTGGAGCTACGACACGCCGACGACCATCAAGACCAAGATGCAGTACAAGGACCGGCAGGGGCTGGGCGGGACCTTCTTCTGGGAGCTCAGCGGGGACACCGCGAACGGTGAGCTGATCAAGTCCATCAAGTAGCAGGACCCTCGGGGGACTTGGGGCGGAGGACCACGAGGCCTCCGCCCCTTGTCCTGTCCGACGGGCTCAGTCGCCCGTCGACCGGCTCGGTCGTCTTGCCGAACGGTTCAGCCGTCCCGCCGGGCGGGGTCGGGCGCCTTGTAGGACGGGTCGAGCTCCTCGATGGCACGCATGGCGCCGCCCAGGGTCCTCACCAGCAGCTCGCGCATGGTGTCGCGGGGCAGCTCGGGGCGGTCTATCCAATCGAGGGTGGCGCCCTCCACACTGCACACCCAGGCGAGCAGACCCATGCGGGCCAGCGGGGCGATGTCGATACGGCCGTACGCCCCCTCGGCGATGGTCGCCACGATCGCCTCGCGCACCCCGTCCCGGATCGCGTGCACCTCGGTGTCGAAGCCGACGCCGCCGCTGACGATGGTGCGGTAGGCAGCCTGGTTGTGCTCGGCGTAGCGGAGGTAGCTGTCGATGGTGCGGTGGACCCGGTCCACCGGCTGCAGTTCGCCGCCGCTCGCCGCGTAGGTGACCAGGTCGGCGACGGAGTCCTGGATGATCGCCAGGTAGTAGCCGCGCTTGGACTGGAAGTAGTAGTAGATGAGCCCCTTGGCGACATGGGCCTGCCGGGCGATGTCGTCCATGGAGAGCGCGTCGTACGACGTGTCGGCGAACAACTTCCGCCCGATGGTGATGAGTTCGGCACGGCGCGCCACCGAACGCTCGGTGCCGCGGGCCCGGGGACGGGCCGCGTCGCGCTGTTGACTAATATTCAATTTCGACCCTGGATTCCAACGGGCGGCGGGACATCGGCAGTATGGCAGACCTGCACCAGCTGCTCGTTCGAGTCTGATCGACTTTGATGAGTCCGCTCGACATCACGTCGGCATATGTCCGACCAAAGGGTCGAGTGTGTGTCAGGTCACAGCAGGCCGAGCTGAGTGACCAGCATCGCGACGACCACGACGAGGGTCCAGCCCATGACGTGCTCGACGATCTTCGGGCCGTCTTCCTTGGGGCCGCCGGTACGGACGCGGGCGGCGGTGGCAGAGTGCGCGGTCATATGCCCACCCTGCCACCGGGAACGGCTTTTGCGGCGGAGACCTTGCTCACAACACCCCGACCGCGGCGAGCGCGGCGCGCTGGCGCGGGGTCGGAAACGCCGGGAAGTAGAGGTAGCAGACGCCGCCGGTGCCGGAGACGACCTTGCCCGCGGCGTTGTACCGCTTGGTGCGCAGCCAGATATTTTCCCATTCGCGCCGCTGGTAGACGCGCCGCACCGCCTCGTTGCTCGGCGAGTTCGGGTCGTTGGCGATCACGTCGCCGTCGGTGGTGAACCCTATGACGGTCATGAGATGCCCGGCGGTGCCGTACCCCGCCCCGGTCAGCTCCTCCTTGAGGAAGGACTGGGACGTTATGGCCGGGATACCGGCCGCGATCAGCTTCTCCAGGTCGGTGAGGGATCCGAGCCGGGTGACGACGCCCCGGAGGTCCTCGAAGGTGGCCGCGTAGGCGGCGTTGAACGGCCAGTTGCCGCAGCCCTCGTACTGGTAGTCGAAGGTGAACCGGGCCGCGTGGCAGACCTGTGGGTCGGCGAACGCCGGATCGACCCAGGCCAGCTGCTCCGGGGTGAGGCTGCCACCCCAGTACTCGATGATCATCTGCGAGGAGGTGGGGCTGCACCAGGCCTCGCCGCCGTTGTCGTACTCGGGGTACTGGCCGATGTGGATCTCCTGCGAGTAGCGCGGGACGATCAGCTCCCGGGCGAGGCCGGGAGTGGAGGCCGGGACGGTGAAGCGGTCGGGGACGTCGGAGCCCATGGCGCCGACGCGCCAGACCTTGGGGGTGAGCTTCGTGCCGGGCTTGCGGTACAGGGTCAGCCGCAGCCGGTAGGAGGAGAGGCGCAGCCCGGTGGCCGGGTCGTCGATGGCGAAAGTGTCCGTCCAGATGCTGCTCCGGCCGTCGCTCTGGTCGTCGACCGACGTCCGCCTGATGTCCTGGTCGCCGGCGGCCCAGCGGCCCATCACGTACCAGGGGGTCGCGGTGCCGTCGGAGTACGTGCCCTGCAGCTCGATCTGGAGCCAGGTGCCGTCGGGGGTGTGCGCGTTCCAGGAGGCGATCGCCTCGGTCGCGGGGACGGAGAGGCGGTGGACGGGGGACGTCCAGGTCGCGTACTCCCAGCGGGCGGTCCTGCCGGTGTGCGGGTCGGTGTAGTCGATGGCGCCCCTGGGCTTGGCGATCACCAGCCCGGGGCGGACGCCCGCGACGGCTCGCGTGCCCTCGGCGGTACCGGAGCGCCAGTCGGCGTACGTGGTCCAGGCCCGGTTGTCGACGGTGCGGGCCGGGGCGTCGGCGGGAGCCGGGACATCGGCGCCCTCGTCGGCGGCGACCGGGCCCGCGCCGCCGACTACGGCCGCGGCGACGGCGGCGGTCAGGACGGCTCTCCGGGACGGCTGTTCGGCTCTGCTCATGGGCGGAAGACTCCCAGGTGTCCGAGTCGGCAAGGTCCAATGCACGGCTGTCCGCCAACTATGGCCGCAGGCGGCACCGTCTGCCAGCACTTCGGCCCCTGGCGCGCCTACCAATATTGGTCTCGACCAATGGCACGACGCAGGGTGTCCGTCCGACCCAACCGCCTTACGGGCAGGGCGAGATGAGCGAGCCGGGTCTCGGCGTACGTCGCTGGAACGGCGTACGCCGAGACGGGTGACAGATCGTCAGACGAGATCCATGGCGGCGATCTCGTCGGGGCGGCCGTAGCTGACCGGGCCCTGGAAGCGGCGGCGGGCGCTGGTGAACCACCACACCGTGGCCACGGCCAGGACGACGGCCAGCGCGATCGGCGCGTAGTTGAAGGAGTGGGCGGTGATCGGCGAGGCGTGCGGCAGCATGAACAGGACGCTGCTGAGCAGGATCCAGACCACGGCGACCGCCCCGACCGGCCGTCCCCAGCGGCCCAGGTGCCAGGGCCCCGGCTGGAACTCGTCCCCCAGTCGCAGCCGGAGCAGGATCGGCACGGCGTAGGCGAGGAAGAGTCCGACGACGTTGACGCTGACGATGGCGGTGAACGCGGTGTGCGACCACCAGCCGGGCAGCACGAGCGCCAGCGAGCAGGCGACCGCCAGCCACACCGCCTTGACGGGCGTGCGCGTGCGCGGCGAGACCGAGTGCCACCAGCGGGAGCCGGGCATCGCACCGTCCCGGGAGAAGGCGAAGATCTGCCGGGTGTTGCTGGTGAGATTGGCGAGGCCGCAGAAGAGCATGGCGCCGATCACGATCAGCAGCAGCGCCTTCGCGGTGCCGAGGCCCAGCCCGTCGATCAGGATCTGCACGGGCGGTGCGTCGGCGCTCGCCACCCGGTCGTAGTCACGAATGCTGTAGACCAATGCGAGCATCAGCAGCAGTCCCGCGATCGCCGAGAAACCGATCGCCCGCGTGATCCCCCGCGGCGCGTTGACCGTCGCCCGGACCGTTTCCTCGGACATGTGGAAGCTGCCGTCGAAGCCGGTGAAGGTCCAGCTGGTGACCAGCAGACCGAGCATCCCGCCGTAAAGGCCGCTCGTGAAACCGGTGTTGTTCACGAAATGCGTGACAAAGGAAGCCGACTGATGATGTTCGGGCATGACGATCAGCGCGCTCACGATCACCACGAGTCCGATCAGCAGCCACCAGACGGAGATCCGGTTCAGTACGGCCACGAGTTGCACGGTGTAGGTGTTGGCGAGCCCCTGGAGCACGATGATCAGGCCCGTGATCAGCACCGTCCGGTGCGGGGTCGGCTCGTACGAGGGCCACTGCAGGGCGATGAAGGCCTGGAGGAAGGTGGCGGCGGCGTACCCGGTGGCGGCCGTGCCGCCGACCTGGCCCACGAAGTTCAGCCAGCCGGTGTACCAGGACCAGGCGCCCTTGTGCCGTTTGGCGAGTTTTCCGGCGGAGAAATACAGAGCGCCGCTCGTCGGATAGGCCGAGGCGACTTCCGCCATCGATGCTCCCACGAAGAGCACCATGACGGATACGCCGATCCAGCCGAAGACGAGAACGCTCGGACCGCCCGCGTTCAGGCCGAACCCGATTCCCGAGAAGATTCCCGAGATGATGTTGATGATGGTGAACGAGATGGCGAAATTGTCGAATGCCTGAAAACGACGCGTGAGTTTTCTCGGATAACCCATCGCATGCAGGGTCGCGTCGTCGTCGAGCTCGATCGGAACCGCTCCCCCGCGCGCTCTGGCACGCGGAGCCGTTATCCCTTCTGACACGGAACGGACCTTTCTCTTGGTGGGGGGTTGCGGTACGTCAGGCGCCCGGCACCGGCAGACCGCAGGCGCGCCGCGCCCGGGACAACTGCTCGGCCGGATCACCGAAGACGGACCAGGGCATACGGGAGGCGTACGGCCCCATCGCCGCGAAGACGGCACGTGCCTCCTCCTCGCGCCGGGCCATGACCAGGGCGTGTGCGAGGTAGGCCAGGTCGAGGACGGGCGTGAAGCGGTACTCGGCCACCACGGGCAGCCAGTTCTCCTGGATCGCCAGGGCGGTGGAGCGCCACTGCGGCTGCTCCCAGACACGGTCGGCGAGCAGTTGGGTCGGGTCGTAGCACTCGACCAGGGCGACCAGGGGCAGCAGGCGCAGCGGTGAGTCGGTGGGCGCTCGCTGGCCGAGGAAGGCGGCGACGTCCCAGGCGGCCGTCACGGAGCCGCCGTACCGGGGAAAGAAGCAGGCCAGGAAGCGGTGGTGGGCCTCGCGGTGCCACGGGTCGAGCGAGAGGACGTGCGCGAACAGGCGCCAGGGCCCGGGCGGTGCCGTGAGCAGCCCGCGCGGGGCCTGGTCGCGCAGCCGGTGCAGCCGGGCCATGGCCAGCTTGGCCACCCAGGGCGTGGGATCGGCGGGGTCGGCCGTCGCGGCCCGGTCGCAGGCGGCCAGCGCTATCCGCTCCAGCGCCTCGGTGCGCGGGTCGCGGGCGTCGGCCGCGCGCAGTGCCCGCAGCACGGCCACCCGGGCCCACAGCAGCGCGGCCTCGGGGCCGGGCTCCTCGGCGAGCCAGCGCTCGACGAGGTCGGAGTCGGCCGCTTCCGAGGCGAGCACGAGGGAACGGTGGGCGCGCAGGCCGAAGTCGCCGCGGGTTTCGGCCAGGGCGTCGCGGGCGCTCAGATAGCGGCCGGCCCGGACATCGACGCTTACGCTCGCGAGCAAGCGGTCGTCGGCTGCCGGATGCCACACATACTGCCCCTCGAATAACCCCGCGGCCATCTGTCCCAGCCCATCCCCGTTACGGCACCTCACAGTTGCGCACCAGGCACCTTACTCATCGGGGGACTCAACCGGAACGTACATTTCGGGGTGGCGGCCGGAGTTTTTCGGCGGGATTGCACCCGACCACGGCTAGTTCAAAGCGACACCTTTTCTCATTCCGTCCCGTCGTCACGGACACCACCCCGCCCGGATCCGCTTCGCCCACCACTAGAATGTTCCAAATAAATATGCCGACCTCCACTTCACTCCGGGAAAAACGATTCACGACCTCGCCACCCGACTCCGCCGCCTCCCCCCGTCCTGCGGCCCGGTCCGCCTGATCGCCGTCGACGGGCACGCCGGCTCCGGAAAGTCCACGTTCGCCGGGCAGTTGGCCCGGGCGCTCGGCGACGCCCCGGTGCTGCACCTCGACGACATCGCGAGCCACGACGAGCTGTTCGAGTGGACCGGGCGCCTGCTGACCCAGGTGATCGAACCGCTCACCCGGGGCGAGACCGCCCACTACACCCCCTACGACTGGCGGGCCCGCCGTTTCGGACCGCCCCTCCCCGTACCGCCCGCCCCGGTGGTCGTCGTCGAGGGCGTCGGCGCCGGCCGCCGCGCACTGCGTCCGTATCTCGCCCAGTTGCTGTGGATGGAGTTGCCGTACGAGGACTCCTGGACCCGGGGGCGCTCGCGGGACGGGGAGGAGCAGCGGGAGTTCTGGGACGGGTGGGTCGGGGCGGAGCTGAAGCACTTCGCCGACGACCCTTCCCGGCCGTTCGCCGATCTTCTGATTCAGCAGTGCGGCAAGGGGTATGAGGTGCTCAGTGGGCCTGCCGGGACGATTGGACCGGACCAGCCCTTCACGCAGGGTGACGACCCATCGGCAATGTGCTGAACTTGTGAAGAGCCTTGCGGGATAAGTTCCCGGAGTGCTTCAACTCGGCTTGACCCGGGGGCCGTACAGGACTTACGTTCTCAATGTGCGGCCAATCGAGGTCGCCCTCATACGCGAAGCCCCCGGTTGTTCCCCCGTGATCGGGGGCTTCGTTCTGCCCTCAGACCGCTTTTCGCGCGCTGTGAGGCGCGATTCGCTCACCCTCGGTCACCGAACGCGATACGCGCGCTCTGTTCCCACCTCCTCAAACGGCCGGTGCGGCACCCTGGGGCGGGCCATACCCGCGCAGGTACGATGCCCTCGGTGCGACCTACGGACAGCTGCTCTGCGCACCGCTGCAACTCCGGTCCGCAGTACGGCGGTTCGAACAAGGCGGCCCCGGGCGACGGCCCGGCGGCCAACCGACGGGGGCACGGTCTGTGGGGGACGGGATGGACTTCGGCATGCAGGGCCCCGAGGCCCCGGCCGACCTCGCCTGGCTGCGAGGTGTGGATGCCTACACGATGGGGGCGTATCCGCAGGCGGAGGAGGAGTTCCGCACCGCGGTGCGGATCGATCCCGGGATGGCCGACGGCTGGCTCGGCCTGCACGCGCTGCGCGTCGACACGACGACCGCGCTGCTGCGGATGTTCCGGCACCGGGAGCGCTTCGGGGAACAGCGCGCCCGGCATCGGCGGACCATCAACTCCTGGTACTGGCTGGGCTGGTGGGTGCAGCCGGTGCTGGAGAGCCCGCGCGACCTGCTGCTGGCCCACGCCTCGCACTGGCTGGACGGCCGGCACGTCCCGGAGCTGGACCGGGCGCTGGCCGGGCTGCCTCCCGTGGACACCGATCACCAGGTCCGCTTCCTGCACGCCTGCCGCGCCTACCTGGTCAAGGACTGGGAGCAGCTGGTACGGCACACCGACCCGCTGCTCGACGACGCGATGCTCGGCATCGAGGCGGGCCTGTTCGGCGGCATGGCGCGGGTACGGCTGGAGATGTACGGCCAGGCCGATCCGCTCCTGTCGGCCGCGCTCATGCGGTGCCGCAGCGAACAGCCGCAGCGCAAGGAGCTGCGCTACTGGCTGGCCCGGGCGCACGAGGGCACGGGCAGGTCCGCGGCCGCCTTGCCGCTCTACCGTGCCGTGCACCGCGTCGACCCCGCCTTCATGGACACCTCGGCCCGGCTCGCGGCCATCGCCGAGGGCGACGGGTACGACGACACGGCCGACCTCGCGGCGATCACGCTGACCGGCATCGGGCAGGACGTGGCCGACGGCCCCGACGGGTTCGATCCGCTCTTCGGCATCGAGGGACGGGACATGAGGCTGCCGGACCCCGACCTGCCGCCGGCCGGTCCGCTGCCGTCGGTGGTGGATCCGGCAGTGCGCGAGAAGACGACCGTACCGTCGCAGACGCTGCCCGCCGGGCCGACCGACCCCGGGTTACTCGAGGAGGCGCTCGCCGAGCTGGAGCGCATGGTGGGGCTCGAACCCGTCAAGCGCCAGGTCAAGGCGCTGTCCGCCCAGTTGAACATGGCCCGGCTGCGGACCGGGCAGGGCCTGCCGGTCCAGCCGCCCAAACGGCACTTCGTCTTCTCCGGCCCTTCCGGCACGGGCAAGACCACGGTCGCCCGCATCCTCGGCCGGGTCTTCTACGCCCTCGGGCTCCTCGGCGGCGACCATCTGGTGGAGGCCCAGCGAGCCGACCTCGTCGGCGAGTACCTGGGTCAGACGGCGGTGAAGGCCAACGAACTCATCGACTCCGCGCTCGGCGGGGTCCTCTTCGTGGACGAGGCCTACTCCCTGTCGAACTCCGGCTACGGCAAGGGCGACGCCTACGGCGACGAGGCCCTTCAGGTGCTGCTGAAGCGGGCCGAGGACAACCGGGACCACCTGGTGGTGATCCTCGCCGGCTACCCGGAGGGCATGGACCGTCTACTGACCGCGAACCCCGGTCTGTCCTCGCGCTTCACGACCCGCGTCGACTTCCCCTCGTACCGTCCCCTCGAACTGACCTCGATCGGCGAGGTGCTCGCCACCGAGAACGGGGACGTGTGGGACGAGGAGGCGCTGGACGAGCTGCGGTCGATCGCCGGGCACGTGGTCGATCAGGGGTGGATCGACGAGCTGGGCAACGGGCGGTTCCTGCGGACGCTGTACGAGAAGAGCTGCGCGTACCGGGATCTGCGGTTGACGACCTACCCGGGGGCGTTGACGAGGGACGATTTGTCGACATTGCGGTTGCCGGACCTGATGCAGGCGTATGGCGAAGTGCTGTCGGGAAGGGGCCCGCAGGATCCGTCCGCCATGTGAGGTGGGCGGATCCCGCGGGCGCCGGCTAGCCGGCCAGTGCCCCTTCCGGCTCCCCGCTGCTCACCCGCGGCTGCGTGACCCGCACCTCCGGCAGCTCCCGGTGTGCCGGGTCCCGTACCTCGCCCACCAGCAGTTCCAGTACGTCCTCCAGCGCGACGAGCCCCAGCACCTTGCCGGACGTGTCGGCCACCTGGGCGAGGTGGGTCGCGGCACGGCGCATGACCGTGAGGGCGTCGTCCAGCGGGAGTTCCGAGCGCAGGGTCGTCATCGGGTGCCACACCTGCTGCGGTACCGCCCGCTCCGACTCCTCCAGGTCCAGCACGTCCTTCACGTGCAGGTAGCCCATGAAGGCGCCGTTCTCCGTCGCGACCGGGAAGCGGGAGTATCCGGTGCGGGCGGTGAGCTCGACGATCTGACCGGGGGTGACCGAGGGGCTGACGGTGACCAGGGACTCGCGCTTCAGGAGCACGTCGGTCACCGGGCGGGAGCCCAGTTCCAGGGCGTCCTCCAGACGTTCCTGCTCCTCGGGGTCGAGCAGACCCGCCTGGCCGGAGTCCTCGACGAGACGGTTGAGCTGCTCGCTGGTGAACACCGCCTCCACCTCGTCCTTCGGTTCGACGCGGAAGAGCCGCAGGATGGCCTTGGCGACCGCACCGAGGGCCACGGTGATCGGCCGGCAGAAGCGCGCGAACCAGACCAGCCCGGGGCTGAGCCACAGCGCGACCTTCTCCGGGGCCGCCATCGCCATGTTCTTCGGCAGCATCTCGCCGATGACCAGGTGGCAGAAGACCACCGCGGCGAGCGCGATGACATAGGTGAGCGGGTGGATCATGCCGTGCGGCAGATGGACCCACTCGAACACCGGCTCCAGCAGATGCGCCACCGTCGGCTCGGCGACCGCGCCGAGCGTCAGCGAGCAGAGCGTGATGCCGAACTGGGCCGCCGCCATCATCTGCGGCAGCCGCTCCAGGCCGTACAGCACCTGACGGGCGCGTGCCGTGCCCAGTGGTTCGATCTGGCTGCGGCGGACCGACACGAGGGCGAACTCGGCGCCGACGAAGAAACCGTTGGCGAGCACGAGCAGCGCGGCGAAGAGGAGTTGGAGCACACTCATCGGGCGACCTCCACCACGGGCCCGGTCCGGACCAGCCGGACGCGCTCGGCCCGGTAGTGGCCGACCCGGCGCACCGACAGCCGCCAGCCCGGCAGCTCCGCCTTGTCGCCGACGGCCGGGATACGCCCGAGCAGGTCGGCGACGAGTCCGGCGACGGTCTCGTACGGCCCCTCGGGCACGTCGAGTCCTATGCGCTGGAGGATGTCGACGCGGCAGCTGCCGTCGGCGTCCCAGGCGGGCCGGCCCTCCTCCGGCGGGGCGGCGGCGAGTTCGGGCAGGTCCTGCCCGTCGTGTTCGTCGCGGACCTCGCCGACGATCTCCTCGACGATGTCCTCCAGCGTGACCACCCCGGCCGTGCCGCCGTACTCGTCGACGACGACCGCGATGGGCTGCTCGCTGCGCAGCTGGGCGAGGAGGGGCTGGACCGGCAGGGTCTCGGGGACCAGCAGCGCCGGGCGGGCGATGCGGCCGACCGGGGTGCGCAGCCGGTCACTCGAACGGATCGCCAGGGCGTCCTTCAGATGGACCATGCCGACGATCTCGTCGATCTTCTCCCGGTAGACCGGGAAGCGGGACAGGCCCGTGGCGCGGGTCAGGTTCACCACGTCCTGGGCAGTGGCCGACGACTGGAGCGCGCTGACCTTCACGCGCGGCGTCATCACGTGCTGCGCGGTCAGCTCGCCGAGCGACAGCGTCCGTACGAAGAGGTCCGCGGTGTCCTGTTCCAGGGCACCGGCCTGGGCGGAGTGCCGGGCCAGGGAGACCAGTTCGTCCGGGGTGCGGGCGGAGGCCAGTTCCTCGGTGGGCTCGATGCCCAGGGCGCGCACGAGGCGGTTGGCGACCGAGTTCAGCCCGGCGATCACCGGGCGGAACAGCCGCGCGAAGACGTGCTGCGGGCCGGCGACGAAGCGCGCGACCTGCATCGGCCGGGACACCGCCCAGTTCTTGGGCACGAGCTCGCCGATCACCATCTGCACGGCCGAGGCCAGCAGCATGCCGACGACCACGGCCACACCGGACACCGCGCCCTCGGGGATGCCGATCGCGGTGAAGGGCCCGCCCAGCAGTTCCGCCAGCGCCGGTTCGGCGAGCATGCCGACGACGAGGGAGGTGATGGTGATGCCGAGCTGGGTGCCGGAGAGCTGGAAGGACAGTTCCTTGAGCGACTCGACGACCCGGTGGGCCCGTCGGTCGCCCTCCGCGGCCGCCTTCTCGGCGTCCGTCGCCTCGACCGTGACCAGGCCGAACTCGGCGGCCACGAAGAAGCCGTTGGCGAGAATCAGGAGGAACGCGGCTGCCAGAAGCAGCAAGGGGATGGTCATGATGCCGCCGCCCCGGTATGTCGGGAGGGGGCGGCGCAGGTACTACAGGACGATCCGTCCATCGCTGGAGGGAATCACTCCTCGGGTAGCAGGGGGCCTCTGAAGCCCGGTGGGCACATCAGTGGCGGAGGCGCCAGAAATACGCCTCCGCCAACAGATTAATCAAGACATGGGGATTTACGGCAGGGTGAACGCCCCCGAGTCAGCTCCGACGGTCCCCCGGCTCCTGGACGGACCGGGCCTCGGCGAGGGCCCGAAGAGCGCGCGCGTCGGCGATGGCGTGCTGCTTGGCGATGCCCGGCTGGATACCGAGGGCGGGCAGGCTGGTGCCGTCGCTGAGGTTGAGGAACACCCAGGGATCACCCGGGCGGAGGTTCACCTGGACGATCTCGGCCCACTCCAGGTGCCGCTTGGAGGCGATGTTCACGACGGTGACGCCGGACTCGTCGGCGACGACCTTGACGCGCGCCAGCATGGCCAGCACGCCGAACATGAGCGCGCCGGTGAAGATGAAGCTGAGGCGCTCGCCCGGGCCGAGCTTCTCCAGCAGCAGCGCGATCGCCGTGATGACGACGAAGATCGCGCTGCCGGCGGCGAGCAGGATGGCCCGGGTCCGGCCCGGCCGGAACGTGACGGGCAGGGTGGGCAGTTCGGAGGACATCGGTGTAAGGCCCCTCGATCTCAGAGGCGGCAGGCGTGGATGGCCGTGGTCAGGATGGCCCGGGCGCCGATGTCGTACAGGTCGTCCATGATCCGCTGGGCTTCCTTGGCCGGAACCATCGCACGGACGGCCACCCAGCCCTCGTTGTGCAGGGGCGAGACGGTCGGCGACTCCAGACCCGGGGTGAGGGCGACGGCCTTCTCCAGCTGCTCGACGCGGCAGTCGTAGTCCATCATCACGTAGGTCCGCGCGACCAGGACGCCCTGGAGACGGCGCAGGAACTGCTGAACCTTCGACTCGGCAGCCTCCTCGCCGTCCGCGCCGGTGCGGCGGATGACGACGGCCTCGGACTTCATGATCGGGTCGCCGACGACCTCCAGGCCTGCGTTGCGCAGCGAGGTGCCGGTCTCGACGACGTCCGCGATGACCTGGGCGACGCCGAGCTGGATGGCGGTCTCGACGGCGCCGTCGAGGTGGACGACGGAGGCGTCGATGCCGTTGTCGGCGAGGTGCTTGGCGACGATGCCCTCGTAGGAGGTGGCGACCGTCTTGCCGTTCAGGTCCGCCAGGTCGTCGCCGACGATGCCCGGCTTGGTGGCGAAGCGGAAGGTGGAGCGGGCGAAGCCCAGCGGCAGGATCTCCTCGGCGTTGGCGCCGGAGTCGATCAGCAGGTCACGGCCGGTGATGCCGATGTCGAGCTGGCCGGAGGAGACGTAGATCGCGATGTCGCGGGGACGGAGGTAGAAGAACTCGACCTCGTTCTCCGGGTCGACGATCCGCAGTTCCTTGGACTCGCGGCGCTGCTGGTAGCCGGCCTCATGCAGCATCTCCGCCGCAGGGCCGGACAGGGAACCCTTGTTGGGGACGGCGATGCGCAGCATGAGGTCGGCTTCCTTCGTTCGCTCTAACGGTGTGCTGGGTTGCTGGTGCTCAGAGGTGGGCGTACACGTCGTCCAGGGAGATGCCGCGGGCGACCATCATCACCTGGACGTGGTACAGCAACTGCGAGATCTCCTCGGCGGCCGCTTCCTTGCCCTCGTACTCGGCGGCCATCCAGACCTCGGCGGCCTCCTCGACGACCTTCTTGCCGATGGCATGGACGCCCTTGCCGACCAGCTCGGCGGTGCGGGAAGTGGCGGGGTCGCCGTGTGCGGCCTTGTGCTGGAGCTCGGTGAAGAGCTCCTCGAACGTCTTCTTGGACATGGTGACGCTCAGCCTATGCCACACACGGCCTTCGTCAGCGCCACGGTTCAGATACTGAGCGGAGGGTGGCCGCGGTCGCCACGGCCGCCGTCACCGCCTCGTGCCCCTTGTCCTCGTTGGAGCCCTCGATACCGGCCCGGTCCAGGGCCTGCTCCTCGGTGTCGCAGGTCAGCACGCCGAAGCCGATCGGCACGCCGGTCTCGACCGACACCTGGGTCAGGCCCTGGGTCACGCCCTGGCACACGTACTCGAAATGGGGGGTGCCGCCGCGGATGACGACACCCAGCGCGACGATCGCGTCGTAGCCGCGGCCCGCGAGGACCTTCGCGACCACCGGGAGTTCCCAGCTGCCGGGGACCCGCAGCAGGGTCGGCTCGTCGATCCCCAGGTCGTGCAGGGCGCGCAGGGCGCCGTCCACCAGACCGTCCATCACCTTCTCGTGCCACTGCGCCGCGATGACCGCGACCCGCAGGTCGCCCACATTGCGTACGGACAGCTCCGGTGCGCCCTTGCCGCTCACGTTCTTGCGTCTCCTCGGTGTGCTCTTACTGGTTGGTGCAGGTGGACAGGGAGGCCGGGGCCACGGGGGCCGGGTCCAGCCAGGGCAGGTCGTGGCCCATCCGGTCGCGCTTGGTGCGCAGGTACGTCAGGTTGTGCTCGCCCGCCTGTACGGGCATCGGCTCCCGCTCGGTGACCTTGAGCCCGTGGGCGAGAAGCGCGTCGGACTTGTCGGGATTGTTGGTCAGCAGGCGCACGCTGCGCACGCCCAGGTCGGCCAGGATCTGCGCGCCGGCGCCGTAGTCGCGGGCGTCCGCGGGCAGGCCGAGTTCGAGGTTGGCGTCGAGGGTGTCGCGGCCGCGCTCCTGGAGCTCGTACGCGCGCAGCTTGGACATCAGGCCGATGCCCCGGCCCTCGTGTCCGCGCAGGTACACGACGATCCCCCGGCCCTCGGCCCGGATCCGCTCCAGGGCCGCCTCCAGCTGGGGACCGCAGTCGCAGCGCTGGGAGTGGAAGACGTCGCCGGTGAGGCACTCGGAGTGGACGCGGACGAGTACGTCCTCGCCGTCGCCGATCTCGCCGTGGACGAGGGCGACGTGCTCGACGCCGTCGACGGTGGAGCGGTAGCCGTGCGCCGTGAAGGTGCCGTGGGCGGTGGGCAGGTGGACCTCGGCCTCGCGACGGACGGTGGGTTCGACGCTCGGCTCGGAGAGGACCGGCTCCTGCTCGGCCGGCTGCGACTCGGCCGGCTCGCGCGGTTCGGCGCCGCGCAGGTAGGCGATCAGGTCCTCGATGGAGATGATCGTCAGGCCGTGCTTGCGGGCGAACGGGATCAGCTGGGGCAGCCGCAGCATCTCGCCGTCCGCGCCGGCGATCTCGACGATGGCGCCGGCCGGGCGCAGCCCCGCGAGCCGGGCCAGGTCGACGGCGGCCTCGGTGTGGCCGTTGCGGACGAGAACGCCGCCGGGCCTGGCGCGCAGCGGGAAGATGTGGCCGGGGCGGACGAGGTCCGACGGCTGCGCCTCACCGCTCGCGAGGAGCCGCAGCGTGGTGGCCCGGTCGGAGGCCGAGATGCCCGTGGTCACGCCGTGCGCGGCGGAGGCGTCCACGGAGACCGTGAACGCGGTCTTCATCGACTCGGTGTTGTCCTCGACCATCTGCGGGAGGCCCAGCCGGTCCAGCTCCTCGGGCTCCATGGGGGCGCAGATCAGGCCACGGCACTCGCTCATCATGAAGGCGACGATCTCGGGGGTGATCTTCTCCGCGGCGACGACGAGGTCGCCCTCGTTCTCCCGGTTCTCGTCGTCGACCACCACGATCGGGCGGCCCGCGGCGATGTCGGCGACGGCCTGCTCGACGGGGTCGAGCGTGAGGTCCTCCGGACCTTCGGTGCGGTACAGGATCGGTGCCGTGGTCATGCCGGCGCTCCTTCCAGGACGGGCCGCGCGTCCCTGCGGGAGCGCAGCCACCAGTCGCGCATGCCCCACAGGACGAGTGCGCCGTAGATGACGTAGACGAAGCCGGAGAAGGCGTAGCCGTTGGCGAAGTTGAGGGGCACGCCGACCAGGTCGACGAGCAGCCAGGCGAACCAGAACTCGACCATGCCGCGCGCCTGGGCGTACATGGCGACGATGGTGCCGACGAATATGTAGGCGTCCGGCCAGGGGTCCCAGGACAGGGTCGGGTACGCCTCGAAGAGCAGCGCCACCGCGACGGTGCCGGCGGCGGCCGCGGCGATCATCGCGCCCCGCTCGCGCCAGGTGGCGAACCGTACGGCGATGTGGCCGTCCTCGGCCTGTCCCTTGCCCCGCTGCCACTGCCACCAGCCGTACAGGGCGACGAGCATGACGACCGCCTGCTTGCCCGCGCTGCCGGTGAGGTGGCCGAAGAAGGCGCCGAAGAGGATCAGGCCGGCCAGGAACTGCACGGGCCAGGTCCATATGGAGCGCCGCCAGCCGAGGGCGAGGGCGGCCAGGCCGAAGAGGTTGCCGACCATGTCGGACCAGAGGATGTGCTGGCCGAACAGGGCGAAGGCCTCGGAGTTCAGCGAGTTCACTTGGCCGTCGCCCCTTCGGAGGAGAGCCGGTCGCCCAGCATCCGCTCGACGTACTTGGCGATGACGTCGACCTCGAGGTTGACCGGGTCGCCGGGCTGCTTCAGGCCGAGCGTGGTCAGGGCGAGGGTGGTCGGGATCAGGCTGACGGTGAAGAAGTCGGGCCCGGCGTCGACGACGGTGAGGCTGATGCCGTCGACGGTGATGGAGCCCTTCTCGACGACGTACCGGGAGAGGTCCGCGGGCAGCGAGACCTTGACGATCTCCCAGTTGTCGGAGGGCTTGCGCTCCAGCACCTCGCCGGTGCCGTCGACGTGTCCCTGCACGATGTGCCCGCCGAGGCGGGCACCCACGGCGGTCGGGCGTTCGAGGTTGACGCGGGAGCCGACGGCGAGGACGCCCAGGCTGGAGCGGTTCAGGGTCTCTGCCATGACATCGGCGGTGAACTCGTCGCCCTCGTGGTCGACGACCGTGAGGCAGACGCCGTTGACCGCGATGGAGTCGCCGTGCTTCGCGCCGTCGGTGACGACGGGGCCGCGCACTCGGAAGCGACAGGCGTCGTCGAGGGTCTCGACGGCGGTGATCTCGCCCAGCTCTTCGACGATTCCGGTGAACACTTCCCGGGTCCTCCTGCCACATTGGGGCACGGACTCCGGGGCCTGTCGATGACGACAGAATGTACGAGCAGGGACACCGGGGGCGACGCCGAACAGAGTTCGCCTCATGGACGAACCGATACGGCGGCGCGCACGAATGCCCGCCCGCCGCGCACTGCCTCCCATCCGGACTTTAACCGTCGGTCCAGGAATTTCACCTGGTCAACCGGCCGCTGGAGGCGACCGGGTCGCGGACTGTAACCGCCGGTTCGGACTTTCACCGACCCCGGAGTGCGCTGCTTCTGGTACAGGGCCAGTGTGCCACGCCTGATCGGCGTCCATACGGGTGGCCGGTGTGGGGTGGCTCACAGGCCCTCTCGCTGGACTTCCCGAGCGAATCGCCGCAGCCCAACTCCCGTGCACGGAAATGCTCTTGAGATTGGTCCATACCTATTGACGCTGTGGTCTAGTCCTCTTTAGGGTGCGGGAACCCCGCGACCTCTCCCTGCCCCAGACGGCCCGGCGGCGGTGACGACGGCCCTTGCCCGCCGCCGGGCCTCCCAACGCGGCGGGGCGCAGGGCCGCATGTCACATTTCCGCACCGGGTACTCGTCCCAGCTGACGAGGGGCGCTCCATCCGGGGGCGCCCGGCGTCCGAAAGGGCTGACACGACATGACCACGATCCTGGTGACCGGCGGCACCGGAACGCTCGGTCGGCTCGTCGCTGAGCGGCTGCGGGCGGACGGGCACGAGGTGCGGGTGCTCAGCCGGCATGCCCAGCCGTACGCCGTCGATCTGCGCAAGGGCGGTGCCGGCCTGGACGCGGCGGTGGCGGGCGTGGACACGATCGTGCACTGCGCGACCGCGCCGGGCGGCGGTGACGAGGAAGCGGCCGCGCATCTGATCGCGGCGGCGCGGCGGGCCGACGTACGGCACCTGGTGTACATCTCGATCGTCGGCGTCGACCGGGTGCCCCTGGGCTACTACCGGACCAAGTTCGCCGTGGAAGGGCTGGTCGAGGAGTCGGGGCTGGGCTGGACGGTGCTGCGGGCGACGCAGTTCCACGACCTGCCGGCGAGGCTGTTCGGGATCGTGTCCAAGGCGCCCGTCATGCTGCTGCCGGCCCGGGTGAAGGACCAGCCGGTCGAGGTGGCCGAGGTCGCGGACCGACTCGCCGAACTGGCTCTGGGAGCCCCGGCCGGGCGGGTCCCGGACATGGGCGGCCCCGAGGTGCGGACCCTCGACTCACTGGCCCGCGCGTACCTCAGGGCGACGGGGCGCAGACGGCTTGTGGTGAGCGTGCCGCTGTGGGGGAAGGCGTACGGGGGCTTCCGCTCGGGTGGCCATCTGACGCCCGGACTCGCGGCGGGGAAGGGGACGTTCGAGGAGTACTTGGGGCGACGGTTCGGCGGTGGGCAGAAGGTCTGAGGCGGGGTGCGGCGGCGGCTGTTCGGTCTGAGTGGGGGTGGCGCGGCGAGCGTTCGGTTTGAGTCGGGGTGCCGCGGCGACCGTTCGGTCTGAGTCGGGGTGCCGCGGCGACCGTTCGGTCTGGGCCGGGTTTTGCGGCGGCTTCATGGCCTGAGCCAGCCAGGGTTCCCCCGCGGCCGTACGGCCCGAGCCGGATTCCGCGGCGACCGTACGGTCTGAGCCGGGTTTTGCGGTGGCCCTACGGGTTGAGCCAGGGCCCCCTGCCCGGCCGTACTGCCGGGCAGATCACCGGTCGGGCGGCGCGAACAACTCGTCCTGTGCGGCGTCCCTGGCCGTGAGCAGCGCTCCGCGCAGGACCGCGGCGCCGCCCAGGCTGCTGGGCCGCACGATCGTCGCCAGCGGCGACATCCGCCGGATCCGCTCCTCCACCCGCCCGGCGAGCTCCTCGCCCCCTGCCTGTCCGACCTCCCCGCCGAGGACCACACAGCCGGGGTCGAGGATGGCGACGACGGAGGCGACGCCGATGGCGAGGCGGTCGGCCAGGGCGTCCAGGAAGCGGGAGGCGGACGCCGGGTCGTGGAGCGAACCGGCCGGCGGTGCCGTGTCGGAGGTGCGGGACGAGTCGGTGGACGCGACCCGCTCCACCGCGCCCCTCACCACCCCCGCGGCAACCGGCTCGTGCACGGCGTCGCCCCCGACCGTCAGCCCGTACTCCCCCGCCAACTCCACGATCGCCGCCGACCCCGCCAGCGAATGGAACCCCCCGTCGCAGTCCACCGCCGACGGCAGTCCCGATGTCCCCGGCACCGGCAGGAACCCGATCTCGCCGGTGCCGCCGGAGGCCCCGCGACGCAGGGCGCCGTCGAGGACCACGGCCGCGCCCGTGCCGTGCCCCAGCCACAGGAGAACGAAGGTGTCCCGGTCTCGGGCCACCCCGTCGCGCTGTTCCGCGAGGGCGGCGAGGTTCGTCTCGTTCTCGACGTTGACGCGTGCCTCGGGGAGCCGTTCCTGCAGGGCTGCCACCAGGCGGCGGTGCCATGCGGGCAGGCCCGAGGAGTCGCGCAGCTCACCGCTCGCCGGGTCGATGAGGCCCGGGGCGCCGATGCCCACCGTGTGGAGCCGGTCGGCCCCCGCCTCCTTCACGACCCGCTCCACCAGGGCCACCGCCTGCTCCACCGCGGGCCCCGTCCCCGTGTCGCCGCCGATCGGCACCGACGCCTCGGCGAGCACTGCCCCGACCAGGTCGGACACCACCACCGAGACGCCCTCGGTACGGACGTCCAGCGCCGCCAGATGGGCGCGGTCGGCGACGATGCCGTACAGCTTGGCGTTCGGCCCGCGCCGCTGCTCCCCGGCCTCGCCGACCACCTCGATCAGGCCGGCGTCGGTGAGGCGCTCGACGAGGTCGGCGACGGTCGGCCGGGACAGGCCGGTCAGGTGCTTCAACTGCCCTGCCGTCAACGGGCCTTCCTGCTGGAGCAGGCGCAGGGCGAGCCGGTCGTTGATGGCCCGGGCGGTGCTCGGTGATGCGGGCATGCCGGGATCCTTCCAGATCGGAGGGGCCGTCCTGAGGACGACCACTTTATTACCTATCTATCAGGCAGGGTTCCTGATAGTTTTCGCGCGGATCAAGAACCAGTGGCTCAAGAACCAGTGACTCAAGGACCAAGCGAGGACCGGGAGGGGTCGGACAATGAGTGAGGTGGTCTACGACCTGCGCGAGGTGAGGCGCGCCCGGTACGCCGTGGCGGCCGTCTTCGCCGTGCACGGTGCCGTCACCGGCTCGTTCGCGACACGGGTGCCGTGGATCCAGGACCATGCCGGGGTCAGCGCCGGACAGCTGGGGCTCGCGCTCGCCTTCCCCGCGCTCGGCGCGTCCGTCGCGATGCCGCTGGCCGGCAGCATCAGTCACCGCTTCGGCGCGCGGAACGCCCTGCGCGGGCTGATCGCCCTGTGGACGCTCGCGCTCGTCCTGCCCTCCCTCGCCCCCAATCTGCTGACCCTCTGCCTGGCGCTGTTCGCCTACGGCGCCACGGCGGGCATGGCGGACGTGGCGATGAACGCGCTCGGCGTCGAGGTCGAGAACCGCCTGGACCGGTCGATCATGTCGGGGCTGCACGGGATGTGGAGCGCCGGCGCCCTGATCGGTTCGGCGGCCGGCACGCTCGCGGCCCACCTGGGCTCGGACGCCCGGCTGCACCACGCCCTCGCGGCGGCGACCCTCACCCTCCTCGGCGTCCTGGCCTGCCAGTGGGTGCTCGACCTGCAGCCCGCCGAGGACGAGGAGCCGCCGCCCCGGTTCGCGCTGCCGCCCCGGTCGGCGCTGCTCATCGGCGCGGTCGGGTTCTGCGCGGTCTTCGCGGAGGGCGCGAGCCTGGACTGGTCGGCGGTCTATCTGCGGGACCAGCTCGACACCTCGGCCGGTCTCGCGGCGGCGTGCACGACCGGGTTCACGCTCACCATGGCGATCGCCCGGATCGCGGGCGACAAGGTGGTGGACCGCTACGGAGCCGTGCGCACGGTCCGGTTCAGCGGTGTCCTCGCCACGCTCGGCGGCCTGCTCATCGTGGTGTCGGACCGGCCGGCCCTGGCGATGGCCGGGTTCGGGCTGCTCGGTCTGGGTATCGCCGTGGTCGTGCCGCTGTGCTTCGCGGCGGCGGGCCGCAGCGGCTCCAACCCCAGTCTGGCCATAGCGGGCGTCGCGACGATCACGTACACCTCGGGGCTCATCGCGCCGAGCGCGATCGGCGGGATCGCCCAGGCCACCAGTCTGATGGTGTCCTTCTGCCTGGTCACCGTGCTGTCCTCGGGGCTCGTCGTGTTCGCGCGGGTCCTGCGCGCCGGCGACCGCGACCGCCCGAAGGTCAGCCGCCCGGACGCGGCAGTTCCGGACCCGCGGCTCTGAGGGCCGCCCTGAGCGGGCGCTCAGCATGCCAGGTCAACCCGGGTCGGCACCGCCCCTGCCGTCCCTGACAATGGTCCGGACACTCACTCGCACGACGAAAGTGAAACCGCACCATGGATCTCGGCGTCCGCTGGAAACTGCACGGCGACGGACGCACGCCGGCGCCAGGAGCGGTCGTCCGCCCCGACGAACGGCTCTCCTGGCCCCGCACCTTCGGGCTCGGCGCCCAGCATGTGGTGGCCATGTTCGGCGCGTCCTTCGTGGCGCCGGTCCTGATGGGGCTCGACCCCAACCTGGCGATCATGATGTCGGGCGTCGCGACGGTCGTCTTCCTGCTCGCCACCCGCGGCCGGGTGCCCAGTTACCTCGGCTGCTCCCTCTCCTTCGTCGGCGTCGCGGCGGTCATCCGGGCCGACGGCGGTACGAGCGCGACCGTGACCGGCGCGGTCCTGGTCGTCGGTGTCGTGCTGTTCCTGGTCGGTCTCGCCGTGCGGCGGTTCGGGGCGCGGATCATCCACGCCACGATGCCGCCGATCGTCACCGGCGCCGTCGTCATGCTGATCGGCTTCAACCTCGCCCCGGTGACGGCCGCGACGTACTGGCCGCAGGACCAGTGGACGGCGCTGCTGGTGATGCTGTTCACCGGGCTGGCGGTCGTCTGTCTGCGCGGGTTCTGGTCCCGTATCGCGATCTTCCTGGGCCTGGTCTTCGGCTACGGCATCTCCTGGGCCTTCGACCGGATCTTCGGCAGGATCCACTCGGTCGACGCGAGCGGCAAGCTCACGGACCACTGGCGGCTCGACCTCTCCGGGGTCTCGAAGGCCGACTGGATCGGGCTGCCCGACCTGCACGGCCCGTCCTTCCAGTGGTCGGCCATCCTGGTCGCGCTGCCCGTCGTCATCGCCCTGGTCGCCGAGAACGCCGGGCACGTCAAGGCGGTCGGCGAGATGACCAGCGACAACCTGGACGACAAGCTGGGCACCGCGATCTCCGCGGACGGCGCCGCCTCGGTGCTCTCCACCGCGGTGGGCGGCCCGCCCAACACCACGTACTCCGAGAACATCGGCGTGATGGCCGCGACCCGGGTCTACTCGACCGCCGCCTACTGGGCCGCCGCCGGCTTCGCGCTGCTCTTCGGTGTCTGCCCCAAGTTCGGCGCGGTCGTGGCCGCCATCCCGGGCGGCGTCCTCGGCGGCATCACCGTCATCCTGTACGGCATGATCGGCCTGCTCGGCGCGCAGATCTGGATCAACGCCGAGGTGGACCTGCGCAATCCGCTCAACCTGGTGCCGGCCGCGGCGGGCATCATCATCGGCGTCGGCAACGTCACCATGGAGTTCACCGACACCTTCGAGCTGAGCGGCATCGCGCTGGGCACGCTCGTCGTCATCACCGGCTACCACGCGCTGCGGGCGTTCGCCCCGGCCCACCTCAAGACGCAGGAGCCGCTGCTCGACGAGGGCACGTCCTCGTACGACGAGGAGTACGACGAGGCGAGCGACACCGGCGACGGTTCTCGACGCGCCAGGTCATAGCCGGGCGCCGACCGGCGAGCTGCGTCTCAGCGCGCCAGGTCGTAGGCGTACGACGCCGTGAAGGTCCCCGGCTTCCCCTTGCACCCGTCCGACTCCCCCGGCAGCTTCACCCACAGGTAGGCGTCGATCCGTGCCTCGCCCGTGGCGAGCGTCGGCGCCCGGCCCAGCTTGCGGCCCGCCGGATCGCACCACTCCCCGTCGGCCGGGGCCCCGGCGCCGTTGCGGCTGGTGTCGATGACGGCGCCGAGGCTCGCGGGGCCGCCGAGGGCGTCCAGGACCTGTCGGTCGTAGGCGATCTCGTCGGTCGTGGCGTGGAAGTTGGAGACGTTGCTGAAGATGCCGTCGGAGGACGCGGTCGAGGCGGCGCCCGCCCGGCGCAACCACTCCGCCTGCTTGCCGGGCGTGTTCCAGCCGGAGTGTCCGGCGTCGTAGTAGACGCGGGCCTTGGGGTTCGCGGCCTTGAAGGCGCGGCCCGCGCGGGCGAGGGAGGCGAAGCGGTCGGCGCGTTCGGCGGCGGAGAGGCACTCGGTCTGGGCGACGGAGTCGGGCTCCAGGACGACGATGACGTCGCCGGAGCCCAGCCCGGCGGCGAACCGGTCGACCCAGGCGTCGTACGCGTCGAGGTCGGGCGCCCCGCCCTGTGAGTGCCCGCCGCAGTCGCGGTCCGGGATCGCGTACGGCACGACCACCGGTACCCGGCCCGACGCCGACCCGCCCGAGGTGACCGCGCGGACCCGGGCGGTGATGGTGTCCGGCGTGAAGTCGGCGAACCACACCGCGGCCGGCTGGGCGGCTATCCGGGCCTGGATGACGGCGTGGCGCGGGTCGCCGGAGTTGTCGCGGACCCATTCGAGTACCTGGGACTCGGGGTGGCGGTAGAGGCGGGCGGACACCACGGTCGGCTGCTGCTTCCTCTCGGGCTCGGTCCTGGTCGGCGAGGGCGTGGGACCGGCCTTCCGCTTCGGCGTCGGGGCAGCGGACGTGGGGGGCGGCGATTTCGTCACGGACGGGGAGGGCGAGGGCACGGCGGGCAGGGACTCCAGGCCGGGAGACCGCGTCACCTCGGGCGGCCCCGCCTCGTCGGAGCGCCCTCTGTCGTCGAGCGCGGACATCATGCCGGTCACGGTGCCGACGGCGACCACGACCGAGGCCGCCACGACCATGGCATGACGTCGGGCCGTCCTCCTTCGCTCGGACCTGCGTGCGGCCAGTCGCTGGGCACGTAAGCCTGGCACGGTCCTGATTCCCCTCCCCCACAGCGAGCGCGTTCCCCCGTTCTGGGGAAGCGCCGGGCCCGCCGACACTCCGGTCAGCCTAAAGCTGGGACATTGCCCCCATGGCGCAATGCGAACAATTCACCACACCCGTGGACGCGGTCATCTCCCGTATGCGCGCCCTCGACGCGGCGCTGCCCGACCGCGACGGGGTCGCGGTCTTCAACCGCGTCTACCTCACCGTCACGGAGACGGTCGACCGGCACATCGACGGCGGCCGGTTCCCGGACGCGCGGGCGGCGATCACGCTGGACGTGCGGTTCGCGGAGCGGTATCTCGCGGCGGTGGAGGCGGCCGAGGAGGAGCGGCGTCCACCGGCCTGCTGGCGGCCGGTGTTCCAGATGCGCCGCCATCCCGGCGTACGACCGTTGCAGTTCGCGCTGGCGGGCATCAATGCGCACATCGGCCACGATCTGGCGCTCGCCGTGGTGGACGCCTGTCGTAGCCTCGGCTGCGAACCCGCCGACCTGGAGGACGAGTTCGAGCGGGTAGGTGATCTCCTCGTCTCGCTGGAGGAGCGCATCCGCGAAGATCTGATGCCGGGCCCCGACCTGCTCCAGATCGCCGACCCGCTCACCCATCTGCTCGGCTCCTGGAGCCTGGAGCGCGCCCGGGACGCCACCTGGTCGGCGGCGCGGGCGCTGTGGGCGCTGCGCCGGCTCCCGGACGTCGCCGAGGAGTTCGCCGAGCGACTGGACGCCGCGGTGGGGTTCGCGGGACGCATGCTGCTCACGCCACTGGCGGACTGAGCCGAGTCGGATCGGCTACGACAGCCTGTGCGTGTACGACAACGCAAACGCACAGGCCGCTGGGCCGTGAACGCCGGTCAGTCCTCGGGGAGCTCCACGGGCGCGATCTCGTCGTAGACGTCGCCCGGCCCCGGGTTGGAGGCGTCCGTCGACCCGCCGAAGTGGTGCATCACGCCCCACACCGCGTTCAGCGCGGTCTGGATCGCACCCTCGGCCCAGCCGGCCGTCCAGGAGATGTCGTCGCCGGCGAGGAAGATGCCCCGCTTGTCCTCGGGCAGCCCCTCCTGCATGAAGTGCGTGAACAGGCGCCGCTGGTAGCGGTAGTGGCCGGGCAGGTTGGCCTTGAACGCGCCCATGAAGTAGGGCTCGTTCTCCCAGGAGACCGTCACCGGGTTGCCGATGACGTGCTTGCGGATGTCGACCTTGGGATAGATCTCGCCGAGCGACTTCAGCATGACCTCCATCCGCTCGTTCGCGGACAGCGGCAGCCACTTCAGGCTGTCGTCGCACCAGGTGTAGGAGAGGCAGATGACGGCGGGCTTGTCCGGGCCGTCGTCGAGGAGGTAGGTCCCGCGCGTCATACGGTCGGTGAGCGTCATCGACATGACGTCACGCCCCGTCTCCTCGTCCTTGTCCAGCCAGAAGGGCCGGTCGACCGGCACGAAGAGCTTCGAGCTCTCCATGTAGTGGGTGCGCTCGATGGCGGTCCAGTGGTCGATCGGGAAGAGCGAGTCGTCGCAGGCGATCTTCGACAGCAGCATCCAGGACTGGGCGGTGAAGATCGCCGCCTGGTACGTACGGATGTCGCCATCCGCGTCGGTCACGGTGATCCGGTTGCCCGCGGTGCGGTGCAGTCTGGTCACGGCCGGGCGGGGCTCGCCGTTCTCGTGCAGGCTCGCGAGCGAGGTGCCGTAGGTCCAGTGGACGATCTTCTCCGGCTCGCGCTCCCAGAGGCGCAGCGGCAGCTGCTGGGAGCCGCCGACGATGCCGCGGTGGTGGTCGTCGGCCTCGGTGTAGACGACGCGCAGGATCTCCAGGATGGAGTTCGGGAAGTCGGTGTCCCAGCCGCCGGTGCCGAAGCCGACCTGGCCGAAGATCTCGCGGTGCCGGAAGGACCTGAAGGCCTCGGAGTCGCAGAGGAAGCCGTAGAAGGTCTGGTTGTCGAGCTTCTCGACGAGCTTCGCCCAGATCTCCCGGATGCGCGGCACGTCCCGCTCACGCATCGCCCGGTTCATGTCGGAGAAGTCGGCGCCCTCTTCGAGGCACTTGTTCCAGGCGTCGGCGACGTCCCGGTAGACCTGCGGGAGATCGTCGATCGTCTCGGCGTAGTGGCTCTCGCCCTTGAGGTCGACGACCGTCGAAGGGGTCGCCTCGGCAAGGGGGTTGGGGAAGGGCTGGGTCTTGAGGTCCACCAGGTCGATGTAGTGCTGGAGGGCCGTGGAGGAGGGCGGGAAGCGCATGGCGCCCATCTCGGCGGTGAGGCCCTCGGTGTTGGGGCCGTCGAAGCCCACGGTGCGCAGCCGGCCACCGATCCGGTCGGCCTCGTACACGACCGGCTTGAGGCCCATCTTCATCAGCTCGTACGCGGCGACGATGCCGGACAGGCCACCGCCGATGACCGCGACCTCGGTGCCGTGCTCGGTCGCGGGTATCTGGCCGAGCCCCGCCGGGTGGGCGAGGAAGTCGTCGTAGGCGTACGGGAAGTCCGGGCCGAACATGGTGATCGGCGGCTGCTGCTGCTCGTCGGTGTGCTCGACGGCGTTGGGCACCATGGACGTCATGGGGTACGGACTCCTTGCGCGTGAAGAACTCGGGGGAAGCTCAGGGGGGTTCAGACCAGGGACCCGTAGAGGCCGGGGCGGCGGTCCTTCAGGTACGGGTTCGCCTCGCGGGAGGCGGCGAGGAAGGCGGGGTCGGCGTCGGCGAACACCAGCTCCTCGCCTCGTCCGGCGCGGGTGCGGGCGACCCCGTCGGGCCCGGCGAGGGTGGAGAGGCCGACGAACTCGAACTCCCCTTCCTGCCCGACCCGGTTGACGTACGCGACGTACATCTGGTTCTCGAAGGCCCGCACCGGGATCATCGACTCGGCGACGAACTGGAACGGGTGCATCTGCGCGGTCGGCACGAGAAGCAGGTCGGTGCCGGCGAGGGCGTGGGCGCGGACGTTCTCCGGGAACTCGACGTCGTAGCAGATCAGGATGCCGACGCGGAGGCCGTCGAGCTCGGCCTGGACGACTTGCCGGTCGCCCGGCGTGAAGTGGTCGCGCTCGAAGCAGCCGAAGAGGTGGGTCTTGCGGTAGTTGGCGAGCCGGGTGCCGTCGGCGGAGATCAGCTGGGCGGAGTTGAAGACGGTGTCGCCCGCGCGCTCGGGGTAGCCGTAGGCGATCGCCAGTCCGTGCCTCGTCGCCGTCTCGGCGATCGCGTCCGCGCAGTCGCCGTCGGCCGGCTCGGCGAGGCGGGCGATGTCGTCGCCGATCGCGTACCCGGTCAGGAACATCTCCGGCGCGACCAGCAGCCCGGCACCCGCGGCGGCGGCACGGCCCGCGGCCTCGTCGAGGACCTTGAGGTTCTCGACGGTCGAGCCGGGGCGGCCGGAGCTCTGGAGCAGGGCGGTGCGCATGGTGTCCTCACCGGGCGGAAGGGTGGTTGTGGGGGCCACGTAGACGGTACGGGCGGCTGACCAGGGCGGACAAGAAGGAGCCGTTGCGCGCCGGTGAGCGGTTTGTTGCGTGGGTCGGGGGGTGGGCGGCGATTCGTTGCGCGACCACAGGCGTAGGCCCGCTGGTCCCTGGGGCGCAGTGGGTTTCGGCGTCCCCGCCGGGCGGCGGAGGTGGGGTCCCGCCTCCGGCGCGATGTGGTGCGGGCGCGGCGCCGGGAGAGTGGGGACTGTCCACCTGACCTGCAGAAAGGACCACGATGAACCGCCGATGGACCGCGCTGGACCGCCGTACGAAGATCCTCGTGCTCGGCTCCGCACTGCTGCTCTCCGCCACCGCGGCCTCGGCCGCCACCGCGTCGGACTCGGAGGCACCGCGGCAGCGGGAGGCCGCCGCGCTCACCGGCACCGCCAAGCTGTACCGCTCGGCCGGGGACGACATCACGTTCTCCTTCGACGCGCATCTGGCGGCGAAGGACACCGCCGACCCGACGAAGGCCACCGGCACCTTCGAGTTCAGCCACTACCTGAACGGCGAGGGCGCGAAGGCCAAGGCCAAGGTCGACTGCCTGCTGACCGGTGGGAAGGTCGCCGTCGTCTCCGGGGTCATCACCTCCTCCGACCTGCCGGGCGCCAAGGGCAAGCGGGTCGGCATCACCGTCCACGACGTCGGCCACCGCGACCGGCTCGGCTACAGCTGGGCGTCGACGGGCAGCCCCGTCGAGACGAAGGGGCTGCCCAAGTGCGTGGGCTCCGCCCCCTTCGAGAAGGTCAAGAAGGGGACGGGCGACTTCACGGTCGTGCCGTGGCTGCCCGACTTCTAGCCAGGGCCAGCGCGGTCACCAGGTAGGGCACCGCGAGCACCGCGAAGACCGTGCTGTGCGCCGCGCCCGTGCCGAGCAAGGCGTACACGCCGAACGTGGCCACCGTGGCGAGCTCCGTGCCCAGGCTCGCCACGGAGGTGAGCGTGGCCCGGCGGGACTCGTCGATCCGGTGCTGGAGACGGACGTCGGCGAGCACCTCCGCCAGCTGGAAGCCGCCGAAGGCGAGGCCCACGAGGGCGATGCCGGCCGGGGTCCGGACCGCGGCGCCGACGGCCAGGGCGAGCGCGGAGCCCGCGAGCAGCCAGGCCATCCCCCTGGTGCCGAGGCGTTCGGCCGGACCTGCCAGCAGGCTGGCCGCCGTGACGAGCGTCCAGACGAGCAGGATCAGGTACGGCACCGTCGTCTCCGCCACGCCCGTGTCCCGAGCCAGCAGGGGCGTGTACTCGTCGAGCGCGCCCCACACCGCGGCGACGGCGGGGATCAGCAGGAGGGCGCCGCGCACGGAACGGTTCCCGCGGGCTTCGGCGAGGCCGGTGCGCAGGGTCACCCACCAACCGTCACCACCGTGCTCCGGCCGCGTCCGGTGCTCCGGCAGCCGGGTCGCCACCGCGGCGGCCAGCAGACAGGCCAGCACGCTGCCCGCCCCCACGGCCGGGTAGCCGCCCAGGACGACGACCGGTCCGGCGAGGCCGATCGACGCCATGGTGGCCGCCAGTCGCGCCGCCCGCACCCGTCCCATCACGCGCGCGTACCGGTCGCCGGCGCCGAGCCGGTCCAGCTCGTCGTAGGCCAGCGCCTCGAACGAGCCGGAACACAGTGCTCCGCCGACGCCCCACAGGACGAAGCCGAGCGCGAAGGCCCAGTACGACGGGACGATCACCCACAGGGCGAAGCCGACGGCGTTGAACAGCGGGCCGACCCACAGCAGCAGCCGTCGGGAGACGGCGTCGGCCAGCGCGCCGGAGGGGACCTCCAGCACGACGGCCGTGATCGACCACAGGGCGAACAGCGAGGAGATCTGCCAGAGCGACATGCCGGTGTCGGCGAACAGCAGCGCGTACACCGGGTAGAGCAGGACGAAGTCGTCCAGGAACGAGTAGCCGTACAGCGTGGCCGTCAGGCGTCGGACGCCGGTGGCGGGTACGCGTGCGGGTGTGAGTGTCATGAGGCCTTCCCGGAAGGGCGGTTCGGACGTCGTCGGTACGGCGTCCGAGGCGGCCCTCGGGAGGCGCGGCTGGTGGATCAATGTCGCCAGGTCATGACACCGATGTTAGACAGGCGCGGTCCCGTTGCCCAGCGAAAATGTGGTGATGACGGCGGCGTGGTCGGAGGGCCAGTCGTTGTCCTCGACGTGGGGCCAGGGGCGCGGGCGGCCGCTGACGTACGTCTCGGAGTCGAGCACGCGCAGGCCGCGGTGCAGGACGAAGTCGATCCGGTCCTGCGGTTCGGGGCGTCCGCTGCCGTCCTCGCGCACGGGGTGGATCGGCGACCAGGTGTGCCCGGGGTGGGCGACCAGGTCCGGGTGGGCCTCGCGGTAGGAGTCGCGGAGCCCCGCCTCCTCGGCCGCCTTCGTCACCGGCCAGTCCGCGTCGGGCCGGTCCAGGTGGGAGGGGCTGTTGAAGTCGCCGACGAGGACGACGGGCACGGAGTCGTCGACGCGGCCGAGAGCGTCCCGCATCTGGGCGAGGCGCACGTCCTCGTGGGCGGTCGGATCACCGTCGGTCGCATAGGGCCCGTACTCCTTGTAGTCCAGATGGACCGTCCACACGTCCGCCTCGGCACCCTCGTGCACTCGGACCCGTACGCCGGCCGCCCCGTAGAACCCGACGTCCGGGTCCCCGAAGCGGGCCGTGATCGGGTACCGGCTGATGACGCCGAGGTTCTCCCCCGCACGGTGGTGGTACCAGCCGAGGGCGTCGGCGAGCTCCTCCGCGGCCGTGCCGTACGTCTCCTGGAGGCCGACCACGTCCACATCGGTCTCCGCGATGACCTTGAGCTGCTTGGCCCGGTGATCGTGGACCTTCGTGCCGCCGTACCAGAGATTCCAGGTCATGACGCGGAGGCGGTGGGGCAGCAGGGAGCGCAGTGCCGAGGGGGTGATGCCTTCCAGGCTGGCCTCCACGGTCCGTCCGGGCACCGCCTCGATGGGCGCGAGCGAGGGCACCGCGAGCACCGTGCACCCGGCCGCCTCGGCGGAGGCGACGCCGGTCGCGGTGTCCTCGACGGCGACACAGCCGGACGGGTCGACGCCCAGGACGCGGCAGGCGGCCAGATACGGGTCGGGGGCAGGCTTGGTGTGCTCGGTGTCGTCGGCGGTGACGGAGACGGCGAACCGGCTCGCGCCTCCCAGGGCTGCCAGGACGGTGTCAGCGACGGCTCTCGGGGACGCGGTCACCAGGGCCGTGGGGACGCCCTCGCGGGCCAGCGCGTCGAGCAGGTCGAGCGCGCCGGGGCGGGGGACGATGCCGGCGCGGACGCGGTCGGCGAACTCCCGGTGGAGCTCGTCGGCGAGGGCGTCCGCCGGGGCACCCGTGGCGGCCGCCAGCCAGGCAGCGGTGTGCTCGACGGGCCGGCCGAGCACGTCTGCCTCGTCCGCCTCCGTCAGCGCCCGCCCGGCGACGTGTTCCACCGCCTCCCACCACAGCCGCTCGGTGTCGACGAGCGTGCCGTCCATGTCGAAGAGGACGGCCTGGAGCGGGAGTCGGGTCACGGTTGTCTCTTTCATGCGCGGGGGTTCATACGTGGGGGCAAGGACATACAGGGATCAACGACGTACGGGGATCAAGGACGTACGGGGTTCAGTGTCGGCGCTCGGCCACCAGCACCGGCCGCTCCGGCAGCGACACGCTCACCGCGGCGCCGGCGCCGAGCGCGGCGCCCTCGTGGGCGGGCAGGTCGGCCTTGACCTCGGTGCCGTCGGCGAGCCGTACGGTCAGCCGGGTGGTGGCGCCGAGGAACGCCGTGGCGACCACGCGCGCGTCGGAGGCGTCGTCGGCCCGCACGGCCACCGCCTCCGGCCGCACCAGCACGTCGATGTCGGCCACCGAGGGAACGTCGCCGTCGACGGGCAGCCGCCGGCCCAGCACCTCGACACCGCCCTCGACGAGCCGGCCCGGAATCCGGCTCATCGTGCCGACGAACTCGGCGACGAAGGCGGTGGCGGGGCGGCCGTACAACTCGGCCGGTGCGGCGCACTGTTCGAGCCGTCCGGACCGCATGACCGCGACCCGGTCGGCCATGGACAGGGCCTCCTCCTGGTCGTGGGTGACGAACAGGGTGGTGATGCCCAGCTCCCGCTGGAGCCGCCGGATCTCCTCGCGCAGCGTCAGGCGTACCTTGGCGTCGAGCGCCGACAGCGGCTCGTCCAGCAGCAGGACGCGCGGGCGCAGGGCGAGGGCGCGGGCCAGGGCGATGCGCTGCTGCTGGCCGCCGGAGAGCTGGTGCGGGTACCGCTCGCCCTTGTCGGCGAGGCCGACCAGCTCCAGCAACTCGGCTGCACGGGCGCGTCGTTCGGCGGTGCGGACCTTGCGCATGCGCAGCCCGAAGGCCACGTTGTCGAGGGCGTTCAGATGCGGGAAGAGGCTGTACGACTGGAACACCATCCCGGCGTCGCGGCGGTGCGCGGGGATGTCGGTGACGTCCTCGCCGTCCACCAACACCGTGCCGGAGTCGGGGTGTTCGAAGCCGGCGAGCATGCGCAGCGCGGTGGTCTTGCCGCAGCCGGACGGGCCGAGCAGGGCGAGGAGTTCGCCCGGCCGGACGGTCAGGTCGAGCCCGTCGAGGGCTACGGTGGGCCCGAACTCCCGGCGCAGGCCGCGGAATTCGACGGTGGCGGCCTGCGTCGCCGCGTCTTCGGCTGTCTTTGCGGCTGTCTTGTCGAGCACGGTCATGGTCATCCCCGGGAGGTAGTACGGGTACGGCCGCCGAAGCCGGCGAGCACGAGGAGCAGCACCCATGTCACGAGCAGGCTGAGCACGGACACGGCGACGGAGAGCTGGGCCTGCGAGCCGCTGACGTTCACGATCCACACGGCGAAGGGCTGGAAGCCGAGCAGCTGGGCAACGGTGAACTCGCCGAGCACCAGGGCGAGGGTGAGGAAGGAGGCGTTGAGCAGGGCGCCGCGGAGGTTGGGCAGGACGGCCTGGACCAGCGCCTGCGGCCAGCTCGCGCCACAGCTGCGGGCGGCCTCCACGAGGGTGCGTACGTCGATGGCGCGCAGTCCGGCGTCCAGGGCCCGGTGCACGAACGGCAGCGCCATCACGACGTAGGCGAGGACGAGCACGAACGGGAAGTCGGGGTTCTGGATCGCTACGAACGTCTGGAACAGCGGCGTGCGCGAGAGATGCTCCGGCCCCCACTTCAGCACCGTCCCGATCCCGGCGACGAACGCGATCGGCGGCACGACCAGCGGCAGCGAGCACACCACCTCGACGACCGGCCGCAGCCGGGGCGCGCCGAGCCGCAGCGCGACCATGGCGGGCACCATCAGGAGCAGGACGAGGGCGATGGTGGCGAGGGCCAGCTCCAGCGAGAGAAGCAGGCTGGACGCGAATCCTTCGGTGGAGAAGATCTGGGTGTAGGCGTCGAAGGTGAGCCCCTGCCCCGGCACGTCGACAGTGAAGACCACCGACGCCGCGAGCGGCACCAGGAAGTACAGTCCGGCGAGGCCGAGGACGCCCCACCGCCACAGGTTCAGGCGAGCCATCGGGCGCTCCGTCGTTGCAGGGGCAGATACACGGCCATGACCAGGCCGGCGACCAGGACCATGTCGAGGCTGAGGGCGAGCGCCACGTTCTCCTGGCCGACGAGGACGTTGCCGGAGAGGGCGTCGGCGATCTGGAGGGTGACCAGCGGGACGGAACTGCCCACCATGGCGGCGGCGGTGGCGTACGCGGCGAAGGCGCTGCCGAAGAGCAGGACGAACCCGCCGAGGAGCGTGGGCAGCAGGACGGGCAGGGCCACGTGGCGCCAGTACTGCACGGTGGTGGCGCCGTTGTTCTGCGCCGCCTCGCGCCACTGGGAGCGCAGGCCGTCCAGGGCCGGCGTGATGGTGAGCACCATCAGCGGGATCAGGAAGTACAGGTAGACGAGGACCAGGCCCCAGAAGCTGTACAGGTCCCAGCCCTTGTCCGTCAGGCCCAGATGCCGGGTCAGCACACCGGCGTTGCCGAGCGTGGCGACGAACGCGAAGGCCAGCGGGACGCCGCCGAAGTTGGCGAGGACCCCGGAGGCGGTGAGCACGGCCTCGCGCAGCGCGCGGAAGCGGGAGGTCACCACGGCCTGGGCGAGCGGCAGCCCGAGGAGAGCGCCGAGCGCCGCGGACACGGCGGACAGCTTGACGCTGCCGAGCAGTGCCGTGAGGTAGGCGCCCTGGAGGGAGGCCGTCAGGTTGCCGGCGCTGTACGAAGTCGCCCCCGTGGCCGGGTCCTTGACGGTGAAGGCGCCGTCCAGCATGGCCAGGGCGGGCAGTCCGAAGGAGAGCGCGGTGAAGGCGAGCAGCGGGACGACGGCGAGCGAGCCGAGCGACCGGCGCCGCCGCTTCACCGCAGCGGCGGGCGCCGTGTCGACCCGTACGGCGGTGGCCGTCATCCGGAGACGGCCTTCGCCCAGCCCTGTCCGAGGACCGTCTTGGCCTTGTTCTGCTGGGCCTCGGTCGGGAAGGACGGCGTCCCGGCGACCTCGGGCAGCTTGGCCGCGGCGGTCTTGTCGAGGGTGCCGGCCTTCTCCATGGCGGTCATCAGGGCCGGTCGGGCGTAGCCCTTCAGCCACAGGTTCTGGCCCTCGGCGCTGTAGAGGTACTCCTCCCACAGGCGGGCGGCCGCCGGATGCGGGGCGTCCTTGTTGACCGCCTGGGAGTAGTACTGCGAGAACTTGCCGTCGCTCGGCACCGACACCTGCCAGTCGACGCCCTTGGACTTGAACTCCTCGGCGTACCCGGCGTTCAGGTAGTCCCAGTCGATGCTGATGGGCGTCTCGCCCTTCTCGACGGTGGCCGGGGTCGACTCGACGGGCGTGTAGTTGCCGTTCTTCTTCAGCTTGGCGAAGAAGTCGAGGCCGGGCTGGATGTCGTCGAAGGAGCCGCCGCTCGCGAGAGCCGCCGCGTAGACGCCGCCGAAGGCCGAGCCGGACTTGGTGGGGTTGCCGTTGAGGGCGACCTGCCCCTTGTACTGCGGCTTGAGCAGGTCGGCGAAGGTCTTCGGGCACTGCTTGACCCGCTTGGCGTCGCACCCGATGGAGATGTAGCCGCCGTAGTCGTTGTACCAGCGCCCCTGCGCGTCCTTCTGCCCCTCGGGGATGTCCCCGAAGGCCTGCACCTTGTAGGGGGCGAGCAGCCCCTGCTGGGCGGCGCTCAGCGCGAAGGAGCTGCCGAGGTCCAGGACGTCCGGCGCCCGGTCCTGCCCCTTGCGCGAGGTCACGGCGTTGATCTCGTCCTGGCTGGAGCCGTCGGGGTTCTCGACCTCGACCTTGATGCCGTACTTCTTCTCGAATCCGTCGATGAGGGCGCCGTAGTTGGCCCAGTCACGCGGCAGCGCCATGGCGTGCAGCGTGCCCTCTTCCTTGGCCGCCTTCACCAGGGCGTCCATGCCGCCGAAGTCCTCGGCGGAGGTGGCGGTGGCGGCGCTCTTGCCGTCGGCTGTGGTGGACGCGTTGTCGGGGGCGGCGCCACAGGCGCTCAGGGCGAGCGCGGCTACGACGACGAGGGCGCCGACCGGGACGGCGGTTCTCTGCAGGGACACGGTCACGGCTTTTCTCCAGGGGGACGCGCGAGGGTGCAGGAGGATCTTGCCCAGGAAAGGTCTCAAACTTGTCTGAACAAGTTGGCCCCAGTAGGCCCGCCGATGGTGACACGTTCGTTAACACTGGCGAAAGCCTCCGCCCTGAATTTGTGCGCACTCCCCGCCGACACGGCTCACCGGACGATCTCGACTAGGCTGGTCACGCTGTGCACAGCAACCGACTCAGAGGGGAAGCATGGCGGCGCGACACGAGGAGATCGCCGACGAGCTGCGCCGGGCGATCGACCGCGAGGAGTACACGGTCGGCAGTCTGCTGCCCGCCGAGACGGAACTCTCGGCTCACTACGGCGTCTCACGCGGCACGGTCCGGCAGGCCGTCGCCACACTGACCGCCGAGGGCCTCATCGGCTCGCGCCAGGGCGCCCGTCGCGTGGTGCTGGCCAGCCGCCGCAGCCAGAGCTTCGCCGAACTGCGCAGCTTCGCCCAGTGGGCGCGGGCGATGGGCCGGGAGGCGACGGGCCAGGTGGTCGCGCAGGAGTACACCCCGGCGACCCAGGAGGACGCGGTACGCCTCCAACTGCGCGTCGGCACACCCGTGTTGCACGTCCTGCGCGTGCGCGGCCTGGACGGTGAGCCGGTGCTGCTGGAGCGCACGGTCTACGCCGACTGGATCTCCCCCGCCGTAGAGGCCATAGAGCCCGAGTGCCCGTCCGTCACCCAACGCCTGTACGACGAGACGGGGTTGGTCTTCGCCTACGGCGAGCACGTCATCGACGCGGTGGCGGCGGGCGCCCAGGACGCTGAGTTGCTGGGCATCCGCCGCACGAGCCCCCTGCTGCGGGTACGACGCGTGACGACGACCCGCGAGGGCCGGCCGGTGGAATGGTCGGACGACCGCTACCGCTCGGACGCGGTGAGCTTCAGCGTGCACAACTCGATCGACAACAACGCGCTGGCGCGCAAGACGGCCGACTGACGCCCTCCGCCGAGCGGCTATACGGGTCCGCCTGACGGAGGAGGCCACGGCGTGGGCAAGCAGACGAGACTGCTCACATGGACGCCACCGAAATCCCCGCACTGCCGTTCGTCGACGAACACGCGACGGTCGTCGAGACGAGCGCGGACGCCGTCTGGCGCGAACTGACCGCCCGGATGGACGGCGCCCGAGGATTCCGGGTGGCAGTGTCGACCCCGGGCCAGAAGCTGGCCCTGGTGGGCCATCACCCCTTCTCCAGGTACGCGCTGATCTTCCACTTGGACGAGACGGACGAGGGCCACACCCGGCTACGGGCCGAGAGCAGGGCGATGTTCCCCGGTGCCGCGGGCGCCCTCTACCGCCGAGTCGTCATCGGCTCGGGCGGCCACGCGATCATCATGCGGCACATGCTGAGGAAGATCCGCAAACGCGCCCTCTGAGGGCGCGGGGCTGTACGAATATGCGGCTCCGCCACGTGGGCGCGACCAGCCCCCACCGGCCCGCGGGCAAAGCACTACGTAGGCGACCCGGAGGAAAACCGCCGCAACAACGGCGACAGCACCAGCACGGACTTGGTCCGCTCGACGAACGGTTCCCCCGCGATCCGCTCGAGGACCCGCTCGAAGTGCCGCATGTCAGAGGCGAACACCTGCACCACCGCGTCCGCGTCCCCGGTGACGGTGGACGCGGCCACGACCTCCTGGTACCGCTCCAGACCCCGCCGGATGGTGTCCGGCGAGGTGTTGTGCCGGCAGTAGATCTCGACGAACCCCTCGGTCTCCCAGCCGAGCGCCGACGGGTCCACCCGTACGGTGAATCCGGTGATGGCTCCGGTGGCGCGCAGCCGGTCCACGCGCCGTTTCACGGCAGGCGCGGACAGGCCGACGAGGTGCCCGATGTCCGCGTAGGAGCGGCGGGCGTCCTCGGCGAGGGCGTGCACGATGCGTTCGTCGAGATCGTTCAGCACTGCGGGTGGTTCACTTCACTTCTGGCATGGCAAGACGGGAACGGCGATAGCCGTACAGGAAGTAGAACACGAGACCGGCGGCCATCCAGAACCCGAAGACGACCCAGGTGACGGTGTCGAGGCTGAACATGTTGTACGCGCAGAACAGGAAGCCCAGCACCGGCAGCACCGGCCCGAACGGCACCCTGAACGTGCGCTCGAGCTCGGGCCGCTTCACGCGCAGCACGATCACCGCGATGTTGACCAGCGCGAAGGCGAACAGCGTGCCGATGCTGGTGGCGTCGACCAGCTTGCCCAGCGGGATCAGGGCGGCGAGGACACCGCAGAACAGCGACACGATGACCGTGTTGAGACGGGGCGCGCCGGTCTTCGCGTGGACCTTGCCGAGCGCCTTCGGCACCAGGCCGTCGCGGGACATCGCGAAGAGGATGCGGGTCTGGCCGTAGAGCACGGTGAGGACGACGCTCGCGATGGAGATGACGGCGCCGAGGGCGAGCAGGGTGCCCCAGAAGGTCTGGCCGCTGACGTCGGTCATGATCGCGGCGAGGGACGCCTCGGAGCCCTCGAACTTGGTCCAGTTCCACGCACCGACGGCGACGCCCGCGACGAGCACGTACAGCGCGGTCACGATGATCAGCGAGAGCATGATCGCCCGCGGCAGGTCCCGCTTGGGGTCCTTGGCCTCCTCACCGGCGGTGGAGGCGGCGTCGAAGCCGATGTAGGAGAAGAAGAGCGTGGCACCGGCGGCGCTGACGCCCGCCATGCCGAGCGGCATGAAGTCCTCGTAGTTGCCGGACTTGAAGCCCATGAAGCCGACCGCGCAGAACAGCACGAGCGCGGCGATCTTGACGGCGACCATGATCGTGTTGGCGCGGGCGGACTCGCGGACCCCGCCGAGCAGGAACACCATCGCCAGCAGCACGACGATCAGCGCGGGCAGGTTGATGATCCCGCCCTCGCCGGGCGCCGAGGACAGCGCGGACGGGATGGTGACCCCTATGGTCCCGTCGAGCAGCTCGTTG
This sequence comes from Streptomyces shaanxiensis, assembly GCF_039537145.1. NCBI lineage: Bacteria > Bacillati > Actinomycetota > Actinomycetes > Kitasatosporales > Streptomycetaceae > Streptomyces > Streptomyces shaanxiensis. Next base: position 99,945 of record NZ_BAAAZY010000001.1, read on the forward strand.
AGGTACTCGCCCCAGCCGACGGCGACGGCGGCCACCGAGACGCCGTACTCCAGCACCAGACACCAGCCGCAGACCCACGCGACCAGCTCGCCCATCGTTGCGTACGCATACGAGTACGAGGAGCCCGCGACCGGGATGCTGCCGGCCAGCTCGGCGTACGACAGGGCCGAGAAGAGCGCCGTGAGACCGGCGATCACGAAGGCCAGGGTGACCGCGGGACCGGCCTCCGGGACGGCGTCGCCGAGGACGACGAAGATGCCGGTGCCGAGGGTGGCACCGATGCTGATCATGGTGAGCTGCCACATGCCCAGGGAGCGCCGCAGGGACCCTCCCTCACCCTGGCCGCCCTCCGCGACCAGGTGTTCCACGGGCTTGCGTCGCATCAGGCGCGCGCCGACGCCCAGGGACGCGGGGGCGGCGGTCTGGCTTGGGTTCTGCGGTGGTGCGCCTTGGTCGAGCACGCGCTGGCTCCTTATCGCTGCCAATCTGGGCGGCGGGAACCGACGGCACCCCCACGAGCAGGGACCCACCGAGCGGGGTCCCCGCCACGCCACGTACGAGGCGACAGCCTATGAGGTGTGACGTTGCGGGTGAAATGCAGCAACCTTGCGCATGTCCGCAAGATCATTGCGTTCCTGGGGGTTGGGTGGGTGTTCGTTGCGCGGTGGCTTTCGACCGTTGCGCAAGAGGCCGGCAGAGGGCACTCAGAGGGCCTTCACCAGGAACACGCAGGTATCAGCCTGCTCATGCCGAACACCGTGGTCGTCGAGGTGGGCCCAGCGGTCGACGTACGCCACCGTGGGCAGATATCCGAGCCGGGCATAGAGCGCCGCAGCGCGCGGATTGCCGTCGCCGACGCCGAGGCCCATGGAGCCGATGCCGCGCTCCCGCGCCAGCCGCTCGGCGGCGCTCACCAGGGCGGTGCCGATGCCCTGGGAGCGGAGCGACTCGGGCCATACGCAGAGGCCGTTGATCTCGGGGCAGCCCGGCTGCGCGGTCCGCACCTCCGACGCCTCGCACCCGGTCCAGCGCACCTCCGCGTGACCCACGGGCCTGCCGTCCAGCCACGGGATCAGATACGTGCTGTCTCCCGCCTCCTGTCGCGCGAAGCGGGCAGCGTGGTTGCCGTCGAGACTGCGTGACGGCATGAAGCGATCCAGCACCTCGATGTCCTCGGCCCTGCAGGCGGCTATCTCCATACGCCGACGGTAGAGCCGGGCATGCGAAACGGCCCCCGATTTTCCCGGCAGTCGGGACAACGGGGGCCGTAGGCAAGGGAGTTGGCGTCAGCTCCAGCTGGCGTGCAGCGGCTTGCCCTCCGCGTAACCGGCCGCGCTCTGGATGCCGACGACGGCCTTCTCGGCGAACTCCTCCAGGGAGCCGGCGCCCGCGTAGGTGCAGGACGACCGCACGCCCGCGATGATCGAGTCGATCAGGTCCTCCACACCCGGGCGGGCCGGGTCGAGGAACATGCGGGAGGTGGAGATGCCCTCCTCGAACAGGGCCTTGCGGGCGCGGTCGTAGGCCGACTCCTCGGACGTACGGTTGGCCACGGCCCGCGCGGACGCCATGCCGAAGGACTCCTTGTACGCGCGTCCCTGGGCGTCGTGCTGGAGGTCGCCCGGCGACTCGTACGTGCCCGCGAACCAGGACCCGACCATCACGTTGGAGGCACCGGCGGCCAGCGCCATGGCGACATCGCGCGGGTGGCGGACACCACCGTCGGCCCACACGTGCTTGCCGTACTTCTTCGCCTCGGCGGCGCACTCCAGCACCGCCGAGAACTGCGGCCGGCCGACGCCGGTCATCATGCGGGTGGTGCACATGGCGCCCGGGCCGACACCGACCTTGATGATGTCGGCGCCCGCCTCGATCAGATCCCGCACACCCTCAGCGGCGACGATGTTGCCCGCGACGATCGGCACCTGCGGGTCGAGCGCGCGCACGGTCCTGATCGCGGCGATCATCGACTCCTGGTGGCCGTGCGCCGTGTCGATGACCAGCGTGTCGACGCCCGCGTCGAGCAGCTGCTTGGCCTTGCCCGCCACGTCGCCGTTGATGCCGACGGCGGCCGCTATGCGCAGCTTGCCGTTCGCGTCGACGGCCGGCGTGTACAGCGTGGCGCGCAGGGCGCCCTTGCGGGTGAGGATGCCGGCGAGGCGGCCGTCGGCGTCGACGGCGGGGGCGTAGCGCCGGTTGTGGTGGTCGAGGGTGTTGAAGGCCTCGCGCGGGTCCTGGTCCGCGTCGAGGAGCAGCAGGTCCCGGGACATGACCACTTCGAGCTGGGTGAAGCGGTCCACGCCGGACAGGTCGGAGTCGGTGACCACGCCGATCGGCTTGAAGTCGTCGTCGACGACCACACCGGCGTTGTGCGCGCGCTTGGGCAGCAGGGCCAGCGCGTCGGCGACGGTCTGGTGCGGGGCCAGCACGATCGGGGTGTCGAGGACGTGGTGGCGGCTCTTCACCCAGGAGACGACGTCCGTGACCACGTCGATCGGGATGTCCTGCGGGATGACCACCAGGCCGCCGCGCCGGGCCATCGTCTCGGCCATACGGCGGCCGGCGATGGCGGTCATGTTGGCGACGACCAGCGGGATCGTGGTGCCCGTGCCGTCCGGGGAGCTGAGGTCCACGCCCTGCCGCGAGCCGACCGCGCTGCGGCTCGGGACCATGAAGACGTCGTCGTACGTCAGGTCGTACGCGGGCTGGATGTCATTGAGGAAACGCACGTGCTGCACATCCCAGTCGATCAGAGGTGGCCCCCGGACAGGTCAGCCAGGGGGAGGAGCACGTACTTCATTGTCCCATGCTGACCGGAATGGGATGCATGGTCACATCATCCAAGCAGGTCAGAGGCCCCTTAGGAGGAACCTCCAAGGCCGGTGTCAGTCCTGCGCGAGGGCGGCGCGCTCCGCCGGGCCCTCCAGGACTACGACGCTGTAGGCCCGCTCCAGGTCCCCGGACGATCCGTCGGCTGCCCCTCCCACGCCCTGCGCGTACCGGCGACCGCTTCGGCGGCCTCCAGGAAACGGGGCAGCGGTCGTCCCTCGGCCACCAGCCGCTTGCCGTGCGTCAGCGACCAGTACCGCCGGATCCAGTCGGCGCCGAGGGAGCACAACAGCCCCCGGCACGAACCCATCCGGTAACGGGAGTTGCTATTCCGTCAGCCCACGCGCAAGGCGTCACCCAAGGGCGAGCGCCACGGTGAGCGAGGACGTACGGGCGACCGCGTCACCGAAAACGTCCTGCGCGACCGCCCACTCCTCGGGCCTGGTCTTCGCGTACGGCTGCCAGTTCCGTACGACGACCAGCAGCCCCCGCTCGACGGCACCCTCCGGCCAGACCGAGTGGTCGGAGAGGGAGTCGGCCAGCGCGTCCCAGTTGCGGCCGAACCAGTCGGGCAGCCGCAGGGCACCGGCGCAGCGGTCCATCAGGCCGGCCTTGTCGGTGACCCCGTCGAGGTCCAGCGTGACCACGAGGTCCGTCATCTCAGTACCGCCCAGGTAGTAGTGGCCGTTCGGTCTTGATGGCCGTTCGACGAATGAGAGGGCGGCCGCTCCGGCCACCCCCTCCTGACACTCCGTCAGTGTCCGTCCGGATCAGCCCTGTTGAGCGCCGGCTTCGGCGTCGGCCCCGCCGTCATCAGCACGTCCGCCGCCGAGGTGTCCGTCACCAGGCTGGTGACGAGCCCCGAGCGCAGCACCGCGTCGATGGCGGCCGCCTTGCGCGCCCCGCCCGCGATCGCGACGACCTCCGGGATACGGCGGAGCTGGTCGGCCTTGACCGTGATGCACCGCTCCCCCAGGTCCCGCCCGACCCGGCGCCCCTCCCCGTCGAAGAGGTGCGCGGACATCTCGGCGGCGACGCCGAGCGAGGCGTAGTGGGCGCGCTCCTCGTCGCTGAGCATGTCGTGCACCGTCGAGATGCCCGGCTCCCAGGAGCCGATGGAGACACAGGCGACCGTGACCTTGTCGAAGTACTCGAAGGCCCGGGCGATCCCGGTCTGGTGACGCAACGCCGCCGCGGTGGCCGCGTCCGGCAGCAGCATCGGCGCGTAGATGGGGTGCGCGTCGCCGCCGGAGACCTGCGCGGCCCGGCGCACGGCCTCCACCGAACCGCGCTCGGCGGTCCCGGCGTCGTACACGCCCGTCAGCTGCACCACGGTGCACGGCGGCAGCCGGTCCAGGGCGGCCGCCATGTGGATGGTGGACCGGCCCCACGCCAGTCCCAGCACATCCCCCTCGTTCACCAGCTCGCCGAGCAGGTCGGCGGCCACTTCTCCCAGGTTCTCGGGGTCGGGCGTCTCCTCGGCCTCGGCCGGGGACTCGACCACGACCGCGTGCCTGAGGCCGTAGCGGGCGCGCAGCGCGTCCGAGCGCTCCGCGTCCAGCTCGGCCGGCACACGGATCTCGATGCGCACCAGATCCCGTTCGAGAGCGGTCTCCAGGACCCGGGCCACCTTGAAGCGGCTGACGCCGAACTCCTCCGCGATCTGGATCTTGGACTTGCCCTCGAGGTAGAAGCGGCGGGCCATGGCCGCCGCCTGCACCAGCTCAGCGGGTCCCATCCGCATGGCTGACCGGCCAGCCGACATACCCGACACGGCGATCTCCTCACTGCTGTTCACACTCTGGATTCGCCGTTCATCCTTGCAGATCCGGCGCTCTTGATCCGCCCTGATGGGCGCCGTTCACGTTCCCTTGGCTCAGTGGTCGCATGCCCAGGCGGCGGTCCTGGTGACCGCCTCTGCCTGAGCACGCAGCGCACGGACCGCTTCGGCCGGGTCCTCGGCCCCGTACACCGCCGAACCGGCGACGAAGACATCGGCGCCCGCCTCGGCACATCGCTCGATGGTCGAGGCGGCCACACCACCATCGACCTGGAGCCACAACTCAAGACCGTGCTTGCTGATCAACTCGCGGGTGCGGCGAATCTTCGGAAGCATGATGTCGAGAAACGCCTGACCACCGAAGCCCGGCTCGACCGTCATGATCAGCAGCATGTCGAGTTCGGGAAGGAGATCCTCGTACGGCTCGATGGGGGTCGCGGGCTTGAGCGCCATGGAGGCGCGGGCGCCCTTGGCCCTGATCTCCCGGGCCAGCCGCACCGGGGCCGCGGCGGCCTCGACATGGAAGGTGACGGAGGAGGCCCCCGCTTCCACGTACTGGGGCGCCCACCGATCGGGGGCCTCGATCATCAGATGGCAGTCCAGCGGGGTGTCCGTCGCACGGGCCAGAGACTCTACGACCGGCACGCCGAGCGTGAGGTTCGGGACGAAATGGTTGTCCATGACGTCGACGTGGAGCCAGTCGGCTCCCTCGACCGCCTTGGCCTCGTCCGCGAGGCGGGCGAAGTCGGCGGACAGGATGCTGGGGTTGATCTGCGCGGCCATGACCCAAGACTGCCATGTCCCGGCACGAATGTTCGCGCCGGTACAGACCTGAGACGTTCATCGGATGTTGTGTTCGGTTCACGCGTGCCATGCTGGGCGGCCAACCGGACGGTTGGCCGGATCGTTGTGCGGCTGCGGGGGTGGCCATGACGAAGATCCAGGAGAAGAGGCAGCAGACGCGGCCGGGACAGCAGGGCATCGCGCACCTGGTCTGCGGGCGACGCGCCAAGTGGGTGGTGCTCGTCCTGTGGCTGGTGGTGCTGTTCCTGACGGCACCGTTCGCCCAGAAGCTGACCGACGCCCAGGACAACGACGCGGCCTCCTGGCTGCCCGGCTCCGCCGAATCCACCCAAGTCCTGGAGGTCTCCGAGAACTTCAGGCCGGAGCAGATCCCCGCGGTCGTCATCTACGCCCGTGACGGCGGCCTGACGGCACAGGACCGGGCGGCGATCACCGAGGACGTGGCTCAGCTCAAGCAGCTGACCGACCACGGCATCCGGGGCGCCGAGACACGGGGCCCGGTCTTCGACCGCGAGGTGGACCCGCGCGCGGCCCAGGTCCAGGTCCCGATCACGATGGACGAGAAGGGCTGGGAGCGCATCGCGCCCGCGGTCGACTCCATCCAGGATGACGTCGGCGAGGGCGGTGGCGGCCTGGCCGTGCACATCACGGGCCCCGGCGGCACGTCCGCGGACTTCTCGGAAGCGTTCGAGGGCATCGACTCCACACTCCTGCTCTCGGCGATGGCGGTGGTCATCGTGATGCTCCTGCTGACCTTCCGCAGCCCGACCCTGCTCCTGGTCCCCCTCCTGTCGGTGATCGCCGCCCTGTTCACCGCGCAGGCCTTCATCTACCTCCTGGCGGAACACGCGGGCCTGACGGTGAACGGCCAGAGCGCGGGCATCCTCACGGTCCTGGTCTTCGGCGCGGGCACCGACTACGCACTCCTCCTCGTCGCCCGCTACCGGGAGGAACTGCGCCGCCACGAGGACCGCCACGAGGCGATGGCCCTGGCCCTGCACCGCGCGGGCCCGGCGGTGCTCGCCTCCGGCGCGACGGTCGTCCTCAGCATGCTGGTGCTGCTCGCGGCGGAGATGAACTCGACGAGCGGCCTCGGCCCGGTCGCCGCGATCGGCGTGGCGGTGGGCCTGATCGCGATGCTCACGCTCTTCCCGGCCCTCCTCGTGATCTTCGGCCGCTGGATCTTCTGGCCGGCGATCCCGCATCTGGGCACGGAGAACCCGGAGAAGCGAGGCATGTGGGCGCGCATGGGCCGCCGTATCTCGCACCGCCCCCGCATGGTCTGGACCGTCACGGCCATCGCCCTCGCGGTCTGCTCCCTCGGCCTGATCCAACTGCGCGCGGAGGGCCTGAGCAACGCCGACGCGTTCACCGACAAGCCGGGCTCGATCACCGGCCAGGAGGTCTCCGAGCGCTACTTCCCGGCCGGCAGCGGCGACCCACTGGTCATCGTCAGCAACCGGGCACAGGCCGAACAGGTGGGCCGCGCGGTGGCCGAGACGCGAGGCGTGGTCCCCGAGTCACTCGGCCTTCCGCCGGGCACGAAGCCGTCGTACGAGGGCAAGGTGCTCTTCGAGGCCACGATGACCGATCCCGCCGACAGCGAGGCCGCGAAGCAGACGGTCGAACGCGTACGTGACGCGGTGCACACGGTGCCGGACGCCGACGCGCAGGTGGGCGGCGGTACAGCAGCCCTGTTGGACATGGACAGGGCAACGACGCACGACAACATCCTGATCATCCCGCTGGTCCTGCTGGTCGTCCTCCTGATCCTCTGCGCGCTGCTGCGCGCACTGATCGCCCCGCTCCTCCTCATCGGCACGGTGATCCTGTCCTTCGCGGCCGCCCTGGGCATCAGCGCGCTGGCCTTCCGCCACCTCTTCGACTACGCGGGCGAGACGACCGACTTCCCGCTGTTCGTCTTCGTCTTCCTGGTGGCACTCGGCATCGACTACAACATCTTCCTCACGACCCGCATCCGCGAGGAGGCAGCCCACCAGGGCACCCGCCCCGGCGTGGTCACCGGCCTCGCCGCCACCGGCGCGGTCATCACCTCGGCCGGCCTGGTCCTGGCCGGCACCTTCGCCGCCCTCGGCACCCTCCCCATGGTCGCCTTCGCCGAAATCGGCTTCGCGGTCGCGCTGGGGGTACTCCTGGACACGTTCATCGTCCGCTCGGTGCTGGTGACGGCGCTGTTCCTGGACGTGGGGCCGAAGGTGTGGTGGCCGAGCGGGCTGGCACGGGAGGGGGAGGAGAGGGCCGGTCAGCCGGGCACGTGACCGGCCCCGGACGCGCTCACTCACCGGGCCGACCCCACATCCCAGCCCGAAGCGAGGTCTGGGGCGGCAGCCCCAGCGGGGTCCAGGGGCGGAGCCCCTGGCGGGGTCGAAGGGGCAGCGCCCCTGGGGATGGGACGGGTAGGGGCGGCGGGGGCGAGAACAGCCCTCAGCCAACCCGCCGAATCAACGCCAAATACATCGCATCCGTCCCATGCAGATGAGGCCACAACTGCACATCAGGCCCCTCCCCCAACTCCGGCACCCCAGGCAACAACCCCCGGGCGTCCATCAGCTCCCCACCACCCCGCTGCTTCAACACGTCCTCGACAACCACCCGCGTCTCAGCAAGATGCGGCGAGCACGTGGCGTACCCGACCACCCCACCCACCCGCACAGAATCCAGAGCCGCCCGCAACAACTCCCGCTGCAGCGGCGCAAACCCCTCCAGATCCTCCGGCCGACGCCGCCACCGAGCCTCGGGCCGCCGCCGCAACGCCCCCAACCCGGTACACGGAACATCCACCAGCACCCGGTCAAAGCTCCCGGCCCGCCACGCCGGCCGCGTCCCATCGGCGGCGATGACCTGATACGGCCCCGGATTCCCCGCCAACGCCTTGGCCACAAGCCCCGCCCGATGCGGCTGCTTCTCGGAGGCGACCAACACGGCCCCCCGCTCCGCGGCCAGCGCCCCGAGCAACGCCGCCTTGCCCCCGGGCCCGGCACACCCGTCGAGCCACCTCTCGTCGGGCCCGTCCAGCGGAGCATGGGCAAGGGCGAGGGCAACGAGCTGACTCCCCTCGTCCTGCACCCCCGCACGCCCTTCCCGCACGGCCTCGATGGCCCCCGGTTCCCCACCCTCGGCGAGCCGCACGGCATAGGGCGACCAACGCCCCGGCACGGCGGCCTCCTCCCCGAGCAGTTCCTCGGTCGTGGCCCGCCCCGGCCGCGCGACCAGCGTCACCTCGGGCCGCTCGTTGTCGGCCTCCAACAACCGCTCGATCCCGGCCCGACCCCCACCGAGCGAGTCCCACAGCGCCGAGACGACCCACCTCGGATGCGAGTGCACCACGGCGAGATGCTCCTCGGGATCCTCGTCGTACGGCGGCGCGACCCGCTGGATCCACCCGTCGAGATCGTCCTGCGCGACCTTCCGCAGCACGGCGTTGACGAACTTCGCCCGCCCGTCACCGAGCACGACCCGGGCAAGCTCCACGGACGCGGACACGGCGGCATGCGACGGAATCCGCGTCCCGAGCAGCTGATGCACACCGAGGCTGAGCACATCGAGCACCGGCGGATCGACCTCACGCAACGGCCGGTCCACACAGGCGGAGATGACGGCGTCGTACGTCCCCTGCCGCCGCAGCGTCCCGTACACCAGCTCGGTCGCGAGCGCGGCGTCCCGCCCGTCGAAGTCGCCCTTGTCCCGCGCCTTCCGCAGCAGCGGAGGCAGAACGAGGTTGGCGTACGCGTCCCGCTCGTCCACGGCGCGCAGCGCCTCGAAGGCGAGCATGCGGACGGGGTCCTTCTTGGGCCGTCGGTAGGGCTTGCCGGGTTTACTGGGCCGACGGGAGGTGTCGCTCACGAAAAGGTGCTCCGGATTGCTGGATGAGATACGCACACAGCGTACGTCGCACCAGGCACCGGCGCGCAGGACGGTCACCGGCACCGGCGCCGGCCCCGTCAGACCCCGAGGATCTCCCCGTCGCCGATCCTGACCCCACGAGCCCAGTCGGCCGCCCGCATCGGCTTCTTGCCCTGAGCCTGCACCCACAGCAACTCGACGGCGTACGACCCGGTCCCGACGTACACGTTGTTCTTCCCGACAGAGAGCGCACCGGGCGCGAGATCGTCCCGCCCGGGCACCGGCTGCACGTGGATGAGCTTGAGCCGCTCGCCACGGAAGACGGTCCAGGCACCCGGCGCGGGAGTGCACCCGCGCACGACGCGGTCGACACGCAGGGAGGGCGCGCTCCAGTCGATGTGGGCGTCCTCGACGTTGACCTTGGGAGCGAGGGTGATCCCTTCGGACGGCTGCGGTACGGCCTTCAGCGTGCCGTCCTCGATCCCGTCCATGGTCGCGGCCAGCAGCCCGGCACCCGCGAAGGCGAGCCGGGTCAGCAGGTCACCGCTGGTGTCGGTGGCCCGGACCTCCTCGGTGACGGTGCCGTAGACGGGCCCGGAGTCGAGCCCTTCCTCGATGAGGAAGGTGGAGGCCCCGGTGATCTCGTCACCGGCCATGATGGCGTGCTGCACGGGCGCAGCCCCACGCCAGGCGGGCAGCAGCGAGAAGTGCAGGTTGACCCAGCCGTGGGCCGGGATGTCGAGGGCGACGCGGGGCAGCAGGGCGCCATAGGCGACGACGGGACAGCAGTCGGGCGCGATCTCCCTGAGCCGCTCGAGGAACTCGGGGTCGCGCGGCCTGGCCGGCTTGAGCACCTCGATCCCGGCCTCCTCGGCCCGCTCGGCCACCGGGCTCGCCACCAGCCTGCGCCCACGCCCGGCCGGCGCGTCGGGCCGCGTGACGACGGCGGCCACCTCGTGCCGCCCGGAGGCGATCAGAGCGTCCAGAGCGGGAACGGCGACCTCGGGGGTACCGGCGAAGACAAGCTTCATGGGTGGGCACGGGCCTCTCGGGCGGGGTTGGCATGGGCAACGCACAAGTCTATGGGTGCACGCCACAAGGCCTCACGTCGGCGGCACCAAGGACGACCGGACCGCAGAACGCCTACGGCCTCACCCGCAAGCGGAAAGCCGCCGACGGCGAACAATCGCGACAGGATGGTCCAGCCTCCTGGCCGACCGGAATCGGGTGGTGCGCGGGCGGCCAAGCATCCAAGACCGAAGGCCGAGGCGCACAACCCCCGCGCAGGGGCGTAGGCATATGCCCACACGCCCCCACACCGTGACCCGCGGAGCGCTCCCGCGTTGGTCAAGAAAGAGTTGACCACAACGGGCCGCATGCGCCGCATCCGTATCCACGGCCCACTCCTTCAACGCCGGTTCGAGAGGCTTGTTCATGGCCGACCACGCAACCCACGACGCCCAGGCTCGGGCCAGCCTGCACTTGCTGGTGCGGGACATCGAGCGGGTCCGCCGGCAGGTGGACGCACTGCGCACGCTCACCGCGCAACTGGGCAACGTCTACCGCCCGCGCCGCTCCGGTCCCTCCACGGGCTTCGTCGTCTACGGACGCGCCCCCGCCCCGACGGTCCGTCTCGCCCAGGAGCTGCGGGACAGTGTCGAGACCCTGGTCACGGCAGCCGTGGACTTCGACCGCTCGCTCGGCTTCTCCTGGGACGCGGTGGGTTCCGCCCTCGGCGTCACCAAACAGGCGGTGCACCGCCGCTACGGCGCCCGCCGCGCCGCCACCCAGGCGGCAGCCGAGGCCGAGCGCACGACCGAGCCCTCGGGAACCCGTACGGTCAACGTCACCACCGCACTCCCCCCGGTGCCGACGGTCCCCGCGGCCCGCTCCATGCCGACGCAGCCGACGGCAGGCAGCCCCGGCCTCCGCGACGAGGCCAGGCCCACAGCCTTCCCAGGCCCTCGCAACGGCTGACACCCCCCTAACTCTGCCCTCCTGGAGCGCACCCGGGAGGGCAGAGCCATGCCATGCCAGAAGAGCCACACGCGCGAGCACCAGGCACCAGCACCAAGCACCAAGCACCAAGCACCAAGCACCAAGCACCAACGTCACCCGATATCAGGCGGATCCATCCGCACCCGCACCACGGCCTCACCACCCCCGCCCCCGGCACCACTCCCACTCCCACTCCCCCGAGCCATCCGCGCCGCCTGCGCAGCCTTCAAGGCAGCCGCCAAAGCGGCCCCCCGCCCCGGCGGCACCCGGATCAACGCCCGCTCCCAGTGCTCCCCGGGCGGCGGCGCCCCCACGCGCCGCGGCCGCCCCACCGCCGTCACAGGTACCGGAACCGGCCCCAACACCTGTGCTTCCGGAGGCAGTTCGACCGCACGGAGAAACTCGGCGACCGCCTCCCCCGGCCCGGCCACGGACGCCATCCGGGACACCGGCGGAAAACCGAGCTCGGCCCGCTCGGCCAGTTCCCGCACCGCATGCCCGACCGGATCCCACCGCACCAGCGCCTGCACGGGCCGCAAGGTGGGCTCGGCGACAACCACCACCGTCCCCCCGCCCCGCTGCGGCCGTACCAGCGACGCGGCCGCGATCCACCGTCGCAACGCGTCCTCTCCCGCCCGCAGATCGGGCCGCCCGAGCATCGCCCAGCCGTCCAGCAGCAGCGCCGCCGCATACCCGCCCTCGGCGACGGGCTCGGCCCCAGGCGTACTCACGACCAGTGAGGGCGTGCCCGGCACGGTGTCCAGCACATGCTCACGCCCCGACGTCCGCACCGGAACGGCGGGAAAGGCCCGCCCCAACTCCTCGGCGGTCCGCCGCGCCCCCACCACCTGAGCCCGCAGCCGGAACCCACCGCACTCCGGACAGTGCCAGGCACCCTCGTCACGCCCGCACCACCCGCACCGCAGATCGGCCCCGGAGCCCTGCGCCTCCAGGGGCCCGGAGCAGTGCCGGCACCGAGCGGGCGCCCGGCAGTTGGCGCAGGCCATCCGCGGCACATATCCACGCCGGGGCACCTGCACGAGCACCGGCCCGTGCCGCAGCCCTTCCCGCACCGCCTGCCAGGCAAGAGTGGGCAACCGAGCGGCCCGAGCGGCCTCGTCCCGCGCGAGATCCCCGTCCCCCACGGTCCGTACGAGCGGAGCCGCGCCCCGCACCTGCTCCCGCCCGGCGACCAACGGCCGGGCCCAACCACTCTCCACGAGCTGGGCGGCTTCGACGGTGCAGCTCCAACTCCCCAGCAGAAAGCCGCACTTGTCCTGCGCGGCCCGCAGCAGCAGCACCTCACGCGCATGGGGCTGCGGAGCATGCAGCTCGCTGTGGCTGTCGTCGCCGTCGTCCCAGAGGGCGACCAGCCCAAGATCCTGCACGGGAGCGAACATGGCGGCCCGCGTCCCCACGACGGCCCGCACACTGCCCCGCCGCACCGCGAGCCACTCCCGATACCGCTTCTCGGGCCCGGCATCCGCGGTCAGCACCGCATGCCGTCCCTCCCCCATGAGCGAGGTCAGGGCGGCGTCGACCCGCGCGACAGCCCTCCCGTCCGGCAGCACGACGAGTGCCCCACGCCCGGAGGCCAACGTCGCGACGACGGCCCGAGCCAGCTCCTCACTCCACTCGGGCCCCGGCAGGGCATTCCACACCGCGCGCGGAGCACCCCCCAAAGCCAACGACTCCAGAAAGGCGGCCCCCCGCTCATACCGCCCCCATGACCCCGCCTCGGGCGCCGCGGGCACCGGAAGGGGCTCCGGCGAAGGCCGCTGTTCAGCCCGAGCGCTGCGCGGCGGCACGGCCAGCTGCAGCACATCGGCAAGCCCCCCGGCATACCGATCGGCGACGGCCCGGGCCAGCCCCAACAGCTCCTCGCTCAACACCCGTTCAGGAGAGACGACCTGCGCGAGAGCCGCCAGCGGCCCGGAGTAGTCGGACTCCGCGACCCGCTCGACAAGGAACCCGTCAATGAGCCCCCCGCCCTCACGCCGCCCCTCCCGCACCCGATGCCGCCCGGCCCCGAACCGCACCCGCACCCGCACACCCGGCTGCGCGTCGGCGTCCAACTCCTCGGGAACGGCATAGTCGAAGTACCGATCAAGGTGCAGCACACCCTTGTCGACCAGCACCCGCGCCACGGGCAGCTCCTTGGCCAGCGCGGCCCCCCGCCACGTCCGCGGCTTGGCCTTGGGCGCCTTGGCCTTGCGCACGCTCTCCCGGATGAACGCAAGCTGCTCGGGCGGCGCCCCCTCGGCCCCACCGCCCGCCTGCCCGTTCTCGCTGCTCACGCTTGCATTCTTACCAAACGCCACTGACAACCGGCGGCGCCCGAGTTCCCTCACGGCAACGGAACGCACTCTGCCTTGGACCACTCGGCCACGCCACCGGACCCACCCGGCCGACGGCGGGATTCGAACCCGCGGGGGCCTACAGCCCCGAAGTACCCGTCACCTTCGCACCGGGCGCCCCGGCGTCAGATTCCTCGCAAGAGAGCGTACGAGCCGCCGTGCCCGACCGCCGCCCGATTTCCCCCACGGCAAGGCGGAGCACGCCGAGGCCCGGCGCCCCAAGGGGACGCCGGGCCTCGTACAAACCAGTGGTGCAGGAACCAGTCGAGCCGGGCCTTACAGCCCCGCCGCCTTCCGCAGCTCCTCGACCCGGTCCGTCCGCTCCCACGTGAACTCCGGCAGCTCACGGCCGAAGTGACCGTAGGCCGCCGTCTGAGCGTAGATCGGGCGCAGCAGGTCCAGGGCGCGGATGATCGCGGCCGGGCGGAGGTCGAAGACCTCGTCGATGGCCTTCTCGATCTTCTCGGTCTCGACCTTGGCCGTGCCGAAGGTCTCGACGAACAGGCCGACCGGCTCGGCCTTGCCGATCGCGTACGCCACCTGAACCTCGCAGCGCGAGGCCAGGCCCGCCGCGACGACGTTCTTGGCGACCCAGCGCATCGCGTACGCCGCCGAACGGTCCACCTTGGACGGGTCCTTGCCGGAGAACGCGCCACCGCCGTGCCGGGCCATGCCGCCGTAGGTGTCGATGATGATCTTCCGGCCGGTCAGGCCCGCGTCACCCATCGGACCGCCGATCTCGAAGCGGCCGGTCGGGTTCACCAGCAGACGGTAGCCGTCGGTGTCCAGCTTGATGCCCTCGTCGAGCAGGGCCTTCAGCTCCGGCTCGACCACGAACTCCCGGATGTCGGGGGCGAGGAGCGAGTCCAGGTCGATGTCGCTCGCGTGCTGCGAGGAGACGACCACCGTGTCCAGGCGGACCGCCTTGTCGCCGTCGTACTCGATGGTGACCTGCGTCTTGCCGTCCGGGCGCAGGTACGGGATCGTGCCGTTCTTGCGGACCTCGGACAGGCGCTTGGACAGGCGGTGCGCCAGGAAGATCGGCAGCGGCATCAGCGTCGGCGTCTCGTCCGTCGCGTAGCCGAACATCAGGCCCTGGTCACCGGCGCCCTGGCGGTCCAGCTCGTCCTCGTCGCCCTCGACCCGGGACTCGTACGCCGTGTCCACGCCCTGCGCGATGTCCGGCGACTGCGAGCCGATCGAGACCGAGACACCGCAGGAGGCGCCGTCGAAGCCCTTCTTCGAGGAGTCGTAGCCGATCTCGAGGATCTTGTTGCGGACCAGCGTCGCGATGTCCGCGTACGTCTTGGTCGTGACCTCTCCGGCCACGTGCACCAGGCCGGTCGTGATCAGGGTCTCGACGGCGACCCGGGACGTCGGGTCCTCGCGCAGAAGCGCGTCGAGAATGGTGTCACTGATCTGGTCAGCGATCTTGTCGGGGTGACCTTCGGTCACGGACTCCGAGGTGAACAGGCGACGGGACACAACGCTCCCTGGGGTTGCAGCGGCTGCTGGCTGATCATTTGTGGACGCGGCGGGGGCTGCGCCCGGCGTCGTCCGAGGACAGTTTATCTGTCGCGCTCGGCCACGGACCCCCTGTCTCGCCTCTCGGGAGCGCTGTGACCTGCGGCACGGGCATTCTGCCCAATGTCACGCGCCCTTGGCCAGGGTCGCCACACCCGAATCGAGCGAGGCTCGACCGAGGCCCGCGGGGCATCAAACATTCACTCCCATCGCCGCGCCACCAGGTCCCATACGGTTTCGGCCAGGGCCTCCTTGGGCCCGTACGGTACGGGTGTCTCGGTGCCGTCGGCGCCCAGGACGACCGCCTCGTTCTCCTCGGAGCCGAAGGTCTTGCGCTCGCCCACCTCGTTCACCACGAGGAGGTCGCATCCCTTGCGCTCCAGCTTCTTGCGGCCGTTGGCCAGGACGTCGTCCGTCTCGGCGGCGAAACCGACGATCAGCTGGCCGGCGCGGGCCCGGTCGGTCGAGATCTCCGCGAGGATGTCCGGATTCCGCACCAGGACGACGGGCTCCGGCTCCTGGTCGCCTTTCTTCTTGATCTTTCCGGCGGCGTAGGTCGCCGGGCGGAAGTCCGCGACCGCCGCCGCCATGACCACCGCGTCGGCGTCCGCGGCCGCCTTGAGGACCGCCTCCCGCAGCTGTACGGCCGTGCCGACCTGCACGACGTCCACCCCCGCCGGGTCGGGCAGCCCGGTGTTGGCCGCGATCAGCGTGACACGGGCGCCCCGGGCGGCGGCGGTGCGGGCGAGGGCGTAGCCCTGCTTGCCGGAGGAGCGGTTGCCGAGGAAGCGGACCGGGTCGAGGGGCTCGCGCGTGCCGCCGGCGCTCACGACGACGTGCCGGCCCGCGAGGTCCGGCTCGGTGACGCCCCGGGCCAGCACACGGCGGCAGACCTCGAAGATCTCGGCCGGCTCGGGCAGTCGGCCCTTGCCGGTGTCCACGCCGGTGAGGCGGCCGACGGCGGGCTCGATGACCACGGCGCCGCGTCGGCGCAGCGTCGCCACGTTCTCCTGGGTGGCCGGGTGCTCCCACATCTCGGTGTGCATGGCGGGAGCGAAGACCACCGGACAGCGTGCGGTGAGCAGGGTGTTGGTCAGCAGGTCGTCGGCGAGGCCGTGCGCGGCCTTGGCGAGCATGTCGGCCGTGGCCGGGGCGACGACCACCAGGTCGGCCTGCTGGCCGATGCGGACGTGCGGGACCTCGTGGACGTCCTCCCAGACCTCCGTCGAGACGGAGTGGCCGGACAGGGCGGACCAGGTGGCGGCGCCGACGAAGTGCAGCGCGGAGGCGGTGGGCACGACCCGGACGTCATGGCCGGACTCCGTGAGTCTGCGCAGCAGCTCACAGGCCTTGTACGCGGCGATGCCGCCACTGACCCCCAGAACGACCTTCGGCTTGTCCACCGTCTCTCCCCGGACTCGGCAACGTACGACTCCACAGTGCATCACTGCGGGGGACGACCCCCGCACCCCCGACAGAACCACAGGCCCGGCAGTCGCGCTGCCGGGCCTGTGGAAAAGTCAGCTGCAAGCTGTAAATCGTACTTACTGCGCCGGGCCCTCTACAGCCTCGGACGTCAGCAGACCCGCGTTGATCTCGCGCAGGGCGATCGAGAGCGGCTTCTCGTGGACGTGGGTGTCGACGAGAGGACCGACGTACTCGAGGAGGCCCTCGCCGAGCTGCGAGTAGTACGCGTTGATCTGGCGGGCCCGCTTGGCCGCGTAGATCACGAGGCTGTACTTCGAGTCGGTGGCCTCGAGGAGCTCGTCGATCGGCGGGTTGATGATGCCCTCGGGCGCGGAGATGGAAGAGGACACGCTCTACCTTCCGATGGATGGGAAAGATTCAGTGCGACTGATCAGGCCCGACCAAACGATCAAGCTTGGACGATCAGTCACGATCACACAACGTCCATCAAGGCTAGCAGCTCGCGCGCCACGTCCTCGACGGAGGTGTTGACCAAGGTCACATCGAACTCCGGCTCGGCCGCCAGCTCGATCTTCGCCGCGTCGAGGCGGCGTTCGATCACCTCGGGCGGCTCGGTGCCACGTCCGGTGAGTCTGCGCACGAGCTCCTCCCAGGAGGGAGGGGCCAGGAACACCAGTTGAGCCTCCGCCATGGACTCGCGGACCTGCCGCGCGCCCTGGAGGTCGATCTCCAGCAGGACGGGCTCACCCGCCTCCAGCCGCTCCAGCACGGCTGCACGCGGAGTGCCGTAGCGGTTGCCGGCGAACTCGGCCCACTCCAGCAGCTCGCCGTTGGCGATCAGCTTGTCCATCTCTTCGTCGGTGACGAAGAAGTAGTGGACTCCGTGCCGCTCGCCGGGGCGGGGCTTGCGGGTCGTCGCCGACACCGAGAGCCAGACCTCGGGGTGTTCCTTGCGCATATGGGCGACGACCGTGCTCTTGCCGACCCCGGAGGGGCCGGAGAGCACGGTCAGCCGCGGACGTTCACTCATGCAGCGATTATTCCAGCAATCCCGGAGTGCCCGGGACTCCCGGTCCGGAGCACCCGGACTCAGGAGCCGGTGCTGCCGAACTCACGCTCCAGGGAAGCGATCTGATTCGAACCGAGGCCACGAACGCGGCGGCTCTCGGAGATGCCGAGTCGCTCCATGATCTGCTTGGCGCGGACCTTGCCCACGCCCGGCAGGGACTCGAGCAGGGCGGAGACCTTCATCTTTCCGATGACGTCGTTCTCCTGGCCCTGCTTGATGACCTCATGCAGGGAGGCGCCGGAGTGCTTGAGTCGATTCTTGACCTCGGCCCGCTCCCGGCGAGCCGCGGCGGCCTTTTCGAGCGCGGCTGCGCGCTGTTCAGGGGTAAGGGGCGGAAGAGCCACGCCTACGTCACCTCGGATGTCGAACTGTCGGATACGGACCGGTGAGGAACCTAGTCGCCCCACACCTGGGGAGCTACGAGCAACACGCTTGCCCGTTCACCCCCACTACCTAATGGGTGCGGGAGCTGCCCCCACCCGTCGGAGACTAGCGGGCAAGTCCGCCAGAGTCAGCGAGAACAGCGGAAAAGTCCTGGTCAGCCTCCGTCAGGCCGGACATTTAGGACATAATGCCCCGGATTTGAGGATGTATTCAGACTCAAGTCGGCTTCGAGTCACTCATCGGAGGTCTCCCGCGAGGGGTCGAACGTCCCTGACGACGGTCAGTCGACCGTCACAGCCTTCCGGATCTCCTCAGCGAAGCGTGACGCGGCCTCACGCAGCGCGACGACGTCGGGCCCGTGCCGCAGCACACCCCGGCTGACGTTCGGCACGACATTGCCCACCGCGGCACCGAAGACCCGGCGAAGATCGGATGGCGTGGCGCCCTGGGCCCCGATGCCGGGCGCGAGGAGAGGACCGTTGATGTCAAGGTCGTACGTCGACAGGTCGCCGAGCGTGGCGCCGACGACCGCTCCGAAGGAACCCAGCGGCTCCTCCCCCACGTTCTCGGCCGCCAGGTGCGCCAGCATCGTCGCGCCGACGTTACGGCCGTCCATCCGGACCGCGTGCTGGACCTCGCCGCCCTCCGGGTTCGAGGTCAGGGCGAGCACGAACAGGCCGGTGCCGCTCTCCCGGGCCAGCGCGACGGCCGGGGACAGCGAGCCGTAGCCGAGGTACGGCGAGACGGTCAGCGCGTCCGAGAACAGCGGGGAGTCCTTGTGGAGGAAGGACTCCGCGTACGCGGCCATGGTCGAGCCGATGTCGCCGCGCTTGGCATCCATCACCACCAGCGCCCCGGCCGCCCGCGCCTCGGCGACCGACCTCTCCAGGACCGCGACACCGCGCGACCCGAAGCGCTCGAAGAACGCGCTCTGCGGCTTGAGCACGGCGACCCGGTCGGCCATCGCCTCGACGACCGTGCGGCTGAACCGCTCCAGGCCTGCCACGTCGTCGTTCAGGCCCCATTCGGCCAGCAGGGACGCATGCGGGTCGATGCCGACGCACAGCGGGCCGCGCTCGTCCATGGCCCGGCGCAGGCGCGTACCAAAGGGTTCCAGAGCACTCATGCGGTCTTCCTTGCCTTCCTGACGTCGGCGCCGACCGCGTCGGCGAGGGTGGCGTACGGGCTGGTGCGCAGGCGTGCGGCGAGGCCCTTGTGGATGGCGCGGCCCCAGAAGGGACCCTCGTAGATGAAGGCGCTGTATCCCTGGACCAGCGTGGCGCCCGCCAGGATGCGCTGCCAGGCGTCCTCGGCGTTCTCGACGCCCCCGACGCCCACGAGGGTGATCCGGTCGCCCACGCGCGCGTACAGGCGCCTCAGCACCTCCAGGGAGCGCGCCTTCAGGGGCGCTCCGGAGAGACCGCCGGTCTCCTTGACCAGGGTAGGTTCGGATTTCAAACCGAGACCCTCGCGCGTGATGGTCGTGTTCGTGGCGATGATCCCGTCCAGGCCCAGCTCCACGGCCAGGTCGGCGACCGCGTCCACGTCCTCGTCGGCGAGGTCGGGCGCGATCTTCACGAGGAGCGGGACGCGACGGCCGGTGACCGTACGGTCGGCGGCCTCGCGGACGGCCGTCAGGAGGGGGCGCAGCGCCTCGGTGGCCTGGAGGTTGCGCAGGCCGGGCGTGTTGGGTGAGGAGACGTTGACCACCAGGTAGTCGGCGTAGGGCGCCAGCCGCTCCGTCGACTTCACGTAGTCACCGGCGGCCTCCTCCTCCGGGACGACCTTGGTCTTGCCGATGTTGACGCCTACGACGGTCCGGAAGACCGGCTCACGGGACGCCAGGCGGGCCGCCACGGCCAGCGAGCCCTCGTTGTTGAAGCCCATGCGGTTGATCAGCGCCCGGTCCTTCACAAGGCGGAACAACCGCTTCTTGGGGTTGCCGGACTGGGCCTCCCCGGTGACCGTGCCGATCTCGACGTGGTCGAAGCCGAGCATCGACATCCCGTCGATCGCGACCGCGTTCTTGTCGAAGCCGGCGGCGAGCCCGAAGGGGCCGTGCATGCGCAGGCCGAAGGCCTCGGTGCGCAGTTCCTCGTAGCGGGGCGCGAGTGCGGCCGCGACGAACGTGCGCAGCACGGGGATGCGGACGGCGAGGCGGATCCAGCGGAAGGCCAGGTAGTGGGCCTTCTCGGGATCCATTCGTTTGAAGACGAGGTTGAAGAAGATCTTGTACATGGTGTCCTCATGAAGAGGGGGACACCGTTTCCGGTGTCCCCCTCGTCGGCTGCTAGTCGCGGGCCGCGGTCAGGCGTTCCGCGTGTTCCTGGAGCGAACGGACGCCCACATCGCCGTGGTTGAGGGCGTCGATGCCCTGGACGGCGGCGGCGAGCGCCTGGACCGTCGTCAGGCACGGGACCGACCGCGCCACGGCCGCCGTACGGATGTCGTAGCCGTCGAGGCGGCCGCCGGTGCCGTACGGCGTGTTGACGATGAGGTCGACCTCGCCGTCGTGGATGAGCTGGACGATGGTCTTCTCACCGTTCGGGCCGGTGCCCTCGGACTGCTTGCGCACGACCGTGGCGTTGATGCCGTTGCGCTTGAGCACCTCGGCCGTGCCGGACGTGGCGAGCAACTCGAAGCCGTGGGCGACCAGTTCACGCGCCGGGAAGATCATCGAGCGCTTGTCGCGGTTGGCGACCGAGATGAAGGCGCGGCCCTTGGTCGGCAGCGGCCCGTAGGCGCCCGCCTGCGACTTGGCGTACGCCGTGCCGAAGACGGAGTCGATGCCCATGACCTCACCCGTGGAGCGCATCTCCGGGCCGAGGACGGTGTCGACGCCGCGGCCGTGGATGTCCCGGAAGCGGGACCACGGCATGACGGCCTCCTTGACGGAGATCGGAGCGTCGAGCGGCAGCTCACCGCCGTCGCCGGTCGCCGGAAGCAGCCCCTCCGCCCGCAGCTCGGCGATGGTCGCGCCCAGCGAGATCCGGGCGGCTGCCTTCGCCAGCGGCACCGCGGTCGCCTTCGAGGTGAACGGGACCGTACGGGACGCGCGCGGGTTGGCCTCCAGGACGTACAGGATGTCGCCGGCCATCGCGAACTGGATGTTGATCAGGCCGCGCACCCCTACGCCGCGAGCGATGGCCTCCGTGGAAGCCCTGAGCCGCTTGATGTCGAAGCCGCCCAGCGTGATCGGCGGCAGGGCGCACGCCGAGTCGCCGGAGTGGATGCCGGCCTCCTCGATGTGCTCCATGACGCCGCCGAGGTAGAGCTCCTCGCCGTCGTAGAGCGCGTCGACGTCGATCTCGATCGCGTCGTCCAGGAACCGGTCGACCAGCACCGGCCGCGAGGGGCTGATCTCGGTCGACTCGGCGATGTAGGACGCCAGCCGCGTCTCGTCGTAGACGATCTCCATGCCGCGCCCGCCGAGGACGTACGACGGCCGCACCAGGACCGGGTAGCCGATCTCGTCGGCGATGGCCTTGGCCTCGGCGAAGGTGGTGGCGGTGCCGTGCTTGGGGGCCGGGAGGCCGGCCTCCGCGAGGACGCGGCCGAACGCGCCCCGGTCCTCGGCCGCGTGGATCGCCTCCGGCGAAGTGCCCACGATCGGCACGCCGTTGTCCTTCAGCGCCTGCGACAGGCCCAGCGGGGTCTGTCCGCCCAGCTGCACCACGACACCCGCGATCGGGCCGGCCAGCGACTCCGCGTGGACGATCTCCAGCACGTCTTCCAGCGTCAGCGGCTCGAAGTACAGGCGGTCGGAGGTGTCGTAGTCCGTGGAGACGGTCTCCGGGTTGCAGTTGACCATCACGGTCTCGTACCCGGCGTCGCTCAGCGCGAAGGAGGCGTGGACACAGGAGTAGTCGAACTCGATGCCCTGGCCGATGCGGTTCGGGCCGGAGCCCAGGATGATCACCGCGGGCTTCTCACGCTGTGCGACCTCGGTCTCCTCGTCGTAGGAGGAGTAGAAGTACGGCGTCTTGGCGGCGAACTCGGCGGCGCAGGTGTCGACCGTCTTGTAGACCGGGCGGATGCCGAGCGCATGCCGGACCTCGCGCACGACGTCCTCGCGCAGCCCGCGGATCTCGCCGATCTGCTGGTCGGAGAACCCGTGCCGCTTGGCCTCGGCCAGCAGGTCGGGGGTCAGCTCCGGGGCCTCGGCGAGCTCGTCGGCGATCTCCTTGATGAGGAAGAGCTGGTCGACGAACCAGGGGTCGATCTTCGTGTACTCGAAGACCTCCTCCGGCGTGGCACCCGCGCGGATGGCCTGCATGACGGCGTTGATCCGGCCGTCGGTGGGCCGTACGGCCTCGCGCAGCAGCTCGGCCTTGTCGCCGGGCTCGCCGACGAACGTGAACTGGCTGCCCTTCTTCTCCAGCGAGCGCAGCGCCTTCTGGAAGGCCTCGGTGAAGTTGCGGCCGATGGCCATGGCCTCGCCGACCGACTTCATGGTGGTGGTCAGCGTGGAGTCGGCCTGCGGGAACTTCTCGAAGGCGAACCGCGGGGCCTTCACGACCACGTAGTCGAGCGTCGGCTCGAAGGAGGCCGGGGTCTCCTGCGTGATGTCGTTCGGGATCTCGTCGAGGGTGTAGCCGACGGCGAGCTTGGCGGCGATCTTGGCGATCGGGAAGCCGGTCGCCTTGGAGGCGAGGGCCGAGGAACGCGACACGCGCGGGTTCATCTCGATGACGATCACGCGGCCGTCGTCCGGGTTCACCGCGAACTGGATGTTGCAGCCGCCGGTGTCGACGCCGACCTCGCGGATGACGGCGATGCCGATGTCGCGCAGGATCTGGTACTCGCGGTCGGTCAGCGTCATCGCGGGCGCCACGGTGATCGAGTCACCGGTGTGCACGCCCATCGGGTCGAAGTTCTCGATGGAGCAGACGACCACGACGTTGTCGTGCTTGTCGCGCATCAGCTCCAGCTCGTACTCCTTCCAGCCGAGGATGGACTCCTCCAGGAGCACCTCGGTGGTGGGAGACAGGGTCAGGCCCTGGCCGGCGATGCGGCGCAGCTCCTCCTCGTCGTGCGCGAAGCCGGAGCCGGCACCGCCCATGGTGAAGGAGGGGCGGACGACGACCGGGTAGCCGCCGAGCGTCTCGACGCCGGCGAGGACGTCCTCCATGGAGTGGCAGATGACCGAGCGGGCGGACTCGCCGTGGCCGATCTTGCCGCGGACGGCCTCGACGACCTCCTTGAACAGGTCGCGGTCCTCGCCCTTGTTGATCGCCTCGACGTTGGCGCCGATCAGCTCGACGCCGTACTTCTCGAGGGTGCCGGCCTCGTTCAGCGAGATCGCCGTGTTGAGGGCCGTCTGGCCGCCCAGGGTCGGCAGAAGCGCGTCCGGGCGCTCCTTGGCGATGATCTTCTCGACGAACTCCGGGGTGATCGGCTCGACGTAGGTGGCGTCGGCGATCTCCGGGTCGGTCATGATCGTCGCCGGGTTGGAGTTGACGAGGATGACCCGCAGGCCCTCGGCGCGCAGGATGCGGCACGCCTGGGTGCCGGAGTAGTCGAACTCGGCGGCCTGGCCGATGACGATCGGGCCGGAGCCGATGACCAGGACGGACTGGATATCGGTGCGCTTAGGCACGCTGGCCCTCCATCAGGGATACGAAGCGGTCGAACAGGTAGGCGGCGTCGTGCGGGCCCGCTGCCGCTTCGGGGTGGTACTGGACGCTGAAGGCCGGGCGGTCGAGGAGCTGCAGGCCCTCGACCACGTTGTCGTTGAGGCAGACGTGGGAGACCTCGGCGCGGCCGTAGGGGGTGTCGGAGACCTTGTCGGTCGGCGCGTCGACGGCGAAGCCGTGGTTGTGCGCGGTGACCTCGACCTTGCCGGTCGTGCGGTCCTGCACCGGCTGGTTGATGCCCCGGTGGCCGTACTTGAGCTTGTACGTGCCGAAGCCGAGCGCCCGCCCCAGGATCTGGTTGCCGAAGCAGATACCGAAGAGCGGGGTGCCGCGCTCCAGAACCGCCTGCATGACGGAGACGGGGTGGTCGGCGGTGGCCGGGTCGCCGGGGCCGTTGGAGAAGAACACACCGTCGGGGTTCACGGCGTACACGTCCTCGGCGGTGGCCGTGGCCGGGAGCACGTGCACCTCGATGCCGCGCTCGGCCATCCGGTGCGGGGTCATGCCCTTGATGCCGAGGTCGACGGCGGCGACGGTGAACTTCTTCTCGCCGATCGCCGGGACGACGTACGTCTCCTTGGTGGCGACCTCGGCGGAGAGGTCGGCGCCCTTCATCTCGGGGGCCTGGCGGACCTCGGCGAGCATGGTGCCCTCGTCGGGCAGCGCGTTGCCGGAGAAGATGCCGACGCGCATGGCGCCGCGCTCACGCAGGTGACGCGTCAACGCGCGCGTGTCGATGCCGGAGATCCCGACGACGCCCTGGTGGCGCAGCTCGTCGTCCAGCGAGCGCTTGGCGCGCCAGTTGGACGGCACGCGCGCGGGGTCACGCACGACGTATCCGGCGACCCAGATCCGCTTGCTCTCCGGGTCCTCGTCGTTGACGCCGGTGTTGCCGACGTGCGGGGCGGTCATCACGACGACCTGGCGGTGGTACGACGGGTCGGTGAGGGTCTCCTGGTAGCCGGTCATGCCGGTGGAGAACACCGCCTCGCCGAAGGTCACCCCCACGGCCCCGTAGGCACGGCCGCGGAAGGTCCGGCCGTCCTCCAGGACGAGTACTGCGGGAACCTTGGCGGCTCCCCTTGTGGAGGTCGTCATCGTTCGGCGCCTTCCGTGCTGTTGATGTTGATCATGGAGTTAATGACGTCGACCCACTCGTTGTGCTCCGCCGCGTGGTCCGAGCGGAACCCCGAGTCGATCAGTCGTTCGCCGTGCGCCCAGGTCACCACGAGCAGTCCGCCCTCGGTCAGGACCTTGCCGGCGATGCCCTTGTCGAGCCGGGCCTCGCGCAGCTGCGTGGTCGGGACGAAGAAGTCGGTCGCGCCGGGGCGTACGACGTCCAGTCCCGCGTCGGTCAGCGTGAGCTCGACCCGGCTGCGGGTGCCGAGGCCGTGCGCCACGATGCGGTCCAGCCACTGACCGGCGGTGGTGGAGCCGTGGTAGCGGCCGCTCATGCTCAGTCTCGCCGGGCCGGGGACGTCCGGCGCGCTGGGCAGCTCGGGCAGGTCGCCCTGGAGCGTGCCGCGCCACTTCCAGCCCTCGCGCATCAGCCAGTAGACGAGCGCGACGAAGAGGACGAGTCCGACGACCCAGCCGACGCGGGCGGCCCAGTCGGTGACTTCGGCCGACTTCTGTTCGGCCGCGAGTCCGGTGCCGGCTGCGAGCAGTGTTGCAGGTGTCACGTGAGCTTCCCGTCGACGAGCGTGGCCTTGCCCCGGAGCCACGTGTGCGTCACACGGCCCGGCAGCTCACGCCCCTCGTACGGAGTGTTGCGGCTGCGCGAGGCGAAGCCCGCGGGGTCCACGGACCCACGGTATTCCGTGTCGACGAGCGTGAGGTTGGCGGGCTCACCAGCCGAGACGGGACGGCCGTGCCCCTTCGCCTGCCCGATCTGCGCGGGCTTGAAGGACATGCGCTCGGCGACCCCGGCCCAGGTGAGGAGCCCGGTGTCCACCATGGTCTCCTGCACCACTGACAACGCGGTCTCCAGGCCGACCATGCCCATGGCGGCCGCGGCCCACTCGCAGTCCTTGTCCTCGTGCGGGTGCGGGGCGTGGTCGGTGGCGACGATGTCGATCGTGCCGTCGGCGAGCGCCTCGCGCAGCGCCAGCACGTCACGCTCGGTGCGCAGCGGCGGGTTCACCTTGTAGACCGGGTTGTAGCTGCGGACCAGCTCGTCGGTGAGGAGCAGGTGGTGCGGGGTGACCTCGGCGGTGACGTCGATGCCGCGGGACTTGGCCCAGCGCACGATCTCCACCGAGCCCGCGGTCGACAGGTGGCAGATGTGGACGCGCGAGCCGACGTGCTCGGCGAGCAGGACGTCGCGGGCGATGATCGACTCCTCGGCCACCGCCGGCCACCCGCCGAGACCCAGCTCGGCGGAGACCACACCCTCGTTCATCTGGGCGCCCTCGGTCAGCCGCGGCTCCTGCGCGTGCTGGGCGACGACGCCGCCGAAGGCCTTCACGTACTCCAGCGCCCGGCGCATGATCACGGCGTCGTCGACGCACTTGCCGTCGTCGGAGAAGACGGTGACGCCCGCGGCCGACTCGTACATGGCGCCCAGCTCGGCGAGCTTCTTGCCCTCCAGGCCGACGGTCACGGCGCCGATGGGCTGCACGTCGCAGTAGCCGTGCTCCTGGCCGAGCCGGTAGACCTGCTCGACGACACCGGCGGTGTCGGCCACCGGGAAGGTGTTGGCCATGGCGAACACGGCCGTGTAACCCCCGGAGGCCGCCGCGCGCGTGCCGGTCAGCACGGTCTCGGAGTCCTCGCGTCCGGGCTCACGCAGGTGCGTGTGCAGGTCGACCAGGCCCGGCAGCAGCACCTTGCCCGCCGCCTCGACGACCTGGGCGCCCTCCGCGCTCAGACCGGTGCCCACCTCGGCGATGGTCCCGCCGTCGATCAGCACGTCCTGCGGCTCGCCGCCGAGCACCTTCGCACCACGGATCAGGATCTTGCTCATCTGTCTTACTTCTCCTCGGTACGGGGGTGGGTGACGGCGGGCTCGTTTCCACCGAGCAGCAGGTACAGGACAGCCATCCGGATGGACACTCCGTTTGCGACCTGCTCGATGGCGGTGCAGCGATCCGAGTCGGCGACCTCGGCGGTGATCTCCATGCCGCGGACCATCGGGCCGGGGTGCATCACGATGGCGTGCTCGGGCATCTTGGCCATGCGGTCGCCGTCGAGGCCGTAGCGCCGCGAGTACTCGCGCTCGGTGGGGAAGAACGCGGCGTTCATCCGCTCGCGCTGCACGCGCAGCATCATCACCGCGTCGGACTTCGCCAGCGTGCTGTCGAGGTCGTACGACACCTCGCAGGGCCAGGTCTCGACGCCGACGGGCACCAGGGTCGGCGGCGCGACGAGGGTGACCTCGGCGCCGAGGGTGTGCAGCAGGTCGACGTTGGAGCGGGCGACCCGGCCGTGCAGGATGTCGCCGACGATCGTGATGCGCTTACCGGCGAGGTCCTGCCCTATCCCGGCGTCCCGGCCGACGAGCCGGCGCCTCATCGTGAAGGCGTCCAACAGGGCCTGGGTGGGGTGCTGGTGGGTGCCGTCGCCGGCGTTGATGACGGCCGCGTCGATCCAGCCGGAGTTGGCGAGGCGGTACGGCGCGCCGGAGGCTCCGTGCCGGATGACGACGGCGTCGACGCCCATGGCCTCCAGGGTCTGGGCGGTGTCCTTCAGGGACTCGCCCTTGGACACGCTCGATCCCTTGGCGGAGAAGTTGATGACGTCCGCCGACAGCCGCTTCTCGGCGGCCTCGAAGGAGATACGCGTGCGTGTGGAGTCCTCGAAGAAGAGGTTCACGACGGTGCGGCCGCGCAAGGTCGGCAGCTTCTTGATCGGCCGGTCGGCGACCCGGGCCATCTCCTCGGCGGTGTCGAGGATCAGGACGGCGTCGTCACGGGTGAGGTCGGCGGCCGAGATGAGATGACGCTGCATCTGTCAGGCTCCGTAAGGCAGTTCAGGTCAGGAGAATTCGGACGGCACGCGCGCGTGGAGGCGCACCGAGCGGGCGTACGTCAGCGACGTACGCCTTACGCGTGCTACTGGGTCTGCTTGGCACCGAGCAGAACGGTGTCCCGACCGTCCTCCTCGGCGAGCTGGACCTTGACCGTCTCCCGCAACGACGTGGGGAGGTTCTTGCCGACGTAGTCGGCGCGGATGGGCAGTTCGCGGTGGCCGCGGTCGACGAGGACCGCGAGCTGGACCGCGCGCGGACGACCGATGTCGTTCAGGGCGTCGAGGGCGGCGCGGATGGTACGGCCGGAGAAGAGCACGTCGTCGACGAGGACGACGAGGCGGCCGTCGATGCCGTCACCGGGGATCTCGGTGCGGGCCAGCGCACGCGGTGGGTGCATGCGCAGGTCGTCGCGGTACATGGTGATGTCGAGCGAACCGACCGGGATCTTGCGGTCGGTGATCTCCTCGAGCTTGGCGGCGAGCCGCTGGGCGAGGAAGACGCCTCGAGTGGGAATGCCGAGGAGTACCACGTCGTCGGCGCCCTTGGCGCGTTCGACGATCTCGTGGGCGATGCGGGTCAATACCCGCGCGATGTCAGGGCCTTCGAGAACGGGCCTGGCGTCGGACGCTTGCGTGTCCTGCTGCCTGTCCATACGAAAAGGACCTCCTTCTCCGCCTCACGGGACGGACCTTAAAGGACGTCTGGTTTGCGCCATCCACGGTAGCAGGCCGACGGCGCGGCCCCGTTCACCCCCTTGGCCCAATCGGCCACCGATAGCACGGAAGAGTCGGTGTGGACCATTCGGCTTGACGCGCCAGAGTAACGCTGCGTAACCTCACAGTGAGTTACCAACCGCGCGGCATGGAACCCAAGCCAGTCGCGTCGACCCAGTGCCGGGGAGCTATATGTCCAGCGAATACGCCAAACAGCTCGGGGCCAAGCTCCGGGCCATCCGCACCCAGCAGGGCCTTTCCCTTCACGGTGTCGAGGAGAAGTCCCAGGGACGCTGGAAGGCCGTTGTGGTCGGTTCGTACGAGCGCGGCGACCGCGCCGTGACCGTGCAGCGCCTCGCCGAGCTGGCGGATTTCTACGGCGTTCCGGTACAGGAGCTGCTGCCGGGCACGACCCCGGGCGGCGCGGCCGAGCCGCCGCCGAAGCTGGTCCTGGACCTGGAGCGGCTTGCCCACGTGCCGGCCGAGAAGGCGGGTCCCCTTCAGCGCTATGCCGCGACCATCCAGTCGCAGCGCGGTGACTACAACGGCAAGGTGCTCTCGATCCGCCAGGACGACCTGCGCACACTCGCCGTCATTTATGACCAGTCGCCCTCGGTCCTGACCGAACAGCTGATCAGCTGGGGCGTCCTGGACGCGGACGCGCGCCGCGCGGTCACCCACGCCGAGGAGAGCTGAGCGCTCCACAACGGGTTCGGCCGATTTAGCAGAAACGTGCCGCCGGGGTGGCTGGAACTTTGCGGTTCCGGCCACCCCGGCGGCGTTCTGCGGGCCTGATGGGTTCCCCGTGGCACAGGA
>NZ_BAAAZY010000001.1:129180-187520 GCF_039537145.1 Streptomyces shaanxiensis
GCAGCGGCGATGCTGCGGGCCCTCCGGCGTCTTCGAAGACCTCTACGCTTCCTCTCGGCGCAGCGAGGGCTTCAGGTCCTTGAGCCGACCGAGGAGACCGTTGACGAACGAGGGCGACTCGTCCGTGGAGAACTCCTTCGCCAGCTGCACCATCTCGTCGAGCACGACCGCGTCCGGGGTCTCGTCGACCCAGATCAGCTCGTACGCGCCGAGACGCAGGATGTTGCGGTCCACGACCGGCATCCGGTCGAGCGTCCAGCCGACCGAGTACTGCGCGATCAGCTCGTCGATGCGCTTCGCATACTGCGCGTAGCCCTCGACCAGCTGCATCGTGTACTCGCTCACCGGCGGCTGCCGGGTGTCGGCCCGGGAGAGCCGGATCCAGTCCGCGAGGACCGTCAGGACGTCGGCGCCGCGCTGGTCGCCCTCGAAGAGGATCTGGAAGGCGCGCTTGCGGGCCGTGTTGCGGGCAGCCACGGTTAGCTGTTCACCCGGCCGAGGTAGTCGCTGGTGCGGGTGTCGACCTTGATCTTCTCACCGGTGGTGATGAAGAGCGGGACCTGGATCTGGTGACCGGTCTCCAGCGTGGCGGGCTTGGTGCCGCCGGTGGAGCGGTCGCCCTGGACGCCCGGCTCGGTCTCCTGGATGACGAGCTCGACGGCGGCCGGCAGCTCGACGAAGAGCACCTCGCCCTCGTGCTGCGCCACGGTCGCGGTGAAGCCCTCGATCAGGAAGTTGGCGGCGTCGCCGACGGCCTTGCGGTCGACCATGAGCTGGTCGTAGGTCTCCATGTCCATGAAGACGAAGTAGTCGCCGTCCATGTAGGAGAACTGCATGTCGCGCTTGTCGACGGTGGCCGTCTCGACCTTCACGCCGGCGTTGAAGGTCTTGTCGACGACCTTCCCGGACAGCACGTTCTTGAGCTTGGTGCGCACGAAGGCCGGGCCCTTGCCGGGCTTGACGTGCTGGAACTCGACGACGGACCAGAGCTGGCCGCCTTCGAGCTTGAGCACCATGCCGTTCTTGAGGTCGTTCGTGGAAGCCACGGTTGCGGAATCTCCTGGACTGACGTGGACGACCCCGGGGCACGCACCTGCCTAGAGGGCGAGCAGCTCCTTGGTCGTGATGGTGAGTAGCTCGGGTCCGCCGTCCGCCTCGGGGCGAACGACGAGCGTGTCATCGATCCGGACACCGCCCCGGCCCGGGAGGTGGACCCCCGGTTCGACGGTGACCGGCACGCAAGCGTCCAGTTTACCCATGGCCGCGGGAGCCAACTGCGGGTCCTCGTCGATTTCGAGCCCGACACCGTGGCCGGTGAGGGCCGGCAGGCCCTCGTGGTACCCGGCGGAATCCAGCACCTGACGTGCGGCGCGGTCCACGTCACGGTAGGCGGCGCCGGGTGTCAGCGACTCCCGTCCGGCACGCTGAGCGGCAAAGACGACGTCGTACAACTCGATCTGCCAGTCGGCGGGAGACGTACCGATGACGAAGGTACGGCCGATCTCGCACCGGTAGCCGCGGTACGTGGCCCCCAGACAGACGGAGAGGAAGTCGCCCTCCTCGACCCGGCGGTCGGTGGGCCGGTGGGCACGTCGGCCGGCGTTCGGGCCGGTGGCGACGGAGGTGCGGAAGGCCGGGCCGTCGGCGCCGTGATCGACCAGGCGCCGTTCGAGTTCCAGGGCGAGGTGGCGTTCGGTACGGCCGACGAGGATGGATTCGAGGAGCTCCCCGAGTGCCTGGTCGGCGATCTCGGCCCCGATCCTGAGACAGGAGATCTCCTCCTCGTCCTTGACCACCCGGAGCTGTTCCACGGCTCCGCCGAGGTCGGTGAGGCGCAGGCGCGGGACGACCGAGCGGATGGCTCTGTGGCGGGCCACGGTGAGGTGGTGTTCCTCCACGGCCAGGGACTCCCCGCCCTGCGCCGCCGCGAGGTCGGCCGCGGCGACGGCGGGGTCGCCCTCGGCGCCGGGGAGGTTGTGGATCCGCAGGGTCTCGTCGGGACGGCCTTCGGTGGAGCGGTCGTCGGGCGGGCCGACGCATACGAGCAGGTCTTCGGTCTTGCCGAGGAGCAGCGCGGAGCCCTGCGGGGCGGCGCCCGCGAGGTAGCGGACGTTGGCGGGGCGGGAGATCAGCGCGGTGGCGCTGCCGCTGGCTTGGCAGCGGTCCCTCAGCCGGGATCGGCGGGTGGCGTACACCTCTGACATGACCCGAGCGTAAGAGCTCCGCTGGGTTGGCGCCGGTTGGGGGCGTCTGAGTGGGCGGTGTCTGAAATGTGCGGGTTGGGAAGGTGCCGCTCGGAGGACGGGGTGCCACCGGGTGTTGTGTGCCGTCTGCGGGCCGGTGGGGGTTGATCGCGCAGTTCCCCGCGCCCCTGGGTTGGCGCGCCCCCCTGCGTTACCAGTTCGGGGGGCTTGCGATTGATCTTGAGAGTACGTCGTTCAGGACCTGGGCCGTCTGTGGGACGTCGAGTTGCGAGTTGTCGATGATCGGGAGGCCCGAGCCGTACCAGCCGGCCATGCGGCCGTGGATGCGGGCGACCTCCTCGTCGGTGAGGCGGCGGTTGCCCGAGCGTTCGGCGTTGCGCTCCAGGACGATCTCCAGGCCCGGGAGCAGGACGACCGGGAGCAGTCCCGGGCCCACGTGCCGCTTCCAGCCGCCGAGGCCGACCACCGGGCGGTCGGGGAAGACCGCGTCGTCGAGGATGCACGAGATGCCGTTGGCCAGGAAGTTGCGCGCGGCGAAGCCGCAGGTGCGGCGGGCCAGGCGGTACTGGGCCTCGGAATTGTCGTTCCACCCGGACTGGGGGTCGGCGAAGCCCGAGCGGACCCATTCGCGTACGTCGTCGAGGCTGATGTGGGCCGTGGGCACCCGGCGGTGGTCCGCCCAGTATTTGGCGACGCTCGTCTTACCGGCCCCCGCGGGCCCGATGAGCAGCACCGCGAGGGTCGTGGTCGTCGGATCCGGGGACGCCGCGGCGGGCGGGGTGCTCGGCATGGTGACGGGGCCGCCCGGCGGCAGCTGGACGTGGCCGGTGGTCTCGGGGGGCGGCGGGCCCGGCGGGGCAGGGGCCGGGGCGTGGTGTGGCGCGGGCGGGACCGGGCCGGGGGGAGTCAAGCCCGGTGCCGGAGGTGGCGGAGGCATGGGAGCGGAGCCCAGGTGCGGGGCGGGTCCCTGATGCGGTGCGGGTCCCTGATGCGCGCCCGGGTGGTGCGGACCCGGGTGTTGTGCGGCCGGTGACCAGCCGTGCCCCGACTGGTGGGGCGGCGGCAGCGGAGAACCCACTGCGTGCTGCATCCGGTGCCACTCCGTCTCGTCTTCCATGGCCATTGGCGCTGGCAGCAGGGCACGAACCCCGCTCGGTACCGAACGGTACCGCCCCCGGCCGCCGATTGGTGAACGGCCGGAGGCGGTCTGAAGTGCCCATCGCCACAGGTGAATCGGACGGAAGGGTGGTTCGCCGGACTTACTGGCCGACTTCGCCGTACGCGGCGAGGAGGACGGCCGGGTCCGGGCCCTCCAGAACGGTCGGCTTGGCCAGGCCGTCCAGGACGATGAAGCGCAGCAGATTGCCGCGGGACTTCTTGTCGACCTTCATGGTCTCCAGCAGCTTGGGCCACTGGTCGTAGCGGTAGTGCAGCGGCAGGCCCACCGATTCGAGGATCGTGCGGTGGCGGTCCGCCGTCGCGTCGTCCAACCGCCCGGCGAGACGGCCGAGTTCGGCGGCGAAGTGCATGCCGACGGAGACCGCCGCGCCGTGCCGCCACTTGTACCGCTCGTTCTTCTCGATGGCGTGGCCGAGGGTGTGGCCGTAGTTGAGGATCTCCCGCAGACCCGACTCCTTCAGGTCCGACGAGACGACCTCGGCCTTGACCCGGATCGACCGCTCGATCAGCTCGGCGGTGTGCGGGCCGGCCGGGGTCCGCGCCGCCTGCGGGTCGGCCTCGATCAGCTCCAGGATCGCCGGGTCGGCGATGAAACCGGCCTTGATGATCTCGGCGAGGCCGGACACGTAGTCGTTGACCGGGAGGGAGTCCAGCGCGGCCAGGTCGCACAGCACGCCGGCCGGCGGGTGGAAGGACCCGACGAGGTTCTTGCCCTCGGCGGTGTTGATGCCGGTCTTGCCGCCGACCGCCGCGTCCACCATGGCGAGCACGGTGGTCGGGATCGCGATCCAGCGCACCCCGCGCAGCCAGGTCGCGGCCACGAACCCGGCCAGGTCGGTGGTCGCGCCGCCGCCGACGCCGACGATGACGTCGCTGCGGGTGAAACCGGACTGGCCGAGCGCCTTCCAGCAGTAGGCGGCCACCTCGGCGGTCTTGGCCTCCTCGGCGTTCGGCACCTGGATGGCGACCGCCTCGTAGCCCTGCTCGGCCAGGTCGGCACGGAGCGCCTCGCCGGTCTCGGCCAGCGCCTCCGGGTGGACGACGGCGACCCGCTGGGCCTTGGCACCGATCAACCCGCCCAGCTCGCTCAGGAGCTGACGGCCCACCAGAACCTCGTACGGGTCGCTTCCCGCGGTGCCGCCGACCTGGATGCGCGTCACTGCCTCAGTCATGCGTCCTTCAACTCCAGTGCGTCCAGGGCGGCTTGGGTCACTTCTTCCGGGGTACGGCCGTCGGTGGCCACGACCGCCGTAGCGACCTCCTCGTACAGATGCCGGCGGGCCTCCATCAGCTCGCGCCACTGCTTGCGCGGGTTGATCGCGAGCAGGGGGCGGGCGGCGTTCAGGCCGGTGCGCTTGACGGCCTCCTCGACGTCCATCGAGAGATAGACAACCCGCTGTCCGGCGAGGAGCGCGCGCGTGTCCGCGTCCAGGATCGAACCGCCGCCCAGCGCAAGGACACCGTCGTACGTGGCGAGTGCCCGGTGCACGGCCTGCTTCTCGATCGCCCTGAACGCGGGCTCGCCCTCGTCGACGAAGATCTCCGCGATGGTCCGGCCCTGCTCGGCCACGATGTCGTCGTCGGTGTCCCGGTAGCCGACGCCGAGCCGCTCGGCCAGCAGCTGACCGACCGTGGACTTGCCCACGCCCATCGGCCCGACCAGCACCACCACAGGCGCTGCGCTCATCGGATGGCCAGGTTGTCGAGGTACGACTGCACGTTGCGGCGGGTCTCGGGCACGCTGTCGCCGCCGAACTTCTCGGCCACCGCGTCCGCGAGGACGAGCGCCACCATGGCCTCGGCGACGATGCCGGCGGCCGGGACGGCGGAGACGTCGGAGCGCTGGTGGTGGGCCTGCGTCGCCTCACCGGTCGTCACGTCCACCGTCTGCAGGGCGCGAGGCACGGTCGCGATCGGCTTCATCGCGGCGCGGACCCGCAGCAGCTCACCGGTGGTCAGGCCGCCCTCGGTGCCGCCGGAACGGCCGGAGACGCGGCGGATGCCCTCGGGCGTGTTCACGATCTCGTCGTGCGCCTTGGAGCCGGGCACCCGCGCCAGCTCGAAGCCGTCGCCGATCTCGACGCCCTTGATCGCCTGGATACCCATGAGGGCACCGGCGAGCCGGGCGTCCAGCTTGCGGTCCCAGTGCACGTGCGAGCCCAGGCCGACGGGGACGCCGTACGCGAGGATCTCGACCACGCCACCGAGGGTGTCGCCGTCCTTGTGGGCCTGGTCGATCTCGGCGACCATCGCCTTCGACGCGTCGGCGTCCAGGCAGCGCACGGGGTCCGCGTCCAGCTTCTCGACGTCGGCCGGGGTCGGGTACACGCCCTGCGGCGCCTTCGCGGCGGCCAGCTCCACGACGTGGCTGACGATCTCGATGCCGGCCGTCTCCTTGATGTACGACCGGGCCACCGCGCCCAGCGCCACACGGGCCGCCGTCTCACGGGCGGAGGCGCGCTCCAGGATCGGCCGGGCCTCGTCGAAGCCGTACTTCTGCATGCCGGCCAGGTCGGCGTGGCCGGGGCGCGGGCGGGTCAGCGGCGCGTTGCGGGCGAGGCCGGCGAGGATCTCCGGGTCGATGGGGTCGGCCGCCATGACCTGCTCCCACTTGGGCCACTCGGTGTTGCCCACCATGATCGCGACCGGGGAACCGAGCGTGAGGCCGTGCCGGACGCCGCCGATGAAGGTGACCTCGTCGCGCTCGAACTTCATGCGCGCACCGCGTCCATAGCCGAGGCGGCGCCGGGCCAGGTGGTCCGCCACCATCTCCGTGGTGATCGGCACGCCGGCGGGAAGGCCCTCCAGCGTCGCGACGAGTGCGGGGCCATGGGACTCCCCCGCGGTCAGCCAGCGCAACCTGCTCAACGGTGCTCCTCGATGCTCGCGCCCTGGTACTGCCCTGCGTACGCGCGTCCTCGCGTACGTCGACGGCGCGACCAGGTGCGCGGCCCCGGCCCGCCACCTCCGATCCTCCCACGTCCGGGACCGGTGCCCGGCCGCCGGTCCACCAGACGGACGGCGGAGGGACGGCACGGGGCGGCGGAAGGGATCACGCGGGGCCGCTGCCCGACCGCTGCTGCGGGGCGTACGAGCCGAGATGGTCGGCGCCGCTGCCCTGCGGGCCCGGCTGCGCGGCCTGCGCCTGCTGCGGGGCGTAGGCGCCGAGGAAATCGGCACCGCTCGGCTGCTGCGTCTGCGGCTGGGGAGCGTACGGTCCCAGATAGTCGGCGCCCCTCCGCTGCCCGTGCTGCGCCGCCGTATGAACGACCTGCCCCTCGCGCACCGCACGCCGCCGGGCGATCTTGCGCTTCAGCTTGACCGTCCATGAGGCGAGGACGGCCAGTACGACCAGGATGAGGACGGCGATCTGCACCCAGTCCGGCAGGAACTGCAGGATGACCTCGAATATCTCGCCCTTGCCGGACGCCAGCGGCGCACCTGTGGACACGCGCGTGCTCCCCCTCTGTTGTGCTCCGCCCCTGCGGAACCCAGCGGATCCTAGCGGGCCGCGAGAGCGCGCTCTCCCGCCTTTCGCATGGCGTCCAGGGGTGCCGGAACACGGCCGGTCATCTGCTCCACCTGCAGCACCGCCTGGTGCACCAGCAGGTCGAGCCCGCTGACGACGGCTCCGCCGTACATGGACCAGCGGGCGGCGAGAGCGGTGGGCCAGGGGTCGTAGAGCACGTCGAACAGGGTGGCGGGGCGTTCCGGTACGGCGGCGGCGAGGGCGTCCGTCGTACCGGCCGGGGTGGTCGCGATCACCAGTGGCGCGCGCAGCGCCCGGTCGGCGTCCGCCCAGTCGGCCGTGCGCACCTCGATGTCGAGTCGCTCGCCCCACTGCCGCATCTCGGCGGCGCGTGCCTCGCTGCGTACGTACGCCACGACCTCACCGGTGCAGATCCGCGCGAGCGCGGCCAGCGCGGAGGACGCCGTGGCGCCCGCGCCCAGGACGGCCGCCGAGTCGACCTGTTCGATGCCGCGCTCCCGCAGCGCGGCGACCATCCCGGGGATGTCGGTGTTGTCGCCGACGCGGCGGCCGTCCTCGGTGAAGACAACCGTGTTGACCGTCTCGACCGAGGCCGCCGTCTCGCTGATCTCGTCGAGCAGCGGGATGACGGCCCGCTTGAGCGGCATGGTCAGCGACAACCCGGCCCACTCCGGTCCGAGGTCCGCGAAGAACCCGGGCAGAGCGGACTCGTCGATCTCGAACCGGTCGTACGACCAGCCAGTGAGCCTCAGTTCCTCGTACGCGGCGCGGTGCAGCACCGGGGAGAGGGAGTGGGCGATGGGCGAACCGAGGACGGCCGCCCGGCGGGCGTCAGTTGCCCCTGCTCTCATTGAACTTGTCCTTGAGCTTCAGGAAATCGTCGTGGGTCTTGGCGAATTCTGTCTTGTTCACGCCGTCGGTCGCCACGAAGTAGTACCAACCCTCGTCGGTCGGATTCAGCGTCCCCTTCATCGCACCCTCGCCCGGGTTGCCGATCGGACCGGGCGGCAGACCCTTCTGCGTGTACGTGTTGTACGGGTCCTGGTTGCTCTTGATCTCCGACTCGCTGATGTCGATGTTGCTCTGACCCTTCAGGTAATTGAAGGTCGAGTCGAACTGAAGGGCACCGTAGGTCTCGGGGTTCGCGAGATCGAGGCGGTTGTAGACCACCTCCGCCATCTTGCGGTAGTCGTCGTTGGTCTTGCCCTCCGCCTGGACGAGGCTGGCGACCGTGATGACCTGCAGCGGGTTGTCCAGCTTGAGCGCCTTGGCCTTGGACTCCAGGTTGAGCGCGTCGTACTTGCTCGCGGCCTGGGTCACCATCTCCTTCAGCACCGCTTCGGGCTTCATACCCTTTGCGGCGGGATAGGTGCCCGGGTAGAGGAAGCCCTCCAGCGGGTCCTTGATTTCGCTGTTGTCGTTCGCCCAGCTCGGAAGTCCGAGGGTCTTGTATTTCTCCTCGGCGGCCTTCTCGGTGCTGCCGGACGGCAATTCGAGCTGTTTGTCGATCGCCTTGTAGACGGTCAGATTCCGCTCGCCCGGCCTGACCAGAACGTTGTTCTGGCTCTTGGGGTCGAGCATCATCTCGACGGCACTCGCGGCGGACATCTGCTTCTTCAGCAGATAGGCGCCCGCCTGGATCTTGCCTCCGTCGGGGTTCTCCTGCTGCGCGACGACGAAGGCGTCCACGCTCTTCACCACATCGGCGGCCTTCAGCAGCTGACCGATCTCGGATCCCAACGCGCCCTTGGGGATCTCGACAGTCACCGTCGCGCTCGTGCCCTCACCCGCGTAGTCCGGAGCGGAGCCGAAACGATCCTGGTAGAACTGGTACCCGAAATATCCGACTCCGGCCACGCCTCCGCCGAAGATCAGTACGACCACCAGGCAGGCGAACCCGCTGCGGCGCTTCTTGGGTTTACCGCCCCGGCCCCGCCGGTCGCCGCGCCCTCGGCCGTCCCCCGACTCGTCGTCGGAGTCGTCGTCATCGTCGCCGCCACCGGCGAAGAAGGCGTGTTCGCCCTGGTCAGGTCCCGGATCCCAGTCGGTCTGGGGCGGCTCGGGTTCGGCCTGCCGCCGACTCGGCGGCTCCGGCGGAGGGTATGCCTCGGGGGTCCCGTAGTAGTCGGGCTGCTGACCGCCGTAGGCAGCGGCCTGCTGCCCGTAGGGGTCCGCCGGGTCGGGGTACTGGACCTGGTGGTGAGTGCCGGTCGCCCAGCCGTTGTTGTCGTACGGCTGCTGCCCCTGGCCCGCGTAGTGCTGCTGGTCGTACTGCTGCTGGTACTGCTGATCCTGGCCCTGCTGCTGGTACGGCTGCTGCCCCTGGCCCTGCTGCTGGTACTGCTGCTGTCCCTGACCCTGCTGCGGGTACTGCTGCTGCGCCTGACCGTATGCGGCCTGCTGGCCGTTGCCCCAGTCCCCGTAGTGCTGGGGCTGCTGCGGCTGCTGCTCCGGATAGTGCTGCGGCTGGCCGCCGTAGGCAGCTTGCTGGCCCGTGTGGGCCTGCTGCCCTTCCCATCCGCCGTCCCCGAACAACGGGTCCTCGGGATGCCACGGTTCGGAGCCGGGGCCCCGGCCATACTCAGTCATCGATCCCCTAGAGCCGCGAGGCGGCGGTCACGCGGCTGTTGAAGATCCGGCTCCCGTCCCGCCTCTCTTGGTGCGCCAGCTGTTCGAACACCGGCGCATCGCGCGGAACGTTACCGTATCGCGATCAGATAACCACTTCGACGCTCTCGCCCGGAGCTTTACCTGACACCCGTTCGGATTCGAGCGCCTGCTGCAAGATGATCACAGCGGCTGCCTGGTCGATCACCGACCGGCCCTTCTTCGACTTCACGCCCGAGGCGCGCAGTCCCTGACTGGCCGTCACGGTAGTCATCCGCTCGTCCACGAGCCTGACCGGTACGGGCGCGATCATGCGTGCCAGTTCCTGGGCGAAGCCCCTGACCTTGACCGCGGCCGGACCCTCGCCCCCCTTGAGGGAGCGAGGCAGCCCGACGACGACCTCGATCGGCTCGTACTCCTCGACGAGCTGCTTGAGGCGACGGTGAGCTGCGGGGATGTCCCGGCCCGGGACCGTCTCCACCGGTGTGGCGAGGATCCCGTCGGGGTCGCACGAGGCGACGCCGATCCGGGCGTCGCCTACGTCGATCGCCAGACGACGGCCGCGGCGCATGCCCCGGCCGTCGCCACTCGCGAGTGTGTCGTCGCTCACTTGGCCGTTTCCGCCACGAGCCGCTCGACCGCGTCGACGGCCTCGCCGACGGCGGCCGGGTTCTGGCCGCCGCCCTGGGCGACGTCCGGCTTGCCGCCACCGCCGCCACCGAGGGTCTTGGCTGCCGTACGCACCAGGTCACCGGCCTTGAGACCGCGCTCGCGGGCGGCCTCGTTGGTGGCGATGACCGTCAGCGGCTTGCCGTTGTTGACGGTGAACAGGGCCACCACGGCGGCCCGTCCGCCCTGGATGCGACCGCGCACGTCGAGGACCAGCTTGCGCAGGTCGTCCGCCGTGGTGCCGTCCGGGACCTGACCGGTGACGACGGCGATGCCGTGGACGTCCTTGGCCGACTCGGCGAGACCGGCGGCGGCCTGGAGCACCTTCTCGGCGCGGAACTTCTCGATCTCCTTCTCGGCGTCCTTCAGCTTGCCGAGCATCGCGGAGACCTTCTCCGGCAGTTCCTCCGGGCGGCCCTTGATCAGCTCCT
This sequence comes from Streptomyces shaanxiensis, assembly GCF_039537145.1. Classification (NCBI taxonomy): domain Bacteria; kingdom Bacillati; phylum Actinomycetota; class Actinomycetes; order Kitasatosporales; family Streptomycetaceae; genus Streptomyces; species Streptomyces shaanxiensis. The sequence continues at coordinate 139,761 of NZ_BAAAZY010000001.1, forward strand.
GGAGCTGGGCGACGACCGTGTGCTCGCGGGCGAGGAAGTTGTAGGCGTCCACGCCGACGAGAGCCTCGATACGGCGCACACCGGAGCCGATCGACGACTCGCCGAGCAGCTTCACCAGGCCGAGCTGGGAGGTGTTGTGCACGTGCGTGCCGCCGCACAGCTCCTTGGAGAAGTCGCCGATCGTCACGACGCGCACGCGCTCGCCGTACTTCTCGCCGAACTCGGCGATGGCGCCCTGCTTCTTGGCCTCGTCGATGCCCATGACGTCCGCGCGGACATCGAGATCGCGGGCGAGGACCTCGTTGATCTTCTGCTCGACGTCGGTCATCACGGCCGTCGGCACGGCGGACGGCGAACCGAAGTCGAAGCGGAAGCGGCCCGGCTGGTTCTCGGAGCCGGCCTGGGCGGCCGTCGGGCCGAGGGCGTCACGCAGCGCCTGGTGGGTGAGGTGCGTCGCCGAGTGGGCGCGGGCGATGGCCGTGCGGCGGCGGGCGTCGATCGAGGCGTGGGCCTTGGCGCCGACGGTGACCTCGCCGACCTGGACGACGCCCTTGTGGACGTACACGCCCGGGACCGGCTTCTGGCAGTCGCGGATCTCGATGACGGCACCGGTGTCGACCTTGATGCGGCCGGTGTCGCCGATCTGACCGCCGCCCTCGGCGTAGAACGGGGTGCGGTCGAGGACGATCTCGACCTCGTCGCCCTCGGTGGCCGCCGGGGAGGAGGCGCCGTCGACGAGGATGCCGACGATGGTGGACTCGCCCTCGGTGTCCGAGTAACCGATGAAGTCGGTCTCGCCGACCTTGTCGGCGATCTCCCGGTAGGCGCCGGCGCCGGCGTGGCCGGTCTTCTTGGCCTGGGCGTCGGCCTTGGCGCGCTCCCGCTGCTCCTTCATCAGGCGGCGGAAGCCGTCCTCGTCCACGGAGAGCCCCTGCTCGGCGGCCATCTCGAGGGTGAGGTCGATCGGGAAGCCCCAGGTGTCGTGGAGCAGGAAGGCCTTGTCGCCGGCCAGGACGGTGGAGCCCGCGGCCTTGGTGTCGGTGACGGCCGTGTCGAGGATGTTGGTGCCGGCCTTCAGCGTCTTGAGGAAGGCGTTCTCCTCGGCGAGGGCGACCTTCTCGATGCGCTCGCGGTCGGTGACGAGCTCGGGGTACTGCTGGCCCATCATGCCGATGACGACGTCGATCAGGTCCTTGACGACCGGACCGGTGGCGCCCAGCAGACGCATGTTGCGGATGGCGCGGCGCATGATGCGGCGCAGCACGTAGCCGCGGCCCTCGTTGCCGGGGGTGACGCCGTCGCCGATGAGCATGGTGGCCGTACGCATGTGGTCGGTGACCACGCGCAGGGAGACATCAGAGGCGTGGGCGTCGCCGTACGCGACACCCGTCAGCTCGGTGGCCTTCTTGATGACGGCCATGGAAGTGTCGATCTCGTACATGTTCTGCACGCCCTGCAGAATCATGGCGAGTCGCTCCAGGCCGAGGCCGGTGTCGATGTTCTTGCTGGGCAGTTCGCCGAGGATCTCGAAGTTGTCCTTGCCGGTGCCCTGGCCGCGCTCGTACTGCATGAAGACGAGGTTCCAGATCTCCACGTACCGCTCGTCGTTGACGGCGGGACCGCCCTCGACGCCGAACTCGGGGCCGCGGTCGTAGTTGATCTCGGAACAGGGGCCACACGGACCCGGGACGCCCATGGACCAGTAGTTGTCCTTCATGCCGAGACGCTGGATGCGCTCCTTCGGCACACCGACGACCTCGTGCCAGATGCGCTCGGCCTCGTCGTCGTCCTTGTAGACGGTGATCCAGAGCTTCTCCGGCTCCAGGCCGTAACCACCCTTGTCCTGGGGGCTGGTGAGCAGCTCCCAGGCGTGCTTGATGGCGCCTTCCTTGAAGTAGTCGCCGAAGGAGAAGTTGCCGCACATCTGGAAGAACGTGCCGTGCCGCGTGGTCTTGCCGACCTCTTCGATGTCCGGTGTGCGCACGCACTTCTGGACGCTCGTGGCGCGGGGGTAGGGCGGCTTGACCTCGCCCAGGAAGTAGGGCTTGAAGGGCACCATGCCGGCCGGGACGAGGAGCAGAGTCGGGTCGTCCGCGATGAGCGACGCCGAAGGGACGACGGTGTGCCCGCGCTCCTCGAAGAAGCTCAGCCAGCGGCGGCGAATCTCGGCCGACTCCATCAGTGGTCCTCGTTTCGGTTGTACGAGTACGTCGTCCTGTCGACGTACTTCGGGTTGTTGCGGTTCTCGATGGCGGCGTACCGCCGGGGTGAGGGGAGTTCGTGGTCGACGGGGGCGTTGAGCCCGAGCGCGTCGCCCAGTTCCTCCTCTCGCTGGGCCATGTTGTCGCGGACGTCGAGCGCGAAGCCCACCGCGCGGTCCTTGAGCCGGTGACCGGCCTCGAGCGCCTTGTTCGCCGCGGTCGCGGCGAGGCTCTCGGGGGTCAGCTGCTTCAGCTTCCGGTTGACCTTGGTGGTGGCCCACACACCGGCGGCGACGCCCGTGGTGAACCAGAACGTACGGCGGAACATGCTGGGTCTCAGTCCCTCTTTCCGCGGAGGTTTCGCTTGTCCCGTCGCGCGGCCGGAACCGTGCGGCCCACGATCACGGTACGCCGGGACTCCTTGGCGGGCGCGTCGTCCTTGCGGCCGCCGCCGAGGGCCCGGCGTACGCCGTAGCCGAAGGCCGCGACCTTGACCAGGGGGCCGCCGAAGGTGGACGCGACGGTGGTCGACAGGGCGGAGGCGTTGGAGGTGACCTCCTGGACGTCGGAGGCGATCGCGTCGACCCGGTCGATCTGGGTCTGTGCGGAGCGCACCGCCGTGGAGGCCTCTGCCAGGAGCGGGACGGCCTGGTCGGTCACATCCGCGACGAGCTTGGTCGTCGCCTTGAGCGTCTGGGCCAGCCTCGCCAGCGCGACGGCGAGGAAGGAGACCAGGATCGCCCAGAAGACGGCCACCAGGATCCCGGCAACCTCTCCACCGGACACTGTGTGCACCCGCTCCCTGAAACGTGCCTCAACATCGGTCTACATCGAAAAAGTCGTGCACCGAGCCTATCGCGCCCGGGATGCCGCTCCGCACCGGATTACCGCGCGCACGGAGCCGAGTTGTCGCGGCCAAGCGAAAGCCCGCCGTCTCCCCCACCCGGAAGGGCGGGGGAGACGGCGGGCTCAGGCGCAGAAGTCCTACGACCGCTGAAGGATCAACGGGCGTAGTACTCGACGACGAGCTGCTCGTCGCAGATCACCGGGATCTCCTTGCGGTTCGGCTCACGGTCCAGGCGGAACGCCAGGGCCTTGAGGTTCACCTGGAGGTAGCGCGGGGTCTCACCCTCGGGGGCGAAGCCACCCTCGCGGGCGATGGAGAAGAGGGTCTTCTCGCGGCTGCGCTCGCGGACCATCACGACGTCGTCGGGACGGACACGGAACGACGGCTTGTCGACCTTCTGGCCGTTGACCTCGATGTGGCCGTGAACGACCATCTGACGGGCCTGGTAGATGGTGCGGGCGATGCCCGAACGCAGGACCAGGGCGTCGAGACGACGCTCGAGCTCGATGATCAGGGCCTCACCGGTCTTGCCCTGAACCTTGGAGGCACGCTCGTAGGCGCGGACGAGCTGACGCTCGGACACGTCGTACTGCGCACGCAGACGCTGCTTCTCGAGCAGACGGACCTTGTAGTCCGAGTTCTGCTTGCGGCCACGGCCGTGCTCACCCGGCGGGTAGGGACGGGCCTCGAAGTACTTGACGGCCTTCGGGGTCAGCGCGATGCCCAGGGCACGCGACTTCTTGACCTTGGGGCGGGACTGGTTCGCCACTTCTTTTCCTTTTCCTGTTTCGGCTGCCTCAGAGTTACGGGAGGTCGCAATCCGCAGCCGGGGAATTCCCGACAGGTCCACGAGGGACTTGCCAGGCAGCCGCTCCCCTGGTCTGGGCACATACGTGCAGCACACGAACGGCCCACCGACCGGTCCCGGAACCTCGGGTGGTGGTGGGCTGCCCGCGACACCTACGACGGTGCGCGACGCTCCTGGATCAACAGATCCGGCTGGTTGTCCCGCCTGAGGCGCCGACCGGAGTCGGACACGGGACTCAGCACTGCGGGCGATTCTACAGGCTGCTCAGGACCGTCTGCGACCGAGGTGTTTCCTGGTCCACTCGACGGCGTCCGCGTACCGCGCCTCGGCGCCGTGGCGGGTGGGCTCGTAGTACTCGCGGTCCTTGATCGCGTCCGGGGCGTACTGCTGCTCGGCGATGCCCTCGGCCAGGTCGTGCGGATACACATACCCCTGCGCGTGGCCGAGCTTGGCGGCGCCCTTGTAGTGCCCGTCGCGCAGGTGCGGAGGAACAGGACCGGCCAACCCCTTGCGTACGTCCTCCAGGGCGGCTCCGATCGCGGTCGTCGCGGCGTTGGACTTGGGGGCGAGGGCCAGGGCGATGGTGGCGTGGCTGAGGGTGAGGGCGGCTTCGGGGAAGCCGATCATGGCGACGGCCTGGGCGGCGGCGACCGCGATCGGCAGGGCGTTCGGATCGGCGAGCCCGATGTCCTCACTGGCGGAGATCATCAGGCGGCGGGCGATGAAGCGGGGGTCCTCGCCGGCCTCGATCATGCGGGCCAGGTAGTGCAGGGCGGCGTCGACGTCGGAGCCGCGGATCGACTTGATGAGGGCGCTGGCCACGTCGTAGTGCTGGTCGCCGTCGCGGTCGTACTTCACGGCCGCCCGGTCGACGGTCTCCTCCAGCGTCTGGAGACCGATCTCCGTCTCGCCCTTGTCGAGCGCTGCCCCGGCGGCCGCCTCCAGGGCGGTCAGGGCGCGGCGGGCGTCGCCGCCGGCGATGCGCAGCAGGTGGGCCTCGGTGTCCTCGGGGAGGGTGACGGCGCTCTTGAGGCCTCGCTCGTCGGTGAGCGCGCGCTTGAGGAGGCCGCGCAGGTCGTCGTCGGTGAGGGGTTCGAGGGTGAGGAGGAGGGAGCGGGACAGCAGGGGGGAGATGACCGAGAAGTACGGGTTCTCGGTGGTCGCCGCGATCAGGGTCACCCAGCGGTTCTCGACGGCCGGGAGGAGGGAGTCCTGCTGGGCCTTGCTGAAGCGGTGGATCTCGTCGAGGAAGAGGACGGTCTCCTTGCCGAAGCCGCCGGTGGCGCGGCGGGCGCCGTCGATGACCGCGCGGACCTCCTTCACCCCGGCGGTGATGGCGGACAGCTCGACGAAGCGCTTGTTGGTGGCCTTGGAGACGACGTAGGCCAGGGTGGTCTTGCCGGTTCCGGGCGGGCCCCACAGGATCACCGAGGAGGGCCCGGCGGGGCCGCCGCCGGATTCGCCGACGAGTCTGCGCAGGGGCGAGCCCGGCTTGAGCAGGTGCTGCTGGCCCACCACCTCGTCCAAGGTGCGCGGGCGCATGCGCACGGCCAGGGGACTGCCGGCGGGGTCCTTCTCCTGGCGTTCTTCTGCGGCGGCGGTGAACAGGTCGGGCTCCACGTTGGAAACCCTAAATCACCGCACTGACATCGAGGCCGGAGCGGGTCAGGCCCAGAGCTGGCTGCCCCAGCGGGTCAGGATCAGCATGACGATGACGCCGCAGTGCGTCACCGGAAGCACCCAGGTGAACTCGGCGAGGAAGTTCTTCAGCGGGCGCGGGGCGGGCAGGAAGCCGTTGCGCACGTTGAAGGAGGTCACGTACCAGAACATGGTGATCGTCGCGGCCCAGGCCAGCGAGCACCACAGGCACAGCGCGTTGATGCGGTAGAGCGACTGGAACATCAGCCAGGTGCAGAAGACGACACCGAAGAGGGTGCCGAAGTTGAAGGTCAGCCAGTACCAGCGCGGGAAGCGGGCGCGGGCGAGCAGGCTCATGCCGACGCAGACGACCATGCCGTAGCAGACCAGGCCGAGCATGGGGTTCGGGAACCCGAAGACGGCCGCCTGCTTGCTCTCCATGATGCTGCCGCAGGAGACGATCGGGTTGAGGCTGCAGCCGGGCGTGAAGGTCTTCCCCTCGACCTTGGCCTCGAGGATCTTGAACTTGTCGATCGTGATGACCCACGCGGCGAGCAGACCGGCGGCGCCGGTGATCACCAGCAGCAAGGCGAACGCACGACTGCCGCCCAGCAGTTGCGGCGGCACCTCGGCGCGCTCCGGCTCGGGTTCGGTGGAGACGTCTTTGACTGTCGTCTTGCTCATCACGCCGATTCCGTCACTTGAGAGTTGGACCTTCTCCGGACACGGCACATTGTGCCGTACACACGCCCTTGCCCACCGTTCGCTGCGGATAAGGAAAGGCGCACGAGCGAGTGAAGGCGTTCGGTTCAGGACACCGGCGGGACGGCTGACGAGGGCGGGGACCACGCGGTCCCCGCCCGGCACGATCAACCCAGACGGGCTTCCAGTTCCGCCACGATCTCGTTGACGCCGACGGCCGCCTGCTCGCCGGACTCCATGTCCTTGAGCTGGACGACGCCTTCGGCGAGGTCACGTTCGCCGGCGACGATCGTGTAGCGGGCGCCGCTGCGGTTGGCGTTCTTCATGGCGCCCTTGAGGCCCTTGGCGCCGTAGGAGAAGTCCGCAGCGATACCGACCTTGCGCAGCTCGGTGACCTTGGCGAACAGCACCCGGCGCGCCTCCTCGCCGAGCGGCACCACGAACACGCTGGTGGACGACGGGAGTTGGAGCTCCACGCCCTCCGCCTCCAGGGCCAGCACCGTACGGTCGACGCCCAGGGCCCAGCCGACGGACGGCAGCGCGGGGCCGCCGATCATCTCGGACAGCCCGTCGTAACGGCCGCCGCCGCCCACCGCGGACTGGGAGCCCAGGCCGTCGTGGACGAACTCGAAGGTCGTGCGCGTGTAGTAGTCCAGGCCGCGCACCAGCTTCGGGTCGTCCTCGAAGGAGACGCCCGCCGCCGTGATCAGTTCGCGGACCTCCTCGTGATACGCCTTGCAGGCGTCGCAGAGGTAGTCACGCAGGAGCGGAGCGCCGGTGAGCTGCTTCTGGACCGACTCACGCTTGTCGTCCAGCACCCGCAGCGGGTTGATGTCGACGCGGCGGCGCGTGTCCTCGTCCAGGTCCAGGGCGCGCAGGAAGTCCTGCAGGGCCGCTCGGTAGACCGGACGGCACTCCTTGTCGCCCAGGCTGTTGAGCAGGATCCGGAAGTTGCTCAGGCCGAGCGAGCGGTAGGCCTGGTCGGCCAGGATGATCAACTCGGCGTCCAGCGCCGGGTCCTCGGCGCCGATCGCCTCGGCGCCGACCTGGGAGAAGTGCCTGTAACGGCCCTTCTGGGGGCGCTCGTAGCGGTAGTAGGAGCCCGAGTACCAGAGCTTGACCGGGAGGTTGCCCGCCTTGTGCAGGTTGGCCTCCAGCGCCGCGCGCAGGACCGAGGCCGTGCCCTCGGGGCGAAGGGCGAGCTTGTCGCCGCCCTTGGTCTCGAAGGCGTACATCTCCTTGGTCACGATGTCGGTGGACTCGCCCACGCCGCGTGCGAACAGCTCGACGCTCTCGAAGCCGGGCGTCTCGATGTAGCCGTAGCCGGAGTTGCGCAGGGGGGCGGCGATCGCCTCACGGACGGCCAGGTAGGTGGCGGAGTCCGGCGGGATCAGGTCGTACGTGCCCTTGGGGGCCTTGAAGGTGCTCACGGAAGGTCTCGTCACATTCCTCGTCGGGGAGCGTCGGCTTGCGCTCCCAGGCCGGCGGCCACCTGCCGCAAGTAGGGGTTGGTGGCACGCTCCTGGCCGATGGTCGTCTGGGGGCCGTGGCCGGACAGCACCACGGTCGAGTCGTCGAGCGGCAGGCACACGCGGGCCAGCGAGTCGAGCATCTCGGCCATGTCGCCGCCGGGCAGGTCGGTGCGTCCGATGGAGCCGGCGAACAGCAGGTCGCCCGAGAAGAAGATCGGCGGGATGTCCGCCGCCTCGGGCAGGCCGAAGGTCACCGACCCCTTGGTATGGCCCGGCGCGTGCGCGACGGTCAGCTCCAGGCCGGCCAGCTCCAGCTTGGCGCCGTCGGTCAGCTCCTTGACGTCGTCCGGCTCCCCGATGGTCAGCTCGCCCATCAGCTGCATCCCGATGGACCGGCCGAGCGCCTTCTCGGGGTCGCTCATCATGTACCGGTCCTCGGGGTGGATCCAGGCCGGTACGTCGTGCGCGCCGCACACCGGGACGACCGAGGCGACGTGGTCGAGGTGGCCGTGGGTGAGGACGACGGCGACGGGCTTGAGCCGATGCTTCTTCAGCGCTTCCTCGACTCCGGGGGCCGCTTCGTGGCCCGGGTCGATGATCACGCACTCCTCACCGGCGGCGGGGGCGACGAGATAACAGTTCGTCCCCCAGGCCCCGGCGGGGAACCCGGCAATGAGCACGATCGTCCTTCGTTTGTGTCGACACAGGTGGTTTGTCGGCGGGCTCCGCCCGTCGTCAGAGCCTACCGGCGCTGCCGATTCCTCAGCGAACCCATATACGGTACGGGGCACACGCAGGCGATCGGCTCAATGGACGCACGCGTACCGGTCGACACACACGACGCATGAGGAGAGAACCCGGTGGTCAGCCAGGAACAGCGGCGGCGTCAGCTCGCCCGGGAGAAGTTCTTGCGACAGCAGCAGCGGCGCACGGTCGCCCGGCGCAAGACACGCACGCGCAACGCGGCGATAGCGTCAGCCCTCGCGGTGATCATCATCGGCAGCCTCGCGCTGTACACGACCGGGGTACTCAAGGGCGACGACGAGGCCAAGAGCAACGCGAACGCGGAGGTCACGCCGAGCGCGACCAGCCCGGCCCCGGACCCGTGCGAGAAGCCCGCCGCGGGCAAGGTCAAGACGGCGACCTGGAAGAAGGAGCCGGAGCTGACCATCGACAAGTCGGCGAAGTACACGATGAAGCTCGCGACGACGTGCGGTGACATAGACATCGCGCTCAAGGCGTCGGCCGCACCGCACACCGTGAACTCGTTCGCCTTCCTTGCCGGCAAGGGCTACTTCGACCACAGCAAGTGCCACCGGCTCGTCCCCAGCGGCATCTACGTGCTGCAGTGCGGTGACCCGCAGGGCACCGGCATGGGCGGCCCCGGGTACACGATTCCCGACGAGAACCTCAAGGACACGAGCCTCAAGGGCGGTGTCTACCCGGCCGGTACGGTCGCGATGGCCAACCAGTACAACGCGCAGACGAAGGAAGGCCGCAACACCGGGGGCAGTCAGTTCTTCCTCGTCTACCAGGACAGTCAGCTGCCGGCCGACTACACACCGTTCGGCACTGTGTCCGAGGCCGGCATGAAGGTCCTGAAGAAGATCGCCGAGGCAGGAGCCCAGGCCGCCGACCCCACGACCGGGAACACCGCCCCCAATGCGACGGTCGTCATCAACAAGGCGACAGTCACCAAATCCTGACCCCCAACTGCGAAATTTCGGTCGCGCGGGATGCGGACAGGCAACCCGCCGGTCGCCTATGTTGGCCGTGACGAAACTGTGGACGATGCCCGGGGGAACACAAGCCCTACGCAGGCATCATGTGGAGGAGGCGCTGTGAGCAGCGACCCGTGGGGCCGCGTCGACGAGACGGGGACCGTGTACGTGCGTACGGCCGACGGCGAGCAGGTCGTCGGTTCCTGGCAGGCCGGCTCCCCTGAGGAGGCGTTGGCCTACTTCGAGCGCAAGTACGAGGGCCTGGTCGTCGAAATCGGCCTCCTCGAGAAGCGAGTCAAGACCACCGACCTGTCGGCGAAGGACGCTCAGACCGCGATCGATCACATCCGTGAGCAGGTCGACGCCCACCACGCGGTCGGTGACCTGGACGCCCTGCGGACCCGCCTGGACAAGCTGGTCGAGACCGTCGACAAGCGCCGCGAGGAGCGCAAGCAGCAGCGGGCGAAGCAGTCGGACGAGGCCCGGCACGCCAAGGAGGCGCTGGTCACCGAGGCGGAGGAGCTGGCCCGGTCCGACCAGTGGCGGGCCGCGGGTGAGCGGCTGCGGGCCCTGGTTGACACGTGGAAGGGCCTGCCGCGGCTCGACCGCAAGTCGGACGACGAGCTGTGGCACCGCTTCTCACACGCGCGGTCGGCGTTCTCCAAGCGCCGCAAGGCGCACTTCGCGCAGCTGGACGCGCAGCGCGAGGAGGCCCGCAAGACCAAGGAGCGGCTGGTCGCCGACGCCGAGTCGCTGTCCGGTTCGACCGACTGGGGCCCGACAGCGGCCCGCTACCGCGAGCTGATGGCGGAGTGGAAGGCGGCCGGCCGCGCCCAGCGCGAGCACGAGGACGACCTGTGGAACCGCTTCCGCGGCGCCCAGGACATCTTCTTCGCCGCCCGCAGCTCGGTCTTCGCCGAGCGGGACGCCGAGCAGGGCGAGAACCTGAAGCTGAAGGAGGAGCTGGCCGAGGAGGCCGAGAAGCTCCTGCCGATCGGCGACCTGAAGGCCACGCGTGCCGCCTTCCGCTCGATCAACGAGCGCTGGGAGGCCATCGGCCACGTGCCGCGCGACGCCCGCCCGAAGGTCGAGGGCCGGATGCACGCCGTCGAGCGCGCGATCCAGGAGGCCGAGGAGACCGAGTGGCGCCGGACCAACCCGGAGGCACGCGCGCGTGCCGAGGGGCTGACCGGTCAGCTCCAGGCCGCCGTGGACAAGCTGAGGGGCCAGATCGAGCAGGCTCGCACCCAGGGCAACAACGCCAGGGCCGACAAGCTCGAGAAGGAGCTGGAGGGCCGCCAGGCACTGCTGGACCAGGCGCTGAAGGGCCTGCAGGAGTTCGGCGGCTGACCCCTACTGCGAGAAGGGCCCCGTACCGCGAGGTACGGGGCCCTTCTCGTATGCCGTGCGGCTGTGCCACGACCGGCCGCACGGCCGAGTTCTACGACCGGCTGCGCGCCGACGTCACCCGGTACACGTCGTAGACGCCCTCCACGCCCCTGACCGCCTTCAGGACGTGCCCGAGGTGCTTCGGGTCGCCCATCTCGAAGGTGAAGCGGGAGGTGGCGACGCGGTCGCGGGAGGTCTGGACGGCCGCGGAGAGGATGTTGACGTGCTGGTCGGACAGGACGCGGGTGACGTCCGACAGGAGCCGGGAGCGGTCCAGGGCCTCGACCTGGATGGCGACCAGGAAGACCGAGGACTGGGTGGGCGCCCACTCGACCTCGAGGATGCGCTCGGGCTCACGGGACAGTGACTCCACGTTCACGCAGTCGCTGCGGTGAACCGATACGCCACTACCGCGCGTGACGAAGCCGATGATCGGGTCGCCGGGTACGGGCGTACAACAGCGGGCCAGCTTGACCCACACGTCCTCGACGCCCTTGACGATGACGCCCGGGTCGGCGCTGGAGCGACGCTTGCGCCCGCGGGTGCGGGTCGGTGGGACCGCCTCGTCGATCTCCTCGGTGGCGGCCTCCTCGCCGCCGAGCGCGGAGACGAGCTTCTGTACGACGCTCTGGGCGGAGACATGGCCCTCGCCGATCGCCGCGTACAGCGCGGAGATGTCCGGGTACCGCATCTCGTGCGCGAGCGTGACCAGCGAGTCGCCGGTCAGGATGCGCTGGATCGGCAGGTTCTGCTTGCGCATCGCGCGGACGATGGCGTCCTTGCCCTGCTCGATCGCCTCGTCGCGGCGCTCCTTGGAGAACCACGCCCGGATTTTGTTGCGGGCGCGCGGCGACTTCACGAAGCCGAGCCAGTCGCGGGAGGGGCCCGCGCCGGCCGCCTTCGAGGTGAACACCTCGACCAGGTCGCCGTTGTCCAGGGTGGATTCGAGCGGGACCAGGCGTCCGTTGACCCTCGCGCCTATCGTGCGGTGGCCGACCTCGGTGTGGACGGCGTACGCGAAGTCCACCGGGGTGGCGCCCGCCGGGAGCGCTATGACGTCGCCCTTGGGGGTGAAGACGAAGACCTCGTTGCGGGAGAGGTCGAAGCGCAGGGACTCCAGGAACTCGCTGGGGTCCTCGGTCTCCTTCTGCCAGTCGAGGAGCTGCCGCAGCCACGCCATGTCATTGATGGCGTCCTTGTCCTTGCCGGCCTTGGGCACGTCGGTGCGGACCTTGGAGGCACCGGCGACGGCCTCCTGCTTGTACTTCCAGTGCGCGGCGATGCCGTACTCGGCGCGGCGGTGCATGTCGAACGTGCGGATCTGGAGTTCGACCGGCTTGCCGTTGGGGCCGATGACCGTCGTGTGCAGCGACTGGTACATGTTGAACTTGGGCATCGCGATGTAGTCCTTGAACCGGCCGGGGACCGGGTTCCATCGCGCGTGCACGGTGCCGAGGGCGGCGTAGCAGTCGCGGACGGTGTCCACAAGGACGCGGATGCCCACCAGGTCGTAGATCTCCGCGAAGTCGCGACCGCGGACGATCATCTTCTGGTAGACGCTGTAGTAGTGCTTCGGACGGCCGGTGACGGTCGCCTTGATGCGGGCGGCGCGCAGGTCCTGCTGGACCTCGTCGGTCACTATGGCCAGATACTCGTCACGCTTCGGTGCCCGCTCGGCCACCAGCCGTACGATCTCGTCGTACATCTTGGGGTAGAGGATCGCGAAGGCGAGGTCCTCCAGCTCCCACTTGATGGTGTTCATGCCGAGGCGATGGGCGAGCGGCGCGTAGATCTCGAGGGTCTCGCGCGCCTTCTTCTCCTGCTTCTCGCGCTTGAGGTAACGCATGGTGCGCATGTTGTGCAGGCGGTCGGCGAGCTTGATGACCAGGACACGCGGGTCCTTGGCCATGGCTACGACCATCTTGCGCACGGTCTCGGCCTGCGCGGCCTCGCCGAACTTGACCTTGTCCAGCTTGGTGACGCCGTCGACGAGCAAGGCGACGGAGTCGCCGAAGTCGCGACGGAGCTGGTCGAGGCCGTACTCGGTGTCCTCGACGGTGTCGTGCAGCAGGCCGGCCATCAGGGTGGCCGGATCCATACCCAGCTCGGCGAGGATCGTGGTCACCGCGAGCGGGTGGGTGATGTACGGGTCGCCGCTCTTGCGCTTCTGGCCGCGGTGCCAGCGCTCGGCGACCTGGTAGGCCTTCTCGATCTGGCGGAGCGTGGCGGTCTCGATCTTCGGGTCGTTGCTGCGGACTATGCGCAGCAACGGCTCCAGCACCGGGTTGTACGGGTTGGAGCGCTGGACGCCGAGACGGGCGAGCCGGGCCCGGACGCGGTTGGAGGATCCGGAGCGGGCCGGCTGGCCGGCGGACGGGCGGGCCGCGGGCGGGTTGACGGGGCGCTCGGCCGGGGCGGGCTTGGGTCGCGTCTGCTCGGCCGGCTTGTCGACGGGCGCGGACTGGGCATGCTCGACCGTCCCGCGCGAGTCGTTCTTCGCGTGCGGCGCGTTCGGCGCGGGCTTCGCCGCGGGCGCCGAGGCGGACTCGGGCTTGGCGGCGGTCAGGTGCTGGGCCTCGTCTGGCAAGAGGGCTCCTCGTGCGCGATCCGGGTCCCCCGGTCAGGCTCCGGAGACCCCATGGTAGCGATCCTGCGCCCGAGGATCGCCTTCAGTCCGATGTGAGGGACGTCTACCGGTGAAACACGAGGGGCTACGGATGGATTCCACGGTGTCGTGCTGGCCGTGTCCTGGGGGCGGCGTGAGCGCTTCCGGGGACTGTCCAGAGGCTTGCCTGCGGCCGTCCGGTACAGCCTGCGGGATGTGCGGACCGTGTGCGGTGAACCGTCGGTTTCGCGCCATCGGGATGCCGTCGCTTTGCGGGAAGAGTGTGATGCGGGAGGCGGGATGGGTGAGCTGGGTGGGTGGGGTGACTGGGGCGTTCTGGGGAGCGCTCGAGGCATGTGTGCGAGGGCGGGGCGCGCCTGGCGCATGTACGCGGGCAGGTGGGTACGCGAGTGCGCGGAGCGCCACCGTGCACGCACCGCCTTGGCGCTCCCTGAGGCGCAGATACGCCCCTGACGCACAGATACGGCCCCCCTGACGCACAGATGCCGCGCACCTGACGTAGCAGGCGCGCGGCATCGGGTGCTGCGGCGGGGACACCCTGCGCGGGGGTCGAAGCCTCGCGTGGGGCTGCCGGGCTCAGACCGTGAGCAGCGACTCCAGCGGGGCTCCGTCCAGAGCCGGTTCCAGGCGGGCTCGGCCGCCCAGGAAGCCCAGCTCCATCAGGACCGCCAGGCCGGCCACCTCGGCGCCGGCCCGGCGGATCAGCTGGATCGAGGCCTCGGCGGTGCCGCCCGTAGCCAGGACGTCGTCGATGACCAGGACGCGGTCACCGCCGGTCAGGTCCTCGGCGTGCACCTCGATCTCGGCGGAGCCGTACTCCAGGTCGTACGCCTGGCTGAGCGTCGCCCCGGGGAGCTTGCCCGCCTTGCGTACGGGGATGAAGCCGACGCCCGCGCGGACCGCGACCGGCGCTCCGAGGATGAAGCCCCGGGCCTCCAGACCGACGATCTTCGTGGCACCGGCGTTCCCGGCGATCTCGGCCAGCGCGTCGGTGAGCGCCGTGAACGCCGCCGGGTCCGCCAGGAGCGGGGTGATGTCCTTGAACATCACGCCCGGCTCCGGGTAGTCCGCGACGTCGCGGATACGGCTCAGCAGGAGTTCCCTGATCTCGGTCATCGGCGCTTCCCGGAGGGTCGGCCACGGCCCCGGCCACGGGACGCGGGCTGGTTGCGGGGGCCGACGACCGCGGGAGCGGCGTCCTCCGGCTCGTCGACGAACTGCTCGTCGTCGACCGGGGCGTCCTGGGACTCGCCCTGCGTGGCGGACTGGGCGCGCTTGGCGAGCACGCGCTTCCTCAGGGCCTTCATCTGCGGCTCGCGCTCCTTGAGGTCGGCGACGAGCGGCGTGGCGATGAAGATCGAGGAGTACGCACCGGCCGCGAGGCCGACGAACAGCGACAGCGAGATGTCGTTGAGCATGCCGGCGCCGAGGAAGCCGCCACCGATGAACAGCAGGCCCGCCACCGGCAGCAGCGCGACCACCGTGGTGTTGATGGAGCGGACCAGGGTGCTGTTGATCGAGCGGTTGGCGACGTCGCTGTAGGTCCAGCGGGTCTGCTTGGTGATGTCCTTCGTCTGCTCCTTGAGGCTGTCGAAGACGACGACCGTGTCGTAGAGCGAGTAACCGAGGATGGTCAGCAGACCGATCACGGTGCCCGGCGTGACCTCGAAGCCGACGAGGGCGTAGATACCGACCGTGATGGTGATGTCGTGGATCAGGGCGACGAACGCGGCGAGCGCCATGCGCCACTCGAAGGCGATCGCCAGATAGATCACCACGAGGACCAGGAAGATGCCGAGGCCCTGCCAGGCCTTGGTGGCGATCTGCTCACCCCAGCTGGGACCGACCAGTTCGCCGGTGACGTCCTTCTCCGCGACGCCGAGCTTCTCGGCCAGCTCCGCCGAGACCTTGTCGGCCTGGGCGGTGTCGATGCCCGCGACCTGGATGCGCAGCTTGGCGTCATCGCCGCTGCCGAGCTTCTGGACGATCGCGTCGTGGCCGGAGGCCTCTTCCGCGTACTCCTGGGCCTGGGACACCGAGACGTTGGTCTTCGGGGTGTTGAAGACCGCTCCGCCCTGGAACTCGATGCCCCTGTTCAGGCCGAGCACCGCCAGGCCGACGATCGCCGTGATGGTGATCAGGATGGAGACGCCGTACCAGATCTTGCGGTTGCCGACGAAGTCGTAGCCGACCTCGCCACGGTGCAGTCGGGCGCCGAGGTTGCCGAGCTTCGACATCTCACGCCTCCTTCGTCTCGATGGGGGCGGAGGGACGGCGGGTGCGGCGCAGCGGCGGCCTGGCACCCAGTCGCTTCGGATCGAGGCCGGACCAGGGGTGGCCGCCACCGAAGAACTTGGTGCGGGCCAGGATCGTGAGCAGCGGCTTGGTGAACAGGAACACGACGACCACGTCGAGCAGGGTGGTCAGGCCGAGCGTGAACGCGAAGCCCTGGACCTTGCCGACGGTGACGATGAACAGCACGGCGGCGGCGAGGAACGAGACGAAGTCGGAGACCAGGATGGTGCGCCGGGCGCGCGGCCAGGCCCGCTCGACGGCGGGGCGCAGGGAGCGGCCCTCGCGGATCTCGTCGCGGACGCGTTCGAAGTACACGATGAACGAGTCCGCGGTGATACCGATGGCGACGATGGCACCACAGACGGCCGGCAGGTTCAGCGCGAAGCCGATGGTCGGGCCGAGCAGCGACATGATCGTGTAGGTCAGGGCCGCGGAGACCAGCAGCGAGAGGATCGCGATGATCGACAGACCGCGGTAGTAGACCAGCAGGTAGATGACGACCAGGGCGAGACCGATCGCACCCGCGATCAGACCGGCCTTGAGCTGCTCACCGCCGAGCGCGGCGGTCACCGTGGTGACGCTGTCCTCGCTGAAGGAGAGCGGCAGTGCGCCGTACGACAGCATGTTGGCGAGGCTCTCGGCCGACTCCTGGGTGAAGTTGCCGGAGATCTCCGCGTTGCCGCCGGTCAGGGCCTCGCGGACGAACGGGTCGGAGACGACGTCGTTGTCCAGGACGATGGCGAACTGGTTCTGCGGCTGCTGCTTCTGGGCCAGCTTGCCGGTGATGGCGGCGAACTTCTTGCGGCCGTCGGACGTGAAGTCCATGGTCACGGTCCAGCCGGCGCCGCTCTGCGTGTTGAAGACGGCCTTGGCCTCGTCGACGTCGGTGCCGTCGACCTCGGCGGGGCCGAGGATGTACTTCTGCCACTGGCCCTGCGAGTTCTGACCGCAGGCGACGGTGGAGTCGGTGGGCTTGGCGCCGTCACCGGCCTTGGCGCGGGCCTGCTCGTTGGTGCAGTTCAGCGCGGCGTACTGCGCTTCGAGCGCGCCGCTGCCCGTGTCACCGGTGGGGCTGCTGCTCGCCGCCGGGGAGGCACTGGAGGAGGCGCTCGTGGACGGCGTGGAGTCGGCCTTCAGTGCGTCGGTGACCGCGCGGCCCTGCGTGGTGGAGGTCGCCGAGGGGCTGGTCGAGCCGGAGGGGGTCGCCTTGTCCGTCGCCTTGTCGGTGGAGTCGCCCGACGCGCTGCTGGAGGCGCTCGGCGAGGGGGTGGCCGCGGCGTCGCCGCCGGAGACCTCCGTGGCGATGACCGGGCGGAAGTAGAGCTTGGCGGTGGTGCCGACCTGGTCCCGGGCCTGCTTGGAGTTCGTGCCCTTGGGGATGTTGACGATGATGTTGCGATCGCCCTGGGTCTGTACCTCGGCCTCGGAGACGCCCAGACCGTTGACACGCCGCTCCATGATCTGGACGGCGGTGTTCATGTTGGTCTTGTTGATCGCGGATTCCTGGCCGGGCTCCGCTTCCGCACGGAGCGTGATGCTCGTGCCTCCGGCGAGGTCGATGCCAAGACGCGGAGTGGTGTGCCCCGCGGCGAACATCCCTCCGGTGAGCGCCGCGATGGCGATCAGGATGAGGGCCAGCGAGCGCCCCGGCTTGCTCTGGGCGCTCGCGTTCCGGCCCTTCTTAGGTGCTGCCACCTTCTCGTACTCCCTCTCGGGCCGCCTCGCTCCGGATCAGCGGACGGACGGCCATGACATGGTGTAGGGATCCCCGTGCGAGATCGGCATGCCCGGGGGCGCGCAGGCATGGCCCGCGCGCCCCGGCACATGGCTACTTCGCCTCGGAGTCGCCGTCGGTCTTCTTCGGCTCGTCCGCCTTGGCCTCGGCGGCCACGGCGTCGTCGGAGGACTCCTCGGCCTCGTCCTTCTCGTCCTTCTTGGCGAAGTCGACGGGCTCGTCGTCGGAGGCGGCGGCAGCGGCCGGCTCGTCGGTCTCGGTGAGGGAGGAGGCGTCGTCCGGGACGACGTCGGACTTCAGGTCGTGCTCGATGCCGTGCACGATGCGGTTGTACTCGTCGTCGGAGAGGACGGCACCGATCGCGTTCTTGGCGAAGAGGAGCTCCACGCCCGGGCCGGCGTCAACGAGGACGGTGTCGTCGCTGACCTCCTTGACCGTGGCGTACATGCCCCCGATGGTGCGGACACCGGATCCGGGCTGCATCTGGTTCCGCATGTCGGCGGCCTGCTGCTGCTTCTTCTTGGCCGACCGGGTCATCAGGAACATGGCCCCGATGAGCACGATGAACGGGAGGAGGGTCACGAGACTCACGGGTCGGAACTTCCTTCACACGACCGCGATGGTGAGCGGCCTGATGGTTGGGGGTATGTGTGCCGCCGACAACGGCGGCATCGGCGGAGTCTAAGCGAGTCTCCGCGCATGGAACAACGCTCAGCATGGCACCGGGGTTCCCCCTCGGGCCACAGAGCTCGCCGTCACGTTGTCGTCACGCCCCGAACAGGTCCTGTTGTCCGTTTCCCGCAGCTGACGAGCGCGGCGGGGTGAGGCCGAGATGCGCCCATGCGGCGGGAGTGGCGACTCGGCCGCGCGGAGTACGGGCGAGCAGGCCCTCCCGTACGAGGAAGGGTTCGGCGACCTCCTCGACGGTCTCGCGCTCCTCCCCCACCGCGACGGCGAGCGTGGACAGGCCGACCGGTCCGCCGCCGAACAGCTTCAGCAGGGCCTCCAGGACGCCGCGGTCGAGGCGGTCGAGACCGCGGGCGTCGACCTCGTAAACGGCGAGGGCCGCCTCGGCGATGTCCCTGTTGATGATCCCGTCCGCCTTGACCTGGGCGTAGTCGCGGACGCGGCGCAGCAGGCGGTTGGCGATACGGGGCGTGCCGCGCGAGCGGCCGGCGATCTCGGCGGCGCCGTCGGCCTCGATCTCGACGTCGAGGAGGTTCGCGGAGCGGTGGATGACGCGCTCCAGCTCGGCGGGCTCGTAGAACTCCATGTGCGCGGTGAAGCCGAAGCGGTCGCGCAGCGGGGGCGGCAGCAGGCCCGCGCGCGTGGTGGCGCCGACCAGGGTGAACGGGGGCAGTTCGAGCGGGATGGCGGTGGCGCCCGGCCCCTTGCCGACGATCACGTCGACACGGAAGTCCTCCATCGCCATGTACAGCATCTCCTCGGCGGGCCGGGACATGCGGTGGATCTCGTCGAGGAAGAGGACCTCGCCCTCCTGCAGGGAGGAGAGGATCGCGGCGAGATCGCCGGCGTGCTGGATGGCGGGGCCGCTGGTGATGCGGATGGGGGCGCCCATCTCGGCCGCGATGATCATCGAGAGGGTCGTCTTGCCGAGGCCGGGGGCGCCGGAGAGCAGCACATGGTCGGCGGTGGCGCCACGTGCGCGTGCGGCGCGCAGGACGAGGTCGAGCTGTTCGCGGACCTTCTCCTGGCCGATGAACTCGCCCAGGTCCTTCGGGCGCAGCGCGGCCTCGACGGCCTGGTCCTCACGGTCGGCGGACGGGCCGACGAGCCGCTCGGCGGCGGTCGCGTCGGTCGTGTCGTCCCAGTTCATGGAGTGTGCCTCGCGGGTCGCGGTCGGGTGGTCGTACGAGGATCGAGGCGTCCCCGGGAGCGGGGCCTGGTGGCCCTTCCGGGGCGCCGCTCGGTCAGCGCGCTCTGTTGAGGGTCTGCAGGGCCGCCTTCAGCAACTGGCCCACCTGTGGTGTGCCCTCGGCCGCTTCGGCCTGCGGGGCCACGGCGGCGACAGCCTCGTCCGCCTCACGCGTCGCGTACCCGAGGCCGATCAGGGCGGCGTGCAGTTGGTCGCGCCAGCCCTGGGTGACCGGGGCGCCGACGGCGGGCGCGCCGATCGGTTCGCCCAGGCGGTCCTTCAGCTCCAGGAGCAGCTTCTGGGCGCCCTTCTTGCCGATGCCGGGGACAGCGGTGAGCGACTTCTCGTCGGCGGTCGCCACGGCTCTGCGCAGGGCGTCGGGCGAGTGCACCGCCAGCATCGCCTGGGCCAGGCGGGGGCCGACCCCGCTCGCGGTCTGGAGCAGTT
Source organism: Streptomyces shaanxiensis (assembly GCF_039537145.1). NCBI lineage: Bacteria > Bacillati > Actinomycetota > Actinomycetes > Kitasatosporales > Streptomycetaceae > Streptomyces > Streptomyces shaanxiensis. The sequence continues at coordinate 159,518 of NZ_BAAAZY010000001.1, forward strand.
CGAAGGTCTGGCGTTCGTCGTCGTCCGCGAAGCCGTACAGCGTCAGGGAGTCCTCACGGACCACCAGCGAGGTGTGCAGCTTGGCGGGCCGGCCGAGGCGCAGGGTGGACAGGGTGTTCGGGGTGCACTGGACGGCCATGCCGACCCCGCCCACCTCGACGACCGCGGCGTCCGGAGCGAGTGCGGCCACTGTGCCGCTGACGAAGGCGATCATGCCGTACGGCCTTTCGGTGCTTTGGCTGTGTGCAGGGCGACGGCCTGCTGGAGTCGGTTCTGCGCGGGGGCGCGCCAGATGTGGCAGATGGCGAGCGCGAGGGCGTCGGCGGCGTCGGCCGGCTTGGGCGGGGCGCTGAGCCGCAGCAGGCGGGTGACCATGGCGCCGACCTGGGCCTTGTCGGCGCGGCCGGAGCCGGTGACGGCGGCCTTCACCTCGCTGGGCGTGTGCAGGGCGACGGGGATGCCGCGGCGGGCGGCGCAGAGCATGGCGACCGCGCTGGCCTGGGCGGTGCCCATCACCGTACGGACGTTGTGCTGGCTGAACACCCGCTCCACGGCGACGAATTCGGGCCGGTGCTCGTCCAGCCACTGCTCGATGCCCTGCTCGATGGCGACGAGGCGGTGGCCCAACTCGGCGTCCGCGGGCGTACGGACGACGCCGACGCCGAGCATGGTGAGCGGGCGTCCGGCGACGCCTTCGACCACGCCGACACCGCATCGGGTCAGCCCCGGGTCCACCCCCAGTACGCGCACGCCGCGCCCCTCCGTTCGATCTCCCCAGCTTCGCTGGGCGGTACCCCCAGTTTGTGCAGGCTATCGGGTGCCACCGACAACGCCGCTCACCAACGCCCGGCAAAGCGACGGGCCGACGGGTATGTCCCGTCGGCCCGTTGAGCCCGTTCAGCTCGCGACAGCGTTACGCGTCGACCTTCTCCATGATCTCGTCGCTGACATCGAAGTTCGCGAAGACGTTCTGGACGTCGTCGCTGTCCTCGAGAGCGTCGATCAGCTTGAAGATCTTCTTCGCGCCCTCCTCGTCGAGCTCGACCTGGACGGACGGCACGAAGCTGGAGTCGGCGGAGTCGTAGTCGATGCCGGCCTCCTGGAGGGCGGTGCGGACCGCGACCAGGTCGGTGGCCTCGCTGATGACCTCGAAGGACTCGCCGAGGTCGTTGACCTCTTCGGCACCCGCGTCCAGGACGGCACCCAGGACGTCGTCCTCGGTCAGCTCGCCCTTGGGGACGATGACGACGCCCTTGCGGCTGAACATGTACGACACCGAGCCCGGGTCGGCCATGTTGCCGCCGTTGCGGGTCATGGCGACGCGGACGTCGGAGGCGGCGCGGTTGCGGTTGTCGGTGAGGCACTCGATGAGCACCGCGACGCCGTTGGGACCGTAGCCCTCGTACATGATCGTCTCGTAGTCGGCGCCACCGGCCTCGAGACCGCCGCCGCGCTTGATCGCGGAGTCGATGTTCTTGTTCGGGACCGACTGCTTCTTCGCCTTCTGGACGGCGTCGTAGAGCGTCGGGTTGCCCTCCAGGTCGACGCCGCCCATGCGCGCCGCGACCTCGATGTTCTTGATCAGCTTCGCGAAGAGCTTGCCGCGCTTGGCGTCGATCACGGCCTTCTTGTGCTTCGTCGTGGCCCATTTAGAGTGGCCGGACATCTGCCTGTCTCCTTCGCGTAACCCATCTATGAACGAACGCCAGAGATCCTACAAGGACTCCGCTGTCCGGTTCGCGCGCACCATGTCGACGAACAGGCCGTGCACGCGGTGGTCGCCGGTCAGTTCCGGGTGGAACGACGTGGCCAGCGCGTTGCCCTGACGGACCGCGACGATGTGGCCTCCGTGCTCGGCGAGGACCTCGGCCTCGGCGCCGACGGACTCGACCCAGGGGGCGCGGATGAAGACCCCCTCCACAGGATCGCCGTCTATGCCGTTGATGTCGACCGCCGCCTCGAAGGACTCGTTCTGACGTCCGAAGGCGTTGCGGCGCACGATCATGTCGATGCCACCGATCGTCTCCTGCCCCGAACGCGGGTCGAGGATCTTGTCGGCGAGCATGATCATGCCGGCGCAGGTGCCGTAGACGGGCATACCGGCCCGCACGCGCGCGCGTAGCGGCTCCATCACGCCGAACAGGATGGCCAGCTTGGAGATGGTCGTGGACTCGCCGCCGGGGATGACCAGGCCATCGACCTCGGCGAGCTCTTCGGGGCGCCGCACCGGCCTGGCCACGGCGTCGGCCGCGGCCAGGGCGATGAGGTGCTCCCGTACGTCGCCCTGGAGGGCCAGGACGCCTATGACGGGGGTGTTGCTCATGGTTGCAGTGCCTTACCAGCCGCGGTTGGCGTAGCGCTCGGCCTCGGGGAGGGTGTCGCAGTTGATGCCGACCATGGCCTCGCCGAGGTTGCGGGACGCGTCCGCGATGATCTTCGGGTCGTCGTAGAAGGTGGTGGCCTTCACGATGGCGGCGGCGCGCTTGGCCGGGTCGCCGGACTTGAAGATGCCGGAGCCGACGAAGACGCCCTCGGCGCCGAGCTGGCGCATGAGCGCGGCGTCGGCCGGAGTGGCCACGCCACCGGCGGAGAAGAGGACCACCGGGAGCTTGCCCAGCTCGGAGACCTCCTTGACCAGCTCGTACGGGGCGCGCAGCTCCTTGGCGGCGGCGTACAGCTCGTTGTTGTCGTAGCCGCGCAGGCGGGCGATCTCGTTCTTGATCTGGCGCAGGTGACGGACGGCCTCGACGACGTTGCCGGTGCCGGCCTCGCCCTTGGAACGGATCATGGCCGCGCCCTCGGCGATACGGCGCAGGGCCTCGCCCAGGTTGGTGGCGCCACAGACGAAGGGGGTGGTGAAGGCCCACTTGTCGGAGTGGTTGACCTCGTCGGCCGGGGTGAGGACCTCGGACTCGTCGATGTAGTCGACGCCGAGGGACTGCAGGACCTGGGCCTCGACGAAGTGGCCGATACGGGACTTGGCCATGACCGGGATGGAGACGGCGTCGATGATGCCCTCGATCATGTCCGGGTCGGACATCCGGGCCACGCCGCCGTCCTTGCGGATGTCGGCGGGGACCCGCTCCAGGGCCATGACGGCGACGGCGCCCGCGTCCTCGGCGATCTTCGCCTGCTCCGGCGTGACGACGTCCATGATCACGCCGCCCTTGAGCTGCTCGGCCATGCCGCGCTTCACGCGCGCGGTGCCGGTCTCGGGGGCCTGGTTTTCGGAGATGGACACGGGTGACCTCGCTCGGTGAAAAAGGGGTTACTGCAAGCACCGAGGAAACGGGAGTGGACCAGGCCACTGCAAGGGCCAATGAGGATTCGGTGGATCCTTTTCCGGCCCGTTGGCGTGAACGCGCTGGTCAGGCGGCCCTGTCGACCAGTGCCACGGGCGCCTCGTCGTCCATCTCGAACGCCATCGGGAACGGCGCGTGCCCGGCCAGGCGGAACCAGCGGACCTTGCGGTGGCGGCGCAGGGCGCGGGCGGCGCGTACGGCGTCGTTGTGGAAGCGGCGGGCCATCGGGACCCGGCGGACGGCCTCGGTCAGTTCGCGGGCCGCCTCCTCTCCCCCGGGCGCCTCCCGTACCGCCTCCACCTGCTGGGCCTCTTCGAACACGGCCCGCAGCGCCTGGCTCAGCTCGCTCTCGGCGACCTCCCGCTGCTCCTCCTCGGCCTGCCGGGCGGCGTGGGCGGCCTCGTACAGCACGATCGACGCTGCCGGATCCAGGACCCCGGAGGTGGCCAGCTCCTGGGCCACGGAGGCGCGGCGCAGCAGCTGTGCGTCGAGCGCGGCGCGTGCCGCGTCGATCCTGGCGTGCAGCCGGTCGAGGCGGCCTGCGGTCCAGCTCAGGTAGAGGCCGATGGCGACGAGGGCTACGAGGATCCAGATGAGAGTTGCGGTCACGGGCGGCAGACTAGCTCCGCCGGGTCAGCCGGGTTTCGTTCGGGGCGCCGGTGTTCGTTCAGGCGTTGTCGTAGCCGTCGCCGGGGCCTGCCGCCCCCAGATCCCCGCTCAGATCCCCGCTTAGGCCCTGAAGGGGCGTCGTCCTCAAACGCCGGACGGGCCGATATTTCGCTGACCGGCACCGAGAGCCCCCGGCTCCCGTCAGTCCCGCGCCAGCCCCAGCCTCGCCCGCAAACCGCTCACTCCGCCCCCGGCCGCCCGTTCATCCGCCGCCACCGCGGCCGCGCCCGCCGTCACCGTCTCGTACACCGACAGGATGTCCGCGCCGACCGTCGACCAGTCGAAGCGACGCACATGCAGGCTGCCCCGCTCCCGCAGTTCCTCGCGGCGGGCAGGGTCCTCCAGGAGGCGTACCGCGGCCTCGGCCAGCGAGTCGGCGTCCTCGTTGGTGAAGAGTTCGCCGGCCGCGCCCTGGTCGAGGACCTGGGCGAAGGCGTCCAGGTCCGAGGCGAGGACCGGGGCGCCGGCCGACATCGCCTCGACCAGGATGATGCCGAAGCTCTCGCCGCCGGTGTTGGGGGCGACGTACAGGTCGATGCTGCGCAGGAAGCGGGCCTTGTCCTCGTCGCTGACCATGCCGAGGAACTCGACTCGGGAGCGGAGCTCGGCGGGGAGGGACTCCACCGCCTCCTCCTCATCGCCCCGGCCCGCCACCAGGAGCCTCGTCTGCGGGCGCGCGGCGAGGATCTTCGGCAGCGCCCTCATCAGCACCGGCAGGCCCTTGCGGGGCTCGTCGATGCGGCCGATGAAGCCGATCGTGTCGCCCTGCCACTCGGGGTTGGGCTCGGCCTTGGCGAAGAAGTCGACGTCGACGCCGTTGGGGATGACCACCGCGTCGCCGCCCAGGTGTTCCACCAGCGTGCGGCGGGCGTACTCGCTCACCGCGATCCGGGCACTGATCTTCTCCAGGGCCGCCTGGAGGATCGAGTACGCGGCGATCATCGCCCGCGAGCGCGGGTTGGAGGTGTGGAAGGTGGCGACGATGGGGCCCTGGGCCGCCCAGCAGGTCAGCAGGCCGAGGGACGGCGACGTCGGCTCGTGGATGTGGATGACGTCGAACCGGCCGTCGTGCAGCCAGCGCCGTACCCGGGCCGCCGAGAGGAAGCCGAAGTTCAGGCGGGCGACCGAGCCGTTGTACGGGACCGGAACGGCACGGCCCGCCGAGACCACGTACGGCGGGAGCGGGGTGTCGTCGTCGGCGGGGGCCAGGACGGACACCTCGTGGCCGAGCCGGATGAAGTACTCGGCGAGGTCGCGGATGTGGAACTGGACGCCGCCCGGCACGTCCCAGGAGTACGGGCAGACGATCCCGATCTTCACGGGCGCTCCCCTGAGGGGCCGTCGGCCGGTCGTGGTTCCAGGTCGGCGAGCCACAAGCGCTGGAGCATGTGCCAGTCCTCCGGATGTTCTGCGATCCCCGAGGCGAAGGCATCGGCCAGCGCCTGTGTCATGACAGACGTCTTCTCGGCCCGGGTACCTGACTCGGGTACCTCGATCGGGGGATGGATTCGGCCCTGCATGACCGGAGAGTCTTCGTACCAGAGCGTGACCGGGAGCAGGAGCGCCCCCGTCTGCTGGGCCAGCAGCGCAGGTCCCGCCGGCATCCGGGCCGTGGCGCCGAAGAAGTCCACCTCCACGCCCGAGGCGGACAGGTCGCGGTCGGAGACCAGGCAGACCAGGCCGCCGTCGCGCAGCCTGCGGGCCAGCGTGCCGAAGGCGGTGCCGCCGCTGTGCGGCAGGACCTCCATGCCGAGGCCCTCGCGGTAGGCGACGAAGCGGTCGTAGAGCGTCTCGGGCTTGAGGCGTTCGGCGACCGTGGTGAACGGCGTCTCCAGCTCGGTGGTGACCCACGCGCCCGCGAGATCCCAGTTGGCCAGGTGTGGCAGGGCGAGTACGACGCCGTTGCCGGCGGCCAGGCCGTCGGTCAGGTAATGGACGTCCTTGACTTCGAAGCCGTCCTTGACGCGCTCGGCGCTCCAAGCGGGCAGCCGGAAGGACTCCATCCAGTAGCGCAGGTACGAGCGCATGCCCGCGCGCGAGAGCTCGGCGAGCCGCTCCGGGCTCGCGTCGGGCACCACGCGCGCGTAGTTGCTCTCCAGCCGCTGGACGCCCTTGCCCCGCTGCTTCCAGGCGAGGTCGGCGATGGTGCGGCCGAGCCGTACGGCGACCGGCTCGGGGAGCCTCTTGACCGTGCTCCAGCCGAGGCCGTACAGCGCGTCCGTGAGCCGCTCCTGGGCACTCACTTGGCTGCCTCGCTCCCTTGAGAGGCGTTCTGCGCCTTCTCCTGCGCGGCCGCCGCCTCCGCCTCCGCCGACTCGCGACGGACCGTGACGACCCGCTGGATCAGCGTGACGAGGCTGCCGACGGCGACGATCCACAGGGCGACGGGCAGCAGGTACTGGATGCCGGGTACCCCGAACTTGTGCAGGCCCGCGAACCCGGCCGCGACGAGGGAGATCACCAGGCGCTCGGCGCGCTCGACGAGACCGTTGACCGCGACCGGCAGGCCGATCGATTCGCCACGGGCCTTGGTGTACGACACCACCTGGCCGCTGGCCAGGCAGAAGATCGAGACGGCGCACAGGACGAGGTCGTCGCCCCCGCCCGCGTACCAGAGGATGAATCCACCGAAGATCGCGCCGTCGGCGACCCGGTCGAGCGTGGAGTCCAGGAAGGCGCCCCAGCGGCTGGAGCGGCCGAGCTGGCGGGCCATGTTTCCGTCGACGAGGTCGGAGAACACGAACAGCGTGATCACGACCGTGCCCCAGAAGAACTCGCCCATGGGGTAGAAGACCAGCGCGCCCGCGACCACACCGGCGGTACCGATGAGCGTGACCGTGTCGGGGCTGACGCCCCGCCGGATCAGAAACGCGGCGAACGGTGTGAGGACACGCGTGAAGAATGCACGCGCGTACTTGTTCAGCATGGCCTTCCCGAGGGTCGGTGTGGCGCCGTGCGGCCCCTGCTGGCCACCGGCTGGCCCATCGTAGCCACGCGCGCGTGAGTGCGACCGCCGGGCACTCGTACAGGGCTCGGGCGGCTCGGTCCACCACGGTCGGACGGCGCGATCACGTCTGCCGTATGGACGCACCGTGACGGGAGTGGAAAGCTCGAAGGACCGCGGGCGTCACCGGAGCCGCCATCGCACGCGGATCCGCATGTCCGCGCCCACAGTGACCTCACCGTGCACGGGAGGCAGGATCATGGGCGACAAGGCGAACGCACACCCCGGAGCCGCCGGCAGGGCTACAGCGGCCGACCACCCCGCGTCCGTACGGAATGTGGTGCTGGTCGGCCACTCCGGATCGGGCAAGACGACTCTGGTGGAAGCTCTCGCGCTCACCGCGGGGGCAGTGAACCGGGCGGGCCGTGTGGAGGACGGCGGCACCGTCTCCGACTACGACGAGATCGAGCACCGGCAGCAACGCTCGGTGCAGCTCTCCCTGGTGCCGGTCGAATGGGACGGCATCAAGGTCAACCTTCTGGACACCCCCGGATACGCCGACTTCGTCGGGGAACTCAGGGCCGGTCTGCGAGCGGCGGACGCGGCCCTTTTCGTCGTCTCCGCCTCGGACGGCGTGGACGGCTCGACCCGCATGGTGTGGGAGGAGTGCGCGGCCGTCGGCATGCCGCGCGCGATCGTCGTCACGCACCTGGAGGCCGCCCGGGCCGACTACGAGGAGATGACGCGGATCTGTGCGGAGGCCTTCGGCGGGGACGACCCCGATGCCGTGCTCCCGCTGTATCTGCCGCTGCACGGCCCGCAGGGCCCGGACGGGCACGCGCCCGTGACCGGTCTGACCGGGCTGCTGTCGCAGAAGCTGTTCGACTACGCCTCCGGTGAGCGCAAGGAGTCCGAGCCGGGCGAGGACCAGCTGCCGGAGCTCGAGGAGGCCCGCAACCGGCTGATCGAGGGGATCATCGCGGAGAGCGAGGACGAGACCCTCATGGACCGGTATCTGGGCGGCGAGCAGGTCGACGTCAAGACGCTGATCGAGGACCTGGAGCGGGCCGTCGCGCGCGGCACGTTCTTCCCCGTCCTGGCCGCCGCTCCCGCGTTCGACGGCGGCCGGCAGGGCCTCGGCACGGTCGAGGTGCTGGAGCTGATCACGCGGGGCTTCCCGACTCCGCTGGAACGCGAGGCGCCCCGGGTCACCACCGTGGACGGAAAGCCGCGCGAGCTGAAGCTGTGCGATCCGGACGGGCCGCTGGTCGCGGAGGTCGTCAAGACGGCGTCCGACCCCTACGTCGGCCGGGTGTCGATGGTGCGCGTCTTCTCCGGCACCCTGCGCCCCGACGAGACGGTGCACGTCTCCGGCCACGGGCTGGAGGACCGCGGCCACGAGGACCACGACGTCGACGAGCGGATCGGCGCCCTGTCCGCGCCCTTCGGCAAACAGCAGCGCACACTCAGCCACTGCATCGCCGGTGACCTCGCGTGCGTGGCGAAGCTGAGCCGTGCGGAGACCGGCGACACGCTGTCGGCCAAGGACGACCCGCTCCTGATGGAGCCCTGGCAGATGCCGGACCCGCTGTTGCCGCTCGCCATCCAGGCGCACAGCAAGGCGGACGAGGACAAGCTGTCGCAGGGCCTGTCCCGGCTGGTCGCCGAGGACCCGACCATGCGGCTCGAACAGAACCAGGCCACCCACCAGGTGGTGCTGTGGGCCCTGGGCGAGGCGCACGCGGACGTCGCCCTCGAACGGCTCCGCAGCCGCTACGGCGTGCAGGTCGACGTCGTGCCGCACAGGGTCTCCCTACGGGAGACGTTCGCGAGCAGGTCGGCGGGCCGCGGCCGGCATGTGAAGCAGTCCGGTGGGCACGGGCAGTACGCCATCTGCGAGATCGAGGTGGAGCCGCTGCCGGGCGGCTCGGGCATCGAGTTCGTCGACAAGGTCGTCGGCGGCGCGGTGCCCCGGCAGTTCATCCCGTCGGTGGAGAAGGGCGTACGGGCCCAGGCGGCCAAGGGAGTCGCGGCCGGCTACCCCCTCGTCGACATCCGGGTCACCCTGCTCGACGGCAAGGCGCACTCCGTGGACTCCTCCGACGCCGCGTTCCAGACGGCCGGCGCGCTCGCGCTGCGGGAGGCGGCGGCCGACGTGAAGATCCATCTGCTGGAGCCGGTGGCCGAGGTGGCCGTCCTCGTCGGTGACGACTACGTCGGCGCCGTGATGAGCGACCTGTCCGGGCGGCGCGGCCGCGTCCTCGGCACCGAGCAGACCAGCGGTGGCCGCACACTCATCAAGGCCGAGGTGCCCGAGATCGAGATCGGCCGGTACGCCGTCGATCTCAGGTCGCTGTCGCACGGCACCGCACGCTTCAGCCGTTCCTACGCGCGGCACGAGCCGATGCCGCCGCAGGTCGCGGAAAGGATTCGTGAAGAGACGCGCGACGCCTCGTAGTTGGCGCCGGGCGCAACAAAGTGGCGTTTTCCGACGCCGACGAACAGCTTTTGCGGAACGCTCCCCCTCCGCGTCGGCGGGCGGCTTTGGGCCGTCCGCCGACGATTGTCGGTGGCTGGGGATACGCTGATCACTGATCAACAGGTGTGCGCAGTACGGAAGTCGGGAAAGGCCGCAGAAGCGACAGTGCGGCGATCGGGGGCGGGAATGACCGTTGAGAGCGGTTACGCGGACATCTTCGGTCCGCAGGTGCCTCGCACGGCCGGCGAGGGGCAGACGGCGACGTACGCGCTGGCCTCGGCGGCGTACCGGGACAATCCGTACGAGGACATCAAGAAGGCCGACAACGAATGGCACAAGACCGACGTCAAGGCGGGCCGCAGCTGGGCGAAGCTCTTCCGCCCCAACCTGGGTGAGGCCTTCTCACGGGCCGTGGTCGACCGCATGCTCGGCAGCGGCCGCAAGCCCTTGATCCAGTCCTTCGGCACCGAACCGCAGGTCGTCGTCGAGCACTGCCTGGCCGCCAACAACATCCGCAAGGCCCGCGACCGGATGCTCAGCGCCATCATGGTGATCTGCGGCGTGCTGTTCCTGCCCGGCCTGCTGGTGTGGCTGCTGGTCTTCCAACTGCGCACCACCATCGTCAAACGGGACGAGAAGCGGGGCGGGGCGCTCGCCTCGGCGCTGCTCGTCGCGGTGGGCGCGCTCGCCGTGATCTTCCTGCTCCGCATGCCGTTCACCGGCTTCTGGGCCTGGTACGCGCGAGCCTCGGTCCTCATGCCCGTGGTCGGCTGGTTCTGGGCCAAGCAGGTCTGCGAGCGCACCGCCAGGGACCTGCGGGAGCGGTGGGACAGTCTGCTGGCCGGCAGCAGCGTCGGCGCGAAGGTCCCGGAGGCGGTGCCGACCAGCCCCACCGAGACGCAGGCCGAGCAACTGCGCCAGTCCCTCGCCAAGTTGAGCGCCGAGCAGCAGTCCAACTCCGTGTTCTACGCCGGGCCCAAGGGAATACTCGGCATGGGCACGCGCTGGGGAAGCTGGCAACTGGCCGAGGACCTGGTGCCGGCCGACGCGACCCGAGAGATCCACCCCTTCCGCAGTTGGGACGTCATCCGCTCGATCCACGACCAGTTGCGCATGCTGGAGCGCGGTCCGCTCAACACGGGTGGTTTTCCCAAGCCTTCGATACGGCACTGGGTCGTCACGCCGATCGCCGAGGGCGCGAAGGCGGTGTCCCGGCCGGAGGGCACGGACGTCGAGGCGTACCAGGTCAAGTCGCACGCGATACAGGACATCTGCAACAAGCAGCAGTTCGGCAGCGGTGACCGGCACTACCTGGGCGTCCAGTGGACGCTCTGGGACGGGCAGTTGATCATCACCATGCTGATCACGGTGACCGTGCTGCACGAGACGTTGCGCATCGAGGTGACCGGGCACGCCCTCGGTCCGGTGAACGGCCTCTTCCAGGAGAAGCCCGAGGCGCCGACCAAGGAGGTCACCAAGTCGCTGAAGCCGTGGGAGACCCGCAAGGTCAAGCTTCCGCTGGTCAACAGCGACGAGGTGGTACGGCTGGCGGTCCGCGCCCCGATCTCCTGGTATCCGCCGCTGCTCAACTGGCTCGGCGGGACGATAGGACTTCCCGAGCCGTTCGGGCTGCGGCATGCGTGGGCGGATCAGCCGTGGCGGCATCGGTTCATGGCCGACGACGCGTTGCGGGCGGCCACGCCGGTACTGCGGGTGGTGCATGCCTCGGCGATCAAGGTGCTGGAGGAGAACGGCGTGGACACCGAGAAGTTCGGTACGCGGTCGGCGTTCCTGAGTACGGCGGTGCAGGATCCGTCGCCCCGGAAGGCAGACGTCTACGACGCGTAGGCCTCCGGCGGACGCGTAGGCCTCCGGCGGTTGAGCAGCGTGGTGGGTCTGGGTGATCGCCCCTGGGGGCTGTGCCCCCAGCCCCCCCTCGGCCTGAACGGCCTCGTCCTCAAACGCCGGACGGGCTGGTTGATCAGACCGTCGGCCAGACCTCCGCCAGCATCTTCCGCGTGTCCGCCAGCAGCTGCGGCAGCACCCGCGTATGCCCCACGACGGGCATGAAGTTCGTGTCGCCGCCCCAGCGCGGGACGATGTGCTGGTGGAGGTGGGCCGCGATGCCGGCGCCGGCGACCGTGCCCTGGTTCATGCCGATGTTGAAGCCGTGGGCGCCGGAGGCAGTGCGCAGGGCCGTCATCGCCTGCTTGGTCAGGGCGGCGAGCTCGACGGTCTCCGGCTCGGTGAGGTCGGTGTAGTCGGCGACGTGGCGGTAGGGCACGACCATGAGGTGGCCGCCGTTGTACGGGTAGAGGTTGAGAACCGCGTACACCTGCTCACCGCGCTTGACGATCAGCCCGTCCTCGTCGGACTTGGCCGGGATCGAGCAGAAGGGGCAGCCGTCGTCGGCTCCGGGGCCGGTCGGCTTGTTCTCACCCTGGATGTACGCCATCCGATGGGGCGTCCACAGGCGCTGGAACGCGTCCTGGATCCCCACTCCCCACTGCTGCTCCGGCTCACTCGTCATGCGTGCAGCATATGGCTTCGTCCGTTCGTGGCGTGTCGCCGGGGCTCGCACCCGGTCGGCCCGGGCCAAGCTGGGCCGGTGGACGATGACAGTCGTTTGGCCCGCTGGCAGGAGCACACCGAGGTTCCGCTCGTCTTGGCGTCGTTGATCTTTCTCGTTTCGTACGCGGTGCGCGTGCTGGGCCATGATCATCTGCCGGAGCCCGCGCTCGATCTCTGCCTCGCGCTGACGTTCACCGCCTGGACCTTGTTCGGCGTCGACTACGCCGTGTGCTGGCGGCTCAGCGGGCAGCGGCTGGGCTTCGTACGGCGGCATCCGCTGGACACCGTGGTGCTGGTGCTGCCGCTGCTGCGGCCCCTGCGGATCGTGAAGATGTACGAGGCCGTCCAGCACCGACACGGGCGGCCCCGCCTCAGCCTGCACGCGCGTGTGATCGTCTACGCCGGGATGGCCAGCCTGCTGCTCGGCTTCACCGGTGCCCTCGCCGTCTTCCAGCAGGAACGCGGGGCGCCGGGCGCGAACATGCGGACCTTCGGGGACGCCGTGTGGTTCACCTGCTCGACCCTCGCCACGGTCGGATACGGCGACATCACCCCCGTCACCGAGCGCGGGCGGGTGGTCGCCGTCGGGATCATGGCCGTGGGGCTGGGCCTGCTCGGCGCCGTGACCGGCACCTTCGCCTCGTGGCTGCTGCAGGTGTTCTCCGTGGAGGACGACGAAGGGCCCCCGGGAAGCTGAGCTCCTCGAGGGCCTTCGACAGGCACGCGCCGTCGGCTCAGACCTGCGTCCGCTCCTCGACCACCTTCGCGATCTTCGCGATGGCCTCGTCGAACGCGATGCCGTTCTCCTGCGAGCCGTCGCGGTAGCGGAAGGAGACGGCGTTGTTGGCCATGTCCTCGTCGCCCGCGATGACCATGAAGGGCACCTTCTGCTTCTGGGCGTTGCGGATCTTCTTCTGCATACGGTCCGAAGACGAGTCGACCTCGACCCGCAGGCCCTTCTTCTTGGCGGCCGCGGCGAACTTCTCCAGGTAGTCCACGTGCCCGTCGCCGATCGGGATGCCGATCGCCTGGACCGGGGCCAGCCACGCCGGGAAGGCGCCCGCGTAGTGCTCCAGGAGCACCGCGAAGAACCGCTCGATGGAGCCGAACAGCGCGCGGTGGATCATGACCGGACGCTGCTTGGAGCCGTCCGCGGAGGTGTACTCCAGGTCGAAGCGCTCCGGCAGGTTGAAGTCGAGCTGGATGGTCGACATCTGCCAGGTGCGGCCGATGGCGTCCTTGGTCTGGACGGAGATCTTCGGGCCGTAGAAGGCGGCGCCACCCGGGTCCGGAACCAGGGGCAGGCCCTGCTTCTCGGCGACCTGGCGCAGCGTCTCGGTCGCCTCCTCCCAGACCTCGTCGGAGCCGACGAACTTCTCCGGGTCCTTGGTGGACAGCTCCAGGTAGAAGTCGGTCAGGCCGTAGTCGCGCAGCAGGCCGAGGACGAAGGTGAGCGTCTTGTCGAGCTCCTCCGACATCTGCTCGCGCGTGCAGTAGATGTGCGCGTCGTCCTGGGTGAAGCCACGCGCACGCGTGAGGCCGTGCACGACGCCGGACTTCTCGTACCGGTACACGGTCCCGAACTCGAAGAGGCGCAGCGGCAGTTCACGGTAGGAACGCCCGCGCGCGTCGAAGATCAGGTTGTGCATCGGGCAGTTCATGGGCTTGAGGTAGTAGTCCACGCCCTCGTCGAGCTGCATGGGCGGGTACATGCCCTCGGCGTACCAGTCCAGGTGCCCGGACGTCTCGAAGAGCTTCCCCTTCGTCGCGTGCGGGGTGTAGACGAACTCGTAGCCCTCTTCCTCGTGGCGGCGGCGCGAGTAGTCCTCCATCACGCGGCGGACGATGCCGCCCTTGGGGTGGAAGACCGCGAGGCCGGAGCCGATCTGCTCCGGGATGGAGAACAGGTCGAGCTCGTTGCCCAGCTTGCGGTGGTCGCGCTTCTCGGCCTCGGCGAGGAAGTCGAGGTAGCCCTTGAGCTCGTCCTTCGACGGCCAGGCGGTGCCGTAGATGCGCTGGAGCATCGGGTTCTTCTCGCTGCCGCGCCAGTAGGCGGCCGCGTTGCGCATCAGCTTGAACGCCGGGATCGCGCGGGTCGACGGCAGGTGGGGACCGCGGCAGAGGTCCTTCCAGCACAGGTCGCCGGTCTTGGCGTCCAGGTTGTCGTAGATCGTCAGCTCGCCGACGCCGACCTCGACGTCCGCGCCGTCGTCGCTGGACGCGGAGCCCTTGAGGCCGATCAGCTCCAGCTTGTAGGGCTCGGCGGCGAGCTCCTCGCGGGCGGCCTCGTCGGTGACGACACGGCGGGCGAACTTCTGCCCCCGCTTCTGGATCTCCTGCATCTTCTTCTCGATGGCTTTGAGATCCTCGGGCGTGAACGGCTTCTCGACGTCGAAGTCGTAGTAGAAGCCGTCCTTGACCGGCGGGCCGATGCCCAGCTTGGCCTCGGGGAAGAGCTCCTGCACGGCCTGCGCCATCACGTGCGCGGTCGAGTGGCGCAGGATGTTGAGACCGTCCTCGGAGGAGATCTCGACCCCCTCGACCTCCTCGCCCTCTGCGAGCACGTACGACAGATCCCTGAGCTCGCCGCCCACGCGCGCGGCGATGATCGAGCGCTCGCCGGCGAAGAGGTCGGCGGCCGTAGTGCCCGTCGTCACCACGCGCTCTTCCCGCTCGGAATCGCGTTGGATGATCACACGGACGTCTGACACCGGTCTCTCCTGACTGAAGGTGGATCGCGGCGCCATACCAGGAGCGCGCGCATTACGCGATCGTACCGACCCCGGACGGCTGACCGCGAAACGGTCACCGAGGACGCCCCGCCCACTGCCCCTGCACAGAGCTCCCCCGGGCCCGCCGGCCCACACCAACGCCGAGCAAGGGCCCACCAACAGCCACTGCCCCCACGACACCGGCCGCGAGGGAGCCGGAGGGGCGCGCCGGTGTCGAGAGCACGAGCGCGCGGAGGCCCGAAGGGTCGAGCACGGTCGTGCTCTCGACACCGGCATGTGGCGCCCCGTAGGCGACCGAGCCAGATATTCGGCACACCAGCTGCAAGGCCTCGCCCTGCAATCCTGCCTCGCCTGGCTCTCGCCGCCCCGGCGGCTCAGGCCACCGAGTCCCTCGCCCGTCCCTCCTACCGGCCCTTCAGTCCCCGCCGTCCTCCCCGCCGCAAGCCTCCTCAAAAAAGTCCAGGTCCTCCTGGAGCGACTTCATCAGCCGGTCCCGCTCGGCCTCGTCCACCTGTACCGGTACGACGCCGGAGGCCCCGCTGAGCTTGCGGAAGCCGCCCCGGCTCTCCAGGCGCCCGTGCACCCGCACCGGCAGCCCGACGAGGTGGGCGTGACCGGCTATGCGGTACGCCTCCTCGTCCAGCGTCAGCCGGACGTACGGCACCTCGGCACCCGCGATCACGCGTAGCCGTACGGTGCCCTCCCCGCGCGGCCCCGACCTGCGCATCCGTACGACGGCGCCCGTGATCCTGACCGGCACGGACGGCTCCTCGCGCGAATAGCGGGCCCCGGCCTCGCGCAGCACGGGCAGGTCGCCCGGCGAGAACTCGACGGGCTCGACGCCGGCCGCGCAGTCCCCGGGCACCCCGGCGGCGGGCGCCCACTCGACGGCGATGCGCGCGCCCTCCGTACCGCGCACGAGGGCGATCAGGGCCTCGGTGAGCTCGCGGCTGACGCCCGCCTCGACGGCGCCGTCGAAGGCGTCCATGCCGCCGGTGGCCCGCTGGTAGTCGATGGCCTCGCGGGCGGCGTACAGCGCCTGGTGGAGGCGTACGGCGAGCGGGCGCCCGGTGCCGACGGGCACGAAGGCGGTGAGGCCGCGGCCGCCCGACGCGGCGCCGACGAGCACGCTCTCCAGCATCGCGGCGGCCGAGCGACGGTGCCGGGCGCCGTAGTAGCCGGCACGCGCGCGCGTGGCGAGCGCCGCGGCGAGGAGCATCTGGCGGGCGGCGGTGCGCAGTTCCTCCTCGACGGTCCAGGGCGCGGCCCCGACCGGCCCGCTCGGGGCGTCCCGCCACCATCGGACCTCGTCGCTGGGCACGGCGAGCCCGACCAGCACCTCGCGCGCGGAGGGCATACCGCTGCGGGACAGGGCGACGAGCGCCTCGCCGAGCAGGTCGTCGCTGTCGGGGAAGGCACGCGACTCGGGGACGAGCAGACTCGTGCCGCCGCCGCCCGGCCCCGGCGGGGTCCAGCGGCCGTAGCGCCCCGCCGCTCCCCCGCGCCGCTGCCAGCCGTGCCGGAGCAGCAGGGCGCTGAGCACGGCGGGGTCGACCTCGCCGGGCTCGGGGGGACGGTCCCAGGACGCGTCGACCGGGTGCGGCCGCACGGGACGTACCGGCTCCTCCAGGGGGCGATGCGTCACGGTTTTCCTCCCGTCCCGACCCGCGTCATGATCTCGCAGAGCGCCCGGTCGTCGAAGATGCGTGAGGTCGGTATCCGCACGGTGGTGCGGCGCCGCCCGGTGATCGGGTGTCCGGCCAGGTTGACCCAGTAGCAGCAGTGCCGCAGATCGAGCCGGTCGTGGCCGGCCCGCAGCCACTGCTCCTGGGAGCGCGGAACGATCATCACGACCAGGATCTTGTGCACCGAGACCGGGGTGCGGGCGAGCTTCGCCAGGTGGTCGTTGTCGAGCGTGAACGAGAAGAAGCGGCCGGGAGGGTTCGGCGCGAGCTGGTACGTCGCCTTGAGCTGGACCTTGATGGTGACCTCGTCGTCGACCGTGTGGCCGGGCGCGCTGTGGCTGACGTGCCAGTCGATGCCGTTGTCCGGAAAGGGTTGGGACAGCGAGCATCCGGACGCCGCCGCGACGGCGTGCAGATAGCCCACCTGCAGTGTCTCCATGCAGGCGGTAGTGGCGAGTGAACCGCGATGGGGGCCCGTGCGTTCGGGCAGCAGCCCGCCCCGCTCGGGCTGCGCTATCGCCATGACGAACAGCCTTCCACGCCAGGTGAATCCCCGTACCGGGCCGCTGAACTGCAAAGACCCGCACTCCTGTTGTGTCCTTCCGGCGTACGGCGCAAACGGCCCGGGTATCACCAAACGGGCAGAAGACGGTACGTCAGCTGCCGTGGGTGAACGAGGGGTTGTGTGGATATGGCGTGCTGGTATGAGGGCCCGCTGGCGGCATTCGACACGGAGACGACAGGCGTGGACGTCGAGACCGACCGGATCGTTTCGGCGGCCGTCGTCGTCCAGGACGCTCCGGGCAGCCGGCCGCGGGCGACGCGGTGGCTGGTGAACCCGGGTGTGCCGGTGCCGGAGGCGGCGACGGCGGTGCACGGACTGACGGAGGAACATCTTCAGCGCAACGGCCGCTGGCCTGCGCCGGTGATGCAGGAGATAGTCGAGGAGCTGGCCGCACAGGCGGCGGTGGGCCGGCCGATAGTGGTGATGAACGCGCCGTTCGATCTGACGCTGCTGGACCGCGAGTTGCGCCGCCATAGGGCGTCGTCGCTGGACCACTGGTTCGAGACGACACCCATGCTGGTGCTCGACCCACGCGTCCTCGACAAGCATCTGGACCGCTACCGCAAAGGTCGCCGCACCCTGACCGACCTGTGCGCGCACTACGGCGTCACGCTGGACGGCGCGCATGACGCGGGGGCGGACGCACTGGCCTCGCTGGAGGTCGTCCGGGCGGTGGGGCGCCGTTTCGCCGCTCGCCTGGAGCGACTGTCGGCCGCCGAACTCCACACCCTGCAGGCGGTGTGGCACGCGGCACAGGCCCGCGGCCTGCAGGCGTGGT
Organism: Streptomyces shaanxiensis; assembly: GCF_039537145.1. Lineage (NCBI taxonomy): Bacteria > Bacillati > Actinomycetota > Actinomycetes > Kitasatosporales > Streptomycetaceae > Streptomyces > Streptomyces shaanxiensis. The sequence goes on from NZ_BAAAZY010000001.1 coordinate 177,243, forward strand.
TCGCCCGCAGCGGCAGCGAGGAGGCGGTGGACCCGGCGTGGCCCCTGCGTCCGGACCTGCCGGCGGCGGCATGAAGGAACAGGGTCCGCCACGACACAAAAAGACCGGTCCGCTACTGCGGACCGGCCTTTCCCGGTGGGCGATACTGGGTTCGAACCAGTGACCTCTTCGGTGTGAACGAAGCGCTCTCCCACTGAGCTAATCGCCCGGGAACGGACTGAACAATACAGGTCCCCGCGCGTTTCCTTCAAACCGCTGATGGCCGTCCTTCAATCCGCTTGATGGCCGCTTTGCTGACCGCCGGCCAAGTACGCCATCAGTCCGCGCCGCCCGGCGCGCATCATCAGCCAGTGGTTGGCCCGGAAGACCGGCCGCCCCGGCACGGCGAACCGCCGCAGCAGCGGCTTGTTCACGTCGACGACCTGGTCGTAGCGGGCCAGACTGCCGCCGCCGTGCGGAGTGAGCGTCCAACGCGCCCAGCCGTCGATGTCACCGGACATGGCGATCTCCAGGACCCCGCCTTCCCGGTCCCGGCGCACCTCGCGTGCGGTGAAGACCATGTCGTACGGCAGGACGGAGCGGATCGTGATCACGCCGGTGGTGTCACTGAGTTTGGTCACCTTGCGCACCTGCGGCCACCAGCGGGGGTAGTCCTCGGCCTGTTCCAGCAGGTCGTAGACGGCGGCGGGAGGCGCGGGCAGTGCCCACAGGCTGCGGAAGCGGTAGTGGCTCCAGTCCATGGGCCGAGTCTGCCCCCGATCGGCGGGTTTGAGCGGTACCTGAGTACGTTCTGAGTACGCGCACTCATGCCGTACGACGTGACGCGGCCCACACTCCAGGCATGACGCACTTTCCGCCACCGGCCGAGGAGTTGCGGCTCCTCGACCTTGAGCTGCGCCAACTGGACGCCCGCCGCGCCCAGTTGCTGCATCGCCGAGCCTGGCTGGTCACCGCGCTGCAAGCGGCTGCCCGGCCGGCCCCGGCGCCGGGCGCACCGCCCCGCCCCGAGGCCTCGGCACCCCGGGTCCAGAACGTCCTGCTGGTGCTCGGCGCTGTCCTGCTCACCATCGCCGCGATGGCGTTCACGCTGGTCAGCTGGGGACACCTGGGGATCGTCGGGCGTGCCCTGGTGCTCGGCGGGGTCACGGTGACGGTGCTCGCCGCGCCGGTGCCGCTGCTGAAGCGCGGGCTGCGGTCGACGGCCGAGTCGGTGGCGGGGATCGGGCTCGCGCTGACCGTGCTCGACGCGTACGCGGTGCGCCAGGTCACGTCGCTCGATGTGGACGCCACCGGCTATGTCGCGGCCGCTTCGGCGGTACTGGCTGCCCTGTGGACGGCGTACGGCCTGTTGCCGCGTACCCCCGGGCTGCGTCTGCCCCTGCCCGCCGCACTGGCCGCCGCCCAACTCCCCCTCGCCCTGTGGGCGGTGGCGGCCGACGCGGGCCTGTACGGGCTCACGGCCGCCGTGCTCGTGACGGCCGGGTTCGACACGGGTGTGGCGCTCCGGGTGCCCACGAGGTCCGTACGGATCACCGCCGCGGTCGGTGCGTACGGCTTGGGCGCCTGGGGTGTGTGGGCCGCCGGCTGGCTGTCCTGGACGGCCACCGGCCCGAGCGCCGCCGCCCGTGCGGCGGCGCTCCTCCTCTTCGCCGCGGGCGTCGCCCTGACGGCGGCCCGGCGGGAGGCCGCCGGGAAGCAGGCGGTCGGCCTCACCGTCGCCGCCGGCCTCCTCACGGTCGCCGCGCTCGGCGGCACGGCCCGGTCCGTGCTGCCGGACGCCTGGACGGTTCTGGCGTATCTGGCGTGCGGGGTCGCGCTGCTCGCGGCGGTACGGGTGGACCGGCAGCCGGAGACGGTACGGCTCGGGCTCGCCCGGGCCTCCGCCGCCGTACAGGGGCTTGCCCTGTTGTGGACGTTGCCCTCGGTCGCGATCGCGCTGCTGGGCCCGGTCGCGTGGGCGGAGCAGGTGTGGTCCGGGGCGCCCGGCGACCTGCGTGAAGCGGTGGCGGCGGATGCGCCGTGGCCGCCCGACGCCCAGGCGGTGCCCGTAGTCCTGGCGGCCGTCGCCGTCGTGCTGCTCCTCGCGGTGCGCGACACGGTCTGGCGGCCTCGGGCCCTGACCGGTGTGCTGGTGCTGGCGTGGGCGACGGCGCTGGTTCTTCCGGTGGTGCTCGAAGTCCCCTACGCTGCAGGCCTGGTGGCGTTCGGGATCACGACCGCGGGACCCCTGGCGGCAGCCGCGTGGATCCGCCCGTCCGAGCGCCCGCGGGCGGCGACGGAGGAGCCCTCGGCAACCGCCACGGCGGTACCCACCGCTGTCGGATTCCCGGCTCCCGGCCCGACCGCCATGGTCCTCGCCCTCCTCACCTCCCTCAGCCTCGCCTTCCTCTCCCTGACCACCGAGCCCGCGACCCTCGCCGTGCTCTCCACGCTGACGGCACTCTTCGCGGCGGCCTCCTGGAAACCGCACCTCGCCCCGGTCACGGCGCCGGCCTCACTCGCGTACGCCGCCATGCTCGCCTGCGCGACAGGTGCCGCGGCCGACTGGCAGCCCCAGTACACCGCCCTGCTGGTCCTGGCGGTCCCGGTCGCGGCGGCCCTGCTCGCGGCACGGCTCGGTGACGCTCGGGCGACGGTCCCGGTCGAGGTGGCGGGCGCGATCGCGGCACTGCTCGCGGTCGGACTGGCCGCGGTCTCGGCCGACCTGCCGGTGATCGCCCTGGTCCTGGCGCTCTGCGGTGTGATCACCGCCGGTACGGCGATCCGCCCCGACCGCCGCCCTGTCGCGTACGCCTCCGCCGCGCTCTTCGTCCTGGCCACCTGGGTACGCTTGGCGGCCTGGGACATCTCGACGCCCGAGGCGTACACGCTGCCGGTCACCGTCCCGGCCCTGCTCGTCGGCGCCCTGGCCAGGCGCCGCGATCCCGAGGCCTCCTCCTGGACGGCGTACGGCCCCGGACTCGCCGCCACCCTCGTGCCGAGCCTCCTCACGGCCTGGGGCGACCCGGACTGGACACGCCCGCTGCTGCTGGGCCTCGCCGCCCTGTCGGTCACCCTGCTGGGCGCCGGGCACCACCTCCAGGCGCCCCTGCTGCTCGGCGGCACGGTGCTCGCCCTGGACGCCCTGCACGAACTCGCCCCGTACATCGCGCAGGTGACCGACGCGCTCCCCCGCTGGGTGCCGCCGGCCCTCGCCGGCCTGCTGCTGCTCGCGCTCGGGGCAACCTACGAACAACGCCTGAGAGACGCCCGAAAGATGCGGGACTTCCTGGGGAACATGCACTGAAGCGCCCCGTAAGGGGTGCGGGGCTGTATCGATGTGCGGCTCCGCCGCGGGGCGCGACCAGCCACGACGGTCCCGCAGTTCCCCACGAGCCTATCCCTATGGCATTCGATCCCCCAGCAACGCAAGGTTCTCGATCGCGGCAAGCCCGTACAGCGAGGTGTCATTCGTAGACACCCAAGCCGCTTCGCTGCCCGGCACCAGCGAAGCCGGCCCGCTCAGCTCCTCCGTCTTCCAGGGCGCGGACTCCTTGTAGCCGTCGGAGTTGTAGAACTTCTCCCACGCGCGTGTGGCGAGCTTCGCGTCACCGGTCTGGACGGCGGCGTACGCGTCGAGGCGCGAGTGGCCCTGGAAGAGCAGCAGCGAGCCGAAGTTGGAGCCGTAGCGCGCCGCCTGCTCGGCCTTCGTGGCGTTGAAGTAGCGGCAGTAGTCGAAGTACGCCTCGTTGAACTTCGGCATGTCGACGAGGTCGATGAGTTCGGCGCACAGCTCGTTGAGGCCGAAGACGGCCGAGAGGTGCGAGACACCGACCACCGGCTTGTCGGCGATGGCGAACTTGCCCGTGTCGAGGTCGTAGAGCCCACTGCCCTGCACGAAGCCGTTGGGCTGGGCGGCGATCGTCTCCATCGTGGACAGCACGCGCGCGCGTGCCTTCTCCCACTTGGGCCCCTTGCGCTCCCACTCCGTCAGCCACGCCGAGACGAGCCCGCTCCAGTCCGTGCCGAAGCCGATCGACAGCGCGTGCCGGTCGGGCGTGTACGGCTCGGTGCGGATCTTGCGGATCGGGTCGAGAACGAGGAATGTCTCGTCGGAGTCGACGTTGGCGTGCATGAGGTCGCCGACGCGTTCGTCGGCGGTGAGGAAGTAGTAGTAGCGGCGGTAGGTGGTGTTGGCGATGCGTTGCTGCTTGGCGCTGTCGGCGTAGTGCTGGACGCCGTGCCGGGTGCCGAGCCCGGCCCACTTCCCCAGGTGATAGACGTCGACCTCGCCCGTGTGCCGGGTCATCGCCTCGGCGAACCGGAAGATGTCCGCGCGGCCGCTGCGCAGGTACGCGAACCACAGCCACAGGTCCGGCGAGAGCTCGGAGTTGTCCCAGGCGTAACCGCCGATGTCGTACCGCCACTGGTGCCGGACGGTGTCATAGGTGTGCATGATGTCGCCGTAGTCCCAGAAGCCGTACCAACGGCGCATCTCCACCTGGTCCTTGTAGTAGGTGAAGAGGAAGTCGAGGTGGTCCTCGATCTTCGCCTTGGCGGGCGTGGAGCGGTCCGGCTCGGAGTAGAGCCCCGGGCCGAAGACCTGGGCCTTGATGAGCTGCTTGGGCGGGGCGGCGAGCTGCGGCAGCACCCGTACGGCCTCCACCTGTTGAGCCAGGGCCTGCGCCGAGGGCGTGGACTCGTTGGCCCAGAAGAGGAGTTCGGAGGTGCGGGCGATGCCGTACGGCGTGCCGAACTCCGGCTCGTAGTCCTCGTAGGTGATGTTGAGGCCTTCGAGCTGCTCGGGGTAGGTGTCCTGGCCCATGCCGTCGTGATAGAAGCGCAGGTCCATGGGCTGCGCCTCCGGCGACCAGAGCCACATGGTGACCTCGGCCTCGTCGGTGTGGGCGTCGCGGATGTCGAGCTGGGCGGGGAACTTCTCCCAGAAGTCCCGCAGCCCGAAGGAGAGGCCGCCGCTGACGCCACCGACGTAACCGAACCCGGAGGCGCGCTTTCCACCGCCGGCGCCGATCCAGCCGTGGCCCTTCTTGGTGCGCTTGCGCAGCGTGAAGCCGTCGGCCGAGAGCTGGGAGAGCGTGTAGTCGCCCCACTCGGGGATGTACTGCAGCCGGGACGTCACCCGCTGGTCCCACGTGGACGGGTCGGGCAGCTTCTCCCCCGCGAACTGCGCCGCCTGTACGGCCGCCCCCGGGTCGCGGCGCAGTCCGGTGATGCCCTTGACGGCCTCACGGAGCATGCCGGTGCCCTCGCCGCCGATGCGGATGTGGCGGTCGTACGACTCGTCGCGCATCGGCACGGTGAAGCGCACGCCGATGCCGCGGATGAAGTCGCCGCTCGCCTTGCCCGGCTCCTGGGTGCCGTCGTACGTGATGGTGTGCACCATGCGGAAGGAGTCGGCGCCGGCGTAGAAGTAGAGGCGGATCGAGAACGGAAGCCAGCTCCTGTTGCCCTTGCGATGCTTGCCGTCGATACGGACTACTGCACGGACCGGCCCTTCCTGCTCGACGGTGACCTCGGAGATGGCTCCCTCGAAGCGCTCGGTCCTGACCGCGCCCTGGTCCTCGTCCTCGATCTCCGGCTGGCGGATGAGCACGAGCCGGCCGTTCTTGGCGATCTCGGTGGAGCCGCGGGTGACCGACTTGATGAGCGTCGCGCCCGACTTGCCGATCTTCGCCGTGATGACGCCGGTCGAGACGGTGATCGCTCGGCCGCTCTGGTCGACGGTGACCTTCTCGGCCGGGGCGGCGGCCTCCCCGGCGGTGAGGGTGAGCTTGCCGTTGCCCGAACTGACCGCGTGCGCCGTCCACTTGAGGGAGCCGTCCGGCCAGTACGCGAGCGGCCAGGACTGCACCGGCACGGCCTTGCCGTCGGCGTCCGTGAGCGCGAAGGTCTGGTCCTCCTGGTACGCGCCCTTCGGCCACGGCACACCCACGGTGGAACCGGGCGCGGCACCGAGACCGCCGTCCTCCAGCCAGTCGAGGGTCACGGGGTCGGCATCGGTTTCGGCGGCTCTTGGCGCGGCCTGCGCGTCCTTGGCTCCTAGCGCCCAGCTGAACTGCGCGGCGGCTCCGGCGACGGCGGCCGCCTTGAGGATGGACCTACGGGGGATGGGGGACATGGCCTTTCCTTTCCGTGCGGAATGCAGGGAGTCAGGGGCATGACAGAGAGAGGTACGACGTCCGGGGCGCCGACCTGGTACGGGGGCACCGCCCGTCAGCGGTGCCGGTAGCGCGCCTCCACGGCGACGGCCGCCGCCGCGACGGCGCCCAGGACGGGGACCGCCAGCGGCGGGACGAACCAGGCGGACACGGCCACGACAGCCAGCCCGCAGACGATCAGGAAGGTCCCGGCGGGATCGAGCACGGTCCGCCGCCCGGCGTCCGCGAGCAACGCCCGCCAGGCCGCGCCCGGCGTCCAGACGGCGGCCGCCCGCAGCAGGGCCACGGCGGCCCCGATCAGCGCGAAGACGCCGACGGCCCCGACGAGCGGCCCGCCGGGCAGCCCGGCCCGCGCGGCCAGGACGTCCACCCAGACCGCGACGGCCACCGCCCAGCCGGCCAGCCCGACGACCCACCCGCCGCGCACAGCCGTACGGAAGTCCGCGACGAACTCCCGCCAGCCACCGCCCTCGTGGGTCGTACGCCGACGAAGGTGCCGTGCGCCGGCGGCGAAGGCGGCCGGGTAGGTGACGACCCCGAGGCAGGCCACGGCGATCCACACGCCGGTGAGCAGGCACTCGGCGAAGACCGCGAAGCGCTCGCCGAACAGGGACTCCTTGCGCCGGGACTCCTTGCGCGGAGCGCGGGCCTTCACGCGTGCTTGCGCCATGGTGACCGCCTCAGCCCTTCAGTCCGGAGGTCGCCATACCGTCGATGAGATAGCGCTGGAAGGCCATGAAGAAGGCGATGACCGGCACCAGTGCCACCAGCGACATCGCGATCATGCTTCCGTAGTTGGAGATGCCCTCCTGGTCGCGGAACATCATCAGGCCGAGCGAGACGGTGTACTTCTCGGGGGTGTTGAGATAGATCAACGGCCCCATGAAGTCGTTCCAGGCGTTGATGAAGGTGAAGATCGCGCTGGTGATGAGCGCGGGCCGGCTCAGCGGCAGCACGATCGACCAGTAGGTGCGCAGGTGCCCGCAGCCGTCGAGCTTGGCGGCCTCGTCCAGCTCGCGCGGCAGTCCCCGCATGAACTGCACCATCAGGAACACGAAGAAGGCTTCCGTGGCCAGGAACTTTCCGGCGACGAGCGGCACCAGGGTGTCGGTGAGCTCCAGGTTGCGGAAGAGCACGTACTGCGGGATGAGCAGGACGTGGTACGGCAGCAGCAGCGTGCCGATCATCAGCGTGAAGAGCAGGTTCCGCCCGGCGAACCGGATCTTGGCGAAGGCGTACGCGGTCAGCGAGCTGGACAGCACGACACCGACCACGGCGAGGCCCGCGTACATCAGCGAGTTCCAGAAGAAGCTGCTGATGGAGATGCCGGAGATGCCGTCGGCGAGGCCGGAGAAGTTCGCCCAGACCGGCTTGGTGGGCAGCAGGTCGAGGCTGGCGATGATGTCCTTGCTCGGCTTGAACGAGGCGCCGACCACCCAGATCACGGGATAGAGGACGACTGCCAGGACGGCGAGCGCGCCCACGTGCCAGGCGATCGAGCCGACGCGCCGCCGCTCGTTCGCGGTGTGCAGGGCAGGGCTGGTGGCACTGGTCACTTGGCGGCCTCCTCGTAGTGCACCCACTTCTTCTGCGACCAGAACAGGACCGCCGTGACGAGCGCCACCGCGACCACCAGCGTCCAGGCCATCGCGGAGGCGAAGCCCATCTGGGCCTCCTTGAAGCCCTTCTGGTAGAGGTAACAGGTGTAGACGAGCGTGGCGTCGGCGGGCCCGCATCGGGTGTCGGAGACGACGTAGGCGGAGCCGAACACCTGGAACGCGTGGATGGACTCCAGCAGCACGTTGAAGAAGAGCACCGGGGAGATCATCGGCAGCGTGATGTTCCAGAACCGCCTGAGCGGTCCAGCCCCGTCCACCTCGGCGGCCTCGTACAGCTCCTGCGGGACCTGCTTGAGGCCGGCCAGGAAGATGACCATGGGCGCGCCGAACTGCCAGATGCTCAGGGCCACCAGGGCGTAGATGACGTAGTCCGGGTTGCCGATCCAGCCGCCCACGTCGAGGCCGAAGATCTTCTGCGTACGGTCCACGATCGCGTCGTCCGAGAACAGCGCCCGCCACACGAAGCCGACGGAGACGCTGGCGCCGATCAGCGAGGGCATGTAGAACGCGGCCCGGTACAGGCCCTGTCCGCGCCGCTTCTGCGCGAGCAGCAGCGCGACGCCGAGCGCGAGCAGCAGCTTCAGCGGTGTGGCCACGACGACGTACTTCAGCGTGACATCGACCGACTTCTGCCAGCGCGGGTCCTGGAACATCGTCGTGAAGTTGTCCGTGCCCACCCACTGGGGCGGCGTGAACAGGTTGTAGCTGGTGAACGCGTAGTACAGCGAGGCGATCATCGGCCCCGCCGTGAGCAGCAGGAACCCCGCGATCCACGGCGACATGAAGAGATAGCCGGCGAGGTTCTCGCGGCGCCGCCCGCGCCGCCCGGCGACGGGAGCGGCGGACCGCTTCCCGGCCGGGCGCACGGGCGCTTCCTTGACGAGCGTCATGGTGGTACGTCCCCTCAGCCCGCGAACGCGGCCTTGGCCTCGCTGAACAGGGCCTTGGCGGCGTCGGCCGGCTTGGTCTTGCCCTGGGTGACCTCGCCGCCGAGGCGCAGGAACGCGGCCTCGATGACATCGGCGCCGGACGGGTGCGGGGTGATCTTCCCGAGCACCTCGGCCTTGGCCACCTCGTCCTCGTAGGCCGCGACGCCCTTGTTGTTGGCGTCGGTGGGCTTGAACGCGTCGTACTGCTCGGTGGTGGCGAGGATGCCGCGGTCGTAGCCCATGATCTTGCCGACCTCGGGGTCGTGGACCATGAAGTCGATGAACTGGGCGACTTCCTTGGGGTGCTTGGTCCCGGAGAAGGCACTGAGCATCAGCGAGCCGAGGTACTGCCCGGTGTTCTTGCCGTCCATGGTGGGGATCGGCGCGAGCCCGTAATCCGACTCGCCCTCGCCCTCGTAGCGGATGGAGAAGTTGTCCCAGGTGAACTCGGACGCGGCGAGGCCCGCCGAGAGACCGGACTTGGGCTTGACCTGCTCGATCTTCTTCGGGTCGGCGATGAGCCCGGATCTCACGCGCTTGTAGCCGTCCTCCCACCACTGCGTCAGATCGTCCTCGGTGAAACCGAGATCGGAGTCGGTGAAGAAGGCCTTGCCGTTCTGACGCAGGTACAGGTCGTAGAGGTACATGATGCTGCAGTAGCCGGTGTCACCGGCGATCTTCAGCTTGTCCTGGATCGTCTGGAGCGCGTCGAAGTACTCGTCCCAGGTCCAGCCGAATTTCGCCTCCACGCCCGCCTTCTCGAAGGCCTTGAGGTCGATGACGAGCGCCATGGTGTTGGCGCCGACGGGTATGCCGATCTGCTTGCCGTCGACCTGACCGTTCGCCAGAACGCCGTTGCGGAAGTTGTCCAGGCTCAGATTCCCGGCGTCCGCCTGGGTCTTGAGATCCAGCAGAACACCGCGCTTGTCGTACTTGCGCAGGAAACCGACCGCATTCTGGAAAACGTCCGGCGGATTCCCGCCGGAGGCCTGGGTCTGGAACTTCTCCCAGAACGCCTCGTAGTCGGTGAATTCAGGCTTGATCTTGATCTTCGGGTACTTCTTCTCGAAGAGCGCGATCGTCTTCTTGATGGCGATGGTGCGCGGCTCGCCGCCCCACCACGCGTAACGGAGCGTCACCGTCCCGTCGCCGGAACCACTGTCACCACCGCACGCGGTGGTCGCTCCCAGCCCGAGCGCGGCCGCGGAGGCCCCGGCCGCCTTCAGGATCGTACGCCTCTCAACATTCCTGCTGGTTCCCATGGTTGGGCCCCCTCCCCGCAGCGTCATTGCCGCCTGCATGAATCGTTTCAAGTAAGCGCTTGCTGGCACAAGCTACGAGGGGCCTCGTGGTGCGTCAATGATTCGGACAGGAATTTCTTGTGGAACGGCGCGGCAAGTTGACGGCCCGTCGAGAACGAACCGGGCACCAGATCACCCAACTGCGCAGGTGGGACGCGCGTGATCGACGGGCCGAACGCGAACTCGCCATCGGCACGCGCCTGTTGATCGGCCAGAACTCGCCTGCCCGGGCAGGGGCAGCGAAGGTGCACCACACGGGCCCGAACGTACT
>NZ_BAAAZY010000001.1:187559-276845 GCF_039537145.1 Streptomyces shaanxiensis
TACTGGGTTCGAACCAGTGACCTCTTCGGTGTGAACGAAGCGCTCTCCCACTGAGCTAATCGCCCGGACGCAGGAAGAACATTACCCCATGTCAGGGGGTGCGTGTGACCAGTGCGGACCCCGCCCGGCCGACACCCGCACCCCCCTCGCGGATCACTGGTCCTTGATCTTCCAGGGCATGACGATGCCGAACTTCCACACGTAGATGCCGACGAGCACGCCCACGATCACGAGGCCGATCGTCGTCAGGATGATGTTGCGGCGGCGCACCTTCGGGTCGAGGGCCTTCTGGGCCGCCTCGGTGACCTTGCGCTTGGTCCAGCGCAGCACCAGCTGGGCCCAGACGAACTCGGTCGCCCAGATCGCCATGCCGCCGAAGATCACGACCCAGCCGGGCCCGGGCAGCGGCAGCATGATGATGCCGGCGACGACGACCGCCAGGCCGATGACGAAGACGCCCACCTGCCAGCTCAGGTGCAGCGCACGGCGCGCCTTGATGAACTCCGGCGCTCTTGAGCCGAGCCCCTGCTCGCTGTCGCCCTTCACACCATCCACTTCGATCTTGTCGGCAGCCACGGCGACTTCGCCCGGCCCGTTACTCCCCGTATTCATACGGCCAAACCCTACCGGACCGAAACCAGTCACCGGAATGGTCGTACCTCGCGAACGGGTTCTCGGCCGGAAGAGTTACGTAAACACACGCAAAACACTCAGAGGGGTTTACAACGGCACCGTAGGTGGCATGTCGATTTCGCCGACGTGCGAATCCCCGAGCGCACACTGAGCGAAAGGCCCTGGCGCTTATGAACACCACGGTCAGCTGCGAGCTGCACCTGCGCCTCGTTGTGTCGAGCGAGTCATCCCTGCCTGTCCCCGCAGGCCTGCGGTACGACACGGCCGACCCCTACGCCGTGCACGCCACCTTCCACACCGGAGCCGAGGAGACCGTCGAGTGGGTGTTCGCCCGCGACCTCCTCGCGGAGGGCCTGCACCGGCCCACCGGAACCGGCGACGTCCGCGTCTGGCCGTCGCGCAGCCATGGCCAGGGCGTCGTGTGCATCGCCCTGAGCTCTCCGGAGGGCGAGGCGCTGCTCGAGGCCCCGGCACGGGCTCTGGAGTCCTTCCTGAAGCGAACGGATGCCGCTGTGCCTCCCGGCACGGAGCATCGGCATTTCGATCTCGATCAGGAGCTCTCGCACATCCTGGCGGAAAGCTAGGGGCGAGGCTCCCGCAAGCCGCCCGGCGCCGTCGACTCGGGGAGACGGCGCGGGCCAAGACAACCGCATACGGCACGCACCAGCGCCGTCTCCGCATCGCCGGAGGCGGCGCTGGTGTGCGCGTGGGCGGGGGCCGGGGCGAGGCCGAGTCGGCGGGAACCGTCGGCGTCCCCACGGCGTTGTAATCGACGTCACAGCAATGGCAGGGCCGGTGGGATCCCGGCGGATGCCACTACCATCGGCCAGCATCGGCGGGCGCCCGCCCGACCCCAGGCCAGGGAGCGAAACGTGCTGATCACCCATGACACCCGGTGTGCGCTCGATGCCGTGGTGGATCTGGTGAACACCGCGCCGGATGGCGACGGGACACCGGACGGGCTGCCTGACGTCGCAGCTCTCGAGGATTTCGTACAAAAGCACGAAATCAGCGATGTAGGGGTCCTCTCGGAGTTCGATCTGTCGGCGGTACGCAAGGTGCGCGGGCGGTTCGCCGCGATCTTCGCGGAGCCGGATGCCCGGCGCGCGTCCGCGCTGATCAACGAGCTGGTGGCTGCCGCAGGCACCACCCCCCGCCTCACGGACCATGACGGCTACGACTGGCATGTGCACTACTTCGCCCCCGGCGCCTCGGTCGCCGACCACCTGGCGGCCGACTGCGGCATGGCGCTGGCGTTCTTCGTGGTGGCCGGGGAGCAGGAGCGGCTGCGGCGCTGTGAGGCCCCGGACTGCCGGCATGCCTTCGTGGATCTGTCCCGCAACCGTTCGCGGCGGTACTGCGACAGCCGCACCTGCGGAAACCGTCTGCATGTGGCCGCCTACCGGGCGCGCCGCAAGGAAGCGGCCGGCTGAGCGGCGATCGTCCGCCGGCCGACAGGGCATCTTCGTCGACGCGGACCCCGGCGGGTGGCGCCGGGGGCCGCGGGTACGGCTCAGAGCAGCAGCAGATCGTGCAGCGCAGCCATGAGCAGCAGACACCCGATCACCGCAAGGAAGATCATCAGCGGTGGCTGGGAAAGGGCGAAGAGGCACCCGCGAGGCTCGTCCTGAGGGGGCGCGGCCTCGCTTTGAGTCGTGTCCAGCATCTCGCGGCGATGATGACGCAGTTCCCCCGCATCGCGCGATCAACACGCCCGGAATGAGCGGGAGTTCGCCGAATTCCGCGATGTCCGGTTCGAGTCTTGATCGCTTACGGGCGGGCGGCGACCCACTGTGTCGTTTCAGTCCCGCCTGCGGGGGTCATATGCCGTGCTTCTTCAGGATGGCCTCGATGTCGCTGAAGTCGTCGCCGGCAGCGGCCCGGGGTGCGGTCGCGGGTCGGCTCGCCTGACGGGCGCCCGGGCCCAGCGAGGGCGCCGAGGCCTGCGGCGCAACCGCCTCGCGCTGCCCGGCGGCGCGGGCCTCCTTGCGCTCCTTGCGGGTGCCGCCGCGTCGGCGCTCCACCGCGCGTGTGCTCGCGAACAGCAGCCAGGAGGCACCGAGAACCCCGAAGCCCGCCCAGGCGGTCGGGCTGAAGGCGGTGTCCGCCAGCCAGTCGACGACACCGGTCATCACCAGGCCGAGGGGCACCAGCGAGTACGCAGCCATCCGCGCGGCCGCGAGGAACCGCTTGCGGTACGCCGTGATCGCCGCGATGCCCAGGCCGGCCGCGGCGACGGCGGAACAGACGGTCTCGGCAATCATCCGGTCCTCCAGGCAGGCTGCATCGAGGTGAGGGCACTTCGTCCCTTCCATCCTGCACCGTGGCAACCCTGCCCGGCCATGCCTGGGCCGGACATCAGGGACATCTCCGGGTCGTCTCCTCCGCAGGTGCCGGACGGAGTCGCACGTCCCGGGGCCGGCCGGGACCCGAGCCGGCCGGGACCGAGGCACCCGGTCGGATTCGGTCGTCCGCCCCGGGGCTGGGAGACTGGGGCCATGAGCGACTCCTCCCCCGCCCGTCCCGCCGCCCCCGTCCTCGACGTCTGGTGCGAGCTGCAGTGCTCCGACTGCCGCACCGCCCTGGACGACCTCCGTGCCCTGCGCGCCCGTTACGGCGACCGGCTGGAGCTGCGGCTGCGGCACTTCCCGCTGGAGAAGCACAAGCACGCCTTCGCCGCGGCACAGGCCGCCGAGGAGGCGTTGGAGCAGGGGCAGGGCTGGGCGTACGTCGAGGCCGTGCTGGGCCGGGTCGAGGAGCTGGACCGTAGGGGAGAACCCTTCCTGGTCGAGGTGGCCGGGGAACTCGGCCTGGACGCCGGGGAGTTCGACACCGCGCTGATCGACGGCCGGCACATCCTGATCGTCGACGCCGACCAGGCCGAGGGCAAGGCGATCGGCGTGACCGGCACCCCGACGTATGTCATCGGCGGCGAGCGCCTCGACGGCGGCAAGAGCCAGGAGGGGCTGCGCGAGCGGATCGAGGAGATCGCCGACCGGCTGCTGGCCGACGGTGCCTGAGCCTCAGAGCAGTCGCTTGTGAAGGTTGTAGTGGGTGGTCGCGTAGCCGAGCGACTCGTAGAGCCGCTCGGCCGGCGCGTTGCCCGCGAAGACGTGCAGGGCGATACGGTCCTTCCCGCCGGCGACCGCCTGGGCCTCGGCGAGCAGCATGAGCGCCCGGCCGTGGCCCCGGCCGCGGTACCGGGCGTCGGCCTCGACATCGAGCACGTAGGCCGTCTCGGGCCACAGCCCGAGCCAGAGCGTGCCGACCGGCGTCTCCTCGTGCTCCAACACGCTGATCAGCGTGTTCTCCGTGGCCAGGCCGTCCGGCAGGAACTTGGCGTTCCCCTGGTCCGCCCTGGTGTAGGCCTCGTCGGCGGACACGCCCCGTTCGATCAGGTCGCGGGCGAAACCCTCGCGCGCGTGCGCCAGCCAGGGACCGTACTCGGCCTCGGTCATGGGGCGTGCCGTGGTGCCGGCGGGCAGCTCGGGCGGGGACGGGTCCAGCGGCTTGGACATGTTCCGGCTGCGCAGGACGTACCCGAGCGCCGTGGCGAGCCGCAGCGCGGTCTCGGCGTCGCCGGGCACGCGCGCGTCGATGCTCTTGCAGCCCCAGCTCCGTGCGATCTCCTCGGCGGCTAGCACCGCCACCGTGCCGCGCCCTCGCCTGCGGTCCGGCTCCTCGATGTGCAGGTCGGTGACACAGGCCACGGACAGGCCGGCAGGGCCGGTGGAGAGGCGGATCCCGCCCACTGGACGGCTGTTCACGCACACCTGATAGCGGCGTGACTGCGTCCCGTCGGCGTTGCGCTGAAGCGGCTCGGTCGGCCGCAGGGTCGTGGTCATCAGGGGTGTTCTACCCACCGCGCCGCCCCACGGCAGCCCAATTTCCCCGCCCTCACGGATCCAGGTCGTCCCCGGACCGCTCGGCGAAGATCCGCATGGCCTTGGCGGTCACCGGGCCCAGCGTGCCCGGCAGTTCGCGGTCGTCGACGCGGTGCACGGCCTGGACGTCCCGCAGGGTGGAGGTGAGGAAGACCTCATCGGCCCGCTCCAGCACGTCCAGCGGCAGGTCGGTCTCCTTGGCGCCGGTCCACTCGACCGTCAACGCGCGCGTGATGCCCGCGAGACAGCCTGAGGCGATCGGCGGGGTGTGGATCTCGCCGTCCAGGACGACGAAGACGTTCGACCCGGTGCCTTCACAGAGCTGCCCGACGGTGTTGCCGAACAGGGCCTCGGTGGCGCCGTGTTGGTGGGCGCGGGCCAGGGCGACGACGTTCTCGGCGTACGAGGTGGTCTTCAGGCCGGTGAGCGCACCGCGCTCGTTGCGGGTCCAGGGGACCGTGATCACGGCCGTGGAATCGGGTCGACGGGCGGTCTCGCCGAGGGCGACGACGAGCGTCGGGCCGTGCTCGCCGCGGTCGGAGCCGAGGGGACCGTGGCCGCCGGTGTAGGTGATGCGCAGCCGGCCGAGCGGCATCGGGTTGGCCGCCAGGACGGCGGCGCAGGCGCGGCGGACCTCGTCGTGGTCCGGCTCGGGCAGGCCGAGACCGCGCGCCGAGCGCGTCAGCCGGTCGAGGTGCCGGGTCAGCGCGAACGGACGGCCGTCCACCGCCTTCACCGTCTCGAAGATGCCGTCGCCCACGGTCAGCCCGTGGTCGAAGACGGACACACGGGCGGACTCGATGTCCTGCAGCCCGCCGTCGAGCCAAAGCTTCACTGGTCTCCTCGCAAGTCCGCACCGGAGGCGTCGAGCCGACCGGAGCCCTGGAGGGTGTCCTCCGGCCCCGCAAAGCTCGCGCGCACTCCCTCTCCACTCACCGCGTACGCCCCCGACGCTACCGCGAGCAGCCGGGCCGCCTTCAGCTCGGTCTCCCGCCACTCCCCCTCGGGGTCCGACCCCCAGGTGATCCCCGCCCCGGTCCCGAACCGCAGCACACCGTCCGCCCGGTCGTTCCAGAAGGTACGTATCCCCACGGCCAGCTCGCCGACGCCCCGGTCGGCGTCGACCCAGCCGATGCCGCCGCAGTACGGCCCGCGGGGCGCCGTCTCCAGCGCGTCGATGATCCGCAGGGCACTCGACTTGGGCGCACCGGTGACCGAGCCGGGCGGGAAGGCGGCGTCGAGCAGCTCGGGCCAGCCGGCGCCCTCGCGCAGCTCGCCGCGGACGGTGGACACGAGATGGACGAGCCCAGGATGCTTCTCGACGGCACACAGGTCGGGGACGGTCACGGTCCCGGTGGCGCACACGCGGCCGATGTCGTTGCGCACCAGGTCCACGATCATCACGTTCTCGGCGTAGTCCTTCTCCAGCAGGTCCGCCTCGGTGCGCCCGGTGCCCTTGATCGGCCCGGACTCGACGACACGCCCGTCGCGCCGCAGGAAGAGTTCGGGAGACGCGGTGGCTATCTCGACCCCGTGCTCCGGCAGCCGGATCGTTCCTGCGTACGGCGCCGGATTGCCACGGGCCAACAGGGCGGTGAGGGAGTCCACATCGGCGTCCGGACCGATCGGCGCGGTCAGCACCCGGCACAGATTCGCCTGATAGACCTCGCCCGCCGCGATGTGCTCGCGGATGCGCCGTACGCCCGCCGTGTACGCGGCGCGGTCGAGCGAGGACGTCCAGTCACCGGTCGCCGGCCCCCGCCACTCCCCCGGCACCGGGGATGGCACGGGCTCCTCGCGTACGTCCCGGAAGCGGGCGCAGGTCAGTCCGCCCTCGAAGTCGGCGCAGACTGCCCAGAAACCACTGGAGTCCAGGGCCGCGGGGTCGCTGGTGACATCGAGGAGGCCGGTGGCGACGCGGGCGCCGAAGCGGGCGAGGGGAGCGAGGTCGAGCACGCAGTCGAGTCTATGGCCGGTGTCCTGCGGGTGACCTGGCCATGTCCCTTCGGGGAGCGTTCCCGGGTCCCTGAGCAGGTGCAGCGCAGCACGCTGCACAAACGCGTTTTTGTACTGGCCCCGGAATCCGCTAGAGTTCAACACGTCGCCGGGCCGCGGGAGCGGAACGAAACGACAAGCGGACGTAGCTCAGTTGGTAGAGCGCAACCTTGCCAAGGTTGAGGTCGCGAGTTCGAGCCTCGTCGTCCGCTCGAAGGAACATAGGGGATCTTCCCGAACCCCTACACTCCTGGTGGAGTGGCCGAGAGGCGAGGCAACGGCCTGCAAAGCCGTCTACACGGGTTCAAATCCCGTCTCCACCTCCAAGGACGATTAGCTCAGCGGGAGAGCGCTTCCCTGACACGGAAGAGGTCACTGGTTCAATCCCAGTATCGTCCACTGGATCTTCGGATCCCCCGCGCGATTAGCTCAGCGGGAGAGCGCTTCCCTGACACGGAAGAGGTCACTGGTTCAATCCCAGTATCGCGCACGCAGTAGCCCGTGATCTTCGGATCGATCGTCGATCACGGTCCCGAGGACGATTAGCTCAGCGGGAGAGCGCTTCCCTGACACGGAAGAGGTCACTGGTTCAATCCCAGTATCGTCCACACACCGAAGCCCCCGGTCCTGTGACCGGGGGCTTCTTCGTAGTACGGCTCAGCTGGAGAACAGCATGTGGCCGAAGCTCTTGTGCCGCTTGTGGCCGTAGTGACCGCCGTGGCCGTGGTGCCCGCCGTGCGGAGCGCCCCACGCCGGGGCCTGCGGGGCGGCCGGGTAGGCCTGCGGCGCGGCCGGGGGCGGCGGGGCCGGCTGGGACCACTGGGACTCCAGGCGGGTCAGGGACTCCAGCTCGCCGTAGTCGAGGAAGATCCCGCGGCAGCCGCTGCACTGCTCAATCTGAACGCCGTTGCGGTTGTAGGTGTGCATCGGCGCATGACACTTCGGACACTGCATGGTCGGCTCAACTCCTCGCCGGTCGGTCCTGCTTCGCGTATCGCCAGGACAGACTCTGTCCGGCTGCGGTCGGTTGCACCCTACTTTGCGTGTCCGTGGGTCAACTCAGGGGGGACGGACGCCATTCGGTCACAGGCGTCGACGAGGCACTGCTCGACCTCGTCGAGGAATCGGCCCTCTGCCAGGGCTTTCGTGATCGCCCGGGCGGCGGTCTGCACGGTCAGGGCACGGGCCGGGACGTCCAGTGCGGGCCAGGGGTCGCCCTCGGCGGGGACGGCTGGGCCGCCGGCGGCGCGGTAGGCGGTCAGGAACCGGGTCCATTCCTCGGGGGACAGCAGCCCGCACGCGTACCAGGCGGCGGGCCGCCCCATGTCCCAGGCCGGCACGCCTACGCCGAGGTCGTCGACGTCGATGAGCAGCCAAGGGCCGTCCGGGGCCGGGTGACGGACGAGTTGGCCGAGGTGGAGGTCGCCGTGGCAGAGGGTGGTGCTGTCGGGCTGGGGGGCCTCGGCGCGGGCCCAGGCGGGGAGGGTGTCCCAGGCGCGGAGGACGGATGGGGTGGCGGTGCTCGGTTCTGTGGCGGCGGTCCGTTCTGCGGCGGTGCTCGGTTCTGCGGCGGCAGCCCGTTCTGCGGCGGCAGCCCGTTCTGCGGCGGCAGCCCGTTCTACGGCGGCGACTGCGCGGAGGCGGGATATCGCCCGGGCGGCTTTCGCTGGGCCGCGCATGGAAGGCAGCGGAGCGGGTGCGGGTGCGCGATGGAGGCGGGCGAGCAGGGTGGCGGCTGCTTCCCAGGGGGCCGCGTCGGGGTCTGCCGGGTCCACCGGGGTGCCGTACGGCCAGAAGGTCACGAGTCTGCCGTGCAGGTCGACGGGCGTGGGGGTGAGCGGGGGCAGGAGGAGGTCGGGGAGGTGGGTGGCGGCGGTGAGGCGGGGGGTCAGCTCGGTGAGGGTGAGGTCCGGGGCGTGGGCCTTGGCGACCGTGTCGGCGTGGCGGACGACGGTGGCGTCGGGGCGGTCGGCGAGCGTGACGGGTGCTCCGCAGGGACAGGTGGTTGCGCGTGAGTGGGCGGCGGCCTCGGCCTGTGCGGTGAGGGCGGGGAGGAGGGGGTTGGGGGTCACTGGGGTCCCTTGGGTGCGGATGCTTTGGGGGGAGGGTACGTGGGGGGGGCGGCAGAGGTGTGGTCGTGCGGGTCGTGCAGGCCGGCGGCGCGGCATGTCTGGCGCTTTTTCTCGCCCCCGCCGCCCCTACCCGTCCCGTCCTCCAGGGGCTCTGCCCCTTCGACCCCGGAACGTTTCTGGGGGCTGCCGCCCCCAGACCCCCGCTTCGGCCCCGAAAGGGCCTCGTCCTCAAACGCCGGACGGGCTGCATACCGCTGACCGGCGTCGAAAGGGTGCGGCCCTCTGCGGGTGGGTGGGGGCTCGGGATGGTGAGGCCTCGTCCTCAAACGCCGGGCGGGCTGACATGCCCTGGCCGGCGTCGAAAGGGTGCGGCCCTCTGCGGGTGGGTGGGGGCTCGGGATGGTGAGGCCTCGTCCTCGAACTCCGGGCGGGCTGACATGGCCTGGGCCGGCGTCGAAAAAGTGCGGCCCCCGCGGGTGGGTGGGGGCTCGGGACGGAGTCCCCCCGCGTGGGTGGGGGATCGGGACCGCGTCCCTCTCGGGTGGGTGGGATTCGGGGCGGTATGGGTCTCCTCCTCGAGCGCCGGACCGGCTGAAAGGCCTGGGCGGCGTCGAGAGGTGGTGGTCTGCCGCGAGCACCCCCGGCCAAAGCGCCGGGGGCATCAGGCCCGCGCGCAAAAGCAATGCCGGCGCAGCTCCCCAGCTGCGCCGGCATTTGTGCCGTCCGCCGCACCCCCGTCCCCACGGGGTTTCATGGGTGGATGTCCCCGCCCGGACCGCTCTTCCGGGCCTGGGGTCGCCGCTCAGCGCCCCAGCATCACGCCCACGGACGACGCCTGTGTGGCCACTGCCTCCCAGCCGTCGAAGACGACCAGGAGCAGGACCGCCAGGGGAAGGGCCATGAGCGTCGCCACCAGGGGGTGGCGGCGGCCCTGACGGCGGGGGCGCAGCATCGTGCGCTCCTGCATGCGGAGCAGTGTCCGCGGTGCCGTCTGGGCCATGGTCCCTCTCCTGACCTGTGTCAGTTGTCGTTGGCAGCGGCGGGTGTCTGACCTCGGGGGACGAGTGCTGCACCCGCCGCTTGACCTCAAATCTAGGCGTCCGACCACCCCCGGCACGTCATGCCCTCGTACCGATTGCCGGGCCTCCCGGAGGATGAGCCATGACGTGCGGAGTACTCCCCTGGGTGGAGACGAGGTCCTAGGTCTCGGGGTCTTCCCGGAGGGGATGTCCGGCGTGCCCTGCTTTCTCCGGGCCTCGCTCCGGGCCTTACGCCGGGTCCTTCTCCGAGCTGTCCTCGCGCGGCACCGGCTGTTCGACCAGCGCAAGGACCCGGTTCGCCATGAAGCGGGCCGTACGCACGACCGACCCGTTCCTGGTGACTTCGCTCACTTCCACGACACCTCGGCGCACCGCCGTCTCCACCCGGCGGCCGGCCCTGCTCGCCACCACCTCGTACGT
This sequence comes from Streptomyces shaanxiensis, assembly GCF_039537145.1. Classification (NCBI taxonomy): domain Bacteria; kingdom Bacillati; phylum Actinomycetota; class Actinomycetes; order Kitasatosporales; family Streptomycetaceae; genus Streptomyces; species Streptomyces shaanxiensis. Next base: position 197,604 of record NZ_BAAAZY010000001.1, read on the forward strand.
GCGCGTCGTGTCCCCTGCGTCCACGACTATCTCCACGCGATCACCCTTCACGGGCTCAATCCCCCTTCTGCGACGGCTGGTTGGGAGCTCGGCAGGGCGTAAGTCGCCCTGTTCAACCGCCCCCTGACCACCTTTCAAGTCTCCCACCCACCACTGACAATCCATCGCCCCGAGAGGGCGCGGCCTCTGCGCACGGCGGCCCGCGGAAACGTAAGCTGTGGCTCGTCAGACGGACCGGGCAGCGGGGATGAACATGGCGATGATGCGCCTGAGGCGCGAGGACCCGCGCGTCGTCGGCTCGTTCAGGCTTCACAGACGGCTCGGCGCGGGTGGCATGGGCGTCGTCTACCTGGGCTCCGACAAGAAGGGGCAGCGGGTCGCGCTGAAGGTGATCCGGCCCGACCTGGCGGAGGATCAGGAGTTCCGCTCGCGGTTCGCGCGTGAGGTCTCGGCGGCACGGCGGATTCGCGGCGGCTGCACGGCCCGGCTCGTGGCCGCCGACCTCGAGGCCGAGCGCCCCTGGTTCGCCACGCAGTACGTGCCCGGCCCCTCCCTGCACGACAAGGTCGCCGACGCGGGCGGGCTCGGCGCGGCCGAGGTCGCCGCCATCGGTGCCGCCCTGTCCGAGGGACTGGTCGCCGTGCACGAGGCCGGGGTCGTCCACCGGGATCTCAAGCCCTCCAACATCCTGCTGTCCCCCAAGGGCCCCCGGATCATCGACTTCGGCATCGCCTGGGCGACGGGCGCCTCGACGCTCACCCACGTCGGCACCGCGGTCGGCTCGCCCGGCTTCCTCGCCCCGGAGCAGGTGCGCGGCGCCGCCGTCACCCCGGCCACCGACGTCTTCTCCCTCGGCGCCACCCTGGCGTACGCCTCGATGGCCGACTCGCCCTTCGGGCACGGCAGTTCCGAGGTGATGCTGTACCGCGTCGTGCACGAGGAGCCGCAGCTGCACGGCGTACCCGACGCCCTGGCGCCACTCGTTCGGGCGTGTCTGGCGAAGGACCCGGAGGAGCGGCCCAGCACGCTCCAGCTGTCGCTGCGACTCAAGGAGATCGCCGCCCGGGAGGCACAGGGCTTCTCCGACGTACGCCCGCCCGCGCCCCGTTCCGCCGAGGGGGACCGTCCGACCGGGCGGCTCGCCGACACCTACTCGGAGCAGCAGCGCGCCCAGCGGCGCACCCAGGGCGCTCCCCCGCCGCGCGGCACCGGCCTGCCGCGCGGCAACGGCGTCCCGCGGGTGCCCGGCCCCGCGCGGGACGCGGGCGCGTCGAGGGGTGGCAGCGCCCCGCACAGCGGTACGGCGTCGTCCCGGTCCGGGGCCCGGCCGGTGCCCTCCGCACGGAACGCCCCGCGCTCCGGCAACGGCACCCGGCCCGCCCAGCGCAGCGGCACCGGCCGTCCGGCGCCGCGGAACACGGGGACGGGGCGGCGGCCCGCCAACCCGCAGCTGCTGCGGCAGCGGCTGTTCGTGTTCGTCGTGGTGACGCTGCTCGTGGCGCTCGGCATCGCCGCCGCGCAGGGCTGCCAGGGCCCGCAGCGGGGGCTCGGCGACGACGGGGACGTCGTACGGCAGCGGCAGGAGAACATGGATCCTGACTACCGGCCGTTGGACGGAGACCAGATGTCCGAGCGGTACGAGACGACGTTCGACATCTCCGATTAGCCGTGCCTCGCGGGCGTCACAGGCCGGGCAGGATCCGTTCGAAGAACTCCCGGTCGCCGTGGAAGACCGGGTCCAGGGCCAGGAACTCCTCCGATGTGACCCAGCGGGCCTCGCCGACCTCGTCCGGGTCCGGGACCACGTCGCCGGTGTCGGCCCGTGCCGTCCACCAGTGGAGCCGGAAGCGGCCGTCGTCGGTCTCGGACTCCCAGACCTTCGCCAGGGGTACGACGGTGAGGCCGACCTCCTCGCGGACCTCCCGGAGGACGGCCTCCCGCTGGCTCTCCCCCGGCTCGACCTTGCCGCTGATGGGCTGCCAGTAGCCGGGGCGCGCGACGGCGGGGCCGCGGCGGATGGCGAGGAGGCGGTCGCCGCGGAGCAGGACCGCGACGACCGCCTCGCGCCGCGCCATCGCCGAGGGCCCTAGACCTGCGGGCGGCCCGTGGCCACCGCGTAGAAGGCGACCGCGGCCGCCGCGCCGACGTTGAGGGAGTCGACGCCGTGGGCCATGGGGATGCGGACCCATTCGTCGGCGGCGACGAGGGCCTGCGTGGACAGGCCGTCGCCCTCGGCGCCGAGCATGAGGGCGACCCGTTCCATCCTGTGCGGGGCGGCCTCGTCGAGGGTCTTGGCCTTCTCGTCCGGGGTGAGGGCGAGCAGCGTGAAGCCGGCCTCGCGTACCGACTCCAGGCCCTTGGGCCAGGTGTCCAGGCGGGCGTACGGCACCGAGAAGACCGCGCCCATGGAGACCTTGACGCTGCGGCGGTAGAGGGGGTCGGCGCAGTCCGGTGAGAGCAGGACCGCGTCCATGCCGAGGGCGGCGGCCGAGCGGAATATGGCGCCGATGTTGGTGTGGTCGTTGACCGACTCCATGACCACCACCCGGCGGGCGCTCTGGAGGAGTTCGGTGGCGGTCGGGAGCGGCTTGCGCTGCATGGAGGCGAGCGCGCCGCGGTGTACGTGGTAGCCGGTGACCTGTTCGGCGAGCTCCGGGCTGACCGCGTAGACCGGGGCGGGGAGCTCGTCGATGACGTCGCGCATGACGTCGACCCACTTGGCCGAGAGCAGCATCGACCGCATCTCGTAGCCGGCTTCCTTGGCCCGTCTGATGACCTTCTCGCCCTCGGCGATGAAGAGGCCCTCGGCCGGCTCGCGCTTGCGGCGCAGTTCGACGTCGGTCAGGCCCGTGTAGTCGGAGAGGCGCGGGTCGTCGGGGTCATCGACGGTGATGAGATCGGCCACAGGGTGATACTGCCTTGTCCTGGGTGCGGTGCCAACGGCTTGGCACGGTTGGGTTACCCGCGGTTACGAGAAAGGGCTGGCGGGAAAGGGTCACGCGGAGGGGTTCGGTCCTACGGTCACGACCTCGCCGATGACGATGACCGCCGGAGGCTTCACCTCGTGGGCGAGCACCGCTTCGGCGGCCGTGGCGAGGGTCGCGTCGACCCTGCGCTGGGCGGCCGTCGTGCCCTCCTGGACCAGGGCGACCGGCGTGTCCGGGGACTTGCCGTGCGCCACGAGGGTCTCCGCGATCTTGCCGATCTTGTCGACGCCCATGAGGATCACGAGGGTTCCGGTCAGCTTGGCGAGGGACGGCCAGTCGACGAGGGAGCGCTCGTCGTCGGGGGCCACGTGCCCGCTGACCACGGTGAACTCGTGGGCGACACCACGATGGGTGACCGGGATGCCGGCCGCGCCCGGCACCGAGATCGAGCTGGAGATGCCGGGAACGACGGTGCAGGGGATGCCGGCCTCCGCGAGTGCCTGGAGTTCCTCCATGCCGCGGCCGAAGACATACGGGTCCCCGCCCTTCAGCCGTACGACCGACTTGCCTTGCTTGGCGTGCTCGATCAGGGCGTTGTTGATGGCCTCCTGGGCCATGAAACGGCCGTACGGGATCTTCGCCGCGTCGATCACCTCGACGTGCGGCGGGAGTTCGGCGAGCAGGTCGCGGGGGCCGAGTCGGTCGGCGATGACCACGTCGGCCTCGGCGAGCAGGCGGCGGCCGCGCACCGTGATCAGGTCGGGGTCGCCGGGGCCGCCGCCGACCAGGGCGACGCCGGGAATGCGGGTGCGGTGGTGGGGAGCCACGAGGGTGCCGTCGCGCAGGCCCTCGACGACCGCGTCGCGGATGGCGGCGGTGTGGCGGGGGTCGCGGCCGCGTGCGTCGGTGGTGAGGACGGCGATGGTGACGCCCTCGCTGTGGCCCGTCGCCGGGGTCCAGGCGGTGGCGGCGTCGGCGTCGTCGGAGCGGACGCACCAGACGCGGTGGCGCTCCGCTTCGGCCGAGGCCCGGGTGTTCGCTTCCTTGTCGCCGGTGGCGATGAGGGCGTACCAGGCGTCGGCGAGGTCGCCTTCCTCGTAGGGGCGCTTGTGCCAGGTGAGTTCACCCGCGTCCGCCATCGCCTCGACCGAAGGGGTCGCTTCGGGGGATACGAGGACGGTGTCGGCGCCGGCCGCGATGAGGGCGGGGAGGCGGCGCTGGGCGACCTGACCGCCGCCGAGGACGACGACCTTGCGGCCGGTGAGGCGGAGGCCTACCGGGTAGGCGGGGTTTTCGGCCATGAGGTGCGGCTCCTCTTTACGGCGGTGCGGTGGCCCTGACGTGCGGATTTTACGGGGCGGGCGGGGAAGGCGGCGCAGGTGTCCGGTGGCTGAGCGTCGTTACCGGTGCGGGTGCGTGGGTCCCCAACCGCGGTGCGCATCGACGAGGGACCCGGCGCTGTTGTACCGGGTCCCCCTCCCGCACTGCGGCGACCGCTACTTCTCAGTTACCCCCGCCGAATCGAACGTGGCCACCTCGTGCATCGCCCTGGCCGTGCTCTGCACCAACGGCAGGGCCAGCAGTGCACCCGTGCCCTCGCCCAGGCGGAGGTCGAGGTCGACCAGGGGGCGCAGGCCCAGCTTGTTGAGGGCTGCCACGTGGCCGGGCTCGGCGCTGCGGTGGCCCGCGATGCAGGCGGCCAGGACCTCGGGGGCGATCGCGCGGGCGACCAGGGCCGCGGCGCCGGCGCTGACGCCGTCCAGGATCACCGGGGTGCGCAGGGAGGCGCCGCCGAGCAGGAGGCCGACCAGGGCGGCGTGTTCGAAGCCGCCGATCGCCGCCAGGACGCCGATGGGGTCGGCGGGGTCGGGCTGGTGGAGCTCGATGGCGCGGCGGACGACCTCGGTCTTGCGGGCGAGGGTCTCGTCGTTGATGCCGGTGCCACGGCCGGTCACCTCGGCCGCGTCGGTGTCCGTGAAGACGGAGATCAGGGCCGCCGACGCGGTCGTGTTGGCGATGCCCATCTCACCCGTGAGCAGGGCCTTGTTGCCGGCCGCCACCAGGTCGCGGGCGGTCTCGATACCGACCTCGATGGCCTGCTTGGCCTCCTCGCGGGTCATCGCGGGGCCGGTGGTCATGTCGGAGGTGCCCGCGCGGACCTTGCGGGGCAGGAGACCCGGGGTCGCCGGGAGGTCCGCGGCCACGCCGACGTCCACGACACAGACCTCGGCGCCCACCTGGCCGGCGAACGCGTTGCAGACCGCGCCGCCGCCGAGGAAGTTGGCGACCATCTGGGCCGTCACCTCCTGCGGCCAGGGGGTGACGCCCTGGGCGTGCACACCGTGGTCACCGGCGAAGATCGCGACGGCCGCGGGCTCCGGGATGGGCGGCGGGCACTGGCGGGACAGGCCGGACAGCTGGGCGGAGATGATCTCCAGCATGCCGAGCGCGCCGGCCGGCTTGGTCATGCGCTTCTGCCGTTCCCAGGCCTCGCCGAGCGCCTTGGCGTCCAGCGGGCGGATCTGGGCGACGGTCTCGGCGAGCAGGTCGTGCGGCTCCTCGCCGGGCAGGGCGCGACGGCCGTACGTCTCCTCGTGCACGACCCACGACAGCGGGCGGCGCTTGGACCAGCCGGCCTGCATCAGCTCGGGCTCGTCCGGGAACTCGTCGACGTACCCGACACAGAGGTAGGCGATGACCTCCAGGTGCTCGGGCAGGCCGAGGGCGCGGACCATCTCACGCTCGTCGAAGAAGCTGACCCAGCCGACGCCGAGGCCCTCGGCGCGCGCGGCGAGCCAGAGGTTCTCGACGGCGAGCGCGGCGGAGTACGGCGCCATCTGCGGCTGGGTGTGGCGGCCGAGGGTGTGTCGGCCGCCGCGGGTCGGGTCGGCGGTGACGACGATGTTCACCGGGGTGTCGAGGATGGCCTCGATCTTCAGTTCCTTGAACTGCTTGGCCCGGCCCTTGGGGAGGGACTTGGCGTACGCCTCGCGCTGGCGCTGGGCCAGTTCGTGCATCGTGCGCCGGGTCTCGGCGGAACGGATGACCACGAAGTCCCAGGGCTGCGAGTGGCCCACGGAGGGCGCGGTGTGGGCGGCCTCCAGGACGCGCAGCAGGACCTCGTGCGGGATCGGGTCGCTGCGGAAGCCGTTACGGATGTCGCGGCGCTCGCGCATGACCTTGAGTACGGCCTCGCGCTCGGCGTCGTCGTAGGCGGGCGCGGCGGGGCCGGTGGACTGACGTACTTCTTCCACTGCGGCCGTGCTCTCTTCCTGAGGGTCTTCCTGGTCGGCGGCCCGGGTGTCCAGGTCCTCCGCGTGCTGTACGAGGTCGGGGTCGCCCCCACGGGGTGCGGGGACCGTGGCGACGACCGCCGCTGCCTCCTCCACGGGGAGGACGATCGGCTGCGGCGGGGTCGGCGCGAGGTGCGGGGTGGTCGGCACCGAGCCGTCCACGGGGACGAACTGGCCCAGAGGCTGGTCGGGCGCGGGTTCCAAGGAGGTGCCGGAGGGGAGGACGGTCGTGGCGTCGCTGTCGGCACCGAACTCCGCGGGCCCGACGGGCTGTTGGGCCGGACCCTGAGGGTCGTGGGACGCCTGCACGGAGTGGGCCGCGGGCTGGAGCTGCGGTCCGGCGGGCTGCGCGACGAACGGCTCGGGGGCCTCGGCCGGTGCGACGTCCGTCGGGGACGGCTGCGGACCGGGCGCGTCCGGGGTCGCCGACGGCTGGGTGGCGGAATCCGGGGCGACGGAGTCGGGGGTCGTGGTCGAGGCGGCGGCCGCGGCGAGAGGCTGGAGGGCCTCGGCCGACTCGGTGGGGATGTCCGAGGTCTGCTCGGCGGCGGGCATCCCGGCTGCCGGGTCCACGAAGTCGGCGTCCGCTTCGGGGGCGGCCACGGCCTGTGCGGCGGCGGCCGCGTCGGCCTCCGCCGGTGTGCCGTCCTGGGCCGGCTGCGGGACCTGCGCGAGGTTCGGGTCCGCCGCGGGTTCCGCGACCGGGGTGGAGGCCTCGGTCTGCTGCTGGAGGGCCTGCTCGGCGTCCGCAGGGTGGAGGGTCGGATCGGGGGTTACGGCCGCGGAGGCGACGTGGGTGGGCTGTGGCGCCTGGCCGACCTGCTCGGCGTCCGCGGGCCGGGGAGCCGGCGCCGTTTCGGCTGCCGTCGGGTCGGGGACGGCTGCGGGGGTCGGCTGGACCTGGGCCGGGTCGCCACCCTCGGCTGCGACCTGGGCGACCTCGACCGCCGGGACGGCCTCAGGGGCCGGGGCCTGCTCGAGAGCGGGCCCTTCGCTGCCCTGGGCGAGAGTCTCGGGCACGGCGGCAGCAACCTGGTCGGCCTCGGCGGAGGGAGCCCCGGGGGTCTGCTCGGCATCGACGACGGGCGTCTCGGAAACCTGCACGGCATCGACGCCGGGCGTCTCGGAAACCTGCACGGCATCGACGCCGGGTGTCCCGGGCACCTGCACGGCATCGGCACCGGAGGTCTCAGGCACCTGCACGGCTTCAGGGGCGGGTGCTGCGAGGGCCTGCTCGCCTTCGGCAGCGGGCGCCGCGAGCACCTGCTCTGCTTCAGCGTTGGGCGCTGCGAGAACCTGCTCGTTTTCAGCGGCGGGCGCTACGACGACCTGGTCAGCTTCAGCGGCGGGCACTGCAAGGGGCTGCTCGACTGCAGCGGGAGGCGCTGCGACGACCTGCTGGTCTTCAGCAGCGGGCGCCGCGACCACCTGCGCAGTCTCAGGCGCGGCCGCCTCGGCGACGTCCACCGCCTCGGCCGCAGCAGTCTCACCCTGCGGCGCGGCCTCGGGCACGGCCCCGCCGGGAACCTCCGCGGCCTCGGCTTCGGGGGCCTGGGCTCCGGCATCGACGGTCTGCGCGCCCTCGCCCGCGGTGCCCTCGGCAACCGGCACGCCCTCAGCGCCCGGCGCGCTGCCCGGAATCTGCTCGGGCTCGACGCGCTGCCCGTCCTCGGGCGCGTCGCCAACTCCCGGGCCCTGTACGGCATCCGGCTCGACCCCGCTCACCGGGACCTCCCCGCCGCCGGCGTCGGACAAAGTCACCTCGACCGAACCGGTACCGGAATCGGCGTCGGCCACAGCTGCCGCGTCATCCCCGGCCCCGGCCGGAGCGGCGGCCCCGACGGTCGGGGCATCCGCGGTCCCCGCCGACTGAGCGACGTCCTGGCCATGCGCGGCCTCGGCACCCGGAACCCGCGCTTCGACGCCCGGCTCGCCGGCACTCGCGACCGGCCCGGTTCCCGGAACATGACCGCCGTCCGCGCCCGGCTCCACACCAACGACCGATTCCGCCTCAACGCCCGGCACGCCATCACCGGCCGACGGCACCTGACCGCCGTGCATGTCGTCCTGCGGCACGGCCGCACCCACCGCGGCGCCTTGCGGGACTTCCGAAACGGCGGCCTGCGTCGCATCCGGCAGCGCGTCCGAAGCGGCAGCCTGCGCAGCCTCCGCGCCCACGGCCTCCGTGGCCACCCGCGCCACCACCGCCTGCGCCGCGCCCACCGGCTGCCCGGCCGGGACAACCGTTTCGGCAGCCGCCGCCTCGACACTCACCGGCCCGGGGGCCGGCGCGCCCCAGGGGGCGGCCGTCTGTGGGGCCGACGCCTCGCGGTGCTGCGGGAGGTCGAGGTACTCGGGACCGGTCGCGCCGGGGTGGCGTGCGGGTACGCCCACGGCGCCGCGGTCCGCCAGGGAGCGGACCGGGCTGGCGGAGGCGTCGGGGATGGGCGGACCGAGGTGGAGGGGACGCCGGGGTGTGATGGGCGGGATCGGCGTCGACGGGGCCGTCGGGTTCGGCAGGCGGACCCCGCTGAGGTCGACCGAGCCGCTGTCGCGGCCGGACATCTCGTGCGGGCCCGGCTCGTGGACGGCCTCGAGGACCGGCTCCGGCGCGGGCGGGGCGACCTCGTTGCCCCAGGCGCCCTGGGAACCGGGCAGCAGCAGGTCTTCGTCCTCGGCGGTGGTCTCGGAGAGGTAGGTGTACGCACCGTGCCCCGCGGGGGCGCCCGGCTGCTCCACCATGCCTGCGCTCTCCGGCAGTCCCTCGCCCGGGACCTGGCCGGTGTCGGTCATGCGTACCCCTCGCCCATCGGTTAGTGCTTCTACGACCAGCTCACCCGGGAACGGCGCACCGACCGCCCCCGCAGTGAAGAACGAGCGTGCGTGCCCAGCGGCACGAACGACCCGCCCAAAAAAGGCGACAAAGCCATTGAGAGGCATTGTCCTGGCCATTCGGCCGTCGCGACAGGTTGATCCGCGACAGGCCGCTGTGGACTGCGCCACGTTGCGCGTCCACCGGTTCCGCCGTACCACACACACCCCAAACGGGGCGTGTTTTCCGGACATTGACCGACGAAGCGCCGGGCGACCGAGTGCGGTACAACGATCGGCCAGCCTACCGCGAGCGGTACGACAACAGGATCACCGGGACAGGTACGCGGTCATACCGCACGGTCGGGCAGAACCCCGCTGAGCAGGAACGCGACCGTGCGCTCCCGCTCCGTCCAGGCCCGCGTGTCGAGGTCCACGGACTGCAGGAGCGCGCACTCCACGTCGTAGCCGTGCTCGGTCAGATCGCGGCCGACGAGCTCGGCGGCGTCGCGGGTCGCGGCGTGCGTGACGATGCGCTGTGGGCGCCGGTCGGCGACGGCGGAGACGACGGCGGCTCCCCCGCCGCCGACGCGGACGACGTCCGGTTCGGGGAGGTTCTCCAGGACGTGCGGGGCGATGCCGTGGACGATCTGCAGCTGGACCCCGAAGCCGCGCGCGTTGGCCTCGGTGCGCTGGCAGGCGCGGGGGTCGCGGTCGACGGCGATGACGGCGGCGCCGGCCCGGGCGGCCTCGGTGGCGAAGGCGCCGCTGCCGCAGCCGATGTCCCACACGAGGTCACCGACGCGCGGGCCGAGCCGGGCGAGTTGGGCCGCGCGGAGCGGTTCCAGCTCGCCCTCGCCCATGAGTCCGCCGTAGGACTCGGCGGGCAGGGTCCAGCCGCGTGGCGCGGCGGACGGGTCGCGTCCGGCGATCCAGCCCCCGGACTCCCCCGCGCCGGCCCGGCCGCCGATGACGATGACGACGTTCGGGTCGCGCCAGGCGTGGTCGGGGGCCTTGTCGGAGGTGACGACGGTGACCTGCTCGCGTTCGGTGCCCAGTTCCTCGCAGATGACGAAGGTGCGGTGGACGCCCTCCAGGAGCAGGCCGAGTTCGGCGGGTCCGGCGCCGGGCGAGGTCAGGACGGCGACCTTCGTGTGGGCGCGGCACACGTTCACCGCGCGTCGCAGGGTGCGACGGTGTGCGACGACCACCTGTGCGTCGTCCCATGGCATGCCGGCCCGGGCGAAGGCGGCGGCGACCGAGGAGACGGCGGGGACGACCTCGACCTCCAGGCCGAACTCGGGCGCGCGCAGGGTCCGTACGACTCCGAAGAAGCCGGGGTCTCCGTCGGCGAAGACGACCGCGGTGCCGCGGTGGCCGGCGATGCGGCGGGCGGCGAGCGCGGTGCTGCCGAGGCGGATGCGCTCGGCGGCGGGCGGCACCTCGGGGAGCGACAGGTGGTGGGCGGCACCGGCCACGAGCGTGGCGGCACCGAGGGCGGAGCGTGCCGCGGCGGTCAGCGGCGAACCGTCCCAGCCGATCACCGTGACGCGGTCGGCCATCGTCGTCAGTCTCCAGGGTTTGCGCAGGTCGTCGTGGGCTGCCCGAGGGGCGGGCTCCGTGAGGGTACCTGGTCGCCGTTACGGCACCACCCGTGCCCGCGGATCCGTCTCCCGTCAGTTCCACTCGCCGAACGAGGTGAAGCCTCCGGTGTCGGCCAGTTGCTCCCCGGCTCCGTCGAGATCCTCCGGGAGGAGGCTCCACACGATGAAGTCGGTGCGTACGTCGGCCCAGGTGCCGTCGTCCGTGCGGACGTGCGCTATGCACGCGTTGCGCAGGACGCCCTCGCTGATACAGCCGATCTTCTGGGCCACCTGCTGGGAGGCGGTGTTGTCGGCGGCCGTGCGCAGCTCGATGCGTTCGAACTTCTGGTCGCTGAACAGCCATTGGGCGGTGGCCAGGGCGGCCTCGGAGGCGTAGCCCTCACCGCGGGCCCAGGGGGCGACTATGTACGACAGTTCCGTCGACCGCACGTGCCAGTTCGTCTTGGCGAGCTGGACGATGCCGACCAGGCGCTGGGTGAGGAACTCGGTGACGGCGAGGTCGAGCCCCCGTCCGGCCGCCCGCTCGGCGGGGGCGTACTCGGTGATCCAGGTGCGGGCGCCGTCCTCCGTGTAGGGCTGGGGGACGTCGGTCCAGGCGCCGACCTGCTCGTCGTTCATCATCTCGGCCAGGGCCGGCACGTCGTCCTCGTCGAGGGGGCGCAGCACCAACCGCTCCGTGCTGATGGAGATGTTGGGGAAGGTGCTAGTCATGCGCCGCTCCGTAACCTTCGGAAAACCTTCAGGGCTGCTGAACTGCCCAGCATGCAGCATGAAAGCACTGAACCGCACGACAGGGTCCACTCCAAGTGAGCGAGTGGACCCTGTGCGTACCGATACGCCGTATACGCGCCGTCAGCCCGAAGCGACCGGCAGGACCGAGCCCTTGTACTTGTCCTCGATGAACTTCTTCACCTCGGCCGACGTGAGGAGCTTGGCGAGCTTGCGCACCCGCGGGTCGTCCTCGCCGCCCTTCTTCACGGCCAGGAGGTTGGCGTAGGGGTTGTCCTTCGCCGACTCCAGCAGGATGGCGTCCTCGGTGGGGCTGAGGCCGGCGTCCTGGGCGTAGTTGTTGTTGATGACCGCCGCGTCCACGTCGTCGAGCGAGCGCGGCAGCTGGGCGGGTTCCAGCTCCTTGAACTTCAGGTGCCGGGGGTTGGCGGCGATGTCCGCCGGGGACGCGTCCGTGCCCGCGCCCTCCTTGAGCGTGATGACGCCCTTGGAGGCGAGGAGTTTCAGGGCGCGGCCCTCGTTGGTGGTGTCGTTCGGCACGGCGACGGTGGCTCCGTCGGCGAGCTTCGTGACGTCGGTGACCTTGTTCGAGTAGACGCCCATGGGTGGCAGATAGGCGTCGACCACCGGGACCAGGTCGGTGCCCTTGGACCGGTTGAACTCGTCCAGGTAGGGCTTGTTCTGGTACAGGTTCGCGTCGAGCGAGCCCTCCTGGAGCGCGGTGTTCGGCAGGACGTAGTCCGTGAACTCCCTGATCTCCAGGTCGAGGCCCGCCTTCTCGGCGAGGTCGCCCTTGATGTACGTCAGGACCTCGCCGGCCGGGACCGCGGTGGCGCCGACGACCAAGGTGTCGTCGGCGGCGCCACCGGAGGAGCCCGAGCCGCAGGCGGTGAGTGTCAGGCCGAGTGCCAGCGTGGCCGTCAGCGGTACGGTGCGGCGCTTCATGTCGGTCAGAAGGCCGCGACGACGGCGCCGTCGTACTTGTCCTCGATGAACTTCTTCACCTCGGGCGAGGTGAGCAGCTTCGCCAGCTTCTGCACCCGCGGGTCGTCCTCGTTGCCCTTCTTCACGGCGAGGAAGTTGCCGTAGGGGTTGTCCTTGGGCGACTCGGCGGCGATGGCGTCCTCGGCCGGGCTGAGGTCGGCCTCCAGGGCGTAGTTGCCGTTGATGACGGCGGCGTCGACGTCGCCGAGGGAGCGCGGCAGCTGGGCCGCCTCGAGCTCCTTGAACTGGAGGTTCTTGGGGTTGGAGGCGATGTCCTTGGGGGTCGCTTCGTAGCCGACGCCCGCCTTCAGCTTGATCACGCCGTTGGCTTCCAGCAGCTTCAGCGCGCGGGCCTCGTTGGTGGTGTCGTTCGGGACGGCGACCGTGGCGCCCTTCTTCAGGTCCGTGAGCTTCTTGACGCCCTGGGAGTACACGCCGAGCGGCTCCAGGTGCACCGTGGCGTTCGGGACGGCCACGATGTCGGTGCCGTTCTTCTTGTTGAAGTCGTCCAGGTACGGCTGGTGCTGGAAGTAGTTGGCGTCGACCTCACCCTGCTGGACGGCCGTGTTCGGCGTCACGTAGTCGGTGAACTCCTTGACCTCGAGCTCGAGGCCGGCCTTCTTCGCGAGCTTGTCCTTGATGTACGTGAGGATCTCGCCCTGCGGGGTGGGCGTGGCGGCGACCTTCAGCGGGGCGCTCGCGTCGGAACCGGAGTCCTTGTCCGAGCCGCAAGCGGTGAGCCCGAGGGTGAGGGCTCCGGCGGCGAGGACGGCAGTGGTGAACTTGGCGGTGTTACGCACGAAAAGTGCCTTTCCTTATGGGTGGTGCGACCCCGTGATGGGTGCCACGGGGAGATCAGGGGGGAGGCTCAGACGGTCTTGCTCGTCGCCGTGGACGCCTTCAGCAGCCGCAGCTTCGGCGCCGCGCCCGAGTGGCCACCCCTGCGGTGCAGGGACCGGGCCGCGCAGTCGCCGGCGAACTGGATGAGCGAGATGACGACGGCGAGGATCGCGACGGTCAGCCACATCAGCTCGGTCTCGAAGCGCTGGTAGCCGTAGCGGATGGCGATGTCGCCGAGGCCGCCGGCGCCGACCGTGCCGGCCATGGCCGAGTAGCCGATCAGGGCGACGATCGTGGTCGTGGTGCTGGCGATGAGGGACGGCAGGGACTCCGGTACCAGGACCTTGCGTACGACGGTCCAGGTGTTGCCGCCCATCGACTGCACGGCCTCGACGAGCCCGCCGTCCACCTCGCGGACAGCCGTCTCGACGAGGCGCGCGAAGAACGGGATCGCGCCGATCGCGAGCGGCACGATGGCGGCCTCGCGGCCGATGGTCGTGCCCGTGACCCAGCGCGTGAAGCTCATCAGGGCGACCATCAGGATGATGAACGGCATCGACCGGGCGACGTTCACGATCTGCCCGATGACCTTGTTGGCGAGGACGTTCTGAAGGAGCCCGCCCCGGTCGGTGAGGACGAGGAGGACGCCGAGCGGGAGGCCGCCGACGACGGCTATGAGGGTGGACCAGCCGACCATGTAGAGGGTGTCCCAACACGCCTGCTCCAGCAGGGGCTGCATCTCGGACCAGGTCACTTGGCACCTTCCTTCACCAACAGGGGTTCATTGACGACGTCGATCTGCAGGCCCTGTTCGCGCAGGAAGCCGATCGGTACGACGTTGTCCTCGTAGCGGCCGGGCAGTTCGATGCGCATCCGGCCGACCTGGAGACCGCCGACGGTGTCGATGGCGGCGCCGAGGATCGAGATGTCGATGTTGTAGGTGCGCGAGAGCTGGGAGATGACCGGCTGGGTGGCGGCCTCGCCCTGGAAGGTGACGTCGACGACGGTGCGGTCGTCGCCGGTGGCCTCGCCGCCCACCGGGAAGAGGGCGGAGGCCAGTTCCGAGCCGGGGGTCGCGAGCAGCTCGCTGACCGTGCCGGACTCGACGATGCGGCCCTGCTCCATGAGCGCGGCCGAATCGCAGATCGACTTCACGACGTCCATCTCGTGGGTGATGAGCAGGACGGTCAGGCCCAGCTGCCGGTTCAGGTCGCGCAGCAGCTGGAGGATGGAGCGGGTGGTCTCCGGGTCGAGGGCGCTGGTCGCCTCGTCGGAGAGCAGCACCTTGGGGTCGCCGGCCAGGGCGCGGGCGATGCCGACCCGCTGCTTCTGACCGCCGGAGAGCTGGGCGGGGTAGGCCTTGGCCTTGTCCGAGAGACCCACCAGGTCGAGCAGCTCAAGTGCCTTGCGGGAACGTTCCTTCCCGGACTTGCCGAGGATTTCCAGCGGGAGCTCGACGTTGTCCTGGACCGTCCGGGAGGACAGCAGGTTGAAGTGCTGGAAGACCATGCCGATACGGCTGCGGGCCTGCCGGAGTTCCTTGCCGGCCCGGGGACCGCGCCCCGCGAGGGCGGTGAGGTCCTGTCCGGCGACGGTCACCGTCCCGGAGGTGGGGCGCTCCAGCAGGTTGACGCAGCGGATGAGCGAGGACTTGCCGGCGCCGGACTGGCCGATGACGCCGTACACCTCGCCTTCGCGGACGTGCAGATCGACGCCGTCGAGGGCGGTGACCTCGCGGCCGCGCGAGCGGTAGACCTTGGTCAGGCCCGATGTGGTGATCACTGGGATTCCGTCACTGTCGAGTGCGCGGCACGTCGTGGGCGCCGGGCACGGGGCATTCGTGGTCGAAGGCAGCCGGAACGCAGCACGGTTCTCGCAGGCGCGGTGGAACCGGAGTGGAGAATCGTGTGCGCGGGGCAGTGCTCAGTCATCGGTCCCGTACGCGGACGTACGGGCGGACTCGAGCGGGCTCTCGCTTCGGGGCGCGAGGCTCAGGGTGGTGCAGGGGCCCTCTAGAAGGCGCACATTCGACACATACAACGAGCACCGGGCGTCATGGTCGCCTCGGTCGCAGTGGTGCGGCAGCTCGTCGTGGTCATGCGATCAGTAAACCAGACGTACGGTCCTTACCGACCGCCGCTGTCCGCATGCTGGACAGCGGCGGACAGCCGTCAGCCGCGGACTGAGATCTCCACGCCCCCGTCGGTGACCAGCGCCGACAGGGCGGACAGGTCCTGCACGACCAGGTCGGCGTCGAGCTCGTGGGCCTGGTGGGTTGTGGTCAACGCCACGGTGGTCATGCCGGCGGCGCGACCGGCCGCGAGGCCCGCGGGGGCGTCCTCGAAGACGACGCAGTGGGCCGGGTCGACGCCCAGTTCGCGGGCGGCGAGGAGGTAGGGCTCGGGGTCGGGCTTGCCGCGGGTGATGTCGTCGGCGGTGACCATGGTCTTGGGGAGGATCCCGACCGCGTCGAGCCGGGCCTCGGCGAGCCGCCGGGTGGCGGAGGTGACGACGGCCCAGCGGTCGGCGGGCAGCGAGCCGAGGAAGGCCTCGGTGCCGGGCAGCAGATGCACACCGCCGTTCGGTACGTCCTCCACCTCCAGCGTCTCGATCCGTGCGAGGGCCTCCGGCACGATGTCGGCGGGCAGCAGGTCGGCGGCTATCTCGACGGCGGGCCGCCCGTGCAGCTCGATCCGCCCGAACTCCTCGGCGGTGATGCCGTACTCCTCGGCCCAGCGTGTCCAGCAGCGGTCCACGGAGGCGAGAGAGGAGACGAGGGTGCCGTCGTTGTCGAACAGGAGAGCGCGTGCGTGGATCGTCATGGTCTAGACCCTACGGGGCCGCCGGAGCTTGCCCGACACGGCCTCGGACGTCGAGCATGCCCGCATGAGACCGGAGGTACAGGCCTTCGTGGCCGACGGACCGCTGCCCGACGAGGACGCCGAGGAAGAAGAGATCGACCGGCGGGTGGACCAGTTGGGAGCGATCGCGAGGCCGGTGACGGCCGAGGAGGCCCGCGCGCTGACCGACTGTTTCGGACCCGACGACTGCTACGGCGTGGCCTGGACGCTGCTGCATCTGATCGAGACGGGCCCGAACCCTGTGCTCAGGGTCCGCCCCGCCGCCGACGCGAACGAGTGGCGGCACCGGCTGTGGCGTCGGGCCGTGAACGGCGGTCTCGTCGCCGACGGTGCGAGCGGCTGACGGGCGGGGGCGGCCGCATCAGGCCTTTTGGCCCGTAATAGGCTCGCTGCATGCTTGATGCCCTGACGCTGGTGACCGGTGTCGCCGCGCTGCTGCTCGCCGCCTGGTGCGGGTGGGCGGCATACCGTGACCAGCCGACGAAGGACTGGCACTTCATCGGGATGGCCGTGGTGACGGTGCTGGCCCTGGTGCAACTGGTGGCCGGGATCGTACTGCTGGCGCAGGGCGAGAAGCCGGAGCAGGGCACGACGATCTTCGTGGCGTATCTGCTGGGCGCGTTCGCGTGCATTCCGGCCGCCGGGTTCATGTCGCTGGCCGAGCGCAGCAAGTGGGGTTCGGTGACGGTCGCCGCCGGCGGTGTGGTGCTGGCCGTGCTGGAAGTGCGGCTCTATGACATCTGGGGAGGCTGAGGTGGCCGTGACGGAGGAGAAGCCGACCAGGACGCGGCTGATCAGCGGGCCGGGGATGTTGCTCGTCTGGCTGTACGGCGTGATGGTCGTCGGGGCCGTGTCGCGATCGGCGTACCAGATCGCGACGGAGTTCGACCGGGCGCCGCTGGCCTACTCGCTGTCGGCGGTCGCCGGTCTCGTCTACGGCTTCATCACGTACACCCTTGTCAGGGGCGGCGAAAGAGCCCGCAAGGCGGCGCTGGTCTGCTGCGCCGCCGAGCTCGCGGGCGTTCTGGTCGTCGGTACCTGGACTCTGGTGGATCCCTCGGCGTTCCCCGACGCGACCGTCTGGTCCGACTACGGCATGGGGTATCTGTTCATCCCCGTCCTGCTGCCCCTGTCGGCCATGTACTGGCTCCGCAAGGCACGCGCCCGGTAAGAGACTCAAGCAGTAGCGGCGTACGCCCCCGCCGGCTTCTCCAGGACGATCATCGGTACCCCGTCCGCGCCCTTCGACGTGCCCACCGCCTCGTAGCCCACCTTGCGGTACAGGCGGAGGTTGCCCTCGCTGCGGTGGCCTGCCTCCAGCCGGAACCTCTTGGCGCCGCGCTGTTCGGTGAGGGCGGCTTCGGCGGCGCGCAGCAGCCTGGCGCCGATGCCGTGGCCCTGGAGGCGGGGGTGGACGCAGAGCTTGCCGATGGCGGCGGCGCCGTCCGCGGTGACGCTGCCGCGGACCGAGCCGACGACCTCGTCGCCCAGCCGTGCCACGAAGACGCAGTCCGCGCCGACCTCCGCGCGGACCGAGTCCAGGGTTTGGACCAGCGGGTCGATGCGGTAATTGCCGTACAGCGCCGCCTCGCTCTGGAAGCACAGGTACTGCAGCCTGAAGATCTGCTCCGCGTCCTGCTCGGTCGCCGCCGAGATGGTCACGCTCATGCCCATGTGCGCACGCCCCTCGCTCACCTGATCGCCTGTTGTCCCTCACTCCTATCCCCGCGCTCCGCGGGCCGCAACCTCCGGTGTGAGCAAACGACGCAGACATCCCAGGCATCTGGAACGTTCTGGACCAAGACTGCCCTGTGAGATACCCAACTCCCCCGCGATTTCCCGGTATGTCAGGTCGTCCGGGGAGAGGAGGGCCTCCACGAGGGCGGGGCAGCGCCCGGGGAGGCGGCGGACCGCTTCGCGCAGGGCGCGGTGGCGGGCGGCTGTGAGCGCCAGGTGTTCCGGGTCGTGGGCACTCTCGTCCGTCGGCTCGTGCTCATACGGCCGTTCGAAGCGCGTCGTACGGCGGCTGCGGCGCGCCTCGGCGCGAACGGCCCTGCGCAGCCAGCCCGGCGGGTCCACGGGCGGGCCGTGCGAGTCGAGGCGTTCGAGGAGGCGGAGCAAGACCGCCTGTTCCAGGTCTGCGGGCTCCGCTCCGGAGGCGGGTGCCTCGGCCGAGGCCTCGGCGGTGAGCAGAGGGCGCAGCGCGGCAAGCAGGTCGTCCGTCATATGCGGCACGACGCGGCCGCCCGGGCGCGAGGTTGCCCGGGCGGCCGACGGTCACCCCAACCGGGTCGTGGCTCTCAGCCGTTGACGAAGTCCTCGCGGGCCAGCACGCCCGTGTCGGGGTTGTCGGTGAAGACGCCGTCGATGCCGGTCGCGAAGTACGTCTTGTAGGCGCCGAAGACGTCGCCGTAGGCGTCCGCGTCGGTGCCCTTGCGGAAGTTCGCGGGCAGGAAGGGGTTCTCGTTGCGCATGGTCCAGGGGTGCAGGAGCAGGCCGACCTTGTGCGCGTCGTTCACCAGCGTGGTGGGCGTGGTGAGGTTGCCGTTCGCGTCCCTCGGGATGATCAGGTCCAGGGTGGTGCCGATGCCCTGGGCGTAGGAGGCGATCTCGCGCAGGCCGGCCGGCTTGACCAGGTCGGCGACGGTACGCGGGTCGCCCGTCTCGACGAAGTCCCAGGGGCGGGTGGCCGGGCCGGAGAGCAGGACGACCAGCGGGTTGTCGACCAGCTTGTTCAGGCGCTGGATGCTGGTCGGCTCGAAGGACTGGATGATGACCGGGGAACTGCGCCGGTCCTTGCCGTGCTTGTGCAGCACCTTGGCGATCCGCTCCTCCAGGCCGAGGCCCAGCTTGCGGAAGTAGGTGGGGTGCTTGAGCTCGGGGTAGATCCAGACCTGCTTGCCGCGCTTACGGGTCTGCTCGTCCTGCCACTTCAGGACCTCTTCGAAGGTGGGGATCTCCCAGCGGCCGTTGTAGAGGGTGTTGTGCGGGCGGTTGGCCGGGATGCGCTCGGTCGCGCGCAGCGTCTTCAGCTCGGCGAGCGTGAAGTCCTCGGTGAACCAGCCGGTGGTGGAGACGCCGTCGAGGAGCTTCGTCTTCTTGCGGTCGGCGAACTCGGGGTGGTCGGCGACGTCGGTCGTGCCGCCGATCTCCGGCTCGTGCCGGCAGACCAGGTGGCCGTCCTTGGTGGGCACGAGGTCGCCCGCCTCGACGATGTCCGCGCCCATGTCGAGGGCCAGCTGGTAGGAGCCCAGGGTGTGCTCGGGCCGGTAGCCGCTGGCCCCGCGATGGCCGATGATCGTCGGCTTGGGCAGGCTCTTCAGGCCCCCGCCACCGTGCCGGGCCTCCGCGGCCTTCGCCGTACCGGACAGCCCCAGGACCGCGCCGCCCGCGCCGAGCACGGCCGCGCCGAGAAGCATCCGCCGTCCGGTCCCGCCAGCCTGCTCGTTCTCCTGCGTTCCCATGAGCGCCCTTCCTGCCCGTCCGTTCGACTTCTTCGTTCGGCTCCGCCTCCGGGGCGCGCCGTGCGGGCCGATCCTAGGTGCGTGTACATGACGGACGGGAGACCTGCGGCGGAACGCGCGGGTGACGCTGGATGTCGTACGTGAAGGGAGTGATGACGGCCCGTCGGATTCGGTTCCCGGACACGGGGAACCCGTCCGGTATGTCCCGAGGGCGATGTCCGTCACACCGTGGCGAGCGCGTTACGAGTCGCCCTCGGCGCGCCACCGCAGGTAAACCAGCGTCAACAGTGCGTAAGACGTCGGTGAAGTCGGCGCACCCGATGTGCGGGATCCCGGGAACCGCGAGTATCGTCCTCACCTGCACAGACTTCTACGAATCCCTTGACACCGGAGGGCCCGTTGTCCCGCTTCGCGCTCATCAAGGCAGTGCTCGGACCGATCATGCGCCTGATGTTCCGCCCACAGGTGGAAGGCGCGGAGCACATCCCGGGCGACGGTCCGGTCATCCTGGCCGGCAACCACCTCACCTTCATCGACTCGATGATCCTGCCGCTGGTCTGCGACCGTCAGGTCCTCTTCATCGGCAAGGACGAGTACGTCACCGGCAAGGGCCTCAAGGGCCGCCTCATGGCCTGGTTCTTCACCGGCGTCGGCATGATCCCGGTCGACCGGGACGGCGGCCGGGGCGGCGTCGCGGCGCTGATGACCGGACGCCGGATCCTGGAGGAGGGCAAGGTCTTCGGCATCTACCCCGAGGGCACGCGGTCCCCCGACGGGCGGCTGTACCGGGGTCGTACCGGCATCGCGCGCCTCACGCTCATGACCGGGGCGCCGGTCGTCCCGTTCGCCATGATCGGCACGGACAAGATCCAGCCGGGTGGGGCGGGTATGCCTCGGCCGCGCAAGGTGACGGTGCGGTTCGGTGAGGCGATGGAGTTCTCGCGGTACGAGGGGATGGACCGGGACCGTTATGTCCTGCGGGCCGTCACCGACTCCGTGATGGCGGAGGTCATGCGGCTGTCCGGGCAGGAGTACGTGGACATGTACGCCAGCAAGGCCAAAGAGGCGGCGTAACTCCTCGGCACAGAGCTTCAGGGGCAAAGAGCTTCAGACGGCGGGCTGCACTTCAGGTGGCCCGCCGTTCGTGTGTCCAGCCCCGGGCGCGGGGAACCGCAACACGAACGTCGAGCCCTCCCCCACCCGCGAGAACAACCGCGCCTGACCGCCGTGCGACTCCGCCCACGCGGCGGAGCCGCACATCGATACAGCCCCGCGCCCCTCAGGCGGCGTTGTCGAGCCGTTGGCCGCGGAGGAGGAACCATGCCGCCACCGCCGCGGAGAGCAGCACCGCTGCCCCGACCCCCGCCGCGAGTGCGAGGCCGTCGACGAAGGAACTCCGGGCCGCTTCGAGCATCGCCTCGGACGTCTGCGTCGGCAGACCCGCCGCCGCCTCCACCGCGCCTCCCAGCGACTCGTGCGCCTCCGCCGGAGTGCCCGCCGGGCCGGAGAAGTCGCGGTACACGCCGGTCACGATGGAACCCAGTACGGCGATTCCCATGGCCGCGCCCAGCTCGTACGCCGTCTCCGACACCGCGGACGCGGCGCCCGCCTGCTCCTTCGGCACGCTGGAGAGGATCACGTCCGACGTCACCGTGAAGGAGAACCCCGCGCCGACGCCGACCACCAGCAGGGCGGCGCCGAGCAGGGGGTAGCCCGTCGACTGGTCGATCACCGTGAGCGCGGCCAGGGCGAGGCCGATCGCCGCGAGGCCGCCCGAGACGACGGCCCGTACCGAGAAGCGGCGGGCCGCGCGGCCGGCGATCAGGCCTGCCACCACCGCGCCGATCGCGGCGGGCAGTTCGGCCAGGCCCGCCTCGAACGGGCCCCGGCCCTGCACGAGTTGCAGGAACTGGGAGAGGAAGAACACGAGGCCGGACAGGCCGAGGATGGTCAGCAGGTCGGCGAGCACGGCGCCGCTGAAGCCACGGCGGCGGAACAGCCGCATGTCCAGCAGCGGGGTCGGCAGGGTGAGTTGGCGGCGTACGAAGCCGTACAGCGCGGCCGCGCCCAGCAGGCCCGCGGCGAGCGTGGCCCAGGTGAAGCCGTGGGAGGCCGCCTCCTTGACGGCGTACACCACACCGATCATGCCGACGAGCGACAGGGCGACGCTGCTCAGGTCCCACGGACCGGGACTCGGGTTCCGGGACTCGGGCAGCAGCTTGATGCCGACGAGGACGAGGACCACCATGACCGGCAGGTTGATCAGGAAGACCGAGCCCCACCAGAAGTGCTCGAGCAGGAAGCCACCGACGATCGGGCCGACGGCCGTACCGGCGGAGGCGGTCGCGCCCCAGATGCCGATGGCGAGGCTGCGCTCGCGCGGGTCGTGGAAGAGATTGCGGATCAGGGCGAGGGTGGCGGGCATCAGGGTCGCGCCCGCGACACCGAGCAACGCCCGGGCCAGGATCATCAGCTCGGGCGTCGTCGCGTAGGCGTTGAGCACGGATATCGCGCCGAACGCCGTGGCGCCGACGAGCAGGATCCGCTTGCGGCCTATGCGGTCACCCAGGCTGCCCATCGACACGAGCAGGCCCGCGATCACGAAGGAGTAGACGTCGCCGATCCAGAGGAGCTGGTTCCCGGTGGGCTTCAGGTCCTCGCTGATGTAGGGGGTCGCGAGGCCGAGGACGGTCGCGTCGACGGCCACCAGCAGCACGGCGAGGACGAGGACGGACAGCGCCAGCCAACGACCGGGGCGCTTGGTCACCGCCTCGGTCGTGGACGCCGGCTGCAGGGTGCTGGTCATGATTCCTCTCTCGGTTGTACGGGTTGACGCAGTGCGCCGCCGAGCAGCAGCTCGACGATCATGTGGGTGAAGTCGTTGCGGGCGACCCTGCCCTCCGAGACCGCCCAGGCCCCGGAGGCCAGCAGGCCGTACAGCGCCTCGGTGAGCCAGGCCGGGGTGAGGTCGATACGGAACTCACCGCTCTGCTGGCCGCGCCGGAACAGCGCGGCGATGCGGTCGTCGATGCGGGCCCAGCCCGCGTTCTGCTCCTCGCCCTCGAACAGCTGGTTCTCCGTGTAGAGGAACGCCAGCAGTGCGGCCGCGGGCTCGATCTCGCGGACCAGCCGGTGCACGGCGTCGCGCGCCGCCCCCTCGTCCAGGCGGGCCGCGTCCAGCGCGGCCTCGCACTCCGCGATGCCGAGCGACTCCAGCGCCCGTACGAGGGCGTCGCGCCCGGCGAAGTTCCGGTGCAGCGTGGCACGGCTGATCCCGGCGGCCTTGGCGACCTCGTCCATGGTGGCGGTGGATTTGCGGGTCAGCAGGGCTGCGGCGGTGCGCAGTACGTGGTCACGATCGACGGCCATGAGACGAGAGTACCGCATGTGAGACATCTTTGTCTCACGGTGGGCATGGGTGACTCATGGCTGTCGATCAGCGGGGGTGTGCGTCAGTGCCAGGGCAGCTGCCCGCGCCGCTCCCAGTACGCGCCCGGCTCCTCCACCAGCACGGCGAGCCGCTCCAGCTGGTCCTCGTCGAGGTCGACCACGGCGGCGTGCAGGTTGGACGCGAGCTGTACGGTCGTCGCCGCGCCGGAGAGGACCACGCCGGCCCAGGGCTGCCGGAGGATCAGCGCGAGGGCGACGGCGTCGCAGCCCAGGGACGTTTCGTCCGCCACGGCCTTCAGCGCGTCCGGTGCGTGCGGGTCCGCGAGGCGCCCGTTGGCCATGCCCTCCTTCACGATCACCGTGAGCCCGGCGTCGTGGGCCTCGGCGAGGGCGGGGGCGGCCGAGGTCTCCAGGGCGTTGTACGTCGACTGGACGGTGCGGAAGAGGGGCTCACCGTCCACCGTCACGGCGAGGGCGGCGCGGATCGCGTCGGCCTGGGCGGGACCGCTGGTGGAGAAGCCGACGGTCAGCCCCTGGGCCGCGGCCTCGGCGAGCCTGGCGTGGAGGTCCTTGTCGGTGAGGGCGGGGCTGTCCGGGGTCACCGAGTGGATCTGGTAGAGGTCGAGGCGGTCGCCGAGGAGGGCGTCGGTCTCGGCGCGCTGGCGCTCGTACGTCTGGAGGCTGTGGTCCTTGACCTCATGCTTCTCGGCGTCGGTGGTCCAGGCGGCGGTGTAGGTGTAGCCCCATTTGCTGCCGACGACGATGTCGTCGATGTCGGGGCGGGCGTTCAGCCAGTCGGCGAGGAACTCCTCGGAGCGGCCGTAGGAGCGGGCGGCGTCGAAGTAGCGGACTCCCTGGGCGTAGGCGGCGTCGAGGAGTTCGTGGGTGCGGGTGCGCAGGGCGTCGACGCTGCGGGTCTCTCCGAGGTCTTCGTCTCGGCCGAGATTGATGTAGCCGGGGCGGCCGACCGCGGCAAGACCGAAGCCGATGTGGCAGGTAGGGGTCGTTGCTGTGGCCAAGCGGGCGAAGGGCATCGCGGGCTCCGTTTCGGTCGGATCCGGTACGGCTTTCCGACCAACGTAACCCGCGATGACCTTCGGATTGCGCCTCAGAGCCCGGTTCATGCGGTGCAATGGCGGGCGCGGGATCGCCGTGGCTTGTCGCGCGGTTCCCCGCGCCCCTCAAGGGCGTTGCCCTACCGCTTCTTGGCAGTCGCCCACTCGTGCTGCGCCGCCACGTCCGCCTTCACCTCGGCCAGCTGCACAGCCACCGCACTCGGCGCCGTGCCACCCCGGCCGTTCCGGGAAGCGAGAGCCCCCGGCACGTTCAGCACCGTCCGCACCTCCGGCGTGAGGTGAGCGGAGATCTTCGCGAACTGTTCGTCCGTCAGGCCGTCCAGTTCCTTGCCCTCGGCCTCGGCGACCTTGACGCACTCGCCGGCGACCTCGTGGGCGACGCGGAACGGGACGCCCTGCTTGACGAGCCACTCGGCGATGTCGGTGGCCAGGGAGAAGCCGGCCGGGGCCAGTTCCTCCATGCGCTCGCGGTGGACGGTGAGGGTCGCCATCATGCCGGTGAAGGCGGGGAGCAGGACCTCCAGCTGGTCACAGGAGTCGAAGACCGGCTCCTTGTCCTCCTGGAGGTCGCGGTTGTAGGCGAGGGGCAGCGCCTTCAGGGTCGCGAGGAGACCGGTGAGGTTGCCGATCAGGCGGCCGCTCTTGCCGCGGGCCAGCTCCGCGATGTCCGGGTTCTTCTTCTGCGGCATGATCGACGAGCCCGTGGAGAACGCGTCGTGCAGGGTCACGAAGGAGAACTCCTTCGTGTTCCAGATGATGACCTCCTCGGCGATCCGGGAGAGGTTCACACCGATCATCGCGGTGATGAAGGCGAACTCGGCGACGAAGTCACGCGACGCCGTGCCGTCGATCGAGTTGCCGGCCGACCCGTGCTCGAAGCCGAGGTCCTTCGCCACCGCCTCCGGGTCCAGGCCGAGGGAGGAACCGGCCAGGGCGCCCGAGCCGTACGGCGACACGGCCGTGCGCTCGTCCCACTGACGCAGCCGCTCGGCGTCCCGGGACAGGGACTGCGCGTGCGCGAGGACGTGGTGGGCGAAGAGCACCGGCTGGGCGTGCTGGAGGTGGGTGCGGCCGGGCATGGCCACGTCCGGGTGAGCCTCGGCGAGGCCGATGAGCGCGTCCTGGAGGTCGGCGATCAGGCCGCCGATGATCCGGGCGTGGTCGCGCAGGTACATCCGGAAGAGGGTCGCGACCTGGTCGTTGCGGGAGCGGCCGGCGCGCAGCTTTCCGCCGAGGTCGGGGCCGAGGCGCTCCAGCAGGCCGCGCTCCAGGGCGGTGTGGACGTCCTCGTCGGCGATGGTGCCCACGAAGTCGCCCGCGGCGACATCCGCTTCCAGCTGGTCGAGGCCGGCGATCATCCGCGTCAGCTCGTCCTCCGTGAGCAGCCCCGCCTTGTGCAGCACGCGCGCGTGGGCGCGCGAACCGGCGATGTCGTACGGCGCCAGCCGCCAGTCGAAGTGGACGGACGCGGACAGCTTGGCCAGGGCCTCGGCGGGACCGTCGGCGAAACGGCCGCCCCAGAGCCGTACGTCACCGCTGTTGCTGCTCACTTGCTGTGCTCCTCGGGAGGGTCTGGGTGTGGCACCGCCTCCCCGTGGCGTGAACGGGGAGGCGGTCGTCAGGTTAGTGCGAACTCACCACACAGTGACCTGCATGAGTATGCAGAGTTATGCATGATTCGTCAATCTCGACCGACGACGGCAGGATCTCGGCGGAAAATTTGCGGCGCCTTTGAACGCGAGAAACCGCTTACCCGTACCTCTCGCCGAACGCAGGCGCCGCGTTCACCACCGACGACACCCCCGAACCCGAGTGAGGCATCCGCATGTCCAGGGCTCTTCCGAAGTACAACAAGCGTCGCGTCGCGTTCATCGGCGGCGCCGCCGCGGTGGCGCTGTCCGGCACGGTGATCGCCGGCTTCGCCCTCGCCGGGGAGACGACAGCGTCTTCGAAGAGCGGCACGAACGCCCGGACGCTGGCCGGCCCCGGCACCATCTCGTGCCCGGACGTCGCTTCCCGGCTGCCCGCGGTCCCGGCGACCGCGAAGGCGGAGGTCGACCGCAACCTCGCCCTGCTCAACACCCAGATCCAGGAGGCCAACAAGCGGTTGGTCGACACCGTGGGCCAGGGTGGGCCCAACTTCGTCCAGAACGCCATCGTCGGCCCCCTGAAGGACAAGCGCGTGGCGACGATCAACCGCATCGCGACGGCCATCGGCCGCACGGCCGCCAGACCGCAGGGCCTGGACGCGCTGGCGCCGTGCACCCTCAACGCGAACGGGAACGCGGCCGCCGCGACCCCGAGCGCGACCCCGACCAAGCAGGCCGGCGGCAACACGGGCAACACCGGAAACAGCGGGAACACCGGCAATACAGGGAACACGGGGAACACCAACGCCGTCGGCACCATCTCCTGCCCGGACGTGAGGTCGAAGCTCCCGGCTGTCCCGGCGACCGCGAGGGCCGAGGTCGACCGCAACCTCGCCCTGCTCAACACCCAGATCCAGGAGGCCAACAAGCGGCTCGCGTCCTCGGTCGGCCAGGGCGGGCCCAACTTCGTCCAGAACGCCATCCTCGGCCCCCTGAAGGACAAGCGCGTGGCGGCGATCGACCGCATCGCCATCTCCATCGGCCGTACGGCGGCCAAGCCGCAGGGCCTGAATTCCCTGGCCGCCTGCACGCTCATCAAGTGAGGTGACAGGCGCCGTGGCCGCCCCGCCGAACGCCGGCCGGGGCGGCCACGGACGTGCCAACCGGACGCCGCAATTCCTTAGACAGGCGAACGATCACCGTCCATAATCAGTGGACGTGGGAAAAACTTATGAACGCATAGACGGCAGGCTCCGCACGTTCATCGAGGAGCAGCCGCTCTTCTTCACCGCGACCGCGCCCCTGTCCGCCGACGGGACGGTCAACCTCTCCCCCAAGGGCCTCAAGGGCTCCTTCGCGATCCTCGACGAACTCACCCTGGCCTACCTCGACTTCGCCGGCTCCAACGCCGAGACGATCGCGCATCTGCGGGAGAACGGCCGGATCACCCTCATGTGGTGCGCCTTCCAGGGCCCGCCCAACATCGTCCGGGTGCACGGCCGCGGTGAGGCCGTCTTCCGCGACGACCCTCGGTTCAAGGAACTGCTCGGCCACTTCCCGGACATCGACCCGAGCCTGCACGGCCTGCGCGCGATCATCGTGGTGCGGGCCGAACTCGTTCGCGACTCCTGCGGGTACGCCGTCCCCCTCATGACGTACGACGAGGACCGCGAGCTGCACGGCAAGCGGTTCGCGCGCGAGGACGACGACTCGCTCAGCGCGTACTTCACCAAGAAGGAGCACATCGCGACCAGCCTGGACGGCCTACCCGGGCTGCCGTTGCCGCTGCCCCCGTCTAGCGTCTGAGCCATGCGCCCCGGTGTCGTCGCCCTCGCGTCCGCGTCCCTCCTCGTGCTCGCTGCCGCGCCCGGCGGTGCCCCGCCACACCCGCTTCCCGCCCGTATGGCCGACACCGGGGGCGGCAGCCAGCTGATCACCGCCGTGGCACCCGAGGCCGGCTCCACATCGGGGACGGTCACCTGGTGGGACCGGGTGGACGGGCAGTGGGTGAAGGCCGGGTCGGCGACGGCCCGGTTCGGGGCGAAGGGGCTGGTCGAGGGGGCCTCGCGCAAGCAGGGCACGAACACGACGCCGACGGGGCTGTACGGGCTGCCGTACGCCTTCGGCAGCAAGGCGGCGCCGCGCAGTACGGCGTACAAGTACCGCCGCGTTCACCGGGACTCCTGGTGGTGCCAGGACAACGACTCCCGTGCGTACAACCGCTGGACCGAGCCGCTGGCGCGCGACTGCCGTGCCGCCGAGTCCGAGCATCTGCTCTCCTACGGCGCGCTGTACGCGTACGCCCTCGTCATCGACTTCAACTACGCCCGCCCGGTGAAGGGCCGAGGGGCCGGGATCTTCCTCCATGTGAAGGGGCGTGGGGCGACGGCCGGTTGTGTGTCGGTGTCCGAGGACGCGATGAAGCGGATCCTCGAGTGGGCCGACCCGCGGCGGAACCCGCACATGGCGATCGGGACGACGGGCGGGCCCACGGCGATCACCCGGTACTGAGCCGGTACGGAGCAAGTACTGACCGAGCACGACTGAACACACGGACCTCCCCGCACGTATCTCTGGGCCAAGGGACCACGTCAACCACGCACTCCCCTTGCTCCCGTCCCCGGAGGAACCGTGACCACCACGCTCGCGGGCGGCCGTGCCGCCCGACGCCAGACGATGCGCCGCATCCGCCCGCGCCGCTCCCCGGCCGTCCCGTTGGTGATCGCCCTATGGGCGGGTGCGGCGGCCGTGCTGTGGTTGTGGTGGGACAACACTCCGTCCCTCGCGGACAACACCGCGAAGATCCTCGCCGCGGGCCGGATCACCGGTCTGCTCGCCGGCTATCTGATGGCGCTCGTGGTGCTGCAGATGGCGCGGGTGCCCGCGCTGGAGCGGCGGGTGGGCTCGGACCGGGTCGCGCGCTGGCACGCGATGAGCGGCCGGTACACCGTCTGCCTGGTCATCGCGCACGTCTTCCTCACCATGTGGGCGTACGCCCTCCAGGCAGGCAAGACGCTCGGTGACGTCGTCCAGCAGACGATCGACTCGATCAACACCCTGCCGGACATGGGCAAGGCGGCCATCGGTACCGGTCTGCTGTTCTTCATCGCGTTCATCTCGATCGGGGGCATCCGCCGCCGCATCCCGTACGACACCTGGTACCACGTACACCTGCTCACCTACGCGTCCGTGTACCTGACGTTCTGGCACCAGATCACCACCGGCAACGAGTTCGCCGTCACACCCGCCGCGAAGACCTTCTGGTACGGGCTGTACGCGGCCGTGACCGCGGCCGTCGTCTGGTACCGGATCCTCACCCCGATCCGCCTCAACCTGCGGCACCGGATGTACGTCGAGGCGGTCATCGAGGAGACCCCGGGCGTCGTGTCGGTCCTGATCGGCGGGCGCAAGCTGCACCGCATGGGCGCGGAGGCGGGGCACTTCTTCCGCTGGCGGTTCAAGGCGCCGGGCATGCGGTTCAGCTCCCACCCGTACTCGCTGTCGGCGGCGCCCCGCCCCGACATGCTGCGGATCACGGTCAAGGCGATCGGCGACCACACGTCCCGACTGCGCGATCTGAAGCCCGGCACCAAGGTGTGGGCCGAGGGCCCGTACGGCGCCATGACCGCCCAGCGGCGCAGCCGGGGCAAGGTCCTGCTGGTCGCGGGCGGCGTCGGCATCACGCCGATGCGGGCCCTGTTCGAGACGCTGCCCGGCGCGGCCGGCGACATCACCCTGCTCTACCGGGCCAACAGCACTCAGGACCTGGCGCTGTGGGACGAGCTCGCGGCCATCGCCGACGAGCGCGGCGCCCGGCTGATGTACGCGGTCAACAGCCCGGACGGTGAACGGCCCGACATCTCGGCGGAGCGGTTGCAGCAGAAGCTGCCCGACATCGACAAGCACGACGTGTTCATGTGCGGGCCGGCCGGCTTCGCACAGGGCGTCTACGAAGCACTGCGCGGCGCGGGTGTGCCTGCCCGCCGCATCCATCACGAGTCGTTCGAGATGTGAGCGACGGGACTTCGAGACTTCAAGACTTCAGGAGCTGTAGAAGCCATGAGGAAGAGTCACCCCATCCGGCGTGTCGTGCTGGCCGGCGCCGCCACCGTGTCCGGGATCGTGCTGCTGCTGTCGCTGAAACCGGCGACGGACCCGGGTTCCGCGCAGGCGGCGGGCGTCGGGGCACCGCCGGCGGCCTCGGCCCAGGGTGGCGCCCAGGCGGCCGGGAACGGCACGGTCACCGGTGACGCGGCGCAGACCCAGTACGGCGCCGTGCAGGTGCGGCTGACCGTCAGCAACGGCAAGATCACCCAGGCGGAGGCCGTCCAGGCACCCAAGGGCGGCCAGAGCGACCAGATCACCGCGAACGCCGTGCCCAAGCTCAACCAGGCGGCGGTCGCCGCGCAGAGCGCCGACATCGACTCGGTGTCCGGGGCGACGTACACCAGCAACGGCTACAAGAAGTCCCTCCAGTCGGCGATCGACAAGGCGAAGGCGAGCGCCGGTTCGCAGGGTTCGGGCGCCGCCCAGGCGGGCACGGTCACCGGCGACGCCGTCCAGACCCAGTACGGCCCCGTCCAGGTCCGCGTCACCGTCAGCGGCGGCAAGATCACCAAGGCCGAGACCGTCCAGGCACCCAGCGGCGGCCAGAGCACCAACATCACCGCCAACGCCGTACCCAAGCTCAACCAGGCGGCCGTGGCGGCCGGTAACGCCGACATCGACGCCGTGTCCGGAGCCACCTACACCAGCAACGGCTACAAGGAATCCCTCCAGTCGGCCCTCGACAAGGCGAGTGCGGGTTCGTCTCAGGGCTCCGGTTCTCAGGGCTCCGGTTCTCAGGGTTCGGGTTCGCAGGGGTCGGGCGCCGCGCAGGCCAGTACGGTCACCGGCGACGCCGTCCAGACCCAGTACGGCCCCGTCCAGGTCCGCATCACCGTCAGCGGCGGCAAGATCACCAAGGCCGAGACCGTCCAGGCACCCAGCGGCGGCCAGAGCACCAACATCACCGCCAACGCCGTACCCAAGCTCAACCAGGCGGCCGTGGCGGCCGGCAACGCCGACATCGACGCCGTCTCCGGAGCCACCTACACCAGCAACGGCTACAAGGAATCCCTCCAGTCGGCTGTGGACCAGGCCGGTGGCTGACACGGTGGCGGAACCGACACAAGCTCCCGCCGCGGTGCGTCATGCCGAGGAGGTCATGGGGACGGTCTTCTCCTTCGACGTCCGCGGCGGGGATCCCGGTGCCGTGCGGTCGGCGCTGGAAGAGGCGGTCGCCGGGCTGCACCGGGTCGACGAGGTGTTCAGCACCTACCGCGACGACAGCCAGGTCTCCCGGCTGGCACGCGGTGAGCTGACCGTCGACGACTGCGACCCGGACGTGGCCGAGGTGCTCGCCCTCGGCGCCGAGGCGGAACGGCTCAGCGAGGGCTGGTTCAGCACGAGGTACGAGGGCCGCCTCGACCCGACCGGCATCGTCAAGGGCTGGTCCGTCGAACGCGCGGCCCGCCGCCTCGCGGACGTCCCCGGGGTGACCGGCGTGAGCGTCAACGGCGGCGGCGACGTGCAGCTGCTGGGCGTCCCCGGCCCCCAACGCCCTTGGCGCGTGGGCGTGTCCGACCCCCTGCGCCCGGGCGGCCTGGCGGCGGTGATCTCCGCGGCGGGGCTGGACGAACTGGCGGTGGCCACATCCGGCACGGCGGAGCGGGGCGCGCATATCGTCGACCCGCGCACGGGCCGCTCCGCGGTGACGGACCTGGTGGCGGTGACGGTGGTGGCCCCGTCGGTGACCTGGGCGGACTGCTGGGCTACGGCGGCGTTCGCGATGGGGTCACGACAGGGGTTGCGGTGGCTGGAGTCGCTGCCGGGGGTGGAGGCGCTGCTGATCACGGCGGGGGACGAGGTGCGGTGCACGGGAGGCTTGGCAGCTCGACTCGGGTGAGTCGGCCCACCAAGGGGCGCGGGGCTGTGTCGATGTGCGGCTCCGCCGCGTGGGCGCGACCAGCCCCCACCCACCCGCAGTCGGCACACAACCGCCACCACCCCACTCAGTGGCCGTTCTGAGCCAACCGCAGCAAGTGATCGGCCAAGGCCTGCCCACCCGTAGGATTCCGGCTGATCAACAGCAACGTGTCGTCACCGGCAATCGTCCCCAGAATGTCCTGCAGCTCGGCCTGATCGATCGCCGAGGCCAAGAACTGCGCGGCCCCCGGAGGGGTCCGCAGGACCACGAGGTTCGCCGAAGCCTCCGCGGAGATGAGCAGCTCCTGCGACAACCGCCGCATCCGCTCTTCCTTCGCCGACTCCCCCAGCGGCGCCCGAGGGGTACGAAAACCCCCCTCGCTCGGCACCGCGTAGATCAGGTCACCGTCGTTGTTCCGGATCTTCACCGCGTTCAGCTCGTCCAGATCCCGGGACAGCGTCGCCTGCGTGACGCTCAGCCCGTCGTCCGCGAGCAGCTTCGCCAGCTGACTCTGCGACCGCACCGGCTGCCGGTTGAGGATGTCCACGATCCGGCGGTGACGTGCGGTGCGGGTCTGCGGCACGGCAGGCCCGGCGGCGCCGTTCGCCCCGTTGTGCTCGTGCTCCTGCGCATGACTCATCGTCGTCTCATTCTCCGGATCATTCGTCCCCGTTGGCCTCGTCCAGGATGCCGGGAAGGGCCTGAAGAAGCGCCTCCACTTCGTCGTCACCGAGATTCAGCGGCGGCATGAGCCGTACGACATCGGGGGCGGGCGCGTTCACCAGGAAACCGGCGTCCTGAGCCGCCTGCTGCACCTTCGCGGCGAGCGGTTCGGTGAGCACGATACCCAGGAGCAGGCCCGCGCCCCGGACATGACCGATCAACGGGTGGCCGAGACCCTCGATCCCGTCGCGCAACTTCTCGCTCTGCCGCTTGACGTTCTCCAGCAACCCCTCGTTCGCGATGGTGTCCAGCACGGCCAGCCCGGCGGCACACGCGACGGGGTTCCCGCCGAAGGTGGTCCCGTGGTGGCCGGGCTGGAGCAGCTCCGCGGCCCGCCCGAAGGCGACCGTCGCACCCAGCGGCAACCCGCCGCCCAGCTGCTTGGCGAGGGTGACGACGTCGGGCAGGACGCCCTCGTGGGCCTGGTACTCGAACCAGTGCCCGGTACGGCCGATGCCGGTCTGCACCTCGTCGAGGACGAGCAGCGCCCCCGTCGAGGCCGTGATCGCCCGCGCCGCCTTCAGGTAGCCGGCAGGAGGGACCACCACGCCGAGCTCGCCCTGGATCGGCTCGATGATCACCAGAGCCGTCTCCTCCGTCACCGCCGCGGCCAGCGCCTGCGCGTCGCCGAACGGCACGTGGGTGACGTCACCGGGCAGCGGCAGGAACGGCTCGCGCTTGCCGGGCTGGCCCGTCATCGCGAGGGCGCCCATGGTGCGGCCGTGGAAGCCGCCCTCGGTGGCGACGATGTGGGTCCGCCCGGTCAGCCGGCCGATCTTGAACGCGGCCTCGTTGGCCTCGGCGCCGGAGTTGCAGAAGAAGACCCTGCCGTCCCGGCCGAAGAGCTGCAGGAGCCGCTCGGCCAGCGCGAGGGTGGGCTCGGCCATGAAGAAGTTGGAGATGTGGCCGAGGGACCCGATCTGCGTGCTCACGGCCTCGACGATCGCGGGGTGGGCGTGGCCGAGCGCGTTGGTCGCGATACCGCCGACGAAGTCGAGGTACTGCCGGCCCTCGGCGTCCCAGACCTTCACGCCCTCACCGCGGACGAGAGGGAGCCGCG
Organism: Streptomyces shaanxiensis; assembly: GCF_039537145.1. Taxonomy (NCBI): domain Bacteria; kingdom Bacillati; phylum Actinomycetota; class Actinomycetes; order Kitasatosporales; family Streptomycetaceae; genus Streptomyces; species Streptomyces shaanxiensis. The sequence goes on from NZ_BAAAZY010000001.1 coordinate 230,923, forward strand.
GGGTGCCGTAGTTGTTCATGAGCGAGCCCTGCCACCGCTGGGCGTACTCTGCGTTTGCCGCGGTCCCGGTCATTCGGCGTCCCCCTCGGGCGCGTCCGGCACGACCATCGTGCCGATTCCTTCGTCGGTGAAGATCTCCAGCAGGATCGAGTGCTGGACCCGGCCGTCGATGACCCGGGCGGTGGTGACGCCGCCTCGCACGGCGTGCAGACAGCCCTCCATCTTCGGCACCATGCCGGAGCTCAACTCGGGCAGCAGCTTCTCCAGTTGGGAAGCCGTGAGGCGGCTGATCACCTCGTCGCTGTTGGGCCAGTCCTCGTAGAGACCCTCGACGTCCGTGAGGACCATGAGGGTTTCGGCGCCCAGAGCAGCAGCGAGTGCCGCAGCCGCCGTATCAGCATTGACGTTGTAGACATGTCCGTCGTCCTGGCTACGGGCGATCGACGAGACGACCGGGATCCGGCCGTCGGCGAGCAGCGCCTCGATCGCGCCCGTGTCGATCGCGGTGATCTCGCCCACCCGCCCGATGTCGACCAACTCGCCGTCGATCTCGGGCTGGTGCTTGGTGGCGGTGATGGTGTGCGCGTCCTCGCCGGTCAGGCCGACGGCGAGCGGCCCGTGCTGGTTGAGCAGCCCGACCAGCTCGCGCTGCACCTGTCCGGCGAGCACCATGCGTACGACGTCCATGGCGTCCTCGGTGGTGACGCGCAGGCCGGCCTTGAACTCGCTGACGATGCCGTGCTGGTCGAGGGCGGCGCTGATCTGCGGGCCGCCGCCGTGCACGACGACCGGCTTGAGGCCGGCGTGGTGCAGGAACACGACGTCCTGGGCGAACGCGGCCTTCAGCTCCTCGTCGATCATGGCGTTGCCGCCGAACTTGATGACGACGGTCTTGCCGTTGTGCCGGACCAGCCAGGGCAGCGCCTCGATGAGGATCTGGGCCTTGGGGAGAGCGGTGTGCTTCCGCGCGGGTGCGTTGCTCATGAGGAGTAGGCGCTGTTCTCGTGGACGTAGTCGGCGGTCAGGTCGTTGGTCCAGATGGTGGCCGTCTCGGAGCCGGCGGCGAGGTCGGCGACGATGTGCACCTCGCGGTAGCGCATGTCGACCTTCTCGCGGTCCTCGCCCACACTGCCGTTCTTGCACACCCAGACGCCGTTGATGGCGACGTTGAGCCGGTCGGGCTCGAAGACGGCCTGGGTCGTGCCGATCGCGGAGAGCACCCGGCCCCAGTTGGGGTCCTCGCCGTGGATCGCGCACTTGAGGAGGTTGTTGCGGGCGATGGAGCGGCCCACCTCGACGGCGTCGTCCTCGGTCGCGGCGTTGATCACCTCGACCTTGATGTCCTTGCCGGCGCCCTCGGCGTCCCGGATCAGCTGCTGGCCGAGGTCGTCGCAGACGGCCCGTACGGCCTCGGCGAACTCCTCGTACTCCGGGGTGACTTCGGCCGCTCCGGAGGCGAGCAGCAGCACCGTGTCGTTGGTGGACATGCAGCCGTCGGAGTCGACGCGGTCGAAGGTGACCTTGGTCGCGGCGCGCAGGGCCTTGTCCAGTACGTCGTTGTCGAGGGCGGCGTCGGTGGTGAGGACGACCAGCATGGTGGCGAGGCCGGGGGCGAGCATGCCCGCGCCCTTCGCCATGCCGCCGACGGTCCAGCCGTCCTTGGTCACGACGGACGTCTTGTGGACGGTGTCGGTGGTCTTGATGGCGATGGCGGCCTTCTCGCCGCCGTGCTCGGAGAGCTGCGCCGCGGCGGTCTCGACGCCCGGGAGCAGCTTGTCCATGGGCAGCAGCACTCCGATGAGGCCGGTCGAGCAGACGGCGACCTCGACGGCGCCGCGGCCGAGCACCTCGGCCACCTTCTCCGCGGTGGCGTGCGTGTCCTGGAAGCCCTTCGGTCCCGTACAGGCGTTGGCGCCACCGGAGTTGAGGACGACCGCGGAGACCTCGCCGCTCTTGAGGACCTGCTCGGACCACAGGACCGGCGCGGCCTTGACGCGGTTGGAGGTGAAGACGCCCGCGGCGGAGCGGCGCGGACCGTTGTTGACCACGAGGGCCAGGTCCGGATTGCCGTTCTCCTTGATCCCGGCGGCGATGCCCGCCGCCGTGAATCCCTTGGCTGCCGTGACACTCACGGTGCGACTCCGATCGTCGAAAGCCCGGTGTTCTCGTGGAACCCGAGGGCGATGTTCATGCTCTGCACGGCGCCACCGGCCGTGCCCTTGGTCAGGTTGTCGATGGCGCTGATCGCGATGATGCGGTTCGCGGCGGCGTCGAACGCGACCTGCACCTGAACGGCGTTCGAACCGTAGACGGACGCCGTGGCGGGCCACTGCCCCTCGGGGAGGAGGTGGACGAAGGGCTCGTCGGCGAAGGCCTTCTCGTAGGCGGCGCGCACGGACTCGACGGTGACACCGTCCTTCGCCTTCGCGCTGCACGTGGCGAGGATGCCGCGGGGCATCGGCGCGAGGGTCGGTGTGAAGGAGACGGAGACCCGCTCGCCCGCCGCCGCACTGAGGTTCTGGATCATCTCGGGGGTGTGCCGGTGGCCACCGCCGACGCCGTACGGCGACATGGAGCCCATGACCTCGCTGCCCAGCAGATGCGGCTTGGGCGCCTTGCCCGCGCCGGAGGTGCCGGAGGCGGCGACGATCACGGCCTCGGACTCGGCGAGACCGGCGGCATACGCCGGGAAGAGGGCCAGCGTGGCGGCGGTCGGGTAGCAACCGGGCACCGCGATGCGCTTGGACCCCTCCAGCGCAGCGCGTGCACCCGGCAGTTCGGGAAGGCCGTACGGCCAGGTGCCGGCGTGCGGGGAGCCGTAGAACTTCTCCCAGTCGCCCGCGTCCTCCAGCCGGAAGTCGGCGCCCATGTCGACGACCAGCACGTCCGGGCCGAGCTGCTCGGCGACGGCGGCGGACTGGCCGTGCGGCAGGGCGAGGAAGACGACGTCATGCCCGCCCAGCACTTCGGTCGTGGTCTCCTGGAGCACGCGGTCGGCGAGGGGCAGCAGATGCGGCTGCAGTGATCCGAGCCTCTGTCCCGCGTTCGAGTTGCCGGTCAGGGCCCCTATCTCGACCTCGGGGTGCGCCAGGAGCAGACGCAGCAGTTCCCCGCCCGCATATCCGCTCGCTCCGGCCACTGCCGCACGTACCGCCATGGAATCCTCCTCCTAGACGGCATGACTATACGTTTCGATGCACGTTTATGCAATCTCTGATCACCAGATCCGCTGCCACGGCAGGAGGCAGGGACGGATTGGCCGCTGCCGCCTCCCCCACCCGCGGGTCCGCGTCGGCGAGCAGCTCCACGATGACCGGTGGGGGGAGCGCCGGGTGGCCCGCCGCTATGGGTCTCGCCTGCCGGTCCGCCAGGCAGGCGAGCAGCGCCGAGGCCGTCGCCCCTCGATGCCGGGCGACCTCACGGAACACCTTCTGCACCGCCGGTTCGTGCCGGACCAGGTCCTCCAGCAGCGCCGGGGGCGCGTCCGGGTTGGTCGCCACCTTGGCCAGGACACGGACGCCGTGCCGGTCGACCATGGCACGCAGCTGCGCTTCGGTGAGGCCGGGGTGCGGCGCGAGGGCCTTGACCACCTTCGCGTCGGGGTCGTCGGCCAACCGGTCGCGGATCCCGGACGGCAGGTCGCGCCTTTGGGCCACGAGCATCCGGGCAGCCGGATCCGGCGACTTGGCCAGCTCGTCGACCTCGGCGGGAGAGGCGGCGGCGATACGGGGCAGCAGGGTGGCACCGATCTTGGCGGCTCGCGCCAGGTGGGTGAGCACGTCGAGCGGCACGCGGGGATGGTGCGCGAGGCTCCGGCGCACGTCGGGGTCACGGTCGTCGGCCAGCTCACGGATCAGGGCGTCGTCGATCGCGGGATTCTCGGCGAGGTCGGCTCGGATGCCGGGCGTGGGGTCCAGGGCGAGCCGCGCGCACGCCTGCTGAGGCAGGTCCTGGCGGGCGGCGAGCGCCCAGCGCAACAGCATCGACGGATGGTCGACGAAGCCGACGACGGCTTCGACGGGGGTGGCGGGGTTACGGAGTGCCGCCTGCCACATGTCATGGACGGTGGACTCGTGGGAGCCGTCGCAAGAGGCGCGCGGCGGCAGATCGCAGTCGGGCCGTGGGCACTGCGGAGCGTGAACGAAAGGGGTCTCCTCGCGGTCACAGACCAGGCAGCGTCGTGCCACGGGCAGCCCCTCCCCGGTCACCAGCGCCGCCAGCAGGGCCGGAGGCGTCGCCTCGTTGACCGCCACCGCGCGGCGGACCTCGGCGTGCGGATGCGCCGCGAGCCGCGCGGCCACCTCCGAGGTGGTCCACAACGCGAGCTCGGCGACGACGCGCACATCGGGGTCCGCCGCGAGCATGTCCACCACGTCGGACGGGAGGCCGGGGCAGGCCGCCAGCTTCTCCCGCCGCTCACGGACCGGGTCCGCCGCGAGGAGACGCGCCCACTCCGGGCGGCCGAGACCTTGGTCGAGCAGGGCGAGGGCGGCGTCCGGCCGGCCGGAGGGATCGATGTCGGCGGCGGTCAGCCGGCCTTCGTACGCGAGCAGCACAGCGCCGCTCTCGTCGACGCGCTCGGCCAGCGCGACCGCCTGAGCACGGCTGAGGTCCGGACGATAGGCGAGGTTTATGGCGATGTCGTCGTCCGCGACGGCTGTCAGCCGGTCGACCAGCTCGGACGGCAGGGCCGGATTGGCGGCGAGCCCGCACAGGATGTGATGCACGCAGGCATCGTGCCCTGAGCGTGCGGAGTGAGGCGGGGATTTTTTGCGTGCGTGAGGTTCTCGTCCCCGGGTGCGCGCCGGGTGCAGGTGCGCGTCGGGTTCAAAGGCGTCTCGTCGTCAGGCCGCCGGCCGCACGAGGCCCGACTCGTAGGCGAAGGTCACCGCCTGCACCCGGGCGCGGGCTCCGATCTTGGTGAGGAGGTTGCTGACGTGGGTCTTGACGGTGGTCGGGGCGATGGACAGCCGCTCGGCGATCTCGGCGTTGGACCAGCCCGAGGCGACGGCGACGAGGACGTCGCGCTCGCGGCCGGTGAGGGTGTCGAGGCCGGTGGCCCCGTGGAGGGGGCGGGGGGTGCGCTGTCGGCGTACGGCGTCGATGAGCGCGCGGGTGAGCGCCGGGGTGATGGCGGCGTCCCCGGCGGCGACGATGCGGACGGCCGCGGTCAGTTCGTCCGGGGCGGCGTCGTTGAGGAGGAACCCGCCGGCTCCGGCGCGCAGGGCGGCGTAGGCGTATCCCTCCTGGCCGGACGGGGTCAGCACCAGGACGCGGGGCGGGCGGGCCAGGGCGTGGGCGGGTTCGGGGGTGCCCGGGAGGCGTGGGGGCTGGGCGATGCGCCGGATCGTGTCGATGCTGTCGGGCCTGGACAGGTGGGCGTCCAACAGGACGATGTCGGGGCGGAGCTCGGCGGCCCTGCGCACCGCCGCCTCGCCGTCGACCGCCTCGCCGACGACGGTCAGGTCGGGCTCGGCGGCCAGGAGCATGCGCAGGGCGAGGCGTTGGAGGGATTGGTCGTTGACGACGAGTACGGAGACCATGCCTGTCTTCTCCCTGCTGGAGCCGGGGCCACCCGTGCTGAACGAAACGGTTTCGTACATCAGATTAGCGCCGCTTCTGTAAAGCCGACGTACATGAACGGCTACGACTTCGCCCGCACCAGCCCGGCGTCGTACGCCAGGATCACGGCCTGGATGCGGTCGCGGGCCCCGATCTTGGCGAGGACCCGTCCGACGTGCTTCTTCACCGTGGACTCGGTCAGGACGAACCGTTCGGCGATCTCCGAGTTCGTCCAGCCCTGTCCGATGGCGACCAGGACCTCGCGTTCGCGCTCGCTGAGGGTCCCCAGCCTGGGGTCCTGCGGGGCGGGGGCGTCGGCCGGTGCGAGGACCTGGTGGGCGTAGGCGTCCAACAGACGCCTGGTCAGGCTGGGCGCGACGACGGCGTCGCCGCTGGCGACCGCGTTGATGCCCGCGACGAGTTCCTCGGGGCGGGCGTCCTTGAGCAGGAAGCCGCTGGCTCCGGCCCGCAGTCCGTCGTACGCGTACTCGTCGAGGTCGAAGGTGGTGACGATGAGGACGCGGGTGCGGCCGCCGGTCGAGACGATGCGGCGGGTGGCCTCGATGCCGTCCATGCCGGGCATGCGGATGTCCATGAGGACGACGTCGGGGCGGAGTTCGGCGGCCATGCGGACGGCCTCGGCGCCGTGCTCGGCCTCGCCGACCGGTTCCAGGCCGGGCGTGCCTTCGAGGAGCATGCGGACGCCCATGCGCTGGAGGGGCTGGTCGTCGGCGATCAGCACGGTGGTCATGGCTGTTGTTCTCCTCGCGGTACGTCGAGCACGACGTCCACGAGCCAGCCGTGGCCGGTGTCGCGCGGTCCGATGACGACGGTGCCGCCGTACATGGCGGCCCGCTGCCGGATGCCGACGAGGCCGTGGCCCGCGTCGTCCTTCCGGGCCGCCGGCTGCGGGCGCGGAAGTGCCTCCGGCGGTGCGCCGGTGTCGGCGACCCTGATGCGCACCTCCCCCGCCTCGACGGCGACGGTGACCTCGGCGGTCGCGCCGGGCCCCGCGTGCTTGAGCGTGTTGGTCAGGGATTCCTGGACGATGCGGTACACGGTGAGCTGCACGCCGTCGCCCAGGGCGTCGAGCCCGCCCACGGTCCGGTACGTCACCGGCAGTCCGGCCGCGCGTACCCGCGTCAGCAGGGCGTCCAGGTCCCGGATGCCGGGCTGCGGGCTGAGCATCCGCCGCTCACCGTCCTGGTCCTCGCGCAGGACACCCAGGACGCGGCGCAGTTCGCTCATGGCCTGCCTGCCGGTGTCACCGAGGATGCGCAGGGCCTCGGCGGACTGCTCGCCCCGGCCCGTGGCGAGGGTCGCGGCGCCGTCGGCGACGGTGACCATGACCGAGAGGTTGTGGCCGACGATGTCGTGCATCTCGCGGGCGACGCGGGAGCGTTCGGCGGCGGCGGTGAGCCGGACGCGTTGATCGCGCTCGACCTCCAGGCGCCGGGCACGGTCCTCCAGCGCCGCCAGATACATCCGGCGGATACGCAGCGTCAGGCCGATGGCCATCGCCGCCGTCGCCGTCCCCAGGAGGAAGAAGAGGCCGCGCAGCGGATTGCCGACGTCCACCAGGACGGAGACCGCCACGCTCATTTGGACGACGGTCACCGCGGCGGCCCAGCCCAGCACCCGCAGCGAACCGTGCAGGGCCAGGGAGTACAGCGCGACGAGCGTGCTGATGCCGGCCTGCTGCCACACGCCGAACGACCACTGGACGAGGGACACCAGCGCGATCACGAAGAACGTGACGGCCGGGGCCCTGCGACGCCACCACAGCGGCACGATGAGTGCCGCGGCGAAGAGGAACAGCACCGCGGTGGGCACCTGCCCGCGGTGGACCGCCTCCCCGAACGGGCCGTGGCTGGTGCCGGCGAGCAGGTCGGGCAGGCTGATGAGGGCGACGACCAGCACCACCGCGGTGTCGAGCACCCACGGATGCCGGCGGTCCAGCCGCTGCCGGTCCTGCTGACCGCGCCACATCCGGCCCAGCACGGGGTGCGCCCACTCGGCGTCGAACCCGGGGGGCAGCTCCAGCGCCGACCCCCGGGAGGTCTGCGCGGCGGCTGCCGGGCGCTCCGGGTTCATGGCCACCATTGTCCTCGTGCCCAGGTCAGGCGTCGGTCCGGACCAGCCGGACGGCCGCCCCTGCGAGGGTCAGCGCCACCCAGCCGGCGAAGACCGCGAGTCCCGCGCCGGGCGAGAGGGATCCCGAGGTCTCGTGCAGGGCGTACACGGCCGACCCCGCGTTGCTCGGGAAGTAGGGGCTGAGCGTGTCGTACCAGGAGTCGGGCAGCAGCGAGGCCAGGCCGGGCAGGATCAGCAGCACGCCGACCAGCGCCGCGATGGCCCCGGCGGAGGAGCGGATCAGCACACCCAGGGCGACGCCGAACACGGCCACCAGGGCGAGGTAGACACCGGCGCCGGCCAGGCTGCGCAGGACGCCGTCGTCGCCCAGGGAGAGCGCGATCCGCTCGCCGTCCAGACCGGGGGTGCCCAGCTGGAACGCGGCCAGCGCGCCGACGGTGGCCAGGACCAGGGCGATGGGCCCGATCACGAGGGCCTTGGACCACAGGACCGGCAAGCGGCGCGGTACGGCGGCGAGGGTGGAGCGGATCATGCCGGTGCTGTACTCGCCCGCGGACAGCAGCACCCCGAGCACTCCGATGGCCAGTGACGCGAAGGTCACGCCGGTCAGGGCCAGGCTGACGGCGGTGCTGTCGCCGTCGCCGCTGCCCGGTCCGGGCGGCCCGCCGGTTGCGACGGCATCGGGGCTGTAGGTGTAGCTGGCGACCGCCCCGAAGAGGACCAGCAGGAACACGGCGACGCCCAGGGTGATCCAACTGGAGCGCAGCGACCAGAACTTGGCCCACTCCGAGCGAAGGACCCGCAGGGCGGTCACCTTGTAGGTCGTACGAGCGGGGACGGGAGCAAGGCTGGTGACGGTCATCAGGCGGCCTTTCGCTCGGTGCCGGCCGGAGCACTCTGGTACTCGACGACATCGCGGGTGAGTTCCATGAACGCCGCCTCCAGGGAGACGGCCTGCGGGGTGAGTTCGTACAGCGGCACCCCGTGCTGAGCGGCGATCGACCCGATCTCTCGGGAGTCGCGGCCGGTGACCAGCAGTTCCTCGGCGGAGGACGAACTGATCGTGACGTCCGGTCCGGCCAGCAGCGAACGCAACCGCATGGCCTCGGTGGTGGCGACCTTCACGCCACCGCCGCCGGCCTCGTGGGTGAAGTCCTCGACCGTGGCGTCGGCGAGCAGCCGGCCGCGCCCGATGATCACCAGGTGGTCGGCGATCAGCGCGGTCTCGCTCATCAGGTGCGAGGAGAGCATCACGGCCCGCCCCTCGTCGGCCAGGGAGCGCAGCAGGTTGCGCACCCACAACACGCCCTCGGGGTCGAGGCCGTTGACCGGTTCGTCGAGCATGACGATCGCCGGGTCGCCGAGCAGGGCCGAGGCGATGCCGAGCCGCTGGCCCATGCCGAGCGAGAAGGCGCCGACCCGCTTGCCGGCCACGCTGGTCAGCCCGGCCAGCTCGATGACCTCGTCGACCCGGCGCCGCGGAATGCCGTGGGTGTACGCAAGCGCCATCAGGTGGTTGAACGCGCTGCGCCCCGGGTGGACCGACTTGGCCTCCAGCAGGGTGCCGATCTCCTGCAACGGCGCGGCGTGCCGGGCGTAGGACTTGCCGCCCACGGTGACCGAGCCGTTGGTGGGAGCGTCCAGGCCGACGATCATGCGCATGGTCGTGGACTTGCCCGCGCCGTTGGGCCCGAGGAAGCCGGTGACCTCACCGGGCCTGACGGTGAAGCTCAGGTGGTCGACGACCGTCTTGTCGCCGTACCGCTTCGTCAGCTCACGCGCTTCGATCATGGGAATGGCCTTTCCTGCCTGGGGCTGGACTTCGAATCTATGAGCGCGGCAGGTCGACGCTGTGGGACCGGAGGGGAATCTTCGGCGCCCCGGTGGTACCGCGGTACCACCGCGATCGCCCGGGCCTGAAGACGTGAGAGACGGCTCCGGTACGTCGGCACCGGAGCCGTCTCTCAGCGGAACCCCGCGCGAACTACCTCTGCTTGATCCGCAGGAAGGTGACCGAGTTCGCCGGGAAGGTGTACGTGAACTTGTCGGCGACCCCCGAGAAGGTGGACGTCACCGGTGCGACCGGCGTCTGCGTCTCGCTGTTCACCGCGTTCGGGTCGGCCGCCAGGCTGATCACCCGGGCCTTGGACGCGACCTTCGCGCCGCCCAGGTCGATCGCCGTACGGGCCGCCGTCGACTGGGCGTTGACGACCTTGACGATCAGGTCACCGGTCTTCTTGTCCTTGGTGACGACCTGGCGGAACGGCTCGGCCGGCTTGTCGTCCTTGAAGCTGCCCCACTCCTGGCCGTCGAGGTAGAGGGTGACCTGGCGGCCCCGCACCTTGACCTGGATGTCGTAGGTACGGCCCGTTTCGATCGACCCGGCCTTGGAGATCAGCGTCCCCTTGCCGCCGTCGACGGCCTGCTCCACGGCGGACTGGGTGTTGTTCCAGCCGCCCAGGTTCCACCAGTAGTAGTTGCCGGTGTCCTTGACGCCGAAGGCGACGAGGAAGCCCTCCTTGCCGGACTTCTTGGTGGCCTTCACCTTCAGGTCGTAGTCGTGCCAGGTCGGGTCACCGGCCGAGACCATGGTGTTCTCGGCGGCCACGTCGCTCTGCACGTACTGGCCGTCCTGGATGCTCCAGCTGCCGCCGCCCGTGTGCTTCCACTGCGCGGCGTCACCGCTGAAGTCGTCGGTGAGCAGCGTCCTGCCGTCCGCGTCGGTGACCTGCACATCGTCGTACGCCGCCGTGGTCGCCCAGGTCGACAGGCCGACCGCGCCGGTGATGGGGCCCTGCAGCGACGGTGTTCCGGTGGCCGTCGAGGGCACGACGCGGTCGCCGACGTTGGTCATGAACAGCTTCTGGACCTCGTAGTTGGCGGAGTTCCAGGAGGCGTGGTTGTTGAACCACACCAGGTCCGGGCGCCACTGCACATAGTCCTCGTTGGCGAACAGCGGCGCGTACGAGGCCAGCTTGACGACGTCCGCGTTGCGCTCCAGGCCGGTCATGAACGCGGCTTCGGCCAGGCCGTTCTTGAAGGCGTTGCCCTGGGAGGCGTACTCACCGAGGAAGACCTTCGGGCCGCTGCGGTCGTAGGAGTCGTAGCGGTCGTTGTTCTGCAGGAACCACTGCGGGCTGTTGTAGTAGTGCTCGTCGACCATGTCGACCTTCTCCTGGCGGTTGAGCTGCCAGGCGGTGTCGAAGGTCTGACCGGCGTCGTCCGGGCCGGAGTTGGAGACGACGGTGATGTCGGGGTACTCGGCCTCGATGGCGGCGCGGAACTGCTTGAACCGGGCCATGAACTCGACCGGCAGGTTTTCCTCGTTGCCGACCCCGAGGTGCGTGAGGTGGAAGGGCTTGGGGTGGCCCATCTGCGCGCGCTTCTTGCCCCAGGTCGAGGTCACCGGACCGTTGGCGAACTCGATGAGGTCGAGGGTGTCCTGGATGTGCCGCTTGAGCAGCGCCTCGTCGTCGACGGCCTTGTTCTGGCCGCAGCCGGTCACCAGGGCCGGGACGACGGGCAGCGGCATGGCGCCGATGTCCTCGGCGAAGCGGAAGTACTCGTAGTAGCCGAGGCCATAGGACTGGTTGTAGCCCCAGAAGTTGGAGTTGGTCGCGCGCTCCTCGACCGGGCCGATGGTGTCCTTCCACTGGTAGGACCGCTTGCGCTGCCAGTTCGAGGCTTCGCTGTAGTCCTCCATCGAACCGGTGTTGACCAGGCAGCCGCCGGGGAAGCGCAGGAAGCCGGGGTGCAGGGCCGCGACCTTCTCGGCGAGGTCCTTGCGCAGGCCGTTGGCCTGGTGTTTGTAGGTGTCGCGCGGGAAGAGGGACACCATGTCCAGCGCCGCCGCGGCGGACGAGGCGACGGTGAGGCGGCCGTCGCTGCTGGTGCGGGTCGCGGTGAAGGCGACGCGGTACTTGGCCCAGCCGCCCTTGCGTACGGCCACCTGCCGGGCGGTGGCGAGCGTACCGTCGGCGTCCTGGAGGGTGACGGTGAGGGCGGTGCCGTCCTCGGCGCGCGCCCACACCGAGAAGGCGTACTTCTTGCCCGCCTCGACGTGGATGCCGGTGTTGTAGCCGGCGTTCGTGACGGCCGAACCGGCAGCAAGGGACAGGTAGTTGCGGTTGCGCTCGTTGAGCCGGCCGGCGTCGTTCACGACCTGACCGGTGCCCTCGACCGTCCAGGAGGTGAGGGGCGTGTACGACCGGTTGTCGTCGTTCGAGTACTCGAAGGACCGGTTCTGCACGAGCTCGGCGTACAGACCTCCGTCCGCGGCCCGGTTGATGTCCTCGAAGAAGACGCCGTACATCGTGTCGTCGATCTTCGCGCCCTTGGCGGCGGGGTCGACGGTGATCGCGTAGTCGGTGACGTCCTCGGCGTGGGCGGGGGCGGGGATCAGGCCGGCCGCCACCAGGAAGGCAGTGGCGGCGATGCCGTATCTCCAGCGCGTGCGTGACATGAACACTCCGCGGCTCGATGTTCGAAATATCAGACAATGATCAGCACTTCGAACGGCAAGATAGGTAGGGGGATGGAGAGCGTCAACAGGTCGCGCGGTATCGAAAGTGTCGGAAGTGGTCGGAGATGAGAGACGGATGGACGGGTTCTGGCCGGTTCCGGATGCACTGACGTATCTCGCCGGGAGCTGGCGGGTCGAGCGGTCGGTGCGGGATCTCGCGAGCGGGGACGAAGGGGCGTTCTCCGGTACGACGGTTTTCAGCCGCCTGAAGGATGACGGGCTGCCGGACACCGGACTACTACACGAGGAGTCCGGCACTTTCGTCTGGCAGGGCGTCGGGCGACCCGCCGAGCGGACGCTGCGCTTCCTGCCGGGTGCGACGCCGGGCACCGTGGACGTGCGCTTCGCCGACGGACGACCCTTCCACGACCTGGACCTGACCTCCGGGCGGCACATCGCCGACCATCCCTGCTCGGCCGACCTCTACCGGGGTGAGTTCACCGTCCGGGACGAGGACCACTGGCGGACGGTGTGGCGGGTACGCGGCCCGGCCAAGGACCTCGTCCTCACCACCGACTACGCGCGCGTGGACCCCGGCTACGCCCGCGAGGGCTGAGCCGGCGCCCCGTCGAAGCGGAGGTTCCAGCGGCCCGCCCGGCCGGTCACGGTGGTCGTCGACAGGGGGCGCACGTCCAGGTTCCAGTACGTGGCGGGCGGCGCCTTCAGCGCGTACACCAGGGCGGCGCGGATCACGGACGGTTCGGCCACGGCGACGATACGGCCGCCGTCCTCCACGGGCCGGGTGTCGAGCCAGCTGCCGACCCGGCCGATGAACGCCAGCAGCGACTCACCGCCGTGCGGCGTGCCGCGCGGGTCGGCCAGCCAGGCGTCCACCGCCTCCGGCTCCCGGGCCATCGCCTCGCCGAGGGTCAGCCCGCGCCAGCGCCCCATGTCACAGTCACGCAGGGCGAGTTGCACCAGCGGGGCGTAGCCGAGGGCGTCGCCGGTGGCGCGGCTGCGCGGGGTCGGCGAGCAGTAACGCAGCTCGGCGGCCGCCAGCGGCAGCAGGTCGCGCGCGACGCGCTGCACCTCGTCCCAGCCGGCCTGGTCCAAGGGCCGGTCGTCCTCGAAGCGCTCGGCGAGCAGCGGTGAGCTGCGCGCGGCGGCGACGAATGTGACCCGAAGTGGCATGCGGCGATGGTGTGTCGCGAAAGTGCGCAGGTCAAGAGGTGTTGTGGAGGAGTCACCGAGGGTGGATGACACCTTACTGCGGGGTCAGGATCAGGCGGACAAGTCGCCAGAAAACAGAGCTGTTGGAAGTTCAAGCAGTGCCGCCGGAAGGACAGTTCCGCCGGCGGCTCCGCTAGAAGTACAGCGCCATCCATTGGTCCGGCCGCTCCAGCGGCGCGAACCCGAGCTTCGCGTAGACCCCGTGCGCGTCGTGCGTGGCGAGCAGCATGCGCTTGATGCCGTACGGCCGCAGGTGCTCGCGTACGCCCCCGACGAGCGCCGTCCCGATCCCCTTGCCGCGCACCGACGGGTCGACGTACACGTCGCACAGCCACGCGAAGGTCGCCCGGTCGGTGACGACCCGGGCATACGCCACCTGCTCCCCCGAAACCGTCTCGTACACCCCGAAGTTCAGCGACCCCTCGATCGCCCCGTCCTGCTTCTCCCGCGCCCGCCCGATCGCCCAGTACGCGTCGGTGGACAGCCACCGGTGCACGCGCTCGGCGTCGATGCGGTCGGGATCGGTCGAGATCTCGTAGCCCTCGGCGAGGGGCGGGGTGTCGGTCATGCGGCGAGATTCGCAGGGCGAGGACGCGGGCGTCGAGCGGTTTTCCCCGGTGGGCGGGGCGTTGTCAGTGGCGGGTGCGATGCTGCGGGCATGACTGGGACGACGACGGCCGCGGACTACGCGTGGCTGGAGGAGCAGTACGAGAACCTGATGCAGGCGTACTGCGTCACGCTGGTCCGCGGACTGAATCCCGAGGAACTGCTCCGCGAACTGGCTGCCGAGCCAGGGCCGCGGATCACCGGCGTGGACGGCCTGTGCGAGCCCTCGTACGACGATCGCGGGGCGTACCGGCTGTTCGTCGGGGCGACCTCGGTAGGCGACTGGTCCCTCATGGTCGAGTTCAACGGCTACCTCGGCGTCACGAACGAAGCCATGATCCCCCTCTCACGCGGCCGCACGGTGGTCTCCCACTTCCTCAACGTCAACGCGGTGGACCATTTCTGCTGGTACGAGGACGGCGAGCTGCGCCTGCACTTCGAGCCGCTCTTCGCCTACCACCGCGATGGCACCCATCCCGACGAACTCCTGGAGGAAATGCGGGAGTCGGGCTTCGACCTGATCGAGCACGACGAGGACGACGAGCGGGACTACGAGGGCCTGACCGGCGCCTCCTTCGCCCTCGCCCACCGCATCACCGGCATACGCCTGACCCCGGAGCTGTTCGCGTCGGCCGAGTTCACCTGCGGTGTCGCCCCGGTACCCCACGGCTAGAGCACCTCGTCACAGGCGGCCCTCAGCCGCCGTACCCCCTCCGTGATCTCCCCGACCCCCGCCACCGCCGCGAAGCTCAACCGCAGGTGCCCGGCCGGAGGCTCCGCGCTGAAGTACGGGCGTCCCGGGGTGATCGCGACGCCCGCGCGCAGGGCGGCGGAGGTCAGGGCCGCCTCGTCGGCGCCGTCGGGGAGGCGGAGCCACAGGTGGTAGCCGCCGGACGGGATGTGCGGGAGGGCGAGTTCGGGGAGGTCGAGGCGCAGGGCGGCCGTCATCGTGTCGCGGCGGGTCTTCAACTCGGCGGAGATCGCCCGCAGATGGCGCGGCCAGGCGGGCGAGCCGACGAGTTCGAGCGCGGCCTCCTGCAGGGGCCGGGGCACGAAGAAGGTGTCGACGACCTGGATGGCGCGCAGCCGCTCCAGCACCGGGCCCCGGGCGGCGAGCGCGCTCAGCCGGAAGCTCGGCGAGGTGGCCTTGGTCAGCGAGCAGACGTGGACGACGACGCCGTCGGGATCGTCGGCCGCCAGCGGACGCGGCAGGGGCCCCGCGTCCTCGTGCACCAGCCGTCGTACGAAGTCGTCCTCGACGACGAAGGCACCGGCCTCGTGCGCGATGCGCAGCACCTCGCCGCGCCGCTCGGGGGCGAGCATCGCGCCGGTCGGGTTCTGGAACAGCGGCTGGCAGACGAACACCCGGGCACCGGTCGCCCGGAAGGCATCGGCGAGCAGTGACGGCCGGACACCGTCCGGGTCGACCGGGACGGGGACCGGGCGCAGGCCGGCCGCGCGGGCGATCGCCAGCATGCCCGGGTACGTCGGCGACTCGACCAGCACCGGCGCACCCGGCGGAGCGAGCGCCCGCAGCGCGGTCGTCAGCGCCGACTGGCCGCCCGCGGTGATCAGCACCTCGGCGGCCGAGACAGCACCGCCCGGCCCTCCGATGCTGCGCGCGAACCACTCCCGCAGCTCCGGCAGACCCTCCATGGGCGGCCTCCCCCAGGCCCCGGGCCGCCGACTCGCCCGCGACAGCGCGGCGGCCATCGCCCGCTCCGGCTGCAACGACTGGTGCAGATAGCCGCCGTTGAACTCGATCACGCCGGGCGGCGGGGCGGTGAGCGAGGCCAGCACCCCCGAGGCGTCCACCGAGCGCGGTACGAGCTCCGCGGCGGCGTCCGCGCTGAGCGCCACCTCCTGCCAGGAGGTGTCCCCGACGGGAGCGGCCTGCGTACGAGGTTCGGCGCGGAACGCTCCGGCGCCCGGCCGGGTCACCACCAGCCCCTCGGCGGCCAGTTGCGCGAGGGCGCGGGAGACGGTCACCGGGCTCACCCGGAACCGCTCGACGAGGGCCCGGCTCGACGGGAGCTTTCCACCTGGAGAGTAGCGGTCCAACTCCTGCCGTAGCCGACCTGCCAGTTCACCGACACTGCTACGCTCTTGCATGAGAACAGAGAATAGCGCTATCGCCCCGAACTCGATAGCAGTCACCACCCCGGTCGCCTCGCCCTCGTCGGGCGTCCCGACCAGGAAGACCCTCGGCGGCACCCTGCAGGCCGCTCTCGGTGTGGCGGCCTTCTCCCTCACGTTCCCCGCCACCGCCTGGGGTCTGGAGGGCTTCGGCCCCTGGTCCCTGGTCGCCGTGCGCTGCGTGCTCGCCGCCCTCATCGCGGGCGGCTGCCTGCTCGCCCTGCGCGTGCCGCTCCCCGCCCGCCGGCACTGGGCGGGCCTCACGGTGGTCGCCGCCGGAGTAGTGGTCGGCTTCCCCCTCTTCAGCACGCTCGCGCTGCGGACGTCCACCACCGCGCACGCCGCCGTCGTGGTCGGCCTGCTCCCGCTGACCACCGCTCTGTTCTCGGCCCTGCGCATCGGCTCCCGCCCCTCGCGTACCTTCTGGACGGCGGCGCTCGTGGGAGCGGCCGCGGTGGCCGCCTTCACCGTGCAGCAGAGCGGCGGCGCGCTGACCACGGCCGACCTGTACCTCTTCGCGGCGCTGCTGGTGTGCGCGGCCGGCTACACCGAGGGCGGCCGACTGGCCCGGGTGATGCCGGGCTGGCAGGTGATCGGCTGGGCGCTGGTGCTGTGCCTGCCGCTCAGCGTCCCGGCCGCCGCGGTCGCCCTGTCGTACGAGCCCGTCCACCTGAACTGGCACGGCATGACCGGACTGCTCTGGGTCGCGGCGGGATCGCAGTTCATCGGCCTGGTCGTCTGGTACCGGGGCATGGCGGCCATCGGCATCCCGAAGGCCAGCCAGTTGCAGTTGGCCCAGCCCCTGCTCACACTGGTGTGGTCGGTGCTGCTGCTGGGCGAGCACCTGACAGTGGCCGCCCCGCTGACGGCTGCGGCGGTGCTCGTGTGCATCGCCGTGACCCAGCGGGCGCGTGGCTGAGCGGGCCCGTACGACCCACTTCCAACCACCGCTCCACGCCGTAGACTCAAGGCCACGGACCGCTGCTCCCGCACCTGGTGAGGAGGACCGACAGATGCGTGCAACCGTGGGCGACCAGCTTGTCCAGCACGGCAGGGTGGTCGGGCAACACGACAAGGTCGGCGAGATCGTCGAAATCCTGGGCCAGGAGGGCAACCCCCCGTACCGCGTCCGTTTCGAGGACGGGCACGAGGGTCTGTGCTCCCCCGGCCCCGACACCGAGATCCGTCACAAGAACAGCGCGAGGTAGCTCGACGAGCAGATCAGCGGGGGGCCATGGCCGGCTGCCCGTAGTGGTCCTCGACGACCTGCGCCATGGCCCCGATCCGGTCCGTGGCCACGTCCTTCGCGGCGAAGAAGACGTGGCCGTGCGCCTCCGCGTGCTTCTTGGCCAGGGTGAGGTGCCGGGACAGCTCGGCCGGCTCCTGCCAGGCCGCGGGCTGCGCCGGGTCACCGGCCTTGTAGAGGGCCTCGCCGATGTACAGCTGCGTCCTGCTGCCCCGCGCCACCTCCGCCCACCACGGCACGAGCTTGGCGTAGTCGGCCGCGGCGAAGCCGATGTTCCAGTACAGCTGCGGGCAGATGTAGTCGATCCAGCCCTCACGGACCCATTTCCGGGTGTCCGCGTGCAGATCGTCGTACGTCTGCACGCCCGCCCGTGAGTCGGAACCGAGCGGGTCGGTGGCGGCGTTGCGCCACACGCCGAACGGACTGATACCGAACTGCGTGGTGGGCCGGATGCGCCGGATGCCGGCCGCCATCTCGATGACCAGCTTGTCGATGTTGTCCCGCCGCCAGGCGGCCCGCGTCGCGAAGCCACCGCCGTAGCGGTCGTAGGCGTCGGTGTCGTCGAAGGTCTGGCCCGCCACCGGATAGGGGTAGAAGTAGTCGTCGAAGTGGACCCCGTCGATCTGGTACTTCTCCACCGCGTCAAGCATCGCCTGTTGCACGAAGGTACGCACCGCGGGCAGCCCCGGGTTGTAGTAGAGCTTGCCGCCGTACGTCACCACCCATTCCGGGTTCTGCCGGGCGGGGTGTGACTCGGCCAGCCTGGTGGGGTCCGTGTGGTTGGCGATGCGGTACGGGTTGAACCAGGCATGCAACTGCAGTCCACGGGCGTGGGCCTCCCGGACCGCGGTGCCGAGCGGGTCCCAGCCGGGGTCCTTGCCCTGCGTACCGGTGAGGACCTGCGACCACGGCTCGTACGGCGAGGGCCACAGGGCGTCGGCCGTGGGCCGTACCTGGAGGATCACGGTGTTCAGGCGGCGCTCGACCGCCCGGTCCAGGTGAGCGATCAGCTCGTCGCACTGCTCGTCCGCGGTCAAGCCCGGTTTGGAGGGCCAGTCCCGGTTCGTCACAGTCGCCACCCACACGCCGCGCATCTCCCGGACCGCCCGCCGCCGGCCCGGCTGCGACCCGCGCGCCAGGGCGGAACCCGCCGCCATCGCGCCGCCTCCCGCCACGAGTGCCGACAGGGCGGTCGCCGTGAAGGCCCGTCGTGACAGTCGTGACTTCCGGTGCAGCATCTCTTCGTACCTCCGTGTGCCGTGGTCAAAGGCCCACCCCAGGGCCCTGTCGTCACATTCCCGTCGTCCGCCCGGAGGGCGGGCCCGAATGTGACGACAGGGCCCAGATCCGTACTCTCCGGATCGCGCCCGCGCCAGCTTTTCATGAGGCACCCGAACGATCGATCAAACTTCGCCGAAGGTAACGTGCAGGTTTGGAGCAGGCGCCGAACAACGGCGACCTGCCGCAGTCGTGGACCAGCGAAGGGGACGATGTGACCGGCATCTCCGGAGATATTGCACGCGTCGGTGTGGTGGGCTGCGGCCAGATGGGAGCGGGCATCGCCGAGGTGTGCGCCCGCTCCGGCCTGGACGTGAAGGTCGCCGAGACCACCGGCGAGGCCCTGGAGATCGGCCGCACCCGGCTGTTCACCTCCCTGGCCAAGGCCGCCGAGCGCGGCAAGATCAGCGAGGAGGAGCGGGACACCACGCAGGCGCGGCTGTCCTTCACCACCGACCTGGGCGAGTTCGCCGACCGCGATCTGGTGATCGAGGCCGTCGTCGAGAACGAGCAGGTGAAGACCGAGATCTTCCAGGTCCTCGACCAGGTCGTGACCCGCCCGGACGCGATCCTGGCGTCCAACACCTCCTCGATCCCGCTGGTGAAGCTGGCGGTCGCCACCTCGCGCCCCGACCAGGTCATCGGCGTCCACTTCTTCAACCCGGCCCCGGTGCAGAAGCTCGTCGAGCTGATCCCGGCCCTCACCACCTCCGAGGGCACGATCGCCCGCGCCCAGACCTTCGCCGAGAAGCTGCTGGGCAAGCACGCCATCCGCGCCCAGGACCGCTCCGGCTTCGTGGTCAACGCGCTGCTGATCCCCTACCTCCTCTCGGCGATCCGGATGTTCGAGTCGGGCATCGCCAGCCGCGAGGACATCGACAACGGCATGGAGCTGGGCTGCGCCCACCCGATGGGCCCGCTGAAGCTGTCCGACCTGATCGGGCTGGACACCGTCGCCTCCGTGGCGCAGAGCATGTACGACGAGTTCAAGGAGCCGCTGTACGCCGCTCCCCCGCTGCTCCTGCGCATGGTCGACGCGGGCCGGCTGGGCCGTAAGTCCGGCTCGGGCTTCTACACCTACGGCTGACACAGAGCACGCCGACGGCTGATTACAGACGGTCAGATTCCGGCCAAGCACACGGGCCCGGCACCGAGAAGGTGCCGGGCCCGTGGCATTCACACACCGTGTGCGCTCCGGGCTCGCATATGCCCCTCGCACACTCTCCCCATGCGTCCACCAGGCGAGTTCACTTTCCCTGCGCATGCCAGGGATTCGAGACGACTACGGAAAGGAGCGGGACAAGTGACCGCCGATCCCGAGCATCCCGTCGTATCCGGAGAACTCGCAGAGTTACGACGCCGACTCGACGTCGCCTACGCCCGCGTGGAGGGCGGGCTGGCTCTGCTCACGCACCGCACCGAGGAGACCGCGAAGGAACTCGACGAGCTGAACACCCGGATCAACACACTGGAACACGCGCGCTGGCCGCTGCCCGCGGTCGCCGCCCTCACCGCCGTGGGTGCTCTCGTCGTGGCGATCTGGCAGGCGGTCGGGCACTAGCCGTCCTGACCCAGCCTGAGCTGGTGCAGCATCAGTAACGCGGCCGCCATGTTGGCGGCCGGGACCTCCCCACGGGCGACCATGTCGGGGACGAGCTTCAGGGGGACCCATTCCCGGCGGTCCGACTCGAAGTCGTCCACGGGATGCCCGACGTACTCGCCCTCGTCGGCCCAGTAGATGTGGTGCCGGGCGTCGGTGAGCCCATTGGAGGGCTCCACGCTCATGAGGTGGTGCAGGGGTCCCGGCCGCCAGCCGGTCTCCTCCTCGAGCTCCCTGGCGGCCGCGCGGACGATGTCCTCGCCGTCCTCGACGACGCCCGCCGCGAGTTCCCACCCCCAGCTGTCGGTGATGAAACGGTGGCGCCACAGGAGGAGGACTTCATTGGCCTCGTTGACCACCGTGGCCACGGCGACCGGCCGCAGCCGTATGAGGAAGTGGTCCAGATGCCGTCCGTCCGGCAGCTCCACGTCTGCCAGATTGACGGTGAACCAGCGGTTTTCATACACAGTTTGTTCGTTCTGTTTCGCCCACTGCACGGTTCTGCCACCTTCCGTCGAGTAAGTGGCAATATCGCAGCAGGGACTATGAGGTGTCGGTGCTCTCGAGTACCGGCTTGCACGGGCCTAAAGCGGTACGCGCAGTGCTCCGTCGATGAGTTCGGCGGCCTCGGCGGTGCCCGCGGAGCCGCTTCGCACCAGGTGTTCGCGCACCGCCCGGAGTCTGTCGCGCAGGCGCTGGGACTCCATTCCCCGCGCCTGCTCGGCCATCTGCACCGCTGTGGCCACCGCCTTGTCGGCGTTGCCCTGACGCAGCTCGATCGTGCTGAGCATGGCCAGCCGGTGCACCCGGCCCCGGTCGTGGGCGGGATTGTCGACGGCTGCCGCGGCGTGCTCCCCCGCGGCCGCCAGCTCCCCGAGGCTCAGCAGCGCCTCCGCCACCTGGACGTTGACGAGTCCGGGCTGGACATAGCCCGTTTCGTCGGGTTCGTATCCGCGGTGGATGCGATCGGCGGCCTGCTCGGCACGCCGGATGCAGGACAGGGCGCTCGTGCCGTCGCCGAGGTGGGCGTACGCCTTCGCCTGCATCGCGTACAGGTCGGAGGCGAGCGCCGGGGTGATGTGCTTGCCGGCGGCCCGCAGCGCGGCCTCCGCGAAGGCGACGGCCTGTCTGAACTCCCGCATGAACAGCGACTGGTTGACCAGCAGCGCGATCACATACGCGCCCAGCCCCCGGTCCCCGCTGGCCTTCGCGAGCCGCAGTGCCTGATGGAAGTAGCGCTGGGCGAGCCCGTGCGCGTCGGAGTCGTACGCGCAGATGCCGGCCACCGCCACCAGCCCGCCGGTGGCGCGATGCAGTTGACGCCCCGTGGCATCGGTGTAGCTGCCGCGCAGCAGCGGTGCGGCCTCGGCGTTCAGGAACCCCACGATCCGGGTGCGGGTCGCTATACCGCCCGCCTTGCGGTACATCTGCTCGTAGTGCGTGCGGGCCGCGCGCAGCATCTCGATGTCGCCGGGGGTGACCCGATGCCTCCCGCCACGCGAGACGTCAACGTCCTCGGGCGGGTTCTCCCACTCCCACACGGGCATCACGGCAGGTGTTCCCGTGACCGCGGGCGCTCCCAGGATGTGGGGCCGCTGCTGCTCGTCGGAGCGCCACAACGCGGTGGCCCGCTCCACGAAGCCGGACAGCGAGGTGGCATGCGCGGTGGACGGTTCACCGGGCACACCCAGGCCGATGTCGTCGAGCGTGACGGTACGGTGCAGCCGGGCGGCGAGCACCTCGCAGATCAGGTCGGGCACCTGACCCCGTGGCCGCTGGCCCTTCAACCACCGTGCGACGGCGGTGTGTTCGTATCTCAGCGCGAGCCCACGCGCCCGCCCCGCCTGGTTCACGTGTGCTGCCAGCCCCGCGTGCGAGATCCCGGCCTCGTCCAGGATCGCGTCGAGCAGAGTGTTGGGCTGCATATATGCCCCCCGGGTGGCTCGGTGCCGACAGAGTAGTGCGAACCGGTTCACACGGGGTGTGAACCGAGTGCCCGAATCCGTAGGGTGCGCGCGCTGTTGCGGAGAGTTTCCATCCAGTTGACTGAAATGCCTCGCAAGAGGCCGGCCGGGCCGCCGGCTCCCCCTCGTACAGTGCGGCGGCCCGCATCCGCGCCGTCCGCCCAGCTGCCTGCCCGACACTCCGTGGCGGGGCGGACGGCTGCCGCCGGCTTGGCCGCACGACTGAACGCCGTTGGACTAAAGGTGGTTGGTCGGCTGCGGGTTGCCTGTGGCTGGTCGCGCAGTTCCCCGCGCCCCTAGGGAATCGCAGTGGACCCTGGTTCGATCGTTCCGTAGGACCAGTAGCGCCATGTCGTCTGCGGGCCTTCCCCTCGTATGACGAAGGAGGGCTGCGAAGAGTGTGCGCAGAATCGATTGCGGGGTGATCGGGTG
The DNA here is from genome assembly GCF_039537145.1 of Streptomyces shaanxiensis. NCBI lineage: Bacteria > Bacillati > Actinomycetota > Actinomycetes > Kitasatosporales > Streptomycetaceae > Streptomyces > Streptomyces shaanxiensis. Next base: position 253,533 of record NZ_BAAAZY010000001.1, read on the forward strand.
GTTGCGTACGACCTCGATGAGCGCCGCCTTCAGCGAAAAGAACCGGCCTCTCGCGTCCCTCGCGTCCTCGACGCCGTCCGTATAGAGGACCAGGGAGTCGCCGGGAAGCAGGGAGCCGCAGGGCAATGGGGTCAGGTCCGGTGGGAGAGGGAACGGCCCCAGCGGTGGCAGGGGATCGGTGCGGGCGAGGGGCTCCACGCCTGCGTCCGTCAGCAGATACGGCCAGGGATGGCCGCAGTTGAGGGCGGTGATCTCGCCGTCGCGGCCGATCTCCAGCAGCAGGACGGTGACGAACTCCTCGGCGACCGGGGTGTCGGGCTCCAGGCCGGAGGCGGGGTGCTCGTCGCGTGCCCGCTCGCGCAGGTGCCGGGCCAGGGCCCGCTCCAGTCTGCGCAGCACCTGGCCCAGGTCGGGTTCGTCGTGGACGGCCTCGCGGAAGCTGCCGAGGAGGGCGGCCACCGTGCCCATGGCGGCGATGCCATGGCCGCGTACGTCGCCCATCACCGCCCGTACCCCGTGCTCGGTGGCGACGACCTCGTACAGGTCACCCCCGACACAGGCACTGCGATCCGCGGAGAGCTGGGCGGCGGCGACGTTCAGCCCGTCGATGCGCGCGGGCAGCGGCCGCAGCAGCGCGCTCTGCGCGGCCCCGGCGACCTTGCGGACCTGCCGAAGCTCACGCAGCAGGGCCTGCCGCACATGCATGATCAGTCCGGTCCCCACGGCGAAGAAGACGGCGCTGGTGACGACCCGGGCGCCGAAACCGTCCTCCTGGGCGAGCGGACAGGCCAGCTTGTACGTGATCGCCATCGCGCCCCATACGACGGGCAGCCCCATCGCCAGCACTTTCGGGGGTACCCGAGCCTTGATGCGGAACATGCCGATGGCCCCCCAATAGGCCCTGACAACGCAGAATCGGACCGACCCCGAAAGGCCGGTCCGATTCTGTCGAGAGATGGCCCGGAAGTACCAGATCACCCAGAGAAGTCACCCTATTGAGTGAGGTGACCGCAAAGCGCCCGATGGGGGTGTGGGGGCGTGCCCCCACAAGGGGCGCGGGACTGTGTCGATATGCGGCTCCGCCGCGTGGGCGCGACCAGCCACGACGACCCCGCAGCCGCCGAACAACAGCAGTCCCCGCCCTTGGGCGCACTACCCCCGCAAAACCGCACCCGTACGCTCGCCCGCGAGGGCCACCGCAGCGTCCCTGGCAGCCGAAGCCTCATCGACGGTCAGCGTCCGGTCGCCCGCGCGGAAGCGGAGCGCGTACGCCAGCGACTTCTTCCCGTCGCCCAGCTGCTCCTCGTTCTCGTACACGTCGAACAGCCGGATCCCCTCGAGGAGTTCACCGGCCCCCGCACGCAGCGCGGCCTCGACCTCCGCGGCCGGCACCGGCTTGTCCACCACAAGGGCGACATCCTGCGTGGCCACCGGGAACGTGGAGATGCTCGGCGCCTGAGGCGTACCGTCCCCGACCTGCTCCAGGGCGTCCAGGTCCAGCTCCATCGCGCAGGTACGCGCAGGAAGGCCCAGCGCCTTGAGCACCCTCGGGTGCAGCTCACCGGCGTGACCGACAACGCGCTGGGCACCGTCGACGGTGATCGCCAGCTCGGCGCACCGCCCCGGGTGCCAAGGCCCGTACTGCCCGCCCCGCACGACCAGCTCGGCGCCGGCTTCCCGCGCGACGACCCGGGCCGCCTCGACCGCGTCGGACCACCCGGCGGGACGGCCGTCGCCCCACCAGCCGGCCTGCTCCCGCGCCCCGGCGAGGACGACGGCCACGTGGCGCGGCTGCTCGGGCAGCACGGCGTTCAGCGCGGCGATCTCCTCGTCGGTCGGGCGACGGTCGACGGGCAGGTGCCCGGCGACGCTCTGCTCCGCGCGCGGCTGGAAGACCAGGCCGGTCTCGAACAGGGCCAGATCGTGCGAGCCCCGCCCGTCGTTGCGTCGCAGCGCGCCGAGCAGCCCCGGCAGCAGCGACGTGCGCAGCGCGGGCTCCTCGTCGTTGAGCGGGTTGACCAGCTTGACGACGCGGCGGGCCGGGTCGTCGGCCTCCAGTCCGAGCTGGTCGAAGACCTGCTCGCTGACGAAGGGGTAGTTCGGCGCCTCGACGTAACCGGCGCCGGCCAGCGCGCGGCCGACCCGGCGGTGCAGACGCTGACGGTGGGTCAGACCACGGCCGGACGGCGGCTTCGGCAGCGTGGAGGGCAGGTTCTCGTAGCCCTCCAGACGGATGACCTCTTCGGCCAGGTCGTTCGGCTCCAGCAGGTCGGGCCGCCAGGACGGCACGGTGACGATCAGCTCGTCCTGCCCGTACACGTCGCAGCCGATCTCCTGCAGCCGCCGTACGACCGTCTCGCGGCCGTACTCGACGCCCGCCACCTTGTCCGGGTGGTCGGCCGGGCTGGTGATGGTGTGCGGCCCGGACGGCGTGACGACCTCGGTGACGCCGGCCTCGGCCGTGCCACCGGCCAGCAGCACCAGCAGGTCCACCGTCCGCTGTGCGGCAGCGGCCGCCGCGGCCGGGTCGACGCCACGCTCGAAGCGGCGGGACGCCTCCGAGGACAGCTTGTGACGGCGGGCGGTGCGCGCGATGGCGACCTGGTCGAAGTGGGCGGCCTCGATGACGACATCGGTGGACGCGTTCTCGACGTCGTCGTGGTCGGCGATCTCCGTGTTGGCGCCGCCCATGACGCCCGCGAGGCCGATCGGGCCGCGCTCGTCGGTGATCACCAGGTCCTCGGCGTGCAGCTTGCGCTCGACGCCGTCGAGGGTGACGAGCTTCTCGCCCTCCTCGGCCCGGCGCACGCCGATGGTGCCCTGGACCAGGCTGCGGTCGTAGGCGTGCAGCGGCTGGCCGAGCTCCATCATCACGTAGTTGGTGACGTCGACGGCGAGCGAGATCGGGCGCATGCCCACCTTCTGCAGGCGGCGCTGGAGCCAGATCGGCGAGCGCGCCTCGGGGCTCAGGCCGGTCACCGTACGGGCGGTGAAGCGGTCGCAGCCGATCGGGTCCGAGACCTGCACCGGGTAGCCGAAGGCGTTCGGGCCGGGCACGTCGAGGAGCGCCGGGTCGCGCAGCGGGATGCCGTAGGCGATGGCGGTCTCGCGGGCGACGCCGCGGATGGACAGGCAGTCGCCGCGGTTGGCGGTGACGGCGATGTCCAGGACCTCGTCGACCAGCTCCAGGAGCTCGATGGCGTTCTTGCCGACCTCGGTCTCCGGCGGCAGCACGATGATGCCGTGCGTGCCGTCGTCGCCCATGCCCAGCTCGCTGGTGGAGCAGATCATGCCGTGCGAGACGCGGCCGTAGGTCTTGCGCGCGGCGATCGCGAAGCCGCCGGGCAGCACGGCGCCGGGGAGGACCACGACGACCTTGTCACCGACCTGGAAGTTCCGGGCGCCGCAGATGAGTTCCTGGGGCTCGCCGGTGCCGTTGGCCTGGCCGACGTCGACGGTGCAGAAGCGGATCGGCTTCTTGAACTCCGTCAGCTCCTCGATGGTCAGCACCTGGCCGACGACGAGCGGGCCCTTGAGGTCGGCGCCGAGGTGCTCGACGCTCTCGACCTCGAGACCGGCCGAAATGAGCTTGGCCTGGACGTCACGGCCGGTTTCGGTCGCCGGCAGGTCGACGTACTCCCGCAGCCAAGAAAGCGGGACCCGCATCAGATCTCCATCCCGAACGGCCGGGTGAACCGGACGTCACCCTCGACCATGTCTCGCATGTCTTCGACGTTGTGGCGGAACATCAGCATCCGCTCGATGCCGAACCCGAAGGCGAACCCGCTGTACTTCTCCGGGTCGACGCCACAGGCGGTCAGCACCTTGGGGTTGACCATCCCGCAGCCGCCGAGCTCGATCCAGCCCTCGGAGGAGCAGGTACGGCAGGGGCGGTCGGGGTTGCCGACGGACTCGCCGCGGCAGACGTAGCACACCATGTCCATCTCGGCGGACGGCTCGGTGAACGGGAAGAAGTTCGGGCGCAGCCGGGTCTTCATGCCCTCGCCGAACAGGGACTGGACCATGTGGTCCAGGGTGCCCTTGAGGTCGGCCATGGTCAGGCCCTCGTCGACCGCGAGCAGCTCGACCTGGTGGAAGACCGGGGTGTGCGTGGCGTCCAGCTCGTCGGTGCGGTACACGCGGCCGGGACAGATCACGTAGACGGGCAGCTCACGATTGAGCAGGGAGCGGATCTGCACGGGCGAGGTGTGGGTGCGCAGGACGACGCCGGACTCGCTGCCGCCCTCCGGGCCCTGCACGAAGAAGGTGTCGGCCTCGCCGCGCGCGGGGTGGTCGGGGCCGATGTTCAGCGCGTCGAAGTTGAACCACTCGGCCTCGACCTGCGGGCCCTCGGCGACCTCGTAGCCCATGGCCACGAAGATGTCCTCGATGCGCTCGGAGAGCGTGGTGAGCGGGTGACGGGCGCCGGACGGCACGCGGTCGTAGGGCAGCGTGACGTCCACGGCCTCCTCGACCAGCACCCGCTGGTCGCGCTCGGCCTCCAGTTCGGTCTGGCGGGCCGCGAGGCCCTTGTTGACCGCGCCGCGGGCCTGGCCGACGAGCTTTCCGGCGGCGGCCTTGGCATGCGGGGGCAGGGCGCCGATCTCGCGGTTGGCGAGGGCCAGCGGGGAGGTGCCGCCGGTGTGGGCGACCTTGGCCTCCTGGAGCGCGTCGAGGGAGTCCGCGGCGGCGAAGGCGGCGAGCGCCTCGTCCCGCATGCGCTCGATCTCTTCCGGTTTCAAGGCCTCGACCTCTACAGGGTCGTACGACTTATTCGGTGCCGACATCTCTTCCCGTGCTTCCGATTGGCTGGCTGAAGGTCCCCGTACCGACTCGTGGACAGATCGTCACGGTTTTTGGGACACAAAGGTGCCAAAGGCCGAGTCTAACGGGGTTGAGGAATGCGAATGCGCCCGTGGGGCTCGGTCCGGATCTCAGGTGAGATACGCGGGTGCCGCCACGGGCAACGTAAATCGGAACTGCGCGCCGCCGCCGGGGGCGCGGCCGACCTCGATGGCGCCGCCGTGGGCCTCGACGATGCCCTTGACGATGTAGAGCCCGAGGCCCGTGCCACCGCGCTTGCTGCCCCGCCAGAAGCGGGTGAAGACGCGGTTCATGGATTCCTCCGGGATGCCGGGCCCCTCGTCGCTCACCGTGACCGACGTGGCGGTGTTCTCGCGGTCTTCCCCCTCACGTGGGGACGTCGTGGCCGTGATGTCAATGGTGACCGTTCCGTCGCCGTGCCGCACCGCATTTTCGATGAGGTTGCTGAGCACCTGGTCGATCTTGTCGGGGTCGGCCCACAGGTCGGGCAGCGGCTGCTCGACGCGCAGCAGGAACCGGTCGGCGGGCTGGCCGGCGGCGACGTACGCCTGGATGTGCCGTCCCACGGCCGCGCCGATGTCGACGGGCTGGCGGCGCACCTCGAGGCGCCCGCTGTCGATCCGCGAGATGTCGAGCAGCTCGGCGATGAGCCGGGTGACCCGGTCGGCGTCGGCGTCGACGGTCTCCAGCATGAGTCGCTTCTGGTCGTCGGTGAACCGTTCCCACTTGGCGAGGAGCGTGGCGGTGAAGCCCTTGACCGAGGTGAGCGGAGAACGCAGCTCGTGCGCGACGGTCGCGATCAGCTCGGCGTGACTGCGCTCGGTGCGGCGGCGGGCCTCGGTGTCGCGCAGGGAGACGACGACGCGGCGGACGGGCCCGGTCGGCTCGGCACGGACGTAGCGCACCGAGACGAGCACCTCCCGTCCGCCGGGAAGGAGCAGGTTGCGCTCAGGCTGCCGGCGCCTGATGGCGAGCCCGCCGTACGGGTCGGTCACCTGCCACCAGCGCCGCCCTTCGAGGTCCTCTAACGGCAGGGCCTTCTCCAGCCGCTGCCCGAGGGCGTCGGCGGCGGGGACGGCGGTGATGCGTTCGGCGGCGGCGTTGAAGCAGATGACGTGCCCGTGCTCGTCGGCGACGACCAGGCCGTCGGGCAGGTCGTCGGGATCGATTCCGAGCTCGGCGGGATCACCGGGCCGGGACGTGGACGGCCGCCGCACCTCCCGTGCCCCCGGTGCGCTGCTGGTGCCGACACTCATCCCCGTACCCCACCTCTCACAACGGCTGAGGGGCCCCCGAGCTGGTCACCCTACTAGCTCTCGGTGACGGTGCGGCACCCTCCGGAGCCGCGCTGTGCACGGGCCGACGCATAGAGACATACGGCGGCGGCGGTGGCGAGGTTCAGGCTCTCGGCCTTCCCGTGGATCGGCACGCGCACGACGGCGTCGGCCAGCGCGCGCGTCTCCTCCGGAAGCCCCCAGGCCTCGTTCCCGAAGACCCAGGCCGTCGGCCCGCCCATGGTCCCCTTGTCGAGCTCGTCGTCGAGATCGTCGGTCCCCGCCCCGTCGGCGGCGAGGATGCGCACGCCGGCCTCCTTGAGCCCCGCCACGGCCCGCTCGACGGGGACGCCGACGGCGACGGGAAGGTGGAACAGCGATCCGACCGAGGCCCGTACGGCCTTGGGGTTGTAGAGATCCACGGACGCGTCGGTCAGTACGACGGCCTCGGCACCGGCGGCATCGGCGCACCGCAGCACCGTCCCGGCGTTCCCGGGGTCCCGCACGTGCGCGAGCACGGCGACGAGCCTGGGCCGGGCGGCGAGGATCTCGTCGAAGGGCGTGTCGATGAACCGGCAGATCCCGACGAGCCCCTGCGGCGTGACCGTGGTGGAGATGTCGGCGATCACCTGCTCGTCGGCGAGGTGCACGCGGGCTCCCGCGGCCCGGGCCTCCCCGATGATGTCGGCGTACCGCTCCGCGGCCTCGACGGTCGTGAACAGCTCCACGAGTGTGGACCCGTACGCCGCCGCCTCCCGCACGGCCTGCGGCCCCTCCGCGAGAAACAGCCGCTCCTTCCCCCGGAAGTTCCGCTTGGCGAGCCGCCGGGCGGCGGAGACGCGGGGGGAACGGGGGGAGATCAGCTCGGGGCTGACGGGCATGGGTTCACCTTGGTGTTCTGAAGTTCACGGACACAACAGGACCCGCAAGCCTCCTCGGCCTGCGGGTCCCTTCAGTCACGTCGGCCTGGAGCCGCTGGAGCGTCAGGCGGCCTTCGGGGCGTTGACGTCCGACGGCAGCGCCTTCTGCGCGACCTCGACGAGCGCGGCGAACGCGTTCGCGTCGTTGACGGCCAGCTCGGCCAGGATCTTGCGGTCGACCTCGACGTTCGCGGCCTTCAGACCCTGGATGAAGCGGTTGTACGTGATGCCGTTGGCGCGGGCAGCAGCGTTGATGCGCTGGATCCACAGCTGGCGGAAGTCACCCTTGCGCTTCTTGCGGTCGTTGTAGTTGTAGACCAGCGAGTGGGTGACCTGCTCCTTGGCCTTGCGGTACAGGCGCGAACGCTGACCGCGGTAGCCGGAAGCCTGCTCGAGGATCGCCCGGCGCTTCTTGTGGGCGTTGACTGCCCGCTTGACGCGTGCCACTTTTTAACTCCTTGTAGCGGGGCCGTGGTTGGACTCACACGGCCCGGAATCGATTGGGTCCCGGTCCAGACGTACGGCGCTCGGTGGGGGCGCCGCTCACGTCACTTGCCGAGAAGCTTCTTGATCTTCGCGGCGTCGCCCGGGGCCATCTCGGCGTTGCCGGTGAGGCGACGCGTCACGCGGGACGACTTGTGCTCGAGCAGGTGGCGCTTGCCGGCGCGCTCACGGAGCACCTTGCCGGAGCCGGTGACCTTGAAGCGCTTGCTGGCACCGCTGTGCGACTTGTTCTTCGGCATAGCGCCGTTCTCTCCTCGTAGATGGCGTTCCGATGCCCGGTCGTCAAACCGGGCACGGTGGAACGTCGCTCTTGTATCGGTTACGTCCTGGGGACTGGCGTCCCCCGGGATCACGCCTCGGCGGAAGCCTCGGCAGGTGCCTCGGCGTCCTCGACGCTGTCGGTGTCCGCGGCGTTCTGCGACTTGCCGGGGTTGGCCTTCGCTTCTGCCTTGCGGGCTTCCTGCGCCTGGCGGGCCTCGGCCATCGCCTCGGTCTTCTTCTTGTGCGGACCGAGAACCATGATCATGTTGCGGCCGTCCTGCTTCGGGTTCGACTCGACGAACCCGAGGTCCTGAACGTCCTCCGCGAGCTTCTGCAGCAGCCGGTAGCCCAGCTCGGGCCGGGACTGCTCGCGACCACGGAACATGATCGTGATCTTGACCTTGTCGCCCTGCTTGAGGAACCGGACGACGTGACCCTTCTTGGTGTCATAGTCGTGCGGGTCGATCTTCGGCCGGAGCTTCATCTCCTTGATGACCGTGTGCGCCTGGTTCTTGCGCGCCTCACGGGCCTTCATGGCCGACTCGTACTTGAACTTCCCGTAGTCCATGAGCTTGCACACGGGCGGACGGGCGTTCGCCGCTACCTCGACAAGGTCGAGGTCGTACTCCTGGGCAAGCTCCAGTGCCTTGGCCAGCGGGACGATGCCCACCTGCTCGCCACTGGGACCGACAAGTCGCACCTCGGGAACGCGAATCCGGTCGTTGATGCGGGGCTCGGCGCTGATGGATCCTCCTCGGTTAGCACCACACGGCGGTCTGGCGGACAGCCGCGTATGTCTCTCGTTCAGTAAGACCTAACCGCGCCGAAGCACAAAAAATGCCCCGGACGATCACAGGCGGGGCTCCAAAACACTACCGGAGCACCGCCGCGATGATCGCGGGGCGCGATTTCGGGCGACTCCATCGTCCGTACGGAACGATGGTGGCCGCCTGACCGGGTGACCCGCCGTCCCGGGGGACGGTCAGGTGGGAGATCGGAGCCTCCACTTGTGGGCTCGACACATAAGTGTCCAGCCGGTCGTTACACAAGGTTAGCAGCATCCCGGGGGTGGCGCTAACCGGCGTGGGCCGGGGCCTATCGTGTGGGGCATGAGTGACACCTCCCCTTCGGACACCCCCGAGACCCCCGGCGCGACCGACTTCGACGCCATGACCCGTGACATCGCCGAGGTCCCGGCGGTCGAGGTGATCGTGACGGTCGCCGTCAACCTGATGAGCGCCGCCGCCGTGAAGCTCGGTCTGACCGAGGAGGGCGACAAGCACAAGGACCTGGACGAGGCCCGCAAGCTGGTGCACGCCCTCGCCGGTCTGCTGGACGCGAGCACGACCGAGATCAGCTCGTTCCACGCGGCACCGCTGCGCGACGGGCTGAAGTCGCTGCAGCTGGCGTTCCGCGAGGCGTCGATCGTCCCGGACGAGCCGGGTCAGGGGCCGGGCGAGAAGTACACCGGCCCGGTCTACGGCTAGTCACCCTCGCGGCGACGACGGATCAAGCTCGTACGAACAGGGGCTCGCCCGGAGGCGTGGTCCCGGCCGGCAGCAACGCCAGGTCGAGACCGCGCACCAGGCGGGCCCTCAGTGTGTCGTCGGCGGCGAGCCGCTCGGCGACCGCGCGGGCGGCCTGGGCGGGTACGGCGGACTCGTCCAGAACGAGGGCCAGCGTGCCGTCGGCCTGCCCGGGCCCGAGGTGGGCGAGCAGCACGGCGGGTTCTGCGGCCACCGCGGCGCGTACCGCCTCCCGCACGGCCGGGTCGGCCAGCGGATCCGTCGTCGTACGCCCCTCGGCGAGCGCGAGCAGCGCGCGTCCCGTCAGCTCGTACGGCACCGGACCGGCCATGTCCAGGACGATCGTGTCCGCCTTCTCGTGGACGGCGGCCTGCAGGGCCTGGTGCAGGGGTACGGCGACGGGGCGGGCCGCCGGGTCCCAGCGGGCGAGGGAGTCGGTGGACGTGAAGGCGGGCAGGGCGGTGCGGTCGCCGGCCTTCAGGGTGGGGACGGCCATGTCGCTGGTCTTCTCGCGGCGCAGCCCGTTCTCGTCCTCCTCGACCTCGCCGAGCACGGCCACGACGGGGACGAGCAGCCGGGCGTCCTTGAGTGCGGCCAGGACGGGTCCCTCGGCGGTGCGGTCCTCGGCCCAGGCGGCGAGCGCGGCGCTCAGCCGGGGGTCGGCGGTGCCGTCGTCGTCGGAGAAGGCAGAGTCGGGAATGTTCTTGTTCGCCACGGTCACCGACCCTATCGGGGGGATGCTGCTGCGCTTGTGCGGCCCCGGTAACCGTGCCGTGACACGGCTCCCCGCAATCCCCGTTTCTCTGACACAGATCTAACGTCCGTCTAACGGTACGCACAGACGGCGCCCTCACGATCGCGGACATGGAGTCCTCCGGAGCCCGCCGAAGCCGTCGCGCTCGCCTCTCCCGACGCCGCCTGCTGTACGGCGCCCTCGCCGCCGTCACCGTCCTCGGCGGTACGGCCGCGGGAACCGTGTACGTGACCGCGCAGGCGCACTCCGGGGGGAGGGCCGTATCGTCGGCGGCGTCGCCGACGGCCTCGCCCTCGTCCTCGGCGCCGGTCGCAGTGAGCGGGGAGGCTTCGGTGGAACCTGTGGTGCAGCCGACGGTGGATCACGACGAGCTGCTGGCGACGGCCATGGAGGCGGTGGACGTCCCGGACGGGGTGGAGGTGGCGGTGGCGGTGCTGGACCTGGAGTCCGGTGAGAGCGCCTCGTACGGGGACGGCGGCTTCGACACGGCCAGCATCGTCAAGGTCGACATCCTGGCGGCGCTGCTGCTGCAGGCGCAGGACGAGGGACGGCAACTGACGGCGGCGGAGAAGTCGTACGCGACCGCGATGATCGAGAGCAGCGACAACGCCTCGGCGTCGGAGCTGTGGCGCAGGATCGGGAAGGCGGCGGGGCTGGACGCCGCGAACGAGCGCTTCGGCCTCACCGGGACCGAGGGCGGCGACGGGATGCTCTGGGGGCTGACGCAGACCACCGCCGCCGATCAAGTCACCCTGTTGCGGCAGGTGTTCGGGGAGGACTCGGAGCTGAGCGAGGCCTCCCGGGCGTATCTGCGCGGGCTGATGGGGCAGATCGCCGTGGGCCAGCGGTGGGGGGTGTCGGCTGCGGCCGACGGCTCCTCGTGGGCGCTGAAGAACGGCTGGCTGCCGCGTACGGCGACCGGGTTGTGGGACATCAACAGCGTCGGCCGGGTGACGGTCGACGGCCACGACTACCTGGTGGCCGCACTGTCGGACGGCAACGTGACGCAGGCGCAGGGGATTTCGCTGGTCGAGGCGGCTGCGGTGGCGGCGGTGTCGGTGTTCGCCGGGGAGGACGCGTCGGCGTCGGGGGCCGCTTCGGTGGCCGCGACGGCATCGTCGTAGCCGCTCCGGCGGTCTCGGACGCCGCCGGATATCCGTCGTCCGTCAGTTCGCGCATCAGTAACCTGACCCGGTGCCGCCATCAGACGTGCTGTCCCGAGCCCTGAACGACCCCGTCGACCCGCCCCTGCGGCCGCTCCCGGCGCCCGTGGCCGACCTTCTTCGCTCTCTCGACGCTCCACCGCGGTTGGCCGCCCATCTGCGTGCCGTGCACGACGTGGCGGTTCAACTGGTCGATCGGGTGGAGCGCCGGTATCCCGAACTCACCGTCGACCGCGAGGCCGTCCTGTTCGGAGCGGCCACGCACGACATCGGCAAGACGGTGCACATCGCCGAGTTGTCGGGTCCCGGCTCCTGTCATGAAGAGGCGGGGAGGCAACTGCTGTTGGCCCACGGGTTCGGCCCGGAACTCGCCCGCTTCGCCGGCACCCACGCCTCCTGGGCGGACCCCGCGGCGACACTCGAAGACCTGCTGGTGAGCACGGCGGACAAGGTCTGGAAGAACAAGCGGGTCCCAGAGCTCGAAGACCTCGTCATCTCACGGCTGGCCCGGGCGACGGGCAGGCAGCGCTGGGAGGAGTACCTGGCACTCGACGAACTCCTCGGCCACATCGGTGACGGAGCCGACCACCGACTGGCCTTCCAGGCGTCCTTCCCTGTGTACGCATAGGCCGTACCTCTTCCGATGAGCACGGCGGTGTGGACCTCTGCACGTGCAGGTCTCAGAGGTGGAACCGTCCGCGGCGGCCGCGCAGCACTGCGATCGCCGCGATCAGCAGGAGGCCGCCGACGCTGCCCGCGAGGACCGCGGTCCAGTTCGTCGCGTCGTCGTCGGACTTGGCGGCCTCGGGGCCCGGGCCGAAGTACTTCTCGCCGAAGGCCGCCGGCTGCAGGCCCTTCGGCTTGAGGGTCTCGGCCTTCTTGATGGCGGCCGCCGGGTCGATGAAGCCGTAGCCGCGGGAGTCGTCGCGGCCGTCGGCGGGGGCGTCGCGGGCCGTGTCCTCGAGGAGCTTCTTGATCTGGGCCGGGGTCAGGCCGGGGTGCGCGGCCTTGATCAGGGCCACCGCTCCCGAGACGAAGGCGGCCGCGGCGCTGGTGCCCCAGCCCTCGTAGTACTTGTGGTCGGGGTCGGCGATGACGACGTCGACGCCGGGTGCGCTGACCGTGGCGTACCAGCGGCGGGTGGAGAAGGAGGCGCGGGTGCCGTAGCGGTCGACGGCGGTCGCGGCGATGACGCCCGGGTAGGCGGCCGGGTAGGAGATGTGGTCGCCCTTGTCGCCGCCGTTGCCTGCGGAGGCGACGACGACCGCGCCCTTCTTCAGGGCGTACTGGACGGCCTCGTCCTCGCCGGCCTCGGGGTGGGCGGACTTGGAGTCGTCGCCGAGGGAGAGGTTGATGACGTCGGCGCCATGGTCGGCGGCCCAGCGGATGCCTTCGGCGAGGGCGTTGCCGCGGGTGCTGCGGGCCTTGGCGCGGGCGGGGTCGCCGTCCTCCAGGATGACGCGGACGGGGAGGATCTTGGCCTCGGGGGCGATGCCCATGACGCCGTCGCCCTTGCCCGCGCCATGTCCGTGACCGGCGATGATGCCGGCCATGGCGGTGCCGTGCCGGGCCCAGGGGCGGTCGCCGCGCTCGGCGCCGAAGCCGACCATGTCCTTGCCTTCGAGGACGTTGCCGGCCAGGTCGGGGTGGTCGTCCTCGACGCCGGTGTCGAGGACGGCGACGGTGACGCCGGCGCCCTTGGTGGTCTGCCAGGCCTCCTGGGTGTGCATGGCGTCCAGGGCCCACTGCCGGGCGCGTATCGAGTCGGCGTGCGCGGCGGTGGGCGGCAGGAGGGCGAGGCAGGCGCCGAGGAGGACGGCGACGGGGCCGGTCCGGCGGATCGTGAAGGTCTTCATGGCGCCGCTGGTTCGGGGGGACGTGGTTGCCACGCTGCTCGTACCGGTCCTCATGACGACTGCTCCGTGGACGGGCCGACGTTCTTGCGCAGGGCGCGTTCGACGCGGTCGGCGAGGCCCTGCGCCTCGTGGCCGAGGCCGGCCTGGGCGACGGCCGTGGTGGTGTCGGACTGCATGGCCTCCTCGGCGGGCTCGGGCTCGTCGACGGTGCGGTCGTCGGCCCAGCCGGAGACGGCGTACACGACGACGGGGGCGTCGGTGAGGACGGAGACGGTCCAGGAGGCGCGCTGCTCGTCGCCGAATCCGGCGGCCAGGGTGCCCTGGACGGCGTAGGGGCGCGGCATGAGGTCGGGGCGGCGGTCCAGGTCCTCTTTGGCGAACCGGCTGTCGAGCGAGCGCATGGCGGCCGCGTCGGCCGTGGTGAAGAGCAGGCCGACGGTGGTGACGTAGCTCTCGGTGGCGTCGATGTAGGTGGCGCGCAGGAGGCGCTCGCAGCCGACGGGGGCGAGGGCCTTGCGCAGCAGCGGGTCGAAGGCGTTCGCACAGCCGCTGTCCGGGGCGACGGCGATCCGCGTCCAGGTCCGGTCGGCGCCGCCGGGGCCGGCGCCCTTGCCGATCACGGTGCGCGGGAACAGCTGGTCCACGGGGACGCTGTGCCACAGTCCCCCGGCCGCGGCGAAGGTGTCCTGCGCTCCGCCGTCCCCGGACTCGCCGACCAGCCAACTTCCGGTCACGGCCCCGCCGATGAGGCCGAGCCCGAGGACGACACAGGCGGCGGCCGCGGCGAGCCGGGGCCGGATCCGCACCCCGAGGAGGGGCCGCGGTCGTGCCCGCTCGTCGTAGCCCTCGGGCTCCCCGAACGACACGTGGGGCCGCCCGGCGCCCGGGGCACCGCCCGGCGCCATGGGGGCGCTCCAGGAGAGGGACGGGTCCGGGGCGAAGGAGGCGGAGCCGTGGCCGTTCGTGGACTGCCCGGGGACGTGGGCGGGCGCGGCAGGTGCGGGCCCGGGAGGTGCGGCGGCACCGTATCCGCTGCCCGCCGGCGCGTGCCCGGCCCCCGGCTCACGCTCGGGAGGGAGCGGGACCGATACGGCGGGCCGCGGGGGCGGCGGGGCGGAAGCGGTGTGGCGAGTGGGGTCGACGGGTGCCGGGCCGGGACGGGTGGCCGGCCGCGGAGGCATGGCGGCGGAGCCCTGCCCAGGCCCGCTGCCCGGCCGGGGAGGCGCGCCGGCCGATCCCTGCGCGGTCGACGTGCCCGCCTGGGGAGGCACGCCGAGGGAACCCGGCATGGGCGCGCCGCCCGGCCGTGAAGGCACGTCGGCGGAACCGCGCGCGGAGGCCGGCCGGGTGTCGGACTCGGGCGAGGGGTCGGCGAGGATCGGCCGGAGCCGGAAGGTGGTCTCCGCGGCGCTCTCGGCGGGGGCGCCCGTACGGCGCGGCGTCGAGGGCCGCTCGGCCTGGCGGGGCGGTATGCCGTTGGGCACTGGCTGCCCCACGGGTTCCTGGCGCAACGATCCGCCGCTCTCGGCACGCCCGGCGGTGGGCGGCGTGTCCGGGAAGCGCGCCGAGGCCCGGGGCGGTGGCGGAGGCGTGGAGGCGTCGTCTCCGGAGGCCGGGACGCGCGGCTGGGGGGTGTGGGGCGACGTACCTGACATTCCGGACGGACTCGACGGATCGGATGCACTGGATGTGCCGGACGGGAGGGGAGTGGAGCTCGCCGGGGAGTCCGGCATCACACCCGGCCCACCCTGCGCGGATCCCTCCGGCGCCGGGCCCGGGCCGCTCGGCTGCTCGCCCTGCGTGGTGCCGGCCGGCGGGTCGGCGGGTCTCGGCGGTGTCGTCGGGCGGGGCGGGACGGCGGGCGGTGGCGGTGTCGCGGGGCGCGGAGGAATGGGGGCGCGGCGCGCTTCCGTGCTCATGCACCCCCCGTTTCCTCATGTCCGGGCCCGCTCTCGTACGCAGGCCGTCGTTCTGTGTCCCGGCTGCCCTGCCCGGCACGGAATCGTCCGACCAGGCACGCATACCCGCGCAGGCGGAGCGTCATCCCGGCGCGCCCGAGCGGCCGTGGGCGTTCCACCCATGCGTGCGCGTCACTCTACGGGTTGATGCAGGGGGAACGGGAACCAGTCCACGACCCCGCGTAAATCTGCCCGGAACGTCCCCCTACCCTGCGGTAATCCCGTCTGGCAGGCTGCGTTCATGACTGCGCGCGCCGCCGACCGGGCCCGTTACGACCGGGCCACCGCCCATCTCGAAGCCCCTCTCGCGATCGTGGACCTGGACGCCTTCGACGCCAACGCGGACGATTTGCTCCGCCGCGCCGGCGGGAAGCCGATCCGTGTCGCCAGCAAGTCCGTCCGCTGCCGGGCCCTGCTGGAGCGGGTGCTCGCCAAGGACGGGTTCGCGGGGATCATGTCCTTCACGCTGGCCGAGTCCCTGTGGCTGGCGCGCTCCGGGTTCGAGGACATCCTGCTCGCCTACCCGTCCGCGGACCGCGCCGGGTTCGCCGAGCTGGCCGGTGATCCCAAGCTCGCCTCCGCCGTCACCGTGATGATCGACGATCCGGCACAGCTCCGGTTCATCGACGACGCCCGCGACGGTGGCCGTGAAGTGGTGCGGGTCTGCCTGGAGTTGGACACCTCGCTGAAGCTGCTCGGCGGGCGCGTGCGGGTCGGCGCCCGGCGTTCGCCGCTGCACTCCCCCGCCCAGGTCGCCGACATGGCCCGGGTCGTCGCCCGACGGCCGGGGTTCGAGCTCGTCGGGATCATGGCGTACGAAGGGCACATCGCGGGGGTCGGGGACGCGGTGGCGGGGCGGCCGCTGCGGTCGCGTGCCATACGGCTGATGCAGGCCGCCGCGCGCCGGGAGCTCGCCGAGCGGCGGGCCGAGGTGGTGCGGGCGGTGCGGGCCGTGGTGCCGGGGCTGGAGTTCGTCAACGGTGGCGGGACCGGCAGTGTGCAGCACACCGCCACCGAGGACTGCGTCACCGAGATCGGGGCCGGGTCGGGTCTGTATGTCCCGCGGCTGTTCGACAACTACACGTCCTTCAGCGGGCGTCCGGCCGCGCTGTTCGCCCAGCCCGTCGTGCGTCGGCCGGGGGTCGGGGTGGTGACCGTCCTCGGGGGCGGCTACCCGGCCTCGGGTGCGGCCGGGCCCGACCGGCTGCCGGTGCCGTATCTGCCGGAGGGGCTGCGCTACGACCCCCAGGAGGGGCCCGGCGAGGTGCAGACGCCTCTGCTCGGCTCCCCCGCCGACGATCTGCTGATCGGCGACAAGGTGTGGTTCCGGCACGCCAAGGCCGGTGAGCTGTGCGAGCGGTTCGACGCGCTGCACATCGTCGAGGGCGACTCGGTGCCGGCGACCGTGCCGACGTATCGGGGCGAGGGCCGTACGTTCCTGTAGCGACGGCCCGCGCGCGGGGCGAGCGGGACGTCACCATCCCCCGAGGGCGGCGTCCCGCTCACTTCCCCGGCGCCGGGCTACAGCGGCGTGACGTACGCCCCCGAGATCCCGCCGTCCACCAGGAAGTCGGTGGCGTTGACGAAGGAGGAGTCGTCGCTGGCCAGGAAGGCGACGGCGGCGGCGATCTCCTCGGCCTCGGCGAAACGGCCGACCGGGATGTGCACCAGGCGGCGCGCGGCGCGCTCCGGGTCCTTGGCGAACAGCTCCTGCAGGAGCGGGGTGTTGACCGGTCCCGGGCACAGGGCGTTGACCCGGATGCCGTCGCGGGCGAACTGGACGCCCAGTTCGCGGGACATGGCCAGCACGCCGCCCTTGGAGGCCGTGTACGAGATCTGCGAGGTCGCCGCGCCCATCCGGGCCACGAAGGACGCCGTGTTGATGATGGAGCCCTTGCCCTGCTGCCGCATGTAGGGGATGGCGGCCTTGCAGCACAGGTAGACGGAGGTGAGGTTGACCTCCTGGACGCGCTTCCATGCCTCCAGGCCGGTCTCCAGGATGGAGTCGTCGTCGGGCGGCGAGATACCGGCGTTGTTGAAGGCGATGTCGACGCTGCCGTAGGTGTCGTACGCCGTCTTGAACAGGGCCTCGACCTGCTCGGGGTCGGTGACGTCGACCTTCACGTAGATCCCGCCGACCTCCTCGGCGGCCGCCTTGCCGCGCTGCTCGTCGACGTCGCCGCAGACGATGTGGGCGCCCTCGGAGGCGAGGCGGCGGGCGGTGGCGAGGCCGATGCCGCTGCCGGCGCCGGTGATGACGGCGGTACGGCCGACCAGGCGTCGGCAGACAATCTCTTCGGTCACTGTGCGGGGCCTTCCGTGCTGATGAAGACGTTCTTTGTTTCGGTGAAGGCGGTCAGGGCGTCCGGGCCCAGTTCGCGGCCGATGCCGGACTGCTTGAAGCCGCCGAAGGGGGTCCAGTAGCGGACGCTGGAGTGGGAGTTGACGGACAGGTTGCCGGCCCGGACCGCCTGGGAGACGCGCAGGGCGCGGCCGACGTCGCGGGTCCAGATGGAGCCGGAGAGGCCGTAGTCGGTGGCGTTGGCGAGGGCCACGGCCTCCGCCTCGTCCTCGAAGGGGAGGACGACCGCGACGGGGCCGAAGACCTCCTCGACGGCCACGCGCGCGTGCGGGTCGACGCCGGTGAGGACTGTGGGCGGGAACCAGAAGCCGGGGCCCTCGGGTGCCTTGCCGCGGATGCCCTCCAGGTCGTCGCCGACATACGAACGCACCCGCTCCAGCTGGACCTTGGAGATCAGCGGGCCCATGTCGGTCTTCTCGTCGGCCGGGTCGCCGACCGTCACCGCCTCGATCGCGGGGCTCAGCAGCTCCAGGAAGCGGTCGTAGGCGGAGCGCTGGACGAGGATGCGGGTGCGGGCGCAGCAGTCCTGACCGGAGTTGTCGAGGAAGGACATGGGCGCGGCGGCCGCGGCGGCTTCGAGGTCGGCGTCGGCAAAGACGATGTTGGGGCTCTTGCCGCCGAGTTCGAGGGTGACGCGCTTGAGGAGCGCCGAGCCCTTGGCCAGCACCTGTTTGCCCACGCCCGTGGACCCGGTGAAGACGATCTTCGCGACGCCCGGGTGCTCGACGAGGGCGTTGCCCGCGACGGGGCCGTGACCGGGCAGGACCTGGAACAGCCCCTCGGGAAGGCCCGCCTCCAGGGCGAGCTCCGCCAGGCGCAGCGCCGTCAGCGGGGTCGTCTCGGCGGGCTTGAGGATGACCGCGTTGCCGGCCGCGAGCGCAGGCGCCGTGCCCCAGGCCGCGATCGGCATCGGGAAGTTCCAGGGGGCGATGACGCCGACGACGCCGAGCGGTTCGAGGATCGTCACGTTCAGGCCGCCGGGGACCGGGATCTGACGTCCGGTCAGCCGCTCCACTCCCCCGGCCGCGTAGTCGAGCAGATCGCGGACGTTGCCCGCCTCCCAGCGGGCGTTGCCGACGGTGTGCCCGGCCTCGCGGACCTCCAACTGCGCGAGTTCCTCCAGGTGTTCGTCGACCTTGACCGCGAACCGGCGCAGCAGCCGGGCGCGTTCGCCCGGGGCGAGGGCCGCCCACCCGGACTGCGCCTTCGTGGCGTGTACGACGGCGGCGTCGACGTCGGCCGCGGTGGCGGCCGGGACGGTGGCGACGACCTCCTCGGTGGCGGGGTTCAGTACGTCCAGTACGTGCTCGGAAGACAACAAGGGCCTCACATGCGTTCGAAGGAGCGGCGCAGCTCCCAGTCGGTCACCGCGGCGTCGAAGGCGTCCAGCTCGACGCGCGCCATGTTGCGGTAGTGGGCGACGACCTCGTCGCCGAAGGCGGCCTTGGCGATCGGGCTGTTCTCCCACAGCTCGGCGGCCTCGCGCAGCGTCGTGGGGACGTGCTCGAAGTCGGCGGAGTAGGCGTTGCCGGGGCAGGGCTCGGGCAGTTCCAGCTTCTGCTCGATGCCGTAGAGGCCCGCGGCGACCAGTCCGGCGACCGCGAGGTGCGGGTTGACGTCGCCGCCGGGGAGCCGGTTCTCGAAGCGCATCGAGCGGCCGTGGCCGACGACGCGCAGGGAACAGGTGCGGTTGTCGTAGCCCCAGGCGACGGCGGTCGGGGCGAAGGAGCCCGGCTGGAACCGCTTGTAGGAGTTGATGTTGGGGGCGTAGAGGAGGGAGAAGTCACGCAGGGCGGCCAACTGTCCGGCGAGGAAGTGCCGCATGACCTCGGACATGCCGCCGGGGTCCTCGGAAGAGCCCGCCATGACGTTGTTGCCGGCGGCGTCCGCGAGGGAGAGGTGGATGTGGCAGGAGTTGCCCTCGCGCTCGTTGTACTTGGCCATGAAGGTGATCGAGACGCCCTCCTGGGCGGCGATCTCCTTGGTGCCGGTCTTGTAGATCGCGTGCTGGTCGCAGGTGACGAGGGCGTCGTCGTACTTGAACGCGATCTCGTGCTGGCCGGGGTTGCACTCGCCCTTGGCGGACTCGACGGTGAGCCCGGCGGCCCCCATCTCGTTGCGGATACGGCGGAGCAGTGGCTCGATCCGCCCGGTCCCGAGCACCGAGTAGTCGATGTTGTACTGGTTCGCCGGGGTGAGCCCCCGGTAGTTGGCGTCCCAGGCCTGCTCGTAGGTGTCCTTGAAGACGATGAACTCCAGCTCGGTGCCGACCTTGGCGGTGTACCCGAGTTCGGCGAGCCGCTCCAGCTGACGGCGCAGGATCTGGCGCGGGGCGGCCACCACCGGGGACCCGTCGTTCCAGGCGAGGTCGGCGATCAGCATGGCCGTACCGGCGTTCCAGGGGACGCGGCGGAGCGTGGCCAGGTCGGGGTGCATGGCGAAGTCGCCGTAGCCGCGGTCCCAGGAGGACATGGCGTAGCCGTCGACGGTGTTCATCTCGGTGTCGACGGCGAGGAGGTAGTTGCAGCCCTCGGTGCCGTGGTGCAGGACCTCGTCGAGGAAGAAGCGGGCGGCGAACCGCTTGCCCTGGAGCCGCCCTTGCATATCGGGGAAGGCCAGGACGACAGTGTCGATCTCACCGCCTGCGACGAGGGCGTGCAGCTCCTCGACGCTCAGCGGGGGTGTGCGGTCTGCCACGGGAGAGCCTCCATTCGGCTTACTTCGGTCAGCCGGGAGCCATAAGGTATTGCGCAGGACCATTGATTGGGAAGGGGGTCCGGCCACATGTCGCAGGCGGACACGGAGCACGGGGCGCCCGGGGCCGACGACGACCGGCTGACGTCGGTGCTGCGGCCGGTGCGGGCCGGCAACGGCTTCGAGGAGGCCCTGGAGCAGATCCTCCAGGTCGTCCGGCTCGGTCTGGTGCCGGGCGGCGAGCGGCTGCCGGCGGAGCGGGAGCTGGCCGACCGGCTGGGGATCAGCCGGGTCACGCTGCGCGAGGTGCTGAAGGTTCTGCAGGACCAGGGCCTGGTCGAGTCGCGGCGCGGGCGCTACGGCGGAACGTTCGTCCTGCCGCGCCCCGAGACGCCCGGCGAGGAGGAGTTGCGCCGCCGCCTGAAGGACGTCGACGTCGAGGACACACTGCGCTTTCGCGAGGTGCTGGAGGTGGGCGCGGCCGGGTTGTGCGCGGCGCACGGGCTGGACGAGGAGCAGGCCGACCGGCTCCGCGAGGCCCTGGCGCGCACACACGACGCCCCGCTCGCCGAGTACCGCCGCCTGGACACCCTGCTGCACCTGACGCTCGCCGAGCTGTCCGGCTCCCCCACGCTCACGGCGCAGTACGCGGCGGTACGCGCCACGGTCAACGACCTCCTCGACTGCATCCCGCTCCTCGTACGCAACCTGGAGCACTCCCAGCGTCAGCACGCCGCCCTGGTGGAGGCCGTGATCGAGGGCAACGCCGAGTGCGCGCGGGAGATCATGCGCGAGCACTGCGGGGGTACGGCGGCGCTGCTGCGGGGCTTCCTGGGCTGAGCTGTGCCGCCTCCGGGCGAGCCAAGGATTTACGGGCGATTAACGCACGGGTATTGCCTTCTCGTGGTTGACACCGCAAAGGTATGGATCCATTCCATTGAGCCGGAGCTCGGTCGACCCCACCGTGCCCGGAAATGCTCGGTGTCCGCCGCCTGTGGGGAGTTGGCCCATGTCCCTGGAATCCACGAACACACCCGCCCCGGAGGCGGACGACTACCTGGAGCGCAGAACCCTGCGCCGCGGCAGCGCCGGCTGGGTGCTGCTGACCGGTCTCGGCGTCGCGTACGTCGTCTCCGGCGACTACTCGGGCTGGAACTTCGGCCTGGCCGAGGGCGGCTTCGGCGGCCTGGCGATCGCCATGGTGCTCATGGGCGCGATGTACGCGTGCATGGTCTTCGCGCTCGCCGAACTGTCCTCGATCCTGCCGACGGCGGGCGGCGGCTACGGCTTCGCCCGCCGGGCGCTGGGCCCCTGGGGCGGCTTCCTGACCGGTACGGCGATCCTCATCGAGTACGTCCTCGCCCCCGCCGCCATCGTCATCTTCATCGGCGACTACGTCGAGTCGCTGGGCCTGTTCGGCCTGGAGTCCGGCTGGCCGGTGTACCTGGTCTGTTTCGCGATCTTCCTCGGCATCCACCTCTGGGGCGTGGGCGAGGCGCTGCGCTTCAGCTTCGTCGTCACCGGGATCGCGGTGGTCGCCCTGGTCGTGTTCGCGCTGGCGGCGCTGCCGGACTTCTCCTTCGGGTCGCTGGACGACATCCCGGTCGACACCTCGGCGGCCGGGTCGAACTCCTGGCTGCCCTTCGGCCTGCTCGGCATCTGGGCGGCGTTCCCGTTCGGCATGTGGTTCTTCCTGGGCGTCGAGGGCGTGCCGCTGGCCGCCGAGGAGACCAAGGAGCCGGCCCGTACGCTGCCGAAGGCGATCCGCTGGTCGATGGCCATTCTGGTGGTCCTGGCCGTGGTCACCTTCGTCGCGGCGGCGGGCGCACGCGGTTCGGCGGCGATCCAGGAGGCCGGCAACCCGCTGGTCGAGGCGCTCCAGCCGGACGGCGAGGCGACGACCCTGAGCCGGATCGTGAACTACGCGGGCCTGGCGGGCCTGGTGGCGTCGTTCTTCTCCCTCATCTACGCGGGCTCGCGCCAGCTGTTCGCCCTGTCCCGCGCGGGCTACCTCCCCCGCTTCCTGTCCCTCACCAGCAGCCGCAAGGCGCCCTACCTGGGCCTGCTGGTGCCCGGCACGATCGGCTTCCTGCTGGCGGCGCTGACGGGCGACGGGGCCCGGATGCTGAACATCGCGGTCTTCGGCGCGACCATCTCCTACGCGCTGATGTCCCTGTCCCACATCGTGCTGCGTCGCCGCGAACCGGAACTGCCGCGGCCGTACCGTACGCCGGGAGGCGTGGTGACCTCCTCGGTCGCCCTGGTGCTGGCCTGTGCGGCGCTGGTGGCGACGTTCCTGGTGGACGTGACGGCGGCGGCGATCGCGCTGGTGGTGTACGTGGTGGCCATCGCCTACTTCGGCCTCTACAGCCGTAAGCACCTGGTGGCGAAGGCGCCCGAGGAGGAGTTCGCGGCGCTGGCGGCGGCCGAGGCAGAGTTGGCACGGGACTGAAGCGTCGACCGTGAATGTGAGGGAGTTGCTGTGGCCAGGCCGCTGATCGGGGTCAGCACCTATCTGGAGTCCGGGGCGCGCTGGGGGGTGTGGGAGCTGGACGCGGCACTGCTGCCGGCCGGCTATCCGCGGCTCGTGCAGCGGGCGGGCGGCCTGGCCGCGATGCTCCCGCCGGACGACCCCGCGCTCGCGGCGGCTGCCGTGGCACGGCTGGACGGGCTGGTCATCGCGGGCGGGCCCGACGTGGAGCCGGTCCGCTACGGCGCCGAGCGCGAGCCGCGGACCGGGCCGCCGGCGCGGGAGCGGGACGCGTGGGAGCTGGCGCTGATCGACGCGGCACTGGCAGCGGGGCTGCCCCTGCTCGGCATCTGCCGGGGCATGCAGCTGCTGAACGTCGCCCTCGGTGGGACGCTCGTCCAGCACATCGACGGGCACGCGGAGGCCGTGGGTGTCTTCGGCGGCCACACCGTGAAGCCGGTGCCGGGGAGTCTGTACGCCGGTGTCGTGCCGGAGGAGACCTCCGTGCCGACGTATCACCACCAGGCCGTGGACCGCCTCGGCGAGGGTCTTGTCGCGTCGGCGTACGCGGCGGACGGGACGGTGGAGGCGGTGGAACTGCCGTCGGCCGGAGGGTGGGTGTTGGGGGTGCAGTGGCATCCGGAGATGGGGGAGGACGTGCGGGTCATGCGGGGGTTGGTGCGGGCGGCTGCCGGCGGCTGACCGGGGGATTTCGCCCCCGCCGCCCCTACCCGTCCCGTCCCTGGG
>NZ_BAAAZY010000001.1:276856-381175 GCF_039537145.1 Streptomyces shaanxiensis
TCCTCAAACGCCGGACGGGCTGAATTTGCCTGGTCCGGCGAAATCCAGCCCCTCCGGCGTTTGAGGAGCGGGGTCTGGGGCGGAGCCCCAGAAGGACGGGAAGGGTAGGGGCGGCGGGGGCGAGAAAACTATCCCCGCGTCAGCGACAGCAAGTCCCGTGCCGGCCCCACCGGCCTGTGCCCCATCGGCCAGACCGCCCGCAGGTCGCGCGCCAACGTGACATCGGCCAACGGGATGCTCACCAACCGCCGCATCGACAGCTCCTCCCCCACGGCCAGCTCGCTCAGCACCGCCGGCCCCGCCCCGCTCACCGCGGCCGCCTTCACCGCCGTCGTCGAGGACAGCTCGATCAGCGGCCGGGCCAGCCCGCCCAGCGCCGCATCCAGCACCTGACGCGTACCCGACCCCTCCTCCCGCAGGATCAACGGCGTAGCCGCCAACTCCGACGCCTCCAACGGCCGCCGCCGACGCGACCAGACATGCCCCGGCGCCGTCACCACGATCAGGCTGTCGTGGGCGATGACGACCGAGTCCAACCCCGTCGGCACCGACAGCCCCTCCACGAACCCCAGGTCCGCCTCGTCCGCCAGCAACCGCTCCGCCACGGCCGCCGAGTTCCCGGCGAGCAGCGACACCGCCGTGTCCGGCCGCTGGGCGCGCAGTGCGAGCAGCCAGCCCGGCAGCAGGTACTCCGCGATCGTCATGCTCGCCGCGACCCGCAGCCGCGAGTCCCGCCGGTCCCGCAACGCCTGCGCCCCGACGTCGAAGGCCTCCGCCGCCTCCACGACGCGCCGCGCCCAGTCCGTGACCAGCGCCCCGGCGTCGGTGAGCCGGGAGCCTCGCGGTGAGCGGTCGACCAGCGCCACGCCGAGCTGGCGTTCCATCGACCGGATCCGGCTGCTCGCCGCCGGCTGGGTGATCCCCAGCTCACGGGCCGCCCCGCCGAGACTGCCGAGCCGCGCCACCGCCAGCAACAGCTCCAACGCGCCGAGATCCGGAACGCGATGCGCCAGGGATCCCGCGCGAAACTGCCCCTCCGCCGCCTCTGTCATAAGGCCAGTTTATGTGCCCATAGAGGCAAACTCCCTGGTGGGGGACGAAGACCGGAGCGACGCTGAGCGCATGGTCACCGCCGTCCGTCACCTCGGACCCAACTGGTACGCCTCCGTCATGGGCACCGCCGCCGTCGCCACCGCCGGAGCCGCGCTGCCGCTTCAGCTCCCCGGCCTGCGCACGACCTGCGCAGCCGTCTGGGCGCTCTCCCTCGTCCTGCTCGTCACCCTGCTCGCCGCCCGCGCCCTGCACTGGACCCACCACCGCGACCAGGCCCGCGCCCACCTCCTCGACCCGGCCACGGCGCCTTTCTACGGCTGCCTGGCGATGGCCCTGCTCGCCGTCGGCGGCGGTGCCGTCACCGTCGGCCGGGACTGGATCGGGACCGGGGCGGCGGTCGCGCTCGACGCGGTGCTGTTCGGCGCCGGTACGGTCGTCGGGCTGGCGGCCGCCGTCGCCGTCCCGTACCTCATGGCCGTACGCCATCGGATCGAGCCGTCGCAGGCCACGCCCGTATGGCTGTTGCCGCTCGTGGCGCCGATGGTGTCGGCCGCGCTGGGGCCGCTGCTGGTGCCGCATCTGCCGCCGGGGCAGGCCCGGGAGACGATGCTGCTCGCCTGCTTCGCGCTGTTCGGGCTCAGTCTGCTCGCCACCCTGCTCATGCTGCCGCTGGTCTTCGCCCGGCTGATCACCGGCGGTCCGCTGCCCCTCGCCCTCACGCCGACCCTGTTCCTGGTGCTGGGGCCGCTCGGGCAGTCCACCACCGCCGTCGGCAGCTTCGCGGACGTCGCACCAGGCGTCGTCCCGGGCCCCTACAGCGGGGGCTTCGGCGTGCTCGCCGTCCTCTACGGCGTGCCCGTCATGGGCTTCGCGCTCCTGTGGGCCGGGCTCGCCACCGCCCATGTCCTGCGCGCCCGGCGGCACGGCATGGGGTTCGCGATGACCTGGTGGGCGTTCACCTTCCCGGTCGGCACCTGTGTCACCGGCGCCGCCGCACTGGGCCGGCACACCGGGCTCGTGGTCTACGACGGGCTCGCCGTCGGGTTGTACGTCGTGCTCGTCGGCGCCTGGGCCGTCGCCGCCGTGTGCACCGCGCGCGGTCTGCTCAGCGGTGCGCTGCTCGCAGCGCCTCGGCCAGCACCCGCGGTGCCTCTGCCAGCGACGGCCCGTACCACGTCAGGTGCCGTCCGCTGACCAGCGCGCAAGGCAGTCCGGGGAAGGCCTCCGGGCCGTCGTCGGCCGTGAAGCGGTACGGCTCGTCCGGGAGGACGACGACGTCCGGGGCCGCCGCTCGCAGGTCGTCCAGGGGGATGCGCGGGTAGCGGTCCTCGTGCGTGGCGTACAGGTGGTCCACGCCGAGGCGGGCCAGGACGTCGCCCGCGAAGGTGTCGCGGCCCAGCACCATCCAGGGCCGCCGCCAGATCGGGACCACCGCCGTCGTACGGCGCTCCGGGGGCGGGAGGGACGACCACGCCTCCTCCGCCTCGTCCAGCCACCGCGGACGTGCCCTCACCCCGCAGGCCGCCAGCACGCGGGCCAGCTCCCGCAAGGCCTGCGGCACGTCCCGTACCTCGGTCACCAGGACCTCGACGCCGGCCGCGCGGAGGGCGGCGAGGTCGGGCTCGCGGTTCTCCTCCTCGTTGGCGATCACCAGGTCGGGGGCGAGGTCGATGACGCGGTCGGCCTTGGGGTTCTTGGTGCCGCCCACGCGGGTGACGTCCAGGCCGGCGGGATGGCTGCACCAGTCCGTGGCGCCGACGAGGACGCCGGGGGCCGAGACGGCCACGGCCTCCGTCAGGGACGGCACCAGGGAGACGACGCGCATCAGCGCCCCGGCCGGTCCCGGACCGCCTCGATGTGCTCCGCCACCGCGACGACGACCACCCGCGTGTCCGGCACGGTCGCCCGCCAGCGGTGGCGCACCCCGCCGGTGAGATACAGGGTGTCGCCGCGGCCCAGGCGATAGGCGCGGCCCTCCGCCTCGATCTCCACGGCGCCGTCGGCGACGTACATCAACTGGTCGTTGCGGTACTGGATTTCGCGGCCCGCCTCGTGGTCGCCGGTGAACTCCGAGGCGTGCATCTGATGGTGACCGCGCACCAGGGACCGCACGCGTGGTTCCGGCGCGAGTTCGGTGGCGTCGGCCCGGACGACGTCGACGCTGCACGCCGGGTCGGCGGCGGCGAGGAGCTCGACGGCGGTCGTACGCAATGCGTCGGCGACCTTTTCGAGGGAGCTTCTGCTGGGGCGTGCCCGGTCGTTCTCGACCTGGCTCAGGAAGGGCACGGACAGGCCGCTGCGCTCGGCCACGACGGCGAGGGTGAGGTCCAGCGCGCGGCGTCGCCGCCGCACGGCCGCGCCCACCCGAAGGGTCTGTTCTTTGTGGTCGCCCATCGCTCCGGCTCCCTCCTTCGCTCGTCGGTCCACTGTCCTCGCGCCCGCTGTCCGGCGCACACCGTCTGTTGAGTTCCTTGCACCCTACGCATGTTCGGCAAACCGTTTCATGCGCCCGTCACATCGACGAGGCATCGGGGGGAGTACGACCCATCGGTTCGCGCCAGCGGATCGGCTCCCCCACTGCGCCGTGTACCCCCATGCCACCCCTGACTCCCGCTCAGCACAAGAGAGCCGGTGTTCCGTTCAATGCTCCGGCGACCCTCCGTGTTCCCTCTGCTCCTGCGGTGGGATCGCCTGGTCACGGCGTCGTCCCGGGCTCCCTGCCGGAGCGTTAAGTCGAGGTCGGCCGTGGGGAGTTGGTGCGCCCGAGTTCAGGTGGTGAGGTAGCGCTGCGTGGTTGGCCGGATCCTTCTCGTAGGCATGCCGTAGGACTATGCGGACATGCCGCGAGGGGTGGGCCCGCCGCACGTGAGGGGAAAACGTACGGCGTGACCCACCCCTCGGGCGGCGGTCCGGGCCCGTCAGGTCACCCGGCCGCCTGGCTCTTCTGCTCCGATCCGGCGACCGGGGCCCACTTGTCCAGCAGGCCCGGGTTCTGCTTCAGCCAGGTGCGGACGGCGTCCTGCTCCTTGCCCTTGCCTGCCTTCGTGATCTGCGACTCCAGGCCGGTGAGCTGCTGCTCGGTCATGGAGAAGTCCTTCAGCCACTTCCCGACCTCGGGGTTGTCCGCGGCGAAGCCCTTGCGCGCGAGGGTGTGCACACCGTCGCCCTTGCCCCAGGCGCCCTTGGGGTCCTTGAGCTTCTTCAGGTCGTAGTCGCTGTACGCCCAGTGCGGCGACCAGAGCGTGACGACGACGGGCTCCTTCTTGGCGTACGCGCGCTTGAGCTCGGCGAGCATCGCGGGCGTCGAGCCGTCCACGACCTCGTACTCGCCCTCCAGGCCGTACTCCTTGAGGACCTTGTCCTTGAGCATGCCCATCATTCCGGCGCTCGGCTCGATGCCGATGATCTTGCCCTTGAACTTGGCGGCGTTGCCCTTGAGGTCCTCCAGGGTGTCGACGCCCTTCACGTACGACGGGACGCTGAGCTCCAGCGAGGTGGGGCCGTACCAGGAGCCGAGGTCCTCGAGCTGGTTCCCGTACTTCTTCCAGTACTCGGCGTGGGTGGTGGGCAGCCAGGCGTCCGTCTGGAAGTCGAGCTGGCCGGTGGCGACGCCGGTGTACAGGGGGCCCGCGGCGTACTGGGTGGTGGTGACCTTGAAGCCGCGCTGCTCCAGGAGCTCCTTCCACAGGTACGTCGAGGCGATGCCCTCGTCCCACGGGATGTAGCCGAGCTTGATCTCCTTGCCCTTGCCGACGTTCGTGGCGGAGGCCTCGGCGGTGCCGGCGGTGGGGCCGAAGACGCCCATGCCGCCCGCGACCAGGGCCAGGACGGCCACGCCGGCGACGGCGACGACCGGGCGGGGGCGGTGGTTCCAGACCTTGGTGCCGCCCGCGGCGCGGGCCTTGGCGGCGGTGCGGCGGCCGAGCGGGGAGATCTGCGCGCCGAGCGCGCCGGTGATGCGGTCCAGGTAGATGGCGAGGACGACGATGCCGACGCCCGCCTCGAAGCCGAAGCCGATGTCGAGCTGACCGATGGCCTCGTTGACCGCGCCGCCGAGGCCGCCGGTGCCGACCATGCCGGCGATGACGACCATCGACAGGCTCAGCATGATGACCTGGTTGATGCCCGCCATGATCGTCGGCAGGGCGAGCGGCAGCTGGACCCTGAGCAGGGTGTCGCGGGGTGTGGTGCCGAAGGCCTCGGCGGCCTCGACCAGTTCCGCGTCGACCTGCCGGATGCCCAGCTCGGTCATGCGGACGCCGGGGGCGAGCGCGAAGATCAGGGTGGCGATGACACCGGCGGCGGTGCCCAGGCCGAAGAAGAGGATGGCGGGAATCAGCAGCACCATCGACGGCATCGTCTGGAGCAGGTCCAGGACGGGCCGTACGGCCGCGCTGACCGCCTTGGAGCGGGCCGCCCAGATGCCCAGCGGGATCGAGATCACCAGCGCGATGACCGTCGCCACCAGCACCAGGGCCAGCGTCGACATGGCCCGGTCCCACAGGTCGAGCGAGTCGACCAGCGCGAACCCGGCGAAGCCGAGGACGCCCGCGACCAGGCCGCGCAGCCACCAGGCCAGCACGGCGAAGATGCCCGCGAGGAGCAGGGGCTCGGGGGCGGTCAGGACGGCGTTGACGCCGTCGTACATGCCCTCCACGACCGCCTTGATCGCGTCGAAGAGCCAGCCCATGTGGGCGACGAGCCAGTCCACACCGGAGTCGACCCAGTCGCCGAGACGCAGCCTAGGCATGGGCGATCACCTTGCCCTCCGGGTTGTCGCAGGGCGCGGGGTCGGCGCTCTCGTCGCCGAGGAAGCCGACCAGCCGCTGCCGCGGCACGACGCCGATGACCTTGTTGTCCTCGTCCACGACCGAGACCCGGTGCGACAGCCGGGCGCTGATCGCGCACAGCTCCGCGAAGGTCGTGTCCCGGGTGGCGGTCTCGCAGGCGCAGAGGGGGGCGCCGGCGGTGACCGAGGTGTCCATGAGCGCGCTCGCGGTCAGCACACGGGAGCGGTCGACGTCCTGGATGAAGGAGGCGACGTAGTCGTTCGCCGGGCGCAGGAGGATGTCCTCCGCCGAACCGGTCTGGACGATACGGCCGTCACGCATGACCGCGATGCGGTCGCCGAGTCGCATGGCCTCGTTCAGGTCGTGGGTGATGAAGACGATCGTCTTCTTCAAGGTGCGCTGCAGTTCGAGCAGCTGGTCCTGCATGTCGCGGCGGATCAGCGGGTCGAGCGCGCTGAAGGACTCGTCCATGAGGAGCAGGTCGGCGTCGGTGGCGAGGGCGCGGGCCAGGCCCACGCGCTGCTGCATACCGCCGGACAGCTCGTCGGGCCAGGACTTCTCCCACCCGGCCAGTCCGCACAGGGCCAGCGCCTCGCCGGCGCGCTTCTCGCGCTCGGCGCGGGGCACGCCCTGCACGGCCAGGCCGTAGGCGGCGTTCTCCAGCACGCTGCGGTGCGGGAAGAGCGCGAAGTGCTGGAAGACCATGCTGATCTTCTTCGCGCGGACCTGGCGCAGCTCGCGGTCGCTCAGCGCGGTCAGGTCCTGGCCGTCGAAGCGGACGTGGCCCGCGGTCGGCTCCAGCAGCCCGTTGAGCATGCGGAGCAGGGTGGACTTGCCGGATCCGGACAGGCCCATGACGACGAAGATCTGGCCCGGCTCCACGGTGAAGGAGGCGTCGATCACGGCGGCGGTGATGCCGTCGGCGCGCAGCTCCTCCCGGTCGGCCCCTTGCCGGAGCCGCTCGACAGATTCTTGCGGTCGTCTGCCGAACACCTTGTGGAGATGTTCGGCCTCAAGCCTGGCTGACACAGGTACCTCTTGTCTCGACGGCAGATGAAGGGAGCGACGGGCCGGGCGGTTGAACGCGCAACCGGCGTCACTCCGAGGCCGCGCCTGCCCGGGTTCTCCGGGCACAAACGCACAAGTGGTCCAGGCCACAGAAATGGCATACGGCGCAACTCGTTGCGCAGGACAGCGTGCCCGGGGATCGCCGTCAGTGCCGTACGGCGTGACCGTCGATGCCGTACGGCGTGACTGTCAGTGGCTTACGGCATGATGCGTGGCGTGACCGGACGACTGATGCTCCTCGACACCGCCTCGCTCTACTTCCGCGCCTATTTCGGCGTCCCGGACTCCGTGAAGGCCCCGGACGGCACGCCGGTGAACGCCGTGCGCGGGCTCCTCGACTTCATCGACCGCCTGGTCAAGGACCACCGCCCGGACGCGCTGGTGGCCTGCATGGACGCCGACTGGCGGCCCCAGTGGCGGGTCGACCTGATCCCGTCCTACAAGGCGCACCGCGTTGCCGAGGAGCACGAGGTCGGTCCGGACGAGGAGGAGGTGCCGGACACGCTGTCGCCGCAGGTGCCGGTCATCGAGGCCGTCCTCGACGCGCTCGGCATCGCGCGCGTGGGGGTCGAGGGGTACGAGGCCGACGATGTGATCGGCACGTTCACGGCGCGGGCGCAGGGTCCGGTCGACATCGTCACCGGCGACCGCGACCTGTACCAGCTGGTGGACGACGCGCGCGGGGTGCGGGTGCTGTACCCGCTCAAGGGCGTGGGCACGCTCCAGCTCACCGACGAGGCGTGGCTGCGCGAGAAGTACGGCGTGGACGGCCGGGGGTACGCGGATCTGGCGCTGCTGCGCGGCGACCCCAGCGACGGCCTGCCGGGCGTGCCGGGGATCGGCGAGAAGACGGCCGCGAAGCTGCTGGCCGAGTTCGGCGACCTGGCCGGGATCATGGCCGCGGTCGACGACCCCAAGGCGAAGCTCACGCCCTCGCAGCGCAAGCGGCTGGACGAGTCCCGGCCGTACGTCGCCGTCGCGCCGACGGTGGTGCGGGTCGCGGGCGATGTGCCGCTGCCGGATGTCGACACGACACTGCCGCGCGCGCCCCGGGACTCGGCCGGACTGGACGAGCTGGCCGTGCGGTGGGGGCTCGGCGGGTCGCTGCAGCGGCTGCTCGGGACGCTGGGGGCGTGAAGGGCACGATCGGGGTGAATGGGGTTCACGGTGCGGGGAATTCGGTCCCTGTGTGCACGACATGCACCCTTTCATGAACGGCCATAGCGGCATTCGCCAGGCAGAGGTGCTAACTTAGGTAAACCTAAGCTTGGAACGAGGGAGGCCAGTGATGGCGCTACGCCCTGCCCGCAAGCCGCGGAAGCCCCACTCCGCGCAGGTCATCCGTACCGAACGGCTGACCCCGCACATGCAGCGTGTGGTGCTGGGCGGTGAGGGGCTCGACGAGTTCGCGGCGGACACCTGCACGGACCATTACGTCAAGATCCTGTTCTCTCCCGCCGGTGTGAGCTACCCAGAGCCCTTCGACCTGGAGCGCATCCGCGAGGAGCTGCCGCGCGAGCAGTGGCCGGTGACGCGGACGTACACCGTGCGGGCCTGGGACCCCGAGCACCGTGAGCTGACGCTGGACTTCGTGCTGCACGGCGACGAGGGCCTGGCCGGCCCGTGGGCCTTGCGCGCCCAGCCGGGCGAGGTCGTGCGGTTCATGGGCCCCGGCGGTGCCTACGCCCCCGACCCGGACGCCGACTGGCATCTGCTCGTCGGCGACGAGAGCGCGCTGCCCGCGATCGCCCGCTCCCTGGAGTCGCTGCCCGACGGCGCCACGGCGTATGCCTTCGTGGAGATCGCCGGCCCCGAGGAGGAGCAGAAGATCGACTCCGATGTGGAGGTCATCTGGCTGCACCGCGGCTCCCGTCCCGTCGGCGAGGCGCTGGTCGAGGCCGTCCGCACGCTGGACTTCCCCGAGGGCCGGGTGCACGCCTTCGTGCACGGCGAGGCCCACTTCGTGAAGCAGCTGCGCCACCTGCTGCGGGTCGAGCACGGCGTGCCCCGGGAGGACCTGTCGATCTCCGGCTACTGGCGGCTCGGCCACAACGAGGACGGCTGGCAGGCCTCCAAGCGGGACTGGAATGCGCGGATCGAGGCGGAGCAGGAGGGGGCGGCGCCGGCCGCCTAGGTTCTTACGGGCGGTCCGCGGGGACGTCCGTAGGCTCCGAATCCGTGGACTCCAAGTCCCTGGGCTCCAAGTCCCTGGCCCCAAGTCTGCAGGCCCCAAAGGGGCGGCACTGCGAGAGTGCCGCCCCTTCGCCGTGTCCGGGATGCTCACACCGACCGCTGGTAGGACCGGAACGTCCGTATCGACAGCCACACCGCCGCGACCGCCAGCGCCAGCAGCCCGCCGCCCCGGAGCAGGACGTCGCCCCAGTCGGGGTGCGCGGACAGGGCCGAACGGCCCGCGACCATCGCCCAGTCGAGCGGGTTGAAGTCGGCGACGTGGCGCATCCAGCCGGGCATCTGCGACGGCGCCATGAAGGCGGAGGACAGGAAGGTCAGCGGCAGCAGCAGGAAGGTGTTGATGCCGATGATCGACTCCCGCTCGCGCACCAGCATGCCCAGGGCGTTGGACAGTGCCCCGAAGATCGTCCCGAGCAGAACCGAGGCGAGCACCAGGACGGCGATGCCGACGACGCCGCCCGGGTAGTCGGCGCCGCCCAGCAGGCCGAGCAGCACGATGACGACCGACTGCAGGGCGGTGACCAGGCCGTTGTGGACGACGTTGCCGTTCATCAGGGCGGCCCGGCTGACCGGAGTGGTCAGGAACCGGTTGAGGGTGCCCCGCTGGATCTCGTCGAGCGTGCCCATCCCCGCCCACATGTTGGAGCCGAGAGCGCTCATCACGACCACGCCCGGCACCAGATAGTCGAGGTACGAGGTGGTGCCGAAGCCGCCGAGCTCGACGACCTCCTTGAAGAGGCCGCCGAACAGGAACAGCCAGATCACCGGCTGGATCAGGGTGATGACGGCGTACGCAGGCTGCCGTACGAACACCATGAGTTGACGCTGCGTCATGTACCAGGTCTGGGTGACGGCGGTGCTCATCGCGCACCTCCGCTGCCGGTTGCGGTTCCGGTTCCGGCGAGCACGAGGTCCACGGCGCTGTCGGCCTCGGCCTCCGCGTAACGGCGGCCCGCGTACCGCAGGTAGACGTCGTCGAGGGACGGGCGGGCGACGGTCGCGGTGGCGACGCCGACCCCGGCGCGTTCGAGCGCGGCCAGCAGCGCGGGCATCGCGGCGGCCCCTTCGTCGGCGCGGACGCTGACGCGGCGCCCGTCCACCAGCACCTCGTGCACACCCGGCAACCCGCCGAGGGCGCCCCTGAGCAGCGTACGGCCGGCTTCACCGACCGCGCCGCGCAGCTCCACATGGACGGCGTCACCGCGCAGTTCGCCCTTGAGGGAGTCCGGGGTACCGGCGACGACGACCCGGCCCCGGTCGACGATGGCGATGCGCTCGGCGAGCCGGTCGGCCTCCTCCAGGTAGTGCGTGGTGAGCAGCACGGTCAGGCCGTCCTCGCCGGCCAGCCGGCCGATCTCGTCCCACATCGCGGCGCGGGTCTCGGGGTCGAGGCCGGTGGTGGGCTCGTCGAGGAAGAGCACCTCGGGCCGGTGCACCAGGCCGAGGGCGACATCGAGGCGGCGGCGCATCCCGCCGGAGTAGCCCTTGACGGGGCGGTCGGCGGCGTCGGCGAGCCGGAAGCGGTCGAGCAGTTCGGCGACGCGACGGCCGAGGTCGGCGCGGCTCAGACCGTAGAGCCGTCCCTGGAGTCGGAGGTTCTCCCGGCCGGTGGCGACCGGATCGGCGCCGGAGTTCTGGGCGACCACACCGATCGCACGCCGCACCCGGTCCGGGTGGCGCAGCACGTCGTGTCCGGCGACGGTGGCCGAGCCGGAGTCGGGGCGGGCCAGGGTGGTGAGGATCTTGACGGTGGTGGACTTGCCGGCGCCGTTGGGCCCGAGGAGGCCGAAGACGGTGCCGGGTTCGACGGTGATGTCCATGCCGTTGAGGGCGGTGACATCGCCGTAGGTCTTGATCAGTTGGCGCGCCTGGACCGCGGGCGCACGGGTTGCACGGGAATGACGGGCGGCACGGCTGACAGTGCTCATGACGACTGCTCTCCTGATGAGCGGACTCGTGATCGATCCGCGTGAGGAGCGCCGGGCTATCCTGGGTGTGCCGCACCTCGATGACCCGGCTGCGCCGCACGGCGGATCCGTTTCGGGGTTCGCGACCCCGGCGGAGCTGCTGCAACAGCCCTGCCGGGGTCTTTCTCATGATGTGAACTCGGCCGGCAACTCCCCCGTTTCATGGAAGCGCCGCCACTCCTCGACGCCGGGCAACGAGCCCTTCTTGATCTCCTCGAGGAAACCGCTGATCCACTCCACCTGTGCCTCGACCATGTGCAGTTGATACTCGACCTCGACGAGGAAGAGCCTCGGCAGCGTCTCGTAGAGCTTCTCGAGCGCGCCCCGGCCGCCGGCCACCTGCACCTCCAGCGAGCTCAGCCGCATCTCCAGCAGCCGCACCACCTCATCGGGAGGCAGCGTCGGCATCAGGGAGAGGGCCGTCTCGAAGATCGGGTACTCCTTCGCCGGGATGGCGAGCAGGTCGGACAGCCACTCGGTCATCTCCTCGCGCCCGGCCTCGGTGAGCCCGTAGACCGTGCGCTCGGGGCGGTTGCCCTGGCGTTCGACACCGGTCACCTCGACGAAGCCGTGCTTCTCGAGGTTCTGCACGACCGTGTACAGCGAGCCGTAGTTGGTCTTCGTGCTGGCGTCCTTGCCCTGGCTGCGCAGGGTCTGGGCGATCTCGTACGGATGCATCGGCTTCTGCCACAGGGTCGTCATCACGGCGAGCGCCAGCGGATTGGTGAGCTTGCGGCGCTTCCTCGTCATGATGACCACCTCGCTTCCGAATATCCGTGGCCGAACATATCGCGACTTCGCCGAAGAGGTCAATAGACACGATATATCGCGTTCGCAGAGGTGCCGCAAGAGGCCACCGGCGCCAGTCGTGAGAAATTAGGATCGACTCGGACATGAGCACGTCATGCGTTCGAAACAGCCCCTCCCTAATTTCTGTCGCCCGACAGGAATTCTCGCGCCGCTGTGCGAAAGCAGGTTGCCGCCATGACGAGCACCGCCCCCGCCGCCCCACGCCCCGACCCGCCGCTGGACTCTGACGAGCGCTCCCTCGCCGAGTTCGGGTACCGCCAGGAACTGCACCGCAGCCTCGGCCGGTACGCGTCCTTCGCGGCCGGTTTCTCCTTCATCTCCGTCCTGACGACCGTCTTCCAGTTCTTCGCCTTCGGGTACGCGTTCGGCGGCCCCGTCTTCTTCTGGGCCTGGCCCGCGGTGCTCGTCGGGCAGCTGCTGGTGGCCGCGTGCTTCGCGGAGCTGGCCGCGCGCTATCCGATCTCGGGCGCGATCTACCAGTGGTCGTCGCGGCTGTCGAACGTCACCTTCGGCTGGTTCGCCGGCTGGATCATGGTGATCGGGCAGATCGTGGTGGTCGCGGCCGCGGCACTGGCGCTGCAGATGGTGCTGCCCGCGATCTGGTCCGGCTTCCAGCTCATCGGCACCGACCCCGCGCCGACCTCGGCGGACGGCGCGGCCAACGCGGCACTGCTCGGCGTGATCCTGCTGGCCCTCACCACGGTCGTGAACCTCCTGGACAACCGGGTGCTGTCGCTGGTGAACCGGGTCGGTGTGACCGCCGAGATCATCGGCGCGGTACTGATCATCGCGCTGCTGCTGACCCACTCCGAGCGCTCCCCCGGCATCACCTTCCACACCGAAGGCGCCGCCCAGTCGGGCCTGTTGGGCGCGCTGCTGGTGGGCTCGTTCACGGCGGCGTACGTGATGATCGGCTTCGACAGCGCGGGCGAGATGAGCGAGGAGACGCACCACCCGCGCCGCACCGCGCCCCGCACGATCCTGACCGCGCTGGGCGCCGCGGGCCTGCTCGGCGGCTTGCTCGTCCTCGGCGGACTGCTCGCCGCCCCCAGCCTCACGGACGGCCGGCTGGCGGTCGACGGGCTCAGCTACGTCCTCACCAGCAGCCTGGGCGACGGGGTGGGC
The DNA here is from genome assembly GCF_039537145.1 of Streptomyces shaanxiensis. NCBI lineage: Bacteria > Bacillati > Actinomycetota > Actinomycetes > Kitasatosporales > Streptomycetaceae > Streptomyces > Streptomyces shaanxiensis. Next base: position 289,863 of record NZ_BAAAZY010000001.1, read on the forward strand.
CGCGTGCTGCTGGCCGACGTGGTGGTGGCGATCACCGTGGCGACCCTCGCCATCCAGACGGCCGCCTGCCGGATGCTGTTCTCGATGGCCCGCGACGGCCAACTCCCGTTCTCCCGGCGCCTCGCGAAGGTCGACCCGCGCACCGGGATGCCCAACGCACCCGCGGTGGTGGTCGGTGTCCTCGCGGCGGCCCTGCTGCTGCTCAACTTCGCCTCGCCGGAGGCGTTCCTGGCCATCGGCACGACCTGCATCGTGATGCTGTACCTGGCGTACGCGATGGTCACCGGCCCCCTCCTGGTCGCCCGCCTGCGCGGCCGCTTCACCGCCACCGGCACCGACGAGACGGGCGCCCGCCTGTTCTCCCTCGGCCGCTGGGGCGTCCCGCTCAACGCCCTGGCCCTGCTGTACGGCCTCGCCATGACCGTCAACCTCGCCTGGCCACGGGCGGCGGTGTACGACCCGGCGGGCGGGCACTGGTACTTCCAGTACTTCACCGTGCTGTTCCTCGGTGTGACGGTGGTGGCGGGTGTCGGCTTCCGGATGTACCGGCGGCGGACGGCGCCCGTGAGCACGGCCCCGGAGACGACGGCATCCGAGGCCGCCGGCTAGGCCGGTCCGTCCGCCCGGGGCTCAGTCGCCCTGCACGCGCGCGTGCAGATGCATGTCGTGCCGGCCGTCCCGGTGCAGGACGGAGCTGCGCTTGGTGCCCTCCAGCCGGAAGCCGGCCTTGGCGGCGACCCGGCAGGACGCCTCGTTGCGGACGGCGTGGAGGAGTTCGAGGCGGTGGAAGCCGATGTCGTCGAGTGCCCAGCGGGCGAGGGTGGTTGTGGCGCGGGCCGCGACGCCCTGGCCCCGGGCCCGGGCGGTGGTCCAGTAGGCGACCTCGGCCATGGCCCCGTCCAGGTGGATCTCGCGCAGGGCGACGCGCCCCAGCAGGCGGTCGTCGTCCGCGTCGACCACGGCCCACTGGGGCGCACGTTCCTCCGCCCACGCCTTCAGCCACTCCTCGATCCAGCCGCCGACCTCGTCCACCGAGTCGGCGGCCCGGACGTACCACTGATGCATCACCGGGTCCTGGAAGCCGCGTGCACGGCGGGCGCGTCCTCGGCCCGCCAGGGGCGCAGGAGGAGGCCGTCGCCGGTGGGGAGGGTGGGCTGCGGGAGGCGGGCGAGGGTTCCGGCGGGCAGCACGGGGCTGGTCAGCAAAGGCATGTGCGGGATCCTGCCAACGCGTCCGGGCGGGTCCAACATAATTTCCGGCGCCGTACGCTTGATCGTGATGAGACGCCGTACCCAGCCCCCGCCCTCTCCCCTGCCGCAGCGCGACGGGGTCGACGCGGTGCGGGTGCGGCTGCCCTTCGAGGGGGCGTGGGCCACCGTGCGGGAGCATCTGGTGGAGCGGCTTTCGGGGGCCGGGCCCGGGGTCGTGGCCGGGATGTTCGACGCCGGGCAGGTCGTCGGCGCGGACGGGAAGGCGGTGGCGGCGGACGCGGCGTATGTGCCGGGGATGTTCGTGTGGTTCCACCGGGAGCTGCCCGCGGAGGTGCGGGTGCCCTTCGCGGTGGACGTCGTGTACCGCGACGACCACATCGTCGTCGCCGACAAGCCGCACTTCCTGGCCACGACGCCGCGCGGCGGCCATGTCACCGAGACCGCGCTGGCGCGGCTGCGCCGGGAGCTGGGCCTCCCCGCGCTGGGCGCCGCGCACCGGCTCGACCGGCTCACCGCCGGACTGCTGCTGTTCACGGTGCGGCCCGAGGAACGCGGCGCGTATCAGACGCTGTTCAGCGACAAGCGGGTGCACAAGGAGTACGAAGCCGTCGCGCCGTACGATCCCGGGCTCGCCCTGCCCCGGACCGTGCGCAGCCGCATCCTGAAGGAACGCGGGGTGCTCGCCGCCCGGGAGGTCGACGGCGAGCCGAACGCCGTCACGCACGTCGAGGTCGTCGAGCAGCGCGACGGGCTCGCCCGTTACCGGCTGACGCCCACCACGGGGCAGACCCACCAGCTACGGGTCCACATGAACGCCCTCGGCATACCACTCCTCGGCGACCCGCTGTACCCCGAGGTGACCGCCCCCACCCCGGCCGACGACTTCCGGCGCCCGCTCCAACTGCTGGCACGGGCGCTGGAGTTCACCGATCCGGTGACGGGGGTGGCCCACCGGTTCCGCAGTGCGCGAACCCTTGAGGCCTGGGCGTCGTACGCCGGGTGGGCGGCGCGGTAGCCGTACGGCGAGGCCCTGTCGGCATGGGCCGGAGGCCGAGCCCTCTGTCGGACCGGGGCCGGACACCGAACCCTGCCGGTCTGGACCGGGCCCCGAGGCCCTCACCGGTCTGGGCAGGGTGTCGGCTCCCCTGCCGGACCGGGGTGGGCACCGGACCCCGCCTGACGGGGCCACGCATCGAGCCCCCTACCGGTCTGGGCAGCGCGCCGACTCCCCTGCCGGACCGGGACCCGGTGCCGGACCCCGCCTGACCGGGGCGCGCACCCAGCCCCCTACCGGTCTGGGCAGCGCGCCGACTCCGCTACCGGACCGGGACCCGGTGCCGGACCCCGCCTGACCGGGGCGCGCACCCAGCCCTCTGTCGGACCAAGGCCGGACACCGGCCCCGCCGGACAGGCCACGCACCGAGCCCCCTACCGATCCGAGCAGGGCACCGAGCCCCCTCCCGGACAAGCGCCAGGCACCGAGCCCCAACCGGTCGCTCAGTTACCCCGCCACCACCGCAGGAACCGCCGCCAGGGCCCCTTCGGCCGAGCCGGTTCCGGTGCCACCGGAGCCGCTTCCGGCGTCGGCGCGGGCGGCTGCGCGTCGGTCGGCTGGGTGGCCGCGGCGGGTGCCGGCTGGGCGGCCTGGGGGGCGCCGACCTGCCAGGTGGCGCGCTGGGCCGGGACCGAGGCGTGGCCCGGCTTCTGCAGGACGTCCTGCGGCGGCTTCGGCGCGAAGCGGACCGGCAGTGCCACCAGGTGGGACGACATCATCGACTGCCGCCACTCCAACTCGTCCTCGGCGCAGTCGAGTTCCACGTCAGGCAGCCGCATGAGCAGCGCGTCGACGCCGACTTCGGCGATGGCACGGCCGATGTCCGCGCCGGGGCACTCGTGCGAGCCGCCGCCGAAGGCCAGGTGGGAACGGTTGCCCATCATGTTGGCGGAGAGATCGGGGCGTACTCGCGGGTCGACGTTGCCCGGGGCGGGGGCGAAGAGCAGCCCGTCCCCCTTGCGGATGCGCTGGCCCCCCAACTCCGTGTCCTGCTTGGCGAAGTAGCCCAGAACGGCGCTGAACGGCGGCTCGTCCCACAGGGACTGCTCGACCGCCTCCGGCACCGTCATCTGGCCGCCGCTGAGCTGGGCCCGGAACCGCGGGTCGGTGAGGACGACGCGCAGCACGTTGGCGAGGAGGTTGGCGGTGGCCTCGTAGGCGGCGATGAGCACGACGCGCAGGTGCTGGCCGACCTCCTCGTCGGTCAGCCGCGCCGGGTGGTTGATCAGGTGGGTCGTGAAGTCCTCCTGCGGCTGGGCCCGGCGCTTGACGGTGAGCCGCATCAGGGCGTCCATGATGTACGCGTTGCTGGCGATCGCGGTCTCGGTGCCCTTGAGCATGTCGCGGGCGGCCTCGACGATCCGGTCGTTGTACTCGTCGGGCATGCCGAGGATCTCGCACATCACGGCCATCGGCAGATGCTCGGCGTACTGGTCGACCAGGTCGGCGCGGCCCTCCTCGCAGAACCGGTTGACGAGGCGCTGAGTGGAACGGTTGATGTGGCGGCGCAGACCGCGATGGTCGATGGTGGACATGGCGCCGGTGACCGCACCGCGCAACCGCAGATGTTCGTCGCCCTCCGCGTGGGAGCAGATCGGCTGCCAGGTGATGAGCGGCATCAGCGGGTGGTCGGGCTTGACCATGCCCTCCAGCAGCGGGTTCCAGATACGGCTGTCCCGGCAGAACTGCGAGGGCGTGCGCAGCATGTGCAGGTTCTCGGTGTGGCCGAGGACCACCCACATCGGCACATCGTCGTGGAGCAGTACCGGCGCCACCTGGCCGTGCTGCTCACGCAGTTGCTCGTACAGCTCGCCCAGGTCCTCCGCCTCGTGGAGCCGGTGCAGTGCTCCGGGGCCGAGTCCATGGGCCGGGCAGCCTGGCGGCGGGGAGGGAAAGGCGTCGTGCGTACCGGTCGTGGAATGGGATTCACGCGTCACAGTGGTCGCTCCGAAGTGGATCCGGTGTCTGGGGAGTCAAAGCGCATGCGGATACGGCGGGTATGGATGAGCGGGTCTGGATGAGCGGGTCTGGATACGGGCAGGTGCCAGGGCTGCCGGACACAAAGGGGGTGGGGACGCTCCGGCGAGCGGGCCTGCCTGAACGCGGCCGCGTGAGGGCGCGCTACCTGAGCGCGCCCGACACGGCGAGCGAGTGCAGGAAGTGCATCAGGGTCATCAGGACGTCACGGCTGGAGGCCCGGCGGCGTACGTCGCACTCGACGATCGGGATCTCCTCGTCGAGGTCGAGCGCCGCGCGCAGGTCGGCGATGCCGTAACGGGGCGCGTCGGGGAAGGAGTTGACGGCGACGACGAACGGCACGCCGCGCTCCTCGAGTCGCCCTATGACGTCGAAGCTGACTTCGAGCCGACGGGTGTCGATCAGCACGACCGCGCCCAGCGCGCCCTCGAACAGCCCGTTCCACAGGAACCAGAAGCGCTCCTGGCCGGGCGTGCCGAAGAGGTACAGCACGAGCTGGTCGGTGATGCTGATGCGGCCGAAGTCCATGGCGACGGTGGTGGCCGTCTTGGTGTCCGAGCCGAAGTTGTCGTCGACACCGATGCCGGCCTGCGTCATGGTCTCTTCGGTGGTCAGCGGCCTGATCTCGCTGACCGAGCCGACCATCGTCGTCTTGCCGACCCCGAAGCCGCCCACGATCACGATCTTGACCGCGGCCTCGGCCGTGTGCGGCAGCTGGTCCTCGGTCCGTGGACCGGGGATGGTGTCAGAGCCTTTGAAGTCCATGCATCACCGCTTCGAGAAGGGACCGGTCGGCGACGGCCTGGCGCACGATCGGGGCGCGCGCCGTCACCAGGTCGGCCGTCAGCAAGTCGGTGAGCAGGACCGTCATCGCGCTGAACGGCAGACTGAGATAGGCCGAGAGTTCGGCCACGGACAGGGGGGTCGTGCAGAGCCGGAGCAGCGCCGCCTGCTCGGGCGCGGCGGAGGGCGGTGGGTCGGCGCTCGCCACGATTAAGGTGACCAGGTCGAACTCGGCGCGCTCGGCGCCGTCCTTTCCGGCCACCACGAAGAGCCGTTCCGGGTTCTTCTTCTGCCCCGGCTGGGGCGGGGGTGGGGGCGGTTGTCCGTTGGGGTATCGCCGCTGGCGTTGCGGAGGAGTCATACGGTCTGACCGTTGCGCCTCGACGGACTCGTGAGATGGGCGCCGATGCGGCCGACGAGGTCGGACATGCGGTTGCTCATCAGCCCGGGCTCGGCGAACGTGTCGGACAGGACGGCGAGATAGGCGTTGGCGCCGGCGGCCATCAGATAGAAGTAGCCGCCGTTGATCTCGATGAGGACCATCTTCATCTTGCCGTCGCTGTTCGGGATCTCCGTGGCGACCGCGCTCGCCAGGCTCTGCAGACCGGCACAGGCCGCGGCTACGCGGTCGGCGGTGTCCGGGTCGCCGCCGTAGCGGGCGATGCGCAGGCCGTCGGCGGAGAGCACCACGATCATCTCGATGCCCGGAACGCCGTCGTGGAGCTCCTTGAGCATCCAGTCGAAGTTGGCGCGCTGCTGGATCACTTGGGGTCCCCCTCGTCGTCGGCCTCGCGGCGGGCCGGTTGGGTTCGCGGCTGGAGTGTGTACGGGTCGGGCTTGTCCTTGAGTCCGTTCCAGAACGCCTCGACCCACGCACCGGGGGCGGGCTCGTCCACCTCCGGCTCGGGCATGGGCACGGGTTCGGGCTTCGGCGTCGACCAGATGGTCGGCCTGCCCTCCCGTTCGGCCCGCTCGATGGCCGCCTGCTCGGCGAGCCGCTTGCTGAGCGGGGTCTTGACCCGGCTGCGGCGCTGGGGCAGCCCACCCGCGGTCCATTCGGTGACCACGGGGACGTCGTCCTCCATGGAGACCGCGGCGGGGATCTTCGGGCTGGTGGGGCGCCGCTTCTTGGGTGTGCGCTTGGGACCCTCGAGCGCACCGGGTCCGAGCTTGGGCGCCGACACGGCGCCGATGCCGTGCGCGTAACCGGGCGCGGCGTCGGTGGTGAGCATCTCGCGCGGGATCACCAGGACGGCACGGACACCGCCGTACGCGGAGGTGCGCAGGGAGACCTGCATGTTGAACGCCGTACACAGGCGGCCGACGACGGCCAGGCCCAGTCGCGGGGACTCGCCGAGTTCCTGGAGGTCTCCGCCCACCTTGGCGCGCTCCAGCATGCCCTCGACCCGGGCGCGGGCCTCCTCGCTGAGGCTGACGCCGGCGTCCTCGATCTCGATCGCGATGCCGGTCTGCACCTCGGTGGCGGTGACGTGCACCTCGGTCTGCGGCGGCGAGTAGCGCGTGGCGTTGTCGAGGAGTTCGGCAGCGGCGTGGATGACCGGTTCGACGGAGATGCCGCGGATGTTGACCTGGGCGATGGAGTCCAGCTTGATGCGGCGGTACTCCAGGATCCGGGACATGGCGCCGCGCAGCACGCTGTACAGCTGGACGGGGTTGGGCCACTGACGGCCCGGTCGGCCGCCGCCGAGCACGGAGATGGAGTCGGCGAGGCGGCCGATCAGCATGGTGCCGTGGTCGATGCGCAGGAGGTCGTCGAAGACCTCGGGGTTGCGGCCGTGGTCCTCCTCCATCTCCCGCAGTTCCACGGCCTGTTGGTGGACGATCGCCTGGACGCGGCGGGCGATGTTGACGAAGGAGCGCTGGGCGGAGTCGCGCAGGGCTTCCTCGTAGTCGACGATGTCGAGCATCGACCTCACCAACGCGAGCTGCGAAGGGGAGAGTTGGGCGTAGGACGGATCGATCTCGGCGAGGTCGCGCATCACCTCATGGGGTGAATTGCCACAGCGCAGCCGGTAGATCGCGGCGGGCGTGACCTCCCGTGCGAGGCGGGCCATCTCCTCGTCGTGGGCGGCGACACGCCGTTCCAGATACGCGGTGTGACGGGCGTGCTCGGTCCGCTCGTCACGCAGGGCGCGGCCGCGGCGCATCACCTCGGCCGCGGATGCCAGCACCAGCAGCAGGGCCACGGCACCGCACACGCCGACGGCCGTCCGGGCCGGTTCCGCCACCAGGGCGACGGCGGCTCCGGTTGCCGCGGCCATCACTATGGCGGGCAGCAACAGGACGCGCGCGTACGGGAGTTCACGGCGACGGGGCGGGGATTGAACGCTCACCATGTGGGCCCTCTGAAATGAATCGGGTGGGTGTAGGGGGAGCTTGCAGCGGGGTACGTCATGGGTATGTCGGAATCTTCTGCATGTTTGGGAACAAGCGCACGAATACGCCTCAACTCGGTGCGCTGCGGGCGAGCTTAGTCCGACCGGATCATCGCCGTGTCATATTCAGCAAGCACCTGAAATGGGCTGCGCGACAGGAGTACCCTCAGCCCCATTTATACGCTCGGCTTACATTCGCACACGGTGCGTCACGGCGTACGGGCGTACGAAGAATACTCACCGTGACGGGTGAAGGACCGGGTTCCGGGCGTCTGCCCGAGGGCGATTCGGACCCCGTTCGCCCGGGGGCTCAGATCCCCGCGATACGCAGCGCGGCGTCCGCCGTCGCCTCGGCGAACACCGACACCGGGCGCTCCGGGTCGGAGCGGTGGACGAGGATGACGCCCTCGATCAGACCGAAGAGCAGATCCGTACGCAGGTCCAGCTCACCCTTGGCGAGCGTGCCGCCCGCCGCCGTGGCGGCGAGCAACTGGCGGTAGGCGTCCTTGAGTTCGGCGCGCACGGCGTGGAAGCCGGCGAAGCGCTCGGCGCGCACCTCGGGCAGCAGGTACAGCCCGCCGAGGTTGTGCGGGCCGCCGCACAGCAGCTCCACGTCCGTGCGGCACAGCCGCCACAGCCGGTCCTCGGCCGGGGCCGCGTCGTCGGCGAGGAGTTCACGGGCGTACGCGAGCGAGGGTGTGACCGTGGACTCCAGGAGCTCGGCGAGGAGCTCCTCCTTGCCGGAGACGTAGTGGTACATCGACGCCTGCCGCATGCCCGCGCGCTCGGCGACGGCGCGGGTGGTGGTGGCGGCGTAGCCCCGGGTGGTGAACAACTCGGCGGCGGCCGCGAGGAGTTCGGCGCGCGGCTCCAGCCCGCTGTCCGGCCGTTGAGCGGCCCGCGGCCTGCCGACCCGTCGGCTTCCCGGCCCACCTGACGTACCCATGGGTTCGATCCTCGCACATCGGGGCGTACGACGATCTAGGCGAGGCTTTCGGCGGCGTCCGGACGCCTTGCGAGGGGCTGCCGCTTGCCCGAAGGTGACAGGGGCCGGCCGGGGAGTGGGCGCTGGTGGGGGTGGGGACCTTGGCGGGGTGCGCGGGGCCTGGGGAGCGGCGGCGCACAGGGGAGTTCAGGCCTGGAGATCGGCGCGACTCACGAGAGACCAGGACTGGGAAGCGGCGCGACTCACGAGAGACCAGGACTGGGAAGCGGCGCGACTCGCGAGAGACCAGGGCTGGGAAGCGGCGCGGCCCGCGAGTGTTCAGGCCTGGCAGGCGGCACGGGCCGCAAGAGTTCCGACCCCCGCACCCCCTCCCCCCACGAGCCCTCGGTAACCACCCGGCAACACCCCCGCAATCCCGCCGACCCGCCCCACCCCTAATTTCTGTCGGGCGACAGAAAAGCCCGCAGGCCGACACCCGAACCGGAGGTCCCGCGCATGGCGACAGAGACCACTTACGGAGCCCGTGACCACGCCCGCGCCCAGGAGGGCACCCGGGCCGAGGCGATGCCCGTCGTGCCGGCGCGGGAGTGGCCGGTGCCGCCCTGTGAGGCGGGGCATCTGGTGTGGGCCGAGACGGTGGCGGGCGGCAACTACACGCACCGGGTGCTGGCCCGCGGCACGGAGCTGCGGCTGACCGACCTGCGCGGCGACGCCTGCGCGCACCTGCTGCTGTACGTGGCCGACCGCCCCTGGGAGCGGCTGAACGTCGCCGACACGGTGAAGGTGCAGTGGAACGCCTACCTGGGCGAGAGCCGCCTGCTGCTGTCCGACCAGGGCCGTGTGCTCGCCAGCGTCGTCGCCGACACCTCCGGACGCCACGACGCCCTGTGCGGGACGTCCACCCTCGTCCGCAACACCGAGCGCTACGGCGCCGGCACCCCGCAGTCCCCCTCCCCCGCGGGCCGTGAACTGTTCAAGCTCGCGGCCGCGAAGAACGGCCTGGAGCCCCGGGACCTGCCCCCGTCACTGTCCTTCTTCCAGGGCGTCCAGGTCCGCGAGGACGGCACCCTCGACTTCACGGGTTCTGCCGGTCCCGGCGCCGGCGTGACCCTGCGAGCCGAGCAGGACGTGACCGTGCTGATCGCCAACGTGCCGCATCCGGCCGACCCGCGCCCCGAGTACGTCAGCACCCCGCTGGAGGTGCTGGCCTGGCGCGCGGCGCCGACCGCCCCCGGCGACCCGCTCTGGGACGCCACCCCCGAAGGCCGCCGCGCCTTCCTCAACACCGCCGAATTCCTTGCCGCGAGGGGGCTCGCATGAGCACGAACACGAGCACGACCGTCGTTCCCGCCCGCTCCGCGTGGTCGTCCGTGGTCCGCGAGGGCGAGACGCTGACCATCACCGACCTGCACGGCAACCAGGCCGTCGACTTCCTTGTGTACGACGCCCAGGACACGTCGGTCCGCTACAGCGCGCCCGACACCATCCACGCACAGGGCGGCATCTTCCTGACCACGGGCAGCGTGCTGATGTCGAACGAGCACACCCCGCTGATGACGGTCGTCGCCGACGAGGTCGGCCGGCACGACACGGTCGGCGGCGCCTGCTCCAAGGAGTCGAACACGCTCCGGTACGGCCATCACACCTGGTCCCAGCACGCCTGCGTGGACAACTTCCTCGCCGAGGGCGCCAAGTACGGCCTCGGCAAGCGCGATCTGGTCTCCAACATCAACTGGTACATGAACGTGCCGGTCGAGAAGGACGGCACCCTCGGCATCGTCGACGGCATCTCGGCACCGGGGCTCTCCCTGACCCTGCGCGCCGAGCGCGACGTCCTCGTCCTCGTCTCCAACTGCCCCCAGATCAACAACCCCTGCAACGGCTTCGAGCCGACCGCGGTGGAGATGACGATCGGGGCCGCTGGATGAGCTTCGACACGCTGCTCGTCGCCAACCGGGGCGAGATAGCCGTCCGCATCATCCGCACGGCCCGCGAAGTGGGCCTGCGCACGGTCGCGGTGTACTCCGACCCGGACCGCTCGGCGCCCCACGTCCGGCTCGCCGACAAGGCCGTACGGCTCGGCCCGGCGCCCGCCAAGGAGTCGTATCTCGACGCCGACCTGGTGCTGAAGGCGGCCAAGGACAGCGGGGCCGGGGCGATCCACCCCGGCTACGGCTTCCTGTCCGAGGACGCGGCGTTCGCGCGGCGCTGCGAGGACGCCGGGATCGTGTTCGTGGGCCCGACACCCGAGCAGCTGGACCTGTTCGGCGCCAAGCACACGGCACGGGCGGCGGCGCAGGCGGCGGGCGTGCCACTGGCTCCGGGCACGGGGCTGCTGGGGTCACTCGCCGAGGCGCTCGAAGAGGCGCAGGTCATCGGCTACCCCGTCATGCTCAAGGCGACCGGCGGCGGGGGCGGTATCGGCATGTCGGCATGTCGGTCCGCCGACGAACTGACCGAGGCCTGGGAGCGCGTGCAGCGTGTCGCCGCCGCCTCCTTCTCCTCCGCCGGCGTCTTCCTGGAGCGGCTCGTCGAGCACGCCCGCCATGTCGAGGTGCAGGTCTTCGGCGACGGCGACGGCGAGGTGGTCGCCTTCGGCGACCGGGACTGCACGCTGCAACGGCGCAACCAGAAGGTGGTGGAGGAGGCCCCGGCACCAGGGCTCCCCCCGCACATCCGCGAGCAACTGACCACCTCCGCCCGTGACTTGTGCGCCTCCGTCGGCTACCGCTCCGCCGGAACCGTCGAGTTCGTGTACGACGCCGCCCGCGAGGAGGCGTACTTCCTGGAGGTCAACACCCGCCTCCAGGTCGAGCACCCGGTCACCGAGGAGATCTACGGCGTCGACCTGGTCGCCTGGATGCTGCGCCTGGCGCGCGGCGAGCGCGACGTGGTCCGCGAACCGGGGACCCCGCGCGGCCACGCCGTCGAGGCCCGTCTCTATGCCGAGGACCCCTCGCGCGAACACCGGCCCAGCGCGGGCCTGTTGACCAGGGTGGAGTTCCCGAGCGGGGTGCGGGTCGACGGCTGGGTCGAGACGGGCACCGAGGTGACGACGTCGTACGACCCGATGCTCGCGAAGATCATCGCGTACGGCCCCGACCGAGCCCACGCGCTGAAGCGGCTGGACGAGGCCCTCGCCCGCACCCGCGTCGACGGCATCGAGACCAACCTCGGCCTGGTGCGGGCGGCCCTCGCCGACCGCCGCTTCCGCGAGGCCGCCCACTCGACGGCGACCCTCGCGGCCGTCACCGACCCGACGCCCCGCATCGAGGTCGTCTCCGGCGGCACCCTCACCACCGTGCAGGACTGGCCGGGCCGCACCGGCTACTGGCAGGTCGGCGTACCGCCCTGCGGCCCGATGGACGACCTGTCCTTCCGGCTCGGCAACCGGGCGCTCGGCAACCACGAGGGCGCCGCGGGGCTCGAATGCACGCTCCAGGGACCGGCGTTGAGGTTCACGCACGCCACCACGGTGTGTGTGACCGGCGCCCCGGCCCCGGTGACCGTCGACGGCACGCCGGTGCCGCAGTGGGAGCCGGTGACGGTGCCGGCGGGGGCCGTACTGGAGGTCGGCGCGCCCACCGAGCACGGCCTGCGGACGTACGTCCTCCTCGCGGGCGGCCTCGACGTCCCCGCCTTCCTGGGCAGCGCGAGCACCTTCACGCTCGGCCGGTTCGGCGGGCACGGCGGGCGTGCGCTGCGCACGGGTGACGTGCTTCACGGCGGGACGGTCGTGGCCGGAACGCCGGTTCCCGTGCCGGACCGCCCGTCCTTCGGGGCCGTATGGCACATCGCGGCCGTCGAAGGTCCGCACGCCGCGCCGGAGTTCTTCACCGAGGACGACATCCGTGACTTCTACGCCGCCGACTGGAAGGTCCACTTCAACTCGGCGCGCACCGGCATACGGCTCGTCGGCCCGAGGCCGCGCTGGGCGCGCGCCGACGGCGGTGAGGCGGGCCTGCACCCGTCCAACATCCACGACACGCCGTACTCCGTCGGCGCCGTGGACTACACCGGCGACATGCCGGTGCTGCTGGGCCCGGACGGGCCGTCGCTGGGCGGGTTCGTGTGCCCGGCGACGGTGATCAGCGGTGAGCGCTGGAAGCTGGGACAGCTGCGCCCGGGCGACACGGCGCGGTTCGTGCCGGTGGACGTGGCGGGCCGGGAACGACCCGTGATCGTCGACGGCGGCGTACTGGCCCGGGACGGGGATGTGACGTACCGCCGCAGCGGCGACGACAACCTGCTGGTCGAGTTCGGGCCGATGCAGCTGGACCTGGCCCTGCGCATGCGGGTCCACGCGCTGATGGAGACGGTCGCCGAGGCCCACCGGGACGGCATCACCGACCTGACCCCGGGCATCCGCTCCCTGCAGATCCAGACGGACCCGAACCGGCTGCCGCAGCACGAACTCCTCGCCGAGGTACGGGAGATGGTCGCGTCCCTCCCGCCCACCGACGAGCTCGTCGTCCCCTCCCGCACCGTCCACCTCCCCCTCTCCTGGGACGACCCGGCCACCCGCGAGGCCATCGCCCGCTACATGGCGGGCGTACGCGACGACGCGCCCTGGTGCCCGTGGAACATCGAGTTCATCCGCCGCGTCAACGGCCTGGAGTCGGTCGAGGACGTGTACCGCACGGTCTTCGACGCGGAGTACCTGGTCCTGGGGCTGGGCGATGTGTACCTGGGCGCTCCGGTGGCGACCCCGCTGGACCCGCGGCACCGTCTGGTGACCACCAAGTACAACCCGGCGCGTACCTGGACGGCGGAGAACTCGGTCGGCATCGGCGGCGCCTATCTGTGCGTCTACGGCATGGAGGGACCCGGCGGCTACCAGTTCGTGGGCCGTACGACCCAGGTGTGGTCGCCTTGGCAGCAGCGCGGGGCGTTCGAGCCGGGGTCGCCCTGGCTGCTGCGGTTCTTCGACCGGATCAGGTGGTACCCGGTGGATGCCGAGGAGCTGCTGGAGCTGCGGGCGGACATCACGTCCGGGCGGTTCGTGCCGCGCATCGAGGAGGGCACCTTCTCGCTCGCCGGGTACCGGGCCTTCCTGGCGGAGAACGCCGGGTCGATCGCGCAGTTCAGGGGCCGGCAGCGGGCCGCCTTCGCGGCGGAGCGGGATGCGTGGGAGGCGGCCGGCGAGTTCGCGCGGGTGGACGAGACGGCGGCGCCGGCCGCGCCCGCGGTCGAGGTGACCGTCCCGCCGGGCGGGCGTCTCGTCGAGGCCGAGTTCACCGCGTCCGTCTGGCAGCTGAACGTCCGGCCGGGTGACGTGGTGACGGCCGGGCAGCCGCTGCTCGCCCTGGAGGCGATGAAGATGGAGTCCAGGGTGCACGCGCCGATGGCCGGCGTGGTCGTGGAGGTCCTGGCCAGGCCCGGAGACCAGGTGGAGGCGGGGACGGCACTGGTCGTCCTCGCGCCCGCCGCGACCTGAATCGCGAGGAGAACGAGAATGTCGAGCGCACTGTCCCGTGTCCGCGCCGCCTACGCCCGGATCGAAACCGTGGACCGCCCCGAGATCTGGATCGATCTGCGCCCGCGGGCCGCTGTCGAGGGCGAGGCCCGGATCATCGACGACCGCGTGGCCGCGGGGGAACAACTCCCGCTGGCGGGCCGCCTGTTCGCCGTCAAGGGCAACATCGACGTCCAGGGCCTGCCCACCACCGCGGGCTGCCCTTCGTACGCCTACGATCCCGAGGCCGACGCCCCCGTGGTCGCCCGCCTGCGTGCCGCGGGCGCGCTCGTCCTCGGCACGACGAACCTCGACCAGTTCGCGACGGGCCTGGTCGGCACCCGCTCCCCCTACGGCGCGGTGCGGGGCGCCCATGACCCGGCCAGGATCAGCGGCGGCTCCAGCGCCGGCTCGGCCGTCGCCGTGGCGCTCGGCATCGTCGACTTCGCGCTCGGCACGGACACGGCGGGCTCGGGCCGGGTCCCGGCCGCCTTCAACGGCATCGTCGGCCTCAAGCCGACCCGGGGTCTGGTCCCGACGGAGGGCGTCGTCCCGGCCTGTGCGTCGATCGACTGCGTGACGGTGTTCGCGCGGACGCTGCCGGAGGCCGAGCAGGCCCTGTCGTTCATGGCGTCCCCGCCCGGCCGCGCCCTGCCCCCGCTCCCCCAGCGCACACCGGGGCCATGGCGCATCGCGGTCCCGCCCGTGGAGCAGCTCGGTGAGCTGGACCAGGGCTGGGCCGAGGCCTACGAGGCCGCGGTACGGCAGCTTGCCGCAACCGGCGCCGACATCCGCACCCTCGACCTCGCGCCCTTCACCGAAGCCGCCGCCATGCTGTACGAGGGGGCCTTCGTCGCCGAGCGCTACACGGCCGTGGGGAGCTTTGTCGACAAGGCGCTGGCAGCGGGGGACGACACCCTCGACCCCACCGTCGCCGGCATCGTCACCCGCGCCCGCGACATCCCTGCCCACCGGCTCTTCGCCGACCAGGACCGACTGGCCGTCCTGCGCGCCCGCGCCGAGGCCGAACTCGCCGACGCCGACGCCCTGTTGCTCCCGACCACGCCCGGCCACCCCACCCTCGCCGAGGTGGCCGCCGACCCGCTGGGCGCCAACGCCCGCCTGGGCCGCTTCACCAACTCCACGAACCTCTTCGACCTGGCCGCGGTCGCCGTCCCGGCCGGTGAGGTGAACGGCCTGCCCTTCGGCGTGATGCTGATCGGCCCGGCGTTCAGGGACGAGCGGCTCGCTCGGATCGCGGATCTGCTCCGCCCGGACGTGAGCCTCGCCGTGGTCGGCGCCCATCTCTCCGACCAGCCCCTGAACCCCCAGCTCCTCGCCCTGGGCGCCCGGTTCGACCGCACGACCGCCACGGCGCCCGTCTATCGCCTGCACGCCCTGTCCACGACCCCGCCCAAGCCGGGCCTGGTCCACGTGGGCGAGGGCGGTGCCGCGATCGAGGCCGAGGTGTGGCGGCTCCCGGCGGAGGGGCTCGGCCGGCTCCTCGCGGAGCTGCCCCGGCCGATGGCCCTGGGGCGCGTGCGGCTGGAGGACGGCAGCCATGTTCCCGGGTTCCTGTGCGAGCCGGGGGCGCTCACGGACGCCGAGGACATCACGTCGTACGGGGGCTGGCGGGCGTACCTCGGGGGCGGCCGCTCCTGACCTCGGGTACCGGAAACAGCAAAGGCAAGGAGGTCATGCACTCCTTGCCACTCTCAACTTATAGCGCACTGGGGGGCTTGCGGCAAGGCCCCCCTCCTCCCGCAGAATCATCGACCTAAGGCCAGAGGCTGCGGAAATGGGGGATTCACACAGTGCGTGTGTTGTTGTCGACGTACGGGTCGCGCGGGGATGTCCAACCGATGGCGGCACTGGCGGTGCGGCTGCGGGAACTCGGCGTTCAGGCGCGGGTGTGCGCGCCGCCGGACGAGGAGTTCGCGAAACTGCTGGCCGGTGTCGGGGTGGAGCTGGTGCCGGCCGCCGAGCCGGTACGGACGCTCGTGACGAGGTCGACGCCGGCCGTACCGGAGGGCCTGCCCCAGCGCGCGGCCGCGTTGGTCGCCGCGCAGTACGAGGCGGTCTCCTCGGCGGCCGAGGGATGCGACGCGGTGGTGGCGACCGGCCTGGTCCCGGCCGTGGCCGGCGCGCAGGCGGTGGCCGAGCAGCTGGGCATCCCCTTCAGGTACGTGACCTACTTCCCGACCATGCTGCCGTCACCGCACCACGAACCGCACCCGCTGGGCGGACCGTTCCCGCCGGACATGACCGACCGGCGGGAACGGTGGGACTGGAACGCCCAGAGCTTCAACAGGCTGTACGGCCCAGGGGTCAACGCCCTGCGGGTGTCGATCGGCCGGCCGCCGATCGACGACGTCCGCAGCCACGTCTTCACCGACCGGCCATGGCTGGCGGCGGATCCGGTCCTGGGCCCGTGGCCGGAGCCGGCGGACCTCGATGTCGTACAGACCGGAGCGTGGATCCTGCCGGACGAACGCCCGCTGCCCGCCGAACTCCTGGGGTTCCTGGAGGCCGGCGCACCCCCGGTGTACGTGGGCTTCGGCAGCATGCCCATGCGCGAGTCGCGGGATGTCGCGCAGGTGGCCGTCGAGGCGGTACGCGCACAGGGCCGCCGCGTACTCGTCGGGCGAGGCTGGGCCGACCTGGCCCTGGTCGACGACCGGGACGACTGCTTCGTCGTCGGCGACGTCAACCATCAGGCGCTGTTCCGCCGGGTGGCGGCCGTGGTGCACCACGGCGGCGCGGGCACCACGACCGCAGCCGCCGTGGCCGGCGCGCCCCAGGTGGTGGTACCTCAGCTGGTGGACCAGCCGTACTGGGCCGGGCGGGTCGCCGACCTCGGCATCGGCGCGGCACACGACGGCCCGACCCCGACCTTCGAGTCCCTGTCGGCCGCGCTGAGCGTGGCCCTGGCTCCCGAGACCCGCACCCGGGCAAGCGCCGTCGCCGCCTCGATGCGCACCGACGGGGCGGCTGTCGCCGCGCAGCTCCTCCTCGACGAGATCAGCCGGGACAGGCAGCCCGCGTCCGCGTGAACCGCGCGGGAACGCCGAGCCAGGACCCGGAACACCGCCCACACCGCTCTCCACGCGCCTTGCCGCACACAACGGTCGTAAGCGACCCCAGATCGGAGCCCATCGCAGTGACCCCCCTGACCACCAGCGCGTTCGACCTTCCCGACCGTCTCTCCGCCAAGGCCGACCCCACACTGATCGCCGACGACGAGCGGTACTTCACGGCTCTCGCGCAGTGCCTGGAGCAGTCGATCGCCGAGGTGTCCGACCAGCTCGACGCGGCGCGCAGGGCACCCGGCGGGCTGGGCCGGCAGGCCATGGACCGGGACGCGGAGATCCACCGGCTGACCGCCCGCCTGCGCACCCTGCGCCGCTTCGGCCTGGACCTGTGCCTCGGGCACATGGTGAGCGCGGGCGACGCCGAGCCCGTGTACATCGGCCGCCTCGGCCTCACCGACAGCGCCGGCCGCCGGCTGCTGGTCGACTGGCGCTCACCCGCGGCCGAGCCGTTCTTCGGCGCCACCCACGCCCGTCCGATGGGGTTGGCGAGCCGCCGCAGGTACCGCTGGACCCGCGGCCGGATCAGCGACTACTGGGACGAGGTGTTCACCCCGGACGGCCTCGAACGGCACGCCGCACTCGACGACCAGTCCGCCTTCATCGCGAGCCTGGGCAGCAACCGCTCGCCCCGGATGCGCGACGTGCTCGGCACCATCCAGGCCGACCAAGACGCCATCATCCGCGCGAGCTCCCGCGGCGCACTCGTCGTCGACGGCGGGCCGGGCACGGGGAAGACGGTCGTCGCCCTGCACCGCTCCGCCTACCTGCTGCACTCCGACCCGCGCCTCGGTCACCGTCGGGGCGGCGTCCTGTTCGTCGGCCCGCACCGGCCCTACCTGGCCTACGTCGCCGATGTCCTGCCCAGCCTCGGGGAGGAGGGCGTGCAGACCTGCATCCTGCGCGACCTCGTCACCGAGGGGGCCGCGGCGGGGGTCGAGGCCGACCCGGAGGTGGCCCGGCTGAAGTCCTCCGCGGAGCTGGTGAACGCGATCGAGAAGGCCGTCCGGTTCTACGAGGAGCCGCCCGCCAAGGGCATGACGGTCACCACCCACTGGTCCGACATCTGGCTGAGCGCCCACGACTGGACCGCGGCGTTCGAGGCGGCGGAACCCGGTACGCCGCACAACGAGGCGCGCGACCAGGTCTGGGAGGAACTGCTCACGATCCTGGTCGACAAGCACGACGACGAGGCCTCGGCGCAGGACGGCGACGTCCCGGCCCACCTGCTCCGCAGGTCCCTGTCGCAGAACAGGGAGCTGCTGACGGCCTTCAACCGTGCCTGGCCGCTGCTCGAAGCGTCGGACCTGGTCGGCGACCTGTGGTCGGTGCCGGCGTACCTGCGCATGTGCGCGCCCTGGCTCGACCGCGACGAGGTGCACAAGCTCCAGCGCACGGACCCGCAAGCCTGGACGGTGTCCGACCTGCCGCTCCTGGACGCGGCACGACAGCGGCTGGGCGACCCGGAGACGGCCCGGCAGAAGCGCCGGCACAAGGCGGTCCTCGCCGCCCAGCGTGAGCGCATGACGCAGGTCGTCGACAACCTGATCGAGGCCGTGTCCAACTCGGGCGCCGACGGTGACGACGGCGAGGGCCTGGTCACCATGCTGCGCGGCCAGGACGCCCAGGTCAGCCTGGTCGACGAGTCCGAGCTGTCCACCATCGACCCCGACCTGCTCGCCGGCCCGTTCGCGCACATCGTCGTGGACGAGGCCCAGGAACTCACCGACGCCGAATGGCAGATGCTCCTGCTGCGCTGCCCCTCCCGCAGCTTCACCATCGTCGGAGACCGCGCCCAGGCCAGGCACGGCTTCACGGAGTCCTGGGAGGAACGCCTGGAGCGAGTCGGCCTCAACCGGATCGACATGGCCTCGCTGACCATCAACTACCGCACACCGGAAGAGATCATGACGGAGGCCGAGCCGGTCATCCGCGCCGCGCTCCCCGACGCCAACGTGCCGACGTCCATCCGCAGCAGCGGCGTCCCGGTCGCGTACGGATCGGTCTCGGACCTCGACTCGGTCCTGGCCAACTGGCTCGCCGCACACATCGAAGGGACCGCCTGCGTCATCGGCGCCCCGACGTTCCGCCCGACGGACCGCGTCCAGTCACTGACGCCGGAGTTGTCGAAGGGATTGGAGTTCGACCTGGTGGTGCTCATCGACCCGGAGGAGTTCGGCGAAGGCATCTCGGGCGCGGTGGACCGCTATGTGGCAATGACGCGCGCAACTCAGCAACTGGTGATTCTCACCAGTACTTCTTGATCGACGGGGGTGGGAACGCCCTGAGGGGCGCGGGGAACTGCGCGACCAGCCGCAAGGAACCCCGCACCCGCCCGAAAATCCGTCACCCCACCGACGAGTAGGCGACAACCCCTCGCAGCAACCCGTCCACAGCCTTCCGCGCGTTCTTCGCCACAGTCGACCCCTCCACAGGAGACGCCGCCGAAATCTGACCCAGCACATCGATCACCTGCTTGCACCACCGCACGAAGTCCCCGGCCGGCATCTCAGCCTCCCGAAGCACCTCGTCCAGCCCCTTGCCACTGGCCCACATATAGGCAGCCCAGGCAAAGCCGAGGTCGGGCTCGCGCTGGCCCACACCCTCGCTCTGGGTGATCCGGAAATCCTCCTCCAAGGCATCCAGCCGCCCCCAGATCCGGACCATCTCACCGAGCGCGGCCTTGGCCTTGCCCGACGGCAGCTTCGGCGCCATCGCGTCGTCCCCGACCCGCGCCTCGTACACCAACGCCGAGACGCACGCGGCCAGTTCGGCCGGCCCGAGCCCCTCCCACACGTGCTCGCGCAGGCACTCGCTGGCCAGCAGGTCGAGTTCGCCGTACAGCCGGGCGAGCCGCTTGCCGTGCTCGGTGACCTCGTCGCCGCGCAGATAGTCCAGCTCGGTCAGCAACGCCACGATCCGGTCGAACGTACGGGCAATCGTGTTCGTACGGCCTTCGATACGACGCTCCAGCTGCGAGGTGTCCCGCAGCAGCCGGTGGTAGCGCTCGGCCCACCGGGCGTGGTCCTCACGGTCGTTGCAGCCGTGGCAGGGGTGCGCCCGGAGCGCCTTGCGCAGCCGCTCGATCTCCCGGTCGTCCGCCGCCTGGGACCGCCGCTTGCGGTGCCGCTCCGGTGCGATGTGCCCGGCCTTGGTGCGCAGCGCGGACGCGAGGTCCCGACGGGACTGCGGGGAGCGCGGGTTGAAGGACTTCGGGATCCGCATCCGCTCCAGCGCCTCGACGGGCACCGGGAAGTCCATGGACGCCAGCCGCTTGACCTGCCGCTCGGCGGTCAGGACCAGCGGCCGCGGCCCGTCGTGGTGCTCGAAACCGCGATGCCCGTTCGAGCGCCCGGCGGGCAGCCCGGGATCCAGCACCAGTGCGAGCCCGGCGTACTTGCCCGTCGGCACATGGATGACGTCACCGGGCTTGAGCCGCTCCAGCGCGACCGCGGCCTCCGCGCGCCGCTCGGCCGCCCCCTGCCGGGCCAACTCGTTCTCGCGGTCCTTGAGTTCGCGGCGCAGTCGCGCGTACTCCTCGAAGTCCCCGAGATGGCAGGTCATGGACTCCTTGTAGCCTTCGAGTCCCTCCTCGTTGCGCTGCACCTGCCGCGAGATCCCGACGACCGACTTGTCGGCCTGGAACTGCGCGAAGG
The DNA here is from genome assembly GCF_039537145.1 of Streptomyces shaanxiensis. Lineage (NCBI taxonomy): Bacteria > Bacillati > Actinomycetota > Actinomycetes > Kitasatosporales > Streptomycetaceae > Streptomyces > Streptomyces shaanxiensis. The sequence goes on from NZ_BAAAZY010000001.1 coordinate 310,430, forward strand.
ACGTCTCCAGCAACTCGCGCGAGCGGTGCCGGCCGAACTGCTCGACGAGGTTGACCGCCATGTTGTACGACGGCTTGAAGCTGGACCGCAGCGGGTACGTGCGCGTACCGGCCAGTCCCGCGAGGTGCTCGGGGCTCGTGCCGCGCTGCCACAGCACGACGGCGTGCCCCTCGACGTCGATACCGCGCCGCCCCGCCCGACCGGTCAGCTGCGTGTACTCACCCGGGGTGATGTCGGCGTGCTGCTCGCCGTTCCACTTGACGAGCTTCTCCAACACCACCGACCGGGCGGGCATGTTGATGCCCAGCGCGAGTGTCTCGGTGGCGAACACGGCCTTCACCAGGCCCCGTACGAACAGCTCCTCGACGACCTCCTTGAAGGTCGGCAGCATGCCCGCGTGGTGGGCGGCTATACCGCGCTCGAGGCCCTCCAGCCACTCGTAGTAGCCGAGGACATGGAGATCCTCGGTGGGGATGGAGGCGGTGCGCTCCTCGACGAGGGCACGGACCTTTTCCCGAGCCTCGTCGTCGTTCAGCCGCAGGCCCGCGTACAGGCACTGCTGGACGGCGGCCTCGCAGGCGGCCCGGCTGAAGATGAAGGTGATGGCGGGCAGCAGTCCCTCGGCGTCGAGCCGTTCGATGACTTCGGGGCGACCCGGCGTCCACACCCGGGAGCGCTGTCTGCGCTCCCGCTCCCGGTCGGCCTCGCGCATGGCGCGCCCGCGTCTGCGGTCCTGGTACGACGGCCGGGTCGCCTCCATGCGGGCCAGCCGTGTGAGGTCGGGGTTGACGGCCTTCTTGTGGCCCTCGCCCTCCTCGAACAGGTCGTACATCCGGCGCCCGGCGAGCACGTGCTGGAACAGCGGCACGGGCCGGTGCTCGGAGACGATCACCTCGGTGTCGCCACGGACGGTGTCGAGCCAGTCGCCGAACTCCTCGGCGTTCGACACGGTCGCCGACAGGGAGACAAGGGTGACCGACTCGGGAAGGTGAATGATCACTTCCTCCCATACGGCGCCGCGGAAGCGGTCGGAGAGGTAGTGCACCTCGTCCATGACCACATAGCCGAGGCCGAGGAGGGTCTGCGACCCGGCGTACAGCATGTTCCGCAGCACCTCGGTGGTCATCACGACCACGGCGGCGTCCGGGTTGACGCTGTTGTCGCCGGTGAGCAGACCGACCATGCCGTTGCCGTAACGGCGGCACAGGTCGGCGTACTTCTGGTTGGACAGCGCCTTGATGGGGGTCGTGTAGAAGCACTTCTTGCCCTGCATCAGGGCGAGGTGGACGGCGAACTCGCCCACGATCGTCTTGCCGGAGCCGGTGGGCGCGGCGACCAGCACGCCCTTCCCTGCTTCGAGCGCCTGGCAGGCCTCGATCTGGAAGGCGTCGAGGCCGAAGTCGTACATCTCGCGGAAGGAGGCGAGCGCGGTGGCCTGCTCGGCAGCACGCTTGCGCGCTGCCGTGTACCGCTCAGCCGGAGAGAGGTCCTCTGTCATCGTGCTTTCGAGCGTACCGGGCCCCACTGACAACAGGACGATCATTATCCGGATCCGCACCCGGCAAACCCGGGATCCGCGCAGCTCACGGCCGCGCAACGGAAGCGGCCGGGTGCGCCCCGTAGGCGCCCCGGCCGCACAGTTCGGCAATCGCCGTGGTCAGGTCACGTCGTCGTAGCCGTTGACCCGCTCACCGCTCGCCTGCTCGGGCAGCGCCCGGGCCGCGGAGACGGTCTCGACCTCGCCGATGTCGTCGGGGGTCAGGTCCAGGTCGGAGGCCTCGTCGTCGGCGGGGCCCATGGCCTCGCGGCGGGCCCTGCGACGGTCGTTGACCAGGGCGACGACGACCGCTGCGAAGTACAGGATCCAGATGGGTCCTGCAAGGGCCATCATCGTCAGCGGGTCGGTGCTCGGCGTCGCGATCGCCGCGAACACCGTGATGCCCATGATCATGCCGCGCCACCAGCCGAGCATGCGCTTGCCGGTGATGGCACCGGTGAAGTTGAGCATCACCAGCAGCAGGGGCAGCTCGAAGGAGAGACCGAAGACGATCACCATGCGCGTGACGAGGTCGAGCAGGTCGTCCAGCGGCAGCAGGTTGTCGACGCCGAACGGCGTGAACTCGATCAGGACGTCGGCGGTCTTGGGCAGCACCTTGTAGGCGAAGAAGGCGCCGGCGAGGAAGAGCGGGAAGCCCGTGGCGACGAACGCGTAGGCGTACTTCCGCTCGTGCTTGTGCAGGCCGGGGGCGACGAAGGCCCACAGCTGGTACAACCAGACCGGTGCGGCAAAAACGACACCGGCCATCAGGGACACCTTCAGGGCCAGCGTGAACGGCGCGAGCAGACCGTTGATCGTGATCTGCGCACACGGGTTCTCGTCGCGCGCCGTCTTGGCCAGTTCCTCGAACGACTTCGGGCAGCCGACCGATTCAAGGACCGGCTTGGTGAAGAAGTTGATGATGTCCTGATAGAAGAAGGCGGCGACGACCGTGATGACGACGATCGCGAGCAGCGCTTTCGCAAGCCGGTTGCGGAGCTCACGAAGGTGTTCCGCGAGGGGCATCCGCCCCTCGGGATCCTTCTCCTCTTTGCGGGCAGACTTCAGCAACCCACGTTCCCATCTCGTGCGGCGGGCCGGCGGTCACCGGCCCTGCGTCAGCGCTTGGTGGTGTCCGTCGGCTCGTTGACCGGCCGCGAGCTGGTCACGTCGCCGGGCGCGGACTGGATGATGCGCTGAGCCGGGGGCTGCTGGTCGTCGCCGGTGTTGTTGTTCGGCGGGTCGGCCGGGGCGGCGGACTTGCCGTCGTCCTTCATCGCCTTCGCCTCGCTCTTCAGGATGCGGGCGGACTTGCCGAGCGAGCGCGCCATGTCCGGAAGCTTCTTCGCGCCGAACAGCAGGATGATGACGACGAGGATGAGAATGATCTCGGGGGCTCCGAGCTTTCCGAACATAAGTCTTGACCTTCTCACCGAGGCGACTGGGGTGGGATGCTGTCCGACCGGTCGGACATGTGTCCGAACGATCGTGATGTCAGCGATCGTAACGCTCAGGGGTAAACGTGAGGCAATCCCCGTGCGTACTCCCTGTCCGCGGACCGGGCCTCGTTCTCCGAGCCGCGACCAGCAGCGTACCTGCCCGGGCCACCGCGTTGACAGGGCGAAGTGGCCCAAAACGCATGCGGCGCAGGACTCACACCCAATACTTGAGGGACCTACAGGGAGTCCACAGCCCGGGCCGCGCTCACCGTCGCCCGCTCCAGGTCCTCGGCCGCCCTGCTGATGCGTCGCGCCGACTCCGTGACCTGCCTGCCGAGGCGCTGCGCCTCCAGGAAGACCCGCACGGCGAGCACGCCGAGCACGGCGAGACCCAGAAAACCCACAGCTACCGCGAACATCGGCCAGAACATGAAGGCGAGCCTAGACCGTCCTACAGCGCGGAGTGCAGCCGCAGGGTGCTGACCCCACCGCCCGTCAGCAGCTCGACGATCCGCTCGCCGGCCGGCTTGCGGACGGCCGCGCCGCACTCGGGGCAGGTGAAGGAGTAGAAGGTCGTACGGCTGGTCGCGCCGATGGCGAGGCGCAGCGCGCTCGCGGCGAGTTCGAAGCGGCCCCGGCAGTCCGGGCAGCCCGCCTTGAACACCACCGGAGCCACGCTTCTCATCCCGGCGAAAGCGGACGCCACCGTCATCCCCGGCACTGCAGACGTCGCCGACTCACTCAAAGCCCTTGCTCCTGCCTGTCGAACTGCCTGACCTACTGTCCGTCGCGGCCCGGGTGCGCCCCGTGAGCACCCTGCGCCTCGATCCCGTCGTACGCCGCCAGCGCCTTGCGGGCGGCCTGCCGGGCGCTGTCGGCCAGCTCGGGCGGCGAGACGATACGGCCGTCGCGGCCGAGCCGAAGCGCCAGACGCCGCAGCGACGCCGGGTCGGGGGTGCGCAGGGTGATACGCAGCCCGCCGTCGGGCAGCTCATCCGCACTGTCGTGCGGGTAGTACTCGGCGACCCACCGCCCGCCCGGCCCGACCTCGACCACGACCTCCGGGTCCTCCGCGGCAGGCTGCACCAGCCCCTCCGACAGGTCCCGCAGCTCGACCTCGGGCGGCGCCGACGGCTCGTCCAGGATCTTGATCTCGGCGACCCGGTCGAGCCGGAAGGTGCGGCGCGCCTCGGAGCGGCGGCACCAGGCCTCGACATAGGTGTGGCCGACGCTGACCAGCCGGATCGGGTCGATCTCGCGCTCGGTGACCTCGTCGCGGGCCGGCGAGTAGTAGCGGATCCACAGCCGGCGCCGCTCGGAGATCGCACGGTCGACGTCCGCGAAGACCCCGCCCTCGGACTCGAACGTCACCGACAGCCGGGAGCTGGCGCCGGCCGCCTCCCCGGCCGCCGTCTCCACCTTGGCGGTCGCCCGCAGCAGCGCCTGCCGGTCGCCCTCACGCAACCCCGGCAGCGTGGCCACGGCGCGGGCGGCCACCAGCAGCGCGGTCGCCTCGTCGGCCGCGAGCCGCAGCGGCTCGGCCGCCTCCGCCCCGAGGGCGGCCGGGTTGTGCCACCAGATGCGCTCGCCGTCGGTGTCGATGTCGAGCAGGTCGCCGCCACGGAAACTTGTGCCGCACATGGGCAGCACATCGAGGTCGGAGACCAGCTCGTCCTCGGAGATGCCGAAGGCACGCGCGACGTCCTCCAGACGCGCACCGGGCCGCTCCCTCAGATACGTCACGAGGGAGAGCATCCGCCGGGTCTGGTCGATGGCGCTCGCTGGCCTGACCGGTTTGCCTGCCACTGTGTGCTCCGCTCCCCCTCAGCCCTTGGCCACGGCACGCAGCCGGTCCACCACATCGGCCCGCAGCTCCGCCGGCTCCAGGACCACCACGTCCGGCCCGAACTCCACCAGCCAGGCATCCAGCCCGTGGCCGTACGGAATCTCCAACTCGTCCCAGCCGTCCCCGAGTTCCCGGACCGAGGTGGCCCTCGCCCGCAAGGGGTACCCCGCGTCCGTGCGCAGCCGGATCAGCGCGGAGCGGTCGGCGGTCTCCCCCGCCCAGCTCGCGACCGTCTCCCGCACGGTGACGACATCGGGCACCTCGGCGGTGAACCGGCCGCTGCGGCTGCGCACCTTGCCGGTGATCCGGGACAGCCGGAAGACCCGCTCGGCACCCCGGTCACGGTCCCAGCCCGCCAGATACCAGTGGCCGCGCCAGCACTCCAGCGCCCACGGCTCGACATGCCGGGGTTCGGGGCGGGCGGCGGTGGCCTTGCGGTAGTCGAAGACGACCGGACGACGGTCGCGGCAGGCCAGCATCAACGGCTCGAACGCGGCCTCGTGCACCGGGATACGGGGCTCCAGGGCGCCGTGCGCCTCGTACGGGTCGACATCCTCCGGCAGCCCCGCCGCGCGCAGCTTCTGCAGGGCACCACTGGCCGCACCCGCCAGCCGGGCCTGCTGCCACACCTTGGCGGCCAGCCCCAGGGCAGCCGCCTCCTCGGCGTCCAGCGTGATGGCCGGCAGGCGGTTGCTGTCGCGGCGGGCGAGATAGCCGACGTCGCCGTCGAGATTCTCGACCGTCTCGATGACCAGGCCGAGCTCGCGCAGATCGTCCTTGTCCCGCTCGAACATCCTGTTGAAGGAGTCGTCGGAACCCGCTTCCAGGTAGGCCTCGATGGACTCACGCAGCTCGCGTTTGCTCAGCGGTCGCCGCGTCCCCAGCAGACACAGCGCCAGGTTCATGAGCCGCTCTGCCTTGGCAATGGCCATCGACGCCCTTCGCCTTCCCTATGGTGCTTACGACCGATGACCGTACCGCCCCGAAGTGGCGTGGCAAAAGCCGAGGGCCCATGCCCGGACAGGCATGGGCCCCAGGTAGTCGGGTCCGGTCGTCCGCCGATCAGACGCGGCGACCGGAAACGACGACCGGATACGACGATCAGACGCCGAGCAGGTCGACCACGAAGATCAGCGTCTCACCGGGCTTGATCGCCGGGGTCGGGCTCTGGTTGCCGTAGGCGAGGTGCGCCGGGATGGTCAGCTGGCGGCGGCCGCCGACCTTCATGCCCTGCACGCCCTGGTCCCAGCCCTTGATGACGCGACCGCCACCCAGCGGGAAGCGGAACGGCGTACCACGGTTCCAGCTGGCGTCGAACTCCTCACCCGTGCTGAAGGCGACACCCACGTAGTGGACGGTGACGGTCTGACCTGCCTGCGCAACCGCGCCGTCGCCCTCCCAGATGTCCTTGATCTCGAGGTCCGCCGGCGGCTCGCCGCCCGGGAAGTCGATCTCGGGCTTGTCGATGCTCACGTCTTACGCTCCATGCTTGTCGTGGAAAGACAACGGTCCCAGTCTTTCATCACCTCGGGCGACGTCACATCTTCGCCAGGATGTCCACGGTGAAGACCAGCGTGGCGCCCTTGGAGATACCGCTGCCCGGCTGCGGGTTGTCGCCGTAGCCCAGGTCCGGCGGGATGACGATCAGCACGCGGCTGCCGACCTTCTTGCCGGTCAGCCCCTGCGACCAGCCCTTGACGACCTGCTGCAGCGAGAACGACGCCAGCTGCTTGTTGGCGTACGTCGAGTCGAACTCCTTGCCGGTGTCCCACTGCACGCCCTTGTACTGCACGAGGACGGAGTTCTCCGCCGCGACCTCGTCGCCGTCGCCCTCGATGACGTAGCTCGCCACCAGCTTCTTGGGCGGGTCCGTCTTGGGAACCTCCAGGGAGGGCGCCTTGCCGTCGGTGTTGGTGCCGACCTTGGGCAGGTCCACGTTGTCCTGCGCGACCACGTCGCCCTTGGCGGAGCTCTTGGCGTTGAACGTGTCCAGGATGTCGACCACGAACACCAGCGTGTCCGTGCCCTTGATCCCGGCCCGCGGTTCGCCGTCCTTGCCGTAACCCCAGGTCGGAGGCACAGCCATCTCGACACGACTGCCGGCCTTCTTGCCGCTCAGGGCGTACCGCCAGCCGTCGATGATGCGGCCCTGGGAGAGCTGGATGAGCAGCGGCGTCTTGGGATCGTAGGAGTTGTCGAAGACCTTGCCCGTGCTCCAGATCTGGCCGAGGTAGTCGGCCTGGATGTAGTCGTTCTCGGCCACCACCTTGCCGCCGCCCGCGATGACCGTCTTCACCGCGAGGTCCTTCGACGGGTCACCGCTGCCCTTGGCGACCGTCGGCTTCTGCCCGAACTTCGTGCCCGCAGTGATCGCCGGCAGCGGCCCGTCCACGATCTTCGGCGACGGCGCCGCCGACGTCTCCGGGGTCGAGGGAGAGGCGCTCTCGTTCGCCTTGCTCGAGTCGTCCTTGTCGTCGCCGCAAGCGGCGAGAGTGACCATTCCTGCGGGTACGGCGATGAGAAGTGAGCGTCGGCGCACGGTGGGGGCCTCGTAATCGGTCGATCTTGTGGATGGCGTGCGCGCAACTCTACGGCGTGAGAAGGGCGCCGTACGGGAAACGTACGGCGCCCGTGTTGCGTTCCGGAAGATCAGCCGGAATCGCCTCGCTCACATTCCGGCGATCAGTTTCTCCACCCGGTCGTCCACCGAACGGAACGGGTCCTTGCACAACACCGTGCGCTGAGCCTGGTCGTTCAGCTTGAGGTGCACCCAGTCGACAGTGAAGTCCCGGCGCTGTTCCTGGGCCCTGCGGATGAAGTCGCCGCGCAGCCGGGCCCTAGTGGTCTGCGGCGGAACCGACTTGCCCTCGAAGATCTTCAAGTCGTTGCAGATACGCGCGGCTTGACCCTTCTTCTCCAGCAGGTAGTACAGGCCGCGACGGCGGTGGATGTCGTGGTAGGCGAGGTCTATCTGCGCGACCCGCGGATGCGACATGGTCATGTTGTGCTTGGCCCGGTACCGCTCGATGAGCTGGTACTTCATCACCCAGTCGATCTCGGTGCCGATCCGGTCCAGGTCCTCGGCCTCGATCGCGTCCAGCGTGCGACCCCACAGCTCCAGGACCTGCTCGACCGTGCCGGTACGGATGCCACGGCGCTCGCAGAAGTCCACGGCCTTCTCGTAGTACTCGCGCTGCACCTCCAGCGCCGAGGCCTCCCGGCCACTGGCCAGACGCACCTTGCGGCGACCCGTGATGTCGTGGCTGACCTCGCGGATCGCCCGGATCGGGTTCTCCAGGGTCAGGTCCCGCATCACCGTGCCCGCCTCGATCATGCGCAGCACCAGGTCGGTCGCGCCGACCTTGAGCAGCATGGTCGTCTCGGACATGTTCGAGTCGCCCACGATGACGTGCAGGCGCCGGTAGCGCTCCGCGTCCGCGTGCGGCTCGTCGCGCGTGTTGATGATCGGCCGGGAACGGGTCGTCGCCGAGGAGACGCCCTCCCAGATGTGCTCCGCGCGCTGGCTGACGCAGTACACGGCACCACGCGGGGTCTGCAGAACCTTGCCCGCGCCGCACAGCAGCTGACGCGTGACAAGGAACGGGATGAGAATGTCCGCGAGCCGGGAGAACTCCCCGTGGCGTGCGACGAGATAGTTCTCGTGGCAACCATAGGAGTTACCCGCCGAGTCGGTGTTGTTCTTGAAGAGGTAGACGTCGCCCGCGATTCCTTCCTCGTGCAGGCGTCGTTCGGCGTCCACCAGGAGTCCTTCGAGAATGCGCTCGCCCGCTTTGTCGTGGGTGACCAGTTCGGTCACGTTGTCACATTCCGGTGTCGCGTATTCCGGATGCGATCCCACGTCGAGATACAGGCGGGCGCCGTTTCGCAGAAAGACATTGCTGCTGCGGCCCCATGACACGACACGGCGGAAGAGGTACCGCGCCACCTCGTCAGGCGACAGGCGGCGCTGTCCCCTGAACGTGCACGTGACGCCGTACTCGTTCTCCAGCCCGAAAATGCGGCGGTCCATGACTGAACATTACGCCCGATCCCCTGAGCTGAAACGGGGTTCGACAGCACGGTTTGGATCATTTTCCGATGAAGCCGCAACCACCGCACCCCTGGCGGGAGCTGCGAGGACCCGCCCCGTGCCCAGCAGGACCAGCAACGACACCGCCCCCGCGGCACCCGGCACGGCGAACCCCCACAGGGCCCCGCCCGCCTCGACGACCGGCCCCGCCAGACCCGTTCCGACCGACGCCCCCACGGTGAACGTCGTCACAAGCCAGGAGAACGCCTCGGTGACCGTCCCACGCGGCGCGTGCCGGTCGACCAACACGAAAGCGCAGGCGATGCACGGCGCCAGAAACACACCCGCCAGCACGGCCAGCAGCGTCATGGCGACCACTCCCGGCATCAGCATCAGCGGCAGATAACACACCGCCAGAAGCGCCACCAGCACCCGCAGTCGCCGCGCCGGATCCCCACCCCACTGCCGCGCCCCGTACACCGTGCCACCCACCAGCGCACCCAGCCCCAGACCCGCCATCAGCCAGCCGTACACCGCGTCACCGCCATGGTCGTCCGCGTACGACACGGCCGCCACCGCGATCGACCCCATCGCCATCCCGACGAACAGGAAGGCGGCGAGCAACGCCACCAGCCCCGCCGAACGCAGCGCCCCCAGCCAATGCGCCTCACGCGGAGCCGAACGCCACGCGCGCGAGGGCGGCGACACCACCACCCACAGCGCCCCCAGCACCCCGACGACGTTCAGGACCAGCAGCGCCACCTGCGCCGACCACAACGACGTGCACAGCGTCAGCAACAACGGTCCGACGGTGAACATGACTTCCTGCGCCACCGCGTCCATGGCATACGCCGCGTGCACCTGGCCCTCCTTGTGCAGGACCGACGACCACAGCGCCCGCAGACCGCCCTCCAGCGGCGGCGCGAACAGCCCGGAGGCCGCAACGGCCGCATAGGCCAGCGGCAGCGGGCCGATGCCCACGAAGGCGAACACCGCCATCGCGAGGGCCGAGGCCACCGCGGCCGGCAGCTGCACCCGCGGCTGCCCGAACAGGTCCACCAGCCGCCCCAGCAACGGCTGCCCCACGGCGTTGGCGACCCCGTACACGGCCGCCAGACCCCCGGCCAGGCTGTACGAACCGCCCTCCGCGCGCACGAACAGCATGATGGCGAGCGCGGCGACAGCGTTCGGCAACCGGCCCACGAGCGTGCCCACGAGCAGCCGCGCCGCATGCCTCGCCCTGAGGATCTCCACGTATGCGCCGGTCATCAGCCGCGCCGCCCTCCACTCAGGTTTTACGTATAACGTCCTCCGTCATACGTACCATGTGCGCTGTTCACGAGTCCAGACGAAGGAGCAGACGGACGGTGGCACACGGCAGCACCCGCCCCACCAGCCGGGACGTAGCCCAAGCCGCAGGCGTCTCCCAGGCCGCGGTATCCCTCGTCCTCGGCGACAAATGGCGCGGCCGCGTCTCCGAGACCACAGCGGAACGCGTACGCCAGGCAGCCCGCGAACTCGGCTACCGGCCCAACCTCGCGGCCCGCAACCTCCGCCTCGGCCACACCCGCACCGTACTCCTGGTGGTCCCCGCCCTCACCACCGAATTCTTCGCAGGCGTCTACACCGGCGCCGCCCGCGTCGCCGCCCAACACGGCTTCGGCGTCGTCCTCTACCCCTCCCCCGAAGGCATCGGCCCCGCCCGCGACCCCTTCGCCTCCGCCCAAGCCGCCCTGGACGGCGTCATCGCCTCCTCCATGGCCGCCGACGCCCTCACCGCCATCCACGGCGACCAACTCCCCCTGGTCATGCTCGACAGCGACCCCGACGGCAGCCTCGGCGCCGCAACCGTGAACCTCGACATCGCCGACGGCGTCCGCCAGGTCGCCGCCCACCTACTGGGCCTCGGCCACCGCCGCATCCTGCACCTCGCCGCCGACGTGCCGTCCTGGACCTTCGACGTACGCGCACGCGAACTGGCCACACGCGTCGCCGAGGTACCCGGCACCTCACTGCTCACCGTCCGCGCCCCCATCTCCATCGACGACGCCCTCGCCGCCACCACCACCGCACTCGCCGCCCCGGGCCCCCGCCCCACCGCCATCGTCAGCGACGACGACAAACTCGCCGCCGGCGCCTACAAGGCCGCACGCCGCCTCGGCCTGCGCATCCCCGACGACATCTCCGTCACCGGCCTCGACGACCTCGCCCTCGCCACCGCCATCGACCCCGAACTCACCACCGTCCGACTCGACGCCGAGCTCTTCGGCGAACGCGGCATGCAAGCCCTCCTGGCCGTCCTGGAAGGCCGCGAACCCGAAGGCGGCGACATCCCGGTCGAACTCGTCGTACGAGGCTCCACAGCGCCGCCCAGCGCGCCCTGACCCCCACCCCGAACGCACCTGTGCCCCGGCCGAGCGAGCGGCCAGGGCACAGAAGGGGGCGAACGAGGTGAACCGCTCGGACTACTCCTCGGAACCGCCGGAATCCTCCGAACCGTCCTCACTGTCAGCGCTCTCGGCCTCCGTGGCCGCACCACCGGCCTCCAACAGCCGACCGAGCTGCCGACCGACAATCCGCTTGAACTTCCGCGACTGCGGACGCGTACGGTCCAGCACCGCGACCTCCAGACGCTCCGCGGGAATCTCCCGCTGCGTACCGTTCGACTCACGCGACAGAGCCTGCACGGCCAGCTTGAGCGCCTCAGCGAGGCTCATACCGTCCTGATGGCGCTGATCCAGATAGTTACTGATCAGCTCCGCGTTACCACCGACCGCGACCGAACCGTGCTCATCCACGATCGACCCGTCGTGCGGCAACCGATAGATCTGGTCACCCTCCGGCGTCTCACCCACCTCGGCAACGACCAACTCCACCTCATACGGCTTCTCAGCCGCCGAGGAGAAGATCGTGCCCAGCGTCTGGGCGTAGACGTTGGCCAGACCACGCGCGGTCACATCATCACGGTCATAGGTGTAACCACGAAGATCGGCATACCGCACACCGCCGATCCGCAGATTCTCGTACTCGTTGTACTTACCGGCCGCCGCGAAGCCGATCCGGTCATAGATCTCGCTGAACTTGTGCAGCGCGCGGGACGGGTTCTCACCGACGAAGACAATGCCGTCGGCATACTGCAGCACGACCAGGCTGCGACCACGGGCGATGCCCTTACGGGCGTACTCCGCCCGGTCGGCCATCGCCTGCTGGGGTGAGACATAGAACGGCGTCGACACCGGTTATCCGTCCCTTTCTGTCGAAGTCACAGGATCACCTTGATAAGACCGAGCCGCCGCCTACAGCAGCGCGGCCCGCGGGCCGTCGGGCTGCTCCAGACGCCGCTCCAGGATGGCGCGGGCGATCTCGGAGGACTCGTCATCGTCGAGCCGGCGGAAGCCGTCCTCGGTGATCACGGTGACGATCGGGTAGATCCGGCGGGCGACATCGGGACCACCGGTCGCCGAGTCGTCGTCAGCCGCGTCGTACAGAGCCTGCACCACCAGCGTCGTCGCCTCGGCCTCGCTCAGGTCGGCACGGAACAACTTCTTCATGGCGCCGCGCGCGAAGATCGAACCGGAGCCCGTGGCCGCAAACCCGGTCTCCTCGGAACGGCCGCCCGTCACGTCGTACGAGAAGATCCGCCCCCGCTCCCGATCCACGTCATACCCCGCGAAGAGCGGCACCACGGCCAGCCCCTGCATCGCCATCCCCAGGTTGGACCGGATCATGGTCGACAGCCGGTTCGCCTTGCCCTCCAACGACAGCTGCGCACCCTCGACCTTCTCGAAGTGCTCCAGCTCCAACTGGAAAAGCTTGACCATCTCGACGGCGAGACCGGCGGTACCGGCGATACCCACGGCCGAGTACTCGTCGGCCGGGAACACCTTCTCGATGTCGCGCTGGGCGATGACGTTGCCCATGGTGGCGCGCCGGTCACCGGCGAGGACGACACCACCGGGGAACGTCACGGCCACGATCGTGGTGCCGTGCGGCGCCTCGATCACACCCTGAGTGGGCGGCAGTTGGCGCTTGCCGGGCAGCAGCTCCGGCTGGTGCTCGGAGAGAAAGTCCATGAAGGAGGACGACCCAGGCGTCAGGAAGGCAGCTGGTAGACGCCCGGTGCTACGAGTGTTGGCTTCCACGCGATTCCTTCCACGTATGCAGCAGCCCGCCTTATCACGTCGGGCCGATCCTTGAACTGCCCCAGTGCAGCGTTGCAGCTGAAGCACAGTACGCCACGGACCCTACCCGTCTCGTGGCAGTGATCCACATGCTCGGGCAGAGCCGCCAAACATATGCAGCAGACGCCCCCTTGAGAGACCACCAACTCGTCGCGCTCGGCTTCGGTGATGCCGTACTGCCGCTTCAAGTGGTCCTGCCGCCCTTGCACTGCACGGCACGCCTTGCAGCGAGTCGCCAAGCCGTCAGACGCGGTGGCGTTGCGATGCCACTCGCTGTGCGGCTTCACTTCTCCGCATGTCCGGCAGAGCTTGTGCCCGGCCGGAACCTCCACCTTCTCCCGCACCGACTTCCCCATGGCCTCCCGGCGACGCCGGTAGTGCGCGGCGCTGTACTCCGCCACACACTCCCGGCATCGCACCTGGAGGCCATCACTCCGATTCCTGTCCCGCGCGAAGGCGGCGAAAGGCAGGTCCCGTTTGCAGCCCGTGCACTTCTTGGCGTTCGGCTCGTCAGCCACCCGAATCCCCCGCAACCTTCAGTTCGAAGGCAAAGTGACCGAATCGCCTTTACTCGCCACCCTTTTGCACGAAGCTTCGCACGAAATCCTCGGCATTTTCCTCGAGTACGTCATCGATTTCGTCGAGAACCGAGTCGACGTCGTCGCTCAGCTTCTCCTGCCGCTCCTTGAGGTCCTCAGAAGCCTGCGTCTCGGCCGCCTGCTCCTCGACCTCCTCAGTAGAGCGCGTGGCCTTCTGCTGTCCGCCGCCGGTGTCCTTGGTTGCCATATCCCTCACCCCGCTCATTTCGCCCGACATGGTCGACAGGTCGGCTTTCCTGCCGATCGGTGATGATCAGACCCTACAAGCCGGGTCTGACATCGGCCCCGCAGTTTCTCCAACGTACGGGGGCCACCTCGATGATTCCCGGCGGCCGGGTTTTCCACCCTGTTCGGCCGGTGCCGTCCGGGTGTCCGGTCAGCCGCCTGACAGGACCCTGACCAGGTCTTCCGCCGTGCGGCAGCGGTCCAGGAGCTCCTTGACGTGATTTCGCGTTCCGCGAAGCGGTTCGAGGGTTGGAACGCGCTGGAGGGAGTCCCGGCCGGGCAGGTCGAAGATCACGGAGTCCCAGGAGGCCGCGGCGACGTCGTCTGCGTACTGCTCCAGGCAGCGTCCGCGGAAGTACGCGCGTGTGTCCTCCGGTGGCTTCGCCTTGGCCCGTTCGACGGTTTCCTCGTCCATGAGGCGCTTCATGCGGCCGCGGGCCGCGAGACGGTTGTAGAGGCCCTTCTCGGGGCGTACGTCGGCGTACTGGAGGTCGACGAGGTGGAGCCTGGCGGCGTCCCAGTCGAGGTTGTCGCGGCGGCGGTAGCCCTCCATGAGCTCTCGTTTGGCGACCCAGTCCAGTTCGCCGGCGAGGCTCATGGGGTCGCGTTCGAGGCGGTTGAGGGTGTCCTCCCAGCGGGTGAGGACGTCCTTGGTCTGTTCGTCCGCGTCCGCGCCGAAGCGCTCCTCCACGTATTTGCGCGAGAGCTCGTAGTACTCCATCTGGAGCTGGACGGCGGTGAGTGTGCGGCCGCTGCGCAGGGTGACGAGGCGCTTGAGGGACGGGTCGTGCGAGACCTGATGGAGGGTGCGTACGGGCTGGTCGACGGCCAGGTCGACGGCGATGAAGCCGTCCTCGATCATGGAGAGGACCAGGGCTGTCGTGCCCAGTTTCAGGTAGGTCGAGATCTCGGAGAGGTTCGCGTCGCCGATGATCACGTGGAGGCGGCGGTATTTCTCGGCGTCGGCGTGGGGCTCGTCGCGGGTGTTGATGATGGGGCGCTTGAGGGTGGTCTCGAGTCCGACCTCGACCTCGAAGTAGTCCGCGCGCTGGCTGAGCTGGAAGCCGTGTTCGTGGCCGTCCTGGCCGATGCCGACGCGGCCGGCTCCGGCGAAGACCTGGCGGGAGACGAAGAAGGGGGTGAGGTGGCGCACGATGTCCGAGAAGGGGGTTTCCCGCTTCATCAGGTAGTTCTCGTGGGTGCCGTAGGAGGCGCCTTTGTTGTCGGTGTTGTTCTTGTAGAGGTGGATGGGCTGGGCGCCGGGCAGCTGTGCCGCGCGTTCCGCTGCTTCGGCCATGATGCGTTCGCCGGCCTTGTCCCAGAGGACGGCGTCGCGGGGGTTGGTGACCTCGGGCGCGCTGTATTCGGGGTGCGCGTGGTCGACGTAGAGTCGCGCTCCGTTGGTGAGGATGACGTTGGCGAGGCCGATGTCCTCGTCGGTGAGCTGGCTGGAGTCGGCGGCCTCGCGGGCGAGGTCGAAGCCTCGCGCGTCGCGCAGCGGGTTCTCCTCCTCGAAGTCCCAGCGGGCCCGGCGGGCCCGGTGCATCGCCGCCGCGTAGGCGTTGACGATCTGGGATGAGGTGAGCATGGCATTGGCGTTGGGGTGGCCGGGGACGGAGATCCCGTACTCCGTCTCGATGCCCATTACTCGCCGTACGGTCATGCGGCCCTCCTTGCCCGGCGGCACCCTCGGTCGTGGGCGCCGCGCAGATACCGCTGGCGCTCGGTTGCGTGTGCGGTGCCCGTCCCCGCACTGCGCGACTCTGCGGTACGGAAGAGCCTAGAACGCCTTTGCGCTGGTGGGGAGATCATTTGCGTCATTGCCTTGCACGCCTTGTGTTCCGGTGGTGGCCGGAAAAACAGTGGGCTGCGGGTACCCGGTGAGGGCACCCGCAGCCGCCCTGTGTTTTACAGGTACTGACCGGTGTTGGCCACCGTGTCGATGGAGCGTCCGGTGTCCGCGCCCTGCTTTCCGGTGATGAGGGTGCGGATGTAGACGATCCGTTCGCCCTTCTTTCCGGAGATCCGGGCCCAGTCGTCGGGGTTGGTGGTGTTGGGCAGGTCCTCGTTCTCCTTGAACTCGTCCACGCATGCCTGGAGGAGGTGGGAGACGCGCAGGCCCTTCTGGTTGTGTTCGAGGAAGTCCTTGATCGCCATTTTCTTGGCGCGGCCCACGATGTTTTCGATCATGGCGCCGGAGTTGAAGTCCTTGAAGTAGAGGACTTCCTTGTCGCCGTTGGCGTAGGTGACTTCCAGGAAGCGGTTTTCCTCGGATTCGGCGTACATCTGCTCGACCGCGGTCTGGATCATGCTCTGGACCGTGCTCGTCCTGCTGCCGCTGTGTTCGCCGAGGTCTTCGGAGTGGAGCGGGAGGCGTTCGGTGAGGTACTTGCCGAAGATGTCCTTGGCGGCTTCGGCGTCCGGGCGCTCGATCTTGATTTTCACATCGAGTCGACCGGGGCGCAGGATGGCGGGGTCGATCATGTCCTCGCGGTTGGAGGCGCCGATGACGACCACGTTCTGCAGGCCTTCCACGCCGTCGATCTCGGCGAGGAGCTGGGGGACGATGGTGTTTTCCACGTCCGAGCTGACGCCGGATCCGCGGGTGCGGAAGAGGGATTCCATTTCGTCGAAGAAGACGATGACGGGTGTGCCCTCGCTGGCCTTTTCTCGTGCGCGCTGGAAGACGAGGCGGATCTGCCGCTCGGTCTCACCGACGTACTTGTTGAGGAGTTCGGGGCCCTTGATATTGAGGAAGAAGCTCTTGCCCTGGGCTTGGCCGGTGACTTCGGCGACCTTTTTGGCCAGCGAGTTGGCGACGGCCTTGGCGATGAGTGTCTTGCCGCATCCGGGGGGTCCGTAGAGGAGGACGCCCTTGGGGGGGCGCAGTTCGTGTTCCTTGAACAGGTCGGGGTAGAGGTAGGGGAGCTCGACCGCGTCGCGGATCATCTCGATCTGGTTGCCCAGGCCGCCGATCTGCTCGTAGCCGATGTCCGGGACCTCTTCGAGGACGAGTTCTTCGACCTCGCTCTTCGGTACGACTTCATAGACGTAGCCGGAGCGGGGTTCTAGCAGGAGGGCGTCGCCGGGACGGATGGTGACGTCCAGCAGTGGCTCGGCGAGCCGTACCACCCGTTCCTCGTCGGTGTGCCCGACCACGAGGGCGCGCTCGCCGTCCTCGAGGATCTCTTTGAGGGTGACGATGTCTCCGACGCTCTCGTACTCCATGGCCTCGACCACGTTGAGGGCTTCGTTGAGCATCAGTTCCTGGCCGCGCCGGAGGTCTTCGAGTTCGACGCTGGGGCTGACGTTCACGCGGAGTTTGCGGCCTCCGGTGAAGATGTCGGCGGTGCCGTCCTCGTTGGCTTGCAGGAAGACACCGAAGCCGGCCGGTGGCTGTGCGAGCCGGTCGACTTCTTCCTTGAGGGCCACGATCTGGTCTCGGGCCTCACGGAGCGTGTTCGCGAGTCGCTCGTTCTGGGCGGATACGCCGGCCAGGTTCGTCTGCAGCTCGACGATCCGCTCTTCGAGAATCCTCGTGTGTCGCGGAGAGTCGGCGAGCTTGCGTCGCAGGACGGCGATCTCCTGCTCAAGGTAGGCGATCTGCCCGGCCGGGTCGTCGGACCCTCGTCCCGGGCGGATGCCGCGGTTCATGTCGTCGTCGTGGGCTGCCACGGTCCTCACCTCCTCCAAGGGGAGCTGGACGCTTCCAGACCCTACCTGGGTGGGTGTCGATTGAAACCCCTAGATCACAAAGACGGTCGGGGTGTGTCCGATCTTCACCCTTGCGCTCTCCCTCACGCCAGGGGAATACCCACCGCACATGATTGGAACCCAGGCCCAGGTAGGGTCAAAGCGTTCAACACCCGTCAGAGCTGGCCGGATTCCCGTACGGCTCGGGGCAGGAAAGACGGCAGGAGAGATGAGCGTGGAGCAGGCGGCCGGGGTCGAGGGCGAGGCGCTGGAGGTCTGGATCGACCAGGATCTCTGTACTGGTGACGGCATCTGCGCCCAGTACGCGCCCGAGGTGTTCGAGCTGGACATCGACGGTCTGGCCTATGTGAAGAGCGGCGAGGACGAGCTTCTGCAGGCCAAGGGGGCCACAACGCCCGTACCGCTGCCGCTTCTCACGGATGTGGTGGACTCGGCGAAGGAGTGTCCGGGCGAGTGCATCCATGTGCGTCGGGTTTCGGACAGGGTCGAGGTGTTCGGTCCGGACGCCGAGTGACCTTGCGGATACGGGCGGTTACGACTGTCTGATTTCTCACACGTGCCGGTGGCATAGGTCAGACGCTGTGGGCACCGGCGGGTGTCGAGCGGACGAACGCGCCGTTCTTCCACTGCCACTTCGCGCTGTTCTTCACGTCCGGGCAGCAGCGCGGTACGTCGTCCGTCGAGTAGCCGAGGAGTTCGCCGACGACGGCTCCGTCACGGACTGCGATGTCACTGACGGTGATGCTGTCCTTGGGGTTGACGAGGGTCGCGACGATGCGGGGTGCGGCCGTCTCGGCGGACCGGGTGAGGACGTACACGCCGTCGGGCGGTGTGCCCATGGGGGAGTCGCAGTGCACGACGGCCACGGTCTCGGGGTTGCCGTCGCCGTCCAGGTCTCCTGTCGCCTTTTTCACCACGACCGCTTTCACCGGCCCGCATTGGAGCGGGTAGTCGACGCCGGTGGGGTCAAGGGGTGTGGTGGCGGCGGGAACTTTCCTCGCCTCCGGGCCGGCTGTCTGGGCCGCTGTCGCCGAGTTGGGCTGGAGGACCGAGGAGAGGGCCACGACTCCGGCCACCGCTGTGGCGGTGGCTAGCCAGTGGATCGGGCGGGTGTGGGTGTGTGCCAGTTCCGGGACGGCGGATTGCTGCACTAGGAGCGTCTCCTGTGAGGGCTGTGCCGGTGGGGTGCCCAGCATCGTGCCACACGTCACAGTGCTGTGGAACGGCGGGGGGTGTGGAGTTCCCGTGCCGGATGACGGGCGCTCGGGAGTGCGGCGGGATGTCGTATGACTGTCGGAGTTGTCGTTTGACTGTCCGAGTGGTCGTTCCGTGGTCGCGCGTCAACGGAAAGGCGCTGTGGTCGAGTTCCGGAGGTGTTCCGGGAACTCGACCACAGCGCTTGTACGTTGGTTGCGGCACGGGGCCGCCTCAGCGGCCGGAGCCTCCGTCGGCGTTCGGGCCTTCGTAGTCCTCGCCGTAGGCGCCCTTGGCGGGGCGGCGGCGGCGCATGGGCGGCTCGACTCCGTCGGCGAGGCGGCGGGCGGTGAGCAGGAAGCCGGTGTGGCCGATCATCCGGTGGTCGGGGCGGACGGCGAGGCCCTCGATGTGCCAGTTGCGGATCATCGTCTCCCAGGCGGTCGGCTCGTTGAAGCAGCCGATCTCGCGGATGGACTCGACGGTCCGGGCGAGCTGGGTGGTGGTCGCGACGTAGCAGCAGACGATACCGCCGGGGACGAGCGCCTTGGAGACGGCCTCCAGGCACTCCCAGGGGGCGAGCATGTCGAGGATGACGCGGTCGACGTCGGTGTCGCTCAGGTTGTCCTGGAGGTCGCCGACGGTGAGCTGCCAGGCGGGGTGCGGGCCGCCGAAGTAGCGCTCCACGTTCTGCCGGGCGATGTCGGCGAAGTCCTCGCGGCGCTCGTAGGAGTGCAGCATGCCCTGGTCGCCGATGGCGCGCAGCAGGAAGCTGCTGAGCGAGCCGGAGCCGACGCCTGCCTCGACGACGCGTGCGCCGGGGAAGATGTCGGCGAAGGCGAGGATCTGCCCCGCGTCCTTGGGGTAGACCACGGCGGCACCGCGGGGCATGGACAGGACGTAGTCGGGGAGCAGGGGGCGCAGCGCGAGGTAGGCGACGTTCCCGGTGGTGCGGACAACGCTGCCCTCGGGTGCGCCGATCAGTTCGTCGTGCGGGAAGGAACCCTTGTGGGTGTGGAAGTTCTTCCCGGCTTCGAGCGTGAACGTGTAGTGGCGGCCCTTGGGGTCGGTCAGCTGAACCTGGTCCCCGACCTTGAAGGGCCCGCGCCTGCGGGCGGCACCGGTCGGTTCGGACATGTGAACAGCCTACCGGCGTTTCGGGGGGCCGCCGACCACGCGTGCGTGGCTGGGGTTGTTCAGCTGGGGCGGGCCATGGCCTTCACGAAGGCGCGCTCCACGTCGGCCGCGGACAGGACGCCGTAGATCTCGCCGGTCTCCTCGACGACGAGGTATTCGGTGGCCGGGGTCGCGCGGAGGGCGTCGAGGAGTTCTTCTCCCGCGAGCTCGGCCGAGACGCGCATGCCGTCGGTCAGTTCCTGGGCGAGGCCGCTGACGGCGACCCAGGGGCGGCGGTGTTCCGGTACGCCGACGATGGCGGCCTCGCGGACGAGGGAGAGGGGGTTGCCGTCGGCGTCGACGACGACCAGGGCGCGGGCGCCTGCGGCGTTGGCGCGGCGCAGGGCCTCGGAGAGGGGGGTGTCGGTCTCGACGGGTACGGCGCGGCGGGTGAGGGCGCGGGCGCGCAGTTCGGGGAGGTGTTGGCGTAGGCGGGCCATGCGCAGGCTGTTGCCGGCGCCGGTCCAGATGATCGCGGCGAGGATGGCGGCGAGCAGGGCGTCCATGACGGTGTCCATGCCGACGTTGTCGACGGCGTCGGAGCCGAGGGCGCCGGACTGGGTGAGCCACGGGAGTCCGATGAGGACGGAGACGGCGAGGGCGCGGCCGACCCAGGCGGCGGCGATGGTGCCGGTCATCGGCTTGCCGGTGATCTTCCAGATGATCGCGCGGAGCATGCGGCCGCCGTCGAGGGGCAGGCCGGGGAGCAGGTTGAAGGCGGCCACGATGAGGTTGGAGACCATCAGGCCGGCCAGCAGGACGCCGGGGACGGTGCCGGGTTCGACCGGCTGCATGGCGGCGTAGAAGACGCCGGCGAGTACGAGGGAGAGCAGCGGGCCGACGAAGGC
The DNA here is from genome assembly GCF_039537145.1 of Streptomyces shaanxiensis. Lineage (NCBI taxonomy): Bacteria > Bacillati > Actinomycetota > Actinomycetes > Kitasatosporales > Streptomycetaceae > Streptomyces > Streptomyces shaanxiensis. The sequence goes on from NZ_BAAAZY010000001.1 coordinate 331,219, forward strand.
GAGGACGAACTCGCGTCCCGGTGTCTCGGCCTCCTTCTCGATCTCGGAGACGCCGCCGAAGAACTGGAGCTGGATGCGGCGGACGGGCAGTTTGAAGCGGAGGGCCGCGACGGTGTGGGCGAGCTCGTGGACGAGGACGGAGGCGTAGAAGGCGACCGCGAAGAAGAGGGAGACGAGGTAGCGGGCGGCCCCCAGCTCGGGGAGTACGCGGTCGAGCTGTCCGCCGAACACCCAGGTGATGAGGGCGGCGACGAGGAACCAGCTGGGGGCGACGTAGACGGGCACTCCGAAGGGGCGCCCCATGAGCAGCCCGCCGCGCGGCTCCGGCGCCCGGGGCGGTTGTCCCTTGGCTCCGCTGTCGGCGAAGGTGCGGTGGTCCGGGGCGGTGTGGGTGGGCGGGTGGTGGTCGGTCGCGGTGTCCTGCGAGGCGCTCTTCGTCGTCGGTACGGCGTGGTCGGAGTCGGGGGTGGGCGAGGTGCCCGGCGTCGTGCGGACGTCGGAGTGGGGGGCGGTGTCGGCCGGCGTACGGGCGTCGGTGTCATGCCGGGCGGCGTTCTCCTGCCCGGTTTTGTTGCCGTCGGCGTCACGGTCCCGTGAGTCCGCGGCCCCGGGCTCCGGGCCGTCGGCATCGGATTGCCGGGGCTGCTGCCCCTTGGCTTCCTCGCCCTTCGCTGCCTTCGCCTTCGGCGCGTGCGCCTCTCCCCCGTGTCCGTCCGGCGCGTCCCCGGTGGTGTCCTTCTGGGAGAGGTCCAACCTCCGCACCACCATGGTCGGTTCGTCGGTCGGCGGTGTCGAGGGCTTGTCGGTGCCTGTGGCGCGTCGAGGGGTGCCGGGGCGTGTGGGGCCCGCGGCCGGGGTCGCAGGTGGTGCGTGGCGCTCGGCCGATTCCTCGTCGCCGGACCGCGGCTGCCCGCTGCCGCTCTCGTCCACGGTGTCCCCTCGTTCGAAGCGTCATCCGCGCCTGGCGGGCGGAAGGGTCTCGGGTCGATGGTATGCGGCCGTGGTGGCGCGTTTCTCCCCGGCACCCCCTCTGTTTTCCCCTCCGTCGCAGCGGTGAACGGCGGCGGCTGGGTCACTGTCAGTGGCGGGCCGTAAGGTCTGTGGGCATGGAGACGAGCACGGAGGGTGCCGCGGGGGACCGCGGCGGTGACGTCGCGCCGGTGAGCGGGCCGGTGGCGGACGGGTACCCGGCGGGGGCGGACAGTACGGTGACGACGGTCGAGGCGGGTGCGGGCGCGGTCACGGCGGCCGACGGCGCCGCCAGGGCGGCCATACCGCCGGCTTCGCTGTCGCCCTCCCGTGCCAGTGATTTCATGCAGTGCCCGCTGCTCTACCGGTTCCGGGTGATCGACCGGCTGCCCGAGAAGCCGAGTGCGGCGGCGACCAAGGGCACGCTGGTGCACGCGGTGCTGGAGCGGCTCTTCGACGCGCCGGCGGCCGAGCGGACGGCTCCGCGTGCGAAGTCCCTCGTGCCCGGCCAGTGGGAGCGGCTGCGGGAGAGCAGGCCGGAGGTCGTGGAGCTGTTCGCGGACGATCCCGAGGGCGTGCGGCTGGCGACGTGGCTCAAGGAGGCGGAGCAGCTCGTCGAGCGGTGGTTCGGTCTCGAGGATCCGACCCGGCTGGAGCCCGCCGAGCGTGAGCTGTTCGTGGAGGCCGAGCTGGACTCGGGGCTGCGGCTGCGCGGCATCATCGACCGTGTCGATGTGGCGCCGACCGGCGAGGTGCGGATCGTCGACTACAAGACGGGCAAGGCGCCCCGGCCCGAGTACGCCGAGGGTGCGCTGTTCCAGATGAAGTTCTACGCGCTCGTGGTGTGGCGGCTGAAGAACGTCGTCCCGCGTCGGCTCCAGCTCGTCTACCTCGGCAGCGGTGACGTGCTGACGTACGACCCCGTCCTCGCGGATCTGGAGCGGGTCGAGCGCAAGCTGCACGCGTTGTGGGAGGCGATCCGGCTGGCGACTCGGACGGGCGAGTGGCGTCCCCGGCCGACCAAGCTGTGCGGCTGGTGCGACCACCAGGCCCACTGCCCGGAATTCGGCGGCACTCCCCCGCCCTATCCGTTGCCGGTGAGGGTGGCCGAGTCGGGTGGCGGCCCGCAGGGCAGAATGGGGCCGGACTAGCGAAGGAGACTTACGTGGCCATCCGCGTCCTACTGGTCGACGACCAGCCGCTGCTGCGCACCGGCTTCCGGATGATCCTGGAGGCCGAGCAGGACATTGCGGTCGTGGGCGAAGCCGGTGACGGCCTCCAGGCCCTCGACCAGGTGCGGGCCCTGCAGCCCGACGTGGTCCTGATGGACATCCGCATGCCCCGGATGGACGGGGTCGAGGCGACGCGGCAGATCACCGGGCCCGGGCGGGACGGCCCGGCGAAGGTGCTGGTGCTGACGACTTTCGATCTCGACGAGTACGTGGTCGAAGCGCTGAAGGCGGGCGCCAGTGGCTTCCTGCTGAAGGACGCCCCGGCCAACGAGCTGGTGCAGGCGATCCGTGTGGTGGCCGCCGGTGAGGCGATGCTCGCGCCGAGCATCACGCGCCGGCTGCTCGACAAGTACGCCACGCATCTGCCGTCGGGCGACGAGCCGGTGCCGGACACCCTGCACACGCTCACCGAGCGTGAGGTGGAGGTGCTGAAGCTGGTGGCGCGGGGCCTGTCCAACGCGGAGATCGCCGCGGATCTGTTCGTCAGCGAGACCACCGTGAAGACGCACGTCGGGCATGTGCTCACCAAGCTGGGGCTGCGGGACCGGGTGCAGGCCGCGGTGTACGCGTACGAGAGCGGACTGGTGCGCCCCGGCGCGCAGTAGGCAGCGGCCCGCGTCACGGCCGGCAGCCCGCGTCACGACGCGAAGGGCGCCCCTTCCCGAGAAGGGGCGCCCTTGTGCATGTGCGGCGAGTAGGGCCGTCCGTCAGTCCTTGCTGAGTTCCCAGAAGCGGAACACGGTGGAGGCGTCGAGGCAGTACTCCAGGCCGTAGACGTTCTCGTGCGTGACGGCGTACTGCTTGGCCTGCCAGACCGGGAGGACGGGGAGTTCCTTGGCCACGATGTCCTGGAGCTGGCCGAACTCGTCGTCCGTGGCGGAGCGGTCGCTCTCGGCGGCGGTGCGCGGGATGAGCGTGCCGGTGATCGACTTGTTGCTGTAGTTGTTGCTCAGCACGTTGCCCTTGCCGAAGAAGGGGGACGTGAAGTTGTCGGCGTCCGGGTAGTCCGGGATCCAGCCCTTGACGTACACGCCGTACTTGCCGTCGGCGATGTCCTTCTCGTACTGGTCGAACGCGACGGACTGCACGTCGGCGTCGAACAGGCCGCTGTCGTTGAGCTGCTGGGCGATCGCCCTCAACTCGTCGTCGGTGGCGGGGCCGTAGCGCGACGGGGTGGACCACAGGGTCAGCTTCACCTTGCCGCTGATGCCCTCGTCCTGCAGCGCGGCGGCGGCCTTGGCCTTGGAGGGGCGGGCGCCGTAGGTGTCGAAGTAGGCCGTGTTGTGGCCGCCGATACCGGCCGGGATGATCGAGTACAGCGGGGTCGCCGTGCCCTGGTAGACGTCCTTGATGAGGGCGTCGCGGTCGATGAGGTAGGCCATGGCCTTGCGGACGCCGAGCTTGCCGGCGACCGGGTCGTCCATGTTGAAGACCAGGTGCTGGACCTCGGCGCTGCTGCCCTCGAGGACCTCGACACCGGAGTCGTCGCCCGACTTCTCGATGCCGGCGATGTCACCGGCGGTGAGGCCTCGGTAGGCGATGTCGACCTGGTTCTCGAGCAGCGCCTTCTTCAGGGCGTCCTGGTCGCCGTGGAAGAACTTCAGGGTCACGCCGTCGTTCTGCACCTCGGCGGTGCCCTTGTAGTTCTCGTTGACGGAGAAGACGGCCTCGTCGTCGTCGAACTTGTCCAGCTTGTACGGGCCGGAGCCGACGGCCGCGCCGTCCTTGCGCAGGCCCTTTGCGTCGTACTCGTCCTCGTCGACGATGGAGCCGGCGCCGGAGGCTATCTTGCTCGGGAAGGTGGCGTCGGGGGTGTTGAGCCGGAAGACGACCGTCTTGTCGTCCGGCGTCTCCACCTTGTCGAGCGTGGGGAACATGACCGCGGGGCCGTCGGGATCGTTGATCTTCAGCATGCGGTCGAAGGAGAACTTGACGTCCGCCGAGGTCAGTTCGTCACCGTTGCTGAACGTCAGGCCGTCCTTGAGGGTGCACTTGTAGACCGTGGCCCTGGTGTCGGAGAAGGTGCACTGCTCGGCGGCCTCGGGCTGCGGTTCGGTGGCGCCCTTGGGGAAGCTGAGCAGCGACTGGAAGACGTTGTTGAACAACAGCCAGGAGCCGGGGTCGTAGCCGGAGGCGGGGTCGGTGGCCAGGACGTCGTCCGACATCCCCATGACCACTGAAGTGCCGGTCCCCCCGGTGTCGCCCGTCTCGGTTCCGCAGCCGGTCAGCAGGCCGGAGGCCAGCCCTGCCACGACGGGCAGGACTGGCCACTGGTTGCGCATGTTCACGTACGAGTGCCTTGTCGTCGGTTGTGTGAAGCCCGGGCCGCGTCCCGGATCCCGGGCCTGACCCGGCGCCCTGGTCCAGGCGCCGGGCACGGAGAGACGTCAGCCGCTCACGCCACGGCCGAGCTCCCACAGTTGAAGCGTGGAGGACGAGTTGAGCGCGTACGCCGTACCCGTGACGTCGTCGCCCGCGGCGACGTACTGCTTGCCCTGCCACAGCGGGATCACGGGCACGTCGCCCGCGACGATGTCCTGGATGTCCGTCAGGCTGCCGACCGCGGACAGCCGGTCGGCGGCGCGGCGGGACTCCGGGATGAGGGTGTTGCGGATGGTGCTGTTGGCGTACGGCGAGCCGAGGAAGTTGTCCTTGTCGAGGAACGGCGCGAGGTAGTTGTCGGCGTCCGGGAAGTCCGGGAACCAGCCCATGCCGTAGACCTCGTACGCGCCCTTCTGCTCGGCGGGGCGGAACGTCGCCCAGGGGGTGCCCTCGATGGCGACGTCGAACAGGCCGCTGTCGTTGAGCTGCTTCTGCAGCAGCTCGAACTCCTTCTTCGTGGCCGGGCCGTAGTGGTCGGTGGTGTAGTGCAGCGTCAGCTTCACCGGCGTGGTGATGCCGGCCTTCTCCAGCAGGGACTTGGCCTTGCCGACGCTCGGGTCGCCGTACTTGTTGAAGAACGCGTTGGAGTGGCCCGTGATGCTGGCGGGGACCAGCGAGTACAGCGGTTCGGCCTGGGAGCCGTAGACCTTGGAGACGAGTTCGCCGCGGTCGATGACCTGGGCCATCGCCTGGCGGACGGCCTTGCTGCGTACGGAGGGGTCGTCGGTGTTGAAGGCCAGGTAGCGGATCTCCAGGCCGGACAGGTCGACGAGGTCGACGGTGTCGTCGGAGTCGGCCGACAGCTTCTGGATCTGTTCCGGCGACATGGTGCGGGTCATCAGGTCGATGTCGCCCTTGCTGAGGGCGCTGCCCATCGCGGCGGCGTCGGTGAAGTTGCGCAGTTCGACCTTGTCGTTGTTCACCGTCAGGCTCCCCTTGTAGTCGGGGTTCTTGGTGAACACGGCGGAGACCAGCTCGTCGTTCTTGACCTCGGCCTGCAGGGTGTACGGGCCGGAGCCGTCGACCTCGAAGCCGTCCCGCAGCTTGTTCTTGGCGTAGATGTCCGGGTCGACGATGCCGGCGACCGGGGTGGACAGCTTGAACGGGAAGGTGGAGTCGGCGGTCCTGAGGTGGAAGATGACCTCGCGGTCGCCCTGGGTCTCGACGGTGTCGATGGTGGACAGCAGGGCGAAGACACCACTGTCGGCCTTGAGGGAGCGGGCCCGGTCGATGGAGTACTTCACGTCCTCGGCGGTGACGGGGTCGCCGTTGGAGAACGTCAGGCCCTCGCGCAGGGTGCAGGCGTAGCGTTCGTTGCCGCTGTCGGTGAAGCCGCAGCTCTCGGCGGCCTCGGGCACCGGGGTGCCCTCGCCGCGCGGCTGGACCATCAGGGTCTGCACGGTCTGGCGCAGGATGTTCCAGGTGCCGACGTCGTAGGCGTAGGCCGGGTCGAGCGGGGCGGGAGCGTCCTTCGAGGCAGTGAACGCGTCCGTGGTGCCGACGACGATCGCGTCGCCGCTGTCGCCGCTGTCGGTTCCGCCGCAGGCGGCGAGAACCGGCGCGAGCAGGCCGATGACGGCCGGCAGCACCAAAGTCTTGCGGTTCATGCTCGGGTTTCTCCAGCTGTCGACTCCGTGTAACCGGCATGCAGGGGTGTCGCTGCGGATCACGGGGTGAGTGCGATGTTCTCGCCGACGAGATTAGTCCGCACCAGCAGGGCGGTTCGCAGCCACCGGAGTTAAGGGTCCGTCACGGAGTGGAACGGGGTGTGGACGCAACGGAAAGCTCACCGGGGAAGGATTCGTGCACCGGTCCATCAATCGGGACACAAGGGCGCGTTCGCAGCCCTCCGTGGGGGGCGAGCGGTGGGGTGCGGGGCACCCGAAGAGCCCTCTTGGAGTGGTGAACGTCACAAACTGAACAGTCTTGGGGTGGGCCGGAATTCAGCCATCCAGCAGGTTCGAATTCCCTTGCGGAATTCCCCCGCTATCGATGTTTCACGCTGCGTGAACAGCGTGTGCATTTCCGTTGTCACGCCGCCATCAGGCCGCGCAGAAATGCCAGATCGACCTCTTCCAGCGACGTCACCACGGTGCGCCGGGCGGCCGGGCTGATCGGTACCACGGACGGCACGGCCACCACATGGCAGCCGGCGGCCTCGGCCGCGGCGACGCCGGTCGCCGTGTCCTCGACGACCGCGCAGCGGGCCGGGTCGGCGCCGAGTCCGGCGGCGGCGTACAGGTACGGGTCCGGGTGCGGCTTGGTGCGCGGCACCTCGTCGCCGGCGACGGTCAGCGCGAAGTGCTGGGGGCCGAGCGAGGTGAGGACGCGGTCGATGATGCGCCGGTGCGAGGCGGAGACCAGGGCGGTGGGGATCTCGTACTCGGCCAGCTCGGCCAGCAGCCGGGCGGCGCCGGGCATCAGCGGCAGGGTGCGGTCGATGCGGTCCTCGAAGCCCTGGTTCAGGAGCACTGTGAGCTCGGCGAGGGTGATGTCGGCGCCGGTGGCCTCGATCAGGAACCCGGCGCTGCGGGTCATGGGGCCGCCGACCACGACATGGCGCCAGGTCTCGTCGAGGGTGTGGCCGAGGCCGGCGAAGATCTCGACCTCGACGTCCCACCAGAAGCCCTCGGTGTCCACCAGGGTGCCGTCCATGTCGAGGAGGACGGCCTGAAGGGCCGACCCATCGGCCGTACGGGTTGCTGGCGCGGGGACCGTGCTGGTCATCCACGTACCTCCTTGAAGGGGCGATCAGGCCGGTTCCCGCTGGGGAACCGGCCTGCAGTGGACCGACCAGTGTACGTCCGTCCCGGCCGAAGCGCCTCGTTTAATCGGCGTGGCCCGGGGCACATCTCGAATACCACGGGGGACGCCCTGACGTGCGCCGATGCGGCGCGCGCCCCTGCCCCGGGGCGGTTCGTCAGCGCGCGTTGAAGTACTTCGCCTCCGGGTGGTGGATGACGATCGCGTCCGTGGACTGCTCGGGGTGCAGCTGGAACTCCTCGGACAGCTGGACGCCGATGCGCTCCGGCTGGAGCAGGTCGGCGATCTTGGACCGGTCCTCCAGGTTCGGGCAGGCGCCGTAGCCCAGCGAGAAGCGGGCACCCCGGTACTTCAGCGCGAACATGTCCTCGATGTCGGCCGGGTCGTCACCGGCGAAGCCCAGCTCGGAGCGCACGCGCGCGTGCCAGTACTCGGCGAGCGCCTCGGCCAGCTGCACGGACAGGCCGTGCAGTTCGAGGTAGTCGCGGTAGGCGTTCGCCTCGAACATCCGCGCCGTCTCCTCGCCGATCCGCGAGCCCACGGTGACCACCTGGAGGCCCACGACGTCCGTCTCGCCGGACTCCTGCGGGCGGAAGAAGTCCGCGAGGCACAGGCGGCGGCCGCGGCGCTGGCGCGGGAAGGTGAAGCGGGTGCGTTCGTTGCCGTGCTCGTCCAGGAGGATCAGGTCGTCGTCCTTGGAGACGCACGGGAAGTAGCCGTAGACCACGGCCGCTTCCAGCAGGTTCTCCGTCTGGAGCTTGTCGAGCAGTCCGCGCAGCCGCGGGCGGCCCTCGGTCTCGACGAGTTCCTGGTACGACGGACCGTCGCCGGTGCGGGCCTCCTTCAGGCCCCACTGGCCCTTGAAGAGGGCGCCCTCGTCGAGCCAGGACGCGTACTCCTTGAGCTGGATGCCCTTGATGACGCGGGTGCCCCAGAACGGCGGCTCGGGGACCGGGTTGTCGGTGGCGACGTCGGAGCGGACGTGGCCCTCCTCCGGGCGCTCCTCCACCACGACGCCGGAAGTCGCCCGCACCCGGCGCTGCTTGAGCTCGGGCAGCTTCGCGCCGGGCACGCCCCGCTTGACGCCGATCAGGGCGTCCATCAGGCGCAGGCCCTCGAACGCGTCCCGGGCGTAGCGGACTTCGCCCTCGTACAGCTCGTGCAGGTCCTGCTCGACGTACGCGCGCGTGAGGGCGGCGCCGCCGAGGATGACGGGGTAGTTCGCCGCCAGGCCGCGCTGGTTGAGCTCCTCCAGGTTCTCCTTCATGATCACCGTGGACTTGACCAGCAGCCCGGACATGCCGATGACGTCGGCCCGGTGCTCCTCGGCGGCGTCCAGGATCGCGGAGACGGGCTGCTTGATGCCCAGGTTGACCACGTTGTAGCCGTTGTTGGACAGGATGATGTCCACCAGGTTCTTGCCGATGTCGTGCACGTCGCCGCGCACCGTCGCCAGCACGATGGTGCCCTTGCCGTCGGCGTCGGACTTCTCCATGTGCGGTTCGAGGTAGGCGACGGCGGACTTCATCACCTCGGCGGACTGCAGGACGAACGGCAGCTGCATCTGGCCGGAGCCGAACAGCTCGCCGACGACCTTCATGCCGTCCAGCAGGGTCTCGTTGACGATGTCGAGGGCGGCGCGGGTCTGCAGGGCGTCGTCGAGGTCGGCCTCCAGGCCGTTCTTCTCGCCGTCGATGATGCGGCGCTTGAGGCGCTCCTCCAGCGGGAGGGCGGCGAGTTCCTCGGCCTTGCCGGCCTTGAGGGACTTCGCCGTGGCGCCCTCGAACAGGGCCATCAGCTTCTGCAGCGGGTCGTAGCCCTCGGCGCGGCGGTCGTAGATGAGGTCGAGGGCGGTGGTGACCTGCTCCTCGTCGAAGCGGGCGATCGGCAGGATCTTCGAGGCGTGCACGATCGCCGAGTCCAGGCCCGCCTTGACGCACTCGTCGAGGAAGACGGAGTTGAGCAGGATGCGGGCGGCCGGGTTGAGGCCGAAGGAGATGTTCGACAGGCCGAGGGTGGTCTGCACGTCCGGGCGGCGGCGCTTGAGTTCGCGGATGGCCTCGATGGTGGCGATGCCGTCGCCGCGGGACTCCTCCTGGCCCGTGCAGATGGTGAAGGTCAGGGTGTCGATGAGGATGTCCGACTCGTGGATGCCCCAGTTCGTCGTCAGGTCCTCGATCAGCCGCTCGGCGATCTCGACCTTCTTCTCGGGCGTGCGGGCCTGGCCCTCCTCGTCGATGGTCAGCGCGATCAGTGCGGCGCCGTGCTCCTGGGCGAGCTTGGTGACCTTCGCGAACCGGGACTCGGGGCCGTCGCCGTCCTCGTAGTTGACGGAGTTGATGACCGCGCGGCCGCCGAGCTTCTCCAGGCCGGCCTGGATGACGTCGACCTCGGTGGAGTCCAGCACGATCGGCAGGGTGGAGGCGGTGGCGAAGCGGCCGGCGAGCTCCTCCATGTCGGCGACGCCGTCGCGGCCGACATAGTCCACGCAGAGGTCGAGCATGTGGGCGCCCTCGCGGATCTGCTCACGGGCCATCTCCACGCAGTCGTCCCAGCGGGCCTCCAGCATGGCCTCGCGGAACTTCTTCGAGCCGTTGGCGTTCGTCCGCTCGCCGATCGCCATGTACGCGGTGTCCTGGCGGAACGGGACCGTCTGGTAGAGGGAGGCTGCGCCGGGCTCGGGGCGGGGGTCGCGCTCGGAGGGCGTGAGGTCGCGGACGCGGTCGACGACCTGGCGCAGGTGCTCGGGGGTGGTGCCGCAGCAGCCGCCGATGAGGGAGAGGCCGTAGTCCAGGACGAAGTTCTCCTGGGCGTCGGCCAGGCCCTCGGGGCCGAGCGGGAAGTGGGCGCCGTCCTTGGTGAGGATGGGCAGGCCCGCGTTCGGCATGCACAGCAGCGGGATGCGGGAGTGCCGGGTGAGGTAGCGCAGGTGCTCGCTCATCTCGGCGGGGCCGGTGGAGCAGTTCAGGCCGATCATGTCGATGCCGAGCGGCTCCAGGGCCGTCAGGGCGGCGCCGATCTCGGAGCCGAGCAGCATCGTGCCGGTCGTCTCGAAGGCCATGGAGACCAGCAGCGGCACCTCGGTGCCGGTCGCCTCCATGGCGCGCCGGGCGCCCAGGACGGAGGCCTTGGTCTGCAGGAGGTCCTGGGTGGTCTCTACGATCAGGGCGTCGGAGCCGCCGGCGAGCAGTCCCTCGGCGTTGGCCTGGTAGCCGTCGCGGATGGTGGCGTAGCCGACGTGGCCGAGGGTGGGCAGTTTGGTGCCGGGGCCGACCGAGCCGAGGACCCAGCGCGGGCGACCGTCACGGGCGGCGTACTCGTCGGCCACCTCGCGGGCGATGCGGGCACCCGCCTCGGACAGCTCGTGCACACGGTCGGCGATGTCGTACTCCGCCGCGGCCGTGTGGTTGGAGCCGAAGGTGTTCGTCTCGACGCAGTCGACGCCCACCGCGAAGTACGCGTCGTGGACGGAGCGGACGATGTCCGGTCGGGTCAGGTTCAGGATCTCGTTGCACCCTTCGAGGTTCTCGAAGTCCTCGAGGGTGGGGTCCTGGGCCTGCAACATGGTGCCCATCGCTCCGTCGGCGACCACCACTCGGGTGGCGAGCGCCTCGCGGAGGGCGGACACACGGGTCCGGCTGTCGGCGGAAGGGGTCGGTGGCAACGAGGCCATGAAGGGGCTCCCTGGAGTGCGACGGCTGTCGGCTTTGCGCCCTGAAGTGAAAGCTTCCACAGTGGGCGCACGCCGCCAGGGTAGCCGGGACCATGGCCGGATGGTCAGGGCGTCCACGGGGCGGGACGGGGATGACCGGCGGGCCGGTCGCCGGATACGAGTGACACAGTCGCCGGACACGAGTGACGCAACACGAGCGGACGGATGCCGCCCGACCATTAGCGGGAGGTCGGCATCGACCGGTAGTGTTCGACATTGCCGAACGGCGGCAGCGACGTCGCGGGTCGACGGTCGAAGGGGACGGAGGCAGTACGGCGATGGCACGGAACATCCAGTCGCTCGAACGGGCGGCCGCGATGCTGCGGCTCCTCGCGGGCGGCGAGCGGCGCCTCGGCCTGTCGGACATCGCCTCGTCGCTGGGCCTCGCCAAGGGCACCGCCCACGGCATTCTGCGCACCCTCCAGCAGGAGGGCTTCGTCGAGCAGGACGACGCCTCCGGGCGCTACCAGCTGGGCGCCGAGCTGCTGCGCCTGGGCACCACCTATCTGGACGTGCACGAGCTGCGGGCGCGCGCCCTGGTGTGGACGGACGACCTGGCCCGCTCCAGCGGGGAGAGCGTCTATCTGGGCGTGCTGCATCAGCAGGGCGTGCTGATCGTGCACCACGTCTTCCGCCCCGACGACAGCCGGCAGGTGCTGGAGATAGGAGCCATGCAGCCGCTGCACTCCACGGCCCTGGGCAAGGTCCTGTCGGCGTACGACCCGGTCGCGCACAGCGAGGCGCTCGAGGCCGACCGCAAGGCCTTCACGGACCGCACGGTGTGCGACCTGGACGGCTTCGAGCACATCCTCGACATGACACGCGCGCGTGGCTACGCGGCCGACGTCGAGGAGACCTGGGAGGGCGTCGCCTCGGTCGCCGCCCCCATCCACGACCGGCGCCGTATGCCGGTGGGCGCGGTGGGGATCACCGGCGCCGTGGAGCGGCTGGGCCGGGACGGCGAGCTGCGTCAGGAGCTGATCGCGGCGGTACGGGACTGCGCCCGCGCGGTGTCGCGCGATCTGGGCGCCGGGCGCTTCTGAGGAGCCGTACGGACAAGCAATGACAGCCGGGGCGTCGTAGGACGTTCCGGCCCTTGCGATGTCCTGACATAGCGGCACAAACCGCCGGAGGAACACACACCGTGCTCCCTACGCGGCAGTACGCATCCGACCCCTCAGAGTCGATAAATCAACACAACCCATAACGATCGAGCATTCGATAACAGGGCTCTTGACGGGCGCCTGACGCCGGGGCAAGACTCCCGTCCATCGGTCGGCATTGTCGAACACCTACCGGCAATACGCGCTAGAGTGTGACAACGCCAAGGACCGCCATCGCTCTCACCCCCGAGGGCACGCGAACCACCGGAGGGACCCGGGGTTCGGCTTCCCTGGACGAAGGACAAAGGAGTCGCGGGTGTCCAGCTCCGACATCTTCATCGGCGAGACCATCGGTACCGCCATACTCATCCTGCTCGGCGGCGGCGTCTGCGCGGCCGTCACGCTGAAGGCCTCCAAGGCCCGCAACGCCGGCTGGCTCGCCATCACCTTCGGGTGGGGCTTCGCAGTGCTCACGGCGGTCTACACCTCGGCGCCGCTGTCCGGCGCCCACCTGAACCCGGCCGTGACGGTCGCCATCGCGATCAAGGACAACGACTGGAGCAACGTTCCGACGTACCTCGCCGGACAGTTCCTCGGCGCGGCGATCGGTGCGGCACTGGTCTGGGTCGCCTACTACGGCCAGTTCCACGCGCACCTCACCGACAAGGAGATCGTCGGCGGTCCGGGTGCGCAGGCCACGGCGGCCAAGGCCGTCGAGGCCCAGGAGAAGGGCGCCGGCCCGGTCCTGGGCATCTTCTCCACCGGTCCTGAGATCCGGAACGTGGTGCAGAACCTGCTCACGGAGATCATCGGCACCGTCGTGCTGGTCCTCGCCATCCTCACGCAGGGCCTCAACAACAACGGCGACGGCCTCGGCCCGATCGGTGCGCTGATCGTCGCGCTCGTCGTCGTCTCGATCGGTCTGTCCCTCGGCGGCCCGACCGGCTACGCGATCAACCCGGCCCGTGACCTCGGTCCGCGTATCGTGCACGCCCTTCTGCCCCTGCCCAACAAGGGCGGCTCCGACTGGGGCTACGCCTGGATCCCGGTGGTCGGTCCGCTGATCGGCGCGGCGATCGCCGCAGGCATCTACAACGTCGCATTTGCTTAGGAGTACCGAGCTTCACCCGTTCGAGTGAGAAGCACCGAAACTCTCAGCACGCGCCGTACGTAAAGCCCCATAACCACGGAACTTCCAGGAGCACACAGTGACCGACGCGCACACCGCCGGCCCCTTCATCGCAGCCATCGACCAGGGCACGACCTCTTCCCGCTGCATCGTCTTCGACCGCGACGGACGCATCGTCTCCGTCGACCAGAAGGAGCACGAGCAGATCTTCCCGAAGCCGGGCTGGGTCGAGCACAACGCCACCGAGATCTGGACCAACGTCCAGGAGGTCGTCGCCGGAGCCATCGCCAAGGCCGGCATCACCCGCGACGACATCAAGGCCATCGGCATCACCAACCAGCGCGAGACCACCGTGCTGTGGGACAAGAACACCGGTGAGCCCGTCCACAACGCCATCGTCTGGCAGGACACCCGCACCGACGCCCTCTGCAAGGAGCTCGGCCGCAACGTCGGGCAGGACCGCTTCCGCCGCGAGACCGGTCTGCCCCTGGCCTCCTACTTCGCCGGTCCCAAGGCCCGCTGGCTGCTGGACAACGTCGAGGGCCTCAAGGAGCGCGCCGAGGCGGGCGACATCCTCTTCGGCACCATGGACACCTGGGTCATCTGGAACCTGACCGGTGGTGCCAACGGCGGCAAGCACGTCACCGACGTCACCAACGCGTCCCGCACCATGCTGATGAACCTGCACACCATGGCGTGGGACGACAAGATCGCCGAGTCGATCGGCGTGCCGCTGCAGATCCTGCCCGAGATCCGCTCCTCCGCCGAGGTCTACGGCGAGGTGACCGGCGGCAAGCTGGGCGACCTGCTCGGCGGCATCCCGGTCGCCTCAGCGCTCGGCGACCAGCAGGCGGCCCTGTTCGGCCAGACCTGTTTCTCCGAGGGCGAGGTCAAGTCGACGTACGGCACCGGCACCTTCATGGTGATGAACACCGGTGACAAGATCATCAACTCGTACGCGGGCCTGCTGACCACGGTCGGCTACAAGATCGGCGACCAGCCGACGGTGTACGCCCTGGAGGGCTCGATCGCCGTCACCGGCTCGCTGGTGCAGTGGATGCGCGACCAGATGGGCCTGATCTCCACCGCCGCCGAGATCGAGACGCTCGCGCTCTCGGTCGAGGACAACGGCGGCGCCTACTTCGTACCGGCCTTCTCCGGCCTGTTCGCCCCGCACTGGCGCTCCGACGCCCGCGGTGTGATCGCCGGCCTGACCCGGTACGTCACCAAGGCGCACCTCGCGCGTGCCGTCCTGGAGGCGACCGCGTGGCAGACGCGGGAGATCGCCGACGCCATGGTCAAGGACTCCGGCGACGAGTTGGTGGCTCTGAAGGTCGACGGCGGCATGACCTCCAACAACCTGCTGATGCAGACCCTCTCGGACGTCCTGGACGCACCTGTGGTGCGCCCGATGGTCGCCGAGACCACTTGCCTCGGCGCCGCCTACGCCGCCGGTCTCGCCGTCGGCTTCTGGTCCGGTACCGACGAACTGCGCTCCAACTGGCGCCGGGCCGCCGAGTGGACCCCCCACATGGACGCGGAGACCCGCGACCGTGAGTACAAGAACTGGCTCAAGGCCGTCGAGCGGACCATGGGCTGGATCGAGGACGACGAGAGCTGAGAGCGACTCTCGCCAGCTCTCGAACTCTGATGAGGAGTAAGAACCCGAAATGACCAGTCAGACCACCCTGCAGTCCGTGCCTGCCCTCGGTACGCGCCCGGCCTCCGGCTCCAACCCGAGCCGCGCCGAGACCCGGGAGCAGCTTTCCAAGGCGTCGTACGACCTTCTCGTGATCGGCGGCGGCATCCTGGGCATCTCCACCGCCTGGCACGCCGCGCAGTCCGGCCTCAGGGTGGCTCTGGTCGACGCCGGCGACTTCGCCGGCGCCACCTCCTCCGCCTCCTCCAAGCTGCTCCACGGCGGTCTGCGCTACCTGCAGACCGGCGCGGTGAAGCTGGTGGCGGAGAACCACTTCGAGCGCCGTGCGGTCTCCCGCCAGGTGGCCCCCCACCTGGCGAACCCGCTCACCTTCTACCTCCCTGTGTACAAGGGCGGGCCGCACGGCGCCGCGAAGCTCGGGGCGGGCGTCTTCGCCTACTCCGCGCTCTCCGCGTTCGGTGACGGCGTCGGCCACCTCCTGTCCCCCGCCAAGGCGGCGCAGGACGTGCCCGAGCTGCGCACCGAGAACCTCAAGGCCGTGGCCGTGTACGGCGACGACCAGATGAACGACGCGCGCATGGCGCTGATGACGGTCCGCGCGGCCGTCGAGGCGGGCGCGGTCGTGCTCAACCACGCCGAGGTCAGCGGCCTGCGCTTCACCAAGGGCCGGGTGACCGGAGCGGACCTCAAGGACCGGCTGTCCGGCGACGAGTTCGGGGTGAACGCCCGTCTCGTGCTGAACGCGACCGGCCCGTGGGTCGACCACCTGCGCAAGATGGAGGACCCGAACGCGGCCCCGTCGATCCGGCTGTCGAAGGGCGCGCACCTGGTCCTGAAGCGGACCGCGCCCTGGAAGGCGGCGCTCGCGACCCCGATCGACAAGTACCGCATCACGTTCGCCCTGCCCTGGGAGGACATGCTGCTGCTGGGCACCACGGACGAGGAGTTCGAGGGCGACCCGGCGGATGTCGCGGTCAACGACAAGGACATATCCCAGATCCTGGACGAGGCCGCGTTCTCGATCCGGGACCAGCAGCTCGGCCGGGACCTCATCACGTACGCCTTCGCGGGTCTGCGGGTGCTGCCGGGCGGGCCCGGTGACACGGCGAAGGCCAAGCGCGAGACGGTCGTGACCGAGGGCACGGGCGGCATGCTGTCCGTGGCGGGCGGCAAGTGGACGACGTTCCGCCACATCGGCCGCACGATCATGCAGAAGCTGGAGTCCCTGCCGGGCGCCCCGCTGGGCGACGACTTCGAGCCGATCGCCTCGCTGCCGAAGAAGCTGCCGCTGCCGGGTATCGCCAACCCGCGCGCGGTCGCCCACCGTCTGCTGACCGACCGCCCGGCGCCGGGCCCGCGCATGGCGGCGGACACGGCGAAGCACCTGGCGACCCACTACGGCTCCCTGGCCTTCGACATCGCCCGCATCGCCAACGAGAACCCGGAGCTGGGCGAGCGCGTCCACCCGGACGCCCCGGAGATCTGGGCCCAGGTCGTCTACGCCCGGGACAACGAGTGGGCCGAGACGCCGGACGACGTGCTGCGCCGTCGTACGACGCTGACGATCCGGGGTCTGGCCTCGGACGACGTCCGGGCGAAGGTCCAGGACCTGCTCGACAAGAAGTGACCTCGAACGCGCCGAGGGAGGTTTTCGCCGGATGAGCCTCCCGCGGCGCAGGGTCCGGCCACTCCCCTGACCGAGCCGGACCGCACGAGGGCGGCCCCATCCGCACCGGGGCCGGCCACCACCGGAAGGGGCGGCTCCACGCCGACGGAGCCGCCCCTTTCGTATGCCTCGTTGTCCGTGGCGGGTGCTTCCATGGCGACATGAACATCGATCGGGCCGCCCCTGAGGAACTCGCCGCGCTGCGCGAGGCGTTCGCCGTGGACGACGGCGGCGAGTCCGCGCTCGGCTGGGAGGCGGTGCGTGCCTTCGAGGCGGAGCACGGGGTGGTGCTGCCGGAGCCGTACCGTTCGTTCGTGGCGGAGGTGTCGGACGGGTCGCTCCAAGGGCCGCCGGAGAATCACCGACGTGGGCGCCATGCCCCTCGGCTCGGAGTTCGGTTTCACGACCTCCGAGCCCGGCTTCGCCGGCTGGGTGCAGCACTGGGCAGCCGGCAAGGAGTGGTTCGACGCCGGGTCAGGTGAGTGACGCAACGGCCTCGCGTACGGCGTTCGGTGACGTCAACTCCGCTCGGCGCAGGATCAGTTCGCGTCCCAGCAGGAGCGCCCGCCGGGACGCCGGTATCGGGTCCGCCAGGGTCGTCAGGTCGGTCAGGTGGGCGAAGCCGATGATGCGGCGGATGATCTCGGTGCCGGCGTAGCCCAGAGACTCCGTCCATACCCGGCACAGGAAGCGGTCGAGGTAGGCGTCGTCGAAGAACGGGTCGACGCGGGTCGGCCACAGGCGGCGGAACTCCGTCTCGAAGGCTTCCCAGGAGAGCCGGAGTTGGTCCTCGTGGTCGGACAGCGTGCCGAGCGCACGAGCCCGCTCCTCCGACACCAGCGCGTTGGCCCAGTACAGGCCGAGGTCGTAGCCGATCGGGCCCACGAAGGAGAACTCCGGGTCGAACACCCGGACCACGGGGGCGCCCTCGCGTTCGCCGACCATGATGCTGCCGGTGTGCAGGTCGCCGTGGAGGAGGGCCTGGGCGCCGGTCATGAAGGTGTGGCGGAGGTCGGCCACCTCGGTGCGCAGGCCCGCGTCGGCGCGGAACTGCGCGGCCAGGTCGTCCAGGCCCTCGTGCCAGTGGTTGTGCTCGTGCTCGATGTAGGGCTCGGAGAGGACCACATCCTCGGTGATCTTGCAGAGCTCGGGGCTGACCGAGGCCGCGATCAGGGCCTTGCGGTCGGCCGACGCCATGCCGAAGTCGCTGGTGGCGAAGGAGAACTGGGCCACGAACTCGCCGATCCTCGCCGAGGTGTGCGGGCCGTAGGGCGCGCCCTCGTTCAGCAGCGTCCGCAGCACCTCCAGGTCGGACATGTCCTCCATGACGAGGGCGTAGTTCTCGGGGTCGTAGCCGTGGACCGCCGGGATCTTGTCCGGGGCGACCTTGGCGACCTGCTCGTACGCACGGGCCTCGGCGTCGGCGCGGTCGGGGTTCATCGGCCAGGAGGGCCCGGCGACCCGGACCCAGGGCAGGGCCTGCTTCACGGCGAGGCTGCGCGTGCCGTCCGTGCTCGTCGCGAGGAAGACCCGGTTCATGTTGCCGTCCGAGACCTCGCGGACCCGCGGATCGGCCGCGTCGTCCCAGTGGCCGCGCTCGCGCAGGTACGCCGGGATGTCGTCGGTCTCCAGGATGCGGTAGCCCATCGTACGAACTCCTCGAACTTCCTCAGGCGGTGCGGCGCTTGGACAGGGTGAAGCTGAAGACGAGCGCGAGGATGAGGACCGCGCCCTCGACGACGTCCTGGGTGTAGTACGGCAGTCCCTTGATGGTCAGGCCGGTGGTGATGATGCCGATCAGCACGGCGCCGAGGGCCGTGCCCCACACGTTCGGGCGGCCGCGGCCCAGGACCGAGGTGCCGACGAGGGCCACCGCGACCGCCTCCAGCAGCTGCGAGGTGCCGGCGGACACATCGCCCTGGCCGATGCGGGACGCCAGGATCAGGCCGCCGATCGAGGCGAGGACGCCGGAGAGGACGTAGGCGAGTGCCCGGTACGCGCCGACGCGGATGCCGGCCAGGCGGGCGGCCTCGGGGTTGGCGCCGATGGCGTACAGGACGCGGCCCCAGCGGGTGCGGGCGAGGAAGACCCAGGCGGCGATCGTCAGCGCGCCGAAGATCAGCACGGAGATGGGGATGCCGAGGACCGTCCCGCGGTCGATCTTCAGGAAGCCGTCGGTGAACTTGCCGGGTGCGGTGGTGCCGTCGGACAGCGTCATGCCCGGGGTGATGGACTGGCCGTCGACCAGGATGAGTTTGGTGCCCTGGATGACGAACATCGTGCCGAGGGTGGCCAGCATGTCGGGGATCTTCAGGACCACGATGAGCAGGGCGTTGAGCAGGCCCGCCAGCGCGCCCGCCGCGAGCACCGCGACGATCGCGACCGTGCCGATCTGGTTGAGGACGACCATGGTGTGCGCGGCGACCGAGACGCCGAGGCCGGCCACCGCTCCGACGGACATGTCCATTCCGCCGACGGCCATGGTGAGGGTGACGCCGAGGCCGAGGATCGCGGCGACCGAGACGTATCGGAGCGTGTCGAGGAGGGTCGCCGACTCGCGGAAGGAGCCCTCGCTCAGCGCGAAGTACGCGAAGAGCGCGACCGTGACGAAGATGAACCCGTACTTGATGACGGCGTTCTGGACGCGCACGGCGGTGGAGGTCGCGGGCGGGATCGCCGCCTTGGTGGGGACCTCGGTGCTCTGGGTGGTGGTCATGGGGTGCTTCCCTGGACTTCCTGGGGGCGGGGCCGGCGTCAGACGGACGCCGAGATGGTCTGGATGACGCGGTCGCGTTCCGCGTCTTCGCCGTACGCGTCGAGGTGGACCTCACCGGCGGCCAGCACGACGACCCGGTCGGCGACCTCCAGCACCTCGTCGACGTCGGCGGACAGGACGAGGACGGCGGCCCCCTCGGCGGCCAGCGCCCGGGCGCGGCGCCCGATGTCGCGGCGGGCACCGATGTCGACGCCCCGGAAGGGCTCGTCGAGAATGAGGACGCGCGGGGTCTCGGCGAGCCAGCGGCCGACGACGACCTTCTGCTGGTTGCCGCCGGACAGTTCCTCGACGGTGCTGTGCTCGTCGCGGGCGACGACACCGAGGGCCCCGATGGTGTCGCGGCCGAGGGCGTTCTCCTTCGCCGTGTTGACGAGCCCGAGCCGGGACAGCGACTTCAGGAACGGCAGCGAGATGTTCTGGGCCAGCGACCAGCCGGGGACGAGGGCGTCGGCGTGCCGGTCCTCGGGGACGAGGTGGACGCCGGCGCGGATGGCGTCGGCGGGGCGGCGGGGCGCGTACGGCTTGCCGGCCAGCTCCACCGTGCCGGACGCGAACGGCTCGGCCCCGAACATGCCTCGGGCCAGCTCGGTCTTGCCCGCGCCCAGCAGGCCGACGACGCCGGTGACTTCGCCGGCATGAAGGTCGAGGTCCAGGGGTGCCCGGCCCTCGAAGAGCCGTACGCCGCGAAGCGACAGGGCCGCGTCCCCCACGTGCCCGACCGTCCCCACGCCACCCCGTTCGCCCTCCCGGACCGGGCGTGCCGTCGTGGCCTCCTGGGCCTGGGCGAGCATGGCGCGCAGGGCGGCGTCCCAGTCGAACGGCTTGGCCTGGTCCTCGGTGAGACGCCCGTCCCGCAGGACGACCAGCCGATCGGCGAGGGCGTCGATCTCGCCGAGGCGGTGGGAGACGTAGAGCACCGCGATGCCGTCGTCGCGCATTCTCTCGACGAGCGCGAAGAGCCGCTCCGCCTCGGCCGCCGACAGCGCCGAGGTCGGTTCGTCGAGGATCAGCAGCCGGGGGCGGGTGGCCAGGGCGCGGGCGAGGATGAGCAACTGGCGGTCGGAGACGCCGAGTTCGGTGACGTCGCCGCGCAGCACGGTGTCGCTCCAGTCGAGGCCGAGGGCGGCCTGGATCTCGCGGGCCCGGGTGAGCAATCGGCGTCCGCCCAGGAACGGGTTGCCGCGTTGCTGTGCCAGTTCCTCGAAGACGAGGTTCTCGGCGACCGTGAGGCCGGGGACGATGCCCTCGCCGATGCGCTGGTGCACCGTCTGGATACCCAACTGGCGGGCGGCGAGCGGGGACTGCAGAGCTGCGAGCTCCCCGGCGACCCGCACCTCCCCGCTGTGGTCGGTGTGCACGCCCGACAGGATCTTGATCAGCGTGGACTTGCCGGCCCCGTTCGCGCCGAGCAGCGCGACCACGCTGCCCGGGGCGATGTCGAGGGAGACGGAGGCGAGGACGGTCTTGCCGCCGAAGGACTTGCCGACGTCCCGCAGGCTGACAGCCGCCTGGGCGTCACTGGCGTCAGTGGGCGACATTCGAGATCCAGTCGGCGGTGCTGACCTTGGCCAGGTTCAGCGCGGGCAGCGCCTCGCGCAGCTGGTCCATGTTCTCGATCTTCTTCTCGCGCAGGAAGTCCTGGGTGATGGCGACGGCCGGGAACTCCACGGAGGTCTTGTTCAGTTGCCCTGCCAGCTCCAGGGCGGTCGTGCGGACGACCGCGGCGCCGACGGCGGACGGGTCGGTGCCGGCGGTGGCGACCCAGGGGCTGTCGGTGGCGGTCATGTTCTGGATGTCGGCGTTGGAGACGTCGGCGCCGAACACCTTCACCTTGTCCTGGAGCTTCTTGTTCTGGACGGCGAGGACGGTGCCCTTGGCGAGCTCGTCGTAGGGCGCGAAGACGCCCGCGACGTCGGAGTGCTGGGTGAGGGCGGCGGAGACCAGCGGCACGTTGTCCGTCGCGGTGGAGTCGGTCACCTTGCCGACCTTGAACTCCTGCTTCCAGCCCTGTGCGTCGACCGTGGACTTCCAGACGCTGTCGCGCTTGTCGAGGGCGGCGTATCCGGCGACGTTGACGTAGCCGACCTTGGCGTCCTTGCCGACCTCCTTCGCCATCACGTCGAGGACGGCCTGCGCCATGCTCGCGTCGTCCTGCTTGGTGGAGACGACGCCCTTGGTGGAGGTCTCGACGTCGTAGACGACGACCTTGACGCCCTTCTTCACGGCCTTGTCGATCTCCGGCTGGATGGTGGCCGGAAACCCGTGGTCGATGATGATGGCCTGCGCACCGGAGTTGATGGCCGAGGACAGGTCGGTGGCCTGCTTGGCGTTGTCGGCCTGGGCGTCGTACACGGTCAGGTCGATACCGAGGGCCTTGGCCTGCGCCTTGGCGCCGTTGCCCCACTGCTCGAAGTAGTCGCCGGCGCCGCTCTGCCGGACCAGGGCCACCTTGACGGCGCCCTTGCTGAACGGGGCGGGCTTCTCGCCGGTGGCGGCCGAGGCGGAGGCGGCGGTGTTGCCGGAGTCCTTGGAGGCGTCCGTGGACTGTGAGCAGCCCGCGAGGAGGAGGGCGGAGACGGAGGCGAGGGAGAGCGCGGCGAGGGGCAGGCGGACACGGGACATGAAGCGGCTCCAGGTGCGAGGAAGGGGTGGGGAGTTGCTCGGCCCGGAGCTGGGGACACCGACAGCCGCCGGCCGGTACGTGGCCCGGCGGCCCGGCGCGGTCCGTACGGATGCACGGCCGGTCGTGGGCGGCCCGCGAAGTGCGGGCGCGTGGGAGCTCCGGATGAGGTCAGCGACAGCTGGCTGTGGTCGACCGGAGCAAGTCCACGTACAGCCGCCGCACGAGCAGCAGCGTCTTCATACGGAGATCATGGGAACGATTTCAGCCACCCGTCAAAGCAATGGAAGCGGTTTCTCACCACGTGAGACAACGACTACGTCACACCCTGTTGACGCCGCGACCGAGTCTCGGCGGAGTTACGATCACGGGACCGGCACCCGAACCGGCACAGTGAGGCCCTGATGACGACACCCCGCGCGACAGCGATGTGCATGCCCGCCATGCGCTGCTGTCCGGGCGCGCTGTGTCGCGGCTGACCGGCGCCGACCAGCTCTCGCCGCTGCGCCCTTCCTCACTGCCCCCTCCGGGTGCTTGTCTCGGTACCCGAACCCCCCTTCCAGATCCAGGAGTTGCCCCATGACCCTGCTGACGACCTGGCCCGAGTCCGGACCGGAGACCGTGACCCGCCGCACCTCCGACCCCGTCGAGATCGCCGAGGCCCTCAAGCCGCTGGGCGTGCGCTACGAGCAGTGGCCGATCCGCGAGGACGTGCCGTTCGACGCCGACAGCGACACCGTGTTCGCCGCGTACGGCCCGGAGATCGACCGGCTCAACGCCGAGGAGGGCTTCACCACCGTCGACGTCCTGGGCCTGCACCCCAGCGACGACCCGGAGTTCCCCGTGAAGGCGAAGGCCGCGCGCGAGAAGTTCCTCCAGGAGCACACGCACGACGACGATGACGAGGTCCGCTTCTTCGTCTCCGGCTCCGGCATCTTCTACCTCCACGTGAACGGCGAGGTGCACGCCGTCTTCTGCGAGAAGGGCGACCTGCTGGGCGTGCCGCGCGGCACGACGCACTGGTTCGACATGGGCACGAAGCCGTCCTTCACCGCGATCCGCTTCTTCCACGAGGAGGACGGCTGGATCGGCAACTTCACCGGTTCCACCATCGCCGGCCGCTTCCCGGACTACGACACGATCGCGGCCGGCTACGAGGCCGACCGGGGCGCCGCGTGAGCCTCGCCGGCCTGACGTACGACGTGGACGCCGTGGTGCTCGACATCGAGGGCACCACGAGCGCCACCGGGTTCGTCGTCGACGTGCTGTACCCGTACTCGCGCTCGCGGTTCGGCGCGCTGCTCGCCCAGCGCGGCGGCGACCCGGAGGTGGCGCGGGCGGTCGCGCAGGTGCGGGAGCTGACCGGCGAGCCGGAGGCAGACGCGGACGCGGTCGAGAAGACCCTCAACGCCTGGCTGGACGAGGACCGCAAGGCCACCCCGTTGAAAACCCTCCAGGGCATCATCTGGTCCGAGGGCTTCGCCCGCGGCGACCTCGTCTCGCACTTCTACGACGACGTCGTACCGGAGCTGCGCGCCTGGCACGCTGCAGGCCTACGGCTGTACGTCTACTCGTCCGGTTCGGTGGCCGCCCAGCGGGCGTGGTTCACCAACAGCCCGGAGGGCGACCTGACGTCGCTCGTCTCCGGTCTGTACGACACCGAGAACGCGGGCCCCAAGCAGGAGCCGGAGTCCTACCGCCGTATCGCCGACGCGACCGGCGTCGAGCCCGCCCGTCTCCTCTTCCTCTCCGACCGCCCCGGCGAGCTGGACGCGGCCCGCGCGGTCGGCTGGCACGCGGTCGGGATCCGACGGCCCGGGGAGCCGTACTACGAGCAGGGCGTCGGCGACCACGCGCAGGCGGGGACGTTCGACGAGATCACCATCACCACTTCCGGGAGCAGCACGTGACCGCCGACATAAGCCAACTCGACCTCGATGAGGCGGGC
Organism: Streptomyces shaanxiensis; assembly: GCF_039537145.1. Lineage (NCBI taxonomy): Bacteria > Bacillati > Actinomycetota > Actinomycetes > Kitasatosporales > Streptomycetaceae > Streptomyces > Streptomyces shaanxiensis. The sequence goes on from NZ_BAAAZY010000001.1 coordinate 355,179, forward strand.
GCGGTCCTGGCCGCCGAGTCCGCCCGGTTCGCCTCCTTCGGCTGGATGCGGGGCACCTCCGGCAACCTGTCCGTGGTGCTGACCCGCGACCCGCTGCGGCTCGCGGTGACGGCCAGCGGCCACGACAAGGGCGAACTGACGCCCGCGGACGTGGTGCTGGTCGACGGGCAGGGCGCCGCGGTGCACGGCGGCAAGCCGTCCGCCGAGGCCGAACTGCACGCGCGCGTGGCCGCGCTGACCGGGGCCGGCGCCGTGGTCCACGTCCACACGGTCGCCTCCGTGGCCATGGGGCGCCGCGAGCCCGGCGGCATCGTCTTCAAGGACCTGGAGATGCTCAAGGGCGTCGGCCAGCCCGCCCACGACGTCGAGGTGACCCTGCCGGTCATCGCCAACAGCCAGGACATGAAGGTCCTCGGCGACCGCCTGGAGGCCGCGCGCGACCCGCGTATGCCCGCCGTGGTCGTGGCCGGACACGGCCTGTACGTCTGGGGTGACGACCCTCGCCAGGCCCGGCACCACACCGAAGTGGTGGAGTGGCTGCTGGAGTTGGAGCTGGCTCAGCGCCAAGCGCTCCGCTAGAAGTGCCGCGATATGCCGTCGATCGGCTGCGGCGCCATCGTGGCTGGTCGCGCCCGCGCGGCGGAGCCGCATATCGACACAGCCCCGCGCCCCTACGGGGCGCGGCCGAACCGCAGCCGGTCTTGCTCTACGCGTCCGCGTCGTCGCGCCCGAGCAGCGCCTCCCCCAGCCACCGCCAGTGCGGCATCGCGGAGCTGCCCGGCTGCGTGCCGATGACCTGTACGGCGACATGGTCGGCGCCCGCCCGGACGTGGGCGCGGAGCCGCTCGACCACCGTGTCCACGTCACCCCAGAACACGAGGTCGTCCACGAGACGGTCGCTGCCGCCGTGCGCGATCTCGTCGTCCGTGTAGCCGAGGCGGCGGAACTTGGCGATGTTGTACGGCGTGTTGAGGTACGGCTGCAGGTGCTCGCGGGCCGTCGCGCGGGCCTTGGCGGGGTCCGGCTCGAAGAGCACCGCGTGCTCGACGCCGAGGAACGCGTCAGGGCCGAGGATCTCCCTCGCCCGGGCGGTGTGGGCCGTGTTGACGTGGTAGGTGTGGGCGCCGTCGGAGCGGTCCCGGGCGAGGGCGAGCATCTTGGGGCCGTACGCGGCCAGGACGCGGCGGACCGGCGTCCGCGGCGCGGGGTTGGGTGACTCCTTCGTCAGCGTGTCCAGTTCGTCGAGGTACCCGGCCATGGCGGCGAGGGGTTTGACGCCCGGTCGGCGTACGCCGCCGAATCCCAGGCCCAGGACATGCCGTCCCGGGTAGGCGTCGGCCAGCAGAGCGCTCCCGGCGTGGGTCGCGCCCGCCTCGCGCTGCCAGATCTGGGCGATGCCGTTGACCACGTGCAGTCGCTCGGTGCAGGAGAGCAGATAGCCGGCCTGGGTGAGCGCTTCACGCCCGCCCACCTCGGGGAACCACACCGCCCGCCATCCCCGCTGTTCCAGTTCCTGTACGGAGTCACGTACCCGCGTGGCGGGCTGGTGCTCGAAGTCGAAGGTGTAGATGCCGAAGGTCCCCAGTTTCCGCATGCCCAGATTCTCCATGCATCGAAATATCGCAGATTCTCGATATGAAGTGCAACAGGACGCCCCTGGCACACACATCCGCTCCAACCGCTAGAGCGTCCGCCCGAGTTGGTCCACCAGCTCGGCGATGCGCTCCTCGTCCCGCTTGTAGTGGGTCCACTTGCCCACCCGCGTCGCCCGCACCAGCCCGGCCCGCTGCAGTTCGGCCATGTACGCCGACACCGTCGACTGGGCCAGTCCGGCCTTGGCCTGGATGTGGCTCACGCAGACCCCCACCTCGGCCGGGTCCGCGATCGCCTCGTACTGCGCGAAGTGCCGCTCGGGCTCGCGCAGCCACCGCAGCAGCTGCAGCCGCACCGGGTTGGCCAGCGCCTTCAGGGCGCCGACCAGGTCCGCATCCGGGGAGGTCGCAGCGTCGGCCATGGGTCCGGAGTATAGGTCGGCGCCGCGGCCGGGGCACTCCGGCCGCCCGTGCTGCGGCCGCCCGTGCTCCGGCCGCGGGCCCTTCAGCGCAGCCGCTCCCCCGGCAGCTCGCCCGCCGACACCTGGAGCACCCCGCGCTCGGTGACGAGGCCCGTCACCAGACGCCCCGGCGTGACGTCGAACGCCGGGTTGTGGCCGCGCGATCCGGCCGGGGCGGTGCGGACGCCGCTCCACTCCAGGACCTCGTCCTCGCCCCGGAGTTCGATGTGGATGTCCTCGCCGTTCTTCGTGGCCAGGTCGACGGTCGTCGTGGGCGCCGCCACCAGGAACGGGATCCCGGCGTCCGCGCAGGCCAGGGCGACACCCACGGTGCCGACCTTGTTCGCGGTGTCGCCGTTGGCGGCGATGCGGTCGGCGCCGACGATCGCCGCGTCGACCTCGCCGCGCAGGATGGTGCCGGCCGCGGCACCGTCGGCCTGGACGTAGTGCGGGATGCCTTCCTGGACCAGCTCCCAGGCGGTCAGACGCGAGCCCTGGAGCAGCGGGCGCGTCTCGTCGGCGTACACGACCTCCAGGCGTCCGCGCGCGTGCAGTTCCCGGATGACGCCGAGCGCCGTGCCCCATCCGGCGGTGGCGAGCGCGCCGGTGTTGCAGTGGGTGAGGATGCGCAACGGCCGCTCGACGCCGACGCGTTCGACCAGCCAGTCGGCGCCGTACGCGCCCATGGCCCGGTTCGCCTCGATGTCCTCGCGCTGTACGGCGGCGGCCTCGTCGAGGACCGCGTCGAGGCCCTCGTCGAAGCGGGTCATCACGCGGTCCACGCACACCATGAGGTTGACCGCGGTGGGCCGGGCCTCGCGGACCCGGGCGACGGCCGCGCAGACCTCGTCGGCCGACCAGCCCTCGCGCTCGCCCTGGAGCAACGCGAGCGCGACGCCGTACGCACCCGCCGCGCCGATCGCGGGCGCGCCGCGCACGACGAGGCGCTGGATCGCGTCGACCAGGGTGTCCACATCGCGGACGTCCATCGTCTCGGTGCGGTGCGGGAGCAGGGTCTGGTCGATCAGCGCGAGGCTGGATCCGGTCCAGTGGACGGCACGCAACTCCTGGGACATAAAGGACACTCCTGCTGCTCCTGTGGGTCTCGCCACGGTACATGACCTTGAAGAACCACAGTTCGAGACAGCCGGGCGCATGTCCGAATGTCGGGTGTACAGTCCACCCACCCGCAGCCCGCCGGTCGAGACGAGGGAGGACGAGTGCTGCTCACCAAGCGCCGCTTCCTTGACTTCGGCCGGTGCGCCGGCGACGGCTGTCGACGCTGAGTCGCTCCCGGAACCGCCGAGCCGCCCCCACCTCGGCCCCGGTCCCCCCCCGTCGCCCACCCTCACCTCACGCGCTCACCGTCGAGTGCTCCTTGCCGCATCCCGGAAGGTCCCCCGATGTCTCGCAGATCCCGCCGTACCCTCCAAGTCGCCGCCACCACCGCACTCGTGGTCACCGCGGCCACCGCCTGCAACGCCGCCGCGAAGAACGACACCGCCGACAGTGCGAGCGGCGGCAGCGGCAAGTCCTTCACGCTCGTCACCCCCGACGCCGTCGGGCAGAACGAGTTCCTGAAGCTCTCGGTCAGTGGCATCAAGGACGCGGCGAAGCAGCACGACGGGTCGCAGAAGGTCTACGAGTCCACGGACACGGCGTCCCAGCAGCAGAACGTCCAGGCCGCGGTGGACGCAAAGCCGGACGTCATCGTGCTGGTCGGCTTCGAGTTCGCCGACATCGTCGCCCAGCAGGCCGAGAAGAACCCGAAGCAGCAGTTCCTGATCGTCGACGCCTGCACCGGCAAGACCTTCAAGAACGTCAGCTGCGCGGTCTTCCGTGAGCACGAGGGCGTCTACCTCGCGGGCGCCGAGGCGGGTCTGCTCAGCAAGTCCGGCAAGGTCGGCGCGGTCGACGTCCTCGACACGCCCCAGTTCCGGCGCTACAGCGACCCGTTCGCGGCCGGCGCCAAGGAGGTCGCCGCCAAGACGGAGACCTCCACGCGCTTCGTCGGCGGCCAGTCCCCGTTCGACGACTCGGCCCGCGCCAAGGAGCAGGCGAACTCCCTGCTCGCCAAGGGCTACGACCAGATCATGGCGGCCGCGGCTGCCGGCAACTACGGCGTCTTCGAGGCGGCGAAGGCCAAGGGCGCGTTCGCCTACGGCGTCGACGTCAACCAGTGCGTCTCGGCGCCCGGCACGGTCGTCGACAACGTGATCAAGCGCACGGACGTCGCCGTGGAGAAGGGCATCGACGCGGTCCTGGGCGGCAGGACGGGCACGACCGTCTCGTACGGCCTGAAGGAGGGCGGCATCAGCCTCACGGGCCTGGAGGACGGCGTGGACTCGTCGAAGTGCGTGATCGCCGAGCACAAGGACGTCCTGAAGAAGGTGGAGGCGCTGCGCGACCAGATCGTGGCCGGGAAGCTGACGGTCGATGACCCCGCCGCGAGCTGACGTCGAGGGCGTCGGGATCGTCGAGGGCTCCGACGGCGTCGCGGTCGAACTCCGGGGCATCACCAAGCGGTTCCCCGGCACGCTCGCCAACGACGCCGTCGACCTGACCGTCCGCCGCGGTGAGATCCACGCGCTGATGGGCGAGAACGGCGCGGGCAAGTCCACGCTGATGTCGGTGCTGTACGGCATGGAGCGCGCCGACGCCGGTTCGGTCCGGATCGACGGGCACGCGGTCGAATCCGGCTTCGCCAGCCCCTCCGAGGCCATGGCCGCCGGGCTCGGCATGGTCCACCAGAGTTTCAAGCTGTTCGACTCCCTCAGCGTCGCCGAGAACGTCGTGTACGCCGCCGAGCCGCGCCGCTTCGGCCTGGTGGACCGGGCCGCCGCCCGCCGCCGGGTGCGTGAACTCGCCGAGGAGCACGGGCTGGCCGTGGACCCGGACGCGCGGGTCGGGGATCTGCCGGTGGGCCTGCGCCAGCGCGTGGAGATCCTCAAGCTGCTGCACCGCGGCGCCCGTACCCTCATCCTCGACGAGCCGACCGCCGTGCTCACGCCGGCCGAGGCGGACGCCCTGTTCGTGGTGCTCAAGTCGCTGGCCGCCGAGGGCCGTACGGTGATCCTTGTCACGCACAAGCTGCGCGAGGTCCTCGAAGGCAGCGACCGGGTGACCGTGCTGCGGGACGGCCGGGTGGTCGCGCGCCTGGTCACCGCGGAGACGTCCGCCGACGAGATCGCCGCGGCGATGACCGGCCGCGCGGTCGAGCTGGACCGCATCCACGCGCCGGGCACTCCGGGCGAGCCCGTCCTGGAGGTGGCCGGCCTGTCGACCGACGCCGTGCGCGACGTCGACCTGACCGTGCGCGCCGGGGAGATCGTCGGCATCGCGGGCGTCGCGGGCAACGGGCAGAGCGAGTTGGTCGAGGCGCTGGCGGGGCTGCGGCAGACCAGCGCCGGGCGAGTCAGGCTCCGGGGCGGGGACATCACCCACGCCTCGGCCACCGAGCGCCGCGCCAAGGGGCTGGCGTACGTCCCCGAGGACCGGCACGCGGTCGGTACGGCGCCGGCGGCCTCGGTCGCGGACAACCTCGCGATGGGCCACCACCGTACGTCCCTGTCCTCCCGTGGCCTGCTGCCGCCGACGGCCGTCCGGGCGCACGCGAAGAGGCTGGTCGAGCGGTTCGGCATCAAGACGTCGACCCCTGAGGTGCCCGCCTCCGCGCTGTCCGGCGGCAATCTGCAGAAGCTGCTGATCGGCCGCGAACTCGCCCATGACGCACCGCTGCTGCTCGTCGAGCAGCCCACCCGCGGTGTCGACATCGGCGCCATCCAGAACATCCACGACCAGCTGATCGCCTACCGCGACGCCGGTCACGCCGTTCTGCTCGTCTCGGCGGAGCTGAGCGAGATCCGGGGGCTCGCGGACCGGGTGCTGGTGATGTACGAGGGCCGGGTCGCGGCTTCGTACACCAAGGACGAGGCGGACGAACGGACGCTGGGGCTCGCGATGGCGGGCGGCGACACCCGGGCGCAAGTGAAGGCCGCTGACTGACATGAGACTTGACCGAATATCAGGAGCCCTGCGCTCCCCCATCACCTTCTCCGTGCTCGCGGGCGTGGTCATCGGCGCGCTCTTCCTCGTCGGCACCGGCGCGGACCCGATCGCGGCCTACGAGGCGGTCCTGACCGGCGCGCTCGGCGCCGACGGCATCGGCTCCACGCTGACCACCGCCACCAGCGTGCTGGGCATGGCCCTGGCGCTGGCGATTCCGCTGCGCGCCGGGCTCATCAACCTCGGCGGGGACGGCCAGTTGGTGCTCGGCGGCATCACCGCGGCCGTGACCGGCCTGTACTCGCCGCTGCCCGCCCCGCTCACCGTCGTACTGGCGCTGCTCGCGGGCATGGCGGCGGGCGCCGCGTACGCCGTGCTGGCCGCCCTGTGCGAGAACCACCTCGGTGTCCCGCTCCTGGTCAGCAGCCTGCTGCTGAGCTACCCGGCGGTCTCGCTCGCCTCCTACCTGGCCCGCTACCCGCTCAAGGAGCCCGGCTCCAGCCTCCCGCAGACCCGCGCGCTGCCGGACGGCGTGGCCCTGCCCGCCTTCGGGGAGTCCACGGTGACCGTCGGTCTCGTGCTCGTCGTGCTCGCGGCGGCCGCGTACTGGTTCACGGATCGGCGCACCGCGATCGGGTACGAGATACGGATGACGGGTCTCAACGCGCGCTTCTCCGCCTACGCGGGCGTCGAACGCCGGACCCTGACCCTGAAGTTGATGTCCGTCTCGGGCGCGCTCGCCGGACTGGTGGGCGCGATCGGGGTGTTGAGTTTCCCGTACCGCTTCGTGGACGGCTCGCTGACCGCGCCCGGCTACACCTGGACGGGTCTGACGGCCGCGCTCCTGGCGGCCGCGGCTCCGCTCGGCACGTTGATCGCCTCGTTCTTCTTCGCGGTCCTGCAGGTCGGCGGCCTGGCGATGGAGCGGACGACCGAGGTGCCGCGTGAGCTGACGCAGGTACTGCAGGCGATCGTGATCGTGTTCCTGGCGGCTCGGCTGCGCTTCCCCGGCAGCTGGTTCACCCGCCGTTTCAACCGTCATGAGGAGGCGGTGTGATGTTCTTCGACTCCGATCTCCTGATGTCGGCGCTGCGCGCGCTGACCCCGATCCTCCTGGCCGCGCTGGGCGGCGCTCTCTGCGAGCGGGCGGGCGTGTTCAACATCGGCCTCGAAGGCATGATGCTGATGGGCTGCTTCACGGCTGTGGCGACCAGCTGGTTCACCGGCAGCCCGTGGCTCGGCGTGCTGGCCGCGGCCCTCGCGGCGGCCGGGTACTCGCTGATCCTGGCGGTGGGCGCCGTGACGCTGCGCGGGGACGCGGTGGTGCTGGGCATCGCCATGAACCTGCTGGCCGTCGGCCTCACCAGCTTCCTCCTGCGTACGGTCTTCGGCGTCCAGGGCACCTTCGACGACCCGGCACTGGCCGGGCTGCCGCTGGTCGGCGGATTCACGCCGCTCGCGTATCTGGCGTGGGTGACGGTCGGGGTGGCGGCGCTGCTGCTGTCGCGGCATGTGTGGGGGCTCAGGCTGCGCGGGGTCGGCGAGGCGCCGGACGCGGCGGCGACGCTGGGCGTGAGCCCGGCCAAGTACAAGTACGGCGCCATCCTCGTCTCCGGCGTCCTGTGCGGGCTCGCCGGGGCCCAACTCGCCCTCGGCAACGTCACGTTGTTCTCCGAGAACATGACGGCGGGCCGGGGCTGGATCGCGGTCGTCGCGGTCATGCTCGGCAGAGCCCTGCCGCTCGGCGTGCTGCTCGCCGCCCTGCTGTTCGGCCTCGCCGAGGCGGCCGGCTTCCGGCTCCAGGGCCTCGGCCTGCCGCAGCAGGCGACCGACGCCGCGCCGTACGTCGTCACGCTCGGCGCCCTCTTCCTCACGACGGCACGCCGTCGCCGCACCCGTCCGCGTCCCTCCGGAGCCGCCTCATGACCCAGGACCTGCTGCCCGTCACCCGCATACCCCGCACCGGACTTCCGCCGCACGCGATCGTCGTCGGCGACCCGGCCCGCGCGGCGGCCGTCGCCGCGCTGCTCGACGGCTCCGAAGAGGTGTCGTACCACCGCGAATACCGTGTCTTCAGCGGGAGTTGGAAGGGCGTGCCGGTCACCGTCGCCTCGCACGGGGTCGGCGGGCCGGGCGCGATCCTGCTGTTCCAGGAGCTGGCGGACGCAGGAGTCCGCGCCATTGTGCGCTTCGGTACGGCGGGCGCGATGAAGCCGGGCATCGGCGACGGCGATCTCGTCATCGCCGAGGCGGCCGTACGCGACGACGGGGTGACGCAGCAATTGCTGCCGCCGGAGTACCCGGCGGTCGCGGCGCCCGAGGCGGTGTTCGCGCTCCAGCGGGCGGCGCGTGAGGCGGGAGCCCCGCACCACCGGGGGATCGTGTGGACCCGCGCGGCGTTCCAGCCGGGGCTCATCCCGCTCTTCTCCTACGACGGCGCCGGGCTCGCGGCGATCGAGATGGAGCTGTCGGCGCTGCTGGTCACGGCCTCGCTGCGCGGCCTCGTCGCCGGCGGGGTGCTCGTCATCGACGGGGCGAACGCGGACGAGCTGGTGGACGCGGCGGGCACCAGCGTCTACGACCCGCACCGTGAGGTCGTCGCGGCGGGTGTCGAGCGGGGCGCCGTCGTGTCGCTGGAGGCGCTGCGGCTGCTGGCCGAGGGGAACGAGCTGTGAGCATCGACCTGTTGGTGCACGGCGGTGACGTCCTGACGGTGGACGAGGCCGGAACCGTCGTACGGGACGGGGCGGTCGCGGTCCACGAGGGCGAGATCGTCGCCGTCGGTTCCGCCGAGGAGCTGTGTACGCGGTTCACGGCGCGGGAGTCCATCGACGCGGCGGGCTGCCTGGTCCTCCCCGGCCTGATCAACACCCACACCCACCTGGCGATGACGCTGCTGCGCGGCCGCGCCGACGACGTGACCCTCCAGGGCTTCCTGGAGCGGGTGCTGCGCTGGGAGGCCGAGCTGCTGACGCCGAAGAACGTGGCGGCGGCGGTGCGGCTGGCGGTGGCCGAGAGCGTACGGGCCGGGGTGACCTCGGCGCTGGACATGTACTGGTTCCACGAGGCGGCCGAGCGGGCGGCCCGCGAGACGGGCTGGCGGCTGCTGACCGGGCCGACCTTCATGGACGTGCCCGAGCCGCCGGACCGGCTCGCCTACGAGGACCGGATGGCGTGGGCCCGCCGGGACCTGGAGGCCCACGGCCCGGCCCGCCACGGCCGCCGCCCCGTCGTCTTCGCGCACTCCGCCTACACCCTCTCCCCCGAGCAGCTCACCGAGATCGCCGCCCTGGCCCGGGAGTTCGGGGCGCTGCTGCACATCCACGCCGCCGAGAACGCGACCGAGGTCGCCACGGTCGAGGTGCGGACCGGCAAGCGCCCGGTGGAGCTGCTCGACTCGCTCGGGCTGCTCGGCCCGGACCTGCTGCTCGCGCACGCCGTGGAGCTCACCGGCCCGGAGATCGCGGCACTCGCCCGCACGGGCACGTCCGTCGCCCACTGCCCGGTGTCGAACCTGAAGCTGGGCTGCGGCATCGCGCCGGTGCCGCGGCTGCTGAGCGCCGGGGTGACCGTCGGACTCGGCACGGACGGGGCCGTCAGCTCCAACACCCTGGACGTGCTGGGGGCGGTGCGGCAGGCGGCGCTGGTGCACAAGGCTGGCGGCGACCCGACGGCGGTCGGCGCCGAGCGGGCCGTACGCATGGCGACCGTCGAGGGCGCGCGGGCGCTGGGGCTCGGGGAGCAGCTGGGCTCGCTGGAGGCGGGCAAACGAGCCGACCTGATCGTGCTCGACCTGAACGCGCCGCACCTGCGCCCGCTGCACGACCCGTGGTCCACGCTCGCCTACGCGGCGCACTCGGCGGACGTGCGGGACACGGTGGTCGAGGGGCGGGTGCTGATGCGGGACCGGGCGCTGACCACGCTCGACGAGGCGGCGGTGATCGCCGACCTGGAGGCACTGCTCTGAACAGGCCCCATAATGGCGGCTGAGAGATCGGATGTCTTGCGCGACGTCTTACGGGCACCGTGCGTGACATCGTGAACGACAGGGAGGCGGGCCATGGCTGTCACCGACGAGGCGATCGAGAAGATCAAGGACATGATCGTCTCCGGCGCGCTGCGCCCCGGCGACCGGCTCCCCAAGGAGAGCGAGCTCGCCGCCGAGCTGGGGCTGTCCCGCAACTCCCTGCGGGAGGCCGTGCGGGCCCTGTCACTGATCCGGATCCTGGACGTACGGCAGGGCGACGGCACCTACGTCACGAGCCTCGACCCGCAGCTGCTGCTGGAGGCGCTGAGCTTCGTCGTCGACTTCCACCGCGACGACACGGTGCTGGAGTTCCTCGCCGTCCGCCGGATCCTGGAGCCGGCCGCCACGGCGATGGCCGCGGCGCGGATCAGCGAGCAGCAACTGGACGCGCTGGCGAACCAGTTGGACAAGCTCGGCACCGATCCGTCGGTGGAGGAACTCGTCGCCTGCGACCTGGAGTTCCACCGGGGCATCGTGCAGAGCTCCGGGAACTCGGTGCTGTGCTCGCTCCTCGACGGGCTCTCGGGTCCGACGACACGGGCGCGCATCTGGCGGGGGCTGACCCAGGAGGACGCGGTCAGCCGGACCCTGCACGAGCACCGGGCGATCCTGGCGGCGCTGCGGGACCGGGACGGGGAGGCGGCGCGGTCCTGGGCGACGGTGCATATCGCGAGCGTGGAGCAGTGGTTGCGGTCGACGCTGTGAGTCCCCGATACAGCTCGGATGACTGTGGGGTGTTCCGGGGTGGCGATCGGGGCAGTGATCCGTTCACTCCCCCGTGCAAGGGGGCTGCGGGCGCCCCCGCCGCACGCCGTAAGGTTGGGTGGTCAAGCGAGGGCACGTCGGAAGGAGGCACTGGGTGATCGAGCTCGAGGGGGTTCCCGAGCTGATCGACCCGGTCATGGTGGCCGCGTTCGAGGGCTGGAACGATGCCGGCGACGCCGCCTCCACCGCGGTCGCGCATCTGGACAGGGAGTGGAAGGGCGAGGTGTTCGCGGCGCTGGACGCCGAGGACTACTACGACTTCCAGGTGAACCGCCCCACGGTGTGGATGGACGACGGAGTGCGCAAGATCACGTGGCCGACGACAAGGTTGTCCGTCGTCCGCGTCGGCGGTGAGAAGCCGCGCGATCTCGTACTCGTCCGAGGTATCGAACCGTCCATGCGGTGGCGCTCGTTCTGCAACGAGCTGCTCGGCTTCGCGCACGAACTCGGCGTGGAGCTGGTGGTCATCCTGGGCGCCCTGCTCGGTGACACCCCGCACACGCGTCCGGTCCCGATCAGCGGGACCACGTCCGACACGGACCTGGCCCGGCGTATGGACCTGGAGGAGACCAAGTACGAGGGCCCCACGGGCATCGTCGGCGTCCTCCAGGAGGCGTGCACGCACGCCGGCGTCCCGGCGGTGTCGCTGTGGGCGGCAGTACCGCACTACGTCTCGCAGCCGCCCAACCCGAAGGCGACGCTGGCCCTGCTCAACCGCCTGGAGGACCTGATCGACGTGCGCATCCCGCTGGGCGAGCTGCCCGAGGACGCGCGCGCCTGGCAGGTCGGCGTGGACCAGCTGGCCGCCGAGGACAGCGAGGTCGCGGAGTACGTGCAGACGCTGGAGGAGGCCCGGGACACCGCGGAGCTGCCGGAGGCGTCGGGTGAGGCGATCGCCCGCGAGTTCGAGCGGTATCTGCGGCGCCGGGACGGCGGCGGCCCGTCGGCCGGCGACCGTACGCGTCCGCCGATGCCGCCGAAGCCGGGCGGCAGGGACGAGAAGGACGACGACGAGGACTCGTCGGAGGACTGAGGCCCTGAGGGCCGGAGGCTCTAACGGGTCGCCGGCTCTGAGGGCGGGCAGAGGGCGGTGCGCAGCACAGCGCACCGCCCTCTGCTGTCCCATGCGTCACCCGGGTTTCAGGCGGGCACCGAGATCACGTCGTACGTCGTCTGCGGCGTCGGCGTCGTCGTGAAGCGCGCGTTGGGCAGGTAGAGCCGGCCCTGGTACGCGGCCACGGTGGTCGGCACGTCGAAGAGCGGGTCGGTGATTCGGCGCTGGAAGACGCCGCTGCGGCCGTCCGCGGCGAGCTTGAACACGTCGATCGCGTTCTGCCGGTTCTGGACGACGTACAGCGTCCGCCCGCTCAGCAGCAGGCCGTCGCCGTTGGTGAGCGGGGCCGCGTCGCCGAGGTCGACGAGCTGTGTGACACCGGTGCGCGGGTTCACGCGGTGCAGGCCGCCGACCCCGGACTGCACGACGAGGAGCGCCGAGCCGTCGGGGGTGGCCGTGATGCCGTTGGCGTTGACGACCTCGCCGGCGACCTGGCTCCAGTCGCCGCTCAGGGTGACCTTCACGACCTCGTCCGCGTCCGGCAGTTCGCCGTGCCGGCCGAGGGGCAGGGCGTAGAGCGCGGGCTGGAAGGAGTCGGTGAACCAGGCCGCGCGCGGGGTCAGGAACACGTCGTTGGCGAAGGTCGGGGTCGCCGTGGTGAGGACGTACGAGGCGAGGACCTCGCCGGTGCGGGCGTCCACGACGCGGGCGCCCTGGCCGCGTCCGGCGACGAACAGGCGTCCCCGGTGGTCGAGTTTGAGGCCGACCGAGGGCGTGCCCGGGCCGGTCGAGATGATCGAGCCCTCGCCGGTGCGCAGGTCGGCGCGGTAGATCGAGCCGTCGCCGAGCGAGCCGAGGTAGGCGTACGGTCCGCCGCCGATGGTGATGCCCTCCGGGCGGAAGCCGTTCGGGAGGTGGAGCACGGTGGGCCGGGTCTTTTCGGCCGCCGCGGCGGAGGTGCCGGCGGACCCGCCGAGCACGGCACCGGCGGTGGCGGCACCGGCCGCGAGAAGTCTCCGGCGGGTGAGGTGAGGTGCGAAGGAGCGGTGTTCGGGGGCCACGTGCGTCCTTCCGCGAACGGGGACCGGCCGTCAGCTGGTCCAACGGTCAACTGTCTCCTCCACCCCATCACACGCCGCCCGTCTCCGCAGCAAGAGACAGCCTCTCGACAGCGACTGGACAGGATCTGGCCCGATTGTGGCGTGACATCTGTTTCAGGACGGATTGCACACGGTACCCAATTCAACTTACCTAAAACCGACTTGGCGAAATAAGCCTGGACGGACCGGGCCGCGCGTGCTTGGTTGTCCCACGGAAGGCGCGCCGCACCACCCGCACTTGGTACCCGCAGGACCGAAGGGAGCGGCAGACGATGACCGACCAGGCACAGTCGGCGCAGGGCCCGGGAGCGTCCGGGCCGGGGCCCGACGGAGCGGGATTCACCTATCGAGGAGCCGAGCGGGAACTGATCGTCGTCGCCCGTCCCGAGGCTCGGCTGCGCGCCCAGACCGAGGGCGTGCGGTCGGTGGCGGGCTCCGACGTCTCGGCCCTCAACATGTTCCTCAGTGACGAACAACTCGCGCTGGAGCCGCTGTTCGGCAGCGAGGAGCGACTCCAGCAGGCCGCCGGCACGGACGACGTGCCCGACCTCGCGCTCTTCTATCGGGTGCGCGGCGGGGAACGCCGTGCCGAGGAGCTCAGGGCACGCATCGCCGCGCTGCCGGGGATCGACACGGCGTATGTGAAGCCGGGCGCGGTGCCCGCCTCGATCGGACAGATCGGGGAGGACGGGCGTCTGAAGGAGGGCGCGCCCGTCACGCCCGACTACAGCGGCCGGCAGGGCTATCTGCGGCCCGCGCCCGAGGGCGTCGACGCCCACTGGGCCTGGCAGCGGCCCGGCGGCGCCGGTCAGGGCGTGACCGTGATCGACGTGGAGGGGTCCTGGCAGCTGGGCCACGAGGACCTGGCCGCCAAGCTGGCCGGCGTCGTCGTCGGCAGCCCGCTGAGCGACCTCGCCTGGCGCAACCACGGCACCGCCGTGATCGGCGTGATCGGCGGCGACCGCAACGAGTACGGCATCACCGGCATCGTGCCGGAGACGGTGACCGCGGCCGCCTCCTTCCAGGGCATCGGCACGGCGGCCGCGATCCACGCGGCGGCGGACCGGCTGAGCCCCGGCGACATCGTGCTGATCGAACTCCACCGCCCGGGACCCCGGTTCGAGTACGCCGAGCGCGACGACCAGCGCGGCTACATCCCGCTCGAATGGTGGCCGGACGACCTGGCCGCCGTCCGCTACGCCACCGCCAAGGGCATCCTCGTGGTGGCGGCCGCGGGCAACGGCGCCGAGTCGCTCGACGACGCCGTCTACGAGCGCCGCCCGGACGGGTTCCCCGAGTCGTGGCGTAACCCGTTCAACCCGTCCAACCCGTCCTCCGACGCCGTGCTGGTCGGCGCGGGCGCCCCGCCGCCCGGCACGCACGGCCGCGACCACGGGCCCGACCGCTCACGGCTCGCGTTCTCCAACTACGGCGCCCGGGTGGACGCGCAGGGCTGGGGGCGCGAGGTGACGACGACGGGCGGCTTCTGGGACAAGCCCGGCGACCTGCAGGGCGGGCCCGAGGAGATCGCCTGGTACACCGACACGTTCTCGGGGACGTCCTCCGCCTCCCCGGTAGTCGTCGGCGCGCTGGCAGCGCTGCAGGGCATGCTCAAGGCGGCCGGTCAGCAGCCGATGTCCGCCGAGCGTGCGCGTGCGGTGCTGCGGGCGACGGGTTCCCCGCAGCAGGACGCGCCGGCCCGGCCCGCCTCCCAGCGGATCGGCAACCGGCCCGACATCAAGGCGGCGGTCACCTATCTGATGCCGCAGGCGGTCGGCTCGGGCAAGGCCGAGCGGTACTGGGACGAGTTGCTGCCGTATCCGCGTGAACTTCCGCCCAGGCTCCGGCTGTTCGTGGCCGGCGACTGGCGGAACCTCAATCATCCGTCCCCCGAGATCCGCCAGGCGGTCCATACCGCCTTCGCGGGGGGACGGCCCGATGTCCGAGTGTGGTTCTCGGACGACGAGATCGTCGGCCTGGTCATCACCGGCTGACGCAGCCCATCACATCAAGGGAAGGTGACACCCGCATGAGCACCACCCCGCAGATGAGTCACATGGGACAACAGCAGGGCCAGCAGCTCCCGAGCACGTCGCCGTACCAGCAGCAGCCGTTCGGGCAGCAGCAACAGCCGTTCGGGCAGCAGCAGCCGTTCGGGCAGCAGCAGGGCTACGGCCAACAGCAGGGCCACGGCCAGCAGCAGCCGTACGGCATGGGCGGCTCCCTGGAGCAGCTCCAGCAGCTCGGCCAGCAGCAGCCGTTCCAGCAGCTGCTGCAGCAGCTCGGCCAGCAGGGGGTCCAGGGACTCCAGGGGCTCGGCCAGCAGCAGGGCTACGGGCAACCGCAGCAGGTCGACCAGCAGCAACAGCAGTCCGAGCAGCAGGCCGAGCAGCAGGTGCTGCAGCTGATGCAGCAGCTCACGCAGGCCGCGGTCCAGTCCGCCGTCCAGCACGCCACGCAGTCCGGTGTCGCGAACGGCTATATCGACATCGTCCAGCCGCTGCCGGGGCAGCCGTCGCAGATCTACCTGCGCATCAACAACGTGTTCCGGGTCTTCAACAACCCCAACGCGCAGACCCACGACCAGGTCCAGGAGGCCTTCGCGTTCGGCCACCAGGTCATCGGCGTGTGGGACTCCGGCCAGCCGCTGGTCCTGCGGAGCATCTACATCCGCAAGATCTGACCGGCACGTGCAGCACCGGACACGAAGCACCGCACATGAAGCACCGCACATGAAGCACGGCACATGAAACACAGCACATGATCCAAAGGGGCGCTTCCACCCGCGGGGAGGAAGCGCCCCTCTCTCGGTCCCGGATCCCTACAGGGCCACGCCCAGCAGCGCGTCCACCGCCCGCGACACGACACCCGGGGCACCCGTGTCGGTTCCGCCCCGCTCCTCCTGGGCGGCGACCCAGCGGTCGACCGCGGCGAGCGCGGCCGGGGCGTCCAGGTCGTGCGCGAGGGCCTCGCGGATCTCCTCGACGAGCGCCTCCGCGGACGGCCCGTCGGGCCGGGACACCCCGGCACGCCAGCGGCCGAGGCGGGCGACGGCGTCCTCGAGCACCTGGTCGGTCCACTCCCAGTCGGCCCGGTAGTGGTGGGCGAGGAGGGCAAGCCGGATGGCGACCGGGTCGACACCGTCGCGACGCAGCTGGGACACGAAGACCAGGTTGCCCTTGGACTTGGACATCTTCTCGCCGTGCAGGGCGACCATTCCGGCGTGGACGTAGGCCTTGGCCATGGGGAACTCGCCGGTCAGCACCTGGGCGTGCGAGGCGCCCATCTCGTGGTGCGGGAAGGCGAGGTCGGAGCCGCCGCCCTGGACGTCGAAGCCCATGCCGAGGTGGTCGAGGGCGATGGCGACGCACTCGATGTGCCAGCCGGGCCGGCCCCGCCCGAGCGAGCCGCCGTCCCAGCTGGGCTCCCCGGGCCGGGCGGCCATCCAGAGCATCGGGTCGAGCGGGTTCTTCTTGCCGGGCCGGTCGGGGTCGCCGCCGCGCTCGGCGGACAGCAGCCGCATGGCGGCGGCGTCGAGGCCGGAGACCTTGCCGAAGTTCGGGTCGGACTCGACGGAGAAGTAGATGTCCCCTTCGAGCTCGTACGCGGCGCCGGCGTCCCGGATGCGCTCGACGAGCGGCACGATCCCGGGTATGGCCTCCACCGCACCGATGTAGTGCTGCGGCGGAAGCATCCGCAGGGCGGTCATGTCCTCGCGGAAGAGCGCGGTCTCCTTCTCGGCGAGGGCGACCCAGTCGATGTCGTCGCGCTCGGCCCGCTCCAGCAGGGGATCGTCGACGTCGGTCACGTTCTGGACGTAGTGAACCTGCCGCTTCGTGTCGAGCCACACGCGCTGAACCAGGTCGAACGCGTTGTAGGTCGCCGCGTGACCCATGTGGGTCGCGTCGTACGGCGTGATGCCGCAGACGTAGATACGGGCGACGGGACCGGGGTCGAGGGTTACCAGACCGCCGGTCGCGGTGTCGTGGATCCTCAGGTCGCGGCCCTGACCAGGCAGGGCGGGGACCTCAGAAGCGGGCCAGGCATACATGTCATGAGCGTAACCGGACGGATGTTCCGTACACGAACCGGAGCGGGTCGGATGGCCGGTAAGGCGTTCTTGCGCGTCACCGGCCATTGTGCTTCCCGACGGGAGCGCGCCGCTAGACGGGCGGCCAGGGGATGGCGGGCCACTCCCCGCTCGGTTCCGGATGCTTCCCGGACGCAAGCAGTGCCTCGACACGCGCGCGTGTGGCCGCCACCTCCGCGGCGGTGATCAGCCCGGCCAGGCGTACGGCGAGCTCACCGCCCTCCTTCAGCCCCTCCCGCAGGGTGCCGAGCGCCTCGACCGCCTCCGCCGTGAGCGGCTCTCCGGCCCAGCCCCACAGCAGCGTCCGGAGCTTGTTCTCGACGTTGAACGTGACGCCGTGGTCGATGCCGAACAGCCGGCCGGCCTCGGTGGGCAGCAGGTGGCCGCCCTTGCGGTCGGCGTTGTTGATCACGGCGTCCAGGACGGCGAGCCGCCGCAGCCGCTCGTCGTCGGCGTGCACGAGCAGGGCGGTCTTCCCCTCGCCGACCTCGGCGAGACCGATCGCCTTCCAGCCGGGACCGGGTTCCTCACCGTCCACCAGGGCGAGCAGTTCGGCCTCGGGCGTCGCCTCGATCCACAGCTGGACCATGCCCTCGCCGTACGGCCCGTCCCGCAGCACGGTCGGCGGGACGAGCCCCCAGCCGGTCGCCTCGGAGACCTCGTACGCGGCGACCTCGCGCTGTGCGAGCGTCCCGTCGGGAAAGTCCCACAGCGGCCGCTCACCGGCGACCGGCTTGTACACGCAGGACGCCTCCCGGCCGTCGTACACGACCGTGCAGAACAGCGCCGCGTTGGACGCCTCGCGGATGCGCCCGCGCACGGTCAGCTCGCCCTCGGCGAGCAGCTGCACCGAGGTCACGCTCCGCGGCGGTATCCGTTCTGGCGCGGACATACATGTCCTTCCGGGTCGAGCGGGAGGCTGCACAGCGGACACGGCGGCCGCCCGGCGTTGACGACATCGAGGGCGCGCTTGGCGAAGGCCCGCGCCTGCGCGCCGGTGAGCCGGACCCGCAGCATCGGGGGGCCGTTCTCCTCGTCCTGGAGCAGCCGCTCCTCGGCCTCGGCGAGGTCCTCCTCGGAGTCCGCGTCGAGTTCCACGAGGGCCTGCGCCTCGACGATCATGCGCTGCTCCTCGCCGTCCCAGGCGAGCGCCATGGTGCCGACGCGGAACTCCTCCTCGATGGGGGTGTCCAGCGGGCCGGTGTCGGAAATCTCGCTGGGCGCCATGGCGGGGACGGCGGCACTGCCGCCGCTGCGCCGGACGACTTCGTCGAGCAGCTCGTCCATGCGCTCGGCAAGGGCGGCGACCTGGGTCTTCTCCAGGGCCACGCTGGTCACCCGGGCGCCTGCGGTGGCCTGGAGGAAGAACGTACGGCGTCCGGGCAGCCCGACCGTACCGGCCACGAAACGGTCCGGGGGGTCGTAGAGGAACACCTGACGGGACACGTCCTGTCTCCATTGGAATCGTGAGTACGGCGAAATCGTGGGTACGGCGAAATGCTGGGTACGGCGCTACTCCGACCGCTGCTTCACCCTACTGCGCCCGACGATCACGGTGCGCCCGCGCCGCCACCGACCGTCGCGTCGCCGGCCGGCGGCTCCTCGCGCGGGGCGAGCGACGCGAAGTCCCCGGTGTCACCGAGGCGTACGAGGAACGGCCTCAGGCGTGTGTAGCGGATCACGGTGATGGAACACGGTTCGACGGAAATCCTCTGGAAGAGGTCGAGATGAAGACCGAGTGCGTCCGCGACGAGGGACTTGATGATGTCGCCGTGCGAGCACATGAGGTACACGGCGTCGGCGCCGTGATCGCGCTCCACGCGCGCGTTCCACTCGCGTACGGCCTCGGCGGCCCGGGTCTGCATCGCCCGCATCGACTCCCCGCCGGGGAACGCGGCCGCCGACGGATGCGCCTGGACCACCTCCATCAGCGGCTCGTCCTTGAGCTCGGCGAGCTTGCGGCCGGACCAGTCGCCGTAGTGGCACTCCCCGATCCGTTCGTCGGTGTGCGCGGTGAGTCCGGGGCGGGCGTCCAGCAGGGGCCGGATCGTCTCCTGGCAGCGCTGCAAGGGGCTCGCGACGACCTCGGAGATCGGCAGCTCGGCGAGCCGGCCGGGCAGTGCGGCGGCCTGTGCGGCCCCGCGCTCGTCGAGGGCGACACCGGGGGTCCACCCGGCGAGCAGTCCCTCGGTGTTGGCGGTGGAACGTCCGTGCCGGACCAGGATCAGCGTGGGCATGCGGCCCAGCGTAGGCGTACGAGGGGGTGCGCTCGGGGCCGGGCGGCGGGAGAATACGCTCCGTGATCGTCGACTGCGCCATCTATCGCGACGGGCGCCGGACGGAAGGGCCGGACGACTTCTCCGACGCCCTCGATCTGTGCCGTCTGCAGGACGACGCGTTCGTCTGGATCGGCCTGTACGAGCCCACGGAGAAGGAGTTCGACCGGGTCACCGAGGAGTTCGGGCTGCACCCGCTGGCCGTGGAGGACGCCCTGAAGGCGCACCAGCGGCCCAAGCTGGAGGTGTACGACGACTCGCTCTTCATGGTCCTCAAGCCGGTCGGCTACGAGCCGAAGAGCGACATCGTCTCCTCCGGCGAGGTCATGGTCTTCATCGGCGACTCGTTCGTGGTGACCGTCCGGCACGGCGAGGAAGCGCCGCTCGGGGCGGTGCGGCGCCGGCTGGAGCACGAGCCCGAGATGCTCCGGCACGGCCCTACGGCGGTGCTGTACACGATCGCCGACGCCGTGGTCGACCACTACGTGGACGTGGCCGACGAGTTGGGCACCGACCTGGAGGAGCTGGAGGCGGACGTGTTCTCGCCGGCCGGCGGCAGCTCCCGGCACACGGCGTCCCGCATCTACGCCTTCAAGCGGCAGATCCTGGAGTTCCGCAGGTCCACCGGGCCGCTGGCGCAGCCGCTGACCCGGCTCGCGGGCACGGGCCTGTTCGGTGCGCGCGTGCCCTTCGTGCACGAGAAGGCGCAGCCGTTCTTCCGGGACGTGAGCGACCACCTCACGCGCGTGAACGAGGCGGTGGAGGGCCTGGACCGGCTGGTCTCCGACATCCTCGCGGCGCATCTGGCGCAGATGAGCGTGCGGCAGAACGACGACGTTCGGAAGATCTCGGCGTGGGCGGCCATGGCCGCGATCCCCACGATGATCGCGGGGATCTACGGGATGAACTTCGAGCACATGCCGGAGCTGCGCTGGACCTGGTCGTATCCGCTGCTGATCGCGGGCATGGCCGCCGTCGAGGTGCTGCTGTACCGGCTGTTCAAGAGCCGGGGTTGGTTGTAGGGGCCCGTGGTGTCGCAGGGGCCCGTCGCAGGTGTCGTCAGGCGAACTCGGGTGCCGAGGTGGCGGGTCCGCCCAGGGCGTCGCGGCGTTCCGGCATCTTCAGGGACACCATGCGCCGCCAGCCCGCGAAGCGCTCCCAGGCGTACACGGCGTGGATGCCCGCGGCGAGAACGGCCGCCTTCGGCCGGGGCCAGCCGAGGATGCGGCCCATGTGGCCCATGACCGCGAGGCTCACGTCCCGGTAGATCCGGATCTCGGCGAGGGCGCACTCGCGCAGCGTCCGCTGGATGGCCCGGCCGTGCCCCTGGGCCGCGAAGCGCAGGAGTTCCTCGTGGCAGTAGGCGAGGTGGTTGTCCTCGTCGTTGGAGATCATCTTGACGGCGCGGCCGAGGTCGGGGTGGTCGGCGAAGTGCTTGCGCAGCAGGTCCATCTGCTCCGAGGCGCGCTGTTCGGTGACCCTGCTGTGCGACAGGTAGGTGACGATGTCCTGGACGGTGAGCTGTTCGTCGCTCTTGAGCTTGTCGTGCGCGAGGCCGATGCCGTGCTGCTCCAGGAGCATCGTGTAGTCGGTCTCGGGCGGGACGGGGACGGGTTCGAGGCCGCGTTTCTTCAGCAGGGCGTTGAAGATCCGACCGTGCTTGTCCTCGTCCGCCCCGTGCCGGGTGATCTTGGGCGCGAGTGAGCGTTCGCTCTCCGGGACGAGCGCGGCGATGCGGGCGTTCTCCCAGCCGCCCTGGGACTCGCCGCTGGCGGCGATCGAACAGAACAGGCGGAAGGACTCGTCGTTGTCGAGGATCTCCTGGAACAGACTCTTGGCCGAAAGCATCGTTGGGCACCTCTCTGCAGGACGCAGGACTCCGCAGCACTTCACGGGACTCCGCGGGATTCCGCAAAGAACGAGTCAAATGCGCTGAGAGTGGTGCTGCAACAGTAATGACGGGCAACTCCGCCAAAAGAATGACCATCGAGGTCACGACAGGGGCGTAACCGCACGGGGCACGCGCGCGTTGTTCAGCGTGACGGCCGTGGCGGGGAAGACCCCCGAGCCCCCACCACGGCCGCAGAAAATCCCCCTCCCGCGTCACGCCAGTCCGGCACGCTCCAGGGCCTCGGTGCCGGCGCGGAGCGAGGCGAGCCGCTCGTCGAGCGTGAAGCCGGCGGGAGCGAGGCTGAGGGTGGTGACTCCGGCCGCCGCGTACTCCTTCATCCGGTCCGCGATGCGGTCCACGGAACCCAGCAGCGTCGTCTTGTCGATCAGCTCGTGCGGGACGGCGGCCGCGGCGCCCTCCTTGTCGCCGGACAGGTACTTCTCCTGGACCTCGGCGGCCGCCGCCTCGAATCCCATGCGCTGCGCGAGCTGGTTGTAGAAGTTCTGCTTGGCGCTGCCCATGCCGCCGACGTACAGCGCGGTGTAGGGGCGGAAGGTGTCGGCGAGCGTGGTCACGTCCTTGTCCTCGCCGACGGCCAGCGGGAGCGTCGGGCAGACGTCGAAACCGTCGAGGGTCTTGCCGGCCTTCTCGCGCCCCGCGCGCAGGTGGCGGATCGTGGTCTCCTCCAGGTGCTCGGCGGAGGGGAAGATCACAAGGGCGCCGTCGGCGATCTCGCCGGTCTGCTCGAGGTTCTTCGGGCCGATGGCGGCGATGTACAGCGGGATGTGCTCGCGCTGCGGGTGCACGGTCAGCTTGATCGGCTTGCCGGGGCCGCCGGGCAGCGGCAGCGTCCAGTGCTGTCCTTCGTACGACAGCCGCTCGCGCGTCATCGCCTTGCGCACGATCTCGACGTACTCACGCGTGCGTGCCAGCGGCTTGTCGAACTTGACGCCGTACCAGCCCTCGGAGACCTGCGGCCCGGAGACGCCGAGGCCGAGGCGGAAGCGGCCACCGGAGAGCGAGTCCAGGGTGGCGGCGGTCATCGCGGTCATCGCCGGCTGGCGGGCCGGGATCTGGAAGATGGCGGAGCCCACATCGATGCGCTCGGTCTGGGCGGCGACCCAGGAGAGCACGGTGGCCGCGTCCGAGCCGTACGCCTCGGCGGCCCAGCACACGGCGTATCCCAGCCGGTCGGCCTCCTTCGCGACGGCGAGATTGTCCGCGTCCATTCCGGCGCCCCAGTAGCCGAGGTTGATCCCGAGCTGCATGGCGGATTCCCCTTACCGATCAGTAACGTCCCTTGTGGGCCCGACCATAGCGCGGGGGGCCGCCCACGGGGAGGTCGATGTGGCGGGCATCGCCCGGCCGGCCGTCGGTGCCGCCGGTATCCGTCCTGCAAACTGGTCATCCACAGGCCCCCACATGGCAGGTTCTGGCCAGTAATCTCGGCGTTCATGGAGCAGAGGCATCTCGGCCGCACCGGCCTTCGTGTGTCCCGGATCGGGCTCGGCACCCTCACGTGGGGCAGGGACACCGACGAGCACGACGCCGCGGACCTCTTGAAGACGTTCTGGGAGGCGGGCGGCAGCCTCGTCGACACGGCCGACGTGTACGGCGACGGGGAGGCCGAGTATCTGCTCGGCCGGCTCATAGAAGGCCTGGTCCCGCGCCGGGACCTGGTCATCTCGACGAAGGCGGGCAGCGTGCCCGACCCGGACCGCCGCTTCGACGGCTCGCGCGGCCATCTGCTCTCCGCGCTGGACGCCTCGCTGGCCCGGCTCGGCACGGACTACGTCGACGTCTGGCACGTCCACGCCTACGACCCGTACACCCCACTGGAGGAGACCCTCCAGGCCCTCGACCTGGCGGTGAGCAGCGGCCGTGCCCGCTACGCCGGCGTCTCCAACTTCTGCGGCTGGCAGCTCGCCAAGGCGGCGACGTGGCAGCTGGCGGCCCCGGGCACGCGGACCCGGCTGGCCAGCACCCAGCTGGAGTACTCGCTGCTCCAGCGCGGCGTCGAGCGGGAGGTGCTGCCGGCCGCCCTGGACCTGGGCATAGGCCTGCTGCCCTCCTCGCCGCTCGGCCGGGGCGTGCTGACGGGCAAGTACCGGGGTACGACGCCGCCGGACTCACGCGGCGCCTCGGAACACCTCGCGCCCTTCGTCGCCCCGTATCTGGACGACACGGCGAGCCGCATCGTGGACGCCGTGCAGACGGCGGCCGATGGGCTGGCCGTGACCCCGCTCCAGGTCGCTCTCGCCTGGGTCCGTGACCGGCCCGGCGTGGCCGCACCGGTGATAGGCGCGCGCAACGCACAGCAGCTCACGGCGGCATTGTCAGTGGAGGCCCTTAGTCTTCCTGACGAGATCTGCCGGGCGCTCGACGACGTGTCAGCGCCCGTGCACCGCTATCCCGATCACGACTGGAGCACGCTGTGACCACGGAGCCGCCCGAGACCACGGAGGAAACCGAGCCGGGGACGCCGGAGAGCGGGGCGCCGTCGGACGGGGCTGCACGGTCGTACGACGAGGGCGGGGCCGGCCAGGCCGGGGACGACGAGAGCACGGCCCCTGCGGCCGAGTCGCCCGCCGGTGACAGCGAGATCGCGGCCGCGACCTCCGCGGCCGATGACGGCACCGGCGACGCCGCGTCCCAGAAGTCCGAGGCCGAGGCCGAGCTGGCCGCTCAGCGGGTGGAGCGGGAGCGCATCGAGCGGCGCAAGGCCGAGCGGAACGGGCCCATCGAGAGCGGGACCAAGCTCAGCGGAAAGGCCGCCGACCTGCTCGCTGCCGTACGGGCCGTGGAGGGCGGCGCGAAGCCCGCGGCCACTGTCTTCAGCGAGCCGGAGCCACCGCGCGGCCCCGCCCCGGAGCCGGTACGTCGGCCCCAGCCCGCGGTGACGGCCGACGCGCCCGCCGCCCCCGCACCGCAGACCGTCGACTCCGTACGCCGGGTGCTGACCGACGGCGGCGCACCGGAGACCCTCGCCCCGCAGGCCGCCGCGACGCTCGGTGAGGGCGCCGACGACCAACTGCGGGCAGACCCTTGGCAGTTGCTGCGTATCGGGGGTGTACGGCCGGAGCAGGCCGACGGGTTCGCGCGGGCCCTGCTCGGCGCGGAGTGCGCACCGGACGACGAGCGGCGCGGCCGGGCGGTCACCGTCTGGCTCCTGGAGCAGGCGGCCCTGGCCGGGCACACGGCCCTGGAACTGCCGACGCTCACCGCGGCACTGGCCCAGCGGGGCGTGCCGGACGCCGATACGGCCGTACAGAACACCCTGGCCGAGGGCGAGGCCCTGGTCTTCCAGGACGCCCTGGACGAGCCCGGCGCCCCGGCCCGGCGGGACGACGAGGAGGTGGAGGGCGAGGAGCGGCCCGTCCGCGTGCTCGTCGGCCTGGAGCGGTACGCCCTCGCGGAGGAGAGCCTCGCCGACGGACTGGCCCGTCTGGTCAACTCGGCGCCGAAGCAGGACGGTTCGGCCGAGGAGTGGGAGCGTGCGGCGACCGCCGCGGGTTCCGCCGCCGAGCTGATCCGCGCGGTCGCGGCACACGGCCTGGTCCTGCACACCGGCGGCGAGGCGTCGCTGGCCGAACCGGCGGCGCTGCTGCACGCGGCTCGGACTCTCGGCCTGCGGGCCTGGGCGGCCACCCACAGCCCTCAGGGGCGGGGGCGCTTCTCGGCACTGCTGGGCGAGGGCGACCGGCCCGAGGTGCCCGGCGTCGTCACCGTGGCCGGTCTGCTCTCCGGTGCGGAAGGGCCCGGGCGGGACGTGGACGGTGCGCTCGATCTCGATCTGCTCGTCGTGCTCGACGCGCCGCAGCTGGACGTCGAGGCGGCGGCGCTGCTCACGGAGTCGCTGCCCGACGGGGCGCGGCTGGTGCTGGCCGGGGATCCGGCGGTGCTGTGGTCGGCGGGGCCCGGGCGGGTGTTCGCCGATCTGCTGGCTGCACGGATCTGCCCGCAGATCGCCTCGCGGCGGCCGGATCCCGGCCCGCTGGGCGAGCTGGTGTCCGGTATCGGCATCGGCGAGCTGAACCAGGTCGAGGCCCCCGGCAAGGAGGTCGTGATCGTGCCCGTGCGGGACGCCGGCGAGGCCGTGCACCGCACCGTGCAGCTCGTCGCCGACTCGGTGCCGCGTGCGATCGGTGTCCCCGCCGAGCAGACGCAGGTGATCACGCCGGGCCACGGCGGTGCGGCCGGCACCCGCGCCCTCAACGCCGCCCTCAAGGAGCGGCTCAACCCCGGCCCCGGCCGCTTCGGCGGCTTCGACCCCGGTGACCGCGTCGCCTACTCCCCCGCACCGGGCCGCATGGTGCCGGGCCATGTGGTGAAGGCCGACGCCGAGGGACTGCACCTGTCCTGCGCGGGCGAGTCCGTGGTCGTACCGAAGGAACGGGTGGAGCAGTCCGTACGCCACGGCTGGGCCCTGACCGCACACCAGGCGGTGGGCGCCCGCTGGCCCGCGGCGGTCGTCGTCCTCCCCGGCGACGCGGCCCAGACCCTCACCCGCCCCTGGGTCTACACGGCCTTCAGCCGCGCCGACCGCCACCTCTCGGTGGTCCACGGCGCGGAACAGGCCCTTCCCCGAGCCGTCGCAGAAATCCCGGCGAAGCCGCGGACGACCCGCCTCCCGGCCCTGCTCAGGCCACAGGTGCCGACGGCGGACTAACCGATCCGCTCCAGGAAGCAGCAGGACAGCCGACCCCAAAGGGGCGCGGGGCAGCACGTCGGCGGCG
>NZ_BAAAZY010000001.1:381225-383170 GCF_039537145.1 Streptomyces shaanxiensis
CGCCGACGTAACAGCCCTCGCACCCCGCGGCTAGCGCTCCGCGTCCAAGGGCTCCAGATCCTCGTCCAACCCGGCATCCAGATCGTCCCGGTCGTCGAGATCGTCGTCCTCGTCGTCGAACACCGCACTGACGTCGAACCGGCAGACCACCTGCTGGGGGTCGACCCCCTCGAAGGGCATCTCCAGCCACTCCCCCGGGTCGGCCGACTCGTCCGCGGCGGTCACCCAGAGCGTGGAGTCGCCCTCCTCCAGGCCGAACTCCTTGTGCCGGGAGGCGATCTCGTCCGGTTCGAACTCACCGAACAGAACGCCCAGCGCCCCGTGCACCGTGCCGGCGACCTCCGCGCTCTCGTCGTCGTCCGCCGCCTCGACCCGCTGGGCCTGCGCCAGCAGCCGCTGCGGCTCCACCACGGAGTAGTCGCGGCGGATCAGGACACTCAGCGCGTTCGGTTCCTCGGGGCCCGTGTACGGCGGCAGCGCGTCCTCCGTAC
The DNA here is from genome assembly GCF_039537145.1 of Streptomyces shaanxiensis. Lineage (NCBI taxonomy): Bacteria > Bacillati > Actinomycetota > Actinomycetes > Kitasatosporales > Streptomycetaceae > Streptomyces > Streptomyces shaanxiensis. The sequence continues at coordinate 381,717 of NZ_BAAAZY010000001.1, forward strand.
CGGGGATCTCGAAAGGAGTGACCTCGTCGTAGCGGTCGTAGAGCAGCTCGTCGTAGACCTCGGCGGCCGCGGCCAGCTGGTTGAACGCCTCGTAGACGGCAGGGTCGTCCTCACCCGACCGGCGTTCGACCGCGTCCAGGTGACGGTCGAGCGCGGTCTTGACCGCCTCGGCGGCGGCGCGTACCTCGGCAGCGGTGGGCTGCACAGCATCAGACATAGTGCAGACGCTATCCGTACCGAGCCCCAGCCCGCACAATAGATGCGATGCCGGAATACGAATTTGTCGACGTGTACGTACCGCGCGGGGTCTCCCGCAAGGACGCCACACGCCTGCTGACGGACCATGCCGAGTACGGACACTGGGAGTTGGACCGCCTGAGCCTGCTGCGTGACGGCAGCCGCAGGGTGCGGCTGCGCCGCAGGATCATCCGCCAGGTGCGGGCCACGTGGTGAGCTGAGGCGACAGGAACAGCGGGGGAAGGAAACACTGAACGGAGCGGGCCCCTCGACGGGGCCCGCTCCGTTCGTGCCGGAGACCGCGCCCTACGCCGAGGCCCGCGCCTTGCGGTACAGCACCGCGCCCGCGAGCAGCGCCCCCGCGCCGACCGGCAGGGTCAGGCCCAGCGGCAGGTCACTGCCGGTCTGGGCGAGCTGCGCGTCGCCCTGGGGCTGGGTAAGGCCCTGGGTGCCGGGGTGGTTGCCGTTCGAGGAGCCGCCGTCCGGCGTGACGCCGCCCGTGCCGGGCGGTGTGCTCGGGGTGCCGGGGTGGTTCGGCTCTTCCGGGTTCTGCGGGCTCCCGGGGTTTCCGGGGTTACCGGGGTTACCCGGGTTGCCCGGGTTGCCCGGGTTGCCCGGCTCCTCAGGGTTTCCGGGGTTTCCCGGATTACCGGGGTTGCCCGGCTGCTCCGGCGTACCGGGCGGATTCTCGTGGCCGCCGCCCCCGCCGTTGTTGCCGCAGTCGTTGTCCTCGGTGGAGTTGCCGATACCGATGACGTCGACGGTGTTGCCGCACACGTTGACCGGCACATGGACCGGCGCCTCGACGTGGTTGCCGGAGCCGATGCCGGGCGAGTCACTGGCGTGCCCGTCGGCCGACGACCCTCCGCCGCCCTGGGAGCCGCCGTGGCCGCCGCCCTGGTTGGTACAGCTGTTGCCGATCGCCGGGTTGAGCACCCCGACGATGTTGACCGTGTTGCCGCAGACGTTGACCGGCGCGTGCACCGGCGCCTGCACCGTGTTGCCCGACAGCACGCCGGGCGAGTTCGAGGCGCCGCCGTTCGCGCCCGCGCCGGTGGCGTGAGCGGCGCCGCCCGCGGCGGCGATGACGCCGGTCGCGGCCGCCACGGTCAGCAGGCCCTTGCGGGTGACCTGTCGCATTGCTGATTACCTGCCTTCGACCTTGTTCCGAAAAGACGGCACCGGAATGGCCCGACGCCGCCGAAAGGCCGGTCGGG
>NZ_BAAAZY010000001.1:383185-457354 GCF_039537145.1 Streptomyces shaanxiensis
CTCAGCCCCATTCACGGGGCGAGGCACAACGTCACTTGTTGATGCAGGTGTTGCCGAAGGCGGGGTTCAGCAGCCCGACCACCGAGATCGTGTTGCCGCAGACGTTCACGGGGACGTGAATCGGCGCCTGAACGACGTTGCCGGACAGGATGCCCGGGGAGTGCACCGCGGCACCCTGGGCACCGGCGTCGGCGACAGCGAGGCCCGCGCCCGCGAGAACCAGGCCACCAGTGGCAGCCGCAGCGGCGACGACCTTCTTGATCATTATTCCTCCTTGTTGGCAATGCGATCACAAGTAGCTGATCGCATCACCTGTAACGAGGAGGAACTAATAGGGCTACGACCTTATGAGCGCGTTCACTCTCCCCAGCCACGCCCAGCACGTCTGGTCGAATTCTGAAGTGTCGTTTCAGTGGTCCAATTCAGGACGCATCGATGAATCGGTCGAGGACCCGCACCCCGAATTGCAGCCCCTCCACCGGTACCCGCTCGTCGACACCGTGGAACATGCCCGCGAAGTCCAGCTCCGGCGGCAGCTTCAGCGGCGCGAAGCCGAAGCCCCGGATGCCCAGGTCGTCGAAGGACTTGGCGTCGGTCCCGCCGGAGAGCATGTAGGGGATCGCCTTGGCCGCCGGGTCCTCGGCCACCAGGGCGGACTGCATCGCCGCCACGAGCGCCCCGTCGAAGCCCGTCTCGACGGCCTTGTCGGCGTGCACGTCCTCGCGCCGCACGTTCGGCCCGAGGATCCGGTCGAGGTCGGCGAGGAACTCCTCCTCGAACCCGGGCAGGAAGCGGCCGTCGACGTGCGCGGTGGCCTCGCCCGGGATGACGTTGACCTTGTAGCCGGCGCCGAGCTGCGTGGGGTTGGCCGTGTTGCTGAGGGTCGCGCCGATGAGCTTGGCGATGCCGCCGAGCTTGGCGAGGGTGCCCTCCATGTTCTCCGGGTCGAGTTCGGTGCCGAGGGCGTCGCCGAGCTCGTCGAGGAAGGCCCGGGTGGTCTTGGTGACCCGCACCGGGAACTTGTGCCGGCCCAGCCGCGCGACGGCCTCCGACAGCTCGGTGATCGCGTTGTCGCGGTGAATCATCGACCCGTGCCCGGCCGTACCGGCCACGGTCAGCTTCATCCAGTGCATGCCCTTCTCGGCCGTCTGGATCAGATAGAGCCGCCGCTCCTCACTCACCGTGAAGGAGAATCCGCCCACCTCACTGATCGCCTCGGTGACGCCCTCGAAGAGGTCGGGGTGCTTGTCGACGAGGAACCGGGCGCCGTACTTGCCGCCGGCCTCCTCGTCGGCGAGGAAGGCGAGCACGATGTCGCGCGGCGGCCTGCGTCCGCTGCGCAGCCGGTCGCGTACGACCGCCAGGGTCATCGCGTCCATGTCCTTCATGTCGACGGCCCCGCGTCCCCACACACACCCGTCCGCGACCTCGCCGGAGAAGGGGTGGTGGGTCCAGTCGTCCGCGTTGGCCGGTACGACGTCGGTGTGCCCGTGGATGAGCAGCGCGGGCCGGGACGGGTCCTCTCCCTCGATCCGCGCCACGGTGGAGGCACGGCCCGGGTGCGACTCGAAGATCTTCGGTTCGAGGCCCACTTCGGCGAGCTTCTCGGCGACGTACTCGGCCGCCTTGCGCTCACCGGGACCCGAGTGGTCGCCGTAGTTGCTGGTGTCGATCTGGATCAGCTCGCGGCAGAGGTCCACGACCTCGTTCTCGCCGGTGACGCCCCTGGCCGTGTCCGTCTCGCTCACGCTGCTTCCTCCCGCGCTGTCACTGCTGGTGGTTCCCCTCATCCTCCCCCTCCGCCCGGCCCCGCCCAAGACCGGCCGCACCCCGTCACACACCGTTCACGCCACGACGGGGGGTGATCGGGGCACCCTCCGAAGCCTGGTAATGTTTCCTCTGTCGCCGCGAGGGAAACCCCGCACGACAGACACCTTGTCCGGGTGGCGGAATGGCAGACGCGCTAGCTTGAGGTGCTAGTGCCCTTTATCGGGCGTGGGGGTTCAAGTCCCCCCTCGGACACACGAAACAGCAGGGGCCGTGACCATGAGTCACGGCCCTTGTTCGTTGTGTGGGGGAAGTCTCGTTCCGTCGAAGATCACCAGGTCAGGGCCTGTCCCCCGTCTCCGCGCCACCCCGAAACGACTGCTCCGAGTGGCGGACCGAGAGGCGCGAACCTAGCGTCGTACTAAAATTTCCGGCTTGTTACGGAGTCGGGTCGGACAACCCCAGGCAGACCTGCGGGCCCGCCGACGCCCCGGAGCTTCCGGGATCGAGACGCGAGGACCGGATGGCAGCCATACACGAGAGCAGTGCTCTCGGCCTGCTCGACGAAGAGCTGAGCGCGGAGATCCATCAGCAGTTCGGTGACAGGGCACGCTTCTCCGGGGGCCCCGCGGCCTCCCCCCGCACGCTCGTCGACGTCTTCGAGGCGTCCGTGCGGTCGTATCCGGACGAGCCCGCCCTGGACGACGGCACGACGTGTCTGACCTACCGTGCGCTGGCCGTCGAGGTGGAGCGGCTGCGGCGCGGGCTGGCCGCGGCGGGGGTCGGACTCGGTGATCGGGTCGGGGTCAGGGTTCCGTCCGGCACCAATGACCTCTATGTCGCGATTCTTGCTGTGCTCGCGGCCGGTGCCGCCTATGTTCCCGTCGATGCCGAGGACCCGGACGAGCGGGCCGAGCTGGTGTTCGGGGAGGCGGACGTACGGGCCGTCGTGGGGGCCGGGCACGAGCTGGTCGTCAACGGCCGCAGCGATGTGCCCGCCGCGCGGCCCGGTGTCGAGCACGACGCGTGGATCATCTTCACGTCCGGCTCCACCGGGAAGCCGAAGGGCGTCGCCGTCTCGCACCGCAGTGCCGCCGCGTTCGTGGACGCCGAGGCCGCGCTGTTCCTCACCGAGGAGCCGATCGGGCCCGGCGACCGGGTCATGGCGGGGCTGTCGGTGGCGTTCGACGCGTCCTGCGAGGAGATGTGGCTGGCGTGGCGGTACGGGGCCTGTCTGGTGCCGGTGCCGCGTTCGCAGGTCAGGAGCGGGGCCGATCTGGGGCCCTGGCTGGTCGAGCAGGAGATCACGGTCGTGTCGACCGTGCCCACGCTGGCCGCGCTCTGGGAGCCCGAGACCCTCAACGACGTACGGCTGCTGATCTTCGGTGGTGAGGCCTGCCCGCCCGAGCTGGCGCAGCGGCTGGTGACCGAGGGGCGCGAGGTCTGGAACACGTACGGGCCGACCGAGGCGACCGTCGTCGCCTGTGCCTCGCTGATGGGCGGCGAGGAGCCGATCCGGATCGGGCTGCCGCTGGACGGCTGGGAGCTGGCCGTCGTCGACGAGGCCGGGGAGCCCGTGCCGATGGGCGGCAGCGGGCAGCTGGTGATCGGCGGGGTCGGGCTCGCGCGGTATCTCGATGCCGAGAAGGACGCGGCGAAGTACGCGCCGCTGGAGTCGCTGGGCTGGGAGCGGGCGTACCGCAGTGGTGACCTGGTCAAGGCGGAGCCCGAGGGGCTGATCTTCCTCGGGCGGGCCGACGAGCAGATCAAGCTCGGCGGGCGACGGATCGAGCTCGGCGAGGTGGATGCCGCGTTGCAGGCGCTGCCCGGTGTGGCCGGTGCGGCCGCCGCCGTGCGGACCTCTCGCAGCGGCAATCAGCTGCTCGTCGGGTACGTCGTCACCCAGGACGGCTGGGATCAGGCGGCGGCGGTCGAGAAACTGCGGGCGGAACTGCCCGCCGCGCTCGTGCCGCTGCTCGCGCCCGTCGACGAGCTGCCGACCCGGACGTCGGGCAAGGTGGACCGCAACGCGCTTCCCTGGCCGCTGGACGGGCTGGAGACCGGTGGGCCGGCCGAGCAGCTCTACGGCACCGAGGCGTGGCTCGCCGAGCAGTGGACCGAGGTGCTCGGCATCCCGGTCACCGGCGCCTCCGACGAGTTCTTCGCGATCGGCGGCAGCAGTCTGGCCGCCGCGCAGCTGACGACGCGACTGCGGACCCGCTATCCGAGCGCTGCCGTCCTGGACATCTACCAGCAGCCGGTGCTGCGCAAGCTGGCCCGGCTGCTGGAGGAGTCCGCGCACGACGACGGGGCGGAGAGGTTCGTCGAGCCGGTGCCCCGGCGTGCGCAGGTGATTCAGCTGCTGCTCCTCGTTCCGCTGTTCACGCTGCTGGGCCTGCGCTGGACGGTCGCGCTGGCCGCGCTCGGCAATCTGCTGCCCGCCTACGCGTGGCTGCCGACGGCACCCTGGTGGCTCGTCGCGGTCGGAGCCGTGGTGCTGTTCAGCCCGCCGGGGCGGCTCGCGTTGGCCGCCGGTGGCGCGCGGCTGCTGCTGAAGGGCGTGAAGCCCGGGCGGTACGCGCGCGGTGGCAGCGTGCATCTGCGGCTGTGGACGGCCGAGCGGCTCGCCGAGTTCAGCGGGGCGACCTCGCTGACCGGGGCGTGGCTGGAGCGGTACGCGCGGGCGCTGGGCGCCAAGGTCGGGCCGGACGTCGATCTGCACTCGCTGCCGCCGGTCACCGGGCTGCTGAAGCTGGGCCGGGGCGCGGCCGTGGAGTCCGAGGTCGACCTGTCCGGGTACTGGCTGGACGGTGACCGGCTGGAGATCGGCGCGATCAAGGTCGGCGCGCACGCGACCGTCGGCACCCGCAGCATGCTCTTCCCGGGCGCCCGCGTCGGCAAGCGGGCCGAGGTGGCCCCCGGCTCGGCGGTCACCGGGCAGGTCCCGACCGGCCAGCGCTGGGCCGGAGCGCCCGCCGTCAAGCTCGGCAAGGCCAAGCGCAACTGGCCCAAGGAGCGGCCGCGGCGCGGGACGTACTGGCGTGTGATGTACGGCCTCACCGGCTTCGCGCTGACCGCGCTTCCCGTGCTGGCGGGCGCGGCCGCGTTCCTCGTGGCCCAGGTGTTCTACACGCCGGACGCGCCCCTGACGGGCGCCGCGCTGGCCCTCGTACCGGCGACGCTCGCCTTCGGGCTGGCGTACGCCGTACTGCTGCTGATCTCCGTGCGGCTGCTGAGTCTGGGGCTGCGCGAGGGGACGTATCCGACGCACAGCCGTGTCGGCTGGCAGGCCTGGACCGTGACGCAGCTGATGGACCGCTCGCGCGAGACGCTGTTCCCGCTGTACGCCGGGCTGGTCACGCCGGTGTGGCTGCGGCTGCTCGGGATGCGGATCGGCAAGGGCGCCGAGGTGTCGACCGTGCTGGCGCTGCCCAGCCTGACCACGGTCGGCGAGGGCGCGTTCCTGGCCGACGACACGCTGACCGCGCCGTACGAGCTCGGCGGTGGCTGGATGCGGATCGGGCGGGCGGAGATCGGGCGGCGGGCCTTCCTCGGGAACTCGGGGATGACGGCGCCCGGGCGGACCGTGCCGGACGGCGGGCTGGTCGGCGTGCTGTCGGCGACGCCGAAGAACGCGAAGAAGGGCACGTCGTATCTGGGGCTGCCGCCGGTGAAGCTGCCGCGCGCCGCGGCCGACGGCGATCAGAGTCTGACGTACGATCCGCCGGCCCGGCTGCTGTGGGCGCGCGGGCTGGTGGAGCTGTGCCGGATCGTGCCGGTGTTCTGCTCGGCGGGGATCGCGGTGCTGACCGTGGCGGCGCTGTGTGTGCTGGGGGGCTGGGCGCCGGTGCTGTCCGGGCTGGTCCTGCTCGGAGCCGGGGCCGCGGCGGGGCTCGTGTCGATCGTCGCGAAGTGGCTGCTGGTGGGGCGGCATCACAGCGGGGAGCATCCGCTGTGGTCCTCCTTCGTGTGGCGCAACGAGCTGGCCGACACCTTCGTCGAGGTGCTCGCGGTGCCGTGGCTGGCGGGTTCGGTGCCCGGTACGCCGGTGATGACGGCGTGGCTGCGCGGTCTCGGCGCGCGGATCGGCAAGGGCGTGTGGGTCGACAGCTACTGGCTGCCGGAGACCGATCTGGTGACCCTGGAGGACTCGTCCACCGTGAACCGGGGCTGTGTGCTCCAGACCCACCTCTTCCACGACCGGATCTTGCGGACGGATACTGTGGTTCTCCGTGAGGGCGCGACGCTGGGTCCTGGCGGGATCGTTCTGCCCGGCAGCGCGATCGGGGCCCGTACGACGCTGGGTCCCGCGTCGCTCGTGATGGCGGCGGAGTCGGTCCCCGACGACACCCGCTGGCTCGGCAATCCGATCGAGGCATGGCGTCCCTGAGCGCGGCCCGCTCGGGGCCGGAGAACGGTGGGCCGGCACGGAGTGGCAGCGGTACGGCGCAGGGAGCACAGACAGCAGTGGCAGTTCAGCAGGCGGCGGGCGCGGACCCGTACTTCCCGGAGCACGGCGACTCCCGGTACCGGGTGCACCGGTACGAACTCGCGCTGGACTACCGCCCGGGCCCGAACCGGCTGTCGGGGACGGCCCGGATCAACGCGATCGCGGGGCGCTCGCCGCTCCCCGAGTTCGTGCTGAACCTGGCCGACTTCAAGATCGGGCGGGTCCGCATCGACGGACGGCAGCCGCACTACACGCACCGCGGCGGCAGGCTGCGCGTCCGCCCCGCCAAGCCGATCCGCGCCGGGGCGGCCTTCACGGTCGAGGTGCACTGGTCGGGCAACCCCAGGCCGGTGAACAGCCCCTGGGGCGGGCTCGGTTGGGAGGAGCTGGAGGACGGGGCGCTGGTGGCGAGCCAGCCGATCGGCGCGCCGTCCTGGTATCCGTGCAACGACCGACCCGCGGACAAGGCGTCGTACCAGATCTCGATCACCACGCCCTCGTCGTACGCGGTGGTGGCGGGCGGGCGCCTGCTGACGCGGACGACGAAGGCGTCCACGACCACCTGGGTGTACGAGCAGTCGGCGCCGACGTCCAGCTATCTGGTCGGGCTGTCGATCGGCAAGTACCAGACCGTGCTGCTGGGCGACCCGGGACTGGGCGGCGTACCGCAGCACGGGCACATTCCCGCGCATCTGCTCGGCGACTTCTCGCGGGACTTCGCCCGCCAGCCGCAGATGATGGAGGTCTTCCAGGAGCTGTTCGGCCCCTACCCGTTCGACGAGTACGCGGTCGTGGTGACCGAGGAGGAGCTCGATGTGCCCGTCGAGGCACAGGGGTTGTCGCTGTTCGGCGCCAACCACGTGGACGGGGCGCGCGGTTCGGAGCGGCTGGTCGCGCACGAGCTGGCGCACCAGTGGTTCGGCAACAGCGTGTCCATCGCGGACTGGCGGCACATCTGGCTGAACGAGGGATTCGCGAAGTACGCGGAGTGGTTGTGGTCGGAGCGGTCGGGTGGGCGTACGGCCCAGCAACTCGCCGCCGCCGCACACCGGTTGCTGTCGTCGCTGCCGCAGGATCTGCGGCTGGCGGATCCGGGGCGCAAGTCGATGTTCGACGACCGGCTGTACGAGCGTGGCGGGTTGGTCCTGCACGCAGTGCGCTGCGCGCTGGGCGACATCGCCTTCTTCCGGATGCTGCGCGGTTGGGGGCAGCTGAACCGCAACGGCACGGTGACGACCAAGGCGTTCGCCGGACACGTGGCCCGCTTCACGAGCGAGCCGGTGGACGAGCTGTTCGAGGCGTGGGTGTACGGGGCGGCGCTGCCGCCCTTGCCCGGGGCGCAGACGCGAGCGGCCGTCTAGAGCGGGCTACTCCGAGGTCCACTTCATCATCCAGCCATCGTTGAGCGCGGAGATCACCCGCTCGCAGCCGGCGACGAAGGCGTCCTCGGCGGCCGGGTCGGCGCGGTCGCCGGACTCGCCGCGTCGCTCGACGGCGTCCGCCAGGTCGTCGGCAGTGGCGGCGAACTGAGCCTGCTGATAGGCGTAGTTGGCGGTCATGCCGTGCGCGCTGACCGCGGCGCCCGCGGTGGTGGCGACGGCCACCCAGGCGGCCGCGTGCTCCACACCGAACGCACCGGCCAGGGCGCCCAGCAGGACCCCGGCGGTGCCCAGCGCGAGTTCGATCCGGCGGACCAGCGCGAGGCGACGGCCCATCGTGCGGGCCCGGGCCAGGTAGTAGCCGCTGATCTGGGGGCGCAGGCAGTGCTCGACGTACGTGTCGACGTCCGACACGGCGGGGAGCCGTCGTGCGACCGGAGTGATGCCGACGGTACGCGGGATGAGGTGGGCCGCGTCCTCCCGCAGGGCCTTCAGGCGTTGCTGCAGAACGCGGCGGGCGTCGGGCCCGCGGTACGGCGTCACTCCAGCCAGCCACATGTGTATCTCGCTCTTCATGGCCTCGCTGGTCACCCGCAGTCCGGTCCAGTCGCGCACGGCCGCGGGTCCCGCGTGCCGGGCGAGGAGCGGTACCAGGCCGGTGGTGGCCGCGGCGGCGAAGGCCAGCGCCTTGCCGAGCGTCGCGTGGGCGGCCATCGTCTGGGACGCGGCCGTGCCGAGAGCGGCGGCCGTGAGCCCAAGGACCAGGCTCCATGTGCGGGACCGCTCGATGGTGGCCTTCGCCCGGCCGGCCGCCTGGGACCAGACGCTCTGCTGGTCCCAGGCCCGTCGGGCCACGGCGTCCGCCGCCCGCTCGGTCGCCATGTCAGTACCTCGCGGCGGGAGCGTCGGCCGGGGCACCGGCTCCGGACGGCAGATTCGGGCACGTGCGTTCGTAGCGGCGGCCCGGTACGTACTGCTGCCACTCCGCCGCGGTGAGGTTGCGGTTGACCAGTCGGCAGCCGTACTCCACCCAGGACGTGAAGCCCCGCTCCCAGACGCGGGCGGTGTCGTCGGCGCCGGCGGAGGCGATCGACCGACCGCCGGGACCGAAGGCGACGGCGTAGATCTCGCCCCGATGGCCGGTGAGGACGAGTCCGGCAGGCCGGCCCGTGCGCACCTGCCACGTCCGTACGGTGCCGTCGTCCCCGGCGCCGGCGACGAGACGCCCGTCGGGGCTGAAGGCGACGTCCTCGACGCCGGCGGTGAACCCGGTGAGGGGTGCGCCGCGCTGCCGGCGGGCCGCGACGTCCCACACGCGCACGGTGTGGTCGAGGCTCGCGGTCGCGAGCAGCCTTCCGTCCCGGCTGAACGCCACTTCCTGCACGGCGTTCGTGTGTCCCTTGAGCGGCTTTCCGACGCGCCTGCGCCGGTCGACGTCCCACAACAGCACGGTCTGGTCGTCGCTCACAGTTGCCAGCAGTCGCCCGTCGGGGCTGAACGCGACGCCGTTCACCAGTTCGCCGTGTCCGTCCGGCAGGGCGCCCAGGGCCCGGCCGCCGTCCACCGACCACAGCCGTACCTCGGCGTCCCCGTCGGCCGCGGCCAGCAGTCTGCCGTCGGGGCTGAACGCCACGTCCTGGACACCGCCGTGGGAGCCGGTCAGCGTCCGCAGCGGCCGCGGCGGGTCGGTGCGCAGGTCCCACAGGCGTACGGCGTCCTCCTCGCCGTCGGGGGCGAAGTTGCCGCCGTCGGGGCTGAACACCGCCCGGTACACCGCCCCGTCGTGGCCGCGCAGCACCCGGGTGGCGGGCGTGCCCGGGCCGAGGCGCCACAGGCGGGCGGTCCCGTCCTGCCCCGCGGTGGCAAGGAGCCGGCCGTCGGGGGCGAAGTCGACGCCGTTGACGTCGCCGTCGTGGCCGACGAGCGGCCTGCTGACCGAGTGGGTCCGGGCGACCTGCCAGAGCCGGGCCGTGCGGTCCCAGCTGGTCGTGACGAGCCGCTTGCCGTCGGCGCTGAACACGACCTGGTTGACGAGGTTGGTGTGCCCGACCAGCGGCAGGCCCTGCTGCTCCCCGGTGCGCGCGTCGTACAGTCGGGCCGCCCCGTCGTCGCCCGCGGTGGCGAGCAGGCTGCCGTCCGGGCTGAAGGCGACCGACCAGATGTCACGGCCATGGGCGTCGACGTTCCAGTCCCGGGGCTTCCCCGTGGCGACGTCCCACACGCGGGCCGTACCGTCGGCGCCGGCGGTGGCGATGCTCCGTCCGTCGGGGCTGTACACCACCCGTCGCAGCCAGTCGCTGTGGCCCTTGAACGTCCGCACCTCGCGCGGCGCGCCGGGCCCCAGGCTCCACAGACGTGCGGTCATGTCCCAACTGGAGGTGGCGAGTTGACGGCCGTTGGGGCTGAAGGCGACGCCGGTGACGGCGTCCTGGTGGCCCTTCACGACGGTGCGCAGACGCGATCGCCGTACGTCCCAGAGGCGAACGGTGCCGTCGAGGCTCGCGGTGGCCAGAGTGCGGCCGGCCGGGTCGAAGGCCAGGTCGTGCACCATTTCGGTGTGTCCCCGGAGCACCGCGGTCTGCCTTCGTGTCGCCGCGTCCCACAGCCGGACGGTGCCGTCCATGGCGCCTGCCGCGAGCAACCTGCCCGCGGGGTCGAACTCCACCTCGGTCACCGCCGCCTGATGTCCGGCCAGGGGCTTGCCGACGGGCGCACCGGTCGTCGCGTTCCACAGGCGTACGGTCCGGTCCCAGCCGCAGGTGGCGAGCAGCCGCCCGTCCGGGCTGAAGGCCGCGCTCTGGACCTGGTCGGGATGGGCGAGCAGGGTCGACGGGTGTGTGATCCGGGAGAGTCCGGTGATCAGCCCGGACGGCGGCTGCGGCTCCGGGTGGTCTCCGTGGGCCACGCTGAGGCTCTGCAGGCCCACCAGGACCGCCACGTCCGGGCGGCTCCCGGCCAGGCGGTCCGACTCCGCGCCGAGTCTGCCCGCGAGGGCCAGCCGGGCACGGGACTGGGCGCGTGCGTTGCTGACGTAGGCGAGCCCGGTGGCGAGCACGGTCAGGACCAGCAGCAGGCTCAGTCCGGCGGCGAGTCCGCGCAGGCGTCGGTTGGAGCGCCTCGCCGCGTCGAGTTCGCTCCTGGCCTGGGCGCGGCTCGCGGCTAGGAACTGCCGTTCCGCCGGGCCGAGTTCGCCGGGGTGCCGGCCGGCCCAGTCCTCGAAGGCCTCGAGCCTGGCCCCGCGCAGGAGGTAGGCCCGGTCCTGTTCGCCGCGCTCCCAGTCGGCGGCCAGCCGCTCCAGGTCGGAACGCAGTCGCAGCAGGTTCCTGGACTCCTCGATGCGCTCACGCAGCGGCTCCCACTGGCGCAGCAGGGCTTCGTGGGCGACCTCGACCGTGGTGCCCGTGCCGGCCTCGCCGGTGCGCACGAGCAGCCGGGCCTCGACGAAGGCGTCGGCCACGCGCCGTTCGTCCGCGCCCAGTTCGGCGTACGCCACCCGTCGGCCGGTGGGCGGCCGGTCGCCCTCCACCGCGGCGAACTTCAGGAGGGTCGGCAGCACACCGCCACCCACGCCGCGCACCTGCAGTTCCGCACGGATCCGGTCGGCCCGGCCGCGCAACGCGCCCACGACCCCGTCGAGTTGCTCGTAGTGGGCGCGGGTGACGGTGCCCGTGGCGGCGGCGCGCAGATAGAGCTCGCGCAGGGTGTAGGCCAGGAGGGGCAGGGCGTCGCCCCCCGCGGTCTCGTTCACCATGCGGGTGACGAGACCCGCTTCGAAGGTCAACGCGGCCTGCTGGGCGGGGCGTTCGATGACCTCCGGCAGCCGGTCCGGGCCGATCGACTGGATCAGCACGGAATCGTCGATGGCGTCGGCGAGTCCCGCGCGCTCCGGGCTCGTGGTCAGGAACTCCGACCGCACCGTGGCCAGCACCCACAGAGGGCTGTCCGGGCCGAGCCCGGCACGCAGGAGCCCCAGGAAGGAGCGCTGTTCCGCGACGCCGGTCAGGCCGACCAGTTCCTCCGCCTGGTCGACGACCACGAGGACCATGCGGGACTCGCCGTCCACCCTTGGGGAGCGGGCGAGCCGGGCCGCGAGCCGGACGAGGCCCGCCGAGCCGTCGGCGAGGGCCCGCCGCAGTTCGTCGTACGTCTGCGGGTCTCCCTGGTCGGCGAAGGCGCGTTCCAGGGCCGAAACCAGATTGGCCGTGGGTTGCCTGCCGGGCCGAAAGGGCGGCAGCACCACCCATCGGTGCCGTTGGCGCAGCAGCCGGGGCAGGACGCCCGCGCGCAGCAGCGAGGACTTGCCGCTGCCCGAGGGGCCGACGACGGCCACGAACCGGCCGCCGTCGTACCGCATCACGGGGTCCAGTGCCTCGAGGAGCCGCTCGATGTCGCGGTCGCGCCCGAAGAACACCGCCGCGTCCTGCGTCGAGAACGGTTCGAGCCCCGGATAGGGCGGTCGGACCGGGTCCCGGGCGAAGGAGCCCTCGGAGGTGATGCCGGCGAGCCGCAGTCCCTCGAGGATCCGGCCGTAGGCCCGTTCGCCGTCCCGCAGGTCCACCCATTGGACATCGCCCAGGATGCCGGGGCGGGGCGCGTCGTCGAGCCGTACGGGAACGACCGGCCGCTTGGCCCGTCGCGCGTGGGTCAGCTCGGCGAAGCACCAGTGCGACTCCCGTGACGCCGCGCTCGCCAGGTAGATCACCGCGTCGGCCCGGTGCAGCTGCGTGTAGAGCTCCGCCTCCCAGCGCTGCCCGGCGGGAATACCCGCATTGGGGTCGACATCGAGGAACAGGCTCTCGAACCCGACCGACTTGAGCCAGTCGGCGACGCGCTGGGCCACGGCTCGGTCCCGGCTGCTGTGGCTGATGAAGAGGTGGGGCATCTTCAGGGCGTCGGGGTGGGCGACGGCGGGTAGTCGATGCGCTGCAGGTACCACTTCTCGCCCTGGTCCGAGGTGGCGAGGTTGGTGTTCTTCAGCGGCACCTTGTAGGTCGTGCCCCGCTCCTTGTAGGCGCACCGGTAGTTCTCGATGGTCCTGGCGGCGTCGTCGGGCAGCACCTCGCAGGAGAAACGCTTGGGCGCGGCAAGGTACTTCCAGCCCTCGTCCTCCCACCAGTATCCCGAGTTGCCTCCCCGGGTCAGCAATTGACTGAAGAGGATCGCCGTACCGCCGGGTCCTGCCGAGCAGACCCAATCCTCGACCACAATTCGGTCGACTTTCTCCAGATACGAACAGGAGAATTTCCGCGGGTGTTCGTAGTCGCCCGCGAAGGCGGCCAGCGAAATGTTCTTCTTTGGCTTCTTCCGTTTCGCGAAGGCGTCCGTGGCGCCCGCCAGCACCAGAGCGCCGATGAGCGCCACCACCAGTAACGCGATCAGGGCACGCCCTCGCGTCCAGGCATGATTGATTAACAACGGCATTCCTTTCGGGCAGAAAAGAGTGAGGTTCCAGAATTCGACTTCGCGTGCGAATCAAGGATGCATGCAAGTCGAATGGAACAATTCGGGGGAGCCGAGGCTACTCGTCCAGCATATTCTGCGTCAACCCGGAATTAACGTTCTCAATTACGGGACGGGAGTGACGCATAATGGTGTCCATGTCTCGCCGCACCTCGCGTTCCCAGCAGCGCCCCACGAACACCGCCTGCCCTTGCGGGCTCCCGCAGCCGTACGACGACTGCTGCGGCCGCTGCCACACCGGGAGCGCCGCCGCGCCGACCGCCGAGGCGCTCATGCGGTCGCGGTACAGCGCGTTCGTCAAGGGAGATGTGGCGTACCTGCTGCGGACCTGGCATCCGCGGACGCGGCCCGCGCGGCTGGATCTCGATCCGGGGATGCGGTGGACCGGGCTGGAGATCCTGGGGACGACGGACGGGTCGGCGTTCCATGCCACCGGGACCGTGACCTTCCGGGCCTCGTTCCGGGGCGGGTCGCTGCATGAGCGGAGCCGGTTCGAGCGGGTCGACGGGGCGTGGGTGTACGTCGACGGGGAGTTCCTGGAGTGATCGCCTAGGTCGGGTTCCTGCGTCCCGGCGGGAACTCGTTGCCGTCGCGGTCGGAGACCGTGGCGAAGAAGGACGTCGCCCAGATGGTCAGGCAGTCGGGCTCGTGGACCGTCTCGAACGGGTGGTCGTTCCATGTGCCGTACGAGGTGACGTACACGGTCTCCCCGGGCTCGAGCCAGTAGTCCTGACCGAAGGGCTCCAGCCACAGTTACAACGGCCTTGCGCCGCCGTTCTGCACCAGCATCGGCACCGGGTTGCCCAGGCGCCTGATGGCCTCGAAGCCGAAATCCCCGGCCTCGGGCATGTTCACCTTCAGCGGCTGCATGATCCGGTCGAGGCCCAGGCGTCGGCGCGCTTCGGTCATGGCGCCAGGATGTCCAGTTCCTGGAGCGCGCCCACCGTGATCTCGCGGGTGAGGTGTTCCGCCCGGGCCGCGTCGCCCGCGCGGACCGCCTCCGCGACCTGGACGTGGAGGGTGACCGCGGCCGGGTCGGGGTCCTCGAACATGACCTCGTGGTGGGTGCGGCCCGCGAGGACCTCGGCGACGACGTCGCCGAGGCGGGCGAACATCTCGTTGCCGGAGGCGTTCAGGATCGCGCGGTGGAAGGCGACGTCGTGGACGAGGTAGCCCGCGAGCTGGTGGCCGCGGGAGTGGGCGACCATGCCGAGGGCGCACTCGGTGAGTTCGGCGCACTGCTCGGCGGTGGCGTTCTTGGCGGCCAGGGCGGCCGCCGCCGGCTCGATCGCCGAGCGCAGCACGGTCAGTGAGCGCAGCTGCTGGGGGCGGTCGGCGCCGGCCAGTCGCCAGCGGATGACCTGGGGGTCGTAGACGTTCCACTCGGACTTGGGGCGGACCGTCACGCCCACGCGGCGGCGGGACTCGACCAGGTGCATGGACTCCAGGACCCGGACCGCCTCGCGCATCACCGAGCGCGACACGTCGAAGCGCTGCGCCAGTTCGTCGGTGCGCAGGACGCTGCCCGGCGGGTACTCGCCCGCGGTGATCGCGGGGCCGAGGGTTTCCAGTACATGGCCGTGCAGACCCCGGCCCGGAGTGGTCATGTACTCAGCGTACGGGGTGGATCACGGTCTCAAAAAGTCAGACTTATTCATCACAGGGTCTTGAATTCGTCGTACCTAATGGGTTTCAGTGGCGTCGACATCACGTGTCGACGAGGACATTCAGACAGTGAGGCAGCGATGAGTACCCCCCATGTCGTCGTGGTCATGGGCGTCGCGGGCACCGGGAAGACCACCATCGGTCCCCTGCTCGCGGCCCGGCTCGGCGTTCCGTACGCCGAGGGCGACGACTTCCACCCGCCGGCCAACATCGCCAAGATGTCGGCCGGTACCCCGCTCGGCGACGACGACAGGTGGCCCTGGCTCGATGCCATCGGCACCTGGGCGCACGGGCGGGCCGGGCTCGGCGGGGTGGTCAGCTGCTCGGCGCTGAAGCGGTCGTACCGGGACCGGCTGCGGGCCGCCGCGCCCGACCTGGTGTTCGTGCACCTCGCGGGCGACCGCGCGCTCATCGAGGACCGGATGTCGCACCGGCAGGGGCACTTCATGCCCACGGCGCTCCTCGACTCCCAGTTCGCCACGCTCCAGCCGCTCCAGGCGGACGAGGCCGGAGTCGTCGTGGACGTGTCCGGCAGCCCCGAGGAGATCACCGAACGGGCCGTGTCGGCCCTGACGGCGCTCCCCGAGCCGACCCCCTAACCCCCCGCACTCCTCCTCCACCCCCGTATCTGCAAGGGAATCCACCCCCGTGACCAGACTCAGCGTCGAGATGCTGGCAGCGGACACCGTCGAGCCCATCACCTCGGCCGGCCACGCTCAGCTGGGCATCGCCGTCCTGGCGGGCATCGCCGTCATCGTCCTGCTCATCACCCAGTTCAAGCTGCACGCCTTCCTGTCCCTGACCCTCGGGTCACTGGCACTCGGCGCGATCGCCGGGGCGCCGCTCGACAAGGCGATCGCCAGTTTCACCACCGGGCTCGGCACCACCGTCGCCGGCGTGGGCGTGCTCATCGCCCTGGGCGCGATCCTCGGCAAGATGCTCGCCGACTCCGGCGGCGCCGACCAGATCGTCGACACGATCCTCGCCAAGGCGGGCGGCCGTTCGATGCCGTGGGCGATGGTGCTGATCGCCTCGGTGATCGGTCTGCCCCTGTTCTTCGAGGTCGGCGTCGTCCTGCTGATCCCGGTCGTCCTGATGGTCGCCAAGCGCGGCAACTACTCGCTGATGCGCATCGGCATCCCCGCTCTCGCCGGCCTGTCCGTGATGCACGGACTGGTCCCGCCGCACCCCGGCCCGCTGGTCGCGATCGACGCGGTGGGGGCCAACCTGGGCGTGACGCTGGCGCTGGGCGTCCTCGTCGCCATACCGACGGTGATCATCGCCGGTCCGCTGTTCTCCCGGTACGCGGCCCGCTGGGTGGACGTCCCGGCCCCGGACCGCATGATCCCCCAGCGCGCTTCGGAGGATCTGGACAAGCGTCCCGGCTTCGGCGCCACGCTGGCGACCATCCTGCTGCCGGTCGTCCTGATGCTCTCCAAGGCGCTGGTCGACATCGTGATCGACGACCCCGAGAACACCGTGCAGCGCGTGTTCGACGTCATCGGCTCGCCGCTGATCGCGCTGCTCGCCTCCGTGCTCGTGGGCATCTTCACCCTGCTCAGGCCGGCCGGGTTCAGCAAGGAGCGCGTCTCGCCGCTGGTCGAGAAGAGCCTCGCGCCCATCGCGGGCATCCTGCTGATCGTCGGCGCGGGCGGTGGCTTCAAGCAGACACTGATCGACACCGGCGTGGGCCAGATGGTCCTCGACATCTCCGAGGACTGGTCGATCCCGGCGCTGCTGCTGGCCTGGCTGATCGCGGTGGCGATCCGGCTCGCCACCGGTTCGGCGACGGTGGCGACGGTCTCGGCCGCGGGGCTGGTGGCCCCGCTGGCCGCCGACATGTCGACGACCCACGCGGCCCTGCTGGTCCTCGCCATCGGCGCCGGCTCGCTCTTCTTCAGCCATGTCAACGACGCCGGGTTCTGGCTGGTCAAGGAGTACTTCGGCCTGAACGTCGGCCAGACCATCAAGACCTGGTCCGTCATGGAGACGATCATCTCGGTGGTCGCCGGCGGTGTGGTCCTCCTGCTCTCGCTGATCATTTAGGGGCACGACGATGACGACTCACCCTCTCTTCGACATCAGCGGCCGCACGGCCCTGGTCACCGGCTCCAGCCGGGGCATCGGACTGGCCCTGGCCCGAGGCCTCGCGCAGGCCGGCTGCACGGTGGTCCTCAACGGACGGGACGGCGAACGGCTCACCAAGGCCGCCGCCGAACTGGGCGCCGCCGAGCTGTCCGGGAACGTCCACACGGCCGTGTTCGACGTGACCGACGGCGCCTCGGTGGCCGCCGGGATCGCGGACGTCGAGGAGCGGGTGGGCCCGCTCGACATCCTGGTCAACAACGCGGGCATGCAACTGCGCGCCCCGCTCCTGGAGTTCACCGACTCCGACTGGCACCGCATCCTGGACACCAACCTGACCAGTGCCTTCCTGGTCGGCCGGGAGGCGGCCCGGCGGATGACGGAACGCGGCCACGGGAAGATCGTCAACATCTGCTCGCTGCAGAGCGAGGTGGTCCGCCCCGGTATCGCGCCCTACGCCGCCACCAAGGGCGCGCTGAAGATGCTCACCAAGGGCATGTGCGCGGACTGGGGGCCGTACGGCGTCCAGGTCAACGGCCTGGGCCCCGGCTACATCGAGACCGAGCTCACCCAAGCCCTCGTCCAGGACGAGGAGTTCAGCGCGTGGGTGCGGCGACGCACCCCGGCCGGGCGCTGGGGCCGCACGGAGGACCTGGTGGGCGGGGTGCTGTTCCTCGCCTCCCCTGCCGCGGACTTCATCAGCGGGCAGGTGCTGTACGTCGACGGCGGCATGACGAGCGTGCTGTGAAGGAGGCTTCGGCGATGCTTGGTTGTGTGATCCACGGGCAGGGCGACCTGCGGGTCGACGAGCTGCCGGTACCGGCGCCCGGCCCCGGGCAGGCCCTGGTGGCGGTGCGCTACGGCGGGGTCTGCGGCTCCGATCTGCACTACTGGCGGCACGGCGGGGTCGGGGACTTCCGGCTCAAGGAGCCGATGCTGCTCGGGCACGAGGTGGTCGGGACCGTCGTCTCGTACGGCGACGGGGCGTCAGGGCCGGTTCCCGGTACGGCTGTCGCGGTGCACCCGGCCACGCCCTGCGGGGTGTGCCCCGAGTGCGCGGACGGGCGGCGCAACGTCTGCCGGGACACCCGCTACCTCGGCAGCGCGGCCCGCTTCCCGCATGTGCAGGGCGGGTTCGCGGCCCAAGTGACCGTACCCGCAGACCAGTTGAGGTCGCTGCCGGCCGGGCTCGAGCTGCGGCGGGCGGCGCTCGCCGAGCCGTTGTCCGTCGCGCTGCACGCGGTGCGGCGGGCCGGGGAGGTGGCCGGGAGGCATGTTCTCGTCACCGGTGCCGGACCCATCGGGTGTCTGGTGGTCGCGGCGGCGAAGGCGGCCGGGGCGGCACGCGTGACGGTGACGGACCTGCTGCCGACGGCCCTGGAGTATGCGCGGATCGCGGGCGCCGACAGCCTCGTACGGGCCGACGATCCGGACGATGCCGGGTGGCCCGCCGAGGTGGACGTGGCGATCGAGGCGTCCGGGGTCGCGGCGGGGCTGGACACGTGTCTGCGGCTCGTGCGGCGCGGGGGTGTCGTGGTGCAGCTCGGGATACTGCCGCCGGGGCAGAGCCCGTTCGCGGGGAACCTCGTCGTGAGCCGGGAGATCGAGCTGCGCGGGGCGTTCCGCTTCGACACGGAGTTCGACGACGCGCTGGAACTGCTCGCCGCCGAGGCGTCGTTCGACGGGCTGGTCAGCGCGGTGGTGCCGGTGCGGGAGGCCGAGTCGGCGTTCGCGCTGGCGGCGGACCGGAGCACGTCGTGCAAGGTGCTGCTGGACTTCGAAGGCTGAGTGCCTGCGAACAGCCGCTGTTCCGCCGGGATTCCGGTTCGCCGGGTCGCGGTTCCCGTGTGCCCGAACTCGCACTGACCGTCCCATGAAGCGGCTTCCCCGAGGGGGCCGCGAGCCCGATGATGAAGGGGTCCCCGGCGACTGCCGCAGTCGCCGGGGCCGGAACATCGGGGGGCGTCATGGCGGTTTCCCTCGGGACGCGTGTCTCGGGGCTGCTCGTCGCAGGGGCGGTGGCGGTGGCCGCCGCGGCCATCACCAGTGACGGGGGTGGCTCGGCGGACGGCAGGGGCGGCGGAGGCACCGTCGTCACCGCAGGGCCCTCCGACGGCACCCGGAGTCTGCCGACCGGACCGTCGGCCGGCTCCGCTCCTGCGGTACGGCCGTCGCCCGACGGCCACATCGGCGCACCCGCGCTCACCGGCACGCCCCGCGCCTCCCAGCGCGAGAGGGCGAGCGCGAGCCCGGCCCCCGCTCCCCCTTCTCCCAGCCCCACCATGAGCCAAAAGCTCCTCGAAGCCCCCGCCTGGCTCCCGCCCGGCCCCGACTCGCCGAACCTCGACGGCACTCCCGACCCGTCGAGCGTGTACGACCTGCTCCGCACCCCCACCGAGTGCCGGAACGCCTTGGAGGCGCTGCCCGGAACCTCCGGCGCCGCGGAATGGACGGTGCTGCGAGGGCTGGCCACCGCCTGCCTGGCCGTGCAGGGCGAGGGCGGCAACTGGGCACAGGCGGGCCGGGACCATGCCGCGTCGGCGGGCAGGGCCGACACCTGCAAGGGCCGTGCCGCGTACGCCGTCCTGGGCGGGCTGCTCGACTTCCATCGGCGGCATCCCGGCGCCAGTGTGCGACTGAAGCCCACCGCGAGCGGCGCGCCCGCGGCCTGCGGTTACCGGATCGCCGGGGTGGACACGGGCGGGGACGGGGAGGCTCGGCCGGGTGAGACGATCGGCATCGAGTTGGCGGAGGCGTACTTCGACCCTGCCGAGCTGCAGCGGGATGTCGGTGTGCTCATCGGTGGGCAGCAGGTGCCCGTACTGGTCGACCGTCGTCCGGTGCTGTCCGTCGTCGTACCGGTCCTGCAGCCGGGCCCCGTCGACGTGGCCGTCCGGCACGCCGGCACCGAGGTTCGCATGCCGGCGGCGTTCACGGTCACCGCTCCGGAGGTGGTACAGGAGCCGAGCACACTCATCACGGCACCCCCTCGGAGCATTTCGTCATGGCCGCCACAGGCGATGTTCCCGCTCGGCCCACTCCCGGCTCACCTCACCGGTCCGCATCCCCCGGCGCGCCTCCGGATCCCCTAGCGCCATCCCGATGTGGCCGGCGAGGACGATTCCGATGGTGAGCGCCAGCCAGTCGTGGACGAAGGTCGCGCTGGTGCGCCACACCAGAGGCGTGAGATGGGTGAACCACATCACCAGCCCGGTGCCGAGCATCACCAGCGTCGCGCCGGCGATCCAGGCCGCGTAGAGCTTCTGCCCGGCGTTGAACTTGCCCGCCGGACGGGACGCGTGCCGCTTGTCGCGGCGCAGGGCGGCACGCAGCCAGCGGCGGTCGTGCGGGCCGAAGCGGTTGAGAAAGCCCAGGTCGGCGCGGAACGCACGGGAGACGAGCCCGGCCAGCACGGGCACGGGCAGGGCGAGACCGGCCCACTCGTGGACACGGACCACCAACTCGCGGCGGCCGACGAGTTCGGCGAGCTGCGGGACGTACAGACAGGCCGCCGTCACCACGCACACGCCCATCAGCGCGGCCGTCGTGCGGTGCACCCAGCGCGTGGCCGGGCCGAAGCGCCGCACGCTCGTCGTCCGGCCGGGGGTGTCAACTCGTAGGCTCATCGTCGCGTCCGTTCGAACGGCCGACCCAGGCGTCGACGTCGTAGCCGCGTTCCTCCCAGTACCCGGGCTGCACGTCCTCGGTGACGGTGATACCGGAGAGCCACTTGGCCGATTTGTAGAAGTACATGGGCGCCACGTAGAGGCGGGCCGGGCCGCCGTGGGCGTGACTCAGGTCCTTGTCCTGCATGCGCAGGGCGACCAGGACGTCGGCCCGGCGGGCCTGGTCGAGAGTGAGGCTCTCGGTGTACGTGCCGTCGAAGCAGGTGAAGCGCACCGCCCCGGCCCCTTGGCGCACTCCCGCCGCGTCGAGCAGCCGGGACAGGCGCACCCCTTCGAACGGCGTGCCGGGTACCCGCCATCCGGTGACACATTGCACGTCGCGCACCAACCGGTTCTGCGGCAGGGCGCGCAGTTCGGCCAGGGTGTAGGTCCGGGGGTGCTCGACCAGGCCGTCGACCGTGAGGCGGTAGGTGGTGGCGTTCTTGCGGGGTACGGAGGAGGCGACCGAGTAGTAGCGGAAGCCGCCGCCGTTGGGGAGCAGGCCGGTCAGGCCCGTGGGGTCCTTGTCGGAGGCGCTCGCGAGGAAGGACTCCAGGCCGCGTTGCAGGGTGGGCGCGGTGACCACGCCGAGGGCGCCCAGGCCGAGGGTGCCGAGGAGGACGCGGCGGCCGATGGGCTTGCCCTTCGCCTCGCCCTGTTCCCGGTCCTGTTCCTCGATCTGTGCCTCGACCTGTGCCTCGACCTGTTCCTCGTCCTCTGCTTCGGGCTGTTCGGGGTTCACGTATTCATTCGAACACCCGCGACCCCGGCGGGACCAGGGATCGCGGATGCTCGTCGGGGTTCCGTAAGGACTTCTTAGGCGGCACTGGGCCGCGCCCGCTACGACTCCCGCGCTACGACACCTGCGCTACGACACCTGCGCTACGACACCTGCGCTACGACTCCTCCGTCGCAGCCTTCTCCAGCTGGAACGCCTCGTTGCCGAGCCCGATGCGGGCATGCCGCTCGGGGGCGCGGGAGCGCAGCAGCAGGCCCTGGACCAGGCCTACGGCCAGGGCGAGGGCGATGACGGCGGGCAGCGCCCAGCTCAGCGACGAGTCCGGGCCCGCCCCGATCAGGGCGTCGAAGTCCTTGACGGTGTAGACGACGATGAAGAGCAGCGCGAGGACGGAGAGCCCGGAGGCGGCCAGCCGCCAGAACTGGGCGGCGACGGCCCCGCGGCGGACGAAGAAGACGATGACCGAGACCGAGGCGGCGGCCATCAGAGCGGCGACGCCGAGCGCGCCGAGGCTGCCCATCCAGGTGAACAGGTGCAGGACCGGCGCGGTCGGGTCGCCGGTCGGCCTGTCGTCGGCGAACGCGAACGCGGCGACGACCACGAGCGAGATCCCGGTCTGCAGCAGCGAGCCCGTGCCGGGGGCGCCGCTCGCGCCGCTGGTGCGGCCGAAGGCGCCGGGCAGCAGGCCCTCTCGGCCCATGGCGAAGGCGTAGCGGGCGACGACGTTGTGGAAGCTGAGCATCGCCGCGAACATGCCGGTCACGAACAGGACGTGCAGAACGTCCGTGAAGCCGGTGCCGAGCAGGTCCTCGGTGAGGAAGAACAGCAGACCTGCGCTCTGCTCCTGCGATGTGCCGACGATGGCGGAGGGGCCTGCGGCGACGGTGTACGCCCAGCAGCTGATCGTGTAGAAGACGGCGATGCCGCCGACGGCCAGGAACATCACGCGCGGCACGAGGACGTGCGGGCGGCTGGTCTCCTCGGCGTAGACGGGCGCCTGCTCGAAGCCGAGGAAGGCGGCGACGCAGAAGCACAGGGCGGTGCCTATACCTGCGCCGGTGAGCGTGTCCGGGTTGAAGGCGTGCAGCGACAGGCCTTCCTTACCCGGGTCGGCGATCGCGGCGACGTCGAAGATGACCACGAGGGCGACCTCGATGACCAGCAGAACGCCGAGCACGCGCGCGTTGAGGTCGATCTTCAGCCAGCCGAGGGCACCGACGACGAGCACGGCCGCCAGCGCCGGTATCCACCAGGCGACCTCCACTTCGAGGTAGGTGGCGAACAGGCCGGAGACCTCGAAGCCGAAGATTCCGTAGATGCCGACCTGGAGCGCGTTGTAGGCGACGAGTGCGACCATCGCGGCGCCGGCGCCGGCCGTGCCGCCGAGGCCGCGGGAGATGTACGCGTAGAAGGCGCCGGCGTTGTGGACATGCCGGCTCATCTCGGCGTACCCGACGCTGAAGAGGGCGAGGACGAGGCCGAGAATCACGAAGAGCAGCGGCTGTCCGAGGACGCCCATCACCCCGAAAGTCGTGGGCATGACACCTGCGACCACCATCAGGGGTGCGGTCGCGGCAAGCACGGACAGCAGCAGGCCCGCCGTACCGAGCCGGTCGGCGCGCAGGGCGCGGTCCTGTCCCTTGAACGTACTGATGCCGCCGCCGTCCGCGGTGGCTCTGCTCGTGCTGGAACTGCCCGTCTTCATTGGAGGACCGTCCTTCGTCGGGTTGGGGGCGCTGGGGGTGTGGGGCGGGGTGGGTGTCGGGGCCGGGTCGGTTTCGTTGCGTCGGTGCGGTTGCGTCGCGACGATGCCGTCGCATCGAGCTGGTGCCGTCGCGTCGGTGCGGTGGCGTCGGGCCGGTTCCGCCACGACGATCCCGTTGCGTCGCGACGCTCCCGTTGCGTCGCGCCGATACGGTCGCGTCGCGTCGGTGCCGTCACGTCCGCCCCGTCACGTCGAGTCGCTGCCGTCACGTCGTGCCGAGCGCCGTGTCGCGTGCGGCACTGAAGGCGGGGTACGGGTCGCGGTCCGGGTACGACCAGGGCGACGGGGTGGCGTGTTCGCCGATGCGGTGGAACAGGGCGGCCGCCTCGGCGCCCCGGCCCTCGCAGACCTTGGCGTGGGCGAGGAAGTTCAGGTCGACCAGGCGGCGCGGGTGGCCTTCCTGCTCCCACTCCAGCCACCAGTCGAAGGCGGCCCGCATCACCTGCCGGGCCCGGCGGCCGCTCCAGTGCCCGGAGGCGGCCGCGTCACGCGCCTCGTGCCCGGCCGCTGCGAGGACGCGGTAGCGCTCGGCGTGGGCGATGACCGGGAGGACGGCGAGCGGGGAGTCGGCGGGGGCGTGCTCGGCGGCCTGGTTGGCGAAGTCGTAGACCTCGTGGAGCGGGTCGGGACCGGTGCCGGGGTGGCGCTCGGCGAGCCGGGCGACCATCAGGTGGTGGGCGTGGTGGTGGTCGGCGTACCGGGCGCGGACCTCGGCGAAGAGCCGGCGCACCTCCTCCTCGGCGCCCAGCGCGCTCTCCAGCATGAGCAGGCCGAGCCAGGGGGTGGGGTCGGCGGGCGCGAGGGCGGCGGCGGTGTGGCAGGACTCGCGGGCCCGGACCGCTTTCTCCTTGCCGCGCAGTGCTCGCTGGACCTGCGCGAGGGCGAGCAGGACGGCGGCGTCGGCGGAGTCGGGTTCGGCGAGCAGCCAGTCGCGGGTCCAGGGGGCGCAGTGCGGTTCCTGGGCGAGGACGGTGACGCGGTGCCCTCTGCGGTCCCAGTCGTCGCCGGTGCGGGCCAGCAGCGAGCGGGCCGTCTGCCATCGGCCCTGGGCCAGCGCGGTGCGGGCGGCGGCGAGCTCGGCGTCGTCGAGGGCCGCGTCGAAGGCGTGCGCTGCGCGCTTTCGACCGCGGCCGAGGGGTGGCGGGGGTGGGGGCACCGTTTTGGGTTCTGTTTTGGGTTCTGTCGGGGAAAGTGTGTGGACTGTCATCGAGTGATCACGCACAGCAAACCCGCAGCCAATGGTTCGCGTCAAGGGTCGTCGCGGTGTTACACGCGTCAACTCCCGTTACTGGTGGGACAGTTGAGGCATTCAACCTGTCAGGAATGTCGGATTTGTGCGTACTGTGTGGCGTACGTCATGGCGCCATAGCGGCGGGCATCGCACGATTGCAGGACCGCGCATGCCGGGCTCTGGGCCGCTACAGTCGGCCCTTACGCACCCCGTCCCCCCGGCAGGATGATCGAGGTACGCAGCGTGTCGCTCCAGATTCTGATACTCGCCGTCACCGCTGCATGCTGCCTGGGCTTCGGCTTCGTGCTGCAGCAGAACGCGGCACAGAAGGCGCCACTGAGCGACTTCCTCTCCCCCCGGATCCTCCTCGACCTGATGAAGGTGCCCCGCTGGCTGGGCGGCATCGGGCTGATGGTGGTCGGTATGGCACTGGGCGCGATGGCGCTGGGCCAGGGCGAGATCTCCCTGGTGGAACCGCTGCTGGCGACGAACCTGCTGTTCGCGCTCATGCTCTCCCGCCGCCAGACCAAGCAGCCGCTGGGCCGCCAGGGCTGGACGGGCCTCGCGCTGCTCGCGGGCGGCGTGACGGCGTTCATCGTCGCCGGACAGCCGCAGGGCGGAACGGCGACCGACAGCCCCCTCCGGCACTGGCTGATCATCGGCGTCATGGTCGGAGTGGCCCTGGTGCTCACGACGTACGCCAAGCGCTCGCGGCTCAGCTCGGGTCCCGCACTGCTGGCGACCGCCGCCGGTCTCCTCTACGGCGTGCAGGACGCCCTGACCCGCATGACCGGGCAGCGTTTCGCCGAGGGCGGCATGACGGAGGTCCTGACCAGCTGGCAGCCGTACGCCGTGGTCGCGCTCGGCCTCACCGGGCTGATCCTGGTCCAGAGCGCGTTCGAGACCGCGTCCCTGCGCATGTCCCTGCCCGCCCTGACCGCGGCCCAGCCGCTGGCCGGCATCGCCTGCGGCGTGGGCTTCCTCGGCGACCGTCTCCGCACCGACGCGGGCGCGCTGGCGTGGGAGGCGGCCGGTCTCGCCGGGATCGTGGTCGGCATCATCATGCTCGGCACGCATTCGGCGATGCCGTCCGGCGCGGCCCAGCCCCGGCGGGTGGCGCCGGCCCTGCAGACGCCCTGACCGGCACGGGCGCCGCCGAACGCGGACGCCTGACCGCTACGGCGCCGCCCTGCTTGGATGGCCCCATGAGCGCTGCTGACGAAATCCTCGACATCGTCGACGAGCATGACCGGGTCATCGGACAGTCCCCGCGCGGCGAGGCCTATGCCCAGGGGCTCCGCCACCGCTGCGTCTTCATCGAGGCCCGGGACGCACAGGGCCGCCTCTTCGTACATCGCCGCACGCCCACCAAGCTGGTGTTCCCCTCGCGGTACGACATGTTCGTCGGCGGAGTGGTCGGCGCGGGCGAGTCGTACGACGACGCCGCGCTGCGCGAGGCCGAGGAGGAACTCGGCGTGAGCGGCCTCCCCAGCCCGTCGTACCTCTTCAAGTTCCTGTACGACGACGGTGCCGGGCAGACCTGGTGGTCGGCGGTGTACGAGGTGCGCTGCGAGCTGCCCGTGAGCCCGCAGGTGGAGGAGGTCGCCTGGCACAGCTTCCTGTCCGACGCCGACGTGGAGCGGCGGCTGACGGAGTGGGCGTGGGTGCCGGACGGGCTCGCGGCGTACGAGCGGCTCAGGGCCCACCGGGCGGCGACCGGCTGATCCTCTGCCGCGGCGACCGGCTGATCGTCTGCCGCGCGGCGACCGGCTGATCGTCTATCGGGCAGTCACCGGCTGATCCCGGGAACCACCCGCGAGCGCGTCGGCGAGGGCCCGTTCCTGCTCGGCGGTGATGCCGAGGCCGAGCCGCACGGTGCGCGGGCTGTACTCCCCGTCGCACAGCGCCAGCGGACTGGGGAGGACCGCGCTGCCGCTGAGCGGGCTGCCGCCCCGGACCGACCAGCTGGGCGCCTCCCAGAACCCATGATCCAGGAGCCGCTCCGCCAGGCCCGGCGCGGCTTCCGCGGCCGCCCCCACCGCCTCGAGCGCACCGGCTATCCGCGCCACCGCCTCCCGCTCGGG
Organism: Streptomyces shaanxiensis; assembly: GCF_039537145.1. Classification (NCBI taxonomy): domain Bacteria; kingdom Bacillati; phylum Actinomycetota; class Actinomycetes; order Kitasatosporales; family Streptomycetaceae; genus Streptomyces; species Streptomyces shaanxiensis. The sequence goes on from NZ_BAAAZY010000001.1 coordinate 409,476, forward strand.
CAGGTCCGCGTCGCCGAAGGCGGGCAGCAGCAGGAGCAGCCGCAGCCCGGGATCCACGACGCCCTCCGCGCCCGCCGGGGCGGACTCGGCCACGGCCACCAGCTCGGGCCAGGACAGTCCCGGCCCGCTGAAGTGGCCGTCGATCGAGGCCAGGTACGCGTGCCGGTCCCAGTCCGGGTGGGCGATCAGATAGTCCGTGCCGGAGTCGTCCGGGAAGTTGCGGTGCACGATCCACAGCACATGCCCGCCCGCCATGGGTATGCGGAACGCCGGCCAGACCTCCTCCGCCTCGTACAGCACCGAGGCCGCCTCGTCGACGTCCGCCGAGTCGGCGCCGAAGGCCTCCGGCTCCGCCACGAACTCGTCCCAGACGGGAGCGTAGAAAACCGGCCAGAAGCCGGGCAGCCCGAGCAGGTGCTCGGCGGGCGCGATGCCGTGTCCGGGCATCGCGTACCCGGCCAGTGACGTGGGAACTTCCATGCCCAGGACCGTAGCGGGCGGCACTGACAACGCCCCCTCGCGGCCGCCCGGATAGGGTCGTGCATGTGATCGAGTTCGTGCGAAACGTCCGACTGTGGTTCGAACCCCAGCAGATCCGTCAGGAGGGCGGCACCCCCGACTACCGGTTCTCGCTGGCGAACGAGCGCACCTTCCTGGCCTGGCTGCGTACCGCTCTGGCGCTCATCGGCGGCGGGTTCGCGGTGGACCAGTTCCTGCCGGACCTGCGCTGGGGCTGGCGGGTCGGGCTGGCGCTCGCGCTGCTCGCGGCGGGGGTGCTGTGCTCGTTGCGCGCGGTCAACCACTGGGTGCGCTGCGAGCGGGCGATGCGCCGGGGCGCCGACCTGCCGGTGTCGCGGTTCCCGGCGGTGCTGAGCCTGGTGGTCGCGGTCGTGGCCGTCGCCATGGTCGTCGTCGTACTGGTCGGGTGGGAGGGGTGAGCGCCGGGCCGGTCGCGGAGCCGGCGCGGGATCCGGGGCTGCAGCCCGAGCGGACCCGCCTGGCGTGGCGCCGTACGACACTGTCCGGCACCGTGGCCGCCGTACTCGCCATGCGGACCGCGCTGCACGGCGGGGTCTCGGTCGCCGGGGGCGTCGTCTGCGCCCTGTGCTGCGGGCTGTGGCTGGGCTTCCTGGCCCTGGCCCACCGCCGTATCACCGTCCTCGCGGCATCGGGCGAGCCCGCGGCGTTCGCCCCCCGGCAGGCCACGGCCACGGTTCTGGTCACCGTGGCGCTGGCCGTGTGCGGCGTCGCCCTCGTCCTCTGAGGGTTGCGGCCGTCGCGGGACCGTCCTGGAGCTCCTGGCCTGCGCCGGCCTACCCGAGGCCGGCATCCCCGCGGGCCGCTGCTCCGCCCCCCTGCCACAGCCCCGCCGGTGCCGCCGTCTCCTCCGTCTCCCAGTCCACCGTCACCACGATCTTGCCCCGGGTGCGCCCCTCCTGGTTGAGCCGGTGGGCGTCGGCCGCCCGCTCCAGCGGGAACGTCTCCGAGACGTGCACGGACACCACGCCCTCCTCCGCCAGCTCGGACAGCCGCAGCAGGTCCGCCGCGTCGGGGCGCACGAAGTAGTAGCGGCCGCCGTAGTCGAAGACGTCCGGGTCGGCGATCGACACCAGACGGCCCTCGGGGGCGAGGAGGTTGGCCGAGGCCTTCAGCGCGTCGCCGCCGACCGTGTCGAACGCCGCGTCCACGCCCTCGGGAGCCAGTCCGCGCACCCGGTCGACCAAGCCGTCGCCGTACTCGACCGGCTCCCCGCCGAGGCCGCGCACGAAGTCGTGGTTGTGCCCGCTCGCCGTACCGATCACCCGGGCGCCCAGATGACGGGCGAGCTGGACGGCGATGGAGCCCACCCCGCCGGCCGCGGCGTGCACGAGGACGGTCTCGTCGCGCCTGACCTGGAGCACCTTGAACAGCACCTGATAGGCGGTCAGCCCCACCAGCGGCAGACCGGCCGCCTCCTCCCAGGTGAGGTTGCGGGGCTTGCGCGCGAGGGTGCGGACGGGCGCCGCGACGTACTCGGCGAAGGTGCCCCGGGAGAGGAAGTCCTCACGTACGTAGCCGATGACCTCGTCGCCGACGCCGAACTCCGTGACGGACACGCCGGGTTGGACGACGACACCGGAGACGTCCCATCCCGGAACCACCGGGAAGGCCGGCTCGAGGAGGCGGTCCATGTAGCCCTCGCGGCACTTCCAGTCGACCGGGTTGACCGCCGCCGCCCGCACCTTGACCAGCACCGAGTCGGGGCCGACCCGGGGGTCACGCACGTCCCCGTATGCGAGCTCCTCGGGGCCGCCGTAGCGTGAGTAGCTGATGCCCTTCATGGGTCCGACCCTCTGGGCAGGCAGGACGCCACGCAAGCCGAATGGCCCGATATGCGGCGTTCGCGTGGCAGCCTGTCGACATCACAACCCGCGCCTTCGAAGGTGAGCACCATGACCACCCTGCACGTGGAACACCCCTCCCACACACACGCCCACGGCGCCGACTGCGGGCACACCGCGGTGCCGCACGGTGACCACACGGACTACGCGCACGACGGCCACCTGCACCGCGAGCACGCGGGCCACTGGGACGAGTGCGAGACGGACGGGCACGTCGCACACGAGGGCCACTCCCATCAGCACGGCGCCGACTGCGGGCACGAGAGCGTCCTGCACGGCGACCACGTCGACTACGTCCACGACGGCCACCGGCACGCCGCGCACGAGGGCCACTGGGACGACCACTGACCACCGGGCCCACGCGGCCGCACCCACCAAGACGCATCGACTCGGCGCACTGGCCGAGAAGACACCACGACAGCTCCCCGGCGCTCTGCGCGGGGAGCTGTCGGCCTATGGTGGCCCCGATCACGTTGGGCTCCCCCACTGGACGACATACCGACTGGTCGGCATCATAAGTCAGGTCCCGTTCACGTGCCTTTAGGAGCGCAGTATGAGCACCGACCATCCGCCCGGACTCGATCTCGACCGGCTGCGCGGCCTGCTCGAGCGCGAGCAGCCCGGTCTGGCGCAGGGTCCGCTGACCGGAAAGCTGATCGAGGGCGGACGGTCGAACCTCACCTACACGGTCTCCGACGGCACCTCGAAGTGGGTCGTACGGCGGCCCCCGCTCGGCCACGTCCTCGCCACCGCGCACGACATGAAGCGCGAGCACCGCGTCATCAGCGCGCTGGACCCGACGAGCGTGCCGGTGCCGCGGCCCGTGCTGCTGTGCGAGGACGAGGAGGTGCTCGGGGCGCCGTTCTACGTCATGGAGTTCGTCGAGGGCACCCCGTACCGCACCGCCGACCAGCTCGCCCCGCTCGGCCCGGAGCGCACCCGCGACGCGGTGCTGTCGCTGGTGGACACGCTGGTCGAGCTGCACGCCGTGGATCCCGCGTCGGTGGGCCTCGACGACTTCGGCCGCCCCGAGGGCTTCCTGGACCGGCAACTGCGCCGCTGGGGCAAGCAACTGGACGCCTCCCGCAACCGTGAGCTGGCCGGCATCGACGAACTGCACGCGACCCTCGGACGGCGGTTGCCCGCCTCCCCCGCGCCGGCCGTCGTGCACGGCGACTACCGGCTCGACAACGTCCTGATCGGTGACGACGACCAGATCAAGGCGATCCTCGACTGGGAGATGTCGACCCTCGGCGACCCGCTCACCGACCTGGGCCTGCTGGTGATGTACAGCATGCCGCTGGGCATGGCGGACTCCCCGGTCTCCACGACCGCCGAGGCCCCCGGGCACCCGGACCCCGCCGAGCTGATCGAGCGGTACGCCGCGCGCTCGGGACGCGACGTCTCCGCGGTCTCCTGGTATACGGCGTTCGCCTGGTTCAAGCTCGCCGTGATCCTGGAGGGCATCCACTACCGCTACACGCTGGGCCAGACGGTCGGCCGCGGCTTCGACCGCATCGGAGACCTGGTACCGGTCTTCATCGAGCACGGCCTGACCACTCTTCAAGACGGCATCCAGGAAGGCTGACGGACATGGACTTCGCGTTCGACGCACGCACCGAGGAGCTGCGCGGCAAGCTGCTCGCCTTCATGGACGAGTACGTCTACCCGGCCGAGGCCGTGGCGGAGGAGCAGCGGGCCGCGCTGGCGTCCCCGTGGGACACGCCGGCCGTGGTCGAGGAGCTGAAGGCGGAGGCGCGCAGGCAGGGCCTGTGGAACCTCTTCCTCCCCGACGCCGAGCACGGCGCCGGACTCACCAACCTCCAGTACGCCCCGCTCGCCGAGATCACCGGCCGCTCCCCGCACCTGGCACCGACGGCCACGAACTGCGCGGCGCCCGACACCGGGAACATGGAGGTGCTGGCCCAGTTCGCCGACGAGCAGCAGAAGAAGCAGTGGCTGGAGCCGCTGCTGGCCGGTGAGATCCGCTCGGCGTTCGCCATGACCGAGCCGGACGTGGCCTCCTCGGACGCCACCAACATCACCACGCACATCGAGCGGGACGGCGACGAGTACGTCATCACGGGCCGCAAGTGGTACATCTCCGGTGCGATGAACCCGGACTGCAAGATCTTCATCGTGATGGGCAAGACGGACCCGGACGGCGAGGACATCCGCCGTCAGCAGTCCATGGTCCTGGTCCCTCGTGACACCCCGGGTGTCACGGTCAAGCGCGCGATGCAGGTGTTCGGCTACGAGGACCACTCCCACGGCGGCCACGCCGAGGTGATCTTCGACCACGCGCGCGTGCCGGTGTCCCACCTGATCGGCGAGGAGGGCGGCGGCTTCGCCATCGCCCAGGCCCGCCTCGGTCCCGGCCGCATCCACCACTGCATGCGGCTCATCGGCATGGCCGAGCGGGCGATCGAGCTGATGTGCCGCCGGGCCGCGTCCCGTACGGCGTTCGGCAAGGCGCTGGCCCAGCAGGGCGTGGTGCACAACTGGATCGCCGACGCGCGCGTGACCGTCGAGCAGCTGCGGCTGCTGGTGCTGAAGACGGCCTGGCTGATGGACACCGTCGGCAACAAGGGTGCCCACTCCGAGATCCAGGCCATCAAGATCGCCACGCCGCGTGCGGTCGTCGACATCATCGACCGGGCGATCCAGCTGCACGGCGCGGGCGGCGTCAGCCAGGACTTCCCGCTGGCGGAGCTGTATGCCAGTGCGCGGACGCTGATGATCGCCGACGGGCCGGACGAGGTGCACCAGCGGTCGCTGGCGCGGCGGGAGTTGAAGAAGTACCTGTAACCGGACGTATGTAAGGGGCGGTCGCTACTGCGGCCGCCCCTTACTCGTGCGCTTCAGGGGCGCAGTGCGCGCAGCAGCAGGTCGGCCAGGTGGTCTGCGACCTCCTGCGGGCTCATCGGGCCGTCGGGCCGGTACCAGGTCGACAGGTGGTGGACGGAGCCGAAGTGGTAGTCCACCACCAGGTCGGCCGGGGTCGTCTTCGAGAAGACGCCCGACTCCTGGCCTTCCTCGATGAGCGCACGGAAGCGTTCGTGGTAGCGCCGGCGCTCGGCGCGCACCTGCTTGTTCTTCTCCGGGCTCAGGTGGTGCATCGAGCGGAAGAAGATCATCGCGTCGTCGAGGTTGTCGATGGTCGTGACGACGACGTCGGCGGCCGCGCCTCTGAGTCTCTTCTCGATGGGTTCGTCGGCGTCCGCGAACGCGTCGAGCCGCTCCTGCTGAACGCGCAGCACGCGCGCGTACACCTCGTGCAGGAGGTCGTCCTTGGAGCCGAAGTAGTGGTACAGCGCCCCCTTGGTGACGCCGGCCGCCTCCACGATCTCCTGCACCGAGGTGCGGTCGTAGCCCCGCTCGGCGAAGAGCCGGGTGGCGGCGGCGAGCAGCCGCTGCGGGACGGGCGTACCGTCACCGTCCGTCGTCCTGGCCACTGTGCCGCCACCTGCCCTTCCGAGATGTCTGCCTGCTGTCTAGCCGTTGTTCACTCGGGAACGAAGTTCCCGCCGGAGGATCTTCCCACTAGCCGTCTTGGGCAAGTCGGGCAGGATCTCCACCTGGCGGGGATATTTGTAGGCCGCCAGTCTCTCCTTGCAGTACGCGGCGAGTGCGTCGGGGTCGGTTTCCGCACCCGGACGGAGGCTGATGTACGCCTTGACGGTCTCCCCGCGGTACCCGTCGGGCACCCCCACGACGGCCGCCTCGCGCACCGCCGGGTGGGTGTACAGGACGTCCTCGACCTCGCGCGGCCACACCTTGAAGCCGGACGCGTTGATCATGTCCTTCTTGCGGTCGACGACGTACAGCCAGCCCTCGGCGTCCATGAAGCCGATGTCGCCGGTGCGCAGCTCGCCGTCGGGGAAGGTCTCGGCGGTGGCCTCGGGGCGGCGCCAGTATCCGGGGACCACCTGCGGCCCTCGTACGAGGATCTCCCCCTGCTCGCCGAACGGCACCTCCTGCCCCAGCTCGTCGACGATCCGTACGACCGTCTCGGGCCCCGGCAGACCCACGGCGAGCGTCCCGGAGACCGGGTCGACGGGGGCCTCCAGGCCGGGCGGGACGGAGGCGCAGGGGGCGGTGCACTCGGTGAGGCCGTAGCCGTTGCGGATGTACGGCCCGAAGCCGGCCCGGAACTTCTCCACCAGGGCGGGCGGCAGCGGCGCGCCGCCGGAGGAGATCATCCGGAAGGAGGCGAAGTGGTCGCGGGTGACGCCCGGGTGGGCGGCCAGCGCCATGAACGCGGTCGACGGGCCGACGGTGTAGTGCGGCCCGTGCTCGGCGAACGCGTCGAGCACGACACCCGCCTCGAAGCGGTACGCCAGCACGAGCACGCCCGCGCTGTTGAGGCAGGCGCCGAGCTGGGCGACCATCCCGGTGATGTGGAACAGCGGCGCCATCGCGAAGTAGACGGGCGGGTCGGGCAGGTCCAGTCCGGTCCGCTGCCGCTCGGCGTTGTACATGATGTTGCCGTGCGTGTTGGTGGCTCCCTTGGGCGTGCCGCTGGTGCCCGAGGTGTAGCTGATCAGCGCGATGTCGGACGGACCGAGGTCGCGCCCCTGCGGCGCCTTGTGGCCCGCGCGGGCGACGGTCGTCAGGTCGTCGGTGTCGTCGGCCTGCGGGAGCCGCTCGAACGACAGCACGCGCGCGTCGTTGCGAGTCTGGAAATCCAACTCGCACCCGGTGAGCACGATCCGCACCGGCGAGTCGGCCGCCGTCTCGCGCAGATACGACTCCCAGGCCCGGTCGGAACAGATCAGCGCGGCCACGTCGCCGTCCCGCAGAACGTGGGTGACCTCCCCCGACTTGTACATCGGGTTGACGGGCACGACGACCGCCCCCGCCTTCCAGGCACCCAGCAGGGCGAGCACGAAGTGCGGGGAGTTCTGCAGCAGGACCGCCACGCGGTCGCCGCGCTCCAGCCCGCGGGCGGCGAGGTGCCCGGCGACCGAGTCGCTGAGCTCGTCGACCTCGCGGTAGGTCAGGCGGCCGTCGAAGTAGGCGAGGAAGACGCGCTCGGGGGTCTCGGCGGCGGCCCGGCGCAGGGCGTGCACCAGCGAGTCGTCCGGTGCTATCGGCGCGCGCTGGGCGTCGGTGAGCAGGGCGAGCCAGGGCTTGGCGGAGTAGCGGGAGGCTTCGGTCACCGGCTCGCCTCCCACTTCTGCTGGAGGTGGTTCATGTTGCTCAGCCAGCGGTCGGGCTCGGCGGCCCGCGCCTGGTAGTACCCGGCGACCTCGGGGTGCGGCAGGATCAGGAACCGGTCCTCCTCCATGCCCTTGAACAGAGCGTCCGCGACATCCTCCGGCGCGATGGCGGTCGGCTTGAGCACCAGGTCACCGGCGGTTCCGGTGGCGGCGAGCATGTCGGTACGGACACCCTGCGGGCAGATGGCGTGCACCTTGACCCCTCGGTGCCGGTACGTCAGCGACAGGTACTCGGCGAAGGCGTACGCGCCGTGCTTGGTGACCGCGTAGGGCGCGGCCCCGATCATGGTGAGCAGCCCGGCGGCGGAGACGGTGGAGACGAACCGCCCGCTGCCGCGCTCCAGCCACTGGGGGAGCAATTCACCCGCGGCACGCACGTGGGCCATGACATTGACGTCCCAGGACAGCGCCCAGGCCTTGTCGTCGGCGAGGTCCGCCACATCGGGCCCACCGAAGGCGACACCGGCGTTGGCGCAGTAGACGTCGACGGTGCCGCCGAGCGCCTCCCGGGCGTCGCCGATGACGGCGGAGGCGTCGCCGGGCACCGCGATGCCACCGATCTCACCGGCGACCGCCTCGGCCTTCCCGGCATCCAGGTCATTGACGACGACCCGAGCCCCCTCAGCAGCAAAGCGCCGGGCAAGCGCCGCGCCGATGCCACCCCCAGCCCCGGTAACGACGACTCCGGCACCCTGAACGGCTTCCACCATCGGTCTCCTTCGACTGCGGCTCTCCTGCGACGGCCAGACTAACCGGTCGGTATGTAACAGGGAAGGGCGACTGTACGCCGCCAGGGGGCGCGGGGCTGTATCCATATGCGGCTCCGCCGCGTGGGCGCGACAAGCCACGAATCACCGGCACCTTCCCCACAACCTGCGGGAGCAATACCGTGCCCCCCATGCGCCTATCCAGACGAGCTCTCCTCGCAGCGACAACGGCAGCAGCATCCCTACCTTCGGCAGCGGCGGCGTCCGAGCGCCACAGGCAAGTGCGAACCGGCTTCGAGAACCTCGCCGCAAACGCCTACGCACAGCTCAGCGGCCGGCGCATCGGCATCGTCACCAACCCCACCGGCATCACCCGAGACGTCCGCCACATCGTCGACGTCATGCACGCGGACGACAGAGTGAACCTACTGGCCGTCTTCGGCCCGGAACACGGCTTCCGGGGCACCGCACAGGCGGGCGGCTCCGAAGGCCGCTACGACGACCCGGCGACCGGCCTCCCGGTCTACGACACGTACCTCAAGAGCGGCCGTCCCCTCGCCGACATCTTCACCGCCTCCGGCGTCGACACGGTGGTCTTCGACATCCAGGACGTGGGCGCCCGCTTCTACACCTACATCTGGACGCTCTACGACTGCATGGAGGCGGCCCAGCTGGCGGGCAAACGCTTCGTGGTCCTGGACCGCCCGAACCCGGTGACCGGACGAGCGGCCCAGGGCCCGGTGCTCCACAAGGAGTTCGCCACCTTCGTGGGCCGACAGCCCATCTCCCAGGCGCACGGCATGACGGTGGCCGAGCTGGCGCGGCTGTTCAACGAGGAGTTCCTCACCACCCCGGTCCCCCTGGAGACCGTACGGCTGACGGGCTGGCGGCGGTCCGACTTCTTCGACGCCTCGGGCCTGCCCTGGGTGCCGCCGAGCCCGAACATGCCGACCCCGGACACGGCCCTCGTGTACTCCGGCACCTGTCTCTTCGAGGGCACCAACCTCTCGGAGGGACGCGGCACCACCCGCCCCTTCGAACTGCTGGGCGCGGAGGGCATCGACGGACGCTGGGCGGCGACGGCCAACGAGCTCGGCCTTCCCGGCGTGCGCTTCAGGGAGGCGTACTTCGCGCCCACGTTCTCCAAGTTCCAGGGCAAGACCATCGGCGGTGTGCAACTCCATGTGCACGACCGTGCCGCGTACGACCCCGTCCGCACCGGAATCGCCCTGCTGGTGACCGCCAAGAAGGCCTGGAGCGGCTTCGCCTGGCGCGCCGACAACTGGATCGACAAGCTCACCGGTTCCACCCGGGTACGGACGATGATCGACGCCGGCGCGAGTGCCGACGAGGTGGTCGCGGGCTGGCAGCAGGAGTTGGCGGCGTTCCGGCGGATGCGCAAGGAGTACCTGCTGTACAAATGAGCGCCCCACAGATGGGTGACGACGTATGGCCTTTCCCGCCCGCCAGCAGGACGATGCGCCCGTGTCGCACCACTTCGGGGGACGAGGGGGCCTGTCATGGCGGATCCGGCAGTGAGCGTGACTCCCTACTGGGAGCTGACCTTCGACGCGGACGGGGATCCGGACGCCGGCCGACGGGACCGGCTGCTGGACGGCGTGACGCGGCAGGGCGTCCGCGATCTGATCGTCTTCGCGCACGGCTGGAACAACGACCGCTCGGGCGCGACCCGGCTCTACGACGGCTTCTTCGCGCCGATCCCTCGGCTCGTCCCCGCGGCGAAGATCGGGTACGTGGGTGTGGTCTGGCCGTCGATGCGGTTCTCCGACGAGCCGATCCCGGACTTCCCACGGGCCTTGGCGGCCGAGATGCCCCGTCGGCCGGCGCTCGACAAGGACACGCGGCACGCGCTGCTGGAGACGTTCCCGGGGCGGGCGACCGTGATCGACCAGATCGCGCGGATGCTGGACCAGCAGCCGCGCGAGGAGACCGAGTTGGAGGAGTTCGGGCGGCTGGTGCGGATGCTGGTGGACGTCGTGCCGCCCGGTCCGCAGGCGCTCTTCGCGGCGGACACGCTGTGCGAGGGGGTGCCGCAGGACTCGCCGGACATGCTCTCGGGATCCGTCGCCGCCGCGTGCGAGGAGTTCGCGCAGGCGCTGACGCTTCTGGAGGCGCCCGACGGGGCGCCGGACGGCGCGGCCGCCTTCTCGTTGCCGAACCCGTGGGAGGGTGCGCACGAACTGCTGCGGCAGGCGACGTACTACGCCATGAAGCGGCGCGCGGGGACGGTCGGTGAGCGTGGGCTGGGCCGGGTGATCGGGCAACTGGCCGCGCGGGAGCCCGAGGTGCGGGTGCATCTCGTGGGGCACAGCTTCGGCGCGCGGCTGGTGTCGTTCGCGCTGCGCGGGCTGCCGAAGGGGGTGCGCACGGTGAAGTCCGTGACACTGCTCCAAGGCGCCTTCTCGCACTACGCGTTCGCGTCCCGGCTGCCGCACGACGCCCGTGCGGGCGGGGTCCTGGAAGGCCAGCACAAGCGGATCGACGGGCCGCTGGTGTGCTGCTACTCACGGCACGACTCGGCCCTGTCCACGATGTACCCGCTGGCCTCCCGCATGGCGGGGGACGCGCGCGGGATCGCGGCCCAGGGGATCGGCCGGATGCTGAGCGACAAGTGGGGTGCGATGGGGCACGACGGGGTGCAGGCGGTGCCGGGGACGAAGTCGCTGAAGCTGGCCGACGCGCTGAAGGGGAAGCTGCCCGCCTCGGGGTGCGTGAACGTCGACGCGGCGGCGGTCGTCAGGCGTGGCGGGGCGCCGGCGGGAGCGCACAGCGACATCGTGCACCGGGAGCTCGCACAGGTGGTGCTGGCGGCGGGCCGCGTCAAGTGACCCGCCGCCATCGACCCGTCACCGGTGTGACGTGAACTCCACGACCTGCTGATACGTCGGCCGGTTCTGCCAGCTGATCCTGCCGTGCTTGATGCCGCCCAGGGTGCGCTGGACGATCGAGTCGGCGCACCACTGGTCGCCGGCCGAGCACTGGTCGTCGCCCGGGTAGACCTGGGCGGCGGAATTGCCGGCCGCCTCCTTCAGGGTGCTGATCAGGATGTCCCGGCAGGCGCTGAGGCTGCCCCCGCCGCAGTACTTCCGGTCGAGCGGCCCCTGGACCGACTCACCGAGCACGGACCGGATGTCCTTGTCGACATAGCTCCACCAGCCGTACTGGAAGGAGCTTCCGGCGTGCGAGCCGGTCGGGCCGTGCCCGGCCGACGGGGACTCGTCGATGGGCAGGTTGTTCGTCATCGCGGCGTACAGCTCGCTGCCGAGGCCCGGCTCGAACTGCGCCTTCACCAGCAGCGGCCACCACGCGTCCAGGATGCGGATCGCGTCGGCGTCGGCGTACGTCTTCGAACCGGCGGACGTCTCGGTGCGCTTGCCGCCCGCCGACAGCCACGTCCGCAGCTTGCTCACCGCCGCCGCGGCCGTGGAGTCGGTCACCGTGGAGCTGTTGACGACCTTGAGCAGGTCCGGCAGCACGTCCTCGGCCCGCAGGTCGGCCAGGCCCGCGTCGGCCATCGCCTTCACCAGTGAGGCCCGGGTCACGCCGCCCGCGTCGACCAGCTTCTTCACGCGGTTCTCCAGCAGGTTGCCGCGGTGGACCGAGCCGTTGCCCCAGGGAGCGGTCGTGTAGTCCTTGGCCTGCTTGTTGTTCCAGGAGATGTAGTAGTCCTGGTCGATGGAGTTGGGGTGCGCCGAGGCAGGGGTGTACTGGGCCGTGTTCGTCGCCGGGTCCCAGCCCCGCCACTCGTACGCCTGCTGCGCCCAGACCGGGAACTCCGCGTCGACGCCGGTCGCCCGGACCGGGTTGTCGCCGCTGTTGTAGTAGGCGGTGTGCTCGGAGTCGGCGTAGAACCAGTTGAACGTGTAGTTGATCTGCTGCACCGCCTCCTGGAAGTCCTCCGGGCCCTTGACGTAGTCGGGGTCGTTCAGCATCTGGAAGCCGATGATCGAGTCGGCCTCGTGCATGAACGACGAGCGCAGGGTGGTGTAGGCGACCTTCTTGCCGCCGACGGTCGCTCGATGCGTGACGGGACCGTACTTCGTGCGCCAGACCCGCATCGTGTACGAGCCCTCGGGGGTGCTGTCGGCGGTCGTCGGCTTCCAGGCGTTCTTCTGCTCGACCTTCTCCATCGCGGTGCAGGTGCCGCGGTACAGATAGTGGTGGTCGTCCTGGCACAGCTCGACGGCGTAGGTGTCGATGATGTCCTGGCCGGAGGTGGTGGCGCTCCACGAGTAGTCCTGGCCGCGGCCGAGCTCGACGTACATGCTCAGGCCGGCGAAGGAGGCGCCGCGCGCACTGATGCCCGGGCCCTGGATCTCCTGGAGCAGCAGGAGCTGGGGCGCGAAGTAGCCGGTCTGCGGGCCGAAGACGGCGACCGGGTGGCCGCTGGCGGTGTGCTCGCCGCTCACCACGAGGGCGTTGGACATGCCCCGCTTCGCCGAGGTCATGGCGGTTCGGGCCGCCGTGGTGGAGGCGCTGGTCGCGGCCGAGCCGGCCGCGCTGCCCGTACGGTCGTGGACGAGCTGTTCCTCGGTCACCGAGCCGGCGTCGGGGAGGGCCTCGCCCTGTGGGTCGGCGGGCTTGGTGGCGTACGGGAAGCTCTTGTCGTGGACGGTGACGACCGCCTCGGGATCGTTGCGCTCGCGGAACGACTCCCACAGCTTCGTGCCCTCGGCGACGCCGTACTTCTCCTGGGCGGCCAGCAGGGAGATCGCGTTGTTGACCTCGCCGCCGCCTCCGGAGCCGAACAGGGCGCCGATGACGGAGCCCAGCGCGACCAGGTCGGTGATCTTGAAGTGCTCGATGGTGCCTGCGTTGGTGACGGAGTCCTTGTGGCCGGTCAGGACGTACTCGCCGGGGAAGTAGCGGCCGCTGTCGGAGGCGTCGATGTAGGCGTTGATGCCGTCGAGGTAGGCCTTGGCGTCGGCGAGGGCCAGTTGTCCGCGTTCGCCGTTGTTGGCGACGGCGTTGTCGATCTGGGCCTGCAGATCGGCCTCGGTGTACGGCGCGTTGCGCCAGAACTGCTGCTCCAGGCCCTGGTTGGAGGCCGCGCCGCCCGCGAAGGAGGTCAGCTGTCCGCGTCCGACGTGCCGGAAGACGTCCATCAGCCACAGCCGGTCCTGGGCGGCCGCATAGCCTGCGCCGAACTCCGTGCCGTATCTGGTGGTACCGGTGATGTGCGGCACACCGGTCTTCTTGTCGCGGACGATCGTCACATCGCCGCGCCCGGCGGGCTTGACGGTGGAGGCGACTTGGTCGGAGGGGACACCGAACGAGGCATCGTTGAAGAAGGTGTTGATCGCCGCGTTGGTGAGGCCGGAGTAGCCCTTGGCCAGGTTGGCGTACGGGCCCAACTGGTCCGAGGCATGCTCGGGCATGGTTCCGAAGGCCTGGTTGACCAGGATCTGCGCGAGGGTGGCGTTGCCGTTCTGACCCGGCGGCAGGATGTCGGAGCACTGGTTGCCGCAGTGGTCGTTCGCGGCCGTAGCCTCGGCCGCCGCTGCCTCGGGCGTGGCCACCGCTTGGGAAAGAGGTGACAAAAGACCGGCAATCAGCGCGCATACGGATGCCGTCTTCAGGAACCCGGGGAATCTGCCGGGAGTTCTCAGTCTGGACAGGGCGTTACGGGGGATACGCCGTGGCATGGCAGCTCCTACCGACGAGGGTGGGCCGGGACGTTACCGGCGGTATCCCCGGGATTGAAGATGAACATGCGTCACTTTTTGGAGTCACCAGGACTCGCTATGGAGGTCATCGGAAATCGGATGGAGCCGAATCGCTTGTCGATACGTCTATTCGTCAACGTCGCGCGAAGTCCGTGCGGCGACGCCGAAGTGACCGAAGTACAGGTGCAGGTGTGACGGAGGTGCAGGGCGATGGCCGGTTTCCGGAGTCTGGCGAGACAGGTGCGAGATACGCGGTGCGATCTGGCGCTACGGCGCTATTCGCTGCGTAAGTGCCTGGAGCGGTTCGCTCCTTACGGGCACAGGGCGACCTGGGACCACTTGTGCTCCCGGGCGGGATTCGGTCCGGAGGACCGGTCCCCCGATCCTGCGCGGCTCGTGGCCGCGTTGGACGAGCTGGAAGAGGCGCGTTCGGTCTGGCTGGCCTATGAGGTCGAGTTCGCCGAGCGACGCAAGAAGGAAAAGCACGACGGACTGCGCAGGCCGGGCAGCGTGGACGACTGGCACCGGCTGACCTGGGGCGGTTTCGGAGTCGCCTGGTGCGACAACCCCCGGGTCCACCCGCATGAACCGCTGGCCGAGGTGCTGCGCCGACTGATCTCCGCGCTGGAGCGCGATCCGGGCTCGGAGTGCCCGGTGTGCGGCGGGGAGCGGCTGATCTGGATGTACGACCTGGCCCATGAACCGTCGTCGGGCCCGGTCTGCACGGACTGCGGAATCGTGGTGCCGCGTCCGATTCTCACGCCGGAAGCGCTGGCGGCATCGCGGCGCGAGCGGCGGCTGCTCATGTCCGCCTAGTACGACGGGGGTGCGCCGGGGATGCCGCACCCCCTCTTGTATGCGTACGGTTCCCGCTCCTTCCGCCCGCCGTTGTCAGTGGTGACTGGCACCATCGAGACATGATCCAGGTGTGTCTGAACGGGCCCCGAGGGGCCGGCGACGGTGCGGTGGTGCCCCTCTCGCCGGAGGCCATGGCCGAGTCAGCGGCCGCCGCGATCGCGGCCGGGGCCACGGACGTTCACGTTCACCCGAAGACCCCCTGCGGGCAGGACACGCTGTCGCCTCGCGTGCTCGCGCCGGTGCTCGAGGCGATACGGGCCCGGGTGCCGGTGCCGGTCGGGGTGACCACGGGTGCCTGGGCGGAACCGGATCCTGCGGCCCGGCTGCAGCGGGTCCAGAGCTGGACGGTGCTGCCGGACCACGCCTCGGTCAACTGGCACGAGGAGGGTGCCGAGGCCGTGGCCGCGGCGCTGATCGAGCGGGGCATCGGCGTCGAGGCCGGCATCTGGTCCGGCACGGACGGGGCGGCGCGGTTCGCCGCCTCACCGCTGGGGCCGAGGGTGCTGCGGGTGCTGGCGGAGGTGACGGACCCCTCCGCGGAGACCGCCGAGGAGAGCGCGCGTGCGCTCCTCGCCGACCTGGGCCCGGCGTTCGACCGCCCCGTGCTGCTGCACGGGGAGGACGGCGGGGCGTGGCCGGTGCTGAGGCTGGCGGGGCGGCTGGGGCTGGCGACGCGCATCGGCCTGGAGGACACGATGGTCCTGCCGGACGGGGAACAGGCCGCGTCCAACGCTCAGTTGGTGGCCGAGGGCCTGGTCCAGTACGGGTGGGCCCAGCGCTCGTCGTAGGGCAGCGCGAGGAGTTCGGCGCGGATCGCGAGGTCGGGCTCGTTCCGGGCGCGGAGGCGGGCTGGGGCGTGTGCGGTCAGCCAGGACTGGAGTTCGGCGACGACGGGGGCCGCGTCGTCGTGATCCCACCAGCCGAACGGCGCGGCGTCGGAGTCCAGGTCGTACAGCCACGTCGCCGCGCAGCTCGCGAGGTGGGCGTCCGCGACAGGACCGCTGCCCCAACGGTCGAGCAGCGGCGTCATGGTTCCGAGGATCATCGCGCAGGTCTCGAACACATCGGCCACGGGGTACGGCGGCTCGGACGCCGTGAGGACGTCCTGCCACCAGGCGTACACGAACGCCTCGACGGCGGCGGCCTGCTCGGCGGGCCAGGCGCGCCAGTCGACCCGGCTCCACCCGTGGTGTCCCCAGCCGATGCCGTCCAGCGTGCCCTCGGCCATCGCATGCGCGGCCTGCGGCAGAAGACGCCGCATCACGGCGGCGTGGTCCTCGAAGTGGCCGGGGACCTTGTAGACGAACCTGCCGACCAGATCGGCGGGCACGCGCGTGTACGGCGTGCGCAGATACGCCGTCTCCTCCGGGAGAAAGCACCGCTCGCAGCCGGTCTCGGTGGGACTGGCGAATCCGTTGAAGACCGTGTCGATGTCCGCGAGGGCGGCGTCAAGGGAAGGGGAGGACATGAGAGTTCGTCCCGTCATGACTCCGTGCGCGGCGGCGGGCCGCCGGCCGAAGATCGCGACGATACCAGCCGCTAATCCGCTCGCTCCAGCCCTTTCCCGTCCGGACAGTTGGGGGCGATGAAACCCAGCCTGAGTCCCTGAAGGAGCCCCTCATGTCGACGCTGCGCGTCACCGCCGAAGTGCTGACCGTCCACGAGCATCCGAACGCCGACGCTCTCGAACTGGCCCAGGTGGGCCTGTACCGGGCCGTCGTCGCCAAGGGCGCGTACCGCACCGGTGAGGCCGCCGTGTACATCCCCGAGCAGTCCGTGCTGCCGGCCGGGCTGATCGAGGAGCTGGGGCTGACCGGGCGGCTCGCGGGGAGCAAGGCCGACCGGGTCAAGGCGGTGCGGCTGCGGGGTGAGCTGTCGCAGGGGATCGTGTGCCGTCCGAAGGCGCTGGCCGACGTGGATCTGGAGCGGGCGGCCGTGGAGGGCACCGACTTCGCCGAGGCGCTCGGGATCACGAAATGGGTGCCGCCGATCCCGCCCACGATGTCCGGTGACGTGGAGTCGGCGCCGGATCTGCTGCCGTGGGTCGACATCGAGAACATCCAGCGGTACCCGGACATCTTCACTCCGGGTGAGCCGGTGGTGCTGACCGAGAAGCTGCACGGGTCGGCGTGCCTGCTGACGTATGTCGCCGACGAGGAGCGGGTGTACGTGTCCTCCAAGGGCTTCGGCGCGAAGTCGCTGGCGCTGAAGGAGGAGCCGCGGAATCTGTACTGGCGTGCGGTGCGGGGGCACGGTGTCGCCGAGGCGGCTGCTCGGGTCGCCGAGCGGCTCGGGGCTCGGCGGGTCGGGATCTTCGGGGAGGTGTTCGGGGCGGGCGTGCAGGACCTGAACTACGGGGCCGACGGGCGGCGGGAGACGCTGGGGTACGCCGCGTTCGACGTATCTGCCGACATCGACGGGCAGGTGCGGTGGCTGGATGCGGCCGAGGTGCTGGAGGGGGAACTGCCCTTGGTGCCGCGGCTGTTCGAGGGGGCGTTCGACATCGAGCGGGTGCTGGAGGTCGCCACGGGGCGGGAGACGGTCTCTGGGCGGGCGCTGCATCTGCGCGAGGGCGTGGTGATACGGCCGGCTGCTGAGCGGTACAGCGCGGTGACCGGCGGGCGGGCGATCGCGAAGGCGGTGAGTCCGGCCTATCTGACCCGCAAGGGCGGGACCGAGTACGAGTGACGTGGTGCCGCTGGGCCGGTAGCGCCCCTCAGCCCCCAGCGGCTACAGCTACTCACCCACAGCCGTCCCCGGCCTTCTACCCCTGCCCTCCAGCTCTCTCGGCGCCGTTCCTCTTCCGGCGTCCCCTCCCTTGTTCCACCATCAGTCGGGAACCCGCGTGGCGCTCACCGAAGGCGTCGTCCGGGTTGGAGAGCACGCAGGTGTCCAGGGACAGGCAGCCGCAGCCGATGCAGTCGGTCAAGTGGTCGCGGAGGCGGTTGAGCTGCTTGATGCGCTCCTCCAGCTCCGAGCGCCAGGCCTCCGAGAGGCGTGCCCAGTCCTCGTGGGTGGGGGTGCGCTCCTCGGGGAGTTCGGCGAGGGCCTCGCGGATCGTGGCCAGGGGGATGCCCACGCGTTGCGCGGCTCGGACGAAGGCCACCCGGCGCAGGGTGTCACGGGTGTAGCGGCGCTGGTTGCCGGACGTACGGCGGCTGCTGATCAAGCCCTTGGACTCGTAGAAGTGCAGGGCGGAGACGGCGGCGCCGCTGCGGGCGGCGACCTGGCCGACCGTGAGTTCGTGGATCTTCTCGGGGATCTGGGGCACGCCCCCCAACCTACCTATCGCGACTCGGCCCCGGAGCGTTGACAGAGGCTTGCCGGCCTAGCATGCTAAGCAGTCGCTTAGGCATGAGGCTTACGGCCTGGTGCACGTCAGACATACGCGACGCGAGAGGCCTGGAGATGGCAGAGCCGAGGATCTTCACGTCCGCCGACGACCTGAAGGCGGCGGTGGGCGAGCAGCTGGGGTACACCGACTGGCTGGAGGTCGACCAGAAGCGGATCGATCTGTTCGCGGAGGCCACCGGCGACCACCAGTGGATCCACATCGATCCCGAGAAGGCCGCCGCGGGCCCCTTCGGGACCACGATCGCCCACGGCTACCTCACGCTGTCGCTGCTTCCGCTCTTCGGACCCCAGCTCATCGCGGTCGAAGGCGTGAAGATGGGCGTCAACTACGGGACGAACAAGGTGCGCTTCCCCGCCCCCGTACCGGTCGGCTCGCGGCTGCGCGCCACCGCCACCATCACCGGCGTCGAGGACGTGACCGGCGGCATCCAGGTCACCGTCGCCTTCACCGTGGAGCGCGAGGGCGGGGACAAGCCCGTGTGCGTCGCCGAGTCCGTGTCGCGGTACTACCTCTGACACACGGGTCCGTCCGGCTCTACTTGGCCCCCACCATCCGCAGCACGAGGTCGGCGTACAGTGCGCCGACCTCGTCCGGTGTCCAGGGGCCGTCGACGTTGAACCAGCGGGCCACGTCGATGCAGAGCGACAGGACGGCGAGGGTCGTGCCCTTCACGTCGAGCACGTCGAAGTCACCGGCCGCCACACCGTCCTCGATGATCCCGCGCACCTCGGCGTCGCACTGCCGGCGCAGCGCGAGGATCTCGGCACGGGCGTCCGGGCCGAGCGAGTCCAGCTCGTACTGCACGACGCGCGCGGTCGTACGCCCTCCGGCGTGCCAGCGGACGAAGGAGCTCACCGCGTCGGCGAGCCGCTCGGCCGGGGCGCCCTCACGGCGGGCCGCGGTCCGCAGGATGTCGAGGGCCTTCGCGTGGCCGATCCTGCTGATGCGGTGGAGGAGCTCTTCCTTGGTCTTGTAGTGGATGTAGAGCGCGGCCGGGCTCATGCCGGCGCGGCCCGCGATGTCACGGGTCGTCGTGGCGTGGTAGCCGCGCTCGGCGAAGGCCTCCACGGCGGCGACCAGCAGCCGCCGGGCCGCGTCGGGCGTGACCTCACCCCACGCCGACGTCTCGCCGTCGGCCGTCTCCTCCGCCGTACTCATCGCTCACTCGCCCCTCTCGCCCGCCGTCACCCACCACCGCCCTGACGGAGGCCCTTCGGGCCACACCTTTCCATCGGGCGAGCCACCACCATACCGCCGATGCTGAGCGAGCGCTTAGTGAGGCGGTCGGAGGTGTCGAAGGAGGGTCAGAGCTTCTCGAAGGGGTCGTGGTCGGCGAGCAGCTTCTCCAGCCGCGCCTGGTCGACCCGGCTGACGATCTGCCCGGCCTCCTGACGGTCCCGGATGACCTTGGCGAGGGTGAACGCCGACGTCACCAGGTAGAGGACGGCGATCGCGAGGAAGCCACGCACCCAGGCGTTGGCGTTCAGCTGGTAGATACCGATGCCGGTGGCGGCCATGGCGACCGCGAAGGAAGCCACGGCCTGCCCGTAGAACGCCGCCGTGCTCTGCTGTTTGACCGGTGTGTCACTCATGGGGAACAGGGTCGGCGACGGTGGCGCCGGCCACATCCGCCGAAGTACTCAGACGCGTACTCAGAACGCCGAAACACCCGTCAACGCCCGCCCGATGACCAGCTTCTGGATCTGGCTCGTGCCCTCGTAGAGGGTCATCACACGGGCGTCGCGCAGCAGCTTGCCCGCCGGGTACTCGTCGATGTAGCCGTAGCCGCCGAAGACCTGAAGGGCGTTGTTGGCGGCCCGGACGGCGGCCTCCGACGCGAAGAGCTTGGCCTTGGAGGACTCGACGGCGAAGGGCAGCCCGCGGTCGATCAGGTCGGCGACGCGCCAGGTCAGCAGGCGGGCCGCGTCCACGTCGACGGCGATGTCGCTGATCAGCTCCTGGACGAGCTGGTGGTGGGCGATGGACTTGCCGAACTGCTCGCGTTCACCGGCGTACCGGACGGCCACGTCCAGCGCGGCCTGGGCTATGCCGACGCACCCCGCGGCGACCGACATCCGCCCCTTGGCCAGGGCGGACATCGCGACCGAGAAGCCCTTGCCCTCCTCCCCCAGCATGGCCGCCGCGGGCACCCGTACGTCCTCGAGGACCAGCTCGGCGGTGGCCTGGCCGCGCAGGCCGAGCTTGCCGTGGATGGTGCGGCGGGTCAGACCGGGGGTGTCGGTGGGGACCAGGAAGGCGGAGACACCCTTGTGGCCGGGCGCGTCGGTGGAGCGGGCGAAGAGCAGGACGACATCGGCCCAAGTGCCGTTCGTGATGAACATCTTGGTGCCGTTGATGACGTAGTCGTCGCCGTCACGGACCGCGCGGGTGGCGAGGTTGCCGGCGTCGGAGCCGGTGCCCGGTTCGGTCAGGCCGAAGCAGCCGACCAGTTCGCCCGCGGTGAGCCCCGGCAGCCAGCGGCGCTTGTGCTCCTCGCTCCCCCACGCCGCGACGGTCTTGGCGACCAGGCCGAGTGAGACCGACACGATCCCGCGCACCGAGGAGTCGCCCCGGCCCAGTTCCTCCGTGACCAGGCAGTACGCGAGATGGTCGCCGCCAGAGCCGCCGTACTCCTCGTCGATCGTCAGACCGAGGAAGCCGACCTCGCCGAGCTTCTTGACGATCGAGCGGTCCACCTCCTCGGCACGGTCCCAAGTGACGACGTGCGGGGCGATCTCGCGGTCGACGAAGTCCCGGGCGAGCCGTCGGACGGCGATCTGTTCCTCGCTGAGCTCCAGGTTCATGCCGAGTCACCCCACAGACAGCGGCCACCGAGGGCCGTCCATTGAAAGCCGTACATTTAAATTAGCACTGCTAGTTTCCGTTGGGCAGCCCTACTATGTGCGCCATGGCCCGACCGCGCAAGCCCCTCCTCAGCTACGACCGGATCGTCGAGACGGCGCGCGAACTCGTGGACGGGGAGGGCCTCGCGGCCTTCTCCACCCGCCGGCTCGCGGCCGAACTGGGCGTGAGCGGGCCGTCCCTGTACAACCACTTCCGCACCAAGGACGAGATCCTGGAGGCGGTCGCCGACTCGGTGAGCGCGCAGGTCGACCTGTCGATGTTCGAGGACGGCCGGGACTGGCGGACCGCGCTGCACGACTGGGCCGTCTCCTACCGGGCCGCCCTGCGCGACCACCCGAACATCGTCCCGGTCCTCGCCCAGGGCCCCGGCCGCCGCCCCGCCGGTCTCCGCCTCGCCGACGCCGTCTACGGCGCGATGGTCCACGCGGGCTGGCCGCCGGCGCAGGCCACGTCCATCGGCGCGCTGATGCGGTACTTCATCATGGGCTCGGCGCTCGGCTCGTTCGCCGGGGGCTTCGTGGACGACGCGAGCGCGTACGACCCCGCCGACTACCCCCACCTCGGGCAGGCCCACCTCCTCGCCGAGCAGCAGGAGAAGATCGACGAGCGGGCCTTCGAAACCGGGCTCGCGGCGCTGCTGGACGGGCTGGCCCGGCAGTACGAGCAGGTCGGGCGGGCCGGCTAGGGATACGCCGGCCCGCCCCTCAGCGGCTTGGGCGGCCCGCCCCGCCACTCTTCGGCCGGCACCGAAGTGTCCGTGCCCCATCCTGGAACGCATGGCCACCAAGGACCCCCAGGCATCACAGCTCGCCCGCCTCGCCGCTCTCATCGCCGACCAGACCCGGGCCGCCTGTCTGCTGGCGCTGCTCGACGGGCGGGCGTGGACCGCGGGTGAGCTGGCGCGGCATGCCGGGGTCGCCGCGTCCACGGTCAGCGAGCACCTGGGAAAGCTGGTCGCGGGCGGGCTGCTCGCCGAGGAGCGGCAGGGGCGGCACCGGTACGTACGGCTGGCCGACGCGCGGGTCGCCCAGCTGGTGGAGGACCTGGCCGCGCAGGTCACCCCGGGAACGGCCGTACGGCCCCGGAATCTACGGGAGGCCGGCGCGAGGTCCGCCATGGCGCGTGGGCGCACCTGCTACGACCATCTCGCCGGGCGGCTCGGCATCGCGGTCACCGACGCGTTGACCGCGCGCGGGCTGTTGCGGCAGGACACGGGGTTTGCGCTCACTGATGCGGGGGTCGGCTGGTTCGACACCGCGGGTATCCGCCTCGACCGGACCGGGCGTCGGCCGCTGGCCCGGGCCTGCCTCGACTGGACCGAGCGGCGCCCTCATCTGGCCGGTGTCGCGGGCGCGGCTCTGTGTCGGCATGCGTTGGAGGTGGGGTGGTGTGTGCGGATCGGGTCGGAGCGGGCGGTGAAGGTGACTCCGTCGGGAGAGCGGGTGTTGGGGGAGCTGCTCGGTATCGAGGCGGGGGCGCTGCGGTGAGCGAGCCCGGGCGACTACGGGGGTGGGGGCTTGTGATGCGTGCCGGGTGCGGGTGGGTGGGGGCTGGTCGCGCCCACGCGGCGGAGCCGCATATCGATACAGCCCCGCGCCCCTGGATCGGCTGCGGCAGACGCCGCTGAACAGGCGCCGTACGCCCGGTCTTCCCGTCCGAAATCCGCGAGCCCTCGCCCGCCCTCCCCTTCTAGCCTCTGGAGCATGATGAGCACCTCCGCCACCCGCCCCACCCGCCGCCCCGACCTTCTCGCCGCCGGTGCCGCCACCGTCACCGTCGTCCTGTGGGCCTCCGCCTTCGTCTCCATCCGCAGCGCCGGCGAGGAGTACTCCCCGGGTGCGCTCGCCCTGGGGCGGCTGCTCGTCGGATCCCTGGTGCTGGGGGTGATCTGTCTCGTCCGGCGGGAGGGGTTGCCCCCTCGGGCGGCCTGGCCCGGGATCGCGATATCGGGGCTGCTGTGGTTCGGCTTCTACAGCGTCGTGCTGAACTGGGGCGAACAGCAGGTGGACGCCGGTACGGCCGCTCTCGTGGTGAACATCGGGCCCATCCTCATGGCGCTGCTGGCCGCCCGGGTCCTGGGTGATCCGATGCCGCCGCGGCTGCTGGCCGGGATGGCGGTGTCGTTCGCCGGTGCGGTGACCGTGGGGCTGTCGATGTCGGGCGGGGGCGGATCCTCGGTGCTCGGCGTGGTGCTGTGCCTGCTCGCGGCGGTCGGGTACGCGGGCGGCGCCGTGGCGCAGAAGCCGGCGCTCGGCCATGCGAGCGCGCTGCAGGTGACGACGTTCGGATGCCTGGTCGGCGCGGTCCTGTGCCTGCCCTTCTCCGGGCAGCTGATCGGCGAGGTGGCCGACGCCTCGCTGTCCGCCACGCTCAACATGGTCTATCTGGGCGTCTTTTCGCTGGCGCTGGCCTTCACGACCTGGGCGTACGCCCTGGCCCGGACGACCGCCAGCCGTATGGGCGCGACCACGTACGCGGTGCCCGCGCTGGTCGTGCTGATGTCCTGGGTGGCGCTGGGCGAGGTGCCGGGTCTGCTCACCCTGGCGGGTGGAATGGTGTGCCTGGCGGGGGTCGCCGTGTCGCGGTCGCGGACGCGGGCCGCCCGGGTCGTGGCGGCCGCGCCACAACCCGAGCAGGCCCGGGAATCAGCGTGAACGCGCCCTGTCCGCAAGGACCTTGATGGACAGCAGGGCGATCACCGCGAGGCCGATGATGTAGCCCGAGACCGCCATCGAGGTGCCCGTGGTCTCCAGCAGCAGCACCATGACGAACGGGGCGAGGCCACCGCCGAGCACGGCCGCGATCTGGTAGCCGAGGGAGGCGCCCGTGTAGCGCATCTCCGGCGTGAACAGCTCGGCGAACAGGGCCGCCTGAGGGCCGTACATGATGCTGAGGAAGCAGCTCGCGACGAACGTGCCGACCGCCAGCCACAGCAGTGAGCCGGTGTCGATCAGCAGGAACAGCGGTACGGCCCACAGGCCGATGCCGGCCGCGCCGATCGCGTAGATCCGGATACGGCCGATCTTGTCGGAGAGCGCGGCGGCGGCCGGGATCAGCACGAGCTGGGTGAGGCTGATACAGAGCGAGACGGTGAGGACCGCGCTCTTCTTCATGCCGAGTTCGCGGGTGGTGTAGTCGAGCACGCCGGTGATGATGATGTAGAAGGTCGCCGTGTTCACGGCGAAAGAGCCGCCGGCGAGGAGCACCGTGCCGAGGTGGCTCTTCAGGATGGTGCGCAGCGGGGAGGACTGCTCGGCCTTCTCCTGCTCGGCCAGCTTCTTCTCCGCCTCCCGGAACTCGGGGGTCTCCTCGACGCGGGTGTGGATGTACCAGGCGAGCACGAGGACGAACAGGCCGACGAGGAACGGCACGCGCCAGGCCCAGGCCGCGAACTCGGAGTCGGTTGTGAACGCCCCGGCCAGCAGGAAGACCGTGTTGGCGGTCACCACGCCGATGGGGACGCCGAGCTGGACGAAGCTGCCGTAGATACCGCGCTTGCCCTCGGGGGCGTACTCGGTGGCCATCAGCATCGCGCCGCCCCACTGGGCCCCGACGGCGATGCCCTGCAGCACGCGGAAGAGGACCAGCAGGATCGGGGCGGCGACGCCGATCGTCTCGTACGTCGGAAGCAGGCCGATGCCGGTGGTGGCGAGGCCCATGAGGGTGAGCGCGAGGACCAGCATCGGCTTGCGGCCGCGCTTGTCGCCGAGCTGGCCGGCGACGATGCCGCCGAGGGGGCGGGCCAGGAAGCCGACGGCGAAGGTGGCGAAGGAGGCGAGCACTCCTGCGGTGGGGCTGCCGGCCGGGAAGTACAGGTCACCGAGGACCAGTGCGGCGGCGATACCGAAGACGAAGTAGTCGTACCACTCCACGGCTGACGCGAGAGCGGCGGCGGTGGCGACACGGCGGCGGTTGCCGACGGCGGTAGCGGTAGAGGTGAGCGGCTGGGCGGAAGGTGCCGTGTCCATGCGTGCACACTCCGATGGGTGCGGGGACGGAACAGGGGGTGGCTCGGGTTCCGGGAACGTACTGACCGGACGGTATGGACGTCAACGGGTCGCGCAGCAGCAGTTTTGCCTGCACACGGCACGGAGAGCGGGATCCGGGCATGCCGAGGGCCCCGGCCTCGCACGGAGACCGGGGCGCGCGGGAGGCAGGGCTAGAACACCACCAGCGCCCTGCCGCCCTTGCCCGCCAGCATGTTCTCGAACGCCGCCGGGATGCCCTCCAGGGCGATCCGCTCCGTCACCAGCCCGCCCAGGTCCAGGCGGCCCGCCCGCACGTGCTCGGCCAGGATCGGCACGTCGCGGGCGGGGTCGGTGTTGCCGTAGACGCAGCCGGAGAGGGTGCGGCCCCAGTGGAAGATCTCCAGGGCGTTGAAGGTGACCTGCTGGTCCTTGCCGCCGATGCCGACGACCGTGGTGCGGCCGCCGCGGCGGGTGGAGTCCCAGGCCGTGCGGATGGTGGTCGCACGGCCGACGCACTCGACGGCCACGTCCACGCCCTGCTTGCCGGTGAGGGCGCGGATCTCGCGGGCGGTGTTCTCGGAGGCGACGACGTAGTCCGTGGCGCCCGCCGCCCGGGCCAGCTCCTCCTTCTCCGGGGAGACGTCGACCGCGACGATCTTCGCGGCGCCCGCGATGCGGGCCGACTGCAGGGCGGCCAGGCCCACTCCCCCGACGCCGAACACCGCGACCGTCTCCCCTTCCCGGACCCGCGCCGAGTGGTGCACGGCGCCGTAGCCGGTGAGGACGGCGCAGCCCAGCAGGGCGGCGTCGGTGAGCGGAATGCCGTCCGGGAGCGGCAGGACGCAGCCCGCCGCGACGACCGTCTCCTCGGCGAACGCGGCGACGTTCAGGCCGGGGTGGAGGTCGGTGCCCTCCACGGTACGGGCGTAGACGTCGGCGGCGCCGTTCAGCGCGTTGGCGCACAGCCAGACCTCGCCGAGCCCGCAGGCGTGGCAACTGCCGCAGGACGGCGCCCAGTTGAGGACGACTGCGTCCCCCGGGGCGACGTGGGTGACGCCCTCCCCCACGGCCACCACCGTGCCCGCGCCCTCGTGGCCCAGCACCGCGGGGACCGGGACGCGCATCGTGCCGTTGGACAGGGACAGGTCGGAGTGGCAGACACCGGCGGCGGCGAGGCGGACGCGGACCTGGCCGGGGCCGGGGTCCGGGAGATCGATCTCGGTGATCTCCAGAGGAGCGTCTACGGCGGGAAGAACTGCTGCGCGAACCACGGGAAGGCTCCTCAGAACTGCAGGGACTTGGTCTGGAGGTACTCGGTCAGGCCGTGCGCGCCGAGTTCGCGGCCGACGCCCGACTGCTTGTACCCGCCGAAGGGGGCGAGCGGGTTGAAGCGGCCGCCGTTGATGTCGACCTGGCCGGTGTCCATACGGCGCGCGAAGGCCACCGCCTCCGCCTCGTCGCCCGCCCAGACGGCGCCCGCGAGGCCGTAGACCGTGCCGTTGGCGATCCGCAGGGCGTCCGCCTCGTCCTCGTACTTCAGGATCGACAGGACCGGGCCGAAGATCTCCTCCTGCGCGATGGTCATCTCGGGCGTCACGTCGGCGAAGACGGTCGGGCTGACGAAGTAGCCCTGCTCGCGCGGCGCTTCGGGCCCGCCCGCGACGAGGCGCGCCCCCTCCGCGACACCCTTCTCGATGTAACCGCGCACCCGTGTCTGCTGCTTGGCGCTCACCACCGGGCCGATGCGCTCCCCGTACTTCGCGGCGGCGGCCTGGGCCAGCTCCACGGCCTCGTCGTACTGGTCCCGGTGCACCAGCATCCGCGTCCAGGCGCTGCACGTCTGCCCCGAGTTGGACATGACGTTGGCGACGCCGACGTTGACCGCCTTGGCCAGGTCGGCGCTCGGCAGGATGACGTTGGCGGACTTTCCGCCCAGCTCCAGGGCGACCTTCTTGATCGCCGCGGCGGCCACGGCGGCGATCTGCCGGCCGACGGCGGTGGAGCCGGTGAAGGAGACCAGGTCGACGTCCGGGTGCTCGGCGAGCGCCTGGCCCGCGACCGGGCCGAGGCCCGTGACCAGGTTGAAGACGCCCGCGGGGACACCTGCCTCGTGCACCGCTTCGGCGAAGAGCTGGGCGACCAGCGGGGTGTCCTCGGCCGGCTTCAGGACGACCGTGCAGCCGGCGGCCAGCGCCGGGGCGACCTTGGCGACGATCTGGTGGAGCGGGTAGTTCCAGGGCGTGATGGCGCCGACCACACCGATCGGCTCGTGGTACACGGTCGAGTTGCCGACCTTCTCCTCGAAGGCGTACGTCGCCGCCAGCTCGGCGTACGAGCCCGCGACCGCGATCGGCACGCCCGCGTGGACCGCCTGCGAGAAGTTCGGCGGCGAGCCGAGTTCGGCGGTGACCGTCTCGGCGATCTCGTCCTTGCGGGCCACCAGCACGTCCCGCAGGGCGGCCAGCCGCGCGGCCCGCTCGGCGGGCGGAGTCGCGGCCCAGCCCGGGAAGGCGGCACGGGCGGCCCGTACGGCGGAGTCGACGTCGGCGGCGGTGCCGGCCGGCACCGCCCCGACGACCTGCTCGTCGGCCGGGTTCACGACCTCGATGACCTCCCCGCTCGCGGCGGGGCGCCATGCGCCGCCGATGTACATGCCGTCGTGTGCCTTCATCGAGCTTCCTCCCGGGTGGGCCGTTTCATCGACCGGCTGCCGTCGCCGTCGTACGGCTGTCGTCGTCCGGCTCACAAACTAGCGGCGATAGTTTTACCGCGCCAGACGCCTCCGGAGTGAGCCGCGCCCCATGACATCAGAAGTCGACCCGGGCCCTGTCGTCCACCCTCGCCACGGCCTCCTGACCGAAGGCCTTCTCGTAGGCGCGGCGGATCTCCTCGATCTTGCGGTCGCTGCTCTGCGCCTGCGCCCGCGGGTAGAGCAGGATCAGCTCGTACGACCGCTCCTTCTCGATCGTGCCGCTCGCGTCCCGCCACTGTCCGCGCCCGGACTGGATCGTGAGCCCGTCCGGGAAGTCCGGCGTGACCTCCTTGTCGACGAACGCCATGAACTGCTTGTCGGTGACGGCCGGGCCGCCGTCCGGGCGCGCGGTGCCGAAGAACAACCGGGTCTCGATGTACGGCTCCCCCCGTGCGGGGGCGGAGGACGCGGCCGGCGCCGCGGAGGTGTCGTCGTCGAGGGTGGCGTACGCGGTCGGCGCGCCGACGGCGAGCAGGAGGCCGACGGCGGTGAGGACGGCCCGGGTTCGGGTGAAGTGCACGTTCATGGCGCATAGCTAGCCATGTCCGGCGGACTTCACTCCTCCAGGTCGGGAAGCCGCGCCGGGGCCGGGCAGATGCGGTCGCCGTGCTGATCGAAGACGAACAGGTGGGCGAGATCGACGAGGAGCGGGACATGCATGCCGTGCCGGAGCTCGAAGTCGGGGGTGGTGCGGACGATGAGGTCGCCGGGCAGTCGGCCCTCGGGCGGCGTCTGATCGGGCCCGGCGTCGGCCGGGTCGTCGAGCGTCACCACCGGGCCGGCGCGCAGGGCGCCCGCGCGTTCCCGGAGGCGGTCCAGGACCGTGCCGCCCTCGCGGCGACGGCGGCGCGCGGGGCGGACGGCCGGGCGCGGGGCCTCCAGGTCCGGTACGACGGCCGGGCGGGAGCCCGTGTTGAAGTGGACGAGGACCTCGTGGCCCTGGAACTCCACGTGCTCCACCAGCCCGGTGATGTGCACCTCGCCGGGCCGTGCGGCGGCGGGCTCGGCGATGCGCACCGCCTCGGAGCGCAGACCCACGATGACCTCGCGGCCCTGCTGGACCCGGAGCAACTGGTGGTCCAGGCACAGGGGTTCGGGCAGGCGCAGGTACTGCTTGCCGAGGCTGATGGTCATCGCGCCGTCCAGTGGGGCGCGTACGACGCCGCGCAGGAGGTTGATGCGCGGGGTGCCGATGAAGGCGGCGACGAAGACGTTGCGGGGCAGGGCGTACACCGAGCGCGGGGTGCCGACCTGCTGGAGGACGCCGCCGCGCAGGACGGCGACCCGGTCGCCGAGCGACATCGCCTCGGCCTGGTCATGGGTGACGTAGACCGTGGTGACGCCCAGTTTCCGGGTGAGGCCGGAGATCTCGGCGCGCAGGTGGTTGCGGAGCTTGGCGTCGAGGTTGGACAGCGGCTCGTCCATCAGGAACGCGGTGGGGTGGCGGGCGATGGCCCGGCCCATGGCGACGCGCTGGCGTTCACCGCCGGAGAGCTGCGCGGGGAAGCGGTCGAGGAGGTCCTCGATGCCCAGCATGCGGGCGGTGGCGTCCACGCGCGGGCGCGGGTCCGCGCCGGGTGCCTCGATGCGCAGCGGGAAACCGATGTTGTCGCGGCCGGTCATGCTCGGGTAGAGGGCGAAGTTCTGGAAGACCATCGCCATGCGCCGGTCGGCGGGCAGCAGGTCGTTGGCCCACTCGCCGTCCAGGAGCAGTTCGCCCTCGTCGATCTCCTCCAGGCCGGCGATCATTCTGAGCACGGTGGACTTGCCGCAGCCGGAGGGCCCGAGGAGGACGAGGAACTCGCCGGGCTCGATGTCCAGCGAGAGCCGGTCCACGACCCGGACGCCTCGCGTGTAGGACTTGCTCACGTCGTGCAGGGAGATGGCGCGTGTCATGACTGCTGCCCCCGAGGGCTGTGCGGAGCGCCGCTGCTCCGTGGGTTCGAAGGCCCCGTGCGGGTCGTACGGGGCCTGTGAGTCACGGAAGTTAACGGAATGTGCCCGGCCGGGGGAAGGGGTTGGTCACTTCGTCCGGTCATCGGTCACTTCGTCGCGGTCATCGGTCACTTCGCCGCGGCCAAGGGTCACTTCGTCGCGGTCAGGTGGGCGAAGACCACCACGTTGCTGGTGTAGCCCGTCTGCCGGTCGAAGAGGCCGCCGCAGGTGAGCACGCGGAGTTCCGGGCGCCGGGCCGGGCCGTAGACCTCCTTGTCGGGGAAGTTCGCCTTGTCGTACACCTTCACCCGGTCCACGGTGTAGACGGCGGTACGGCCGTCCTCGCGCCGCGCCTCGATCTTCTTGCCGCGCTTCACCGAGGCGAGCCCGGCGAAGACGGCGGAGCCGGTCGTGGTGTCGCGGTGGCCCACCGCGATCGCGACGCCCGGCTCACCGGGTGTGGGGCCGCCCCGGTACCAGCCGATGAGCTTCGGGTCGTCGACCGGCGGTGTCTCCAGCTCGCGGGTCGCGGTGAGCCCGAGGCCCATCACCGGGGCGTCGATGCCCAGGGACGGGATGCGGACGGACGTCGGCCGGGACCTCGGCAGCGGGCGAGGCGGGGGTGTGGGCTCGGCGGCGGCCACGGGGTGCCGGCCGTCGGGTCCCGTCGGCGCGATCGGGTCGCCGTGCCCCTCGCACCGGACCACCACCGTCACCAGGACGACCGTCAGCACGGCCGTCCTGGCGAGGCGGTAGGCGCGGGTCCGGTACCAGGGCCTGCGTCTGCGCCTACGCGGCACCATGGGGCTGCCGGCGGGTCCTGCGGACGTACACGGTCCCGCCGACGGCTACCAGGCCCACCAGGCCGGCGCCCGCCACCGGCGCGTACGCGGCCACGGTGTCGCCGAGACCGCCACCGCCCGCGTGCACACCACCTCTCGGGCCGTCGTTGTCGCCACGGCCCCACCCTTCGCCGCGGTCGCCGCCTTCGCCCCGCTCGTTGTCCCCGATCTCCCCGCGCGGGCCGTCGTCCCCGCGCGGACCGCCGTCCCCGCGCGGACCGCCGTCCCCGCGCGGACCGCCGTCCCCGTCCCGCCGGTCGCCGT
Source organism: Streptomyces shaanxiensis (assembly GCF_039537145.1). Taxonomy (NCBI): domain Bacteria; kingdom Bacillati; phylum Actinomycetota; class Actinomycetes; order Kitasatosporales; family Streptomycetaceae; genus Streptomyces; species Streptomyces shaanxiensis. The sequence goes on from NZ_BAAAZY010000001.1 coordinate 440,312, forward strand.
CCCGACGGTCGCCGCACCTGACCCGGAAGACCTTCTCCTTCGGCGGGATGCCCGTCACGACCCAGGTGAGCTTGTACTGGCCTTCCGCAAGCCCCAGCACATCGGTGTGACCGGCACCCCCGGCGAGCTGGATGGCGCCGGTGACGGTGGCGCCCGTGGGGAGCGGAGGCTGCGGCGAGATGGTGTACGTGATCGACGCGAGGATGTCGAAGTTGACGGCGTCGAGGTAGAACCGGCAGACCACCGGGTCGTCCTTCGGAACCCCGTAGGGCACGCCCTCGCGGTGGATCCTGATGTCGCCGTTCTCCCCCTGGGCCCACGCGGTCGGCGCCGCCACCCACGACGCACCCGCCGCGGCGAGGGCCGTGAGGACGACTGTGGCGCCCGCGCGAGCACGGAAGGCACGTGAGGGTGTCAGGGTCGGCATACGCGCTCCTCAGATTCAGACGATTTTCATACAAATCGTTCTTTCGCCTGACTCTCCTTCACGCGCACCACGACGCGCCGCACGACGTCCGGCGCGTCGTCAAATATCGCTCGTCCGGCGCAATCCCGAGCCCTTCGGCCGCTCCCGTGCGGTCGATCCGGGCCCCTCGGGCCGCTTCGGCGTACGCACCGCGACCCCCGCCGACAGCAGCAGCAAGGCCGCCAGCATCACGAACGGCGCAGCCACCCCGGCGACGCCCGCGACCAGGCCGGCCGACGCCGGGGCGGCGACCTGGCCGAGGCGGTTGCCGGTCAGCCGCAGGGCGAGGGCGGTCGAGCGGGCGCCCTCGGGGGCCGCCTGGACGACCGTCGTCATGGACAGCGGCTGGCCGACGCCGAGGCAGAAGCCCAGCACCGCCAGCATCAGGGCCAGCGCCCACACGGGCACCGGCAGCGCGATCCCGGCGCACAGCAGGGCCGCCAGCAAGCAGGTCACGGTCAGCAGCACGGTGCGGCCGAGCAGCCGCAGCAGGGGCGTCAGGACCAGGCGGCACGCGATGGTGGCCGCCGCGCGCAGGCTCAGCAGGAGGCCGATCACGGACGGCGCGATGCCCCGGTGCTCGCCGACCACCGGGAGGTAGGCGGTGAGGATGTCGGTCGCGGACAGCACGGCGAGGCTGATGAAGATGCCGGCGGGCACGCCCCGGGCGCGCAGGATGCGCCGTACGGGGACGCGTTCGCCCTGCTTCTCCCCCGACTTGGCCGTCGTACGGCTCTCTATCCGCCACAGCGAGGTGAACGCGACCGCGCCGCCCGCACCCGCCACCAGCAGGGCGAGGGCGCTGGTGCCCGCCATGTCCCGGCCACCGATCAGCGCGCCCGCGGCGATCGGGCCGACCAGCTGGCCGAGGGAGGCGCCGATGGTGAAGTGGCCGAAGTTGCGGTCCTGTTCGTGCGGGGCGGACTGGCGGGCGACGAGGGACTGGGCGCCGATGACGAAGCAGAGGTGGCCGAGGCCCATCACCCCGCTCCAGATCGCCATCGCCCAGAGGGAGCCCGCGAGACCGCTCATCGCGCAGCCGCCGGATATCAGGACCACGCCGACCGGCAGCAGGGGCGCGCACCGGCCGTGGTCGGTGCGACGCCCCAGGGGGACCGCGGCGAACAGCGGGAGCAGGGCGTACACCCCCGCGATCACGCCGATCGCCCGCTCGTCCGCGCCCAACGCCAGCGCCCGGTAGGAGACGGCGGGCCGGGCCATCGACACCGCCCCCTGCGCGAAGCTGAAGGCGATGACGAGGCGGAGCAGCCAGCCGCGGTTCCCACCGGGCGCCATGAACGAGTCCTCCTGGAAGGTGCTTGCGGATCAGATGATTCCGAAGAGCATCCCTGCCCCGAGGATGATGAGGCATGTGAGCGCCGCCCACTTGACCACGAACTTCGTGTGGTCGCCGAACTCCACCTTGGCCATGCCGACCAGGACGTAGACGGCCGGGACGAGCGGGCTCGACATGTGCAGCGGCTGGCCGACCAGGGAGGCGCGGGCCATCTCCAGCGGGGAGACACCGTGCGCCGCGCCCGCCTCGGCGAGGACCGGGAGGACGCCGAAGTAGAAGCCGTCGTTCGACATGAAGTAGGTGAGCGGAAGGCTCAGCAGACCGGTGACGAGGGCCATGTGCGGGCCCATGCCCTCGGGGATGACGTCGACCATCCAGCGGGCCATGTGGTCGACCATGCCGGTGCCCTGGAGGACGCCGGTGAAGACGGCGGCGGCGAAGACCATGCCGGAGACGTTGAGGACGTTGTCGGCGTGGGCGGCGAGGCGGGCCTTCTGGTCCGGGATGTGCGGGAAGTTCACGGTGAGCACGAGGGCGGCGCCGAGGAGGAACAGCACCGGGATCGGCAGCCACTCCATGATCATTGCGGTGAGCAGGGTGATCGTGACCAGGGCGTTGAACCAGTACAGCTTGGGGCGCAGGGTGGCGCGGTTCGGGTCGAGGACCGTGAAGCGCTCCTCCTCGTCGTCGTCCTCCGCGTCGGTGCCGGAGCCGGAACCACCGGTGACCTTGTCCTTGCCGGACGTGCCGGACGTACCGGAGGAACCGGAACCGGCGCCCACGAGAACCGTCTCGGCCTCCTTCTCCTCGACCAGGACCTCGTCCAGCGTGAGCACACCGAGCCGCTTGCGCTCGCGCAGGCCGAGGAAGTACGAGAGGACGAAGACGCCGAGCAGGCCGACGAGCAGGGCCGGGATCATCGGGACGAAGATGTCGCTGGCGTCGAGCTTGAGCGCGGTGGCGGCGCGGGCGGTCGGGCCGCCCCACGGCAGGGTGTTCATCACGCCGTTGGCCATGGCGGCGACACCGGTCATCACGACCAGGCTCATCTTCAGGCGCTTGTACAGCGGGTACATCGCCGAGACGGTGATCATGAAGGTGGTCGAGCCGTCGCCGTCGAGCGAGACGATCGCGGCGAGGATCGCCGTGCCGACGACGATCCGCATCGGGTCGGCCTTGGCGAACTTCAGGATCCCGCGCACGATCGGGTCGAAGAGACCGACATCGATCATCACACCGAAGTAGACGATCGCGAACATCAGCATCGCCGCGGTGGGAGCGAGGCTGGTGACGCCGTCGATGACGTAGTCACCGAGCTTGGCGCCCTTCCCGACGAAGACGCAGAACAGTGCCGGGATCAGCACGAGCGCCGCGATCGGCGACATCTTCTTCATCATGATCAGGACCAGGAAGGTCGCGATCATGGCGAAGCCAAGGATGGTCAGCATGAGTGGATACCTAACGTTCGCCCTTGAACGACCCACCAGGGCCGGCGGTGGGATGACGTTAGGTCCCGCCAAGCAGCGTTAACAAGACGTTGACATGCGAGCAATAAGCGCAAAACTCCAGGTCAGCGCTTTGCTCAGGTCAGAGCCGTGATCTTTTCGGCCACCGGGACCACCTCGACGGGCACCCCGTTGAGCACCGCGTTGCCCGACAGCGGGTCGAGCAGGCTGCCGTCGAGAAGCTGGTTGACGTTGACGCCGGGTTCCTTCAGCGCGTGGTTCAGCCGGGTGCCGGGCCGGTCGTGTCCCCAGCCGTGCGGCAGGCTGACCACACCGGGACGCACGCCGTCGGTGACCTCCGCGGGGGCGGTGACCTCTCCCCCGGCACCCTTGACCCGCACGGGCGCCCCGTCCGTGACGCCGAGCCGTTCGGCGTCCTCGGGGTGGATGTGCAGGGTGCAGCGGTTGGTGCCGCCGGTGAGGGCGGGGACGTTGTGCATCCAGCTGTTGTTGGAGCGCAGGTGTCGCCGGCCGACCAGGACGAGCCCGTCGGGACGCTCGTGCAGGGCCCGCCGCAGCCGCGGCAGGTCGTCCGCGATCGGCCGCGGCAGCAGCTCCACCTTGCCGCTGGCCGTCTTCAGCGGCTGCGGCAGCCGGGGGCGCAGCGGACCGAGGTCGATGCCGTGGGGATGCGCCAGCAGCTTCTCCAGGTTCAGCCCGTCCGGTCGTACGCCGAAACCGTCGCCGTAGGGGCCGAGGCGGAGCATCATGTCGAGCCGGCGCTCGGGGCCGGTGACACCGGCGAGCTGAGCGGCGAGTTCCTGGGGGTCGCGGCCGTGCACCGGGGAGTGCGCTTCCTTCACCGCCTTGCCGAGGGTCTGCCCGATGACCAGGTCGTCGACGGCCGCCGGATCCGCGCCGTGCATCCCGGTGGCGGCGAGGGTCAGCCGGGCCAGGATCTCCGTCTCGGCCATGCGGCCGGGCTCCAGCGGGACGGCGGGCCGGTTGTAGCGGACCTGGTTGCGTACGGCGAGGGTGTTGAAGGCGAAGTCGTGGTGCGGGCTCTGCGAGGGCGGGGGCGGCGGCAGCACGACGTGGGCGTGGCGCGAGGTCTCGTTCAGGTACGGGTCGACGCTGACCATGAAGTCGAGCGAGTCGAGGGCCTTGTCGAGCCGGTCGCCGTCGGGCACCGAGAGGACGGGGTTGGCGGCGACGGCGATGACGGCCCGGATCGGCTCGCCCTCCTCGGTCGCGGTGTCGATCTCCTCGGCCAGCGCGGAGATCGGCAGCTCGCCCTTGGCCTCGGGGTGCCGGCTGACCCGGGAGTGCCAGCGCGCGAGCGCGAAGCCGTGGCCGGGGCCCGCGGGCCGGGGTGTCTTGTCGGTGGCCGCCTGCGGGAAGAGGGCGCCGCCGGGACGGTCGAGGTTGCCGGTCAGGATGTTCAGTACGTCGACCAGCCAGCTGGCGAGGGTGCCGTGCGGGACGGTGCAGCTGCCGATCCGGGCGTACACGGCGGCGGTCGGCGCGGCGGCGAGCTCGCGGGCGAGGGCGCGGATGGTGCCGGCGTCGATGTCACAGGCGGCGGCAACGGCTTCGGGGGTGAAGTCCCGTACGGCGTCCGGGAGTTCGGTGAGTCCCTGGAGGTGCGGGGTCAGCTCGCCCGGGTCCACGAGGTCTTCCTCGAACAGGACGTACGCCATCGCCGCCAGCAGCAGCGCGTCGGTGCCGGGGCGGATCGCGAGGTGCCGGTCGGCGAGCTTGGCGGTGCGGGTGCGGCGCGGGTCGATGACGGTGAGGGTGCCGCCGCGGGCCTTCAGCGCCTTGAGCTTGCCCGGGAAGTCGGGCGCGGTGCACAGGCTGCCGTTGGACTCCAGCGGGTTGGCGCCGATCAGCAGCAGGTGGTCCGTGTGGTCGAGGTCGGGGACGGGGATCGCGTTGGCGTCGCCGTAGAGCAGTCCGCTGGAGACGTGCTTGGGCATCTGGTCGACCGTGGACGCGGTGAAGAGGCTGCGGGTGCGCAGGCCGGCGATCAGGACCGACGGGTAGAGGGCGCCGGCCATGGTGTGCACGTTGGGGTTGCCGAGCACGACGCCGACCGCGTTCGGCCCGTACCGCTCGACGACCGGGCGCAGACCGGCGGCCACCGCGTCGAAGGCCTCCCCCCAGGTGGCCTCGCGCAGCTCGCCGTCCCTGCGCACGAGCGGGGTGCGCAGCCGGTCGGGGTCGCCGTCGACGGCACCGAAGGAGGCGCCCTTGGGGCAGATGAACCCCTTGCTGAACACGTCGTCGCGGTCGCCGCGGGCGTGGGTGACCGCGGTCCCCTCGATGGTGAGGGTCAGGCCGCAGGTGGCCTCGCACAGGGGACAGATGCGCAGTGCGGTGCGGGACACGGGTCCTCCTGAGGTGGCGGCGACGATGACGCGCGGGCTCAGGGGCGAGCATACCGACCGGTATGCAGGGAGGGGAGTCCCAGCCGGGGATGAGGTCGGAAATTCGCGAGCCGCCGGCCCGGGACGGTCAGTCCAGCACGCGCGCCAGATACGCCCGCAGCATCTCCCGCGCCTCCTCGATGATCCGCTCGTCACCCTCCGGCGCCATCCGGAAGGCCAGGTGGACCAGGGTGTCGGCGGTCTCGACGGCGATGAGGAAGGTGCGGCGCAGATCGTCGTCCGGCTCGCGGTCGAGGTATCCGGAGAGCAGCTCGGTCAGCCGGTCGGCGACGCGGTGGTTGGGTTCGCTGCGGGTGCCGACCGGGATCTGGTTGCCGAAGTCGACGAGGGAGAAGCCGGGCGCGGTGCGCTTCATGGCGAGGTACTCGTCGAGCACGACGTCCATGGCCGCGCGCCAGCCTCCGTCGCCGGTCTCCTCGAGGCGCTCGGTGACACGGGCGGTGAAGCGCTCGAGGTTGCGCTGGGCGAGGGCGTCGGCCATCTGCCGCTTGTTGCCGAAGAAGCGGTAGACGGAGCCGATGGGGACGCCGGCACGCTGGGCGACGGCCCGGGTGCTCAGGTCGTCGTAGCCGACCTCGTCGAGGAGGTCGGCGCAGGCGTCGAGGATCCGGGTGAGCCGTTCGGCACTGCGCCGCTGCACGGGCGCCCGACGAAGCGATGCGGGGTGAGGCACGGTCTTCATGATGCCTTTCCGGCTCGGTCCGGTGAACCTCGCCCCCCAGTACGGGAGCGGACACCCGGCGCACTCAGTGCCGCGGCGGACGGATTCGCCGTCGGGGGCGCGGTCGTCTCCGCCTCCGACGCCGTGAGGGCGGCCGTCCTCTCGACGGGGTCGCCGTCCACCGCCCAGACCGTGCCGTCGTCGGCGTACAGCCGGACGGTGACCTGGTGCGTGCCGCGCGGGACGAGGCCGGAAGCGAGGCGGTACTCGGGGGTGCGCAGCCTGGTGACGAGCCGGTCGTCCACGTAGAGGTGAGCCAGCCCGCGGCCGGCCACCGCGCGCGTCTGCGCTCCGACGGGTGAGAAGCGGAAGTCGCGCAGGGTCAGCCGTACGTCCCAGCTGCCGTCGCCGTCCGGGTCCGGCTGCACCTCGATGCCGACCTCGGGGGCGTCGTCCTCGTCCACCTCACGCAGGTGCCGCCCCTCGCCGTCGGTGTCGTCGAGGACCTTGCCCACGGGAGAGGACGACACCCCGTTCTCCCCCTGTCCCCGCGCAGCACCGGAGTCGCAGCCCGCGGTTCCGGTCACCAGCAGGACACAGACCGCGAGCGCGGCGAGAAAGGTCCGCGTCCATGACATATCCGGAGACTAGAACACCCATCCGACAGCCGAATCCCCCTGAAGTCTGGTTGGCGTCCGGATCCGGTCGTACCTCCAGGGGATGACCGGCCGATCTTCCGCACTTCTCTTGCGCCCGCGAAACCGCAATCCTACGGTGATACATAGGAATCAGATCTCAAGGGAGCGATCATGAGCGGGGACGCGCGGAAGACCGCGGAAGGGCTGACCTACCTCTCCGGTTTCGGCAACGAGCACAGCTCGGAGGCGGTGCCGGGCGCCCTCCCGGAGGGCCGCAACTCACCCCAGCGTGCCCCGCTGGGCCTGTACGCGGAGCAGCTGAGCGGTACGGCGTTCACCGAGCCGAGGGCACACAACCGCCGCTCGTGGCTGTACCGCATCCGCCCGTCGGCGGCGCATCCGGCGTTCACGCGCACGGACAACGGCGCGACCCGTACGGCCCCCTTCACGGACTCGGTGCCGGACCCGAACCGCCTGCGTTGGAACCCCCTGCCCGAGCCGGCACCCGGGACCGACTTCCTCGCCGGCCTGTGGACCCTGGGCGGCAACGGCGACGCCACCCAGCGCACCGGCATGGCCGTGCACCTGTACCACGCCAACTCCTCGATGGACCGCGTCTTCAGCGACGCCGACGGCGAGTTGCTGATCGTGCCGGAGCGCGGCGGACTGCTGCTGCGCACGGAGTTCGGCCTGCTGCATGTGGAGCCGGGACATGTGGCGCTGATCCCCCGTGGGGTGCGCTTCCGTGTGGAGCTACTGGATGCTTCCGCGCGCGGCTATGTGTGCGAGAACTATGGGGCCCCCTTCCATCTCCCCGACCTCGGCCCGATCGGCGCCAACGGCCTCGCGAACGCCCGGGACTTCATGGCACCGGTGGCGGCGTACGAGGACGTCGAGGGACCGGTGGAGGTGGTGAACAAGTTCTGCGGCAACCTCTGGACCGCCACCTACGACCACTCACCGCTCGACGTGGTCGCCTGGCACGGCAACCATGTGCCGTACGTCTACGACCTGCGCCGATTCAATGTGATCGGCACCATCTCGTACGACCACCCCGACCCGTCGATCTTCACGGTGCTGACGTCCCCGTCGGACACCCCGGGCCTCGCGGGCGTCGACTTCGTCGTGTTCGCCCCGCGCTGGCTGGTGGGCGAGGACACCTTCCGGCCGCCGTACTTCCACCGGAACGTGATGAGCGAGTACATGGGCCTCGTCGAGGGCGCCTACGACGCGAAGACCGCTGGTCCGGGGGGCTTCGTACCGGGCGGCGGCTCGCTGCACAACATGATGTCGGCGCACGGCCCGGACCAGGAGACGTTCGACCGCGCGAGCGCCGCCGAGCTGAAGCCACAGCGGGTCGACGACGGCCTGGCCTTCATGTTCGAGACGCGCTGGCCGGTGACGCTCACCCCGCAGGCGGCGGGAGCGGAGCACCTGCAACAGCGCTACGACGACGTCTGGCAGGGGCTGGAGCGCCACTTCCGCCCCTTGCGGTAAAGATCCCCCACCGGTACGGATGGCCCCGTGACCTCCTTCGCCCCGGACTCGATCGTCCTGAACCGCAAGCTGCCGCTCTGGTACCAGGTGTCGCAGTCGCTGCGCGCCTCGATACTGGGCCGCCGCCCGCAGGACCCGCTGCGCCTGCCCACCGAGGAGCAGCTGGCCGAGCACTACGGCGTGAGCGTGCTGACCATGCGGCAGGCGCTGAAGGAGCTGGAGGACGAGGGGCTGATCACCCGCCACCGCAGACGCGGCACGTTCATCGAGCCGGACGCCCGCCGGGGTGCCCCCGTGCGGCTGCTCGGCTCGGTGGACGCGATCGTGGCCCAGCAGTCCGGCATGGCGACCGAGCTGCTGGACCACGGCAGGGCTCCGGTGCCGGCCGAACTCGCCGAGTACTTCCCGGACATCGACGAGGTGGCGACGTACCACCGCCTGCGCTGCGACGAGAAGACGGGCGAGCCGACCAACCACGCCCGCAACTACGTCCGGCCCGAACTGGCCGCACGCATCGACCTGGACGACCTGGTCCGCTGGCCGATGACCAAGGTGCTGCGGGACGTCGTCGGGGCGGACATCAGCCGCATCACGGACACCGTGGAGGCGCGACTGGCCGACCCGGAGACGGCGCGGCTGCTCCAAGTCCCGCTGCTGAGCCCGATCCTGCACTACACAGGTGTGACGTACGACGAGCAGGGGCGCGTGCTGGACGCCGCGGTCATCCACTACCGGGGCGACCGCTTCTCCTTCACGGTGACTCTGGAAGCCACATGACCTCACCGTCGGTGACGGGTCGTACGATGCCCAGCGTGACGCACGACGACGCTCCGCCGCTGGCGGACCTCATGCCGTGGTCCGTCGCACCGCCTAGGCTCGGCCGGGGGTGGCCGACGGGCCCCGACGCCGCATCCCTGAAAGCCCGCTGGGACGCCTTCGTGAAGGCCGAGGGCCCGGACCGGGAGGCCCTGCTGGAGCCGACACGCTCCCGCACCCTGCACTCGGCGGTCGGGCAGTTGCCCGGCCGGTCCACCGGCACGGAGAAACTGCTCCGCGCCTCGGGCCCCTGCCCCGAGCCGGAACGCGTCCTGTGCGCCCCGTTCGACGAACAGTGGCTGATCCCCGACCACCGCCTGATCGACGCGGCGCGTCCGGAGCTGTGGCGGGTGGCGGACGAGCACCAGATCTTCGTGCTGGAGACACCCGACTCCGCCCTGCTGGCGACCTCCCTGCTCCCCCTGCTCCGCCCGGGCCGCGTCCGCCCCCTCTACCGCCGCCCCGACGGCGAGGAACCCAATCTCGCCCCGGGCCTGCTGCGGCACCTGACCTCCCGGCTGGGCCACTCCCCCGCACCCGCGGACCTCCTGGCCTGGATCCTGGCAGCCGCCCGCCCCGATCTCACCGTCCCCCTCACGGAGGACCCCGACATCTGGGTGCGGGGCGTCGAGTTGGGCCACCGCCTGCTCTGGCTGATGCGCCGCAACGGCGAACGCCCCAAGCTGCCGGGCGGCCGCCGCCCGTACGTCCGGGCTCCGCTCCCTTCCCGCCCCCTCAACCTGCACTACGACCGCGACGAGGAGACCCTGGAGCTGGACGAGGGCCGCATCTCCCCGGTCCCGCCGGAGGCATGGGACTTCGAGATGGGCGGAGTGCGGGTCCTGGAGCACTGGTTCACGGCCCGCACCGCCGCCCCGGAGCCGGGCACCCTGGCGGCGATCCGCCCGGCGACGTGGCCGCAGGCATGGACGTCGGAGCTGCTGGAGCTGATCACGGTCCTGGCGTTGCTGGCGGAACTGCGCCCGCAGCAGGAGGAGTTGACGGTCAAGGCGCCGATCACGGCGACGGAGCTGCGTGAGGCAGGCGTACTGCCGGCACCGGAGGCGGCACGCCGTCCGGCATCGGTCCTGGATCACCACGAGGAAGGCCCGGAAGGCCAGTTCGCGCTGATCTAGTTCCTGGGATCGAAGGCGTCGAGGATCCGGCCCAGCATCATCTCGAACGCCCCGTCCAGATCGATCGGCCCCTGATCCTCCGCGAACGACGCGGCCAGCCGCGGATAGGCCCCCGTGGCCACCTGACTCCCGAGATAGGCGATCCGCACCGCGTTCTCCTCCTCCGCCGACCACGGCAACGACCGCGTCCGCTCGGCGGCGGCCAGCTCCGTCGCGGCGTACGACGTCACGCACCCGTTCAGCATCCCGACCAGCTGCATCTTCATGCCGTAAGCGGCCTCCAGCGGATCCAGGCAGGCCAGACAGTGCTCCAGATACCGCAGGGCGTTCGGGGAGAAGCCGTAGATCGGTGACATCAGCCGCGGCATCCACGGGTGCCGATGCATCAGCGCCCGCGTCTGCCCGGCGACCCGGCGCATGTCCGCTCGCCAGTCCCCGCTCGGCTCCCACAGTTCGTGCTCCGCGCTGACGGCGTCCACCATCAGCTCGTACAGGTCCTCCTTGCGGGGCACGTAGTTGTACAGCGACATCGTGCCGCACCCCAGTTCACCGGCCACGTGCCGCATCGACACCGCGTCCAGGCCCTGCGCGTCGGCGACGCGCACCGCGGCCGCCGCGATGTCGGCCCTGGTGAACGCCGGTTTCGGTCCACGCCCGGTCCGCTCGGGTCGCGCCCAGATCACTCCGGGTTCGGCCGCCTTGCCCGCCATCGATCATCACCTCGACCTCCATCCTAGTTACGTACAGCGTACGTAGTGCGCTATGGTCGAGCCATGACTTCTACGTACGCTGTACTTAGTGAAGGTCTGGAGAAGCGCTTCGGCGAGGTCCATGCCCTGCGCGGGCTCGATCTGGCCGTCCCGCAAGGCACCGTCTGCGGGCTCCTCGGGCCCAACGGCGCGGGCAAGACCACGGCCCTGAGGCTCCTCACGACGCTCCTGCGCCCGGACGCCGGCTCGGCCCGTATCGCCGGGCACGACCTGCTGCGGGACCCGGCCGCCGTCCGCCGCCGCATCGGCGTCACCGGCCAGTACGCCTCGGTCGACGGCGAACTCACCGGCCGCGAGAACCTCCGGCTGTTCGCCCGGCTGCACCGGGTGCGCGGGCCGGCCGAGCGGGCCGGCGAGCTCCTGGACCGCTTCGGCCTGACCGAGGCCGCCGACCGGCCGGCGTCCACCTACTCGGGCGGGATGCGACGCCGCCTCGACCTGGCGGCGAGCCTCGTCCGCCGCCCCGACGTGCTGTTCCTGGACGAGCCCACGACCGGCCTGGACCCCGCCAGCCGCAACCGGATCTGGGACGCCGTGCGGGAGCTGACCGCCGACGGCACGACCGTGCTGCTGACCACGCAGTATCTGGAGGAGGCCGACCAACTCGCCGACGACATCGCCCTGATGGGCCAGGGACGGGTCGCGCGCACGGGCTCACCGGCCCAGTTCAAGGCGGTCATCGGCGCGCGCGTCGAGGTCGTCGTCACCGACCCCGACTTCCTGGTGAAGGCCGCCGCCGTACTGGACCAACTCACCGGCGCCGAACCGTCGTTCGACCACGAACGGCGCGCCGTCGGTGCGGTCACCCGGGACGGCACGCTCACGCTCCCGCGCCTGGTGCGCGAACTCGACGCCGCGGGCGTGCCGTTGCTCGACGCGAGCATCGAACCACCGACTCTCGACGACGTGTTCCTGCGACTCACCCAGGAAGAGGAGCGTGCGGCATGAGCACCCTGGCCTACGACGGCAACGCGATGCTGGGCAGGCAGCTGCGGCGGATCCGGAACAACCCGGGGCTGCTCATCCTGACCCAGACCATGCCGATCACGATGCTGCTGTTCTTCGGCTACGTCTTCGGCAGCGCGCTGGCGATGCCCGGCGCGGAGTACCGCTCCTTCCTGGTGCCCGGCCTGCTGGTGGCGACCGCGGCCAACGGGCTCATGACCGGGATGTTCCAGGCCGCCCAGGACACGCACCGCGGCGTGATGGACCGCTTCCGGACGCTGCCGATGAGCCGGGCCGCCGTACCGCTGGGGCAGGCGGGCGCGGACCTCATCGTGACGGCCGCCGGGACCGTGCCGTTCCTGCTGGTCGGACTCGCGGTGGGCTGGCGGATCGAGGGGTCCGCGCTCGAAGCGGTGGGTGCCTTGGGGCTGTTGCTGCTGTTCCGGTTCGCGACGGCGTGGGCCGGGATATTCCTGGGGCTGCTGACCCGGAACGAGGAGGCCGCCGGTCAGCTCGGCGGGGCGACCTTCATCCTGCCGCTGCTGTCCAACGCGTACATCCCGACCGACGGTCTGCCGGGCTGGCTGCGCACCCTCGCCGAGTGGAATCCGATCAGCGCGGTCACCACGGCCCTGCGGGACCTCTTCGGCAACGCCCCGGTGCCGGACGGCGCCGCCTGGCCGGTCGCCCACCCCGTCGCCGGGTCACTGGCGTGGTGCGCGGTGCTGCTCGCGGTGTTCGTGCCGCTCGCGGTGCGCCGGTACGCGCGCGGCGAGCGCTGAGGGCCGCGCTCGACAAGGGCGGCCCCGTCCATGTCCGTGCATGACAACGGCCCCGTCAACGTCCGTACACGGCAAAGCCGTTACGTACGGGGACGGGGCCGATGAGCGGGGTGGGTGAAGCGGGGGACGTGCCCGCACCCGGGTGGCACTCCGAAGCTCCGCCGCGCGCCGCGGGGATGACGGCGACGACAGCGCGGTACAGCACCGGAGACGGTGGAACTGCCGGGCGCGGGCCTGGAATTCGTTCGAGGAACGCCGGTACGAGTCAGCGTCCGCCGAACAGCGAGCGGCGGAGCCGACGCAGCGGGGCGAAGAGCGAGACGCGTCGCACCCGCGCACCCCGGTCGCTGCGCGACTTCGTGGTGTCACGAGTGGTCAGTTCAAGCATCAGCGAGGTCGCTTCGGCCGCCTCCGTCTGCGGCACGGCGGGACCCGCCAGCACCGAGAGATGGCGGTCGAGGCGCGAACTGGTCGCGCTGCTCCCGCAGGTGATCGCAGGGACCCTGGCCCTGCTGCGCACTGTTATCTGATCCATGTCACTCCCCACCCGTACGAGTCCACCCGGCCCGGGCAGGTTAACCCTATCGCCCCGGTGGGGCACTCGTGTATCGCGGTCACAGGATTCACCTTCCCCGTAAGGGTGTTGACAACCCGTCTCTGATTACTCTCCGAATCCAACCGATTTCAGGGCGAGTTGGACAACGGGCTGGCTGGTGGGTTGCGGAGAGCCTCCGTCCGGCTCGACGGTCACAGCCAGTGACGTCGCCGATTTGTCGAGACCGGACGCGACCAAGGGCGTGTCGTCGTCGAAAAGCCCTAGGGAGCGCGGTTGTACATCCGGGCGCATGAGCCAGAGCTGATGCACACGGCCGCTCGACAGCTCGCCATATCCGCTCAGAGTGACGATCGCACGCCCCTCCGATACGGAGGCGACAACTCCGATTGTCCGGCCCTTCGCGTCCTCGCCGGCGGTCGCCCGGGCGTCGGGTGCCGCGAGAACGTTAGCGATCTCACTCGCCCGGTCCCGCTGCGCGTCCAGCTGATCCTGCGTGCGGTCGGCCTGGACGGCGAAGAGGGAGGCGACCACGAGGGCCGCGGCGGCCGTGGCCGTGGCGAACGGCACGAGCAGCGGGCGCGTCCGGCGCGTCCGGGTGCGCGGCGGCGGCTGGGTTCCCCATACATGCGGCGGCAGTTGGGTGGCACGCGCGTGTGCTGGTTCCCGCCCGGCGGACTCCTGCGGAGTCGTCCGTACGGCGGCCAGGACCCGGTTGCGCATCGCGGCGGGCGCGGGGGCGGCCGTCGACCAGGCGAGGCGGACGGCGTCCTCGGACAGGACCCGCACCTCGGCGGCACAGCTGTCACAGGTCTTCAGATGCTTCTCGAAGCGGATCCGCTCACCGGGCTCCAGGGCGTCGAGGGCGTAGGGGGCGGCGAGCGAGTGCAGGTCCTCGCGCCGCAGCAGACGGTCGACGAAGCTCACGCGACACCTCCCAGACACTTGCGCAGCTGGGTGAGTCCGTCGCGCATACGGGTCTTGACCGTGCCCAGCGGCAGGGAGAGCCGCTCGGCCACTTCACGGTACGTGTAGCCCTCGTAGTAGGCGAGGGTGACGGACTGGCGCTGCAGGGCGGTGAGGCGTTCCAGGCAACGGCGCACCCACTCGCGTTCGAGGCCGGCCTCGACCTCCTCGGCGACATGGTCGAAGGCCGGCTGGTTCGCGCGCAGGGCCTCGCGCTGCTCGCGCTCGCCGGCCGCGCGGGCGCTGCGCACGCGGTCGACGGCGCGGCGGTGGGCGAGGGTGAGGATCCACGACAGGGCGCTGCCCCGCCCCGGGTCGAACTTCGCGGCGGACCGCCACAGTTCGAGCAACACCTCTTGCGCCACCTCCTCGGACTGGGCGGGATCGCGCACCACGCGCCGGACCAGCCCGTACACCGGCCCGGAGACCAGCCCGTACAGCTCCTCGAACGCCTTCTGGTCACCGCCCGCAACGAGCACCAGCAGCTCGTCCGCCTCCAACTCGTCTCCCCCTCCAGTCAGGCCGCAGCGCGGCCGTCTAGTCCCACGAGGCATTCGCAACGAACCCACCTCCGGATGGGGTTACGGATCAGCGCGCCGAAAACGCGGGTCGTCCGCCGATGAAACAACTTTTCAGTTCCGCCGTAAGAACGCTTGAGATTCGACCAATCCACCCTGGCGGCCGCTCCGAATCGGGTTCGTCAGGCAAGTTGGCACTGAGGACGGACGGCATGACACCTATTTCCAGGAGCGGTGCGGGACGCAAGGGCCTCGCGACCCTCGTATGTGGTGCGCTGGCCGCCGGGGGGCTCGCAGCCGCCGGCGTCGCCGCGCTGGCACCGGGGGCGGCCTCCGCCTCCAGCCACCGGGAGGCCCCGCTGATCTCGGGGACACCGCAGTACGACAACACGGACGTGTACGCGTTCGTCAGCCCGGACAAGCCGGACACGACGACGATCATCGCGAACTGGATCCCGTTCGAGGAGCCGGCCGGCGGTCCGAACTTCTTCACGTTCGCCGAGGACGCGCAGTACGACATCCACATCGACAACAACGGCGACGCGCAGGGCGAGTTGCTCTACCGCTTCACCTTCGACACGCACATCAAGAACAAGAAGACGTTCCTGTACAACACCGGTCCGGTCGAGAGCCTGGACGACAAGGACCTCAACATCACGCAGACGTACGACGTCGAGCTGATCAAGCTCAAGGACCAGTACCCGGTGTCGAAGACGAAGGTCGCCAACGACGTGCCGGTGGCGCCGTCGAACGTCGGCAAGGCGTCCATGCCGGACTACGCCAAGCTGCGCGAGCAGGCCGTCCACAAGCTCGCGGGCGACGCGACGTCGTTCGCCGGCCAGGCCGACGACCCGTTCTTCCTGGACCTGCGCGTCTTCGACCTCCTCTACGGCGGGAACCTCTCCGAGGTCGGCAACGACACGCTCAAGGGCTACAACGTCAACTCCATCGCCCTGCAGGTCCCGACCCACATGATCGCCGAGTCGGCGGACCAGCCGATCGTCGGCATCTGGTCGACGACCCAGCGCAAGAACGCCAAGGGCTACTTCGAGCAGGTCTCGCGCCTGGGCAGCCCGCTGGTCAACGAGGTCGTCAACCCGCTCAAGGACAAGGACAAGTTCAACGCGTCCGCGCCCTGGGACGACGCCCAGTTCCTGAAGAACGTCACCAACCCCGAGCTGCCGAAGCTCATCGAGGCGATCTACAAGATCCCGGCGCCCGACGAGCCGCGCAACGACCTGGTCGACGTCTTCCTCAAGGGCGTGAAGGGCCTCAACCAGCCCCCGCACGTCACTCCCTCGGAGATGCTGCGCCTCAACACCTCGATCAAGCCGACCGCCGAACCCAAGCGGCTCGGTGTCCTCGACGGCGACAACGCCGGCTTCCCGAACGGCCGTCGCCTCACCGACGACGTGATCGACGCCTCGCTCCAGGTCGTCGAGGGTGAACTGCTCGGCGCCAAGAACGACCTGGGCGACGCCGTCGACAAGAACGACAAGGACTTCGAGAAGGCCTTCCCGTACGTCGCCCTGCCGACCGAGGGTTCGCGCGGCCCGCTCGCCAAGGGCACGGACGGCGAGACCGACGTCCGCAGCCAGCTCGGCGACGCCCTGCAGCCGGCCGGCGCCTCCGGCAGCACCGACAACACGACCCTGATCGCCGGGTCGGCGGGCGCCGGCGCGATCGGAGTCCTGCTGATCGGCGCGGGCCTGGCCTGGTGGCGCCGCACGCGGGAGCGGGCGTACTAGGCCCCACCGACTGGCGCGGCCCGCGCGGTACTCATCCCCCACGGCGCGGGCCGCGCCGCAGCACGCCACAACGACCGTTGCCGCAAAGCCGATTGAGGAGAGGGCATGGCCCCGCGTACGAACGACAGCGCGCCGGAGAACGAGGCGAACAGGGAAGCCACCACCGGTGCGGATGCCGCTGCCGCGAGGGCTGACGAGCGCGTTGCCGCCGTGCGGCGGGTGGGTGCGGCAAGGCGCCGGCGGCTTCACTTCTCGGCGCCGGCCGGCATCTTTCAGCCCGTCCGGCGTTTGAGGACGAGGCCGTTCAGGCCGACGGGGGTCCAGGGGGCGGAGCCCCCTGGCGGGGCCGAAAGGG
>NZ_BAAAZY010000002.1:0-44809 GCF_039537145.1 Streptomyces shaanxiensis
GCCTCGGCCACGGGGGCCGGGGCGGGCTCGGCGGCCGCGGCCGGAGCCTCGGCAGCGGCCGGAGCCGGAGCGGCGGCGGGCGCGCCCGTGCCGTCGTCGATCACGGCCAGCTCGGCACCGACCTCGACCGTCTCGTCCTCGGCGACCTTGATGGAGGCCAGGACGCCGGCGGCGGGGGAGGGGATCTCGGTGTCGACCTTGTCGGTCGAGACCTCGAGCAGCGGCTCGTCGGCCTCGACGCGCTCACCCTCGGCCTTCAGCCAGCGGGTGACAGTGCCCTCGGTGACGCTCTCGCCGAGCGCCGGAAGGGTTACGGAAACCGCCATGGTTTCGGTTGCTCCTTACGAATTGCGGAAGTCTGAAGTCGTCGCTTCGTCGACCGAGGGTCAGTCGTGCGCGTGCAGCGGCTTGCCGGCCAGGGCCAGGTGGGCCTCGCCGAGCGCCTCGTTCTGCGTCGGGTGGGCGTGGATGAGCTGGGCGACCTCGGCCGGCAGGGCCTCCCAGTTGTAGATGAGCTGGGCCTCGCCGACCTGCTCGCCCATGCGGTCGCCGACCATGTGGACGCCGACCACCGCACCGTCCTTGACCTGGACGAGCTTGATCTCGCCCGCGGTGTTCAGGATCTTGCTCTTGCCGTTGCCCGCGAGGTTGTACTTCAGAGCGACGACCTTGTCCGCGCCGTAGATCTCCTTGGCCTTGGCCTCGGTGATGCCGACGGAGGCGACCTCGGGGTGGCAGTAGGTCACCCGCGGGACACCGTCGTAGTCGATCGGAACGGTCTTCAGACCGGCCAGACGCTCCGCAACCAGGATGCCCTCGGCGAAGCCGACGTGCGCGAGCTGGAGGGTCGGGACGAGGTCACCGACGGCGGAGATGGTCGGCACGTTGGTGCGCATGTACTCGTCGACCAGGACGTAGCCGCGGTCCATGGCGACGCCCTGCTCCTCGTAACCGAGACCGGCGGAGACCGGGCCGCGGCCGACGGCGACCAGCAGGACCTCGGCCTCGAACTCCTTGCCGTCGGCGAGGGTGACCTTGACGCCGTCGGCGGTGTACTCGGCCTTCGAGAAGAAGGTGCCCAGGTTGAACTTGATGCCGCGCTTGCGGAAGGCGCGCTCAAGAAGCTTGGAGGAGTTCTCGTCCTCGACCGGGACGAGGTGCTTCAGGCCCTCGATGACGGTGACCTCGGAGCCGAAGGACTTCCACGCCGAGGCGAACTCGACGCCGATGACGCCGCCGCCCAGGATGATCGCGGACTTCGGCACGCGGTCCAGGACGAGGGCGTGGTCCGAGGAGATGATGCGGTTGCCGTCGATCTCCAGGCCCGGCAGCGACTTCGGCACGGAGCCGGTCGCCAGCAGGACGTGGCGGCCCTGGACGCGCCGGCCGTTCACGTCGACGGAGGTGGGGGAGGAGAGACGACCCTCGCCCTCGATGTACGTCACCTTGCGGGAGGCGACGAGACCCTGCAGGCCCTTGTACAGACCGGCGATCACGCCGTCCTTGTACTTGTGGACCCCGGCGATGTCGATGCCCTCGAAGGTGGCCTTCACACCGAACTGCTCGCTCTCGCGAGCCTGGTCGGCGATCTCGCCCGCGTGCAGCAGGGCCTTGGTGGGGATGCAACCCCGGTGCAGGCAGGTGCCGCCGACCTTGTCCTTCTCGATCAGGGCGACGTCCAGGCCCAGCTGCGCCCCGCGCAGGGCCGCGGCGTAACCGCCACTACCACCGCCGAGGATCACTAGGTCGAAAACGGTGCTGGCGTCGTTCGCCACGTCACGTCCTCCATGCATGTGCGCCGTGCGCCGGTCGTCGATGACCGACAGGCGGCTGGTGTCCGGCCGCTCTTTCTTCGGCCCTGGGGTGGGGCCCTGTCCTGCCGAGCCCCATCTTCGCACTTGTCCACACCGAACGAGACGCCGGGCCGGTGTGTGAGACGTCCCACGTTCAGTTGAGCGGACGGACGAGGCGCATGAACGAGCGCATGAAATAAGGGGGCTCCGCCCTACCCGCGCGCGGAGCCCCCTGTTGTTCAGAGTTTGTTCAGAGCAACCTCACCCCAGGTCGCCGGCCGCCGTGAGTTCGGCGAGCCGGACCAGCGTGCGCACCGCGCTCCCGGTGCCACCCTTCGGCGTGTACCCGAAGGGCCCGCCCTCGTTGAACGCCGGCCCCGCGATGTCCAGGTGCGCCCAGGTGATCCCCTCACCCACGAACTCGCGCAGGAAGAGACCGGCGACCAGCCCGCCGCCCATCCGCTCACCCATGTTGGCGATGTCGGCGGTCGGCGAGTCCATCCCCTTGCGCAGGTGCTCCGGCAGCGGCATCGGCCAGGACGCCTCACCGACCTCCTCGGCCGCCTCCACGATCGCGGAGCGGAACGCGTCGTCGTTGCCCATCACACCGAACGTCCGGTTTCCCAGCGCCAGCACCATGGCACCCGTCAGCGTCGCGACGTCGACGATCGCGTCCGGCGTCTCCTGGGAGGCCGCCCACAGCGCGTCGGCGAGCACCAGCCGGCCCTCCGCGTCGGTGTTGAGCACCTCCACGGTCTTGCCGCTGTACATGCGCAGCACGTCACCGGGGCGGGTGGCGGTCCCCGACGGCATGTTCTCGGCGAGTGCCAGCCAGCCGGTGATGTTCACCTGCAGCCCGAGCCGGGCGGCGGCGACCACGGCGGCGAACACGGCGGCCGCCCCGCTCATGTCGCACTTCATCGTCTCGTTGTGCCCGGCCGGCTTCAGCGAGATGCCGCCCGAGTCGTAGGTGATGCCCTTGCCGACGAGGGCGAGGTGCTTGGCCGCCTTGGAGTGCGTGTACGACAGCTTCACCAGCCGCGGACCGGCCGCCGACCCGGAGCCGACCCCGAGGATGCCGCCGTAGCCGCCCTTGACCAGCGCCTTCTCGTCGAGCACCTGCACCTTGATGCCGTGCTCCTTGCCCGCCGCCGAGGCGATCGCGGCGAAGGACTCCGGGTTGAGGTCGTTCGGCGGCATGTTGATCAGGTCGCGGGCGCGGTTGAGCTCCTCGGAGACGGCGGTGGCGCGCTCGATCGCCGCCTTGTGCTCCTTGTCGCGCGGCTTGCCGCCGAGCAGCGCGGCCTCGGCGAGGGGCGCCTTGCCGTTCTTCTTGTCCTTCTCGTTCTTGCCGTTCGCCTTGTAGGCGTCGAAGGCGTACGCCCCGAGCAGCACGCCCTCGGCGACCGCGCCGACGTCACCGGCGTCGCCCAGCGGCAGCGCGAACGCGGCCTTCTTGGATCCGGCGAGGGCGCGGGCGGCGACACCGGCGGCCTTGCGCAGCGCCTCCCCCTCGTACGTCCCGTCCTTGGCGTCCTCGGGCTCCGCCCCCAGGCCCACCGCCACCACGAGCGGGGCCTTGAAGCCGGCGGGCGCGGGGAGCTTCGTCACCTCGCCCTCGGAACCGGAGGCACCGAGGGTCTCCAGGACGCCGGCGAGCTTGCCGTCGTACGCCTTGTCCACGGCCTCGGCGCCCGGTGCGACGACCAGGTTCCCGGACCTGGACGCCGTGCTCTTGGCGACACCGATCACGATCGCGTCGGCCCGCAGGCCGGGCGCCGCGGCGGTGCTGAGAGTGAGAGCAGTCACGGTGGTGAAATCTCGCTTCCGATGTGAAGTTGCATGGCCGAATGGTGTGGGTCGACCGGGCCCGACGGCCGACCCGCAGGGTCGGTCGGCAATCTCCCGCCTGCCCGGCGGCGTCTGGCACGCACATCTGCGGCGTTGTCGTCGGTTGCCGACGCTCCGCGTCGCCGCCCTCCTCCGCCTTGCAGCTGCACGCACCAGACGCCGCCGGGCCCGCCCTCCGGGCGGACGACGGGAGATTGCCGACCGACCCTAGTTCCGACCTACGGGTGCGGTATCAGCGGGGCCTTCCCCGGTGCGGCGAACACTCGGGATGAGCCTACGCTCGTGTGAGCGTTCGCTCATTCCTACGGGCGTTCACCTCTCGGTGGCGTCGTGGTCATTTCTTGATCCTCGATCTTGGTGAGCTGAGTCACACTCGTCTGGTTCCGGTGAGCGAGCAGCTTGCCGCTTTGCATGATTTCCACGGATCCTCCGCCGATTTGTCACGCGTGGGCGCAGGGGATCTTCTGGGGGGAAGGGGCAATCAATGGCGCAGAGTGCGCGCAGATGGAGAAACCGCAGAAACGGCGTCGCCGCCCTGGCGGCCGGGAGTCTGCTAACCCTGGGCCTGGCCGCGGCCCCGGGTGCCGCGGCCGCCGAGGTGCCGCGCATCGACCTCAAGGTGCTGGTCGTGGACAACGGCGACAGCTCTGTTCAAGCCATCACCGCCCAGCTGAGAAGCACGGGCATCCCGTACACCACCGTCGACCTGAACGACGCGGGCCGCCCGACCATCACGGCGACGTTCCTCAGCGACACGGTGAACGGCACGCCCCGGGCCAAGTACCAGGGCGTCGTGCTGCCCAACGAGGCCCCCTTCGGGGCGGGTTCCGCCGAGCAGACCGCGCTGGAGACCTACGAGCGGACCTACGGCATCCCGCAGGTCGACGCCTACACCTGGGCCCACCCGGGCGTCGGCCTCGACTACACCAGCGAGGGCGGCTGGGCCGGAGCGCTCGACGGGCGGCAGGCCACCGTCACCGACGCGGGCAGGGCGGGGTACTTCGGCTACCTCGACGGCGCCTTCACGTTCGAGGACAACGACACGTCCGTACAGGAGAGTTACGGCTACGTCGCCCGGCCCCGCACCGGCTTCACCAGCTATGTCGACATCCCGGTCCCCGCCGGCTCCGGGCGCGGCAGCCTGATCGGCGAGTACCACCACGACGGGCGCCGCGAACTGGTCGTGACCTTCGCGTACAACCAGTACCAGCAGCAGTTCCGGCTGCTTGCCCGTGGCGTCGTCGAGTGGCTGACCCAGGGCGTGCACCTGGGCCAGGCGCGCAACTATTTCGCGGTGCACGTCGACGACGTCTTCGCGCCCGACAGCCGCTGGGACACCGAGCGCAACTGCACGCCCGGTGACTTCGACTGCGTGGGCGGTGACGGCGAGGGGACCACACCGATCCGGATGACCGCCGAGGACGCGGTGTACGCCGCCCAGTGGCAGCGCGAGCACGGGTTCAAGCTGGACATGGTCTACAACGCCGGCTCCGGCGAGGAGTGGAAGAGCCAGAACGGCGGCACCGACGCCCTCACCGACCGGCTGCTCGCCGACAAGGCGCAGTACCGCTGGATCAACCACACCTACACGCACCCGTTCCTCGGCTGTGTGCAGGACACCTCGACCGTCCCGTGGAGCTGCGCCAAGAACGCCGGCGGCTCGACGCAGTACATGAGCCGCTCGGACATCTCGGCGCAGATCCGCGACAACTACAACTGGGGCGTCACCAAGGGCCTCCCGCTCGACCGCACGGAGCTCGTGACCGGCGAGCACTCGGGTCTGCGGACCCTGCCCCAGCAGCCCGACGACAACCCCAACCTGGCCGGCGCCCTCGCGGACAACGGCGTCAAGTGGATCGCCTCGGACAACTCCCGTGAGCCCGACCAGCGTTCGGTCGGCGCCGCGCGGACCGTGCCCCGGCACCCCATGAACGTGTACTACAACGTGGGGACCGAGGAGGAGATGGCCGACGAGTACAACTGGATCTACACCTCCCGGGCCGACGGCGGCAGCGGCGTCTGCGAGACCAACCCCGCCTCCACCTGCCTGGACGACCCGCTGGACGTGGCCACCGGCTACGACTCCCACATCGTCCCGCAGGAGGCCCGTACCGCCCTCGGGCACGCGATCGGCAACGACCCGCGCCCGCACTACGCGCACCAGTCCAACCTGGCCGAGGACCGGACGTTGTACCCGGTCCTGGACAAGGTGCTCGCCGACTACCAGGCACTCTTCGCCGACAACACCCCGGTACAGAACCTCGCGCAGAATGCCATCGGTACCGAGCTCCAGCGCCGCGCCGCCTGGCAGACCGCTCTCGCGAACGGCACCGTGACGGCGTACCGCGTCGGCAGCGCCGTCACCGTCAACGCCCCGTCCGGGACGCAGATCCCGGTGACCGCACCGGAAGGGACCACCAAGCAACTCCTCATCGGCACCACCGCGTTCGGGACTCCGTACGCGGGAGAGCGCTCGGCCTGGACCACGCCGGGGCTGCTGCAGTCTGCGGTCAAGCTCAAACTGCCGTAGGCAACAACGCCCCTAAGGGGCGCGGGGAACTGCGCGACCAGCCACGAACGACCCGCAGTCGGGGTCCGGCAGCAGTTCCCCGCACATCATCCGCACAACAGGGGGGAGCCGCGCAGCGATGCGCACCGGCCGTCATGTCACCATGCTCACAGAAGGCACCTACCCGCACGTCCACGGCGGTGTCAGCACCTGGTGCGACCAACTCGTCAAGGGCATGCCGGAGGTCGACTTCCACATCGTGTCGCTCACCGGCACCGGCCGCGAACCCGTGACCTGGGAGATGCCGCCGAACGTCTACCGGCACACCTCGGTACCGACCTGGGGCCCGCGTCCGGGGCACAAGCGAGCGCCGTACGGCAGGGCCCGGCGCCGGTTCACCGACTCCTACGAGCGTTTCCTGCTCTCCTTCCTCGACCCCGAGGCGCACTGCGACTTCGGCGATGCCCTGGACGAGCTGGCCGAACTCGCCCGCGACGGACGCCTGTCGGCGGCGCTGCGCACGGAATCCGCGCTGCGGTCGCTGATGTGGATATGGACGATGCCGCATCTGTCGACCGCGGCCGCCCGCCCGACCGTCCACGATGCCCTCACCGCGACCGACCTGCTGGAACACGCCCTGCGCCCGCTCGGGATCCGCATCCCCGAGGACTCCGTCGCCCACGCCGTCAGCAGCGGCCTCGCGACCCTCCCGGCCCTCGCCGCCCGCCGGCTGGACGGCGTGCCGTTTCTCCTCACCGAGCACGGCATCTACCTGCGCGAGCGCTACCTCGGCTACCGCAGCGACGCCCAGCGCTGGCCCGTGAAGGCGTTCATGCTGGGCTTCTACCGCGAACTGAACTCACACGGGTACAGGACGGCCGACCTCATCACCCCCTGCAACCAGTACAACCGCCGCTGGGAGGAGCGCGGCGGCGCCGACGCCGACAAGATCCGCACCGTCTACAACGGCGTCGACCCGCACGCCTTCCCGCACGCCGGCCCCGAACCCGAGATCCCCACCCTCACCTGGTGCGGCCGCGTCGACCCCATCAAGGACCTGGAGACCCTGCTGCGGGCCTATGCCATGGTCCGCGCCGAACTCCCGGACACCCGGCTGCGGTTGTTCGGCCCCGTCCCGCCCGGCGGCGAGGCCTACCGCACCAAGCTGGAGAAGCTCGCCGCCGAACTCGGCGTGACCGACGGCCTGACCTTCGAGGGCCGCATCAGCGAGGTCTGGCGCGCCTACGCGGCCGGGCACGTAGTCATGCTGTCGTCCATCTCCGAGGGCTTCCCGTTCTCCATCATCGAGGCCATGTCCTGCGGCCGTACGACGGTCTCGACGGACGTCGGGGGAGTGCGCGAGGCCGTCGGCGACACGGGACTCGTCGTCCCGCCGCGCGAGCCGGAGAAGATGGCGGCCGCCGCCCTCACTCTCCTCCGCGACGACGAACGGCGGAAGGAATTGGGTGAGTTGTCCCGTCAACGGGTGATCGACCGATTCACGCTGCGCCGCTCCGTGGACAATTTCCGGACGATTTACCAGGAGCTCGCGGGCAGCGCCGAAGTGTACGAGCCCACGCTCGAAACGGTCGCCGACTGGACCCTCGAACTGCGCGACCCGTGGTACGAGAAGGTCGCGACGGACGGAACCGGCTGGTGAGCGGAAGCATCTGGATGCCGCCCGGCTCCCGCCCCGACACCCTGCCCGCCATCCCCCGCCAGCGCGCCAAGCCCAGCTGGGCGCAGCCCGACCCCCTCGACGAACTCGCCGAACGCCTCGACGACTTCATAGCCGCCGCCGTCCACCCCGACGAGATCGCCGCGCTGCTGGAGTCCGACGGCCTGTCGGACGACCAGATACGCGAGCGCTACGGCGTCAAGGACTCCTTCGCCCTCGCCGAGGAGCTGTACGAGCGGGTCGAGCGCCGCTACCCGGAGCCGGACGGCCCGGTCCACGACCCCTGGCAGGTGGGCCTGCTCGGCTGCCTCCTCAGAGGCGTCGTCTTCGCCCTCCCCGGCCTCGGCTACGTCCTCGGCGCCCCCCTCCTCGCCGGCCCGCAGGACGACGTCGGCCTCCCCGCGGGCACGGTCCCGCTGCTGGCCGGCGCGCTCGTCGGCTGGACGTGGAACCAGGGTCTGGCCCATCGGGCGTACTCCTGGTTGGGGTTGGGCGACCGGGATGCGGCCCGCCGCTCCCTGTTGCTCGGCGCTCCGGCGGGTGCGCTGCTGGGCGCCCTGGTCGCGTTGGCCGTCGCCGGTGCCGCCCAGCCGGCCGCCGTCGCTTTCGCAGCCGGGCAGTCCGTCTACCTGGGCGCGGCCACCGCCCTCCTGGTGATGGGCCGCGAACGGGTCCTGCTGGCCGCGTTGTTGCCGATGGCGGCGGGAGCAGTGCTGGCGCTTGTACATCCACTGCCGGAGCCCGCACGGCTCGTTCTTCTCCTGGGCTCGCTTGTCGTGGTCGCTGTTCTAGGCCTACGCGAGGTAGCGCCCCTCAAGGAGCGCGGGGCTGTACTCGATTTGCGGCTACCGCCGCGTGGGCGCGACCAGCCACAACGCACCCGCAGCCGAGACACGACAATGGGCCCCCGTCTCTCCGCCTCCCTCCCATACGCCCTCTTCGGCCTGGCCACCGGCGTCCTCGTCCTCTACACGGCCCTGGGCGACTTCCTCACGGGCGAGCAGCGCAGCGCCATCGCCGCCCCGGCCGCAGTGGCCCTAACGCTCAGCATGGGCCCCGCCGAATGGCTGCTGTACCGCTTCCGCAGCGGCAGCCTCGCGGGCCTGCGCTCCAGCAGCACACCGAGGGCGTTCTGGCGGACCACGGTGATCACCGTCCTGAAGTGCCTCTCCGGCTACCTGGTCGCCCTGCTCGCGCTCAGCCTCACCACCTCGGCCCTGTGGCCGCACGCCCCCGGAATCGCCGGCGTCCGCCTCGCCGGACTGCTCCTGCTGGGCGTGGTCCTGTGGACGGGCCTGCTGCTGCAGTCCTTCGGCGCGGTGCTCAGTGCGGCGGCGATCTGCTGCGCTGCCGCCCTTGCCCAGACGCTGGCCCTGGTGACGCACGCGGGCAGCCCGCACTGGATCGGCCTGATCGTCCACGCGACGGCGGCGGTGGCCCAGGCCACCCTCGTCTGCGCCCTGTTGGGGAGAGCGACCGCCCACCGATGAGAGAACCGGTCAGAGATCTGCTGATCCCGTACTACGAGCACCCGTCCGTCCGCCCTGCCGAATGGGACGCGATCATTGCGGCCGCGCCGCGCGTCTACGGCGTCGTCCTGAACCCGGCCAGCGGTCCCGGCGAGGCGCCCGACCCGGCGTTCGCCGAGGTCGCGGCCCGGTTGCGGAACGCGGACGTGCGGGTGCTCGGCTATGCCGACACCGACTACGGCCGCAGGCCCGCCGCCGACGTCGTACGCGACCTCGGGCGGCACCGCGACTGGTACGGCGCGGACGGCCTCTTCCTCGACCAGGTCGCCGCCGGACGCGAGGAGTTCGGGTACTACCAGCGGCTCGCGACGGCCGCCTGGGGCGCCGGCTACGGCACCCTCGTCCTGAACCACGGCACGGCACCGCACCCGTCGTACGCGAGGATCGCGGACGTCCTGGTCACCTTCGAGGGCACCTGGGCGACGTACACCCGGCTCGGCCCGCAGCGGTGGCGGGGCGGGTCCGGGGTGCGGCTGTGTCATCTGGTGTACGGCGTCCCGGCCGGCGCCGACCTCGCGGAGCCGGCGCGCGAGCGCGGGGCCACGGTGCACTGCGCGGTGCCGGGCGAGGGCGCTCATCCGTGGGGCACGTTGCCGCACGCGCTGGAGTTCGGGTCAGCCCAGTGACAGCACGACCAGCGCGGTCGTCGCCGCCGTCTCCGCGAGCCCGCCGAAGACGTCGCCGGTGACGCCGCCGAAGCGGCGCGTGCAGTGCCGCAGGAGGAGTTCGGCGGCGGCGAGTGCGGCGAGGACCGCGAGGGCGGTGCGGGCGATGTCGTACGTCCCGAGCAGCGCGCCCGCCGCGGCGGCGAGGCCGGTCACGGCCAGGGCCACGGCCACCGCACCCCGTACCGGGACGACTCCGGCCACCGCGGCCCCCAGCCCCTCCGGCCGCGCGGCGGGTACGCCGGTGCGTGCGGCGAGGGTGAGGGCGAGCCGGGCGGCGACGGCCGAGACGACGGTGGCGAGGGCGCCCCGGGCCCACGAGTCGTCGTAGAGCCGGGCGAGGGCGGCGACCTGCGCGAGCAGCACGAACACCAGCGTGATGACCCCGAACGGCCCGATGTCCGACTGCTTCATGATCCGCAGCGCGTCCTCGGCGGGCTTGCCGCTGCCGAGCCCGTCGGCGGTGTCGGCGAGGCCGTCGAGATGCAGGCCCCGGGTGAGTACGGCGGGGACGGCCGCGCCCGCCACGGCGGCGAGGAGGGGACCGGCGCCGAGGAACAGCAGCACCAGCGCGACGACAGCGGCACCGCAGCCGAGGGCCACGCCGACGAGCGGGGCGCACAGCATCCCGCCGCGCGCCGCTTCCCGGTCCCAGCGGCTCACCTTGACGGGGAGCACGCTCAGGGTGCCGAAGGCGAAACGGAGACCGTGGACACGGAGACCGTGCGGGGGCGGCGGGGTCATGGACACGCCCGCAGACTAGCCCGGACGCCGTACCCGCCAGGCGGCCCACCCCGGTCCCGGACACACTGAGACCATGGGTGACTGGTGGCAGCACAACATCATCGAACCGGGCAAACTCCCCCTGCTCCTGGCCCTGACCGCCTTCGTGGTCACCTTCCTCGTCACCCGCGTCATCACCCGCCTCATCCGCGCGGGCAAAGGACCCTTCCGCAACATCGAGACCGGCGCCGTCCACATCCACCATGTCGTCCCCGGCGTCGTCCTCACGGTCATCGGCGGGTTCTGCGCGGTCGCCAGCGGCCAGCGCGGCTTCGGCGCGGCCGTGGCCGCCGTGGTGTTCGGGATGGGCGCGGGCCTGGTCATGGACGAGTTCGCGCTGATCGTGCATCTGGACGACGTCTACTGGACCGAGGCCGGCCGCAAGAGCGTCGAGGTGGTCGTGCTCACCGCCGCCGTGGTCGGCCTGCTCCTGCTCGGCTACGCACCGTTCGGGGTCAACGACCTCAGCGACGACGAGCTGCAGAACCGCGGGTCGGTGCTCAGCACGATCCTCGGGAACTTCCTCCTGGCCCTGATCGCCCTGGCCAAGGGCAAGGCCCGGATCGCGATCTTCGGGGTGGTCGTCCCCTTCGTCGCCCTGTTCGGCGCCGTCCGTCTGGCCCGGCCCGCCTCCCCCTGGGCGAAACGCTTCTACCGCCGCCGCCCGCGTGCCCGGGCCAAGGCCCAGCTGCGCGCCTTCCACCACGACAAGCGCTGGGCGGGCCCCAGCCGCAAACTTCAGGACTGGATCGGCGGCGCGCCCGACGTCGACTCGGCCCGCGCCCTGGAACGCCGCTGACGCACCGCCGCCACCGCGCACAGCACCAGCACCGCCGCGATGGCCGCCAGGTGCTCCTTGCCGGCGAGGTTCTCCTTCAGCGCCACCTCGACCACCATCGCCGCGATCACCGCACCGGCTGTGACATACGCGCCGTACCGCCACCCGAGAAACACCGCCAGCCCCACCACGGCCGCCGACGGTCCCGTGTCCACGACCCGGGCGTCCGAGGCGGGCAGCCCGATCGGGTTGCCCGGGCCGAGCGCGAGGCCCACGCGCGCGTACAGGGTGCCGGCGAGGGTGGCGACGTATGCGACGACGAGGGTCCGCCACCACCCCAGACACATCTCGGCGATCCCGAACACGATCAGTATCTGCGCGAGCGCACCCCACACCGGCAGGTCCAGGGCGGGCACGAACAGCGACAACGGCGTCCGCAGGAGCGCGAGCCAGAGCGGATCCTCGGCCCGGACAGCCCCGAGGTCCTGGACGACCTGATACCCCCAGGCCTGATGCTGCACAACGTGCATGACCCCGGTCAGACACACGGCCCCGAGGGTCAGGGGAACAGCCCTCCACCGCCGCGCCGTCCACGTCCCCCGCACGGCGAGATACAGCGACCCCCACTCGGCACGGGCCGAGCGGGCGAGGGTGCTCATACGGGGATTATGTGCACAGGGGCGACGAACCGCTCGTCACCTCCGACTAGTCGGTCTCCGACTGCGCCTCCGGCTCGTCGTCCCCCGCCGTCTCCGCCGTCTCCGCCGTCTCCGACTCCTTCGGCTTCTCCGGCAGCTCCGCGGCCAGCGCCGCCGCGGCCTGGACCGTCGGCAGGGCCAGCAGGCCGCCGGCCCCCTCGCCGACCTTCACGCCCTGGTCGAGCAAGGGCTCCAGAGCCATGCGGTCCAGCGCCTTCGCCTGCCCCGGCTCCCCGCTGTTGTGCGCGGCCAGCCACCAGTCCGGCGCCCGGAACGCGATCCGCTGCCCCACCAGCGCACAGGCGGCGACCACGACGCCGTCCAGCACGACCGGCATCTTCCGTACCGCGCTCTGCAGCAGGAACCCCGTGATCGCGGCGAGGTCGGCGCCGCCCACCGTCGCGAGCAGCTGAAGCTGGTCCCCGAGCACGGGCCGCGCCCGGCGCAGCGCGTCCCGGATCGCCGCGCACTTGCGCATCCACGCCAGGTCGTCGATAGCCAGCCCACCCCGCCCGGTGACCACGGAGGCGTCGGTCCCGCACAGCGCCGCGACCAGGACTCCGGCCGCGGTCGTCCCGCCGACGCTCACATCGCCGAGCACCACCAGATCCGTACCGGAGTCGGCCTCCTCGTCGGCCACCGCCACGCCGGCCCGGAAAGCGGCCTCCGCCTCCTCCAGGGTCACCGCGTCCTCGACGTCGATACGACCGCTGCCGCGCCGCACCCGGTGCCGTACGACCGACTCCGGCAGCGACTCCGGATCGCAGTCCAGCGCCATGTCGACGACCCGCACCGGAACCCCGAGCCGCCGCGCGAGCACGGACACGGGCCGGCCGCCCTCGAGGATCTCCCGCACCAACTCCCCGGCGCCGCCCGCCGGCCGCGCCGACACGCCCAGCTCGGCGACGCCGTGGTCACCGGCGAACAGCACGACCCGCGGCTGTTCGATCGGCCGCACCGGCACGGCCGACTGTGCCGCCGCCAGCCACTCACCCAGTTCGTCGAGGCGCCCCAGCGCCCCGGGCGGCACGATCTGACGCTCACGGCGCGCCTCGGCGTCACGGCGTACCCCACCGTCGGGGCGCTCGATCAGGTCGGAGAAGTCGTCGAGATTAAGCGAGCTCATTCGCCGAACAGTACCGGCACCGGTCGAACAGAACGGCGCCACATGGCCACCAGGGGCCCCGCCACGTCACCGCCCCATCCGCATGACGTCGTTGCACCGTGGATCGCCATCCCATACGTTCCGTTTTGCAGTGGATTGTCGGGGCATGCTCGCAGCACCGTTCCGCCGCACCCCGCCGTACGCCCCCGTCGTACGCCCTCGCGCCCGGGAGCCGCCATGACCGCGACCGCACCCTCCGAACGACGCCGCGCCGCCTGCCCGTTCACCCTCGCCGTATGCCGGGACCACACCTACGCCCCCCGGTTCCTCAGGCTCGTGCGGCAGGCCTCGCCCCGTCGGCTGAGAGCCGCGGCCCGCGCGGCGCTCCCCTTTACCGAGCCGGAGAGCTGGCTGGACGTGGGTACGGGGGACGCGCTCTTCCCGGAGGCGGCGAAGGAAGTCTTTCCCTACACCGCGTTCGACGGCCTGGACCCGACCCACAGAGTCCTGCACGCGCGCGTGGCCGAGCGGATCGAGGAGGCCCACGTAGGGCAACTGACGGACCCCCGGATCACGGCTCGTCTGCGGACCCGCTACGACGTCGTCAGCATGCTCCGCCACCTGGAACTCACCCCGGAC
The DNA here is from genome assembly GCF_039537145.1 of Streptomyces shaanxiensis. Lineage (NCBI taxonomy): Bacteria > Bacillati > Actinomycetota > Actinomycetes > Kitasatosporales > Streptomycetaceae > Streptomyces > Streptomyces shaanxiensis. The sequence goes on from NZ_BAAAZY010000002.1 coordinate 14,029, forward strand.
CCCCGTGCGGAACTCCGCGCCGCCCTCGCGGTCCTCCGCCCCGGCGGCCACCTCGTCCTCGAACTCCCCAACCCGCGCAGCGCGTTCGCCCTGCTGTTCGGCGTGGCATGGATCCCGCAGAGCCCGCACGGACACCTGCATCTGCTGCCCCTGCCCGCACTCCAGGAGGAACTGCGGTCCCAGGGCTGCACGATCGTGGCGACGGACCGCCGCACCCCGCACATCCCCTACGACCTCGCGGCCACGACCGCCCTCGTGCTGAACCTCCTCCTGGGCCCGGTACTGGCCTTGCTGGGCGCGCCCCTGGTGGCCGTCGCCTGGGCGATCGACCTCGTCCTGGCCCCCGTACTCCGCCTCACACCCCTGTCGAACGCGTACCGGGTCATCGCCCGCAAGGAGCCGACCGGGCCCGCGGCACCGGTAACACCGGCACCACGCACCGCACCGACAGCACCGCCCGCACCGGCCTGAGATCCAGGCCCCGCGACGCCGGCATGATCCGAACGACAGGCCCTAGCCGCGCAGCACCAGCGCCTGCCCCGCCACCACCAGCACCACCTGCTCGCACTCCCCGGCGAACGCCGCGTTCAGCCGCCCCAGCTCGTCCCGGTACCGCCGCCCCGACGCCGTCGCCGGCACGATCCCCGACCCCACCTCGTTGGACACGGCCACCACGGTCCGCCGCGTGGCCCGCACCGCGTCCGTCAACTCCCGCACCCGTTCCCTGAGCGCCCGCTCCCCGCCATCGGCCCACACGGCGTCGTCCCACGCCCCGACGGAGTCCATGGCATCGGTCAGCCACAGGGACAGACAGTCGATCAGCAACGGCGCCCCGTCGACGGCCAGCAGCGGCACCAGGTCGCACGTCTCGGTCGTACGCCACGACCCCGGCCGCCGCTCCCGGTGCGCGGCGACCCGCTCCGCCCACTCGGTGTCCCCGCCCCGGGTGCCGCCGGTCGCCACGTACAGCACGTCCGGGAAGGCCTCCAGCCGCCGCTCCGCCTCCACCGACTTCCCGGACCGGGCCCCGCCCACCACCAGGGTCCGCCGGGGCACGTCCGGTACGTCCTCGTAAGCCCCCACCACCAGCGTCGCCCCGTCCGGCACCGCCCGCGCCCCCGCCGCGGCCAACTGCCGCCGCAACTCGGCGCCCGGCGGTACGTCGTGGTCCAGATGGACGGCGACGACATCCGTCGTCGGCCCGACCGCGCCCACCGCCCGCAGCTTGGCCAGCGCGTCCGGCCGCCGTACGACATCGGCGACCACCATGTCGTACATCCCGACGGCGCCCTCCTCCAGCCCGGCCGGCGCACCCCCCGGCGGCAGATACAGCAGCCGCTGCCCGTCCGGACCGGTCACCGCGTACCCCGTGCCCGGCGAGTCCATCGCCACGGCCCGTACCCGATGCCCCGTCAGCAGCGCCAACTCCCGCCCGTCCGGCACCCGCCCGGGCTGCGGCAGCCCCGCGGGCACCTCGACGGCGGGCCCGTTGTGCGGATGCGACAGCAACACCTGCCGTACGCCACCCAGCGAACGCCCCGCCCGAGCAGCCGCGAACGCCGCGCCGGGCGTCAGATCGAGCAACAGCGCCCCGTCCACGAGCAACGCGGTCGCCGCCCGCGCATCATCACCGAGCGCACTGGCACACGCCGCGCACGGACAGTCGGGGCGGGGGAGTCCCGCGGGGGCACCGGTGCCGAGGAGAGTCAGTTCCACGGACCGATTTTCGCCGGTCGCGAGTGGTCTCGCGCACCGGCGGCCCCGAAGGGGCGCCAGTCAGGGGCCCGGGGCCCTGACGACATGCGGCTCCGCCGCGTGGGCGCGACCGGCCCCACGGCCCGCAGATGACCCACTACCTTGATCGTGTTCCGGCTCACCCGGCGGAGCACATAGGCTCTTGCTCTGCATGTGCTGACACCTTGGAGGCGTACATGGCGGCATGGACGTGGCGGTTCGAGAAGGCAGACGGGGTGGAGGTCCAGCCCGCGGTGCAGCCCGAAGAGTTCACCACGCAGGGGGACGCCGAGTCCTGGATCGGGGAGCACTGGAAGGCCCTGCAGGAAGGCGGCGCCGACCAGGTGCGGCTGTTCGAGGACGCCGCCGAGATCTACGGGCCGATGAGCCTGCACGCCGAGGCATGACCGGACCGGGGGCGAGGGCCGTACGCCCTCGCCCCCGTCACCGCTCACCCGAACGCGCTCAGCCGCGCACTCCGCACAGATGCAGCAGCCCCGCGACGCTCCGATACGGATCCGTCTTCCCGGCCCGTTCCTCGACCGCCAGCAGCGCCTCGACGTCCGCCGGGATCTCCGCCCCGTCGGCCGCCATGTCGGTGAACACCCGCACCCCGTACCAGACGTGCAGCGGCGCCCCGATGCCCGCGAGCGTCGACGTCAGCTCTGCGAGCCGGTCCGCCCGTACGTCGAGCCCCAGCCGATTCCGATACGTGGTCGTGTCGAAGGCGGCCAGCGCCCCGGCCCAGTCCCCGCCCAGCCCCGGCCGCACGGCCAGCGCGTCGCCGTTGCGCACGAGCAGGGACAGCAGTCCGCCCGGGGCGAGCATCCGGGCCAGCCCGGCGAGCAGCGGATCGGGCTCCTCGATGTACATCAGCACGCCGTGACAGAGCACGACGTCGAAGCTGCCCGGCAGGAAGTGGACACCCGTGTCCCGCCCGTCCCCCTGGACGATACGGACCCGCTCCCGGATCCCCTCGGGCTCGCCGGCGAGCTCCTCGCGGGCCGCCGCGATCATCTGCGGGTCCTGCTCCACACCGGTCACCTGGTGCCCGGCCCGGGCCAGGCGCAGCGCCTGTGTGCCCTGGCCCATCCCCACGTCGAGCACCCGCAGCCGCTGCCCGACCGGGAACCGCCCGGCTATCTGCTCGTCGAGCTGCCGGGCCACCAGCTCCTGTCGTACGACTTCACGCAGCCCGCCGAGCTTGCTCAGCCAGGCATCGGCCGCACCCCCGGAAAAAGCGGCTGTGCTCAGGGCCGCTCTCCGCGCTTGACCTGCGGCTTCGGCAGCCGGAGCCGGCGCATCTGGAGAGAGCGCATCAGCGCGTAGGCGACGGCGCCGCGCCGGTTGTCGTCGGGGAAGCGCTCGGCCAGCCGCTTCTTCAGGCGGACGCCGGTGACGATCGAGTCGAGCACGATCAGCACGATCACGACCAGCCACAGCAGCAGCGCGACGTTCTGCAGCGCCGGCACCTGGACCATGCTCAGCACCAGGATGACCACGGCCATCGGCAGGAAGAACTCCGCGATGTTGAAGCGGGAGTCGATGAAGTCACGCGCGAACTTGCGGACCGGACCCTTGTCACGGGCCGGCAGATACCGCTCGTCGCCCCCGGCCAGCGCCTGGCGCTGCTTCTCCAGGGCGGCCCGGCGCTCCTCGCGCTGGCGCTTGGCGGCGTCCTTGCGCGTCATCGACGTGTTTGCCACGCTCCGACGCTGCGACTGGGCCTCACTGCGCTTGGGCGTGGGGCGGCCCTTCGGGGCCTCGGGGTGGCGGGTCTCATTGGAGTCGGTCACCGGCGCCTTGTCGGCGGCCTGGGCCTTCTCATCCTTCGCACGGCTACGGAACACAAAACCCAAGGGTACGGGGTCCCGGGGCATGGACCGCAGCCCGGTGGGGAACGATCCGGCAACGCCAGTCGTCGTAGGGGGACAGAGGGGACGTTGCAGACGGTCCGTTCGGCGGCCCTGAGGAGACCACGGGCAGGCCCGTGGGCGGCACCTGTGTCGGCACCCGGCCGACACCCGGGAGTCACCTACTCCTTACGCCGGAGCGGGAGCGTACGCAGTCGTCCTTGGGGATGAGCGCATCCGTCCCCGAACAGTGCGTCAATGGATGCAGGGCCCGTACTGTGGGTTCTGTCGCAGAGCTGGAGCTGGACGTCAGAAGGGGGCGCGCGAAGCCCATGAGCGGTGTCATGAAGCGTATGGGGATGATCTTCCGCGCGAAGGCGAACAAGGCCCTTGACCGGGCCGAGGACCCGCGCGAGACCCTCGATTACTCGTACCAGAAGCAGCTGGAACTGCTCCAGAAGGTCCGCCGCGGCGTCGCCGACGTGGCCACCTCGCGCAAGCGGCTGGAACTCCAGCTCAACCAACTCCAGCAGCAGTCGTCGAAGCTGGAGGACCAGGGCCGCAAGGCGCTCGCGCTGGGCCGCGAGGACCTGGCCCGCGAGGCGCTGTCGCGCCGCGCCGCCCTCCAGCAGCAGGTGACGGACCTGGAGACCCAGCACGCGACGCTGCAGGGCGAGGAGGAGAAGCTCACCCTCGCGGCGCAGCGCCTGCAGGCGAAGGTCGACGCCTTCCGCACCAAGAAGGAGACGATCAAGGCCACGTACACCGCGGCCCAGGCCCAGACCCGGATCGGCGAGGCGTTCTCCGGCATCTCGGAGGAGATGGGCGACGTCGGCCTGGCGATCCAGCGGGCCGAGGACAAGACGGCCCAGCTCCAGGCACGCGCGGGCGCCATCGACGAACTGCTCGCCTCCGGCGCCCTGGACGACCAGTCCGGCATGCACAAGGACGACATCCAGGCCGAGCTGGACCGGCTCTCCGGTGGTACGGATGTAGAGCTGGAGCTGCAGCGCATGAAGGCGGAGCTGGCGGGCGGCTCGGCCGGCGGACAGCAGGCCATCGAGGGCGGCAACGGCCAGTCGCAGTCCCAGCAGCAGCCGCAGGACACCCCGCGCTTCGACAAGCAGTAGCCGACGGCCGGGGCCCACGCCTAGGAGGGCGCGATGGGCGACATGATCGTCCGGATCATGGGCGAGGGGCAGGTGAAGCTGTCCGACAGCCACCTGCCCGAGCTGAACAAGCTCGACGACGAGCTCCTCGCGGAGATGGAGAACGGCGACGGCCCCGGTTTCCGCGCCACCCTGCACGCCTTGCTCGAGAAGGTCCGCGAACTGGGCGAACCCCTGCCGGACGACTCCCTGGAACCGTCGGAACTGATCCTCCCGCCCCCGGGCGCGACATTGGGAGAGGTCCAGGAACTGCTGGGCGACGACGGCTTGATCCCGGGGTGAGCCGGGGGAGGCCGGCTGTACCTGTGAGCGCCGGACCGCACATCCCAGCCCGTCCGGCGTTTGAGGACAAGGCCCCTCAAGGCCGGAACCTCCAGGCAGCCCCCGTTCCAAGCCCCGCAGGGACGCCGTACCGTAATCAGACGTGAGCACCCTCGAGCGAGCCCGTCGGCATCTGAAAGCGCATCCCATGGCGCTGGACGCGGCGCTGGCCGTGGGCGTACTCGCCTGCATGGTGGCCGGATCGTTCGTGGACCCGCACGGGAAGGCCGGGGTCACCTGGACCTTCCGCACCCCGGACGCACTCAGCCTCGTCCTCATCGCCGTCGGCGCCGCGGCGCTGGTCTTCCGCCGCCGCGCCCCCGTGACGGTCCTCGCCGTCACCGGCACCGCCTCCGTCATCGAGTCCGTCACCGGCGACCCCCGCGCCCCCGTCGCCATGTCCGCGGTCATCGCGCTCTACACCGTCGCCTCGACCACCGACCGCTCCACCACCTGGCGCGTCGGCCTGCTCACCATGACCGTCCTCACCGGCTCCGCCATGCTCGCCGGCCCGCTGCCCTGGTACGCCCAGGAGAACCTCGCCATCTTCGCCTGGACCGGCATCGGCGCCACCGCCGGGGACGCGGTCCGCAGCCGCCGCGCCGTCGTCGCCGCCATCCGTGAGCGCGCCGAACGAGCCGAGCGCACCCGTGAGGAGGAGGCCCGCCGCCGCGTCGCCGAGGAGCGCCTGCGGATCGCCCGGGACCTGCACGACGTCGTCGCCCACCACATCGCCCTCGTCAACGTCCAGGCCGGTGTCGCCGCCCACGTCATGGACAAGCGCCCCGACCAGGCCAAGGAGGCCCTGGCCCACGTACGCGAAGCCAGCCGCTCCGCGCTCAACGAACTCCGCGCCACCGTCGGCCTGCTCCGCCAGTCCGGCGACCCCGAGGCCCCCACCGAACCGGCCCCCGGCCTCGACCGCCTCGACGAACTCGCGGGCACCTTCCGCAGCGCGGGCCTCCAGGTGGAGGTCGCCCGCGCCGACCAGGGCACCACCCTCCCCGCCGCCGTCGACCTGGCCGCGTACCGCGTCATCCAGGAGGCCCTCACCAACGTGCAGAAGCACGCGGGCCCGGAGGCCAAGGCCGAGGTCAGCGTCGTACGGGTGGGCCCGAACGTTGAGATCACCGTCCTCGACGACGGCGCCGGCGAGGACGACACCCCCGAGGGCGGCGGCCACGGCCTGCTCGGCATGCGCGAGCGCGTCACCGCCCTGCGCGGCACGCTCACCACCGGCCCCCGCTACGGAGGCGGCTTCCGCGTCCATGCGATCCTGCCGGTCAAGAGCCGTACCCGCGCCGCGGAGGACGCCGTATGACCAAGCCCCGGCACTCAGCTTGACGCAGCCGCGGAACTCACGCGCACCCCGCGGAAGTTGTCGTAGGGCGAAGCCATCCGCCTCCTGCCCCGCAGAGGACCTGCCATGACCATCCGCGTCCTGCTCGCCGACGACCAGGCCCTCCTCCGCAGCGCCTTCCGGGTGCTCGTCGACTCCGAGCCCGACATGGAGGTCGTCGCCGAGGCGTCCGACGGGGCGCAGGCGGTGCGGCTGGCCAAGGAGCAGCGGGCCGACGTCGTGCTGATGGACATCCGGATGCCCGGCACCGACGGCCTCGCCGCCACCCGCATGATCAGCGCCGACCCCACCCTCGCCCATGTCCGCGTCGTCATCCTCACCACCTTCGAGGTCGACGACTACGTCGTGCAGTCGCTGCGCGCCGGCGCCTCCGGGTTCCTCGGCAAGGGCTCCGAACCCGACGAACTCCTCGCCGCCATCCGCGTCGCGGCCGGTGGCGAGGCCCTGCTGTCCCCGGCAGCCACCAAGGGCCTGATCGCCCGCTTCCTCGCGCAGGGCGACGGCGCGGACGACGGCCGCGACCCGGCCCGCGCCGAGCGGCTCGACGCGCTGACCGTCCGGGAGCGCGAGGTCCTGGTGCAGGTCGCCGGCGGGCACTCCAACGACGAGATCGCCGAGCGGCTGGAAGTCAGCCCGCTGACGGTGAAGACGCACGTCAACCGGGCGATGTCCAAGCTCGGCGCGCGTGACCGGGCGCAGCTCGTGGTGATCGCGTACGAGTCCGGGCTGGTACGTCCAAGGGTGGAGTGACCTCGAAGCGGCGTACTGCGCCCGGAGTATGCGCCGGATAAGGAAATGGACCTGGGGCCTACGAAACCGGGGTCCCCGATGGCTCAGGGTGTAAGGGCAGGCGCTCATCTGTGCCACACACCGGTGCCGGGCACCGGTGCGACACGGGTGGGTCACAGACGCCCTGCCACGTCCGCTGCCCACTTCTGCCGCTCACAGAAGAGAGACCCTGACCCATGTCCTGGCTGTCCAGGTTCAGCCTTGCCCAACGGGCCCTGATAGGCCTGATGTCGATCATCGCGATCGCCTTCGGTGCCATCGCGATACCCCAGCTCAAGCAGCAACTGCTGCCCTCCATCGAACTGCCCATGGTGTCCGTGCTCGCGCCGTACCAGGGCGCGTCGCCGGACGTGGTCGAGAAGCAGGTCGTCGAGCCGATCGAGGACAGCCTCGAAGCCGTCGACGGCATCACCGGCGTCACCTCCACCGCGAGCGAGGGCAACGCCGTGATCATGGCGTCCTTCGACTACGGCCCCGACACCCAGCAGCTCGTCGCCGACGTGCAGCAGGCCGTCAACCGGGCCCGCGTCCAGCTGCCGGACGACGTGGACCCGCAGGTCATCGCCGGTTCCACGGACGACATCCCGACCGTCGTCCTCGCCGTCACCTCCGGCAAGGACCAGCAGGCCCTCGCCGACCAGATCGACCGGACCGTCGTGCCGGACCTGAAGGACATCGACGGCGTCGGCCAGGTCACCGTCGACGGCGTACGGGACCTCCAGGTCACCGTCACGCCCGACGACGCGAAGCTGGCGAAGGCGGGCCTGACCTCGGCGGCCCTCACGCAGGCCCTGCAGGCGGGCGGCGCCACCGTCCCGGCGGGCTCCTTCGACGAGGACGGCGACAACCGCACGGTCCAGGTGGGCGGCGGCTTCACGTCGATCGAGCAGATCAAGGACCTGATGGTCACCGGTGGCGAGGGCGCTGCCGGTCCCGCTTCCGGTTCCGGTTCCGGTTCCGGGAACAAGCCGGTCCGCCTCGGTGACGTGGCCGCCGTCAAGCAGGAGCAGGCCCCGGCCGACTCCATCACGCGCACCGACGGCAAGCCGTCCCTCGCGGTCGCGGTCACCATGGACCGTGACGGCAGCGCGGTGGCCATCTCGGACGCCGTGGAGGACAAGCTCGCGCAGCTGCGCAAGGACCTCGGCTCGGACGCCACGGTCACCGTGGTCAGCGACCAGGGTCCGGCCGTGAAGAAGTCCATCGACGGCCTGACGACGGAGGGCGCGCTGGGCCTGCTCTTCGCGGTCCTGATCATCCTGGTCTTCCTGGCGTCGATCCGCTCGACGCTGGTGACGGCGGTCTCGATCCCCCTGTCGGTGGTCCTGGCCCTGATCGTCCTGTGGACCAGGGACCTCTCCCTGAACATGCTGACGCTCGGCGCGCTGACCATTGCCATCGGCCGGGTCGTCGACGACTCGATCGTGGTCCTGGAGAACATCAAGCGGCACCTCGGCTACGGCGAGGAGCGCGAGGAGGCCATCCTCAAGGCGGTCCGCGAGGTCGCCGGAGCGGTCACCTCCTCCACGCTCACCACGGTGGCCGTGTTCCTGCCGATCGGTCTGGTCGGCGGCATGGTGGGCGAGCTGTTCGGCTCGTTCAGCCTGACGGTGACGGCGGCCCTGCTGGCGTCGCTGCTCGTGTCCCTGACGGTCGTACCGGTCCTGTCGTACTGGTTCCTGCGGGCGCCGAAGGGTACGCCGGAGGACGCCGAGGAAGCGCGCCGGGTCGCGGAGGAGAAGGAGGCGAAGAGTCGGCTCCAGCGCCTCTACGTCCCCGTCCTCCGCTTCGCGACGCGCCGCCGCCTGACCAGCGTGCTGCTGGCGATCGTCATCCTCGTCGGCACGTTCGGCATGGCCCCGCTGCTGAAGACGAACTTCTTCGACCAGGGCGAGCAGGAAGTCCTCACCGTCAAGCAGGAGTTGAAGCCCGGCACCAGCCTGGCGGCGACCGACGAGCAGGCCAAGAAGGTCGAGCAGCTGCTCGCCGACACCAAGGGCGTCAAGGACTATCAGGTCACGGTCGGCTCGTCCGGCTTCATGGCGGCCTTCGGTGGCGGCACCGACACCAACCAGGCGTCGTACCAGGTGATGCTGGAGGACTCGGCGTCGTACGAGGACGTACAGGACCGTATCGAGAAGGGCCTGGCCGGCCTGGAGGGCGTCGGTACGACGACCATCGCGGCCGGTGACGGCTTCGGCGCCCAGGACCTGAGCGTGGTCGTGAAGTCGGCCGACGGGGAGGTGCTGCGCAAGGCGGCGGAGCAGGTGCGGGAAGCCGTGGCGGGCCTCGACGACGTCACCGACGTGACCAGCGACCTGTCCCAGAGCGTGCCGCGCATCTCCGTCAAGGCCAACGACAAGGCGGCCGCGGCGGGCTTCAACGACCAGACGCTCGGCATGGCGGTGGCCCAGGCGGTCCGCGGCAACACGGCGGCCCAGGCGACCCTCGACGACACCGAGCGGGACGTCGTCATCAGGTCGGCCAAGCCGGCGAAGACCCTGAAGCAGCTTCAGGACCTGCGCCTCGGCCCGGTGAAGCTGGGTGACATCGCGGACGTGAAGCTGGTGGACGGCCCGGTGTCGATGACCCGGATCGACGGCCAGCGTGCGGCGACGATCACCGCCAAGCCGACCGGTGACAACACGGGCGCGGTCAGCGCGGACCTCCAGTCCAAGATCAACGGCCTGACCCTCCCGGCGGGGGCGACCGCTTCGATCGGCGGCGTCTCACAGGACCAGGACGAGGCGTTCGCCAACCTGGGCCTGGCGATGCTGGCGGCGATCGCGATCGTCTTCATGCTGCTGGTAGCGACCTTCCGCTCCCTCGTCCAGCCCCTGATCCTCCTGGTGTCGATCCCGTTCGCGGCAACGGGAGCGATCGGCCTCCTGATCGCCACGGGCACCCCGATGGGCGTCCCCGCGATGATCGGCATGCTGATGCTGATCGGCATCGTGGTGACGAACGCGATCGTGCTGATCGACTTGATCAACCAGTACCGGAAGCAGGGGTACGGCGTCGTGGAAGCCGTGATCGAGGGCGGCCGGCACCGGTTGCGCCCGATCCTGATGACGGCGTTGGCAACGATCTTCGCGTTGCTTCCCATGGCCCTGGGCGTCACCGGCGAGGGCGGCTTCATCGCCCAGCCGCTGGCGGTGGTCGTGATCGGCGGGCTGATCACCTCGACGATGCTGACGCTGCTGCTCGTGCCGACGCTGTACGCGATGGTGGAGCTTCGTAAGGAGCGGCGGGGGAAGAAGCGGGCGGCGAAGCGGGCGAAGAAGGCGGGCGTCCCGGCCGAGTCGACGCCGGGTTCGGCGTCGGATTCGGCTTCGGATGAGCCGGAGCCGGCGGGGGTCTGACCTTCGGACCACATGAGCAAGGCCCGTCCCGGGAGGAGACCTGGGGCGGGCTTTGCCGTTGTCTGGATCAGTCGTTGAGAGCCGACAGGCGCCCCATTGCGACTGCGGCCCTGGACCACGCCGGAGAATGATGAGGTGAGGACCGAAGAAGACACCCCAGTCACCGAACGTCTCCTTCTCGTCGAGAGTCGTGCCGACAAGAGCGCACTTGCTGCTCTTGGACAAGGACTCCCCCAACGCTCTGCGAACGAGGAAGCCCTCTTCCTCTCTTACAACTACGCAGACGTGCCGGTGGGCAGAAGCTTCGACTGCTGTTTCCGTCGCTCCGATATCCGCGACGTCGCCTGGGTGACGACGACTGTCGTGGCGGTCACCCAGCAGTTCGGAGTCGTGTGGGACGCGATCCCTCACGGCTGGAAGACGTTGGCCGTGTTGAGGTTCGAGCCTGAGATCCCCGCGCTGATCCGCGACCTGCCGGAGGCCGCTGCATGGTTCGATCAGCTCATTTCCGTCCACATCTCGGACAGCGACACCTGGCAAGCGCGAGCCACGATGGGGCAGCGCAACATGAGTTGACAACTGGAAGGAGGGTGGCGGTGCACACCGCGCCCTGGGTTCACGTCGTCCCGCAGCAGGGCGCCGTACCTGTTGATCTGCTGCTTTCCATGACCGGCAGGACGTACGTAGCGCGTCTCGACGGTCGGCAGATGCACGATCCGGACGCCGTCTTCCACGAGTTCTACGACGAGTTGAGGCTGCCTGACTACTTCGGGTGGAACTGGGATGCCCTGTCCGACTGTCTGCGGGATCTGAAGTGGCTGCCTGCTGACCATTACCTACTGATCGTCGAGGCCGCGGATGAGATGCTGCCGGGCGATGCAGCCGGACGGCAACTGCTCTTCAGGATTCTTCTGGGGGCCGCACAGCGATGCTCCAGCACACAGCGGTCCGAGGGCATCGGCGTCGGCAGGCTCGTGGTTGTCCTGTCCTGCGACGCACCATCCGTTCCTGACCTACAGGAACAGTTGGAATCGTGCTGGGAAGACATGGTCTCGTCATAGAACGGCTTTCTCTCGGGCTGCCAGCCGCGAGACCGACATCGCTCTCGTCCTCGCTCAGCGGAATGGCCTGGAAATCCTCTATTGGGGTCGGCTGTTCGGTTCGCAGAACCTGGCCGGGAGGGTCTTCGCGCAGTCGGCTGCGATGAGTGAGGAGCCGCCGTACGGCATCCCCGAGGCGGAGAAGCAGCGCCTCGTCGCCGACTCGATCGGCCCTATCGGAAGGAGAGGTTGAGCCAGGGACTGCTGGGGTCGGACATCAGGATTCGGTGGACGGTGACCATGTCCTGGTACCAGCTGCCGAACTTGTCGTTGTCGAAGTGCAGGCAGCGGCCGAGGATGAAGCCGGCGGAGAAGTCCTGCCAGGACTCGTAGCAACGTGCCGCGTTGCGTCCGGCTTCGATTACGGCGGCCTCGGCTTCCGGCAGGGTGCCGTGGCGAGTGCTCAGGCCCCAGCGCGCCATGCAGGAGGCCCGGCCGAGGTCCCAGGCGTCGGCGGAGGTGACGTACTGGCTCTCGCCGAGAATGCCGTCGGCGCGCATGCGGGCCTCGTAGCGAGTGATCCGGCCGATGAGGTGCTGGACGTGATTGACCCGAGCCTCGGTCTCGGCCTCGGGGGCGGGTGCGGTCTTGGTGGCGCCGTCGGGGGTGAGGACGGTCCCGCCCTCCGCACGCGCGCCCAGGACCCCGGCGGCGGCATCGAGCCAGTAGCCGGTCTCTACCTGGCCGCCGAAGTCATGGGCGATGGTGCGGCGCAGGCCGAGGACGAACTCCAAGACCGAGATCCTGTCGTCGGTAGCCAGCAACGCGAGGAGCTGCGCCTGCCACTCCTGGTGACTGGTGATGCCCCATGACTTGCGCAGTATCCGGCGCTCGGTGCGATAGCCGTGGCCGTGGTAGGCCAGCGAGTTCCAGGGCCGACCGTGATGGACGATGATGTGGGCGCCGCAGGCCAGTCCGTGGGCCACGGGGCCGTGCAGCGGGCCGCCCACGCGCAGGGTCCGCAGCGCCGGCTGGTCCGAGGGACCGCCCTTCCGCTCGGCGTACTGGGTCCAGGCGTGGGAGTGCGGCGGTGTGGTGGGCAGAAATGCCTCGCAGGGACTGCCCGGATTCACGACGATCACCGCCGGGTAGTCCGGCTTCCAGTCCTCCGTGAGCCAACTGAACTTCTTCCACCCGAACACGCGGTGCGGATCGGGCGCGGGCAGCAGGCCCTCGGTGTACACGGCCCAGACCATTCCGCCAACGACCCGGGGATCATGCTCGAACAGTGCGTAGTCCCCACCGAATCTGGCATCCGCCTTGTCTCGCTGCACCGCGAAATACAAGCGATTCCGATTCAGTGTCCCGAAGTAGGCTGGCCAATCCCCACGGGACTTGGCGTCTAGCAATGCCTGCTCGACTTCTGTGGGAGGGGACCAAGCGGGCGGGGTGGTACGGCCGAAGCCTGCGGGTGGCGGCCCGAACGACATGACTCACCTAGTTCTTCAGGTATTTGAGGAGCATCTCTGGGTTTTCCACGAGGTGCTGACATCAACTTCTGGAACGAGCACCCGAAACCCGTCACCCAGAACGCTATCGCTGACGAGATCCTCGTCAAGGCCCGAATCGTCCAGACCGGAACTGCTTCAGGTAAATAGCAGATGATCCTTGATAGCAAAGCTTGGGAATAGCCGAATTTCCATCCTTCCGGAACACTCGCCCATGTGGAAATCAAGCGAGATGTGTGTGGTGCTCTTGTCGGAGTGTACTTTCATGCATGTTGCGCCTTCGCGAAAGACATCGATGATCTCTTCTCCGCTCCTATTTTTCCAGCGAACTCTCACTGACCGGGCGAGTGCATCGTAGGAGAACGTGATGGACTCGTTTTCCTCGCCCTGCAGAGTAAGGTGACGGGCGCCGCTCTCCTCCTCAGTCCCGGGCCACTCACCGATCGTTTCGAGGATTTCCTGGTCGTCAGGGACGACGAACTCTCTATACATCTCTTCTCCGGCCTCGGACGGACTAATGGTTGTAGGGCGGCCAGTGATCGGCGCTCTTGACAATACTCGCGCCAGGCCCACTACCGCGGAAGATGACAGTGGACAGCCTGTGTGTGCCGTCGGGTAGCACTTGCCAGGTGCTCTCGACGTTGAGCGCACCGCGCGGCCCATGGATGACAGAACTCGTCACACCGAATTCGCCGCTTCCGCCGTCCCATTCCTTCGTGAAGGTCCTCTCGAAGGGTTGCTTGGATGCGGCGGCCAATTGATCGGTTACATACTGCCTCATCTCCGGGGTGTCGTGGATTCCGATCCGCCGCAGCTGCATTTCATTCTGCAGCGCCCTGGGCGAGTTATGCGAGTCTGGCTTGATGTTCTTGTTGAACAGGTAGTCCAGTTTCCGGGGGTCGACTTCAACGCCCCCCTCGCCCGGTTTGCATCCCGCGAGTCCCAGTGGGTCGGCCCAGGTGTGGGGGTTGCGCACGTAGGCGACGGGGTTCGGGGCCGGAGTCAAGCCCACCGGGTCTGGTGTGAGGTAGCGGGCGGTTTCGGGGTCGTAGTGGCGGAAGTGGTTGTAGTGGAGGCCGGTTTCGGGGTCGTGGTACTGGCCAGGAAAGCGGAGGGGGGTGTGGGCGGTTGCGTTTCGGTTCCAGGCGGTGGTGCCCCAGAGGGTGGTGCGGGTGCGCCAGGCGATGTCGCCGTGTTCGTCGACGAGTTCGGTGGGAGTGCCCACCAGGTCGGTGACGATGGCGAAGAAGCGCTGGTCGATCTCGTCCTGGGGAGCGTGGGCCAGCATCTTGCGTTCGGTCTGGGTCAGGGGGCGGAGGCCGTCGTGGTCCCAGGTCAGGGTCAGGGCGGGCTGGGAGGTGCCGGGGGTGTGGGTGGTCTGTTCGGCGAGGGTGGTGCCGTCCCAGGTGAAGTCGGTCTGTTCCATGACCGTTTCGCCGTCGGCCGCCAGGCGTTGTTTGGCGATGCGGCGGCCCAGGGGGTCGTAGCGGTAGCGCCAGATGGTGCCGTCGGGGGTGACCGCCGAGGTGAGGCGGTCTTCTGCACCCCAGGTGTAGCGCCAAGTGTCCGGCTTCCGCGACAGGCGGGTCTTCTGGCGCAGGGTGATGCGGCCCGCGTTGTCGTGTTTGTATCGGACGCTGCCCGCGCGGGTGATCCGGGTGCCGTTGTAGGCGCGGTTGCCGGTCGCTTCCTGGCCTGGCATGGAGTCCGGCCAAGCGGCGTGGGTCTGGTTGCCTGCCGCGTCGTAGGCGTAGGACTCCGTCCAGTTCGCGGCGTGGACGGCGGTGACCCGGCCGGCGGTGTCGAGGTCGAAGCGGCGGGTGCCGCCCAGGTGGTCGTCGATGGCGGTCAGGTTGCCGTCGGCGCGGTAGGTGTAGGCGCGGTGTTGGAGGCGTTGGTTGGCAGGGCCGGTGAGTTCTTGCTTCGTCAGGCGGCCCAGGAGATCGAAGGCGCTCGTGAGGGTCAGCGTTTCGCTGATGTGGCGGGTCAGTTCGCGGCCTACCGCGTCGTGGGTGAAGGTGAGGGTGCGGCCGCAGGTGGTGAGTGCGGTGCGGTTGCCTGCTGCGTCGTAGGTCCAGGTGCTGGTCGCGCCGGTCGGTGTTGTGCGGCCGGTTCGGCGGCCAAGGACGTCGTACGCATAGGTGAGCGTGCGGCCGTTGACCGTCTCGGACAGCAGATGGCCCATCTCGTCCCGCTGCAACGTCAGGACCGCGTCCGGGCCCGTCGCCTGGGCCAGGCCGCCCATCACGTCGTACGTGTACGTCGTGACCGCTCCGGCCGCGGTCTTGCTCACCACGCGGCCCAGCACGTCCCGCTCGAAGTGGATGGACTGGCCGGAGGCGGTGGTGCTGGCGGTCAGCTGGCCTGCCGGGTCGTGTTCGTACGTCAGGCTTCGGTCGTCGAAGTCCGTCTCCGCAACCAGCCGCCCGGCCGAGTCGTACTCGTAACTCCAGGTCAGGCCCTGCGGGTTGGTGACCTTCGTCAGGTGCAGTTCGGTGTCGTGGGCGAACTCGTAGCGGACGCCGTCCGGGCCGGTGCGGGCCGACATGAGGTCGAAGTGGGTGTATTCGTAGCGGGAGACGGCGCCCATCGCGTCGGTGTGGCTGGTGCAGTTGCCTTCGCCGTCGTAGGTCCAGGATTCCGTGGTGCCGTCGGCTGCGGTGCGGCGGGACGGGCGGCCTTCCACCGTCCATTCCAGGCGGGTGACCGAGCCCAGGGGATCGGTGAGGGTGACAGGGCGGCCGAAGGCGTCGCGTTCGTAGCGGGTCACGGCGCCCAGCGGGTCCGTGATCTCCAGGGGGAGGCCTGCTGGGTTGCAGCGGAGCGTGGTCGTCGCGCCTGTCGCGTCCGTGATCGCCGCCAGGTGACCGAGATCGTCGTACGTGAAGTGGGTCGTGGTCCCGGACGTGTCAGTTACGGCCGTGCGGTTGCCGAACTCGTCGAACTGCTGGGTGGTGTGCGTGCCGTCCGGGCCGGCTATGGAGACGGGCAGGCCCTGGTCGTTGTAGCCGATGCTGGTGTAGCGGCCGTCGGGGCGGATGGCCAGCACCGTGCGGCCTGCCTCGTCGTACGCGTAGCTCAGGGTCCGGCCCAGGGGGTCGGTGATGGTGAGCGGGCGTTCGTGGCGGTCGTATGTGGTGTGGGTCGTCCCTCCGTCGGGGCCGGTCTCGGCGATCACTTGCAGGTCGCTGTTGACGAGGTAGCGCGTGCTGTGGCCCAGGGAGTTGGTCGCCGTGATGGCCCGGTGGCCGGTCTGTGGGTCGATGTCGCCGTAGTCGAAGGTGTTGCGCAGGTGGCCGGCGTCGCCCGACTGGGAGGTGCAGCGGCCCTCGTCGTCGTAGACGTAGTGGTAGGACGAGTTGTTCGTGTCGGTCCAGGCGGTGATCAGGCCCGCGGAGTCGTTGGTGAAGCGGGTCGGGATGCCGGAGGAGTTTGTCACCGCCGCCAGGTGGCCGTGCTCGTCGTAGCCGAAGCGGACCAACTCGACGTCGCCGCCGGCGGCTGCCGCCCCGGCCAGGCGCAGGGCGGTTATTCGGTCCCCGGTCGTCTCGATCTTGAGGTGGTAGCCGGCCGAGTGCACGATCGCCGTGGGGGCGCCCTGGCGGTCGTACTCGAAGGTGAGCCACTGGCCGGAGCGGTCGGTGATCTGCTCCAGCAGGGCGATGCCGTTGCCGTCGCCGCCCGGGGCCGCGAAGTGCCAGGTACGGCCGGAGGCAGGGTCCGTGACGGCATAGTCGCCGTAGGCGTCGATCGTCAGGGGGTGCGGGGCACCCTCCAGAGGAAGGGTCGGTACGCCTGGGGCGGGGTGCGGGTAGGCGAGCAGGGCGCCGTTCTCGCGGATGAGGATGACGCCTTCGGCGTCGATCTCCAGGCGCTGGTCGGCGGTGGAGGTCCACTTCGGGCCGAACCAGCGGCCGGCCTCGTAGGACGACTCGAACTGCCGGGAGAAGATCAGGGACAGCTTGGCGGGCAAGGTTGCGTCGGTCTGCGGCAGCGCCATCCGGCCGGTGGCCATGTCGATGGGGTCGCCGAACCACTTGCACTTCTTTTCCCTGGCGAAATCCTTGATCGCTTGGCCGACGCTCCTGCGCGCCGTTCCCGTCGCCGCCCCCTTGGCAGCCCCCCGCGCCGCCCCGCGGGCCACCCCGGTCGCGCCTTTGCCACCGATCAGATTCGAGGCGAGGTATCCCATCGCGTCGCCCGGGTCGCTGCTCCAGCCGCTGCCGATGATGGCCTTGGGCAGGCGTTCGGGATGGGCGGCGGTGCCGACCAGGCCGGCCAGCACCATGTTGGAGTTCTTCGCATAGTCGCCGGGGTGGGTGATGTTGTACGGGTCATACGGGTTGACCGTGCGCACCAGTTGCACCACGTCCGCGACGCCTTTGACGAAACCGCCCACCACGTAGGCCTGGTTCAGCGCGGTGCTCACGACGGCGTCCATGGCGTCGGCCTTCAACCGCTCCGTGAACTCCGGCTTCGGCGGGGCCGTCTCCAGGGCCTCGGCCACCTTGCGCTGCGCGTCGCGGGCGGCATCGGTGCGCTGGCGGCGCGCCTCGGCCAGGATCTCCTCGGCCTCCCGCCGACCCGCCACACCCGGATCGACGAAGGTGCCCGGCTCGGTCGGTTTCGGTCCCGGGTCGCCTCCCGCCGATACGGCCGCGTTGTACTGATCGGCGGCCTGGTTGTACGCCTTCACCCGGGCGTTGTGCGCGTCCGTCGCCCGCTGGGAGTTCTCCTGGGCGCGGCGGTAGGCGTCGATGGCCAGTTGCGCCTGCTGTTGCGCCCAGCGGACGGTGTCCGCGTACGTCTCCAGTGCCTGGGCCGCTGCCTCGCAGGCGTCGGCCGCTGTCAGCCACTGCTTGGGGTGCATGTCGAACTTCTCGCGGAAGGCGTCCGCGGCCTTGCCCTGCCAGCCGTCGCCGCCCAGCGCGCGCATGCCCTGGCCGACGTTCTCGAACGCCTTGGAGAAGTCATGCAGATGCTTCGCCCGCGCCTGCAACGCCTCCACGCTGCCATGGACCAGTTCCCTGGGGTCCTCGCTCTCGCCCAGCCCGCGCTCGGCGACATCGCCGCCCAGCCGGTTGCTCACCCCCTCGCCGAAGTCGCGCACGCCCTCGGCCGCACTGTCCGCACCGACCGCCGACAAGCCGTCCGCCGCCTTGTCCGCAGTCCAGTCGACGGCCTCGCCGGCGGCCTTGGTCACGCCGTCGACGGCACTGTCCAGACCGTCGCTGACGCTGTTGACCACGTCCCCGAAACCCATCAGCGCTCACCCTCCCCGGACTCCGAAGACGCTGAGGACCCTGAAGGCTCCGCGGCTTGCGAAGGGTCGATCCGCTGCCATTCCGTCCGCGGATCGGAGGCCGCGCCCGGGATCACCGTCGAGGTCCGCACATCCTCGGCCGCCTGCCTCCAGGCCTGCCGGGCCGCCTCATCGCCCTCCCGCATGGACTCCTCGCTGAAGTCCGCGTTCATGACGTGGGATACGGGGTTGTCCTCCAACGTCTCGGACCAGGAACGTGCGTTGACCTCCTCCGGCGTCAGGCCCGGGTTGCCCGCCGTCGCCGTCCACACCCTCTTCAGGGTGTTCGAGGCGTACTGCTCCTGCTCGTGATACAGGCCCGCCGACAGGTTCAGCCGACCCGCGAACTCGTTGGCGTCCTGAACCAGGGAGTACACCCCCCAGCCCCACCGTTCGCAGAAGTCGGCGAAAACCTGACGCAGCGCCGAGTCCCCCACCTCCAGACCCGCCAGCTCCAAGTCGTCGAAGCCACGGCCCTGACTCGCCTCGATGTCGAAGCCCAACTCCTGCAGCTCACCGATCGCCTGGTTGATGCCCCGGGTGATCCGCTCCAGCGCTTCCGGATCGACCTGGTAGCCGTCGCCGCCGCTCACGCGTCCGCTCCTTCGGTGTCCGGCGCTTCAGTGCCGTTCCATCCGCATCGAGAGCCACCGCGTCCGGCACGATGCCCTTCACCGGAGGCAGCACCATGCCTGCCGGACTGCCCGCATCCACCGCGACCCCGACCGGCCCACCCTCCGTCGCCACCCTCGGGATCACCTGATCCAGCAACCGAGCCCCGTAGACCGGCATGCCTTCGGGCACAGCCTCACCACGCGCCCGGGCGAAATGCTCCAGCGCCGCCTCATCCGTGAACGCAAACAGCCAGCGGATACCGCCCGCCTCGACCGACAGCAGCGAACCGTCCACCACCGGCACCAGCACCTCGCTGCGCCGGAACTCCCCTACGACCGCACGCAGATCGCCCTGCCCGCTCTCCGCCAGATCCGTGAGCCGCAGCCTCAAGGTGTCGGCGCTAACGTCCGCCCCCGTTGAGTACTTCACCGTTCATCGCACTAGTGAACGATCATGTTAGTTCGTCGGATCCAGGCGACGCCGGGGAGCGTCGGCCTCCGCGTGTCGGCCAGGGGCGGATACGAGGCCCCGCAGGGCCGTCGCCCGGTCTGTTCCGCGCCGTTTCGAAAGAAGGGGATGTCCTTCATGTCTGCTCGAAGCGTGAAGGCAAAGCAAGCACTCACCAGGTTCGGAGAGCTCGCGTGGTTTTCCTTGCCTGTTGAGGTCAACCCCGTGTTCGGCTATCCGCAGGTGTCGTACATGGGGTGGCGTTATCAGTTGCCCCGAGAAGGAGTTGCGCAGCTCATCGAGGATGTCGTACGAGAGCTGCAGACTCAGGTCGAGTGGACGCTCGACAGAACCAGGCGGAATTGGGTTCTCCTGCCGTCCCGGATTCTGATCGAGGCTCAAGGCCTTGAGGATCCGGCGTTCGCGAACGTCGTGCACTCGATCAATGTCCATGATCAGGAGTTCTGTTCCGCAGCGCTGACGGACCTCGAATTGATCATCCAGCGGCTTCAGGCGGTCCCGATCCCGGAGGGTTGATCCTTGTCGCCCCCGGACGACCAGCTGCCGAGAGCGCCCCAGGCCGGGCACCACCGGCCGACCGTGTGAGCGCCCACTCAAGGAGACCCTGTGTCGAACCCAAGGGCTTGTTCCGGGTGCCGGGCGCCGTCCTACCCGGGGTTACGTATTCTGTGCCCTCGAACAGCACAGCGCTGAAAGGGGATTCGGCCGTGCCACTGCGCAAGGACGACCCGAAGTCGGTCGGCGGGTACAAACTGCTCGATCGGCTCGGAGCCGGTGGCATGGGCGCCGTCTACCGGGGCAGGTCGCGTTCGGGGCGTGAGGTCGCCGTCAAGGTGGTGCACGCCCAGTACGCCGAGGACCCCGTCTTCCGTACCCGATTCCGGCAGGAGATCGAGGCCGTCCGCAAGGTGAGCGGTGCCTTCACCGCGCCGGTCGTGGACGCCGATCCGGAGGCGGTACGGCCCTGGATGGCGACGCAGTACGTGCCGGGGCGCTCGCTCGCCGACCGGCTGCGTGAGCGCGGCCCGATGCGCGGCGCCGAGTTGCGGCAGCTGGCCCTGGGGCTGGTGGAGGCGCTGCGGGACATCCACCGGGCCGGGGTCGTGCACCGGGACCTGAAGCCGGCCAATGTCCTGATGGCCGAGGACGGTCCCCGCGTCATCGACTTCGGCATATCCCGCGCGGCGGAGAACCACCAGACGGTGACCGAGACCGGCCAGATGATCGGCACTCCGCCCTTCATGTCCCCGGAACAGTTCACCGACGCCCGCAAGGTCGGCCCCGCCTCCGACGTCTTCTCGCTCGGGGCGCTGCTGGTGTTCGCCGTCACCGGACGGGGTCCCTTCGACGCGGACAGCCCGTATCTGACGGCATATCGGGTGGTCCACGACGAACCCGTATTGGACGGGCTGGCGCAGCCGCTGCGCTCGGTACTGGAGCGCTGCCTGGCCAAGGACGTGGCGGACCGGCCCGAACTCGACGCGCTGGCACGGGAGTTCGCCGCCGTCCTGCCCGAGCCGGCGGAGGGCGAACCGCAGACGGTGAGCCTGCGCCTGGACGGGCTGAAGGCGGTCGAGGGGGTGGAGGGGGAGAGCAGCCCCGGTCACGGCACCGACCGGACGGCCGGCAGCGGTTCCGGGAGCCTGTCCGGGCGGACGGCGGGCAACGACTTGGGGAGCCTGTCCGGGCGGACGTACACCTCCCGCTTCGGCCGTCGCCGGGGCAGACGTCCCCTGTGGGCCGCGACCGGGACGGTCGGCGCGCTCGCCCTGGGGCTGACGGGCTATGCGCTGGTCGGGCCGAACTGGGAGGAGGAAAGCGGGGGCGGGACCGTCCGTCCCTCCTCGGTTTCCGCTGCACCGTCCGCGGCATCCCGGTGGGCGGCGCTGCCCGACGGCTGGCGGGCCTGGCAGACGACCGTGAACGAGAAGGCGCCGATCGGCCCACCCAAGGCGGTCGCGGAGGGATTCGAGGGCGACTCCGCCTGCCTGATGTACGACCTCGCCGCCTACTGCGCCGGCCAGGGCGTTCTCCCGGTACGGCTGGACGGCCTGACCGGGAAGACCGTCTGGCGCGCCGACCTCGCGCCGGCCGGCACCGACGGCGCGTACTACTGGGCCTCGCTCCTCGGCGTCCGCGACGGCGCGATGCTCATCCGGCAGAGCATCACCCAGGAGGACAGCAACTCCGAGACGATCCAGGTGATCGCCCTCGACACCAAGACCGGCGCCAAGCTGTGGTCCCGCGAAATGAACGACGAGAACGTCGACCTCACCCTGTCCGGGGACGTGGTCCTGACGGCCGACGCCGACGGCCGGACGGTGACGGCCCGCACGCCGCGCACCGGCGCCGAGCGCTGGACCATGGAGGTGCCCGCCGGCTACTACTGCACGTTCGAGACGTTCGGCTCGGATCTGTACGCCCACTGCACCCTGGACGATCCCGAGAGGTCCCTGGTCCTGGCGGTGGACCGGACCGACGGCTCGGTACAGCGGTTCACGGTGCCGTACCAGAGCGGCATCGTCGGGAGCGTCGACGGCCGGGTGGCCGTGGCCGAGTGGATCGACGGCACCGAGACGTCCGCGACGGGCTCGGCGGACGGCCGGCTCCTGCTGATCGACCCGGACTCGGCGACCCGCAGCACGACGAAGCTGGAGAAGATCTACACGGGGCAGTCGTCGCTGGCGGACGGCACCCTGTGGACCGTGTCGGGCAACGGCCGGGTGACCGCCCTGTCGGCCCGCACGGGCAAGCAGCTGTGGCAGACCCCCACCAGCCTGGAGAACCCGGGCAAGGCGACGTACGACCCGCGGACGCGCACCGTGTATGTGGCCAGCAACAGCGGCCGGGTGGCCGCCCTCGACGCGCGCAAGGGCACTCTGCTGTGGGAGACGCTGCCGCGGGTCGACCGGGTGTTCTCCGGAGGCACGGTCGGGCCCGAGGTCCTGCTCAACCAGGGTGCGCTGGTCGTCACCGCGCCGGACGGAACCGTCTTCACCCTCGACCCCGCTCACCCCGAGCGGAAACCCGTCTCGGGGTGAGCACAAGGCCTACGGCCAGGCCAACGGCAAGGCTTACGGCAGCGCCAGCATCCGCTCCAGCGCCAGCTTCGCGAACGCCTCGGTCTCCTTGTCGACCTCGATGCGGTTGACGAGCTTGCCCTCGGCCAGCGACTCCAGCGCCCAGACGAGGTGGGGCAGGTCGATGCGGTTCATCGTCGAGCAGAAGCAGACCGTCTTGTCGAGGAAGACGATCTCCTTGCCCTCCGGCGCGAAACGGTTCGCCAGGCGGCGGACCAGGTTCAGCTCCGTGCCGATGGCCCACTTGGAGCCGGCCGGGGCCGCCTCGAGAGCCTTGATGATGTATTCCGTCGAACCGACGTAGTCCGCCGCCGCCACGACCTCGTGCTTGCACTCGGGGTGCACGAGCACGTTGACGCCGGGGATCCGGGCGCGCACGTCCTCCACCGACTCCAGGCTGAAGCGGCCGTGCACCGAGCAGTGGCCGCGCCACAGGATCATCTTCGCGGCGCGCAGCTCGTCGGCCGTCAGCCCGCCGTTCGGCTTGTGCGGGTTGTAGACGACGCAGTCCTCCAGGGACATGCCCATGTCCCGGACGGCGGTGTTGCGGCCGAGGTGCTGGTCGGGCAGGAAGAGAACCTTCGTCGAATCGGGCTCTCCCTGCTCGAAGGCCCAGTCCAGCGCGCGCTTGGCATTCGACGAGGTGCAGATCGTGCCGCCGTGCTTGCCCGTGAACGCCTTGATGTCCGCGGAGGAGTTCATGTACGAGACGGGGACGACCTGCTCGGCTATGCCGGCCTCGGTCAGCACGTCCCAGCACTCCGCCACCTGCTCGGCCGTCGCCATGTCGGCCATCGAGCAGCCGGCGGCGAGGTCGGGGAGGACGACCTTCTGGTCGTCGGTGGTCAGGATGTCGGCCGACTCGGCCATGAAGTGCACACCGCAGAACACGATGTACTCGGCCTCCGGGCGCGCCGCCGCGTCCCGGGCCAGCTTGAAGGAGTCGCCGGTCACATCCGCGAACTGGATGACCTCGTCGCGCTGGTAGTGGTGGCCGAGCACGAAGACCTTGCTGCCGAGCTTCTCCTTGGCCGCGCGGGCGCGCTCGACCAGGTCCGGGTCGGACGGCGAGGGCAGGTCGCCGGGACACTCGACGCCGCGCTCGCTCCTCGGGTCGGCCTCGCGGCCAAGGAGCAGCAGGGCGAGGGGCGTCGGCTGTACGTCGAGCTCCTGGGTCTGGGCGGTGGTCACGACACGCACCCTTTCTGTTCTGCGGCTCGCCGGGGCCGGAGAATCCGGACCCGGCGGGTCATGCGGGACACCTTCATCGACTTCTCGTCGATTTGACGCTATCTATCATAACCGGTTCACGTCAGTTTGACGATGGCCATCGTGTCGATGTGACGTGAATCCCGGCGAGAGGGCCCGAGGGGTGCTCGCACTCCCGAATCAGGCATTCTCCGCTCCACGCACTGTGTGCGAGCATGAAGAAGGACCGAAAGACAAGCGCCCGGCCCGGAATGAATCCGCGGCCCCGATGGTTGCAACCGTCGGCAAGCAGTCTCCGTACAACCCGGGAGAGATGTAGATGTCCGTATCGGACGAGACCAGCACCGTCACCGACGGCATCATCCTGTCCGACGCCGCCGCGGCGAAGGTCAAGGCCCTGCTCGACCAGGAAGGCCGTGACGACCTGGCCCTGCGCGTCGCCGTTCAGCCCGGTGGCTGCTCCGGCCTGCGCTACCAGCTCTTCTTCGACGAGCGGTCCCTCGACGGCGACGTGGTCAAGGACTTCGGCGGCGTCAAGGTCGTCACCGACCGCATGAGCGCCCCGTACCTGGGCGGTGCCTCCATCGACTTCGTCGACACCATCGAGAAGCAGGGCTTCACGATCGACAACCCGAACGCGACGGGCTCCTGCGCCTGCGGCGACTCCTTCAGCTGAGCCTCGCCCACATGGCTGACAGCCGATCCGGCTGACACACGAGAAGGCGGCGACCCCCTCCGACGGGGCCGCCGCCTTCCCGTATCCGTAGGCCCTACCGGGCCCCGGACGTCTCCGGCACCACCGCCCCCGGCTTCTCCTTCGGGACCGCCTGGCCGTCCGTGCCCACGACCTTGCGGTCACCGAGCGGTTCGTCCAGCTGCACGGTCTTGTGGAACACCTTGGCGATCAGGATGCAGACCTTCTCCGGCTGCGACGTCTCGGTCACCCGGACCGTCACCTCGTCGCCGCTCTCGCTCGCCGTCGCCTTGTAGTCGGCGCACACGCCGCCCGTGAAGGCCACGGTCAGTTCCCTGCCGTCGACCGTGTAGCCGTCCACCGTCACGTTCCGGGTGACCGGCGCCGAGGTCGGCTCGTCCTTCGGATCGGTCGGCCGCGGGGTGGGCTGCCCGGTCGGATCCTCGGACGGTGCGGCCGAGGCCAGGTACTTCGGGTCGATCGCCGGATACGTGACCGTGAAGCTGTCCTGCGCGCCCGGCGCCTTCACCTCGAACAGCCAGGACGGCACCAGCGCCTGCCGCGCGTCCACATGGTGCGAGGCCAGCCCGAACACCGCCTTCTCCACGGTGACGGTGTCCTTCGACGGCGCCCCGGTGGACGCCTCCGCACCGCAGGGCGCCTCAAGACGGTCCTTCAGCGGTACGGGGCTGGCGCAGCCGCCGATACCCATACGGCCGCCGGTCCCCGGCGCCGCGTTCATCAGCCCGAGCGTCTTCTCGGCGCTCAGCACGGGGTACGTGTCCCCCTTCACCGGCGCCTTCAACTGGCCGCTTCCGCCGACCACTTCGCCCTGGGCGTTCACGGTCACCCCGGTCGTCCAGCCGTACGTGGGCATCCCGCCGACGACGGGGTCGGCGTTCACCACGCGCTGGGCGCCCATGACCTGGCTCGCGTCGAGTTTCGCGTCATCCTGACCCGCCGCCTTGAGAACCGGGGCGGCGGCCTTCTTCGCGGCCTCCTCGCCGATCGGGTCCGCGGCCGACTCGGCGGAGCCCTTGTGGCACACGGTGGTGCTCTGGCAGTTGTCGGTGCCCGGGGCGTACCGGTAGAACGTCCAGGTCCCCGGCGCCTGCTTGTTCACCTGCAGACTGGGCCCCGCCCCGTCCCTCGCCCCGACCCGCCAGGTCTGCCCCTGCGCCACCGGCGTCCCGTCCACCCCGAGCGCCTTGGCCAGCCGGGCCACCTCGTCGGCGCCGACCTCGCCGCCCGCCCGGTACACCGGCGCCGAGCCGGGCCCGTCCGCCAGCTCCCCGTCGGCCTTGTAGGTGACGCCGTACGGGTTCGGTTCCCCGGGCGCGATGCCACCGGTGCCGCCCCCGCTGTCGTCGCCCGTGTAACCGTCGAGGTGGAGCGGCGGGGGAGTGTCACCCCCGGGCGCCGCCGACGTCGTACCGCCGTCCGACCCGCCGGACGCGTTCGCGGCGAGGTAAGCCCCACCGCCCCCGACGAGCAGTACGGCGGCGGCGACGGAGGCGATGACCGCGGGGGAGCGACGCCGGGCGCCGTCCTGGGCGTCCTCGGGCCCGCCGGCCGGGGCGGGGGTGGCGCCGGGGCGCTCGACGGCGGGGACGGCGGGAGCGTCGGCAGCCGACGAGGCCGGGACCGAAGTCTCCTCCGAAGCCTCCCCAGGGGCGGCCTCCTCCGACTCCTCCGGACCGTCCTCGCCCGCCGCGGCCTCGGCCGCCTCACTCCCGGCTCCGAGCCCCTCGGCACCGACGGCGTCCTTCTCCTCCCGGACGCCCTGCTCCTCGGCGGAGCCGTCGGCGCCCGTGTCGTCGTTCTCGGGTCGCTCGGTGTTCACCGCATCGCTCCTTCGGCTGCGCACATGTCCCAAGACCCTGACCCGACCCTGTCAAAAAGGTCGGCCCACGGGGTCGTATCCCGCATCCCCTTTACGGGGGACAGCGATGGGACGCAGCAGGGGAGCGCACGGTTCCCTGCAGGGCGCCGATTCGGCCGCCGAGCTCCGGTCAGTCGCCGTAGTCCGACATCGCGTCCACCAGCCGCGCCGACTTGGGCGGCACGGTCACCCCGTGGATGAGTGAAGGGGAGACCGGAAGGGAAAGGACGCGGTCGGGGGCGGTCCAGTGGGGAGCCATCCGCGCGCAGTCACCGAGCAGCGACGCCAGGTCGACCTCCAGGTCGGCCGAAGCGGGGGCATGGACCTCGATTTTCGTCATAGCGGCACCGTATGCACGCCGGAGCCTGCGAAGAAAGATCTACTATCAGGTAGTTTTGGCCACTTCAGAGTCCCGGTCACGCACGGTAGCGTGGAATGTCAATCCGCCCTCCCGTCGCCCAGCACCGCCCTTTCAACGCGCGCTGTCGCGCGCCCCCTTTGATTCCGCAGGAGACTCCAGCCGTGCGCATCGCAGTCACCGGCTCCATCGCCACCGACCACCTCATGACCTTCCCCGGCCGCTTCGCCGACCAGTTCGTCGCGGACCAGCTGCACACGGTCTCGCTCTCCTTCCTGGTCGACAACCTGGACGTACGCCGGGGCGGCGTCGGCGCGAACATCGCCTTCGGCATGGGTCAGCTGGGCACGAAGCCGATCCTGGTCGGCGCCGCGGGCTCCGACTTCGACGAGTACCGGGCCTGGCTGGACCGGCACGGCGTCGACACCGGCTCGGTCCGCATCTCCGAGACCCTGCACACCGCCCGCTTCGTCTGCACCACCGACGCCGACCACAACCAGATCGGCTCCTTCTACACCGGTGCGATGAGCGAGGCCCGCCTCATCGAGCTGAAGACCGTCGCGGACCGCGTCGGCGGCCTCGACCTGGTCCTCATCGGCGCCGACGACCCCGAGGCGATGCTCCGCCACACCGAGGAGTGCCGCTCCCGCGCGATCCCCTTCGCCGCCGACTTCTCCCAGCAGATCGCCCGGATGAACGGCGACGAGATCCGGATACTGCTGGACGGGGCGACGTACCTCTTCTCCAACGAGTACGAGAAGGGCCTCATCGAGTCCAAGACCGGCTGGACGGACGAGGAGATCCTGTCCAGGGTCGGCCACCGCGTCACGACCCTCGGCTCGCGGGGTGTGCGCATCGAGCGGCAGGGCGAGGACCCGATCGAGGTCGGCTGCGCCGAGGAGGAGCGCAAGGCCGACCCCACGGGCGTCGGCGACGCCTTCCGCGCGGGGTTCCTGTCCGGGCTGGCGTGGGGTGTGTCCCTGGAGCGGGCCGCGCAGGTCGGCTGCATGCTGGCGACGCTCGTCATCGAGACGGTCGGTACCCAGGAGTACCAGCTGCGCCGGGCGCACTTCATGGACCGGTTCACCAAGGCGTACGGGCATGAGGCGGGCGAGGAGGTACGGGCCCACCTCGGCTGAGGCCGGGTGCGACCACTCGTCTGCCTCGGCGGGTTCGTCGTCGGCTGCGGGTGCGTGGGGGCTGGTCGCGCACCCGCGGCGGTAGCCGCATATCGACACAGCCCCGCGCCCCTGAAAGAAGGGGCGTTCAGGTCACCCGGCGCACCATGTACGCCGTCCCTCGCTCCGCCGGTTCCTCGCCCACGTACTCCTGCCCCCGCATCTCGCACCACGCCGGGATGTCCAGGCGGGCCGCCTCGTCGTCGGCGAGGACCCGGACCAGGCCGCCCACCGGCACCTCGCCGATGACCTTGGCGAGCTCGATGACCGGGATCGGGCACAGCTTGCCGAGGGAGTCCACGACCAGCACGTCGTCCCGTACGACCGTCTCCGTGACCGGCGCCCCCAGCTTCTCCCGCACCCCGGCCACCGCCCCCGGCAGCACCTCCAGGAACCGCTCGACATCCTCCGCCGGCGTCCCGAACGGCAGGGACACCCGCACGTTCCCCTCGCTCAGCACCCCCATCGCCTTGAGCACATGGCTGGGTGTCAGCGTGCTGCTCGTGCAGGACGAACCGGAGGAGACCGAGAAGCCGGCGCGGTCCAGTTCGTGCAGCAAGGCCTCTCCGTCGACATAGAGACATGAGAAGGTGACGATGCCGGGCAGGCGTCGCACCGGATCGCCGACCACCTCCACATCCGGCACCACCCGCGGCACCCGCGCCCGGATCCGCTCCGTCAGCTCCCGCAGCCGTACCGCCTCTTGGGCCGCCTCCGCCCGGACGGCCCGCAGCGAGGCCGCCGCGGCGACGATCGCCGGGATGTTCTCGAACCCGGCCGCCCGCCCCGACTCCCGCTCGTCCGCGGGCCCTTGCGCGGCGAACCGCACACCCTTGCGCACGACGAGCAGACCGACCCCCGACGGCCCGCCCCACTTATGGGCACTCCCGGTCAACACCGACCAGTCACCCTCGACGGGCCCCCACCCGAGCGACTGCGCCGCGTCCACCAGCAACGGCACCCCGGCCTCCCGGCACACCCCGGCCACCTCCGCCACCGGCTGCTCGGTCCCCACCTCGTGGTTGGCCGACTGCAGACAGGCGAGCGCGGTGTCCGGCCGCAGGGCCTCCGCGTACGCCGCCACGTTCACGGCCCCTGAGCGGCCCACCGTCACCTGAGTGACCGTCCCGCCCTCGGCCTCGTACGCGTCAGCCGCATGGAGCACGGAGGAGTGTTCGACGGCGGACACGATCAGGTGGCGTCCGACCCGCCGCCGCGCCGCCAACACCCCGGCGACACCCGAATGGACGGCCCGAGTGCCGGACGAGGTGAACACCAACTCATCGGCACGACACCCCACAGCCTCGGCAGAAGCCTCCCGAGCCGCGTCCAACAGCATCCGCGCCCGCCGCCCTTCCCGATAGAGACGGGCCGGATCGGCCCACCCCTCATCAAGGGAGGCCAGAAGTGCCTGCCGAGCAACAGGGTGAAGAGGAGCACTGGAAGCAGCATCGAAGTAGGCCACACAACAACGCTAAACGTCCGGTCACTGGGGCGCCCCAAAGGGGCGCGGGGAACTGCGCGACAAGCCACGACGGGCCCGCAGCCGCCAATCAAGCGAACCCCCCACTCCAGTAGGCCCCCCTCCCCGCGAACCCCCGGAGGGCGTCGGCTAGGGTTTGGTCCGCATAAACATCCAAACCCCTGCCCGTCGCAGGGCGGCGACCGACCAGCGAGAAGGCCAGGCCGCAGCCATACCGCGCGGGCGAGACTCTCGGGAAGGCGCTACGTGAGTCCCAACGGCTCCGACCGCTCGCCGCGGCGCCCGATGCGGCGGAAGCTGCTGCAGGCAATGACCGCGGGCCTGGTCCTGGCGACAGCCACCGGTTGCTCGTACAACTGGGAAGACTTCCCCCGCCTTGGTATGCCCACCCCGACCACGGAAGAGGCTCCGCGGATCCTCTCCCTGTGGCAGGGTTCCTGGGCGGCTGCGCTCGCCGTCGGCGTGCTGGTGTGGGGTCTGATCCTGTGGAGCGCCATGTTCCACCGGCGCAGCCGCACCAAGGTCGAGGTCCCTCCGCAGACCCGGTACAACATGCCCATCGAGGCGCTGTACACCGTGGTCCCGCTCATCATCGTCTCGGTGCTGTTCTACTTCACGGCCCGCGACGAGTCGAAGCTCCTCAGCCTCAAGGACAAGCCCGACGTCACCATCAACGTCGTCGGCTACCAGTGGAGCTGGGGCTTCAACTACGTCGAGCCCGTCGAGGGTTCCACCGGCGACGCGAAGACCGACAAGAACCTGGACGCCATTCCGGACCGGTTCAAGGAGGACTTCCCGGCGAACGCCGGCGGTGTCTACGACGTCGGCACGCCCGGCACGCGGAACCCGCAGACCGGCAACCCCGGCCCGACCCTGTGGCTGCCCAAGGGCAAGACGGTCCGCTTCGTCCTCACCTCGCGTGACGTCATCCACTCCTTCTGGGTGGTGCCGTTCCTGATGAAGCAGGACGTCATCCCGGGCCACACCAACGCCTTCGAGGTGACCCCCAACCGTGAGGGCACCTTCCTGGGCAAGTGCGCCGAGCTGTGCGGCGTCGACCACTCCCGGATGCTGTTCAACGTGAAGGTCGTCTCCCCTGAGCGCTACGAGCAGCACCTCAAGGACCTCGCCAAGAAGGGGCAGACCGGTTACGTTCCCGCCGGCATCGCGCAGACGAGCCACGAGAAGAACCGGGAGACGAACAACCTGTGAGCATCCTCAACGAACCCCAGGGTGCCGCCGCAGCTGAGGACTCGTACGAGAACGAGCTGCCGGTCAGGCGCAGGCAACCCGGCAACGTCGTGGTCAAGTGGCTCACCACCACCGACCACAAGACGATCGGAACGCTGTACCTCGTCACGTCGTTCGCGTTCTTC
>NZ_BAAAZY010000003.1:0-75361 GCF_039537145.1 Streptomyces shaanxiensis
ACAGCGCCGATGGTACTGCAGGGGGGACCCTGTGGGAGAGTAGGACGCCGCCGAACTCCTTTTATCGGGTTGGACCCGGAACTTCGGTTCCGGGTCCAACCCTTTTTTGTTGTGCGTCACCTGAAGTTCACGTTCCGCAACCAACATCCCCCACATGGGTACTGCTGCAATGCTCAGGGCTGCCGGCGTCGGAGTCGGTGACGAGGTTGTCGTACCGGCCTTCGGGAACGTCGAAGTCGCCGAGGCCGTGGTCCTGGCCGGGGCGCTGCCGGTGTTCGCCGACATAGACCGGGTGACCTACTGTGTGGACGCTGGCGCTGTCGAGGCGGCTGTTACGCCGCGGACGGCGGCCGTTGTCGCCGTACACCGCTTCGGTCGGTCGGCCGACATCGCGCGGTTGCACGAGATCGGGCAGCGGCATGGGCTGTTGGTGCTGGAGCAGGGCGAGTCCGAGGCTCCGTACGACGAGATTGCCCAGCGCCGGCAGCGGGCGTCGTATCTGGATGCGAAGTTGAAGGGCGTGCTCACGCCCGATGGTGGTGACGGGCACACCTATCAGCAGTACGTCGTGCGCGTCCCGGGGAACGGGCGGCCGGATCGCGATGCTTTCGCTCGGGCCGTTCGGGCCAGGGGCGTTGAATGTCGGGTGCCGGTGAAGACGCCCGTGCATCGGCTGCCCGAATTCCGGCGGTGTGTGTCCCTGCCGGAGACCGAGCGGGCCGCTGATGAAACGTTGGCTCTTCCGGTGGACGCCTCTCTGACCAAGAGGGAGATGCACCGGATCGTGTCTGCCTGCAACGCGCTCGGAGGACTGCTTCAGCCTGCCTTCTGAGCGGGTTTTGGAGCACGGGTGTGTTCGGGGTATGATCTATTCCGTTGCCGCGAGGGAAACTTCGCAAAAGGTAGCAAGCCCCTATAGCTCAGTCGGCAGAGCGTCTCCATGGTAAGGAGAAGGTCAACGGTTCGATTCCGTTTGGGGGCTCCAGACAGAAAGGCCCCGCCCATTCGGGCGGGGCCTTTTTTCATGCCCTTCTGCCAGTTCCTTCCTCAGTCCTTGTGGATGCCTGGCACACGCATCGCCAGGATGGCCATGTCGTCGGACGGGGCGTCCGAGGCGAAGCGTTCGACCGCGCGCATGATGCGGGCCGCCACTGCGCCGGCCGTCAGGCCCGTGCAGGTGGTGAGGACGTCGGTGAGGCCGTCGTCGCCGAGCATGCGGGTGCCTTCGCGGCGTTCGGTGACGCCGTCCGTGACGCACAGGAGGACGTCGCCCGGGTCGAGGGTGACCGTCTGCTCGTACAGTTCGAGGTCGTCCATGACGCCGAGGAGCGGCTGGGGTTCGGCGGCCGGTTCGACCGTGCCGTCCTGGCGCAGGCGGAGGGGGAGGGGGTGGCCGGCGCAGACCACCTTCAGTTCGGCGCTGCCGTCCTCCTGCGGCCGCAACTCGCCGTAGAGGAGCGTCAGGAAGCGGCTGCGGGCGCCCTCGTCGAGGATCGCGGAGTTCAGGCGCTCCAGCACCGCCGGGCCGCTCAGGCCCTCGCGGGCCAGGAGCCGGAGTGCGTGCCGGGCCAGGCCCGTCACCGCCGCCGCGTTCGGGCCCGTACCGCAGACGTCGCCGATGGCGAAGCCGTAGGCGCCGTCGCTGATCGGGAAGAGGTCGTAGAAGTCGCCGCCGACCTCGTTGCCCTCGCCGGCCGCGCGGTAGATGACCTCGACCTCGACGCCGTCGATCTCGGGGAGCTCGGGCGGCAGGAGGCTGCGCTGGAGGGACTGGCTGATGGCCGTGCGCTCGGAGTAGAGGCGGGCGTTGTCCAGGGCCAGGGCGGCTCGGCGGCTCAAGTCCTCGGCCAGTTCCAGGATTTCCTGGCGGAAGTGTTCGTCCGTCGGCTTGCCCAGCGTCAACATGCCGATGACGCGGTTGCGGGCCACGAGCGGCAGTACGACCGTCTCTCCGCCCACCGCGGCGGCTGTGGCGAGGGTGGGGCCGATGCCTGCGCTGATGCGGCCGATGGGCTGGCCGAGGCCCAGGCTTCGCATGGAGGTGCGCAGGGCCGCCTGGTGGGCCGACTGGGCGGGAGCCGACCAGACGCGGGCGCCGGGGGTGGGGACCGGGTCCGGCGGGGAGATCTTCGAGAGCAACGACTTGATGCCGTCGATGAGTTCCTCGTCCTCGTGCAGGACGTACGACAGATACGGCTCCGAGGCCTGGTCGGCGATCGTGTAGACCGCGCACCAGGTGGCCAGCGTCGGGACCGTCATCTGGGCCATCAGGGCCAGGGTCTGGTCGCGGTCCAGGGTGCCGGCGAGCAAGTCGGAGGCCTCGACGAGGAAGCTGAGGGAGCCTCGGCGCAGGCGTTCGAGTTCGCCGAGGCGGGCCGACTCCACCGCCAGCGCGATGCGGTCGGCGGCGAACTGGAGGCGGAGGGCCTCCTCGTTGGAGTATCTGTTGGGCGCTTCGGCGGCGACGCCGAGGGAGCCGGTGAGGCGGCCCTCGACCTTCAGCGGGACCGTGACGACCGAGCGCATGCCGGTGCCGCTCAGCAGGGGTACGGCGCCGGGGACCATCGTGAGGTCCTCGTGGACCGACGGCATGCGGGCCGAGCCGTAGCGGCCGGGTCCCGCTTCGACGGGCACGCGCGCGAAGCGCTGGCGAGCGGAGGGCAGGCCGGTCGAGGCGCGGACCTCCAACTCCGTTTCGTCGTCGGTCGCCAGCAGCAGGAAGGCGGAGTCGCCGTCGAGCATGTCGCGGGCGCGCTCCACCGTGCGCTGGAGGAGGCCGTCGAGGTCGTCCGGGGCGGGGGAGCCGATGAACACTTCGAAGGGGTCGGTGCTCTGGGCCTCGCCGGTCGCGGTGGCGTCGGACGGGACGCGCAACGGGGTCTGCAGGACGGCGCGTTCGTGGTCGCGGACCAGGAGGCAGACCGTGGACGGTTCGCCGCCGGTGTCGCGGACGCGGAGGTGGGAGGCGTACACCGGTGTGACGCGGCCGTTGGCGCCCCTTATGCCGTAGCTGCCCTCCCAGCGGGAGAGCTGGAGCGCCTCCGCGATGCCGGTGCTGGTGCCCGGTGTGTGCGGCCAGGCCGCGAGGTCGGTGAGGGGCTTACCGGTGACCTGCTCGGCCGCATAGCCGAAGAGATCCTCCGCGTCCTCGTTCCAGGACGCGATGGCGCCCGTACGGTCGATCTGGACCACGGCGACGCGGACGCGGCCGTCCGCGAGCGGGAGGAGGTCGGAGGGCAGGGACGGGCCTGCGGCGCGGGTGCCCACCGGGCGCTCGGGGAGGTCGAGTTGGAACCAGACCTGCTTGTGGGTCGGCGTGTACTCGACACCCCAGCGGCCGGCCAGAGCCGCGCAGAGCTGGAGGCCGCGGCCGCCCTCGCGGTCGGGGCTGCCCATGTTGACGGGCGAGCCCTGGAGGGGGATCTCGCGTTCCGGATACCGGTCGGCCACCTCGATCCGTACACCGTCGTCACTGCGTAGACACAGGACGTCCGCGGACGTGCCCGCGTGCACGACGGCGTTGGTCACCAGTTCACTGGTGAGGACTACGGCGTCGTCGACGATGTCGGCGAAGCCCCACCCCTGGAGTGTGTCGCGGACGAAGGAGCGGGCGCTCGCGACCGATCGCCCGACGGGATCGAAGCTGGCTGCCGCGCGCGCGGTGATCACAGAACTCCTCGTCCGGTTGTCGACGTGCAGGACCCCGTGGCCGACCGGGTCGCGCCGCTGGTGCGGCATCTGCGCGCCCGTCGGCCGGTCCGGGGATGGTCCCCCCGGGATCAGTCCGGTGGTCATGTCCGGCTGCCCCTCCGATACCCGCTCGTGCTCCTCCTGCCACCGCCCAGGCCGGACGGGACCGGCGCGGCTGGACAGCCGCATGCAAGGTTACTTACCTTCGCCGTCCATGCGGATGCCGGTCTGCAGTGTTTCCGTCCGGAGGGTGTGCGGACGATGTGCGAAGCTGCCGAACTGTTATGGCCGGGTTCAGCCAGGGTGAAACACTGGGCAAGCTTCTTGTGAAGGTCCGGGCAGGCTGAGTGTCATTCGCGTATCGCGGGCAGCAGCACGTGGTGTGGCCTGGTATATCCGGCAGGAATACCCAGCAGTAACGGGTACGCGCAGCAGTAGAAGCCGAGCACAGCAGTAACGGTCGACCCCTGCGGGAGGGACACAGTGGAGTCTGGCGCAGCGACGCGGGGCACTAAAACGCGCGCGAAAGGCGGACAGTCCCTGAAGAACGAGCGCAAATCGCGTGGCGGGACCACTGCCGTGGACACGGCCGCCCTGAACCGGCTGCTGGCGGCACTGGTGTCGATGCGCGACGGGAACTTCCGGAAGCGGCTCACGGTGTCCGGGGACGGCGTGATGTCGGAGATCGCCGCCGTCTTCAACGAGGTCGCGGACCGGAATCTCCACCTGACGGGTGAGCTGGCGCGGGTCCGGCGCATGGTCGGGCGGGAGGGCAAGCTCACGGAACGGCTGGAGACGGGAGCCTGTGAGGGCTCCTGGGCGTCCGCCATCGACAACTCCAACGCCCTGGTCGACGACCTCGTACGGCCCGTCTCCGAGGTCGGCCGGGTGCTGTCCGCGGTGGCTGAGGGTGATCTGTCGCCGCGCATGGAGCTGCGGACGCAGGCGCCGGACGGGACCGGGCATCCGCTGCGGGGTGAGTTCCTCAAGGTCGGGCGGACTGTCAACAACCTTGTCGATCAGCTGTCGACGTTCACCGACGAGGTCACGCGTGTGGCCAGCGAGGTGGGCACCGAGGGCAAGCTCGGCGGACAGGCACGCGTGCGTGGCATGTCGGGTTCGTGGAAGGACCTCACGGACTCCGTCAACACGATGGCGTACCGGCTGACGGCCCAGGTGCGGGACATCGCGCTGGTGACCACGGCGGTCGCCAAGGGTGACTTGTCCCGGAAGGTCACGGTTCACGTGGCCGGCGAGATGCTGGAGCTCAAGAACACCGTCAACACGATGGTGGACCAGCTGTCTTCCTTCTCCTCCGAGGTGACGCGTGTCGCCCGTGAGGTGGGCACGGAGGGCGAGCTCGGCGGGCAGGCGCAGGTGCCGGGTGTGGCCGGTGTGTGGAAGGACCTCACCGATTCGGTGAACCTCATGGCCGGCAACCTGACCGCCCAGGTGCGCGGAATCGCCCAGGTGACGACCGCGGTCGCCAACGGTGACCTGTCGCAGAAGGTGACCGTGTCGGCACGCGGTGAGGTCGCTCAGCTCGCGGACACGATCAACCAGATGACCGAGACGCTGCGGATCTTCGCGGACGAGGTCACGCGTGTGGCCAACGAGGTCGGCGCCGAGGGGCGTCTGGGCGGTCAGGCGAATGTGCCGGGTGCGGCGGGTACGTGGAAGGACCTGACGGACTCCGTCAACACCGTGTTCCGGAATCTGACCATTCAGGTGCGGGACATCGCGGCGGTGACGACGGCGGTGGCCAACGGTGACCTGTCGCAGAAGGTCACGGTCGACGTGGCCGGCGAGATGCTGGAGCTGAAGAACACCGTCAACGGCATGGTCGACCAGCTGTCGTCGTTCGGTGCCGAGGTCACGCGTGTCGCGCGGGAGGTCGGTGTCGAGGGTGAGCTCGGCGGGCAGGCGCAGGTGCCGGGGGCGGCGGGCACGTGGAAGGACCTGACGGACTCCGTCAACACGGCGTTCCGGAACCTCACCGGGCAGGTGAGGAACATCGCCCAGGTGACCACGGCGGTGGCCAACGGTGACCTGTCGCAGAAGGTCACCGTGGACGTCTCCGGCGAGATGCTCCAGCTGAAGAACACCGTGAACACGATGGTGGACCAGCTGTCGTCCTTCGCCGACCAGGTCACGCGGATGGCCCGGGACGTGGGTACGGAGGGCCGGCTGGGCGGCCAGGCGGTCGTACCGGGTGTGGCCGGTACCTGGAAGGAACTCACCGATTCCGTCAACGGAATGGCAGGAAACCTCACCGCCCAGGTGCGCAACATCGCGCAGGTCACCACTGCGGTGGCCCGCGGTGACCTGTCCCAGAAGATCGACGTCGACGCGCGCGGCGAGATCCTGGAGCTGAAGAACACCATCAACACGATGGTCGACCAGCTCTCCGGCTTCGCCGATCAGGTGACCCGGGTCGCCCGCGAGGTGGGCACCGAGGGCCGCCTCGGCGGACAGGCGCAGGTGCCCGGCGTCGCCGGTGTGTGGCGGGACCTGACCGACTCCGTGAACGGAATGGCAGGAAACCTCACCGCCCAGGTGCGCAACATCGCGCAGGTCGCCACCGCGGTGGCCCGCGGTGACCTCTCGCAGAAGATCACCGTGGACGCGCGGGGCGAGATCCTGGAGCTCAAGAACACGCTGAACACGATGGTCGACCAGCTGTCGTCGTTCGCGGAGGAGGTCACCAGGGTCGCCCGTGAGGTGGGTACGGAGGGCCAGCTCGGCGGTCAGGCCGAGGTGCAGGGCGTCTCCGGCACCTGGAAGGACCTCACCCAGTCCGTGAACTTCATGGCGAACAACCTGACCATTCAGGTGCGCAACATCGCCGAGGTGACGACCGCGGTCGCCAAGGGCGATCTGTCCAAGAAGATCACCGTCGACGCCAAGGGCGAGATCCTCGAGCTCGTCACAACGGTCAACACGATGGTGGACCAGCTGTCCAGCTTCGCCGAGCAGGTGACCCGGGTGGCCCGTGAGGTGGGCACCGAGGGCATTCTGGGTGGCCAGGCGAACGTCCCGGGCGTCGTCGGCATCTGGAAGGACCTCAGCGACAACGTCAACCTGATGGCCAAGAACCTCACCATGCAGGTGCGGAACATCTCCCAGGTCGCGAACGCGGTCGCCAACGGCGACCTCACGCGGACGGTGACGATCGAGGCACGCGGTGAGGTCGCGCAGCTCGCCGACACGTTCAACACCATGGTGAAGACGCTGAGTTCGTTCGCCGACCAGGTCACCAAGGTGGCCCGTGAGGTGGGCACGGACGGCATCCTCGGTGGTCAGGCGCATGTGCCGGGTGTGGCCGGTACGTGGAAGGACCTCACCGAGTCCGTGAACCAGATGGCGTCCAACCTGACCGGTCAGGTGCGGAACATCGCCATGGTCACCACGGCCATCGCCAAGGGTGACCTGACGAAGAAGATCGACATCGACGCTCGAGGCGAGATCCTCGAGCTGAAGACGACGATCAACACGATGGTCGACCAGCTGTCGTCCTTCGCCGAGGAGGTCACCCGAGTCGCCCGCGAGGTGGGCACCGAGGGGCAGCTCGGCGGTCAGGCACGCGTGCGTGACGTCGACGGAACCTGGCGCGACCTCACCGAGTCCGTGAACGAGATGGCCGGGAACCTCACCCGGCAGGTGCGTGCCATCGCGCGCGTGGCGACCGCGGTGACCCGCGGCGACCTGAACCTGAAGATCGACGTCGACGCGTCCGGCGAGATCCAGGAGCTCCAGGACTACATCAACAAGATGATCGCCAACCTGCGCGACACCACGATCGCCAACAAGGAGCAGGACTGGCTCAAGGGCAACCTCGCCCGGATCTCGGCCCTGATGCAGGGCCGCCGCGACCTGGAGGACGTTGCCTCGCTGATCATGAGCGAGCTGACGCCTGTGGTGTCCGCGCAGCACGGCGCGTTCTTCCTGACGATGCCGCTGGTCGACGGCAAGGACATGAGCGCCGAGGGCGAGGACCGGTACGAGCTGCGCATGCTGGGGTCGTACGCCTATTCGATGGGTTCCATGCCGACGTCGTTCCGGCCCGGGGAAGGACTGATCGGGACGGCCGCCATGGAGAAGCGCACCATCCTGGTGGAGAACGCGCCCAGCGGCTATCTCAAGATCTCCTCCGGGCTCGGCGAGGCTCCGCCGGCGCAGGTGATCGTCCTTCCGGTGCTGTTCGAGGGCCAGGTGCTCGGCGTCATCGAGCTGGCCTCCTTCACCCCCTTCACGCAGATCCAGAAGGACTTCCTCAACCAGATCGCCGAGATGATCGCGACCAGCGTCAACACCATCTCCGTCAACACCAAGACCGAGGTGCTGCTGAAGCAGTCGCAGGAGCTGACCGAGCAACTGCGTGAGCGGTCGGAAGAGTTGGAGAACCGGCAGAAGGCCCTCCAGGCGTCCAACGCCGAACTGGAGGAGAAGGCCGAGCTGCTGGCCCAGCAGAACCGCGACATCGAGGTGAAGAACACCGAGATCGAGGAGGCGCGGCAGGTCCTGGAGGAGCGCGCCGAGCAGCTCGCGGTCTCCATGCGCTACAAGAGCGAGTTCCTCGCCAACATGTCGCACGAGCTGCGTACGCCGCTCAACTCGCTGCTGATCCTGGCCAAGCTGCTCGCCGACAACGCCGAGGGCAACCTCTCGCCGAAGCAGGTCGAGTTCGCCGAGACCATTCACGGCGCCGGCTCCGACCTGCTCCAGCTGATCAACGACATCCTGGACCTGTCGAAGGTCGAGGCGGGCAAGATGGACGTCTCGCCGACGCGTATCGCGCTCGTCCAGCTCGTCGACTACGTGGAGGCCACC
This sequence comes from Streptomyces shaanxiensis, assembly GCF_039537145.1. Taxonomy (NCBI): domain Bacteria; kingdom Bacillati; phylum Actinomycetota; class Actinomycetes; order Kitasatosporales; family Streptomycetaceae; genus Streptomyces; species Streptomyces shaanxiensis. Next base: position 8,521 of record NZ_BAAAZY010000003.1, read on the forward strand.
TTCCGGCCGCTGACCGCGGAGAAGGGCCTGGACCTGTCCGTCCGGGTCTCGCCGGAGCTGCCCGCCACGCTGCACACCGACGAACAGCGGCTGCTGCAGGTGCTGCGCAACCTGCTGTCCAACGCGGTGAAGTTCACCGACTCCGGATCGGTCGAGCTGGTCATCCGGCCCGCCGGGATGGATGTCCCGATGAAGATCCGGGAGCAGCTGCTGGAGGCCGGTTCGCTGACCGAGGCGGACGCGCCGCTGATCGCGTTCTCCGTGACCGACACCGGGATCGGGATCGCGGCCAGCAAGATGCGGGTGATCTTCGAGGCGTTCAAGCAGGCGGACGGCACGACCAGCCGCAAGTACGGCGGTACGGGGCTGGGGCTGTCCATCTCGCGGGAGATCGCGCAGCTGCTCGGCGGGGAGATCCATGCGCAGAGCGAGCCGGGGCGCGGCTCGACGTTCACGCTGTATTTGCCGCTGCACCCCAGCGAACTGCCTCCGCACGGATACCAGCAGCAGTTGCCGCCCCTCGACGCAGGCGCCCTGGTGGCCTCCGCGGCCGACCTGGCGGAGCTGTCCGACGTGGAGATCGAGACGCCGGCCGAGGTGCGGTCGTACCGGGAGACGCAGAACGGCGCCGCCGCGCTCTTCAGGCGCCGCCGCAGGATGGCGAACGAGCTGGAGGCCCGGCCCGCGCAGCAGGAGCAGTGGTCGGCGGCGGAGCAGAACGCGGCGCCGCAGTCGATGCGGGGCATCCGGTTCGGCGGCGAGAAGGTGCTCATCGTCGACGACGACATCCGTAACGTCTTCGCGCTCACCAGCGTCCTGGAGCAGCACGGCCTGTCCGTGCTGTACGCCGAGAACGGCCGTGAGGGTATCGAGGTCCTGGAGCAGCACGACGACGTGGCGGTCGTCCTGATGGACATCATGATGCCCGAGATGGACGGGTACGCGACGACCACGGCGATCCGCAGGATGCCGCAGTTCGCCGGGCTCCCGATCATCGCGCTGACCGCCAAGGCGATGAAGGGTGACCGGGAGAAGGCGATCGAGTCGGGCGCTTCCGATTACGTGACGAAGCCGGTCGATCCCGATCATCTGCTGACGGTGATGAATCAGTGGATGAGGGAGCAGTGACAGGAACCGACAGTGTTCACACGGAGTTGCTGACTCAGTGTGCTCGAAGCTGTGTAGAAGCGCGGTATTCGGGGAACCTTCTGGTCTCCTGCTGCGTTTCTGCTACGTGCACAGTGACATCGCGGTGACAGGGTGTGGCGACAGGCAGGGTGCGGCTACCATGACCGGCACGAGGGCGGGCGGCGTAAGGGAGTCGTCCCCTGGGGCGGAGCCCGGTGCACTGCCGGGGCGAGGAGGGCGGGCCATGGTGCAGAAGGCCAAGATCCTCCTGGTCGATGACCGGCCGGAGAATCTGCTGGCGCTGGAGGCGATCCTCTCTGCGCTCGATCAGACCCTGGTGCGGGCATCGTCCGGGGAGGAAGCGCTCAAAGCACTGCTGACGGACGACTTCGCGGTCATTCTGCTGGACGTCCAGATGCCGGGAATGGACGGTTTCGAAACCGCCGCGCACATCAAGCGGCGGGAACGGACCCGGGACATCCCGATCATCTTCCTCACCGCGATCAACCACGGCCCGCACCACACCTTCCGCGGCTACGCGGCGGGCGCGGTGGACTACATCTCGAAGCCGTTCGACCCGTGGGTGTTGCGGGCGAAGGTCTCCGTGTTCGTCGAGCTGTACATGAAGAACTGCCAGCTGCGTGAGCAGGCGGCGCTGCTGCGGCTCCAGTTGGAGGGCGGCGGCAAGACCGCGGGCGCCGAGTCGAAGGAGCCGGCGGGTCTGCTCGCCGAGCTGTCGGCGCGGCTCGCCGCGGTCGAGGAGCAGGCCGAGGCGCTGTCCAAGCAGCTGGACGACGACTCGGCGGACGCGGCCGCGGTGGCCACCGCGGCCCATCTCGAACGCAAACTCACCGGATTGCGGCGGGCGCTCGACGCGCTGGAGCCGGGCACCGGGAGCACGTCCTCGGTGCCCTCGCAGAACTGACGTCGTGAGGGCGCCGGTTGGCGGGCTGACGGCGCCGGATCGTCCGGTGTGTGACGGGTCCGTGAACGGGCGTCAGTTCGCCGCCTCCGCAAGGGCGACACGAACGGGTGAAGCAGTGGGCACACGTGTCCACTGTCTTCTCCACCGGTAACCTCACATCCATGGCCTCACGTTCCTCCGCAGCCAAGAAGCCGCCCGCGAAGAAGGCGGCCGCTTCCGCGAAGGCTCCGGCGAAGAAGGCCGCCGCCAAGAAAGCCCCCGCCAAGAAGGCGCCGGCCAAGAAGGCCGCGGCGAAGAAAGCCGCGCCCCCACCCAAGCCCGCGCCGAACCCCACCGGGGGCATCTACCGGCTCGTGCGCGCCGTCTGGCTCGGGCTCGCACATGCCGTCGGCGCCGTGTTCCGCGGCATAGGGCAGGGCGCGAAGAACCTCGACCCCGCCCACCGCAAGGACGGCATCGCGCTGTTGCTGCTCGGCCTCGCGCTGATCGTCGCCGCCGGCACCTGGTCCAACCTGCGCGGCCCCGTCGGCGACCTCGTCGAGATCATCGTGACCGGCGCCTTCGGCCGGCTCGACCTGCTCGTGCCGATCCTGCTCGCGGTCATCGCCGTACGGTTCATCCGGCACCCCGAGAAGCCCGAGGCCAACGGCCGGATCGTCATCGGCCTCTCCGCGCTCGTCATCGGCGTACTCGGCCAGGTCCACCTCGCCGTCGGCTCGCCCGCCCGCAGCGACGGCATGCAGGCCATAAGGGACGCCGGCGGGCTGATCGGCTGGGGCGCGGCGACTCCGCTGACGTACACCATGGGCGAGGTCCTCGCCGTACCGCTGCTCGTGCTGCTCACGATCTTCGGCCTGCTGGTCGTCACGGCCACCCCGGTCAACGCCATCCCGCAGCGGCTGCGGCAGTTGGGCGTGAGGCTCGGCATCCTGCCCGACCCCGAGGACGACGACGAGTACACCGAGGACGACCAGCGCTACGACGACCAGTGGCGCGGGACGCTGCCCGCGTCGCGCGGCCGCAAGCGCACTGCGGCCCCCGAGGCGTACGACCCCGACAGCGCCGAGCAGGAGGCCCTCTCGCGGCGTCGCGGCCGTCCGAGGCGCTCCGCAGTGCCGCAGCCCGAGATGGACCGTCCCATGGACGCTGTGGACGTCGCGGCGGCCGCCGCTGCCGCGCTCGACGGCGCCGTCCTGCACGGGATGCCGCCGTCGCCCATCGTCGCCGACCTCACCCAGGGCGTCACCGTCGGCGACCGCGCGGAGACCACCCCCGTGCCGACGCCCGTCCCGGCCGCGCGCCCCAAGCAGGAGAAGCTCCCGAAGACCGACGTCCCGGACCTGACCAAGGCCGGGGTGCCGGACCTCACCAAGGCCGCGCCCGACGAGATGCGCGACCTGCCGCCGCGCGCCGAACAGCTCCAGCTGTCCGGCGACATCACCTACTCGCTGCCGTCGCTCGACCTTCTGGAGCGCGGCGGCCCCGGCAAGTCGCGCAGCGCCGCCAACGACGCCGTCGTCGAGTCGCTGACCACCGTCTTCTCCGAGTTCAAGGTCGACGCCCGCGTCACCGGCTTCACGCGCGGGCCGACGGTCACGCGCTACGAGGTCGAGCTCGGCCCCGCCGTGAAGGTCGAGCGGATCACCGCGCTGACGAAGAACATCGCGTACGCCGTCGCCAGCCCGGACGTGCGGATCATCAGCCCGATCCCCGGTAAGTCGGCGGTCGGCATCGAGATCCCGAACACCGACCGCGAGATGGTCAACGTCGGTGACGTGCTGCGTCTCGCGGCCGCCGCCGAGGACGACCACCCGATGCTGGTGGCGCTCGGCAAGGACGTCGAGGGCGGCTATGTGATGGCCAACATCGCGAAGATGCCGCATGTGCTGGTTGCCGGTGCGACCGGTTCCGGTAAGTCGTCGTGCATCAACTGCTTGATCACTTCGGTCATGATGCGGGCGACCCCGGAGGACGTCCGGATGGTGCTGGTCGACCCCAAGCGCGTCGAGCTGACCGCCTACGAGGGCATTCCGCACCTGATCACGCCGATCATCACCAACCCGAAGCGGGCCGCCGAGGCGCTCCAGTGGGTCGTACGGGAGATGGATCTTCGGTACGACGACCTGGCGGCGTACGGCTACCGGCACATCGACGACTTCAACGAAGCCGTGCGCAACGGCAAAGTGAAGGCGCCCGAGGGCAGTGAGCGGGTGCTGCAGGCGTACCCGTATCTGCTGGTGATCGTCGACGAGCTCGCCGATCTGATGATGGTCGCGCCGCGCGACGTCGAGGACTCGATCGTGCGCATCACGCAGCTCGCGCGCGCGGCCGGCATCCACCTGGTGCTCGCCACCCAGCGGCCGTCGGTCGACGTCGTCACCGGTCTCATCAAGGCGAACGTCCCCTCACGGCTCGCCTTCGCCACCTCGTCGCTCGCGGACTCGCGCGTCATCCTCGACCAGCCCGGCGCCGAGAAGCTGATCGGCAAGGGCGACGGGCTGTTCCTGCCGATGGGCGCGAACAAGCCGAGGCGTATGCAGGGCGCGTTCGTGACCGAGGAGGAGGTCGCGGCGGTCGTCCAGCACTGCAAGGACCAGATGGCGCCCGTCTTCCGGGACGACGTCACCGTGGGCACCAAGCAGAAGAAGGAGATCGACGAGGAGATCGGCGACGACCTCGACCTGCTCTGCCAGGCGGCCGAGCTGGTGGTCTCCACGCAGTTCGGGTCGACGTCCATGCTGCAGCGCAAGCTGCGCGTCGGGTTCGCCAAGGCCGGGCGGCTGATGGACCTCATGGAGTCGCGGGGCATCGTCGGGCCCAGCGAGGGCTCCAAGGCTCGTGACGTTCTTGTGAAACCTGACGAGCTGGACGGAGTGCTGGCCGTGATCCGCGGGGAGGCTTAAGGGGAGTCCGGGGCGGAAACGGGACATGATGATCGCCTTGCGGACGGGTGGGTGATGGGTCGATGTCCGATCGTGACTCACCCGTAAGGGATCATTGAGCAACCGTTTCCCGTCGACGTACGTCAAGTTGAGCGAGGCGACAACCTCGTACCCCACCATCAGCGTGTCCGGCCATTCTGATGGCGTATAAAGTCCCACCGCCCGGTTGCCCCACCCTTTCGTACCCCCCCTAGACTGAACCTCCAGCACAGGTGGCTTAAACGCTCGAAAGGCGCCCCCGTGTCCATCGGCAACTCCCCTGAAGACGAGCGTCCGTTCGAAGACGTGTCCGACGAAGCCCGTCCCTCGATCGGCCGTGCCCTGCGGCAGGCTCGTATCGATGCCGGTCTGACCGTCGACGACGTCAGCAGCGCCACCCGGGTCCGCATCGCCATCGTGCACGCCATCGAGGCGGACAACTTCGCTCCCTGTGGGGGCGACGTCTACGCCCGAGGCCACATCCGGACCCTGGCCAAGGCCGTCCACCTCGATCCGGCCCCGCTTCTCGCCCAGTACGACGACTCGCACGGCGGACGACCGGCGCCGACGCCTGCTGCCCCGCTGTTCGAGGCGGAACGCATCCGTCCCGAGCGGCGCGGGCCGAACTGGACCGCGGCCATGGTCGCCGCGATCGTCGCGGTGGTCGGATTCGTCGGGTTCACCGCGTTCAAGGGCGATGGTGAGGGCGGCAAGTCGTCGGTGGCCGAGGGCGGCTCGACATCGACGGCGGACAAGACCACGCCCACGCCGAAGACCGACAAGCCCAAGGACCCCAAGCCGGAACCGTCGGACAGCGCCATCGCCGCCGTCCCCCAGGACAAGGTGACCGTCAAGGTCAGCGCCGTCGACGGAAGGAGCTGGGTCGGTGTCAAGGACCACAACGGCCGGCTCCTCTTCGACGACCTGCTGAAGCAGGGTGACTCGAAGACGTTCCAGGACAGCGAGAAGATCAACCTCGTCCTCGGTGACGCGGGCGCGATCGACCTCTACGTCAACGGCAAGAAGATCGAGGACGACTGGCAGCCGGGCGCCGTGGAGCGCCTCACGTACACGAAGGGCGACCCGCAGGCCGGATAGGACCGGCTGAAGGGATGAGCTCGGGACGGGGTCTGCCAAGATCGGCAGGCCCCGTCCGGCGTATCGGGCCGGCTGCGGGCCGCTTCGCCGCGAAACGGGGCTGAGCGGGGTCCGGGGCGTGTGGCTCCAACGGCGAGAGCGGTGTCGATCAGCCGCTGCCGCGGCGGGCCCACGCGCGGCGTCGGCAACGGACGGCAGTGCGGCATGGCCGACCGGGGAGGCCCTGGCCCCGTCGACATGGGCTGTCAGTGAGACAAAGTAGTCTTGAGCCCATGCCTGAACGCCGTACCGTCGCACTCGTCACTCTTGGCTGCGCCCGTAACGAGGTGGACTCGGAGGAGCTCGCAGGCCGTTTGGAGGCGGACGGCTGGGATCTCGTGGAGGACGCCGCGGACGCGGATGTCGCCGTGGTCAACACCTGTGGCTTCGTCGACGCCGCCAAGAAGGACTCCGTCGACGCCCTCCTGGAGGCCAACGACCTCAAGGGGCATGGAAGAACCCAGGCCGTCGTGGCGGTGGGCTGCATGGCCGAGCGGTACGGCAAGGACCTCGCCGAGGCCCTCCCCGAGGCCGACGGCGTGCTCGGCTTCGACGACTACGCGGACATCTCGGACCGCCTGCAGACCATCCTGTCCGGCGGTGTCCACGCCTCGCACACCCCGCGCGATCGGCGCAAGCTGCTGCCGATCAGCCCGGCCGAGCGGCAGGAGTCCGCGGTGGCCGTCGCGCTCCCCGGGCACGGCCCCGCCGACCTTCCGGAGGGGGTCGCTCCGGCCTCCGGCCCGCGTTCACCCCTGCGCCGCCGCCTCGGCGGCGCCCCGGTCGCCTCGGTGAAGCTCGCCTCCGGCTGCGACCGGCGCTGCACCTTCTGCGCCATCCCGTCCTTCCGCGGCTCCTTCATCTCGCGTCGGCCTTCGGACGTCCTGAACGAGACGCGGTGGCTCGCCGAGCAGGGCGTCAAGGAGATCATGCTGGTCTCCGAGAACAACACGTCGTACGGCAAGGACCTGGGCGACATCCGGCTGCTGGAGTCCCTTCTGCCGGAGCTGGCCGAGGTCGACGGCATCGAGCGCGTCCGCGTCAGCTACCTCCAGCCGGCCGAGATGCGGCCCGGGCTGATCGACGTCCTGACCTCGACCCCGAAGGTCGCCCCGTACTTCGACCTGTCCTTCCAGCACTCCGCTCCCGACGTGCTGCGCGCGATGCGTCGCTTCGGTGACACCGACCGCTTCCTGGAGCTGCTCGACACCATCCGCGGCAAGGCCCCCCAGGCGGGCGTGCGCTCCAACTTCATCGTGGGCTTCCCCGGGGAGACCGAGGCCGACCTGGCCGAGCTGGAGCGGTTCCTGAACAACGCGCGGCTCGACGCCATCGGCGTCTTCGGCTACTCCGACGAGGAGGGCACCGAGGCCGCGACGTACGACGACAAGCTCGACGAGGACGTCGTCGCCGAGCGGCTGGCACGTGTCTCCCGGCTGGCCGAGGAACTGGTCTCGCAGCGGGCCGAGGAGCGCCTCGGGGAGACCGTGCACGTGCTCGTCGAGGGGGTGGACGCCGAGGACGCGGCGGAGGGCGCGTACGGCCGTGGCGCCCACCAGGCGCCCGAGACGGACGGCCAGGTGCTGCTCACGAGCGGCGCGGGGCTGAGCATCGGTCGTATGGTCGAGGCGAAGGTGGTCGGCACGGAAGGTGTCGACCTGGTGGCCGAGCCGCTGCAGGGCACGCTCGCGTGTAGTGAGGAGGCGGGCAGATGACCGGAGTTCCGGCGTCCGCCGCGGGTGGCTCCTCCCCGGCGGGTGCGGCGGGCAAGGCCGGCGCGGTGGGTTCGTCCAAGGCCGGCGGTGCGAAGGCGGGCGGCGCGAAGGTCGCTGCCTCGAAGGCTGCCGGCACCGAATCCGACGGGCCGGACGGTGCCAAGCCCGCGCGCGGCGGGAAGATCGCGGCCGCGGCCGTCAACCAGGCCAGCGTCTGGAACATCGCCAACCTCCTGACCATGCTCCGGCTGGTCCTCGTGCCCGCGTTCGTCGCGCTGATGCTGGCCGACGGCGGCTACGACCCGGCGTGGCGCTCGTTCGCCTGGGCGGCCTTCGCCGTCGCCATGATCACCGACCTGTTCGACGGTCATCTGGCGCGGGCGTACAACCTCGTCACCGACTTCGGGAAGATCGCCGACCCCATCGCCGACAAGGCGATCATGGGGGCCGCGCTGGTCTGTCTGTCGGCGCTGGGCGATCTGCCGTGGTGGGTGACGGGCGTCATCCTCGGCCGGGAACTCGGGATCACGCTGCTGCGTTTCATCGTCATCCGGTACGGCGTGATCCCGGCGAGCCGGGGCGGCAAGCTCAAGACGCTCACCCAGGGCGTGGCCGTCGGGATGTACATCCTGGCGCTGACGGGGTGGCTGGCCACCCTGCGGTGGTGGGTGATGGCCGCGGCGGTCGTCCTGACCGTGGTGACCGGGCTCGACTATGTGAGACAAGCCATTGTGCTGCGCAGGCAGGGAATCGCCGAGCGCAAGGCGGCGTTGGAGGAGACGGAAGCGTGAGTTCCCCGGCCACCGACGTGGTGCGACTACTCACAGTGAGGGGTGAGACGCTCGCTGTCGCCGAGTCGCTCACGGGCGGATTGGTTGCGGCGGAAATCACAGCCACCCCTGGTGCCTCCAAGGCCTTCAGGGGGTCGGTGACCGCCTACGCCACCGGGCTCAAGCATGAACTGTTCGGGGTCGACGCCACTCTGCTGGCCCAGCACGGAGCGGTGAATCCGCAGGTGGTGGCCCAGATGGCAGCCGGCGTACGGAAGGCACTGGGAGCCGACTGGGGCATCGCGACGACCGGCGTCGCGGGGCCCGAGACACAGGACGGTCAGCCCGTGGGGACGGTCTTCGTGGCCGTGGACGGACCTCTCGGACCCGGTCCCGGTTCTGCCGGTGGCGGAAAAGTAGAGGCCCTGCGGTTGAACGGCGGCCGCGAGGAAATTCGTATGGAGAGTGTACGGAGCGTACTCGCCCTGCTCCTGAAGGAGCTTGCGAGCGAACACACTGGGAATGAGCGGGCACAGGATACGGAACAGAACGGGGGGTTTTGATGTTTGCAGCCCTTAGTGAACACGACATCGCTCCCCGCACGGCCGCGGCGCAAGGCGGTACGGTGGGGCGTGAAGGATGCGGCTACGCGGTCCGAGGAGGGAGCCACCGATGATTCTGCTCCGTCGCCTGCTGGGTGACGTGCTGCGTCGGCAGCGCCAGCGCCAGGGCCGTACTCTGCGCGAAGTCTCCTCGTCCGCCCGAGTTTCGCTCGGCTATCTCTCCGAGGTGGAGCGGGGGCAGAAGGAGGCTTCCTCCGAGCTGCTCGCCGCGATCTGCGACGCGCTGGACGTACGGATGTCCGAGCTCATGCGAGAAGTGAGCGACGAACTCGCCCTCGCCGAGCTGGCCCAGTCCGCTGCGGCCACTCCCAGCGAGCCTGTACCGGCATCGGTCCGTCCGATGCTCGGTTCCGTGTCGGTGACCGGTGTGCCACCGGAACGGGTGACCATCAAGGCGCCTTCCGAGGCGGTGGACGTGGTCGCCGCCTGACGGCGCCGCCGGTGCGCGTGGGCTGACCACGCGCTGAGGAGTTGTGTGAGGCCCCGGCCGGGGCTTCTCCAGGGAAACCTGGGGGAGTGCGGTCGGGGTTTCGTGCTGTGCGGGGCCGTACGGGGCGTGCCGGGTCCGTTTGCCGCCGCGGGGCGCGGAGGTCATCGTGGAGGGTGTTCACGGCGCGCTGACGCGCTGTGACGACGTTGGCCCGCGCTGCATCCGTGTGCCGCCGGTGCGCCCTCCCGGGCGGGTGAACGAGCGGCCTAGCCTCGGGCTGGAGGTGGGTGGATGGCACGGCCGATAGCGCGCTGGGGGGTGATCCTCGGGCTCGGGGCGCTGTGGTGGTGGGCCGTGCTGCGGCTCGCGCTCGCGCCGGAGGCGGGGGCGCTGGAGGCGGCTGTCGCCGCCGGAGGATGGGGGCTGAGCCTGCTGCCGGTGCACTGTGTGCCGAAGGCGAGGGCCGTGGGAGCCGTCGACCCGCGCCGGTGGGCGGAAGCCTGGCGGAGAGGGCGGCCTACCAAGGCATCGCCACACCGCCGTTCGGACGCAGGATCTGCCCCGTCGTGAACGACGAGGCGTCGGACGCCAGATGCAGCACGGCGTGGGCGATGTCCTCGGGTTCGCCCACCCGTCCCAGCGGCGACATCCGGGCCATGAACGCCTCGGTCTGTGTCTGTGCCGCGCTGTCGTGGCGGTCGGTCATGGGGGTGCGGATCCAGCCCGGGGCGACCGCGTTGACGCGGATGCCGTGCGAGCCCACCTCCGTCGCCAGGGTCTTCGTCAGCTGCACGACGGCCGCCTTGGCCGCGCCGTAGCAGAGCAGGCCGGGGCCGCCGGTGTCGACGGCGCCCGAGGCCATGGTGATGATGCTGCCCCTGACGCGCTGGGCGAGCATCGCGCGGGCGGCCTCCTGGCAGGCGTACAGCACGCCCTTGAAGTTGACGTTCAGCACCCGGTCGAGATCCTCGTCGCGGGTCTCCAGGACCGGGCTGCTGTGCATGATCCCGGCGACCGCGGCCATCACGTCGAGACGCTCGCAGGAGGCGACGGCCTGGCGGAGCTGTGCGCGGTCGGTGACGTCGAGGTGGTGGGTGCGGGCGGTGCCGCCGCTCGCCTTGATCAGGATCGCCGTGTCGTGCAGGCCCTGTTCGTCACGGTCGGCGCAGTGCACGGTGGCGCCGGCCTCGGCGAGCAGGACGGCAGAGGCGCGGCCGATGCCGCTGGCGGCGCCGGTGACGAATGCGGTGCGTCCGGTGAGGTCGTACGCCTTGACGGCCATGAAGGGACGGTACGAGGGTTTCTGACGGATCGTCAATTGGTCGTACGGTGCCGTGTTCTGCGGTGTGCGGCGGTGCCGGGTGGCGTGCTCGGGGTCGGGCCGGCCTGGCAGTCGGGGCACCAGTAGGTGGGGCGTTCGCGCGAGCCGTCGCCTTGGTCGGCGGCGCGGATCGGTGTGCCGCAGCGCAGGCAGGGACGGTCGGCGCGGCCGTACACGAAGAGGTCCTGGCCGCGGCGGCCCGTCGTACTGCGGACCGGGCGCTCGCGGTTGGCTTCCAGGAGCTTCTTGGCGAGTACGGGGAGTTGGGTGGTGTGCTCGGCGGGGAGTGCGCCGACGGGGAGCCAAGGTGTGACGCGGAGCAGGAAGCAGAGCTCACTCTTGTAGACATTGCCGATCCCGGCGAGGTTGCGCTGGTCCAGCAGGGCCTCGCCGAGGGGGCGGGCGGGGTCTGTGAGGAGGTTGGCGAGGGCGCGGTCGGGGTCCCAGTCGGGGCCAAGGAGGTCGGGGCCGAGGTGGCCGACCGTGCGGTGTTCCTCGGTGGTGCGCAGGAGGTCGAGGACGGGGAGGCGGTAGCCGACGGCTGTTCGGGCGGTGTCGGTGCCGGTGTCTTTGGTGGTGCGGGTGTCGGTGGCTGGGGCGGCAGTGAGGATCACACGGATCTGGTGGGCGGGGCCGCCCGTCCAGCGCTGCTGGTCGGCATAGACCTTCCAGGAGCCTTCCATGCCGAGGTGCGAGTGGACTGTCAGGCCGCCCTCGATGCGGGTGAGGAGGTGTTTGCCGCGTGGGGTGACGTCCAGGACGGTGCGGCCTGTGAGGTCGACCGTGGCGTACTTCGGGACCCGGAAGTCGGTGCGGGTCAGCGTCCTGCCCGCGAGGGCGGTGTGCAGCCGCCTCGCGGTCTGCCAGACCGTGTCTCCTTCGGGCATGGGTCAAGGGTGGCACGGGTTGGAGGGGCAGGGGGTGGGGGTGCGCGCCGGGGCGTGAGTCCCCGGGGGAGGCGCCGGCGGGTCGGGTCAGGCGCGTAGGCGTAGGCCTCGGGGGGTCGCGATGAAGCCCGCTCCTTCCAGGAGAGTGCCTATGGGGGAGGTCAGGGCCGCGGCGCCGTTCACGCGTTCCACCGTGACCGTGCCGAGGGAGCCCGCGCGGGCGGCTGCGGCGAGGGCTTCCGCGGCCGTGTGCAGGCGGAGGTCGTCGGTGGGCTCGGTGTCCGGGGCCGAGGGCCAGGCCAGCAGTGTCTTGCCGCCGCGCTCCATGTAGAGCGTCAGCTCACCGTCGACGAGCACCACGAGGGAGCCCGCCTTGCGGCCCGGCTTGTGCCCGGCGCCCGTGGGGGGCTCGGGCCAGGCGAGTGCGGCGCCGTACGCGTTCGCCGGGTCGGCGGCGGCGAGGACGACGGCTCTGGTGTCGGCGCCGGGACGGGTGTGGCGGGAGGCGAAGCCGGAGCCGGATCCGTACGGTGTGCCGCTGTTGTGCCACGCGGGGTTGGTCGGGGTGCGCCGACCGGTCTCGGGGGCGCGGTCGCGGGGGGAGACGTAGTCGCCGGGGCCGAGGTGGGCGTCCAGGAAGTCGTGGTCGAGGTCGGGGATGTCGTACGTGGGGGCCGTGTCAGGGGTGTTGTACGGGCTCGGGCTCTCCGGGGTGTTGTACGGAGTTGGGCTGTCGGGGGCGTCGTACCCGAAGGCGTCGCCTTGGCCGCTGGCGGAGGGGGGCGAGCCGTCGGAGGGGCCGAAGTCGCCGGTGGTGCCGAGGCCGTCAGTGGTGCCGAGGTCGTCGGAGCCGTTGGCGCCGGGAGCGCCGTATGCGTCGGGAGCGCCGTATGCGTCGGGGGTGCCCGGGCCGGGCAGGGTCTCGCCGCGGTCGCGGGCGTTGGCGACCGCGCGTAGGCGGTCCACCGCGCCGTCCATCGCGAACTGGGCGGCGCCGAGGCCTTCGACCACGTAGCCACGGCGTGCCTGGCCGCTCTCCTCGAAGGCGGACAGGATGCGATACGTCGCCGAGAAGCCGCCCTCGACGCCCTCCGCGGTGACCGCACCCCTGGTCACCACACCGTGCCGGTCGAGGAGTGTGCGGGCCAGGGCGTGGGCGCGCACGGTGGGGTCGGGCTCGTGGGCCGGGAGCAGGGACCAGCGGCCGGCGACGGTCGGCGGGCCGGTGCGGGAGGCGGTGCGGGCGGCGGCGGTGAGGGAGCCGTAACGGCCGCGGGGGACGGTGCGCTTGGCGCGGTGGGCCGTGGAGCCGGCGGTGCGGCCGGAGCCCAGCAGGGAGCGCATGGGTGCGAGCGTGTCGTTGGTCAGACGGCCCGACCAGGCCAGCTCCCACAGGGCGTCGGCGAGTTGGGGGTCGGTGGCGTCGGGGTGGGTGGTGGCGCGGATCTGGTCGGCGATCTGGCGGAAGAACAGGCCATAGCCGCCGGACAGGGCGTCCAGGACGGACTGGTGCAGTGCCGTCAGCTCCAGGGGGTGGGGTTGCGGCAGGAGCAGGGGGGCCGCGTCCGCCATGTAGAGGGAGACCCAGCCGTCCTTGCCGGGAAGCGAGCCCGCTCCGGCCCAGACGACCTCGCCGGCCGCGGTGAGCTCGTCGAGCATCGCCGGGGTGTAGCTCATGACGCGCGACGGCAGGACCAGTTTCTCCAGGGCGGACGCGGGCACGGACGCGCCCTGCAACTGCTCGATGGCGCGCACGAGTCCGTCGATGCCGCGCAGGCCGTGGCCCTTGCCGATGTGCTGCCACTGCGGGAGGAACTGCGCGAGCGCGGTCGGCGGCACCGGCTCCAGTTCATGGCGCAGGGCGGCCAGGGAGCGGCGGCGCAGGCGGCGCAGGACCGCCGCGTCGCACCACTCCTGGCCGATGCCGGCCGGGTGGAACTCGCCCTGTACGACCCGTCCGCTCGCCGCCAGCCGCTGGAGGGCGCCCTCCGTGATCGCCACGCCCAGGCCGAAGCGGGCCGCCGCCGTGGCCGACGTGAACGGGCCGTGGGTGCGGGCGTAGCGCGCGAGGAGATCGCCGAGCGGGTCCTTGACCGGCTCGGTGAAGGCCTCGGGGACGCCGACCGGCAGGGCGGTGCCGAGTGCGTCGCGCAGGCGGCCCGCGTCCTCGATCGCCGCCCAGTGGTCGGTGCCGGCGATGCGGACCTTGATGGCGCGGCGGGCGGACGCCAACTCCTGTGCCCAGTGCGCTTCGGCGCCCCGCTCGACCAGCTCGGCGCCGGTGAGCGGACCGAGGAGGCGGAGGACGTCCGCGACGCCTTCGACGTCCTTGACGCGACGGTCCTCGGTGAGCCACTGGAGTTCTCGCTCCAGCTCGGTCAGTACCTCGGCGTCGAGCAGCTCGCGCAGCTCCGCCTGGCCGAGCAGCTCGGCCAGCAGCCGCGAGTCCAGCGACAGGGCGGCGGCGCGGCGCTCGGCGAGCGGGGAGTCTCCCTCGTACAGGAACTGGGCGACGTACCCGAAGAGGAGGGAGCGCGCGAAGGGCGACGGCTCGGGGGTGGTGACCTCGACCAGGCGCACCTTGCGGGACTCGAGGTCGCCCATCAGCTCGACGAGTCCGGGGACGTCGAAGACGTCCTGGAGGCATTCGCGGACCGCCTCCAGGACGATAGGGAACGAGCCGAACTCGCCGGCCACCTGGAGCAGTTGGGCGGCTCGCTGACGCTGCTGCCACAGGGGTGTGCGCTTGCCGGGGTTGCGGCGCGGCAGCAGCAGCGCGCGGGCGGCGCACTCGCGGAAGCGGGACGCGAACAGGGCCGAGCCGCCGACCTGGTCCGTGACCACCTGGTCGACGTCGCCCTTGTCGAAGACGACGTCCGCCGCGCCGACGGGCGCCTGGTCGGCGTCGTACTCCGTGCCGGCCTTCCTGGGTTCCTGGTCCAGCAGGTCCAGGCCCATGAGGTCGGCGTCGGGCAGGCGCAGCACGATGCCGTCGTCCGCGTGCATGACCTGTGCGTCCATGCCGTACCGCTCGGAGAGCTTCGCGCCGAGGGCGAGGGCCCAGGGGGCGTGCACCTGGGCGCCGAAGGGGGAGTGCACGACGACGCGCCAGTCGCCGAGTTCGTCGCGGAAGCGCTCGACGACGATCGTGCGGTCGTCCGGGACGTGGCCGCAGGCCTCGCGCTGCTCGTCCAGGTAGGACAGGACGTTGTCGGCCGCCCACGCGTCCAGGCCGGCGGCGAGCAGGCGCAGGCGGGCGTCCTCCTTGGACAGCGAGCCGACCTCGCGCAGGAACGCGCCCACCGCGCGGCCCAGTTCCAGCGGGCGGCCCAGCTGGTCGCCCTTCCAGAAGGGGAGGCGGCCCGGTACGCCCGGGGCGGGGGACACCAGGACGCGGTCGCGCGTGATGTCCTCGATGCGCCAGGAGCTGGTGCCGAGCGTGAAGACGTCCCCGACGCGGGACTCGTAGACCATCTCCTCGTCGAGCTCGCCGACCCGGCCGCCGCCCTTCTTGGGGTCCGCTCCGGCGAGGAAGACGCCGAACAGGCCGCGGTCGGGGATCGTGCCCCCGGAGGTGACGGCGAGGCGCTGTGCGCCGGGGCGGCCGGTGATCGTGCCGGCGACGCGGTCCCAGACCACGCGGGGGCGCAGCTCCGCGAAGGCGTCGGACGGGTAGCGGCCGGCGAGCATGTCGAGGACCGCGGTGAAGGCGGATTCGGGGAGGGACGCGAAGGGCGCGGCCCGGCGGACGGTGGCGAGGAGGTCGTCGAGCTGCCAGGTGTCCATCGCCGTCATGGCGACGAGCTGCTGGGCGAGGACGTCCAGGGGGTTGGCCGGGACCTTGAGGGACTCGATGGAGCCGGTGCGCATCCGTTCGGTGACCACGGCTGCCTGGACGAGGTCGCCGCGGTACTTGGGGAAGACCACGCCGGTGGAGACGGCGCCGACCTGGTGGCCCGCGCGGCCGACACGTTGGAGGCCCGAGGCCACGGAGGGGGGTGACTCGACTTGGACGACCAGGTCGACGGCGCCCATGTCGATGCCCAGTTCGAGGCTGGAGGTGGCTACGACCGCGGGGAGGCGGCCGGCCTTGAGGTCCTCCTCGACCAGGGCGCGCTGCTCCTTGGAGACCGAGCCGTGGTGGGCGCGGGCGATGACCGGGGGCGCGCCCTGGGCCGCGCCCGATCCGCCCATGAGTTCGGCCGGGGCGTGGTGCTCGTCCAGGGACTCGCCGGTGGCCCGTTCGTAGGCGATCTCGTTGAGGCGGTTGCAGAGGCGCTCCGCGAGGCGGCGGGAGTTGGCGAAGACGATGGTGGAGCGGTGGGACTGGACGAGGTCGGTGATCCGCTCCTCGACGTGCGGCCAGATCGACGGGCGTTCCGCGCCTTCGCCGCCGTCGGCCACCGGTGAGCCGGCCAGTTCGCCCAGGTCCTCGACGGGCACCACGACCGAGAGGTCGAACTCCTTGCCCGACTTCGGCTGGACGATCTCCACCTTGCGCTGGGGGGAGAGATAGCGGGCCACCTCGTCGACCGGGCGGACGGTCGCGGAGAGGCCGATGCGGCGAGCCGGCTTCGGGAGGAGCTCGTCCAGACGCTCCAGGGTGAGCGCGAGATGGGCGCCGCGCTTGGTGCCCGCCACGGCGTGGACCTCGTCGAGGATCACCGTCTCGATGCCGGTCAGGGCGTCGCGGGTGGCCGACGTCAGCATCAGGAACAGGGACTCGGGGGTGGTGATCAGGATGTCCGGGGGGCGGGTCGACAGGGCTCGGCGCTCTGCGGCGGGGGTGTCGCCCGAGCGGATGCCGACCTTCACCTCGGGCTCGGGCAGGCCCAGGCGGACGGATTCCTGGCGGATGCCGGTCAGCGGGCTGCGGAGGTTGCGCTCCACGTCTACGGCCAGGGCCTTGAGGGGGGAGACGTAGAGGACGCGGCAGCGTTTCCTGGGGTCGGCCGGTGGAGGTGTGGAGGCGAGCTGGTCGAGGGCGGCGAGGAAGGCGGCCAGGGTCTTGCCGGATCCGGTGGGTGCGACCACCAGCACGTCCGAGCCCTCGCGGATGGCCTGCCACGCGCCCGCCTGGGCCGCGGTGGGCGCGGAGAAGGCGCCCGCGAACCAGCCGCGGGTTGCGGGGGAGAAGCCGGCGAGGGCTCGCTGCGCGTTGCTGACCATGCGTCCATCCTGCACCCGGGCACTGACAATGGGGCTGAGCTGGGGAAATGTGGTCGGCCTGCGGATGGGGCGGGTGCGCGTCGATGGCTGCGGGCGGCCGGCGTGGGTGTCGTGGGGGTTCGCGCAGCGACTGCGGTCGGTCGGTGGGTCGGGGCGGCACGTCCCCTTCCCGCCGTGGGCGGCCGCGGGCCGGTGGGCCTACTGCCTTCGGCGCTCTGTCGGAGAATGGACCCATGGCGGGTTCGGGCGAGCAGGCGCGGCACTGGCAGTACACCGAGTTGCCCGGCGTCGATCTGCTGCGGGCCCGGTACATACGGAAGACGTTCGTGCGGCACACCCACGAGAACTTCGTGATCGCCGCCATCGCGGACGGCGTGGAGGTCTTTCACTGCCGGGGTGCCGATCAGTACGCGGGGGCCGGTGCGCTGGCGTTGGTCAATCCGGATACGGCGCACACCGGGCGGGCGGGGGTTCCTGAGGGGTGGCAGTACGGGGCCGTGTACCCGTCGCCGGACGTGGTGGCGGAGATAGCGGCCGAGACCACCTCGATCCGCGGGACTCCGGGGTTCATCAGGCCGGTGCTGGACGATCCGTACACCGTGGGCCTGGTGCATCAAGTGCTGCGTGCCGCCGACGAGGGCAACGCGCTGGCTGCAGATACGTTGCTGCGCGTTGCGGTGACGCGGCTGCTGCGGCTGAACGGCGGGGCCCTGCCACAGCGGGACGTGCGGACGGCGGGGGCTCGGATCGCGGTACGCGCGCGTGAGGTGCTGGAGGAGCGGATGGCCGAGCCGCCGAGTCTGGAGAGGCTGGCCTCCGATCTCGGTACCGGGCCGTTCGCCTTGTTGCGGGCGTTTCGGGACCTGTACGGGATGCCGCCGCACACCTGGCTCACCGACGCGCGGGTACGGCGGGCTCGGCGGCTGCTGGACGCGGGAGGCTCACCGGCCGAGGCCGCAGTCGCGGTGGGGTTCACCGACCAGCCGCATCTGAACCGGCACTTCACCAGGATCGTGGGCGTGCCGCCGGGGGCCTATCAGCGGGAGCGCAAGAACGTACAAGACGCCTGGCAGGGGCTTTCGTAGCGTCGCAGGCGTGGCAGAACAGAGAACCATCGCAGACCTCCGCACCGCAGGAGGCAAGCCCGACGCGGCTGTCGTCCGGGACGCCCTGGGCGTCGGGGTCGCCGTCGGGCTGTCCGGGTTCGCCTTCGGGGTGACGTCGGCGGGCAGCGGCCTCACGCTCCTGCAGACCTGTGCGCTCAGCCTGCTGGTGTTCACGGGAGCGTCGCAGTTCGCGCTCGTGGGGGCGCTCGCGGCCGGCGGCACCCCGTTGACCGCGGCGGCGGGTGCCTTCTTCCTGGGGGTGCGCAACGCGTTCTACGGGCTGCGGCTGTCGCAACTGCTCAGCCTCCCGCGCGCGGTGCGGCCGTTCGCCGCACAGTGGGTGATCGACGAGACGGCCGCTGTCGCGCTGGCGCAGCCGACACGCCGCAGTGCGCGCATCGGGTTCGTGGTGACAGGGCTGAGTCTGTACGTGCTGTGGAACCTCACCACGCTGCTCGGTGCGTGGGGTGCCGAGGCCATCGGTGACACCGATGCCTGGGGGCTCGATGCCGCCGGGCCCGCCGTGTTCCTGGCACTGCTGGCGCCGATGCTGAAGTCCGCGACCGAGCGCGCCGTCGCCGCCCTGGCCGTGGTTCTGGGGCTCGGGCTGTTGCCCGTGCTGCCGGCCGGCGTGCCTGTTCTGGTGGCCGCACTGGCGGCGCCGGTCGTGCTGTGGGCCGAGGGGCGGCGCAGGGGAGATGCGCGGGAGGGAGAGCTGTGAGCACCTGGATCGCGATCGGCGTCACCGCTCTCGGCTGTTACGTCGTCAAGCTCGTCGGACTGCTCGTGCCCGCGGGTGCTCTCGAGAGGCCGCTCGTCCGGCGCCTTGCCGCCCTGCTGCCCGTCGCACTCCTCGCCGCCCTCACGGCTCAGCAGACGTTCGGCGACGGGCATGCACTGGTGCTGGACGCGAGGGCGGCCGGAGTCGCCGCGGCTGCCGTGGCGCTCGTCCTGCGGGCGCCGTTCCTGCTCGTCGTCGCGGCGGCCGTGGTGGTGACGGCGGGGGTGCGGGCCATGGGCGGGTGACGCGGCAGGTCAGCCGATGTGGCGGCCGTGGGCCCTGAGAGTGCGCAGCGCCTCGATCGTCGCCATGGGGCGCGCCTCCAGGGCGGTGCCCGGTGCCCACTGGCGACGGCGGACGGGCCAGCCGCCGTCCTCCTGCTGCTCGCCGACGAGGTGGTCCAGGGAGCGGGCCATCTCGTCGTCCGTGAACCACGCGCGCGCGAGGGAGCGCGGCGTCCTCGCGTAGTCGTGCGGGAAGTGGTGCCCGTCCGGGGCGTGGCCGGGTGGGGCCGGGTGCGTGTCGAGGTTGTCCGGCTCCAGTGCCGCCAAGCCCTGTTCGCGCACCATGCGGCCCAGGCGGTCGGCGGCCGCCTCCGCGCGCGTGCGGTCGGGAGCGGAGTCCAGGAAGGCCACGGCGGCCTCGATCTCGTACGGATGGGACTTCTCCAGGGACTCGACCGCCTGCCAGCAGAAGTCCGTGGCCCGGAACAGCCAGGCGTGCCACACCTCGTTGCGGTGCAGCAGGCCGACCACCGGCCCGGTGACCAGGAGCGCGCTGGGCGGGTCGTCCGTGATCGGCAGGAAAGGAGCCGTGGGGTAGCCGCGCTGGCTGGGGTGGATCGCGGGGAGGGCGCCGTCCGGCGTGGAGACCGAGGTGAGGTAGCGGCACACGCGGTCCACGCGCTGTCCGCCGCAGCGTTCGACGGCGTCGAGGATGTGCAGTGCGTGACCGGTGTGCAGCGGCTGGCTGACCGGACCGCGCAGGTCGGGCTCCAGCGCGTGGCCGTACCCGCCGTCCTCGTTGCGGTAGGCGTCCAGCGCGGTCTCCACCGGGTCGGCGGCGCCGTTCAGGAAGTGGTACGCGAAGAGGCGCTGTTCGAGCACGCGCGCGGTGAGCCAGACGAACTGCTCGGCGCGGAAGAGCGGGGAGTGCGCCGGGGGCGTCGGGGGGAGGGGGGCTCCTGTTTCGGCCATGCGACAGACCGTAGGACGGAAAGCGGTCTCGGCAAGCGGTCCCGGCGCAGGCCCACTCTCAGGGGCGGGATACTGGACGCATGCGGTTGACGGTCTTCTGGGAGCGGATGGCGGACCACTTCGGTCCGGGGTACGCCGACACCTTCGCGCGCGACCACGTGATGTCGGAGCTCGGTGGACGCACGGTGCACGAGGCGCTGGCGTCGGGCTGGGAGGCCAAGGACGTGTGGCGTGTGGTCTGCTCCGTCATGAACGTTCCGGGGGAGCGGCGCTGACCGGTAACGAAGATCGCAGGACGGCAGCCGGTTGTCGGTGGCGTGGGCGACACTTGCTCCGTGGCACGCACTGACGAGACCGGGCAGGTCGCCCGGCACGAATCACCGTTCGGCACGACGCCGCCCACCCCGCCGCCGGGCGAGGGCGCCGCCGGGCCGGACGCCCGCATGCCACGCTGGCTGCCGCGCGCCATGGTGCTCGCGCTGGCGCTCGTCGGTGCGTTCCAGCTGGGCAGCTGGGCCTTCCACCAGCTCACCGGGCTGCTGATCAACATCCTCATCGCGTTCTTCCTGGCCCTGGCCATCGAGCCCGCGGTGAGCTGGATGGCCTCGCGCGGCATGCGCCGGGGGCTGGCCACGGCCGTTGTCTTCCTCGCCGTGATCGTCGTGTCCGCCGGGTTCGTGACGCTGCTGGGATCCATGCTCGCGGGCCAGATCATCAAGATGGTCGAGGATTTCCCGGACTACCTCGACTCCGTCATCAACTGGATCAACACGCACTTCAACACCGAGCTGCGCCGCGTGGACGTCCAGGAGGGCCTCCTCCGCTCCGACTGGCTGCGCAACTACGTGCAGAACAGCGCCACCGGGGTCCTCGACGTGTCCGCCCAGGTCCTCGGCGGTCTCTTCCAACTGCTGACGATCACGCTGTTCTCGTTCTACTTCGCCGCCGACGGCCCGCGACTGCGCCGGGCCCTGTGCTCCGTGCTGCCGCCCGCCAAGCAGGCCGAGGTACTGCGCGCATGGGAGATCGCCGTCAACAAGACCGGCGGCTACCTGTACTCGCGCGGCCTGATGGCGCTCATCTCAGGCATAGCCCACTACATCCTGCTGGAGAGCCTGGACGTGCCGTACGCGCCCGCGCTCGCCGTGTGGGTCGGCCTGGTCTCGCAGTTCATCCCCACCATCGGCACCTATCTCGCGGGTGCCCTGCCCATGCTGATCGCATTCACGGTCGATCCCTGGTATGCGCTGTGGGTGCTGATCTTCGTCGTGGTCTACCAGCAGTTCGAGAACTACGTGCTGCAGCCCAAGCTGACCGCGAGGACCGTCGACATCCACCCCGCCGTCGCCTTCGGGTCGGTCGTCGCGGGCACCGCCCTCCTCGGCGCGGTGGGCGCGCTGATCGCCATTCCGGCGATCGCGACGCTGCAGGCGTTCCTGGGGGCGTACGTGAAGCGGTACGCCGTCACCGACGACCCCCGCGTCCACGGACACCGGAGACGGGGAACGGGGCCCAGGCTGTTCTCACGCGCGCGTGAGCGGTGGGCACGACGACCCCGGGGGGAGCGGCCCCCGACGGAGTCGGGGAGTTCCGGGGAGAACTCCTCTTCCTGAGCCCGGCCGCGCGGACCGGTTCGCCTTGGTGACAGCTGCTGGGCGGGGATCCGATGGCGACGGAGGTCCGCGCGGGAATCCGGCGGTGAGAGTGGTCGGGCGGGAGCCCGGCGTCACAGAGGCCGTGCGAGCCCGGGGCGTTGGCGGACCGCGGACGTAGTCTCGGAGGTGCCGGGTGGTGCGCTTGACACGAAAATCGAACATCCATTCTCATGGAGGCTCCGGCAAGGCTCCCGGCGGGCATTTCGCCACGGTTTCGACGTAGAAGTGCCCGAGTTTTCCACAGGCCGGACGGGCGTCGGGGCGCATTGTCAGTGGCAGGCGTTAGCGTCTTTGACGTGAAGCGATCGACTCAAGCAAACCGGGTGGAACCCATGGCAGGAACCGACCGCGAGAAGGCGCTCGACGCCGCGCTCGCACAGATTGAACGGCAATTCGGCAAGGGCGCGGTCATGCGCATGGGCGAGCGGTCGATGGAGCCCATCGAGGTCATCTCGACCGGCTCGACCGCCCTCGACGTGGCCCTCGGCGTCGGCGGCCTGCCGCGCGGCCGTGTCGTGGAGATCTACGGCCCGGAGTCCTCCGGTAAGACGACCCTGACCCTGCACGCGGTGGCGAACGCCCAGAAGGCCGGCGGCCAGGTCGCCTTCGTGGACGCGGAGCACGCCCTCGACCCCGAGTACGCGAAGAAGCTCGGCGTCGACATCGACAACCTGATCCTGTCCCAGCCGGACAACGGCGAGCAGGCGCTGGAGATCGTGGACATGCTCGTCCGCTCCGGCGCGCTCGACCTGATCGTCATCGACTCCGTCGCAGCGCTCGTCCCGCGCGCGGAGATCGAGGGCGAGATGGGCGACAGCCACGTCGGTCTGCAGGCCCGTCTGATGAGCCAGGCCCTGCGGAAGATCACCAGCGCGCTCAACCAGTCCAAGACCACCGCGATCTTCATCAACCAGCTCCGCGAGAAGATCGGCGTGATGTTCGGTTCGCCGGAGACCACGACCGGCGGCCGGGCGCTGAAGTTCTACGCCTCGGTGCGTATCGACATCCGGCGCATCGAGACCCTGAAGGACGGCACCGAGGCGGTCGGCAACCGCACCCGCTGCAAGGTCGTCAAGAACAAGGTCGCGCCGCCCTTCAAGCAGGCCGAGTTCGACATCCTCTACGGCCAGGGCATCAGCCGTGAGGGCGGCCTGATCGACATGGGCGTGGAGCACGGCTTCGTCCGCAAGGCCGGCGCCTGGTACACGTACGAGGGCGACCAGCTCGGCCAGGGCAAGGAGAACGCGCGCAACTTCCTGAAGGACAACCCCGACCTGGCCAACGAGATCGAGAAGAAGATCAAGGAGAAGCTGGGCGTCGGCGTACGACCGGAGCAGCCGGCCGCCGAGCCGGGTGCGGACGCCGCGGTCTCCGCCACCCCGGACGACGCCGCGAAGACGGTTCCCGCCCCGGCGGCCAAGGCAGCCAAGACCAAGGCCGCCGCAGCCAAGAGCTGACCCGTGACGCGACGAACGGACTGGGCCGAGTACGCCGCCTATCCGGATGCTCCGCTGGAGCGGGGGAGAGGCGGCGACGAGGGCTCCTCCGGGATGGGCGGAGAGGCCTACGGCGGGGACACGGCCCATGACACGGACGGGGGGAGCGGCGGCACGCGGCCGTACGGCACGAGTACGAGGGCGTCGTACGGGGGGTTCCGGAACGAGTCGGGCCATGCCTATGACGACGACCCGGGCCTGACGTACGGCGACGGGTCCGGCCATGGTGCGGTGGACGGCGAGGCGTGGCCGGAAGACGGCTCGGCGCTCGGTGCGGAGGCCGGAGCGCGCCGCGGTGGCTCGCGCCGGGTCCGTGGCGGGGCTCGGGATCGGGGTTCGGATGGCTCGGGCGGCCCAAGCGGGCGGCGTCGGCGCGGCCGCACAGAGCCGTCCGGTGAGGACGGAGGCGCTTCTTCCTCGTCGAGGGCCGAGGAGAGGACGCCCCCAGGGGACCCGGTGGAGCAGGCGCGGGCGATCTGTCTGCGTCTGCTCACCGGGACCCCGCGCACGCGGAAGCAACTCGCGGACGCCCTGCGCAAGCGGGAGATCCCGGACGACGCCGCCGAGGAGGTGCTGTCGCGGTTCGAGGAGGTCGGCCTTATCAACGACAGCGCTTTCGCGGACGCCTGGGTGGAGTCCCGACATCACGGCCGGGGACTGGCGCGACGCGCGCTCGCCCGGGAACTGCGGACCAAGGGCGTCGACTCCACGCTGATCGATGCGGCCGTCGCACAGCTCGACTCCGAGCAGGAAGAGGCGACCGCACGCGAACTCGTCGCCCGCAAGCTGGGCTCCACACGCGGCCTCGACCGCGACAAACGCCTGCGCCGCCTCACGGGCATGCTCGCCCGCAAGGGCTACCCCGAGGGGATGGCTCTGCGGGTGGTCCGACAGGCACTGGAGGAAGAGGGCGATGACACGGAGTTCCTCGGGGACGAGGGGTTCTGATCCCGTAGTGCGGCGGGGCGCGGGAGCGGGAGCCGGGGGCAGGCGGGCGGGGGAGGTCCGTGGCCGCGGGATTCCGGCCCTGGCCCCGGGCACGGTGGACGCGCGGGGGCGCCCATCGCGTTTGGGGCCGGGTTCGGAGCGGGGGTGGGCCGGAGGGCGCGTCTCGCCCGCGCAGCCAGAAGGCAGGCCGTGACTAAGGGCACGACACTGGCGTACGGGTACGACACTGGCGTAGGACTTCGCGGAACTGCGGGGCCATTACCGGCCCTTCGGGACCGTGCGTGCCGTCCACCCGATCGAGGCGCGATGGAGCGGCCGCCAGAGGCTCCAAGGCCACGCAGACACGGCCGCTCCCCTGCGCTCTCCGCCCCTGCCCTCCGGGACACCGGCGCCTCGGAACGTCTACGCCTTCACCTCCGCCGCGGCACCCGCTCGCGCCGTCACCGCAAGCTCCTCCGCCCGCCACGCCTGGAACCCCCCGACGAGATCGGTGGCCCGGTGCAGCCCCAGTCGTCGTAGGGACTCGGCTGCCAGACTCGACGCGTAGCCCTCGTTGCAGATCACCACGACTCGCAGGTCGTGGCTCGTGGCCTCGGGGGCGCGATGGCTGCCCTGTGGGTCGAGGCGCCACTCCAGTTCGTTGCGCTCGACGACGAGGGCGCCCGGGATCAACCCGTCCCGCTCGCGCAGGGCCGCGTACCGGATGTCGACCAGCAGAGCCTCGCCGTGCTGCGCCAACTCGTACGCCTCACGCGGCTCGACCCGCGTGTAGCCGGCGCGCACTCGCTCCAGCAACTCGTCGATGCCGACCGGCGGTTCAGCCACGCCGCCGCCCACGCACGCCTGAGCCTCGCCTCCACGGACCGCCTGCGTGCTCGCGCCGCTCAAGCCCACCGCCGGCTCGCCCCTGCGGTCGGCCTGCGCGCTCGCGTCGCCTATGCCCACCTCCAGCTCGCCCTGGCCGCCCGCCTGCCCGCTCGGGCCACTCACCGCCAACTCACCCCCCAACAACCGGCCGTCCGGCCAAGCCCCGCACCGAAGCAGCGCCACTGACCTGCACAGATCACGCCCCCGCCGCAGTCACTGCCAGTCCTCCGGACGCTCCACCTGCTCCAGGCGCAGAATCGGCCCGCTGCGGCTGAAGCGGCGGATCTGCGGCAGGGGCGGATAGTAGGCGTGCACGGAGATCGCGTGCTGGTCGGCGCTGGAGTCGTTGAGGACCTCGTGTACATGGTGGCGGCCGAAAGAGCGGCCCTTGCCGGCCGGCAGCCGGCGTTCGCGGTCCACGCCGTCCGCCAGTTCCAGCGTCTTCCAGCCGTCGGCGGGCAGCCGGACGGCGAGTGAGTGCTCCTTGAGCTCACCGGCCGCCGTCACGAAGGCCCCGACCGACTCGGCGTGGTCGTGCCAGCCGGTGCCGGTTCCGGGCGGCCAGCCGATCAACCAGGCCTCGCTGCCGCCGGGGCCTTCGAGCCGCACCCAGGTACGGCCCTCGGGGTCGAGTGGAAGCGAGGCGATCAGGTCGGCGTCGGCGGCGGCGCGCCGGACGAAGTCGAGGAGATCCGCCTGCGTAGGCGTGGAAGCGGATGTGGAAACCGGCGAGGAAGTGGGCGTCGAGACCGGTGCGGCAACCGGCTGAGAAGCGGCTACGGCGGCAGAAGAGACAGACACGGGCACCGTCCTGAAGAGAGTTCGCGAAGAGCGCGCGACGGCAGAGGCGTCATACGACGCGAGCGACGCGCGCTGGAAGAAAAGGGATGCGAGTTCAGCAGGACGGGCGACACACGCAGCCCGCATAGCGGACGAGGTCCATATGGACCCTCCGCCACAGGCGCACACAGGTGTCGGTCACGATCCGGAGTACACCATGCCGGTGCGAACCGGTCAACTCACTGTCACTATGCGGACCGCACAGTGACAGTGAGTTCTACTTCAGGTGGGTGCCAGTGCCGTACGACAGGTCAGTGCCACGTCCGTACGGCAGGTGAGAACCGGTGCCGTACGACGGCATCAGCGCGACCCAGCCGTGGCCCCCGCCTCTGCCGCCGCCCCGGCCTGCACCTTGACCGGTCCCCCCAGCGCCGCCTCGGCCGCCGCGTACAGATCGGCCGGCCGGACCCCGCTCAACGCCGTCACCAGGTGCCCGTCGGGCCGTACCAGCAGGACCGAGTGCGCGGCCGCACCCGGGTAGCTCTCCGCGACCAGCAGCTCCGCCGGATGGGGGAGTGCCGTCACCGCCGCCACCAGCCGGGGCATGATCCCCGCCGTCACCCAGTGCTTGCGCTCCCACACGCCCGTGCCCGGCGCGATCAGCAGGACCAGCAGAGCGTTGCGGCCGAGCCGGTCCCTTAGTCGTACGAAGGAGCCGTCCTCGGCAGTGACCTGTACGTCCATGACCTGCGCACCGCGTGGTGTGTCCACGGGGACCTCGCCCTCCAGGTCCCGGGGAGCGAGCGGCGAGGCGGCGTACGAACCCGGCCCGCCGATCGCTCCCTGTCCCAGGTGGCCGTCCATCAGCAGCGCGTCATGGCCGCGGGTGGAGCCGGGCACGTACGCGCGCAGCCCTCCGCCGCCGCGCAGCAGCGGCAGCGCCTGGTCGGCGGCGCGCAGCCGGGCGGAGACGACGGCGCGGCGCTCCGCCTGGTAGCTGTCGAGCAGCGCCTCGTGCGGCCCGTGGTGCCAGGCCGGTGCCAGCTTCCAGGCGAGGTTGTCGGCGTCCCGCAGCCCCTCGTCGAGCCCGTGCGTGCCCAGCGTGCCGAGGCAGTGCGCCGCGTCCCCGGCAAGGAAGACGCGGCCCACGCGCCAGCGGCGGGCCAGCCGGTGGTGGACCGTGTGAACTCCGGTGTCGAGGAGTTCGTACGGCGGTGTCGGCCCGTCGGTCCATCCGGCGAGCGTCTCCCGGACGCGAGCAACCAGTACCTCGGGCGTGACCAGGTCCTTGCCCGGCGGCAGCAGCCAGTCGAGGCGCCACACCCCGTCCGGAAGCGGCCGTCCGGTGACCTCCCCGCCCGAGGGTCCGGACGTCCGCCACGGCGGCATCCGATGGAGCAACGCCTTACCGTCCCATGGAAGTTCCGCCCGCAGTGCGGCCACGGCGTGTCGCTCCACCGCCGTACGGCCGGGGAAACGGATGTCCAGGAGCTTGCGGACGGTCGAGCGCGGGCCGTCGCAGCCGACCAGATAGCTGCCGCGCCACCAGGTGCCCTTGGGGCCGCGAGTGTGGGCGGTGACGCCCGAGGGCTCCTGCTCGATGGCGTCCAGGCGGCTGTTCACGGCGACCTTGACGAGCGGTTCGCCGGCGAGGGCGGCGCGCAGGGCGCCGGTCAGCACGTGCTGGGCGATGTGCAGGGGCGCGGGGTTCGTGGCGCCCTCGGGGCCTTCCGTCGCGTCGTCGAATTTGACCTCGCGCATCACCTGCTTGCGCCGGATCGCCCGCCATCCGGCCCAACGGGCCCCGGCCTCGGCGAGCGGTACACCTGTCAGGCGCTCCATGAGGGCGGCGGTGTCCTCGCGCAGGACGACGGTGCGCGCGAGACGGGGCTCGTCCTTGCCGGGCCCTTCGTCGAGAACGACGGACGGTACCTCCTGACGCGCCAGCGCCAGGGCGAGCGTGAGCCCGACGGGCCCCGCTCCGACGATGATCACCGGGTCCACGGCGCGGCGCTCCCTGCCCGCAGCGGTGTCCCGAAGGACGCAAGTGAACAGAAAGTTGGAGCAGGGTGCACGATCACAGAACGTATGCAACCCATTGCCGGTGCTTGCGTCAAGTGACGGAGGGCAGTGGCGATCACGCCACTGCCCTCCTGTTGCTCACGTCACTTGACGGTGTATCAGATGGATCCTCCGGCACCGGTCCCGTAGGTGCCACCCGTCGCCGCCGGGTTCAGCTCCTCCATGTCCTCGGCGCTGAGCACCGCGCCCGTGCTCTTCTTGCTGCGCCGCAGCCGCTTCTCCAGCCAGCTCGCGAAGCTGGTGAGGATGAAGTTGAGCACGATGTAGATGATCGCCACCACGACGAAGCTGGCGATGGGGTTGCCGTAGAAGGCCGCCAGCGTGGCGCGCGAGTTGAGCAGCTCGGTGAACCCGATCATCACGCCGCCCAGCGCGGTGTCCTTCACGATGACAACGAGCTGGCTGACGATGGCCGGCAGCATGGCGGTGACGGCCTGCGGCAGCAGGATGACTCGCATCGTCTGGTTCTTGCGCAGGCCGATCGCCATGGCGGCTTCCGACTGCCCCTTGGGCAGGGCGAGGATGCCGGCTCGTACGACCTCGGCGAGGACGGACGCGTTGTAGAGCACCAGGCCGGTGACGACCGCGTAGAGCGGTCGCTGCTCAGTGGTGACGTTCGTCCAGCGGTCGTAGAACTCGTTGGCGAACAGCATCAGCAGCAGGACCGGGATCGCCCGGAAGAACTCGACCACCCACGCGGCCGGAAGCCGCACCCACCGGTGGTCGGACAGGCGCGCGATGCCGAAGACCGCGCCCAGCGGAAGGGCGATCACCATCGCCAGCGCCGCGGCCGTCAGAGTGTCGGCCAGGCCCGGCAGCAGGTACGTCGTCCAGGCCTCGGACTGGGTGAACGGCTTCCACAGGGCCCACTCCAGCTGGTTCTTCTCGTTCATGGCGTCATAGACGAACCACATGAGGAGGGCAAGCAGGGCGAAGAAGACTACCGAGATGACCACATTGCGCCGCTTGGCGCGAGGGCCCGGGGCGTCGTAGAGAACGGAGGTCATCGCTTCACCGCCAGTCGCTTGCTCAGCCAGCCGAGGATGAGGCCGGTGGGCAGGGTCAGTACCACGAAACCGAAGGCGAAGACCGCTCCGATGAGCAGCACCTGAGCCTCGTTCTCGATCATTTCCTTCATCAGGTAGGCGGCTTCGGCCACGCCGATCGCGGCCGCCACCGTGGTGTTCTTGGTCAGGGCGATCAACACGTTGGCCAGCGGGCCGATGACCGAGCGGAAGGCTTGCGGCAGGATGATGAGCCGGAGGGTCTGACTGAAGGTCAGCCCGATGGCACGGGCCGCCTCGGCCTGGCCGAGCGGCACGGTGTTGATGCCGGAACGAATCGCCTCGCAGACGAAGGCCGCGGTGTAGGCGACGAGACCGAGGATCGCCAGGCGGAAGCCCTGGACCTTGAAGTCGGTGGCGCCCATCGTCACGCCGAAGACATCGGCGAGGCCGAGCGAGGTGAAGATGATGATGACCGTCAGGGGAATGTTCCGGACGATGTTCACATAGGCCGTGCCGAACCCACGCATGAGCGGGACCGGGCTGACCCGCATCGCGGCCAGAAGGGTGCCCCAGATCAGGGAACCGAGGCCGGAGACGACGGTGAGTTTCACCGTCATCCAGAAGGCACCCAACAAGGTTGGGTTGTCATAGTCAGAAAGAAAGTCGAACACGATCTCCCGCGCTTCCGGGTGGGTGGCGTATGTGGATAGCGCGGCGCGCCGCCGCCCTGATCGCGGTGGACGGCGGCGCGCCGGTGGATCCTTGCGCTACTGGACGATGACGCCGATCTTCGGCGCGGGCTCGTTCTTGTACTTGGCCGGACCGAAGTTGTCCGCGACCGCCTTGTCCCAGGCCTTCGAGCTGACCATCTTCTCGAGGGCGGCGTTGATCTTGTTCAGGGTCTCGGTGTCACCCTTCTGCACACCGATGCCGTAGTTCTCGTTGCTCAGCTTGAGGCCGGCGAGCTTGAACTGGCCCTTGTACTGCTCCTGCGAGGCGAAGCCGGCGAGGATCGAGTCGTCCGTGGTCAGGGCGTCCACGGCACCACTCTGCAGCGAGGAGATGCACTCCGAGTAGCCGCTGTTCTCCTTGAGGTTGGCCTTCGGGGCGAAGTCGTTCTTGACGTTCTGCGCCGAGGTGGAGCCGGTCACCGAGCACAGGTTCTTGCCGTTGAGGTCGGTGGCCTCGGTGATGTCGGAGTCGGCCTTGACCAGCAGGTCCTGGTGGGCCAGCAGGTACGGGCCGGCGAAGTCGACCGACTTCTTGCGCTCGTCGGTGATCGAGTACGTGGCCGCGATGAACTTGACGTCCCCGCGCTTCAGCGCGTTCTCGCGGTCCGGGGTCTTCGTCTCGACGAACTCGATCTGGTCGGCGTCGTAGCCGAGCTCCTTCGCCACGTACGTCGCCACGTCGACGTCGAAGCCGGAGAAGGTGCCGTCCGGCTCCTTCAGGCCCAGACCCGGCTGGTCGTACTTGATGCCGATCTTGATCTTGCCGCCGCCGTCGGAGCCCGAGCCGCCCTCGTTGTCACCGTCGCCGCCACCACAGGCGGTGGCAGTGAGGGAAAGGACGAGTGCAGCGGCCGCCGCGGCGGAGGCCTTGCGGAGCTTCATGGTGAACATCCTTTGCGTGATGAAGAGATGCGTCGTCCGTCGGAGACGGTGACACAGGTCGTCGGGTGCGTGAAGCGGTCCGTCAGTGGTGCAGGATCTTGGACAGGAAGTCCTTCGCACGGTCGCTGCGCGGGTTGCTGAAGAACTGGTCCGGCACAGCTTCTTCGACGATCTTGCCGTCTGCCATGAATACCACCCGGTTGGCGGCGGAACGGGCGAAACCCATCTCATGAGTGACGACGATCATGGTCATGCCATCGCGGGCGAGCTGCTGCATGACCTCCAGGACCTCGTTGATCATCTCCGGGTCGAGAGCCGACGTCGGCTCGTCGAAGAGCATGACCTTGGGGTCCATGGCCAGTGCCCGGGCGATGGCCACACGCTGCTGCTGGCCGCCGGAGAGCTGGGCGGGGTACTTGTCCGCCTGGTTGCCCACGCCCACCCGGTCGAGCAGGGCACGGGCCTTCTCCTCGGCCTTCTTCTTGTCCGCCTTGCGGACCTTGATCTGGCCCAGCATCACGTTCTCGAGCACGGTCTTGTGCGCGAAAAGGTTGAAGGACTGGAAGACCATGCCGACGTCAGCACGTAGCTTGGCCAGCTCCTTGCCCTCCGCGGGCAGGGGCTTGCCGTCGATGGCGATCGCGCCGGAGTCGATCGTCTCGAGGCGGTTGATGGCGCGGCACAGGGTGGACTTCCCGGACCCGGAGGGTCCGATGACCACGACGACCTCGCCGCGGGCGATCGTCAGATCGATGTCCTGGAGCACGTGCAACGCGCCGAAATGCTTGTTCACGTTCTTCAGGACGACCAGCTCGCCGGTCGCGGCCACGTCTTCCTTGGCCACCGATACTTCGGTCATCGCTCTCAGGCTCCGTCCTCCTCGGTTTCGGAGGACAGTAATAACCGTATCCGACCTGCGTCATTAGTTCTGAGGGGAATCTGAGCATCACGATCCGATAGCAATCGGACACGTGTCGTAGCACTTGCGACCTGGGCGCGTACCGGGTGGATAACGGAAGCCGCCCGCAACCGGAACCCACTTGACGGCGTCCTCGTCCATCAGCGTGACTTCCATGGTGCACGCGCGCGTGCACGCACTGTGTATCTATCTGAATCGTACGGCCAGTGAACCGAAGGAGGCCGGGATGAGACTGCTCCTCGTCGAGGACGACAACCATGTCGCCGCCGCTCTGTCCGCGGTTCTGGCGCGGCACGGTTTCGACGTCACGCACGCGCGTAGCGGCGAGGAGGCCCTCCAGGCACTCGTTCCGGAGGGCAACGGCTTCGGCGTGGTCCTTCTCGACCTCGGCCTGCCCGACCAGGACGGTTACGAGGTCTGCGGCAAGATCCGCAAGCGCACCAGCACCCCGGTGATCATGGTCACCGCACGCTCCGACGTCCGCTCCCGCATCCACGGCCTCAACCTCGGGGCCGATGATTATGTGGTGAAGCCGTACGACACCGGAGAGCTGCTCGCCCGGATCCACGCCGTCAGCCGGCGCAACGTGCAGGAGGACGCCGGGACGGGCGGCGAGGGTGTGCTGCGTCTGGGCGCGGTCCACATCGAACTGCCCACCCGCCAGGTCAGTGTCGACGGTTCGGTTGTCCAACTGACTCGCAAGGAGTTCGATCTCCTTGCCCTGCTCGCCCAGCGTCCCGGGGTGGTCTTCCGCCGGGAGCAGATCATCAGCGAGGTGTGGCGCACGAGCTGGGAGGGGACCGGGCGCACTCTCGAGGTGCATGTGGCGTCTCTGCGCGCCAAGCTGCGCATGCCGGCCCTGATCGAGACCGTACGCGGCGTCGGCTACCGACTCGTCGCCCCGGCGTCGTAGCGGGCAAGGGTGCGCACTCGTCTCCTCCCGCTGCTCATCGTCCTGATGGCGGCCGTGCTGCTCGCGCTCGGCGTACCGCTCGCCGTCAGCCTGGCCTCGGCCCAGCAGCAGAAGGTGGTCGTCGACCGGATCGACGACACGGCGTACTTCGCGGCCATCGCCCGCCCCGCCGCCGACACGACCACCGGATCCCGCGACGAGCTGCGCATCCTGAGCCGGGAACTCGAGAGCTACTACGAGGTCTACGGCATCCGGGCCGGCGTCTTCCTGCCCACGGACACCCCCCTGGCCAACGGGCCGACGACCTGGTTCCTGCCCGAGACCGGCGAGGTGCGCGACGCCTTCGAGGAGTCGCTGCTCAGTCGGCGCAGCCACGACCCCAAGCAGGTGTGGCCCTGGCAGCGGGGCCGTCTCGTCGTCGCGTCGCCGGTCATCCGGGACGGTGACGTCGTCGCGGTGGTCGTCACCGACTCGCCGACCGGGCAGATGCGTTCGCGGATCCTGGACGGCTGGCTGATCATCGGGGCCGGTCTGACGGCCGCGATGCTGGTGGCCGTCGGGGCCGCGCTCCGGCTGACCGGCTGGGTGCTCAGGCCGGTGCGCGTGCTGGACATCACCACGCACGCGATCGCGAGCGGCCGGCTGAAGTCACGGGTCGCGGTTGCCAGCGGTCCGCCGGAACTCCGGCGGCTGGCCCGGTCGTTCAACGAGATGGCGGACAACGTCGAGGACGTGCTGGAGCAGCAGCGCGCCTTCGTCGCCGACGCCTCGCACCAGCTGCGCAACCCGCTCGCGGCGCTGCTGCTGCGCATCGAACTGCTCGCTTTCGAACTTCCGGAGGGGAATCAGGAGATCGCATCGGTCCAGGCCGAGGGCAAGCGTCTGGCCGAGGTTCTCGACGACCTGCTCGACCTGGCCCTGGCCGAGCACACCGAGGCCGACCTGAGGCTCACCGACGTCGGCGCGCTGGCAGCCGAGCGTGTCGCGGCGTGGGCTCCGACCGCCGAGGCCAAGGGCGTACGACTGGTGGGGGACTGCCCGCCGACCACCGCCTGGGCCGACCCGGTGGCGCTGTCCAGCGCGCTGGACGCCGTGATCGACAACGCCGTCAAGTTCACTCCGAAGGACGAGCGCGTCGACGTGACGGTGACCTCCAACGGCGGTGCGTCGACCATCGTGGTGTCCGACCACGGGCCCGGACTCGCCGACGAGGAGCTCGCCCGTATCGGCGACCGCTTCTGGCGCAGCGGCCGGCACCAGAACATCAAGGGCTCGGGCCTCGGCCTGTCGATCTCGCGGGCGCTGCTCGCGGCGGGCGAGGGCTCCATCTCGTTCGGCCGCAACGAGCCGCACGGGCTGCGGGTGACGGTGACGGTGCCGAGGTCGGCGCCGACGCAGTGACGGGGCGGGCCCATGGCCGACCAGGTGCCGTCAGCTGCCTACGGCCCGGCGTCGCCGCGTGCTACGGCCTGGCGGCGCCGCCCACGGCCGGGCCTCGCCGGGTTCCTACGGCTTGACCGAGCGGTAGTAGCGCTTGGCGCCCTCGTGCAGGGACAGGGGGTCGGTGTAGATCGCCGTACGCAGGTCGACCAGTTGCGCCGAGTGGACGTGGGCGCCGATGCCGTCACGGCTCTTGATCACCGTACGGGTCAGCCATTCCGTGAGCCGGGGATCCATGTCCTTGCGGGTGATCAACAGGTTGGAGACGGCGATCGTCGGCACCGTGTCGCCGTTCTGGATGGTGGGGTACGCCGACTCCGGCATGTTGGTCGCGCGGTAGAAGTGGGCCGTGTCCCCTGTGGCGTGCACCTTGGCGACGAGGTCGGCGTCGATCGGCACGAACCGGAACGAGGAGGTCTCGGCGATCTCCTCCAGCCCGTCCGTGGGCACCCCGCTCGACCAGAAGAACGCGTCGAGCTCGTGCCCCAGCCGCTTGGGCCCGGTGTCGATGCCGTCCGACCGGGGGGTGATGTCCTTCTCCGGGTCGATCCCGGCGGCCTCCAACACCCGGGTGGCGATCAGCCGCACGCCGGAGTTCGCCCGCCCTATGGCCACCCGCTTGCCCTTCAGGTCCGCGACGGAGCGGATGTCGGAGTCCGGCGGGACGACCAGCTGGACATAGTCGTCGTAGAGGCGGGCGACACCGCGCAGCCGGTCGGTGACGGGCTTGCCGTCGATCTTGAACGTGTCCACCGCGTCCGCCGCGGCGATCGTGAAGTCGGCCTGCCCGGTCGCCACACGCTTGACGTTCTCCTGCGAGCCGTCACTCGTCTGCAGCTGCACCTTCAGCTGTGGCATGTCCTTGGCGAGCTCCTTGCGCAGGAGGGCGCCGTACTCCTGGTAGACACCCGCGCGCGTGCCCGTACTGAACGTGATCGTCCCGCTCGGCGGTTCCTCGCCCAGGGGCAGCAGCCACCACAGCAGCAACCCGAAGGCAACGAACCCGGCGGCCGCGCCCTGCAGGGCCCGGCGCCTGCTGATGCGGGTGAGT
Source organism: Streptomyces shaanxiensis (assembly GCF_039537145.1). Lineage (NCBI taxonomy): Bacteria > Bacillati > Actinomycetota > Actinomycetes > Kitasatosporales > Streptomycetaceae > Streptomyces > Streptomyces shaanxiensis. The sequence goes on from NZ_BAAAZY010000003.1 coordinate 43,401, forward strand.
GCCTTGGACATGGCCGAGATCCTGCCAGCCGGTACACGGTGCTGACCAGGGCAGGGGTCACAAAGGGCGGGTGCGTGGGCGGCCTCTCGTGCCGGGGGCCTTCGCAAGGGGGACTGTCGGACCCGGCCGCTAGAGTCGGCGCATGAGTTCCTCGCCCGCCGACCTGGTCCGTGAATTCCACCTCGCCTTCGGACTCGAAGCCCGCAGTACGCCGACCGAGGTGTCCCCGAACATGGCCGCGCACCGGGGAGAACTGCTTGCGGAGGAGGCCGCGGAGGTCGCCGAGGTGTCCGTCACCGGCCCGCTCGACAGGCTCGCGCACGAGCTGGCGGACGTCGTCTACGTCGCGTACGGCACGGCCCTGGTGCACGGCATCGACCTCGACGCCGTACTCGCCGAGATCCACCGCTCCAACATGACCAAGCTGGGCCCCGACGGCCAGGTCGCCCGCCGGGCCGACGGCAAGGTGCTCAAGGGCGAGCACTACGAGGCACCGGATGTGTCGGGAGTGCTGCGCAGCCAGGGGTGGGGTGCTGGCGGGGCGTAGTGCCGCTGTCGGCCGGACGGCCGTGCCTGCCGGTCCGTCCTGGGGCGCGGGCCTTACAGGTCAGTCCCGGGACGCGGCTCTCTCCGGTCAGTCCTGAGCGGGCGCGTCCCAGGTGACGGTGAGTTCGTTGCGGCGGCCGAAGCGTTCGAGGTGGCTGCCCACGACCCCCTGGATGGTGGTGAGCGTGGGTGCGTCGGGTGCGGTGACGCGGATCAGCAGGTGGTCGTCCTGCGGTTCGAGGACGACGTCGGTGTTCTGGAAGGTGAGGCGGTGCCCGCCGTCGGCTGACTCCTCGACGGGGATCTTCCGGCCGAAGTGCGAGGCGAGCTGCTTGGCGTAGCGCGGGGCAGCGTCGGTGGCGACGCGGGCGAGGGAGGAGGGCATGCGAGTACTCCTTCGAGGGCTGGACGGGCCGGCTGATTCAAATTTGCCAGAGCGGGCTCGCGATCAACGCCTACGGCCGGGACGAGGTCACCCGCCGCATGCAGGACGGCGAGGCCGGCCCCGTGAGGTGGACCGCTCCCGGCCCACCGTGCACGGCCTCGCCGGGCGCTCTCAGCCACCGCCTCCGTGGGGAACCAACTGGGCGGTCAGGAGATGGGAGTCGAGCAGGGTGACGTCGGCTGTGCGGGCGGCTTTCGCGTAGCCGGTGAGCATGCGTTTGGTCAGGAGGAGAGCCTCGGGGGAGCGCCGGGCGAGGGGTCTTGTCCAGGCGGCGACGGTGTCGTCCAGCTGGTCCAGGGGGGCGACCTTGTGGAGGAGACCGAGTCGGTGGGCGGTGGCGGCGTCGAAGGCGTCGCAGGTGAGCATGAGTTCGCGGATCCTCGCGGCGCCGGCCTCCGCGATCAGGCGTCCCATGGCGCCGCCCCAGGCAGGGGCGAGACCGATGCCGACCTCCGGCATGCGGAACCGGCAGGAGTCCGCGCCCGCGCGGAGATCGCAGTAGGCGGCGAGTGCGAGGCCTGCTCCGATGACCTTGCCGTGCAGTCGGGCGATGGTGATGGCGTGGGTGTTCTCCAGGGCCTGGCACAGCCGGTGGGCCTTGTCCGTGACGCGGCGCAGCGCGGCTCCGGTCGGATCCAGCGTCAGGGCGTCCCGGTACTCCCGACGGTCGGCTCCCAGGCAGAAGTCGTCGCCCATGGAGGAGAGGACCAGGATGCGGATGTCGGGTCGTTCGTGGAGGTTGTCGAGTACGGCGATGAGGTCGTCCAGGACGGCGGTGCTCAGCGTGTCGTCCTGGAGGGAGGGGTTGAGCCGCACGTGCAGGACTGGGCCGTCCTGCGTGACGCCTACGGGCGTGCGCGCGGGTATGGAGGGGGTGGCGGTCGGCGGGTTCATGCGAGGGCGACATCCAGGTTCAGCAGACGCCTGAACGCCACCCGGGGCGCCCGGTCAGGGCGGCGGGCCAGGGTCAGGCGAGGCAGGCGTGTGACTATTCGGTGCAGAAGGATCTGGGCCTCCAGCCGGGCCAGGGGCGCCCCGAGGCAGTAGTGGATGCCTCCGCTGAAGGAGAGGTGAGTGGCCTTGCGGCGGGGGTCGAACACATCGGGGCGGTCGTACTGGGCGGGATCCCGGTGGGCGGCGCCCACCAAGAGGTGGACCATCTCGTCCGCGCGGACCTCGACGCCGTGCAGTAAGCAGTCCTCGGCGGCGACCCGGCTGATCACATGGGTCGGAGGGTCGTAGCGCAGCGCCTCCTCCACGAACGCGGGGACGAGGTCGGGTTGTGCCGCGAGCAGGCTCCACCGGTCGGGGTGTTCGACGAGCAGGAGCGTCATGGTGGACAGCAGGGTGGAGGTCGTCTCCAGGGCTGCCAGCAGGACGAACAGAGCCAGGAAGTAGACCGCTTCGTCGGCCTTGTCCCGGTCCGATTCCATGGAGTCCCATGTCTTGATCCACCGGGACACGGGATCCTCGCCGGGACGCGCGCGCCGCTCGCGCACCAAGTGCAGGAAGTAGGCGCGGAGTTCGGCCATGGCGGCGTCGGACCGGGCCAGCTGGCTGGCGGAGGGCAGCAGCTCCTGGGTGAAGACCTGGTCGTGGGTCAGCTCGCGCAGGCGGGGCCAGTCCGCGCGCGGCAGTCCGAGCCAGTTGCCAATGGTGGCGACGGGGAGTTCCTCGCTCACCAGGGCGGCGAAGTCCGCCTCCCCTGTGTGCAGATGCTCCATCAGAGTGTCGAGCAGGTCGTCGACCACCTGGCTCACTCTGCGGCCCATGCGCTCGATGGTGGTGCGGTCGAAGTTACCGGCGGACCGGCGCACCCTGGTGTGCTCCGGGGGGTTGAGGGCGGGCAGCGTGCGGCTGATCTCACGGGAGGAGGGGGCGCCCCAGCGTGTGCTCACCCCCTGCTGTTCTCGCCAGCGCGTATCCGGTTCGAGCCAGGCGTTGCTGCGCAGTATCTGGTCGCAGGTGCTGAAACTCGTCACGAGGAACCCTCCCCAGGGCGCGGGGCTGATGGCGCCGCCCCGCGCTCTGAGCTCCGCGTAGATCGGGAACGGATCTGCCTGCCCCTCGGCCTTCCGGAGACGGGAGAAGAGGGAGAGGTTGGCCCGACGGTCAAAAGACGGAGTGGTAATGCTCGCCACGTTGGCGGCTCCTTTCTGCCAGCCGCCATACGTACCCCTGGGGTACTTGAAGCATCCACTAACACTGTGTCCTCACAGGGTTACCTGCGTCACTCCCCCCTCACCCATGCGCGGAAGCGGCTGAACAGCCCGCCCTTGTGCTGCGCCGCGTGCTGCGCCGCATGCTGGGCCGACCGCGGTGCCGCATACGCCTGGGGCGGGGCAGCAGGCGCCGACTGGGCGGACCGGGGTGCCGTGGGCTGGGCGGCCGGGGCCGAGGGCACGGTGCGCGGGGTGAACCGGATGGGAATCGTCACCAGGGAGCGGCTCCATGGCGTCGGAGCCCAGGCGAGGTCCTTGAACGGGACGCGCAGTTCGATGTCGGGCAGCCGGTTGAGCAGGGACTCCACGGCCGTCGCCACGAGCATGAACGCGGGGTCCTTGGCCGGGCACGAGTGAGGGCCGGCGCCGAAGGCCAGATGGGCCTTGGCGCTGAGCTGTTCGCGGTGTGCGGTCAGCTTGGGGTCGGTGTTGGCCGCGGCGAAGGAGATCACGACCGGGTCGTTGGCCCTGAGCGTCCTGCCGTTCAACTCGACGTCCTGCGTGGGGTAATGGGCCGCGTAGTTGGCGATCGGCGCATAGTTCCACAGGGTCTTCACCAGCGCTTCCTCGACCGGCAGGCCGGCCGGCCAGTCGTCGCTGAGATACAGCGCGCTGCTGGTGCCGATCGCGGCGGTCAGGGGTGCCGTTCCGCCGGAGAGCAGGGTCACGAGCTGGTGCAGCACCTCCTCGTCGGACAGCCGCGCGGAGTGCACCATCAGGCGGGTGGTGAGGTCCTCGCCGGGCTGGTGGCGCTTGAGGGCGATCAGCTCGGCGAGCGCACCGCCGAGTATCTCGTCGGCACCGGGCGTGCCTTCGAAGATGCCGCTGATCCCGACGATGACGCGGTCGCCGATCTCGGGCGGGCAGCCGAACAGGTCGCTGAAGACCAGGAGGGGCAGCGGCTGGGCGTAGGCGGAGATCAGCTCGGCCTGGCCGAGGGGTTCGGCGCTGAAACGGCTGATCAGGTAGTCGGCCGACTGCTGGGTCAGACGGACGAGTCGGGCTTCGTCGAGGGTGGCGAGGCTGTCCGTGACCGCCTGCCGCAGACGGGCGTGTGCCGCTCCGTCGCTGAACAGCGCGTTGGGGCGGTAACCCATCATGGGCAGAGCCGGGCTGTCCGCGGGCACGCGCCCTTCGTTCAGCGCGTTCCAGCGGCGTGAGTCCCGCACGAACAGGGCGGGGTTCTGCAGGATGTGCAGGCTCGCGTCGTAGCTGGTCACCAGCTCGACCTGGACGTCCGGTGCTATGTCGACCGGGGCACTGGGCCCGAGCGAGCGCAGGTGGGCGTAGTGACGCTCGGGGTCCGAGCCGAATTCGGGTCCGTACAGCTGGATGTTGCCGTGAGCGGGGCAGCCGGCCGGTGCCCCGGTCCTGTCGGAGTGCTGTTGCATGCCGTGGTTCCTAGCCGAGTGTGGACATGAGGTGTTTCACGAGGGTGATGAGTGACTCCGCCGAGGAGTTCTCGTCACGGACGTCGCAGTGGACGATGGGGGTGTCCTCGGAGAGGTTGAGCGCCTCGCGTACCTCGTCGAGTGGGTAGGCGGGGGTGCCGTCGAAGCGGTTGACGCCGATGGCATAGGTCAGGCCGAACTGCTCGACCAGATCCAGGATGGGGAAGCTCTCGTGCAGCCGCTCCGGGTCCACCAGGACCAGGGCACCCAGCGCGCCCCGGGACAGGCCCTGCCACATCTCCTTGAAGCGTTCCTGTCCCGGGGTTCCGAAGAGGTAGAGGACCAGGGTGTCGCTGAGGGTCAGGCGCCCGAAGTCCATCGCCACTGTCGTGGTCGTCTTGTCCGGCGTCTCCGAGAGGTCGTCGAGGCCCTCGCTGGCCTCGGTGATCTCTTCCTCGGTCTGCAGTGGCTCGATCTCGGAGATGCTTCCGATGAAGGTGGTCTTCCCGACCGCGAAGTGGCCCACGACCAGGACCTTCACGGAGCGCGAGACGGCTGGATCCAGGTACACGGCTTACGCTCCGAATCGGGTCTTCAGGCCGTCGAGCACGGCGGTGAGCAGTTCCCGGTCGACACGTTGGTGATCTGGCACCGGATTCCTCACGAAGATCAGGCCGTCCTCGGCCAGCTGCGCCAGCAGGATGCGCACGATGCCCAGCGGCAGCCGCGTGTAGCCGGAGACCTCGGCCACGGACAGGAAGCCGTCGGTGATCAGCTCCATGACCGCGCGGCCTTCGGGGGTCAAGGTGCGGGCCGCGGCCGACGTGCCCTCCTGGGCGGTGACGAGCGTGGTGTGCTCGTACTCGTGCTCCGCGGGCAGCGCACGTCCCTTCGCGATGACGAAGAGCGGGACTAACGCGGACGTCAGCTCCAGCTCGCTGTCCGGTTCGTCATGCATCGCCGAGCACCCCTCCCTGCGGTACCTGCCGCGCGGTGAGCGTGGGTATCACGTCGCTCAGACGGCTGGTGAACTCCTCGATGTCGCAGTCCGGTTCCGCGGCCGCCGCCAGGAAGGCGCCTTCGCCGGCCGCGATGAGAAAGATCCAGCCGTGCTGGAACTCGATGACCGTCTGCCGCCACTCGTCGTCCTGCAGCCCGCTCGCGAAGGGCGCCGTCGCACGGCTGTAGGCGTGGATGCCCGTCATGGCCGCCGAGATCGTGTCGGCCAGGTCCCGGCCGATCCCCGCGCTCGCACCGCGGGGCAGACCGTCCGCTCCGAGCAGCAGGGCGTGCCGGGCACCGTGGACGGAAGCGATCGCCTCGTCCAGTTCGGCGAGGGCGAACCCCGCACTGCCCGCCCCTTCGTCCGGCACCGCGGCATCGCGTCCGATGCGAGCGGGGTCACCGGCGTTCACCCGCGGCGCTGCGGTGAGGTTGTTGCCCAGCCGGGCTACCAGCCGGTGCATCCGGAAGGAGATCTGCTGCATGTCGACATCGGACTCCGCGGCGGCGGCCAGGTAGGCGCCCTGCCCGGCACCGATCAGGAACACCCAGCCGTGCGCGAACTCGATGATCGTCTGGCTCCACTGCCGGTCCTGCGACGGTCCGGCGAAGTGAGCGGTGGCCCGGCTCAGCGACTGCATTCCGGCCATGGCCGCGGAGATGGTCCGTACGTCCTTGGGGGCCAGGCCGTTCGTCGCCCCGCGGGTGATCCCGTCGGCGGACAGCACCACGGCGTGCCGTGCCCGGGGGACGTTGTCCACGATGTCCTGGACCATCCACGACATGTCTGTAGTAGTCATCCGTCTTCGGACCCTTCCGGCGTCGGGGCGTCGAGGTCACGGCCCGTCAGCGTGCCGCGCTGGAAAGCCCCAAGGCCTCCGCCGGAGCCACGAGGAACTCTTCTGGGCTTCTGCTCCCCGCCGAGGGCATTTCCGCCAAGGGCACTTCCGCCAAGGGCACTCCCGCCGGGGGTGCCCCCACCGGACGGGACACCGACGATGGGCGACTTGCGGGCGCCACGCTTCGGCAGGCCGTGCATCGTACGGGCGTCGCCCTGCTCACGGGCGTCGACCCGTCGGATGCCACTCACCGGCGCCGATGCCTCGGTGGCCTGCGGCGGGGTCTCCTCCATGGTCCACAGCTCCTCGGGCAGCAGGACGACGGCACGGACACCGCCGTACCGGGAGACTCCGGTGACATCCACCTTGAAGCCGTACTGGCGGGCGATCAGGCCTATGACGGGGAAACCGAACTTCGGCTGGGTGCCCAGCTGGGACAGCCGGGGGACGGCATCGCCGGAGAGCAGCGCGGTCGCCTTCTGGCGGTCCTCGTCACTCATGCTCACGCCGGCGTCGTCGATGACGATGCACAGGTTCTTCTGGACCCGCTGGAACGTCACTTCGATCGGTGCGTCCGCCTGGGAGAAACTGGCGGCGTTGTCGAGCAGTTCGGCGACGGCCAGGGCTACCGGCGCCACGGCGGACGCCTTGAGCGCGATGCCGCTCGGCTGCATGATCTCGACGCGATGGAAGTTGCGGATCTGGCTCTGGGCGCTGCGGACGACGTCGTAGACGCTGGCAGGCTGGTTGCGGCGGCCGAGGGGCGCACCGCACATGACCGCGATGCCCTGGGCCTTCCGCGCCATCTGCGCGTTGGCGTGGTTGACGTCCATCAGGTCGGTGAGGACCGCGTGCCCGCCGTAGGTGCGCTGGATCTCGTCCAGCAGGTTCGTCTGCTCGGCCGCGAGGCTCTGCAGGAAGCGGGCGGCACCCTTGAGGACTGCCTTGGTGCTCTCCTCGGCCGTTCGTTCGGCCTCCCGGATGGCACCGTCCTGCTCGTCCCGGACCCTCTGCAGCTCGCCCCGCACACGGCTGAGCTCGGTTTCGGTGTAACTCAGCCGCTGCCCCAGAGCGGCTTCGGCTTCCCTCTTTCTCACCTCGAGGGCTCTGTTGCGGAGAGCGAAAGCCACGACGGCGGCGGTGGCTATCGCCACCATCGCAACCAGGCACCAGAGAAGCGCGTCTTGAGTCATGGAAACCTTTCCCGGCGCGTGGCATGCAGGCGTCGACGGATACGCAACGCGAGGATCCGCGACCCGTCACGAGGGGACTGCATGAATGCCGGCGTGAAGCGCACGCCGATGTCAGGTCAGCACCTGAGAAAAGATGATCAAGGTCGCAGACGGCGGAATGTTATCACCTTCAATTAACCCGTCAGAGACCGCTTACTAGCGCCCTTCACACGGTCAACAGACCTTTGTTCAAGGGAGGTTGGCGAAGGCGGACAGAACGCCGCGAGCCCGGGCCTGACCTCGCACGGGCCCTGCGTCGCCGCGGTCCGCACTCCCTGCCTGGGCGCCGGCTGTTCTCCAACCGGCGATCCTGTGCCGGGACATGGGTCGGTTGGCTCCCGCCGTCGCCACCGGCGGTGGTCGTGGACGGATGGCTGATCCTAGACTCGGATGCACGCTCGGTGATCTTGGTGAGGGGGCCCGACTACGGTGTCGGACAAGCGGGTTGTCGTCGTGACCGGCGGAGGTACGGGCATCGGGGAGGCCACGGCCCGGTTGCTGCGCGAGGAGGGTCACCGTGTGGTCGTCTCCGGACGGCGGGCCGAGCCGCTGCGGCGCGTGGAGCGGGAGACCGGAGCTCTCGCCCATCCCTCCGACGTCGGTGATCCCGCAGCGGCCGAGGGTCTCGTCCAGGCGGCTCTGGCCGCGTACGGGCGGCTCGACGGGCTGGTGCTCAACGCGGGCATCGGGCGGGGTGGAGCCGTCGGCGACCTGTCGTTGGCGGACTGGGACGAGGTGATGCGCACCAATGTCACCGGTCCGCTGCTCCTGCTGCGTGCGGCGGTCCCGCACCTGCTGGAGAGCAGAGGCGCGGTCGTCGGCGTCGCTTCGGTGTCCGCGCTGCGCAACGGCACGAGCAACGCTCCGTACGCCACCTCCAAGGCGGCCCTGCTCCAGCTCTGCCGTTCCGTCGCCGTCGATTACGGGCGTCAGGGGGTGCGCGCCAACATCGTGTGCCCCAGCTGGGTCCGGAGCGAGATGGCGGACCGGCGCATGGCGCGTTTCGCCGAGGAGACGGACCTGGCCGGTGGGGGCGTGGAGGCCGCTTACGAGGAGGCGACCCGGTTGCTGCCCATGGGGCGGCCCGGCGAGCCGCGTGAGATCGCGGAAGCGATCGGCTGGCTGCTGTCCCCGGCGGCGTCGTACGTCAACGGCGCGGTACTCACCGTCGACGGCGGGGCGACCGCCCTCGACCCCGGAACGCTCGCCTTCGACTTCCACATCGCGCCACGTGGCGGCGAGGGCTCCGACACCCCTCGGTGAGCATCAGGCGGCCGAGGTCCGGCGGTGTCGATGCTCCACGGGTTCCTCCGAGGGCCCGGCGGTCCGGCGGACCTCGGGCCTGGCATCTCCGGGGAGCACCTACCCTTGACTCATGACCACCAGCAGCGACCGGAGCCCGGCAGTGGACGTTCGATCATCCAAGAGCTACGAGATCCGCACCTACGGGTGCCAGATGAACGTCCACGATTCCGAGCGATTGTCCGGGCTGCTCGAAGAGGCCGGTTACGTACGCGCCCCCGAGGGCTCGAACGGCGACGCCGACGTCGTCGTCTTCAACACCTGCGCGGTCCGCGAGAACGCCGACAACAAGCTGTACGGCAACCTCGGCCACCTCGCCCCGATGAAGACGAAGCGCCCCGGGATGCAGATCGCCGTCGGTGGCTGCCTCGCACAGAAGGACCGCGACACCATCGTGAAGCGGGCACCCTGGGTCGACGTCGTCTTCGGCACGCACAACATCGGCAAGCTGCCCGTCCTGCTGGAACGCGCGCGCGTGCAGGAGGAGGCGCAGGTCGAGATCGCCGAGTCGCTGGAGGCGTTCCCGTCGACGCTGCCGACCCGGCGCGAAAGCGCCTACGCGGCCTGGGTGTCGATCTCCGTCGGCTGCAACAACACCTGCACCTTCTGTATCGTCCCGGCCCTGCGCGGCAAGGAGAAGGACCGCCGCCCCGGCGACATCCTCGCCGAGGTCGAGGCCCTGGTCGCCGAGGGCGTCTCCGAGATCACACTGCTCGGCCAGAACGTCAACGCGTACGGCTCCGACATCGGCGACCGCGAGGCGTTCAGCAAGCTGCTGCGGGCCTGCGGGAAGATCGACGGCCTGGAGCGCGTCCGCTTCACCTCCCCGCACCCGCGCGACTTCACCGACGACGTCATCGCCGCCATGGCCGAGACGCCGAACGTGATGCCGCAGCTGCACATGCCGCTCCAGTCCGGCTCGGACACGGTCCTGAAGGCGATGCGCCGCTCCTACCGCCAGGAGCGCTACCTCGGGATCATCGAGAAGGTCCGCGCCGCCATCCCGCACGCCGCGATCACCACCGACATCATCGTGGGCTTCCCCGGCGAGACCGAGGAGGACTTCGAGCAGACCCTGCACGTGGTCCGCGAGGCCCGGTTCGCGCAGGCGTTCACCTTCCAGTACTCCAAGCGCCCCGGCACCCCGGCCGCCACCATGGATCACCAGATCCCCAAGCAGGTCGTCCAGGCGCGCTACGAGCGTCTCGTCGCCCTCCAGGAGGAGATCTCCTGGGAGGAGAACAAGAAGCAGGTCGGCCGCACGCTCGAGCTGATGGTCGCCGAGGGTGAGGGCCGCAAGGACGACACCACCCACCGACTGTCCGGCCGCGCCGCCGACAACCGCCTCGTCCACTTCACCAAGCCGGACCAGGAGGTCCGCCCCGGCGACGTGGTCACCGTCGAGGTCACGTACGCCGCGCCGCACCACCTCCTCGCCGAGGGCTCCGTCCTCGACGTACGCCGCACGCGCGCGGGTGACGCCTGGGAGAAGCGCAACGCCGCCGAGGCCGCCAAGCCGGCCGGTGTGATGCTCGGCCTGCCCAAGGTGGGCGTGCCGGAGCCGCTGCCGCTGGCCACCGGGGGCTGCGCCGTCGACTGACCGAACACCACGGGGGGTGGCCGCATGGCCCATTGGGTGATCACCGAGGAGTACCTGGACAGGCTCCGGCCGATCGCGCGCTTCGAGACGACCCGTGAGGAGGCGCTCAGCATGCTGTACGAGACGGCGTGTTCACACCGCTTCACCAAGGGGCTGATTCAACAGCGCCGAGAGGTGTTCCGGGTGGACGACTGCACGTACTACGTGGAGGTGCTGGGCGCCATGAGCACCTACCGCCTGCGGTACTGCCTCGCCGAGCGAGTGTGGAGCACGGACACGTAGGGGCATGGAGACGTAGGCTCCCGATCATGCTTGTCGCCGCCGCAGTCTGCCCCTGCCCGCCCCTCCTCGTGCCCGAGCTCGCCGCGGGCGCCGCACCCGAGCTGGCCGCCGCACGTGCCGCCTGCACGGACGCGCTCGGTGTGCTCGCGGCCGCCCGGCCGGACCGACTCGTGGTTGTGGGGCCCGCCGAGGAGAGCGGGCACGGGTTGTCCGAAGAGGAGAACGGGTACGGGGCGTACGCCGAGGGGGCGCGGGGGTCGTTCCGGGGGTTCGGCGTGGACATCGACGTACGGCTGGGCCGGGCCGGGGACGGAGCGACGACCACGGAGTCGCCGCGTCGACCGCTCCCGTCCTCGCTCGCCGTCGCCGCCTGGCTGCTGGAGCGGACCGGATGGGCGGACGCACCGATCGAGGGACTCGCGGTGGGGGAACTTCTGGCGGCCGAGCGGTGTACTGATATCGGAAGGGACATCGCCGCCCGGGCCGAGCGGGTGGCGCTGCTGGTGATGGGCGACGCCAGCGCCTGCCGCACGCTCAAGGCACCCGGCTACCTCGACGAGCGGGCGGAGCCGTTCGACGCGTCCGTCGCGCGTGCGCTGGGCAAGGCGGACGTGGCGGCGCTCAAATCGCTGGACATCGAGCTCGCGCGCGACCTGAAGGCCTCGGGCCGAGCGCCCTGGCAGGTCCTCGCGGGCGCCGCCGAGCAGGCGGGCCTTTCGGGCACTTTGCTGTACGACGACGCGCCGTACGGGGTGGGGTACCTGGTCGCGACCTGGTCGTAGGGCATACCGACCGAAGCCGCCGGTGGGGCAGGCCGGTCAAACGGCGGACGGCCGGGAGCAGTCAAGCTCCGCGGCCGTCCGGCGATGTGCCGTTCAGGTCGTCGGCGGGGGTGAGTCCGGAGGCGGCGTGCTGCTTCCGGTCGCCCTGTCGTGGCCCTTGTGCGTGAGTCGGTCCATGGCGCCCTTGGCCTTGCCCGTGCCCGTATGGATCTTCTCGCTGTACTTGCCCTTGGTCCTCTTGTCGACGACCCTCGCGGCCTTGTCGAGACCGTGCTGGACCGTGTCCTCGTGCCGGTGCGCGAAGTCGGAGACCTTGCCCTTGGCCGGGCCGAGTTTGGATTTCAAATTGTCCAGAAGACCCATCGTTCACCTTCCCGCGCGGGGCAGTTACGTGCGGGCGCCCTCACCGGCCTCGCTGTCGGCCGCCTCGTCGGAGGACTGCTGCTTGGGGATCTCGACACCGTCGTCGCCGTCGGCCTCGGTGGACTCCGCCGCGGCCGGCTGGGCCGCGTCCTCGGCCTTGGTCTCGGTGGACCCCTTCGCTTCTGCAGCCTCCTCCGCCGCGGATTCGGCCGTTGGTGTGTCGGCCTGTACCGCGGCGGTTGACGCCTCCTCCGTGGCCTTCGACCGCCGAAGAAGTCGTGCAAAAACGCCCATATCCACTCCATACGTTACTCGTGCGGGCGAAATCCCGCGTCGTCCGGTGCGTCCGTTTGCGCCCCCGGGTCGCCGCCTCCGTGAAACCGGCGGCGAGAACCTCGCAACTGGCAACGACGCCGCACGCGTGGCGTCACCTAACTCGTTCGAGTCCACCCCGTGAGGTTTGCGAGACTGGGGCGGTGAGCAGTGCGCCTTCCACCCCCCGTGTCATCGCCGTCGTCGGGCCCACCGCGGCCGGAAAGTCCGATCTGGGCGTATTCCTCGCCCGGCGGCTCGGCGGTGAGGTCGTCAACGCCGACTCCATGCAGCTCTATCGCGGGATGGACATCGGCACCGCCAAGCTGACGCCCGAGGAACGCGCCGGCGTCAGGCACCACCTGCTGGACGTCTGGGACGTGACGGTCACGGCATCGGTCGCCGAGTACCAACGGCTCGCGCGGGAGCGGATCGACACACTGCTCGCCGAGGGGCGCTGGCCGATCCTCGTCGGCGGTTCGGGGCTCTACGTCCGTGGCGCCGTCGACAATCTCGAGTTCCCCGGCACCGACCCCCAGGTCAGAGCCCGGCTGGAGGAGGAGCTCGCGCTTCGCGGCTCGGGCGCGCTGCACGCCCGCCTGGCCGCCGCCGACCCTGAGGCGGGGCAGGCGATCCTGCCGAGCAACGGCCGCCGTATCGTCCGCGCCCTCGAGGTGATCGAGATCACCGGCAAGCCCTTCACCGCCAACCTCCCGGGGCACGACTCGATCTACGACACGATCCAGATCGGCGTCGACGTGGCACGCCCCGAACTTGACGAGCGCATCGCGCGTCGGGTCGACCGGATGTGGGACGCCGGGCTCGTCGACGAGGTCCGCGCGCTGGAGGCGCAGGGGTTGCGCGAAGGGCGTACGGCCTCGCGTGCGCTCGGCTACCAGCAGGTGCTCGCGGCGCTCGCCGGGGAGTGCACCCTCGAAGAGGCGCGGGCCGAGACCGTACGTGCCACCAAGCGCTTCGCGCGCCGTCAGGATTCATGGTTCAGGCGCGACCCGCGGGTGCACTGGCTGAGTGGGGCTGCGGCGGACCTCACAGAACTTCCGCAGCTCGCAGTGGCGTTGGTCGAACGACCGGTTACAGCCTGATCACGTGATGGCATCGGGACGCTCCGGCCGTCATCGCGGCCTCCGACGCCATGCCATCATCGAGCTTCGATCGACCAAGTGGAGTCCGAGTTGGGAGGGCGCGTGGCGATGGAGGCCGGCCCTCGCGACACCGCACAAGACACCGAGAACGTCACCTCCGACCGGGGTGAGCGGGAGCAGGACGGCGACCGTCTGAGCCCCGACGGGCTCGACGAGGCGGAAGGCGGCGTCACCGACGACGGCCCGGAGCCCGAGGAGATGTACGCGAGCGGCCCGGAGGTCGAGGTCGAGCTGCGCCCGCAGCGGAGACTGCGTATCTGGCAGCTCGCGCCCATCGTGACCCTGGCCGCGGTCGGCTCCCTGATGTTCGCGTTCCCGCTGGCCTTCGACTTCGGCGACAGCGGGGCCGTGATCGCCATGCTGGGGCTCCTGATCTGCTCCTGCGCGGCCGGCTGGGGCATGATGGCCGCCCGCCGCGTGGGCTACACCTGGCCCGGACTGCCCCAGCGGGGTTCCGGGCGCAGAGCGGACTGGCGGGTCGTACTGGCCTACGCCTTGGTCGTCGCCGCGGTGGTAGTGCTGGCCGTGTGGCGCGTGGCCCGGCTGCGCTGACCCTCACGCGCGCGTGGGCTGTCGCGCGACTCCACGCGCGCGTGGGCCGTCGTGGCACCCCCCGGCACGCATTGCGGCCCCCACACACGCATGGGGTGTCGTACCGACCCCTTACGATCGAGGAATGAGCACGCGGATCGCCTTCCTCAAGGGTCACGGCACCGAGAACGACTTCGTGATCGTCCCGGACCCGGAGAACGTCATCGACCTGCCCCCGGCCGCCGTCGCCGCCCTGTGCGACCGCCGCGCGGGCATCGGCGGTGACGGTCTGCTGCATGTGGTGCGGTCCGCCGCGCACCCCGAGGCCCGGGACATGGCGGGCGAAGCCGAGTGGTTCATGGACTACCGCAACGGCGACGGCTCGATCGCGGAGATGTGTGGGAACGGCGTGCGGGTGTTCGCGCGCTACCTCCAGCACGCCGGGTACGTCACTGAGGGTGACCTCGCGGTTGCCACGCGCGGCGGCGTGAAGACCGTGCACATCGCCAAGGACGGTGACGTCACGGTCGGCATGGGCAGGGCGCGGCTGCCCGAAGGGGACGTCACGGTCAGCGTCGGTGAGCGCAGCTGGCCCGCGCGCAACGTGAACATGGGCAATCCGCATGCCGTGGCCTTCGTGGACGACCTCGCGCACGCCGGTGATCTGTACTCCCCGCCGCCGTTCAGCCCGGCCTCGGCCTACCCGGACGGGGTCAACGTCGAGTTCGTGGTCGACCGGGGCCCGCGGCACGTCGCGCTGCGCGTGCACGAGCGCGGTGCCGGCGAGACCCGTTCGTGCGGCACGGGCGCGTGTGCCGTCGCCGTGGCCGCCGCGCGGCGGGACGGGGCCGACCCGGCGGCGACCGGCGCCCCCGCGACGTACACCGTCGATGTGCCCGGCGGCACTCTGGTGATCACCGAGCGGCCCGACGGCGAGATCGAGATGACCGGCCCCGCGGTGATCGTGGCCGAGGGCGAGATCGACGCGGAGTGGCTGGAAACCCTCGCTCTCTGAACGGCTCCGTGGCTTGGCATCACAGCCTGGGGCGGCTCACGGCCTGAGAGTGCGGCCGTCGGCGCCCCGGGCACGTTCGGAATCGCCAACTCCGGTTCGTTGCATGGCGCGAAACCGTAAACCTGCAAACCCTCGCTCGAATGGGTGATCCGTTTCACGCTCGGCGAGAGGCGGTCAGCCGCACGTGATGGGCTCGGTAGCATCAAGCACCGGCCCGGACGGGGATGAAGTCGCCATCCCCTGTGCCGTGTCCGCCATGGGGCACCCCGTCCGCCGGTCCACGCAGCCGGAGGTGCCCATGAGTGCGGAGGCCACGAACCCCGCGACGCCAGGCCCGGTAGCAGGCCCTGCGACGCCTGCCGTACCCCGCAGGAAGGCCCGCGCCCGGATCGATCTGCGCCGCCTCGGCCGGGCCGCACTGCTCGGCCCGACCTCGCGCGACCGGCTGCCTGACGCGATCAGCCATGTCGTCGACGCACATCGCGCCCACCACCCCGACGCCGACCTCGAACCGCTGCGCCGCGCCTATGTGCTGGCCGAGTCCTCGCACCGCGGTCAGATGCGCAAGAGCGGCGAGCCGTACATCACCCACCCGCTAGCCGTGACCCTGATCCTCGCCGAACTCGGCGCCGAGACCACGACCCTGACGGCGTCTTTGCTGCACGACACCGTCGAGGACACCGATGTGACGCTGGATCAGGTGAGGGAGCAGTTCGGCGAGGAGGTCCGCTTCCTCGTCGACGGCGTGACGAAGCTGGAGAAGGTCGACTACGGCGCCGCCGCCGAGCCCGAGACCTTCCGCAAAATGCTCGTCGCCACCGGCAACGACGTCCGCGTGATGTCGATCAAACTCGCCGACCGGCTCCACAACATGCGCACCCTCGGCGTGATGCGCCCCGAGAAACAGGCCCGCATCGCCAAGGTGACCCGCGACGTCCTCATCCCGCTCGCCGAACGGCTCGGCGTCCAGGCACTCAAGACCGAACTGGAAGACCTGGTCTTCGCGATCCTGCACCCCGACGAGTACGAGCACACCCGCGAGTTGATCGTCGACAACGCCTCCCGCGCGGACGACCCGCTCGCCGAGATGGCCGACGAGATGCGCACGGTCCTGCGCGAGGCCGACATCCAGGCCGAAGTCCTCATCCGGCCACGCCACTTCGTCTCCGTGCACCGCGTCTCCCGCAAGCGGGGACGGCTGCGTGGCGCCGACTTCGGACGGCTGCTGGTGCTCGTGCACGAGGACGCGGACTGCTACGGCGTCCTGGGTGAACTGCACACCTGTATGACGCCCGTCGTCTCGGAGTTCAAGGACTTCATCGCCGTCCCCAAGTTCAACCTGTACCAGTCGCTGCACACCGCTGTCGCCCGCGAGGACGGCCAGGTCGCCGAAGTCCTCATCCGTACCCACCAGATGCACAAGGTCGCCGAGGCCGGTGTCGTGGCGCTCGGCAATCCGTACGCTCCTCCTTCGGAGGAGCAGACCGCTTCGAGTGACGGCGAGCGCGCGGACCCCACGCGCCCCGGCTGGCTGTCCCGCCTCCTCGACTGGCAGGAGGGCGCGCCCGACCCGGACACCTTCTGGTCCACCCTGCGCGAGGACCTCGCCCAGGACCGCGAGATCACGGTCTTCCGGCCCGACGGCGGCACCCTGGGCCTGCCCGAGGGCGCGACCTGTGTGGACGCCGCGTACGCGCAGTACGGCGAGGACGCGCACGCGTGCATCGGCGCCCGCGTCAACGGCCGCCTGGCGACCCTCAGCACGGTTCTGCGGGACGGCGACACCGTCCAGCTCCTCATGGGCCAGGACCCGGCCTCGGAGCCCTCCAGGGAGTGGCTGGAGCACGCCCACACGGCCGCAGCCCGCATCGCCATCCAGCGGTGGCTGGCCGCCCATCCGCCGCAGGGGGACACCCCTGGGGGCGAGGGAACCGGGGTGGTGCCGTTCCGGCCCACGGTGGAAGGAGCGCTGTTCCGGTCCTCGGTGGACGCATCCGCGAGCCGGGAGGCTGTCGCGGAGGAGGCGGCGGGCGCCCAGTCGGCTGCGAAGGGCGCGGACGGCACTCTCCTCGGCGAGGGGCCGGATGCCCGGCGGGCGACGGGAGGACCGGACGCCCGCCGGGGCTTCGAGGGACCGGATGTCCGCCGGGTCGCTGAAGGGGCGGCCGCTCGCTCCACCGCCGCCAGCGTCCTCGTCGACCGCCCCGGCGCGACCGTACGCCTAGCCGGCTGCTGCACGCCCGTACCGCCCGACGAGGCCGTCGGGTTCGCCGTGCGCGGGGGAGTGGTGACCGTCCACCGCGTGGAGTGCGCCGCTGTGGCGCGGATGAAGAGCGCGGGGCGCCCGGAGGTCGGCGTGCGCTGGGGGGACACCACCGAATGCCGGGTCACCCTGATCGCCGAATCGTTCGTTCGCCCGCATCTGTTGGCGGATCTCACGGAGGCGATGGCCCTGGAGGGCGCGGAGATCGTCTCGGCGACGGTCGAGCCTCCCAGCCAGCAGCGCGTGCGCCACACCTACACGGTCCAACTCCCGGACGCGGCGCAGCTCCCGGTGCTGATGCGGGCCATGCGGAACGTCGCGGGCGTGTACGACGTGAGCAGGCAGCAGCCGCAGACGCAGGGGGCGTGAGGGGACGGCTTCGCGCCGGGCGGGTTGGCGCGGGGCCGGGTGCGAGGGCATCGTGCGGCGCGCTGGGTCGTGCGGGCCGGTGAGGACGACGTCGTCCGCCTGCAGGGTCGTCCGGGCAGGCCACGACGCTCCCCAAACCCTGCACCCACCTGACATACCCGTTCGAGTGTGCCGATCGCGCGTCGTCGACGCCCCGCACGCGCGCGCTGATAGCCGTGGTCCATGCTGCTCACCCCCCGCAACGAGGCTCGGCGGCCAGTCCCTGGCGCCCCTCACTCCCGTCCCCGATCCACCCGGCGCCTCAGAATGCCCGCGCTGCTCGCCGTGGCCGTCTCCACCTGTCTCCTCGCCGCGAGCGCCCCGGCCACACCTCTGGGTGTCGGCGACCACCTCTACCCGCACCTGGGCAACCCCGGCTACGACGTGGCGTCGTACGACCTCTCCTTCACCTATCCGGGCACCAACACCAAGCCCCTCAAGGCCGTCACCAGGATCGACGCCTGGACGACCACGGACCTCGACCGCATCAATCTGGACTTCGCCCACGGCAAGGTCGAGTCCGTCGAGGTCGACGGGGAGCCCGCGTCGTTCAGCAGCGCCGGCGAGGACCTCGTGGTCACGCCCGAGAACCCGCTGCCCGACGGCAGCTGGACGCGGATCACCGTGCGGCACAGCAGCGATCCCGTGTACGGAGAGGGGCAGGAGGGCGGCTGGGTACGGACCTCCGACGGCCTCGCGATGGCCAACCAGGCCGACGCCGCCCATGTGGTGTTCCCGTGCAACGACCACCCTTCCGACAAGGCGATGTTCACCATCCGGGTCACCGCGCCCAACGGCTACACCGCCGTCGCCAACGGCCTGCGGACCGACGTGGACCGCGCGGGCAGGACGACGACCTGGACGTACCGCACCGGGCATCCCATGGCCACGGAGCTCGCCCAGGTCTCCATCGGCCGCTCCACGGTGCTGCACCGCACCGGCCCGCACGGACTCCCCCTCCGGGACGTCGTGCCCACCGAGCACCGTGAACGGCTCGAACCGTGGCTGGAGAAGACCCCCGGGCAGATCTCCTGGATGGAGAGCAAGATCGGCCGGTACCCCTTCGAGACGTACGGCCTGCTCATGGCCGATGCCGCCACCGGCTTCGAGCTGGAGACCCAGACGCTCTCTCTCTTCGAGAGGGAGCTCTTCACCGGGTCCACCTTCCCCAAGTGGTACGTCGAGTCGATCATGGTGCACGAGCTGGCGCACCAGTGGTTCGGCGACAGCGTCAGCCCGCGCACCTGGTCCGACCTGTGGCTCAGTGAAGGGCACGCCACCTGGTACGAGGCCCTGTACGCGGCGGAGAAGGCGGGTAAGCCGGTGGAGGCACGGATGAAGGCCGCGTACGCCGCATCCGACCGCTGGCGTGCGGCAGGCGGACCACCCGCGGCTCCGAAGAAGCCCGAGGCCGGCAAGAAGAACGGCATCTTCCGGCCGAACGTCTACGACGGCGCGGCACTGGTCCTGTACGCACTCCGCCAGGAGATCGGCCGTCCGGCCTTCGAGAACCTGGAACGCGAGTGGGTGAGCCGTCACCAGGACGGTTCCGCTTCCACGGCCGACTTCATCGCGCTCGCGGAGGAGATCTCCGGACGCCACCTCGACGGGTTCATGCAGGCGTGGCTGTACGGGGAGAAGACCCCGCCGATGCCCGGTCAGCCGGAATGGAAGGCGGTGGACCCCGAGAAGAAGCCCGCGAAGAGCGGGAAGGCCGCGACCGCCGCGAAGACCGGAAAGGCTGCCAAGACCGGAAAGGCTGCCAAGACCGGAAAGGCTGCCAAGGCCGGGAAAGCTGCCAAGACCGTGCAGACCGGGAAGACCGTGAAGACGGGGAAGAGCGGGCGGACGGGCATGACCACGGAGCCCGCGAAGACCACGACGACCGGGAAGGTCGCGAGGAGCGCGAAATAAGGCGGTGACGAGACGTCCCGTGCCGTGCGACCATTTTCCGGTCGGCGCGGCACGGGACACGGGAATCTCCCGGGGCACTCGTGCGTTGGGAGCAGTGACGGATCAGTTCCCGGGCGCTACGGACACGTTCCGAAGCACCGGCGTCACTGCCACCGTCGGCGCAAACGGATCCCCTAGACGTAAGGACCCAATGACCTCCTCTTCTTCCTTTTCCCAGGACAGTCAGCACTTCGCGCACAGCTACGCCGAAGGTCTTCGGGCCGATGCCCTGATGGAAGAGGACGTCGCCTGGAGCCACGAGATCGACGGAGAGCGGGACGGCGACCAGTTCGACCGCTCCGAGCGCGCGGCTCTGCGCCGCGTGGCGGGCCTCTCCACCGAGCTCGAGGACGTCACCGAGGTCGAGTACCGCCAGCTCCGCCTGGAGCGGGTCGTGCTCGTCGGTGTCTGGACCTCGGGGACCGTGCAGGACGCGGAGAACTCGCTGGCCGAGCTCGCCGCCCTCGCGGAGACCGCAGGCGCCCTGGTGCTCGACGGCGTGATCCAGCGCCGCGACAAGCCCGACGCGGCCACCTACATCGGCTCCGGCAAGGCCGAAGAGCTGCGGGACATCGTGCTCGAGTCGGGCGCGGACACCGTCATCTGCGACGGTGAGCTCAGCCCCGGCCAGCTCATCCACCTCGAAGACGTCGTCAAGGTCAAGGTCATCGACCGCACGGCGCTGATCCTCGACATCTTCGCCCAGCACGCCAAGTCCCGAGAGGGCAAGGCTCAGGTCGCGCTCGCGCAGATGCAGTACATGCTGCCGAGGCTGCGAGGCTGGGGTCAGTCGCTGTCCCGCCAGATGGGCGGCGGCAAGGGCGGTGGCCTCGCCACCCGTGGTCCCGGTGAGACCAAGATCGAGACGGACCGGCGCCGGATCCGCGAGAAGATGGCGAAGATGCGCCGGGAGATCGCGGAGATGAAGACCGGCCGCGAGATCAAGCGCCAGGAGCGCAAGCGCCACAAGGTGCCGTCGGTCGCGATCGCGGGCTACACCAACGCCGGCAAGTCCTCCCTGCTCAACCGCCTCACGGGCGCGGGCGTGCTGGTCGAGAACGCCCTGTTCGCGACCCTCGACCCGACCGTGCGCCGGGCCGAGACCCCGGGCGGAAGGCTGTACACGCTGGCCGACACGGTCGGTTTTGTCCGGCATCTGCCGCACCACCTGGTCGAGGCGTTCCGCTCCACCATGGAGGAGGTCGGCGAGTCCGACCTGATCCTCCACGTGGTGGACGGCTCGCACCCGAACCCGGACGAGCAGCTGGCCGCCGTGCGCGAGGTGATCAGGGACGTCGGCGCCACCGACGTACCCGAGATCGTCGTGATCAACAAGGCCGACGCGGCCGATCCGCTGATGCTTCAGCGGCTGATGCGGATCGAGAAGCGTTCCATCGCGGTCTCGGCCCGTACCGGCCAGGGCATCGCCGAGCTGCTCGCGCTGATCGACAACGAGCTGCCGCGCCCGTCGGTCGAGATCGAGGCGCTCGTGCCGTACACGCACGGCAAGCTGGTCGCCCGCGCCCACACCGAGGGTGAGGTGATCTCCGAGGAGCACACCCCGGAGGGCACCCTGCTCAAGGCGCGGGTGCACGAGGAGCTGGCGGCGGATCTCGCGCCGTACCTTCCGGCGCCCACCGCCTGAGCCGTCGGAGTTGCCGTAGAACCGGCGAAGGCCCGCCCCCTGTCACAGGGAGCGGGCCTTCCGCATGTGGCCGTTCGCGCGTGTCACTGACCGCCGTACGTCTTGCTCATGTTCTGGTACAGCGCCTCGGCCTTCGCCCCCAACTGCGGGCCCGCGAGCCAGGTGTTGTCCTCCGGGCCGATGGATGTGTTCGACACCAGCTTGGTCTCGCCGTCCACCACCCGGAACCAGCCACCGCCCGACGAACCGCCGGTCATGGTGCATCCGATGCGGTACATCGTCGGCAGGGTCGGGCTCAGCGAGAGGCGCCCCGGCCGGTCGAGGCACCTGAACATCTGCAGGCCGCTGTACGGCGGCGCCGCCGGGTAGCCCCAGGCGCCCATCGTGGCGACCTCGGTCGCCGGCGGGGCCGAGAAGTCCACGTCGAGCGCGGCGCCGACCGTCTCCTCGAGCGACTTGGAGCCCTGCTCCGGCTTCACATGCAGCACGGCGTAGTCGTACGTGGCACCCGCGCCGCCCGTCTCCGAGCCGCCCTGGATCCACTCGTTCGAGGTCGAGACCCAGTCGGCCCACCAGTTGCCGTACGGGGCGATCTCGGACGCGTTCGCGTTGCGCAGCTGCGCCGCGGACTTGCCGAGGTCGTTGTAGGCAGGCGCGAAGACGATGTTGCGGTACCAGCCGCCGGTGCCACCGGCGTGCACGCAGTGGCCGGCGGTCCAGACGAGGTTGGACTTGCCGGGGTGGTTGACGTCCTTGATGACCGTGCCGGAGCACACTGCCGGTCCGTCGGGGGAGTCGAAGAAGACCTTGCCGACGGGGGCCGCGTTCTCGTGGTACGGCGTCTTCTCCGCCGTGGCCTCGAGGGGCGCCGGCTCCGGGTCGCTCACGCCCTGGTCGGCCGCGGTGTCCTGCGTGGTGACCGTCTTGTTGGCCTCCTTCGCGGACTGCATCCGCTCAGGCTTCCAGAGACCCTCGATCACCGGGTTGACGAAGTCCTTGGCCTCGCTGAGCCACTTGTCCTTGTCCCAGTTCTTCCAGGCGCCGTCCTTCCACTTGTCGACATCGATGCCGTGCTCTTTGAGCTTGTCCTTGATGTCGGCCGGGATCTGGATCTTGCCGTCGGGGCCGTCGGCGGCCTGGGACGCGGTCGCGTCGGCCTTGTCGCTCGCAATGTCCTGCGCCGAGCCGCCACAGGCGGTCGCGGTCAGCGCCAGGGCGGCGACGAGCCCGGTGGCGGTGAGGACAGAGCGCCGCCTGCGGCGTGGAGCTGCGGGCGTACGTGTGGAACGCATGGTGCGGTAACCCCCGTTGGAACGTGCCTTGTTGTCGTGCCTGGTGTCATGCGCTGGTGACGAAGGGCGTGCAGGCTCCGGTGCAGACCCTTCGAACGCGACATCCCACTATGCCCGTGGAGTTGAGGGCGAACGGCGGCGAGGCGGTGAAGGTTTCTCCCCACCACCTCGCCGCCGATCCCCGCGGTGCCGTCACCGTCACTGGCCGGCATCCGGGGACGTCACTGACCGGCGTACTTCTCACTCACCGAGTCGTAGATGTCCTTGGCGCCCTCGCCCAGCCGCGGACCTGCGAGCCAGCCCGATTCCACCGGCCCGATCGAGGTGTTGGACACGAGCGCCGGCTTGCCGTCCGAGCCCGTCGCGACCCAGCCACCACCGGACGAACCGCCGGTCATGGTGCAGCCGATGCGATACATCGTCGGATCCGATGCGTTGATCGACAGCCGGCCCGGCTTGTCCTGGCACTGGTACAGCGTCTCGCCGTCGAACGGCTTCGCGGCGGGGTAACCGATCGCCTTGATGCTGGCCACGTCGGGCACGGCCGGGGCGTTGAAGTCCACCGGAAGGGCCGAACCCGCCATCTCCTCAAGGGACTTGCCGTTGCCGCCCGCCTCCGGCTTCACGTGCAGCACGGCGAAGTCGTACGACGCGCCGGCCCCGCCCGTCTGGCCGCCCTGCGCGATCCACTGGTCGGAGGTCTTCGCCCAGTCGGCCCACCACACGCCGTACGGAGCGACCTCCTCCCTGGTGGCGCTCTCCAACTCCGCGGTTCCCATGGCCGCGTCGTTGTACGAGGGCACGAACGCGATGTTGCGGTACCAGCCGCCGCTCTTGCCCGCGTGCACACAGTGGCCCGCTGTCCACACCATGTTGGACTTGCCGGGGTTGGCCGGGTCCTTCACAACCGTCGCCGAGCAGACGGCCGGGCCGTCGGGGGAGTCGAAGAACACCTTGCCCGCCTGGGGGGCGTTGGCGTGGTACGTAGGCGACACGGCCTGCGCGTCCACGGGCTTCGGCGTCGGGTCGGTCACACCCTGGTCACCGGAGAGGTCGCTGTCGTCGACACTGCGGTCCGGGTCCTCGGCCTCCCGCATGCGGTCCGGGTCCCAGAGCCCCTCGATGATCGGGTTGATGTAGTCCTTGGCCTCGCGCAGCCAGTCGTCCTTGTCCCAGTTCTTCCAGGCGCCGTCCCTCCACTTGTCGAGGTCGATGCCGTGCTCTTTGAGCTTGTCCTTGATGTCGTCCGGGATCGTGATCTTGCCGTCACCCCCGGCCGCCGCGGACGCGGTGGCCTCGCCGCCCGCGTCGGCTTTGCCCGACTCGCAGGCCGTGACGGTGAGGGCCAGCGCCGCGGCGAGCGCGACCACGGGCAGCGGGGAGGTTCTGCGGAGCGCGCTCCTCCCCCGGCGAGCGGTGAACGACGGCCGTATCGATCGCATGATCTGACTCCCCCTGAGGTGACAGTACTTAGAAGCCGCAGCCGTGAACTCCCGCTGATCAGTCTCTGGTTCCGCGTGATGTCACGGCGCGTTGTGACGGCATCACACACTATGCGGTCGCTGTGGGGGAGTTCCGACGGTACGGCAACGGTTTCGCTACGGAAAGGATCTTGAAGCAACCCGTAACCCGGTGAAAGGTCCGGGGTTGGTAGCGGTTGGGGGCCCGCCGCCCGTGGGCGGCCCCCAGTGCCCAGTTCCCCGGAGTTTCGAGTGGACGCTCGCGGGGCTTCGTATGTCGGGTCGGGCGAGGATCACGAGAGACCTGCTCGCCCCTGGACAGCGGGAGGACAGGGAGCCATGGCCGTGACCGAATCTTTGCGCGGGGGGACGTCCGAGTCGGCGGGGGCGCGCGCCGTGCACGAGGGGATCCTGCGACGGCAGTCGGCGCGCGAGTCTGCGGCGCGCACCTACGCGCGTGCCCTGCCGATCGTCCCTGTGCGGGCGCGTGGACTGACCATCGAGGGCGCGGACGGCCGCCGCTACCTGGACTGCCTCTCGGGTGCCGGGACCTTGGCGCTCGGACACAATCACCCGGTCGTCCTGGAAGCCATCCGCAAGGTCCTCGACTCGGGCGCACCGCTGCACGTCCTCGACCTGGCGACCCCCGTCAAGGACGCCTTCATCACCGAGTTGTTCCACACTCTGCCGCCCGGTCTCGCCGGGCGCGCCCGCGTGCAGTTCTGCGGACCGGCCGGCACCGATGCGGTGGAGGCCGCATTCAAGCTCGTCCGCGCCGCGACCGGACGCACCGGAATACTCGCCTTCAGCGGCGCCTACCACGGGATGACCGCCGGAGCGCTCGAAGCATCCGGGGGCGCCTGCGACGTACGGGTCGCGCGCCTGCCCTACCCGCAGGACTACCGCTGTCCCTTCGGAGTAGGCGGCGAACGCGGCGCCGAACTCGCCGCTCGCTGGACCGAATCCGTCCTCGACGACCCCAAGTCGGGCGTACCGCGCCCCGCCGGGATGATCCTCGAACCCGTCCAGGGCGAGGGCGGAGTGATCCCCGCGCCGGACGGCTGGATGCGCCGCATGCGGCAGATCACGGCCGACCGATCCATCCCGCTGATCGCCGACGAGGTCCAGACGGGGGTCGGGCGCACCGGCTCCTTCTGGGCGGTGGAGCACAGCGGCGTCACCCCCGATGTGATGGTCCTCTCCAAGGCCATCGGAGGCAGCCTCCCCCTGGCCGTCATCGTCTATCGCGACGACCTCGACGCCTGGCAGCCCGGCGCCCACGCCGGCACGTTCCGCGGCAACCAACTCGCCATGGCCGCCGGCACGGCGACGCTCGCCTACGTCCGCGAGAACCGTCTCGCCGAGCGGGCGGCTGAACTTGGCTCTCGGATGCTCGGCCAACTCCAGGGACTCGCGGGGGAGTTCGCGTGCATCGGCGATGTGCGGGGCAGGGGGTTGATGATCGGGGTCGAGGTGGTGGAACCAGAGAGCGCCCCCGCGCGGGGCGAGCGGCATCCGGCGACCCCGGCGGGGGTCGAGGGGGAGGCCAGCGGGCAGGGGCTGGAGCTTCTGGCAGCTCTTGAAGGGGATCAGGGTGCCCCTGACCAGGCCGAAGGGAGGGCTGCTGACCTCGGTTGTGCCGGAGGTGGGAGGGGCGTCCTGGTAGGGCTCGAACCTGCCGGAAGCACGGACGGCTCCTCGGCAGGCCTGGCCTCCACGGCCCGAGCCGCAGGAGCAGCGGCAGCCCAGGGCCCGGATCGGCACCCTCGACCGGCCGCCCCGGAACTGGCGATCGCCATCCAGCGGGAATGCCTGCGACGCGGCCTGATCGTCGAACTCGGCGGCCGACACTCCAGCGTCGTACGGCTGCTTCCGCCCTTGACCATCAGCGACGAACAGGCAGCCGCGGTACTGGACCGGCTGTCCGACGCGGTGGC
Organism: Streptomyces shaanxiensis; assembly: GCF_039537145.1. Classification (NCBI taxonomy): domain Bacteria; kingdom Bacillati; phylum Actinomycetota; class Actinomycetes; order Kitasatosporales; family Streptomycetaceae; genus Streptomyces; species Streptomyces shaanxiensis. The sequence goes on from NZ_BAAAZY010000003.1 coordinate 69,386, forward strand.
CGCGGTCTCCCGCGGCCACACAGGCAACGACCGGACGCACCAGCCGAACCCACGGCATCGGCGGCACGACGATCGAGCCGACTGCGCGGGGTAGCGCGGCAGCCGAGGAGGGCGCGCCGACACGCATTCCGAACGCTGTCCTTGCGCCGGCGTCCGTCGACGCCCCGACTCCTGAGTCACAGCTCGCTCCCCATCGACGCATCCCTGCGGCTCCGAACCTCTCTCCCAACTGACACACCTCCTCCAACCCCCACTTCACAGCTCCTCCACCCGCACGCCTCAACGCGGACCACACGCCCACGCCCCGCCTCATCGCAGAACGTCGGCCGTCCCGCACGAGCCGGAACCACCCCAAGAGGACCAGCCTTGATCACCACCCCCGCATCCGACGGCCGTGCCGACACCAGCGCGCGAGGCTCCTCCGACGCACACCTCCCCCAGCAGCAGCCGCCCGCATCGACGACCGCGCCGGCTCCTCACGGGCAGGGACGAGCTTCCGCCCAGGTCGGTACTCCCGACGCGTCAGGTACTCCCGACGCGTCAGGTGCTTCCACCCCGGCAGGTTCCCCCGCACAGGCAGGTTCCTCCGCACAGGCAGGTACCTCCGCGCGGACAGGTATCTCCGCACCGGCGGGAACACCCGCACAGGCGAGTGCACCGGCCCTGGGGGAAGCCGCGCCGCAGGCACCCGCGTCGGCACAGGGGACTGCCGGTGCACAGGTGCAGGTACGACCGCCGACGCAGGCCGGCGCCCCACATGCCGGGCAACTGCACGGCGCCACCGCCGACCTCCTGGAGCATCCCGACCCGCACACCGCGGCCCAGGCCGCCGCCGTGGAGAACCTGCTCCGCTGCTGGATCCGTGAGACCGGCATCCCGGCTCCCGACAACGGGATCCTCCGCATCCCATTGCCTGCCACCGGTACGGCCCTGCTGATCCCGGTCCCGTACTGGTCCCCGACGGGATGGCACCGCCTCGGCCACCCCCGCCTGGCCGACGCGCCTGACCACGCCCCACCGATCGACGCCCTCACCCTCGCGGCACTGCTCGGCCGAGAGACGAGCGGGGCAGCGGATACCGCAGCCGCTGCCACCGACCTCGTCGCCCGCGTCGCCGACTCCGTCCGACGGACCGTCACGTTCATCAGCGAGCGCCGGGACAGTCCCGCCGAAGGCTCCGACCTCTTCCTCACGGCCGAGCAGGCACTCGTGCTCGGACACCCACTCCACCCGACCCCGAAGAGTCGCGAAGGTCTCTCCGAGGCCGAAGCACGGCTGTACTCACCCGAGTTGCGCGGCTCCTTCGCCTTGCATTGGCTGGCTGTCGCTCCCGCCCTCCTCGCCACCGACTCGGCATGGACCGAGCGTGGTCGTGTCGTACCCGCGGCGCAGCTCACGGCCCGCCTGGCCGGCCCTGGCCTGCCGTTGCCCGACGGGTACGCCGCTCTGCCTCTGCATCCCTGGCAGTCGCGAGAGGTCCGGCACCGTCCCGAGACCGCGGCCCTGCTCGACGCCGGACTGCTCCGGGACCTCGGCGCCCACGGCGCACCTTGGCACCCCACCTCCTCTGTCCGAACCGTCCACAGCTCCGACGCCGCAGCCATGCTCAAGCTGTCGCTGGGCCTGCGCATCACCAACTCCCGGCGGGAGAACCTCCGCAAGGAGCTGCACCGGGGCGTCGAGGTCCACCGACTCCTGCGCAGCGGCCTCTCGGCGCAGTGGCAGGCCGCGCACCCCGGATTCGACATCGTTCGCGACCCGGCCTGGCTTGCTGTCGATGCGCCGGGCGGTGATCCCGTGACCGGCCTCGACGTGATGATCCGGCACAACCCGTTCAAGCCCTCCGACGACGTGTCCTGCGTAGCCGGACTCGTCTCGCCGCGCCCTCGGGCACAGACCTGCGCCATCGCGGATCGACCCCGGTCGGGCAGACAGCCTCTGCAGTCCCGTCTGGCCGACCTGATCATGCGCCTCGCCGCCCGAACGGGCCGCCCTCGCGGGGCTGTAGCCGCCGAGTGGTTCCTGCGCTACCTCGAGCAGGTCGTCCGACCGGTGCTCTGGCTGGACGCCGAGGCGGGGATCGCCCTGGAAGCGCACCAGCAGAACACGCTGCTCCTGCTCGACAGTGACGGCTGGCCTTCGGGTGGCCGCTACCGCGACAACCAGGGCTACTACTTCCGTGAGTCCCGCCACGCGGATCTAGCTGCCCTGCTGCCCGGCATCGGCGAGCACAGTGACACCTTCGTCTCGGACGAGGTCACCGACGAACGCTTCACGTACTACCTGGCGATCAACAACGTGCTCGGTCTCATTGGAGCGTTCGGCTCGCAGCGTCTCGCCGACGAACAACTTCTGCTTGCCGCCTTCCGCCGGTTCCTGGGAGTTGTGGCCTCCGGTCCCGCCCGGCTGCGCACGTCACTGCCTGCCCGCCTGCTCGACTCGCCGGTTCTGCGTTGCAAGGCCAACATGCTGACCCGGCTGCACGGCCTCGATGAGCTCGTCGGCCCGGTCGACACTCAGTCCGTCTACGTCACCATCGCCAACCCCCTGCATTCCTGACCATCACCGTCACACCTCGGCAGCAGCACTTTCGACCACGGTCGACCAACGCCGCTGGCTGCCTGCGTCCCTGATCAAGGCCTCTGACTTCACCAACTTCCGTCATTCCTGGGGAACATGACCCACCCCGCCTCCTGAGAGGAGTGTCGCCGTGCCTCCGACCGACGCGAGTGCCAACGCCGGCACCGTCCCCGCCCCCATCTCCGATATCGGCATCGCCACGAGCCCGGGTACTCGTGAGAGTTCGATCGACACGGCCGTCGGCGAGGGCGCAGACAGTGAGGACACGCTGGATCTGCGCCTGCCCGACGAATTCGTCGCGCTCTTCGGGGACGGGCCCGACGCGGTCGGGGAACGGAGCCTGCGCGGACTCGGCACGGTTGCACCCTCCTCCCTCCTGCCGATGGCCGATGATCTACTCGACTGCGTTGCCGACTGGGGGCCGATCAGCACACCGGCAGGAGCGCTTCACCTTGCCCCCGTGAGGGTCGGGCGAGACCTCCCGATCATCTGCCAGTGGATGAACGACCCTGCCGTAGCGGCGTTCTGGGGACTCGGCGGACCTCAGGCCGCGGCCGAGGAACATCTGTGGTCCCAGCTCTCGGGTGACGGCCGCAGCGTTCCCTGCCTGGGGATGCTGGAGGGCACGCCGATGAGCTACTGGGAGATCTACCGCGCCGACCTCGACCCGCTGGCCCGGCACTACCCGGCTCGGCCTCATGACACCGGACTCCATCTCCTCATCGGCGCCGTCGGCGATCGTGGGAGAGGGCTCGGTGGAACCCTGCTCCGAGCCGTCGCCGACCTCGTGCTGGACCGGCGGCCTGCCTGCGCTCGCGTCGTAGCCGAACCCGACATTCGCAATACCCCTTCCGTCGCCGCTTTCCTGCGCGCCGGCTTCCGGTTCTCTGCCGAGATCGAGCTGCCCGCCAAGCGGGCCGCGCTCATGGTCAGAGACCGTCGCCTGCGCTATCTGCTGTGACGCCATGCCGCTGCAGCGTCACTTTTGGTACACCGCTCGCGCCGATCCGGTTCCCACCGTCGGCCAGCCGATCTCGGATCCCGCTGAGCCGATCTAACATCTCCCCTCGTCGATTTCAGACTGAGCCGATCTCAGGCAGTGGAGATCTCTCCCATGACAAGGTCGTTTCCCTGAGGCACCCGGCGAGCAGATCTCGCCCCGCCGCTCCACGACAATCGCTCCAGACCAGGCCTCGAAGCGCCTCGGACACCTCCGAGTCGACCTCGACGGAACCGAACCGATCTCGACGGAACCGAACCGACCTCGATCGTGCCCGAACCGTCCCTTACCTCAATCGAACCGACCGCGTACGAACTCGAACCGATCCGATCCCCACCCGAGGAACCCCCGGTCTTGATCCCGCCCCTCGTCCCCACCGTGATCACCCGCTTGTCAGTGCCGGGCCGTAGGGTGGTCGCGCTATGACGAAGCCCTCACTCCCCGAACTCCTGCATGCTGCCGTCACTGCCGTCGGCGGTACGGAGCGCCCCGGCCAGGTGACCATGGCCGAATCCGTCGCGGAGGCGATCGACGGCGGATCCCATCTGCTGGTCCAGGCCGGCACCGGCACCGGAAAGTCGCTGGGCTATCTCGTGCCCGCGCTCGCGCAGGGGGAGCGCGTCGTCGTGGCGACGGCCACCCTGGCGCTGCAGCGCCAGCTGGTGGAGCGGGACCTGCCGCGCACTGTCGATGCGCTGCACCCGCTGCTGCGCCGTCGCCCCGAGTTCGCGATGCTCAAGGGCAGGTCCAACTACCTGTGTCTGCACCGCCTGCACGAGGGAGTTCCGCAGGACGAGGAGGAAGGCCTCTTCGACCAGTTCGAGGCGGCCGCACCCACCAGCAAGCTGGGGCAGGACCTGCTGCGGCTGCGCGACTGGGCGGACGAGACGGAGACGGGCGATCGCGACGACCTGACGCCCGGCGTGTCCGACCGGGCCTGGGCCCAGGTCTCGGTGTCGTCGCGGGAGTGCCTCGGCGCTTCGAAGTGCGCGTACGGCGCCGAATGCTTCGCCGAGATGGCCCGTGAGCGGGCCAAGCTCTCGGAGGTCGTCGTCACCAACCACGCGCTGCTCGCGATCGATGCCATCGAGGGCGCACCGGTCCTCCCGCAGCACGAGGTCCTGATCGTCGACGAGGCGCACGAACTGGTCTCCCGGGTCACCGGAGTGGCCACCGGCGAACTCACTCCCGGCCAGGTCAACCGCGCGGTTCGCCGCGCCGCGAAGCTCGTCAACGAGAAGGCCGCCGACCAGCTCCAGACCGCCGCCGAGGGCTTCGAACGGCTGATGGAGCTGGCCCTGCCGGGCCGCCTGGAGGAGATCCCCGAGGACCTCGCGTACGCGCTCATGGCACTGCGCGACGCATGCCGCACCGTCATCTCCGCGATCGGCGCCACCCGTGACAAGTCCGTGCAGGACGAGGACGCGGTCCGCAAGCAGGCGCTCGCCTCGGTCGAAACCGTGCACGACGTGGCGGAGCGCATCACCAACGGCTCCGAGTGGGACGTCGTCTGGTACGAGCGCCACGACCGTTTCGGCGCGTCCCTGCGCGTGGCCCCCATGTCCGTGTCGGGACTCCTGAGGGAGAAGCTCTTCGCGGACCGCTCCGTCGTCCTGACCTCCGCGACCTTGAAGCTGGGCGGCGACTTCAACGGCGTCGGTGCGTCCCTCGGGCTCGCCCCCGAGGGGACGGAGGGCGACGACCTGCCGCAGTGGAAGGGGGTGGACGTCGGCTCGCCCTTCGAGTACCGCAAGCAGGGCATCCTGTACGTCGCCAAGCACCTGTCACGCCCCGCGCGAGACGGCGACCGTGTCGACATGCTCGACGAGCTGACCGAGCTGATCCAGGCCGCCGGCGGCCGCACGCTCGGCCTGTTCTCCTCCATGCGGGCCGCCCAGCTGGCCGCCGAGGAGCTTCGCTCCCGCATCCCCGAGTTCCCGATCCTTCTTCAGGGCGAGGAGACACTCGGCGAGCTGATCAAGAACTTCGCGGCTGATCCGAAGACCTGCCTGTTCGGCACGCTGTCCCTCTGGCAGGGCGTCGACGTGCCCGGCCCCAGCTGCCAGTTGGTCGTCATGGACAAGATCCCGTTCCCGCGCCCGGACGACCCGCTGATGAGTGCCCGACAGAAGGCGGTGGAGGATGCCGGAGGCAATGGCTTCATGGCGGTCGCAGCCACCCACGCCGCCCTGCTCATGGCCCAGGGCGCCGGCCGCCTCGTACGGGCGTCGGGGGACCGCGGAGTGGTCGCCGTACTGGACCAGCGGCTGGCCACGGCCCGGTACGGCAGCTACCTGAAGGCTTCACTGCCCGACTTCTGGTACACGACGGACCGTAACCAGGTCCGGAAGTCACTGTCCGCGATCGACGCGACGGCGAAGCAGGCGGAGGCGGAC
>NZ_BAAAZY010000003.1:75406-160382 GCF_039537145.1 Streptomyces shaanxiensis
TCGTGGTCGCGGCGCCGCGACCACGACAGGCCCACCCCGATCCGGGATCCGGTGACGTCGGACCCCGTACAGCACCAGGGCGACTCAGCCCCACACCGCACCGGGTTCCAGACAACACAGGGCCCCGGAACCGGCGCAGGGGTCCCGGGGCCCGGTCAGGGGGCGACGCCCTTAGGCGTCGCCCGCCGCAGCCGTCACACGCGGCGCAGCACGGCCACCACCTTGCCCAGGATGGTCGCGTCGTCGCCCGGGATCGGCTCGTACGCGGAGTTGTGCGGGAGGAGCCAGACGTGGCCGTCCTCGCGCTTGAAGCGCTTGACCGTGGCCTCGCCGTCGAGCATCGCGGCCACGATGTCGCCGTTCTCGGCGACCGGCTGGCGCCGGACCGTGACCCAGTCGCCGTCGCAGATCGCGGCCTCGATCATCGAGTCACCGACGACCTTCAGCACGAACAGCTCGCCGTCGCCGACCAGCTGCCGGGGGAGGGGGAAGACGTCCTCGACCGACTCCTCGGCGAGAATGGGGCCACCGGCGGCGATACGGCCGACCAGCGGGACGTAGGACGCGGCGGGCTTGCCCGCGGTGTCCGTGGGCTGCACGGAGGCGGCCTGGTCGGAGCCGCGCACCTCGTACGCGCGCGGGCGGTGCGGGTCGCGGCGCAGGAAGCCCTTGCGCTCCAGTGCCATCAGCTGGTGAGCGACCGAGGACGTGCTGGACAGGCCGACCGCCTGGCCGATCTCCCGCATCGACGGCGGGTAGCCGCGCCGCTGCACGGAATCCCTGATGACCTCGATCACGCGGCGCTGCCGGTCCGTGAGCCCCGAGCTGTCCGCCCGGATGCCCGGAGGTCGGCCCGGTAGGGAGCGCTTGTGTCCCTCGGGATTCATGGTCTCGTTCATCGCATGCACCGGCTCGAGTCGGCCCTGGGAGCGGTCCTGGGCAGTGATGGTGGCACTGTCTGCGGTGGTGGTCACGTCGGCCCCTCTCGATGGTCTCCCTGCTGCACAACGGTAGTTGCTTTCGAAAGGTTGCGCCAAACACACGTTCGAGTGAAAAATCGCGAATCGCCTGACGCGATCATGTGTCTGGGTGTATAGCTAACGCGCTTCCCGGCGGATAAAAGGGCCCATTGTTGTACTCTTCACCGTCGGTGAACGACCTCGTGGGTCGTTGCCCCAGTCTGCCATCCGGCATCGGATCGACCGTGGAGTGACCCCTATCTGTGCGGGAGTCCCACGTCCCCTCCGTGTGGCGCTCACGGTATCTCCGTATGTGTCGCAGCGATACGGCCGTGCACGCACGCGTGCGGCGCGGCGGTATGGCAGTACCGCACATAGCTGTGCGCGTGCGACACGCGCGTAGGGCGTGCGTGTATGAGCCAATCCCCACATCTAGTGGTTGGATTGCAGCAGCAGCCCAGAAGTTGTGGTCCCCCCGGTCTTCGGACGCTCGGAGATCGCCTATGCTTGGGGCTGCTTCGAGGGGCCCATGAGGCCCAGCGAGGCTATTGAGTCTGCTGTGAGGAGGGTTGGAGTAATGCACTGCCCCTTCTGCAGGCACCCCGACAGCCGTGTCGTCGACAGCCGTACGACCGACGACGGCACGTCGATCCGCAGGCGCCGCCAGTGTCCTGACTGCTCCCGTCGTTTCACGACCGTGGAGACTTGCTCGCTGATGGTGATCAAGCGGTCCGGAGTCACCGAGCCGTTCAGCCGTACCAAGGTCATCAACGGTGTGCGCAAGGCGTGCCAGGGACGGCCTGTCACCGAGGACGCGCTCGCCCAGCTCGGCCAGCGGGTCGAGGAGGCGGTGCGGGCCACCGGAAGCGCCGAGCTGACCACCCATGACGTGGGGCTGGCCATACTCGGCCCGTTGCAGGAGCTCGACCTCGTCGCATATCTGCGATTCGCCTCTGTCTACCGGGCGTTCGACTCGCTCGAGGACTTCGAGGCCGCGATCGTGGAACTGAGGGAGACGACGGGACGCCCCGCCGCGGACGACGACGACCGCGAAGGCGACGCAGAAGCTGTCGCGGGGGGCCGGGAAGACGATCGCGGGTCCGGCGGGGCTGCACAGGTCCCCGTGCCCGCCAACGCCGCCGACTGAGGGTGGGCCGGTTCCGGTCCTCGGACTCCGGATCCGGCCGCGAGGCGGCGACACAAGACCTGCTGCGGGTGGCGATCAGAGGGTGCCCGCAGCACCAGACAGAACACGTGCCACGGGGAACATCGGGGCACTTCAGGGCGTTTTGCCCGTAGAGGGAGGCGGCATGACAGAGACGGCGAGCGGTCCGGCACGGAGTTCCCGCGCCAAGGGCACCAAGGCGACCAAGGGACTGCGTATCGAGCGCATCCACACCACCCCCGGCGTACACCCGTACGACGAGGTGGCCTGGGAGCGCCGTGACGTCGTCATGACCAACTGGCGCGACGGCTCGGTCAACTTCGAGCAGCGTGGCGTCGAGTTCCCCGACTTCTGGTCGGTGAACGCGGTCAACATCGTCACCAGCAAGTACTTCCGCGGTGCGGTCGGCACCCCGCAGCGTGAGGTGAGCCTGAAGCAGCTCATCGACCGCATCGTGAAGACGTATCGGAAGGCCGGCGAGGACTACAAGTACTTCGCCTCGCCCGCCGACGCCGAGATCTTCGAGCACGAGCTGGCCTACGCCCTCCTGCACCAGATCTTCAGCTTCAACAGCCCTGTCTGGTTCAACGTCGGTACGCCGCAGCCCCAGCAGGTCTCCGCCTGCTTCATCCTGGCCGTCGACGACTCCATGGAGTCGATCCTCGACTGGTACAAGGAAGAGGGCATGATCTTCAAGGGCGGCTCCGGCGCCGGCCTGAACCTCTCCCGCATCCGCTCCTCCAAGGAGCTGCTGTCCTCCGGCGGCAACGCCTCCGGTCCCGTTTCCTTCATGCGCGGTGCCGACGCCTCCGCAGGAACGATCAAGTCGGGTGGTGCCACCCGCCGCGCCGCCAAGATGGTCATCCTCGACGTCGACCACCCGGACATCGAGGACTTCATCGAGACCAAGGTGAAGGAAGAGGAGAAGATCCGCGCGCTGCGTGACGCGGGCTTCGACATGGACCTGGGCGGCGACGACATCACGTCCGTCCAGTACCAGAACGCCAACAACTCGGTCCGCGTGAACGACACGTTCATGAAGGCCGTCGAGACGGGCGGCAAGTTCGGCCTGACGTCCCGCATGACCGGCGAGGTCATCGAAGAGGTCGACGCCAAGGCGCTGTTCCGCAAGATGGCCGAGGCCGCCTGGGCCTGTGCCGACCCGGGCATTCAGTACGACGACACCATCAACCACTGGCACACCTGCCCGGAGTCCGGCCGTATCAACGGCTCGAACCCCTGCAGCGAGTACATGCACCTGGACAACACGTCCTGCAACCTCGCCTCGCTGAACCTGATGAAGTTCCTGAAGGACGACGGCAAGGGCAACCAGGCCTTCGACGTCGAGCGCTTCGCCAAGGTCGTCGAGCTCGTCATCACCGCGATGGACATCTCCATCTGCTTCGCGGACTTCCCGACGCAGAAGATCGGCGAGAACACGCGCGCGTTCCGTCAGCTCGGCATCGGCTACGCCAACCTCGGCGCCCTGCTGATGGCGACCGGCCACGCGTACGACTCCGACGGCGGCCGCGCGCTCGCCGGTGCCATCACCTCCCTGATGACCGGCACCTCGTACAAGCGCTCCGCCGAACTCGCCGCGGTCGTAGGCGCGTACGACGGCTACGCCCGCAACGCCCAGCCGCACCTGCGCGTCATGAAGCAGCACGCCGACGCCAACGGCGTGGCCGTCCGCATGGACGACCTGGACACGCCGATCTGGGCCGCCGCCACGGAGGCCTGGCAGGACGTGCTGCGTCTTGGTGAGAAGAACGGTTTCCGTAACTCCCAGGCGTCCGTCATCGCCCCGACCGGCACCATCGGTCTCGCGATGTCCTGCGACACCACCGGTCTTGAGCCCGACCTCGCGCTGGTCAAGTTCAAGAAGCTGGTCGGCGGCGGCTCGATGCAGATCGTCAACGGCACCGTGCCGCAGGCGCTGCGCCGCCTGGGCTACCAGGAGGAGCAGATCGAGGCGATCGTCGCCCACATCGCCGAGCACGGCAATGTCGTCGACGCCCCGGGCCTCAAGCACGAGCACTACGAGGTGTTCGACTGCGCCATGGGCGAGCGCTCCATCTCCGCGATGGGCCACGTCCGGATGATGGCCGCGATCCAGCCCTGGATCTCCGGCGCCCTGTCCAAGACGGTCAACATGCCGGAGTCGGCGACCGTCGAGGAGGTCGAGGAGATCTACTTCGAGGCCTGGAAGCTGGGCGTCAAGGCGCTCGCCATCTACCGCGACAACTGCAAGGTCGGCCAGCCGCTCTCCGCGAAGACCAAGGAGAAGGAGAAGACCGAGATCACGGAGAAGGCCGAGGCCACCATCCGTGAGACGGTCGAGAAGGTCGTCGAGTACCGCCCGGTCCGCAAGCGCCTCCCGAAGGGCCGTCCCGGCATCACCACGTCCTTCACCGTCGGCGGCGCCGAGGGCTACATGACCGCCAACTCCTACCCGGACGACGGTCTCGGCGAGGTGTTCCTGAAGATGTCCAAGCAGGGCTCGACGCTCGCGGGCATGATGGACGCCTTCTCGATCGCCGTCTCGGTGGGTCTGCAGTACGGCGTGCCGCTGGAGACCTACGTCTCGAAGTTCACGAACATGCGCTTCGAGCCGGCCGGCATGACGGACGACCCGGACGTGCGGATGGCGCAGTCGATCGTCGACTACATCTTCCGTCGTCTCGCGCTCGACTTCCTGCCCTTCGAGACGCGCTCCGCTCTTGGCATCCACTCGGCCGAGGAGCGTCAGCGTCACCTGGAGACGGGTTCGTACGAGCCCGCCGACGACGAGGTCGACGTCGAGGGTCTGGCCCAGTCGGCGCCGCGCGCCCAGGAGCTGAAGGCAGTCGCCGCGCCGAAGGCCGAGGCCTCGGTGGCCAAGCCCGCTCCGCAGCAGGCCCACACCAGCGCCGAGCTGGTGGAGATGCAGCTGGGTATCCAGGCGGACGCCCCGCTGTGCTTCTCCTGCGGCACGAAGATGCAGCGGGCCGGCTCCTGCTACATCTGCGAGGGCTGCGGCTCGACGAGCGGCTGCAGCTGACCGCGGGCAGGGGCTTGGCCCCGATCGTTGGGTAGCCCTTGAGGTGACCTGACGGAAGGTCCCTAGGGAGGGGCGCCGATCACATGTCGGCGCCCCTCCTTGCTGTATGTCCCCGCGCGCGTGGAGCAGCGTGGCTCCACGCGCGCGGGGACATACAGCTACACGCGCGCGTGGAAGCGGCACTCACGGTTGGCGAGGCCTGCCCATGGTCGCCGTGAACGTCGCCGGATCGTCCTCGAATCCGAGGATGTCCGGGCGGAATTCCCATGTGCCCGAGTCCTGGCGTACGAACTCCGCGACCGTCGTCGCCGTCGAACCGAGCACGCCGCCGAAGTCGTCCTCGGCCAGGACGGTGTAGTCCTCGCGGATGCGCAGGGCCGGCTTGATGACGCTGACGAAGGTGCGCTTGGCAGGGCGTTGCTGTATCACCACTCCGACCATCACGCGCGCGTACCGGCTGTCGAGCCGGTTGAGCTCCAAGGTCATGACCTCGTCCCAGCCGAAGCCCTTGCCGTCCTTGCTGTCCCGGTTCAGATAGATGGTGCCGTCGGGAGAGCGGCTGTCGAAGTGCACCACGTAGGCGGGATCGCCGTACGGGTCGCTCGCGAGGTAGGTCGCGGCGACGATGTCCAGGTCGGTGGGCGGTTGCCCGGCTGGACTGGGATCCCACTTGACCGAGATCTCGACTTTCCGGATCCCCTTGTTGATGGCGCTCACCAGGCTTCCCCTTCCCCGTTTCGCGTATGCCCTCAGCCTGAACTGCCCAGCAGAAGAGGCCGGTTGTCCATCCTGCCACGCGCGAGGGATCGTGCGCCGGGATGCTCTGCGGTCGAGAGTGACCGACGCCACGCTCCGTGGCCTTACCATGGCGCGGTGCTGGTCAAGTGGATTCGCTGCACCGTGGTGGACCGCCGCGGCTTCGAGCGGGGGCAGCGAAAATGGGCGGGGCTTCTGGGGGAGCCGGGATTTCGGGGGCAGGGGGGTGGCTGGAGCCGGGGGCGCCAGGGGGTGGTGCACGTCTTCTCGTTCTGGGAGAGCCGTTCCTTCTACGACTCCTTCATGGCGCGCTCCCATGACAGGCTGGCGGCGGCCCAGTCGGGCACCTACAAGGACATACAGGTCAAGCTCTTCGACTACCGCTTCGACGTGAAGACCGGCTTCGAGCCGCGCTTCACCGACGCGGACCTCGTCAGAGTGGCGCACTGCCGTGTTCACGAGGATCGCGCCGAGCACTTCACGCTCATGCAGGAGAAGGTCTGGAACCCTGCGATGGCCGGCTCGCCCGGCATGGTGCGCGGACTGTTCGGCGAGGCGCCGGGCCACGAATTCCTGGTGCTGTCGATGTGGCACTCGGCCGCGGAGCACGGCAAGTACCGCACGGAGCGAGTGGAGCGACTGGCGCTGCGAGCCCAGACGGAGGCGGACGTCGCAGCTCTCACGGGTGACATCGTGGAGCTCGAACCCACGTGGACCGTTTGACTTCCGGACCTGTTGAGCGTGCTCCCTGACGGGGCCAGTGGTGCAGGAAATGTGTGACCTACGCCGTATAGGGCCCGTACGAGTGCTCGATCGGCCTTCACCCGATCTAGGGTTTTGGCATGGCACGACCACGGCGCATCGTCCTTGTCCGGCACGGCGAGTCAACGGGCAATGTTGATGACACCGTCTACGAGCGTGAGCCCGACCATGCGCTTGCCCTGACCGAGCGGGGCTGGCGGCAGGCCGAGGAGACGGGAAAGCGGCTGCGGGAGGTGTTCGGCCGTGAGCGCGTCAGCGTGTACGTCTCGCCCTACCGCCGTACGCACGAGACGCTGCGCGCCTTCCATCTGGACCCCGAGCTCATACGGGTGCGCGAAGAGCCCCGGCTGCGCGAGCAGGACTGGGGAAACTGGCAGGACCGTGACGACGTACGCCTCCAGAAGTCGTACCGGGACGCCTACGGCCACTTCTTCTACCGCTTCGCACAGGGCGAGTCCGGCGCCGACGTGTACGACCGGGTCGGCAACTTCCTGGAGAGCCTCTACCGCAGCTTCGAGGCCCCCGACCACCCGCCGAACGTGCTGCTCGTGACCCACGGCCTGGCCATGCGGCTGTTCTGTATGCGCTGGTTCCACTGGACCGTCGCGGAATTCGAGTCCCTCGCGAACCCAGGGAACGCGGAGATGCGGATGCTCGTTCTCGGGGACGACGGCAAGTACACACTTGACCGGCCTTTCGAACGCTGGCGGAATCCGGAACCGTACGGGATCACCGGATAGAGTGGCAGAGCGATGACCGCTGACTCCTCTACCGACGGGCGCCTGGAGCGCGCCCTAGCCAGCCTGCGCGCACTCGCGGTGGGGGACGCGCTGGGCTCGCAGTTCTTCGTGCCGGTGAACTACCCGCTGCTCAAGCGCCGCGAGCTGCCCTCCGGCCCCTGGCAGTGGACCGACGACACGGAGATGGCCTGCTCCGTGGTCGCCGTCCTGGCCACTCACCACCGCATCGACCAGGATGCTCTGGCCCACTCCTTCGCCGAGCACCACGACTTCGACCGGGGCTACGGTCCCGCCGTCAACCGGCTGCTGCGCCTGGTCCGGGAGGGCGGGGACTGGCGCGAACTCTCGGCCGCGCTCTTCAACGGACAGGGTTCCTGGGGCAACGGCGCCGCAATGCGCATCGCACCCCTCGGCGCCTGGTACGCCGATGACCCGGAGCAGGCGACGCACCAGGCCGAGATCTCGGCCTACCCCACGCATCAGCACCGCGAGGCCGTGGTCGGCGCCATGGCCGTCGCCGCGGCTGCCGCGCTGGCCGGCTCCCCTGGCGGTCCGCCCAGTCCCGAAGCGCTCCTCGACGACGTCATCGCCCTCGTCCCGAAGAGCGCGGTCGGAGCGGGTCTCCGGCGCGCCCGGGACATGCTCGACTACGGCGACGCGGGCACCGTCGCGGCCGTGCTGGGCTGCGGTCGGCGTACGACGGCCCATGACACCGTGCCCTTCGCGCTCTGGTCGGCCGCGAGGGCTCTAGGTGACTACCAGCAGGCCTTCTGGACGACCGCGCAGGTCGGCGGTGACGTGGACACCACGTGCGCCATCGTGGGCGGCGTGATCGGCTCCGGGAAGGCTGGGGCAGTGCCGACCGAATGGGTGGAGCGGACCGAGGCTTTCCCGGAGTGGATGCCGACGTCGGCGTAGCACGGCGCCTCGGACCTGGTGGAACCTCGACCTCCGGCGACTCTCGATAACTTTCCGTGCCCGCCGGGAACTCTGCGTGACCGTCAAGCCGTTGTCGTGGCAGTCGGTGTGCGACCGCTGGGGCCGCACATGCCAGGTGACACGCGAGGGGCGCGGGGGTGTGGAGTCATGGGGATCATGTCGGTGCTGGGTGCGCTGATCGTCGTGGCGGCTGCCGCGTGGGGCGGGCTTCGGCTTTCCTGCCCTGCCGTGGCCTGCCCGACGTCGGTCGCCGTGGGGGTGGTGCGGATGGCCGGCTCGTCGTCCTCGCCGTTCGTTCCCCGGACGCGATCCGGCCATCCGCTGCCCTTCGTGGGCCCGGCCGGGTCAGCCGGCCATCGGGCCCGCCGTTCCGGCGAGGGCTTCCAGGTCGCTCTTGCGGACCCGGATCACCAACCACGCGGTGACTAGAGCGAGCACGGCCATCACGGCGGCCGCCACGAAGCCCATCGAGATGCCCTGCGTGAGCACGTCGTGACCCCACGGGCCGGGCAGCTGCTGTGTCTTGGCGAACTCCGCCTTCTGCTCGGGCGACGCTTCGGCCAGGAACGCCGGAATCTGCTTCTCCGCCTCGTCCTTGCTGGCCGACCCGAACACCGTCGTCAGGATGGACAGTCCGAGCGAACCACCCACCTGTTGCGTGGCGTTGAGCAGCCCGGACGCGGCACCGGCCTCGTGCTGTGCGACGCCCGAAACCGCTGTGATCGTCAGCGTCACGAAGTTCAGGCCCATGCCGAAGCCGAACAACAGCATCGGCCCGAGCACCCCGCCGACGTACGAGCTGTCGGCGCTGATGAGGGTCTGCCAGGCCAGCCCGATCGCCGTGAGTGCAGAGCCCACCAGCATGAACGGCTTCGGGCCGAGCACCGGCAGGAAGCGCTGCGACAGGCCCGCGCCGAGCGCGATCACGACCGTCACGGGCAGGAACGCGAGACCGGCCTCGATCGGGGTGTACTGCAGCACGTTCTGCACGAACAGCACGATGTAGAAGAACATGCCGAACATCGCCGCGGCCAGGCTGAGCATGATCACGTACGTGCCCGAGCGGTTGCGGTCGGCGAACATCCTGAGCGGGGTGATGGGCTCCTTGGCCCGCGACTCGATGAACGCGAAGGCCAGCAAGAGGACCACCGCGGCGCCGAAGGAGCCGATGGTCAGGCTGTCCCGCCAGCCCTCGTCCGCCGCGCGGATGAAGCCGTAGACCAG
Source organism: Streptomyces shaanxiensis (assembly GCF_039537145.1). Lineage (NCBI taxonomy): Bacteria > Bacillati > Actinomycetota > Actinomycetes > Kitasatosporales > Streptomycetaceae > Streptomyces > Streptomyces shaanxiensis. Next base: position 84,992 of record NZ_BAAAZY010000003.1, read on the forward strand.
GGACGCCATGCCCACTGTCGAGGTCAGGGCGCCGGCTATGTCGAAGCGCCCGCTGTGCCGTTCGGATTCACTGATGTACAGGGGGGTGAGCACGGCTATCAGGATGCCGATCGGCACGTTGACGAAGAGCACCCACCGCCAGTCGAGCCACTCGGTGAGCATTCCGCCGGCCAGCAGACCGATCGCACCACCGCCCGCGGATACGGCGGCGAAGACGCCGAACGCGCGGTTGCGTTCCGGGCCTTCGGGGAACGTGGTGGTGATGAGCGCGAGCGAAGTGGGCGACGCGATCGCGCCACCCACGCCCTGGAGCACGCGGGCGGCCAGCAACTGCCAGGGTTCCTGGGCGAGTCCGCCGAGCAGCGAGGCCAGGGTGAAGAGCAGGATGCCGGCCATGAAGACCCGGCGGCGTCCCAGGATGTCACCGGCGCGGCCGCCGAGAAGCAGCAGACCGCCGAAGGTGAGCGTGTAGGCGCTGACGACCCAGGTGAGGTCGGTGGTGCTGAACTTGAGCGCGTCTTGAATGTGCGGGAGTGCGATGTTCACAATCGTCGCGTCGAGTACCACCATGAGTTGGCAGGCCGCGATGACGGTGAGCGCGATGCCGGGATGCCCCTCCCGGCGGGCCGCACCTGGTTTCTGATCCTTGATCAACTGAGAGGTTGTCACTATGGGTCCCCCACAAGAGCCTTAGTGAACGCTCGCGTTCACTGTCGCGTCAACCGTAGTGAGTCCCCGGTAGTGAACGCAAGCGTTCACTCGTGTCGTCACCGCGCGGTGCGTCCCCCGCAGTTGCCGCATGGTGGTGGTCCCGTGTTCCCCGTAAGCTCCGCTTCCCTTGTTCGTTGGAGATGCTCAGATGGTTACCTCGCGCTGGACGGCCGCCCCCGCTCAGGCGGCCTCCCTCCGTCGGCGCGGCGCCGTACTCGAACGCGCGATCCTCGATGCCGCACTGGAGCAGCTCAGTACCGTCGGCTGGAACGGTCTCACCATGGAGGGTGTCGCCGCCGGTGCCCAGACCGGCAAGGCCGCCGTCTATCGGCGCTGGCCGTCCAAAGAGGACCTCGTCGCCGATGCGCTGCGTGCTGGACTGCCTCGCTTCGAGTCGGCTCCCGACCTGGGGAGCGTGCGCGAGGATCTCCTCGAGCTGTGTCGGCAGGCGCGGGAGGCGATGTACTCGCGCCCTGGTTTCGCGCTGCGCTCGGTGATTCACGAATGCGACAGCCTGCAGGCCGAGCGCTTTCATGGCGTGATCCTCAAGGGGGTCGTCGAGCCGACCATGGCCTTGCTCCGTGAGGTGATCACCCGCGGGATTGAGCGTGGGGAGGTGCGGGCCGATGCGGCGAACGGCTATGTCTTCGACGCCATCCCGGCGATGATGATGTACCGGTCAAAGATGTGCGCGAGCGAATGGGACGACCGGGATCTGGAGGAGATGATCGACCAGTTGATGGTTCCTCTGCTCCGTCCGACGGGATCCTGAGGCTCAGTCCGACGGTGCCCTGAGGCTCCGCCCGGCGGGGCCTTGACGCTCTGCGCGACGGCTCTGGGCGATCACTTCACCTGCCCGGAGGTTGCTTCGGTGGACCGGGGTGTCGAAGCGGGTTCCGGGCGGCGTACGCTAAGGGCGCCATGCCGTACGAACCGCCTACTCACACCGTCGAGCGCTCCCTTCGAGCCACGACCGGAGCGAAGATCATTGCCGGTGTCGACGAGGTGGGGCGGGGTGCCTGGGCCGGGCCTGTCACCGTCTGTGCGGCGATCACCGGACTGCGTCGACCTCCCGAGGGTCTCACCGACTCCAAGCTGCTCACCATCAAGCGGCGCACCGAGCTCGCCGGCGAGCTGCGGAAGTGGGTGACCTCGTACGCCCTGGGGCACGCCTCTCCGGAGGAGATCGACCAGCTGGGGATGACGGCCTCGTTGCGGCTCGCCGCGATGCGTGCTCTGGAGACCCTGCCGGTCCGTCCCGACGCGGTGATCCTCGACGGGAAGCACGACTATCTCGGGGATCCCTGGAGGGTCCGTACGGTGATCAAGGGTGACCGGTCCTGCGTGGCCGTCGCGGCGGCCTCGGTGATCGCCAAGGTTCAGCGCGACAAAATGATGGCCGAACTGGGTATCGACCATGCAGACTTCGGTTTTGCGGACAACGCCGGGTATCCGTCGCCCGTGCACAAGGCCGCACTGGCGGAGCGGGGACCCACCCCGCACCACCGGTTGTCGTGGGCGTATCTTGATGCGCTGCCCCAGTGGCGGCACCTCAAGAAGGTCCGCACCTGGGTGGAAGGAAGCGCTCCGGAGATCGAGGGACAGCTCGGCTTCGATTTCTGACGATTCCGATCGCACTTGTGTGCCACCCGCTCGTGCGAGTCGCACCAGCGTTTGATAAACATCAGCTCATGCCTCTCATTCCCGAGGAGCCTCAGATTCACGAGAGTGCCCAGGGTCCCCGCGCCACCCCGGCCAGCGGCCGCACCGCGCCGACCCCTCGTCCTGTACCCGGCCCCCGCCCCGCGGCTTCGTCGCGCCCCGGCCGACCCGGGCCCCCGCGGCCCGCGCCGCCGGTGCAACGTACGCCGCGCGACGTAGCCGTGACCAAGCCCGGCCCCTCGGGCCCGGCTGCCCTTGCCGCCTCCGCCCCCGCTGCGGCGGCTCCACAGATCCAGCTGATCCCGGCCTCGCCCGAGGGTGCGCTCGACGCTGCTGAGGAGGCTGTCGACCTGCTCCTGGAGTCCGGCCGCGCCCCCGGCGACGTACTGGTGATCACCACGGGCGAACAGCACCCGTGGGCCGCCCACGAGCTGTCCTTCGGCGAAGCCGCGTATTGGGCGCAGCACGATGCGGGCGACGACGTCTTCTACGCCGACGCCTCCGCCGTCGGCCGTGCCGCGTCGCGTCCCGTGGTCGTGGTCGCCGTCAACGGCGGTCCTGACACCGCTGCCGCGACCGCCCTGCCTCTGGCCCTCGGCCGGGCGAGTGCCCTGCTGATCGTCTGCGGCGACCCGCAGCGGATCAACTCGGTGCTGGGCGCGGGCGTCTGAGCCGGTTCCGGCTCGTCCGAGGGACATTCCGCAGGACACCAGGAGACGGGACGCCGCCGTGGCGTCGTCTGCACGGCGGGGGATTCGGTGTGCGCGGATGTACGGGGAAGGCGTGCGGGGCTCGCCGTGCGCGCTCCTTGGCGGAGGCCGTTGTGCGGTCCTCGTCGGAGTGGGACGCGGCTCCCGGACGTACGCGCGCACGCATGCGTCGTCATGGGAGGCGTTCGGACGCGTGACGGCTTCGGTCGTCGCGCCAGGGGCTGTCTCAGGTCGTCGCACCGCATGCGCAGGGCGCCAGGACCGCTCCCTCCGGGGCCGTGAACTCCTGTCGGTGTTCTCAGCGGGCCGCCGCGCGGCGCAGGACCTCCGAAGCCGCGCCGCCGGTGCGGGGCAGCGGGAGCGGTGCCTCGGAGGTGGCGAAGGGCTCCGGTGACGAGTCGGTGTTGGGGCGGCGGCCGCCGCGGCCCTCGCCGAGGACCTGCCAGCCGTCACGGGTCAGCGTGATGTACGCGCCACAGCGCAGGCCGTGCAGAGTGCAGGCGTCACGCAGGCCCCACATCCAGGCGCCGTCCTCCTCCGTCCAACGGGCGTCGCCCTCGCGGCAGTAGAGCAGCACCGCGGTCCGTACCGGGGTGCGGCGGCGAAGGTCGTGCGGGATGACGCGGCGCAACTGTGCGAGCAGGGCGTTGCGGAACATCCAGCCGTCGGCCGGGGCTTGGCGGCGGGTGAACGAGGCACTCGCCCGCAGCCGTTCCTCCGAGTCGAGTACGGCCACGATCGCAGTGGCCGGCTTGGGGTGGTGCCGTGAGTGCAGACCGCTCACGACCTCCCGCGGGTTGCGCAGCAGGGGGATTCCCGCGGCAGCCCACTCCGCGGGTTCGAGCATGCGGGCCAGAGGGTTGGCGGGTGCGGCGGACAGGTCGGCTGACGTCGACGTGGATGCCGCGGAGGACGGAGCGAATCCGAAGGTCACGGTCCTCCCTTCGGCTACGCGCCCACACTGCGGGCGGGGTCGGAATCGGGGGAGCGCACGCCGCAGCAGAGCCCTACCGGATCACGGGCGAGCCGTGCGGGGAGCGGACCTCAATTCTTCCTGGCGAACTGGAAAGCGGCAACGAGCAATTGGGGCCACCGTCCGATATCTAATGGTGTGCGGGTTATATCCCTACCCAGTGCGTCACTCGGCGACGCATGCGGCGACGGTGCACAACCGGGTCGTACGGCTTTGCTGCCGGAGGAACCCGGGGCGCGGCGGTGTGGGCCGGGACGTGTGCGGCACCGAGATCACGGTCGGGCGTCCCGTGCGGCCCCCGGAGGCCCGACCACTCGGTCCGTGGGCAGGTCGAGGATGGTCATGAGCAGGCGCTCCGTGTCGACGCGCGGGGTGAAGTGGCCGATTGTCAGTGCCGTCGGGTTGCATGGGGGCATGGACGTTCTGGAGCTGCGCGCTGAAGCCGATGCCATCCTCGCCGAGCTCGTCGGTGCCCCCGGTGGGTCGGCGCGGCTGCGGGAGGATCAGTGGCAGGCGGTGGCGGCCCTGGTGGAGGAGCGTCGGCGCGCCCTGGTGGTGCAGCGCACCGGCTGGGGAAAGTCGGCGGTGTACTTCGTGGCCACCGCCCTGCTGCGCCGGCGTGGCTCCGGGCCCACCGTGATCGTCTCGCCGTTGCTGGCGCTCATGCGCAACCAGGTCGAGGCGGCGGCGCGGGCGGGGATCCGGGCGCACACGATCAACTCGGCCAATCCGGAGGAGTGGGAGTCCATCCACGAGGAGGTGGAGCGGGGAGAGACCGATGTTCTCCTCGTGAGCCCGGAACGTCTCAATGCCGTGGATTTCCGCGAGCAGGTGCTGCCCAAGCTGGCCGCCACGACCGGACTGCTGGTTGTCGACGAGGCACACTGCATCTCCGACTGGGGCCACGACTTCCGTCCGGACTACCGGCGGCTGCGCGCGATGCTCGCTGAGCTGCCCGCCGGTGTGCCGGTCCTGGCCACCACCGCGACCGCCAACGCGCGCGTCACCGCGGACGTGGCCGAGCAGTTGGGCACCGGTGGCGGCGAGGCCCTGGTGCTGCGCGGCCCGCTGGACAGGGAAAGCCTGCGGCTCGGAGTGGTCCGGTTGCCGGACGCCGCGCATCGCCTGGGCTGGCTCGCCGAGCACCTGGACGACCTGCAGGGTTCCGGGATCGTCTACGCCCTCACGGTCGCCGCGGCCGAGGAAGCCACCGCGTTTCTGCGGCAGCGTGGCTTTCGGGTGGCCTCCTACACGGGGCGCACCGAGAACGCCGACCGACTGCAGGCAGAGGCCGACCTGCAGCAGAACCGCGTCAAGGCGCTGATCGCGACCTCGGCGCTGGGCATGGGCTTCGACAAACCGGACCTGGGCTTCGTGGTCCACCTCGGCTCGCCGTCCTCGCCGATCGCCTACTACCAGCAGGTGGGGCGCGCGGGGCGCGGCGTGGAGCACGCCGACGTGCTGCTGCTGCCGGGCAAGGAGGACGAGGCCATCTGGCGCTACTTCGCCGATACGGCCTTCCCGCCCGAGGCGCGGGTCCGCGAGACTCTGTCGGCTCTCGCCGGTGCGGGACGGCCGTTGTCCGTGCCGGCCCTCGAAGCCGTCGTCGACCTCCGGCGCACCCGGCTGGAGACCATGCTCAAGGTGCTTGACGTGGACGGAGCCGTCAAACGCGTGAAGGGCGGCTGGATCTCCACGGGAGAGCAGTGGGTCTACGACTCCGAGCGGTACGCCTGGGTCGCCCGGCAGCGGGCGGCCGAGCAGCAGGCCATGCGGGACTACGTGAGCACGACCCAGTGCCGGATGGAGTTCCTGCGCCGTCAACTGGACGACGAGGGGGCGGTACCGTGCGGCCGTTGCGACAACTGCGCGGGCCCTTGGGTCGATTCCGACGTCTCGGCGGAGACGTTGACGGGAGCGGTGAAGGAACTGGACCGCCCGGGCGTGGAGATCGAGCCGCGCCGCATGTGGCCGACGGGGATGCCCGCGCTGGGCATCGACCTCAAGGGGCGCATTTCGGCCAAGGAGCAGTGCTCCACCGGGCGTGCCCTGGGGCGGCTGTCGGACATCGGCTGGGGCAACCGGCTGCGCCCGCTGCTGGCCGAGAACGCACCCGACGGCCCGGTACCTGACGATGTCCTGCAGGCCGCGGTGGCGGTCCTCGCCGACTGGGCGCGCTCCCCGGGTGGCTGGGCGCCCGATGTCCCGGATGCCTCTGCCCGGCCGGTGGGAGTGGTCGCCGTACCGTCCGTGACCCGCCCGCAGTTGGTCGGTTCCCTCGCGGAGGGAATCGCGGCCGTCGGTCGGCTCCCGTTCCTCGGCACACTGACGTACGGCGGGCCGGGCGGCGCACATGCGGCACGCCGCAGCAACTCCGCCCAGCGGCTCAGGGGGCTGTTCGGCGCGTTCACGGTTTCCGAGGAACTGGCCGGTGCGCTGGCTCGATCTCCCGGCCCCGTCCTGCTCGTCGACGACTACACCGACTCCGGCTGGACGCTCGCGGTCGCTGCCCGGCTGCTACGCCAGGCAGGCGCTCAGCAGGTTCTCCCGCTGGTCCTCGCGGCCGCGGGCTGATCCTGGGGGTGGCCACGGAGAGGTGCCGGGCCTGAGGCCGTCGAGGGGGATGTGCGAGCGGCGTGCATCGATCCCTGTCCGTGCGCCCTGCTTGGTGGTGCATCCACGGATGACCGCCAGGCGTATGGAGCACCAGGCAGGGGGCAGGACCGGTGGGGCGACCAGGGTCGGGTTCACCTGGTTGAAGCCCGCTGCGGTAGGCCCGGCCATGGGCCATACCGACGTCGTGGCACGCCTCTTCCGGGTCCAGCGACGCTCCGGCCAAGGGGTTGTCGTGTCCCTGGTCGGACTTATCCACAGGCCAAACCGGAGCCTTGCGATCCGCGAGATCGTCTTCGCATGACGAATCACAGCGAAGCGACTGGATCTCCCGACGACAGGGCAGGCGACGACTCCGCCGGCAACGACGCCGTAGGCAGCGCACAGCATCGCCGCCCTGGGGCAACTGAGTCGAATGGCGTGCCTGAGGTACGCGAGGTGACTGAGGGATCCAAGGCGATTGAGGCATCCCGGACGCCTGAGGCCTCTGAGGTGCACGGTGTGCGGGGTGGGCACGACGAGCACCGAGGACGCTCGCGGGAAGCGGATCAACTCGACTGCACGTCGTACGACGGCCAGCCGGCCGAGCACCAGGTCACCCTGCGCACCCCGGACGAACTGGCCGACGCGCTGCCGTATCTCCTCGGGTACCGCCCCGAGGACAGCATCGTGCTCGTCGCCCTGCACGACAGGGATGGGCGTGGCCGGTTCGGCGGCCGTGCGCGGCTCGGCATTCCCGCGAGCGCGGACGACTGGGAGTCCGCCGCCAGGCAGTTGGCCGACGGACTGGTCAGGGGCAGCGAGCGCAGGGGAGCCCGGCCCGAGCAGATGGTCGCCTTCCTCTGTCAGGAACCGGTGAAGGGGGAGACGGGCCGACAGGTCATGGAGCGGCTGCGACCACTGGCGCAGAGGATGCGTGTCGCATGCGGCAGCTTGGAGGTGCCGGTGATCGAGGCCCTGTGCATCTCGGACGGCCGCTTCTGGTCGTACTGCTGCGACAGGGAGGAGTGCTGTCCGCGTGAGGGTCGGCCGATGGGCCTGCCGGGTACGTCCGTGCTGGCCGCAGCGGCCACGTACGCCGGAGTTCAGGTGCGCGGCACGCTGCGCGAGTTGCGGGCCAGGCTGCTGCCCTGGGAGACCGCAGCGGCCCTGGAGCAGGAGATCGCCCTGGATACGGCAGGGATGACGTTGGTCCCCAGCATCCTCGACGAAGCGACACGCACGGGCGTGGCAGAGGAGACGCTGAGGCTGGCCGAACGGCTCATGAGCCGGTTCGCCGCGGCACCTCCAATGTCCGGGACGCTCACCGCTGATCTCCGCGACGACGAGCTGCTCGGACACGACGAGGCCGCGAGGCTCATTCTCGGCTTGCAGGACCGCGCGACCCGCGACCGGGCGGCCGAGTGGATGGAGGGCGACGAGGCCGCTCCCGCCCTCCGGCTCTGGCGAGCGCTGGCTCGTCGCTGCGTCGGACCGTACCGCGAGCACGCCGCGGCGCCCCTCACCCTCGCCGGCTGGGTCGCCTGGTCCAGCGGCGACGACCTGGAGGCCCGAGAAGCCCTTGCCATGGCACTTGGCGCCGACTCCGACTACCTCTTCGCCCGTCTCCTGCACCAGGCCTGCAACGAGGGTTTGGACCCCGAGTCGATCCGCCGCTGCCTGCGCGCGGAGCGTTCGGGCCGCGAGCAGCCGGACGCCGGGCGGCTCGACAAGCCGGAGGTCGGTGTCGATCAGCCGGTACCCGGTGAGGCGGTGAACACCGGGCCGACGTCTGACGCGGGTGCCCGTCGCCGGGCTCGGCAACCTGGGGGTTCGGCGGGCAGCCTGCCTCGCTCTGCAACGGCTGCCGGCCGGGATCGGGTTTCCCGCGCCCCGCGCTCTCGCACGTCGGCGGGTTCGCACCTGGGTGCCCCGCGCCCGGGCAGCACGGCGTCGCGCACACCGAAGAACACGGCTCCGCGTACCCCGAAAAAGGGAGGCGGCGTGCGTCGGAGTGGGTCTCGTCCGGAAGGTGCGCGATCCAAGAACACTGGCGTCGAGGGGGATACGTGAGTCATCGGGGGCAGAGCCCTGACCGAGGTGCTCGAGGTGCTCGAGGTGGCGGGTGTTGGGGGCGGAGTTGCGAGGGAGGCGCTGGCGGAGAGGGATGCTGCGGGCGGGGCTGTCTGAGGGAGGCGGTCGCGAAGAGGGCTGTCGTCGGCGGAGCTTTGCGGGAGCGGGCCGGGGAAAGGGCTCTTGCGTGCGGATCGCTGAGGCATTCCATCGTGGTGACTGCCGTGGTGACTGCCGTGGTGACCGCCGTGGTGGGCAGGGCTCTGAATGGATGGGTTGGACGTGGCGGCCGTGGCCGGCGGAGCGTTGACCGGTGCAGGCACGGTGACCGTGGCGCGCAGCGCACTGACCGATGCCGTGCAGGAGGCAGTGGCTGCCGGGCGCGGCGTGGGTGCCGATCATGCCGCCGTGTCCTTGAACCGGGTCGCCACGAGCAACTCCCTGATCCGAGCCGACGCAAACAGCCAGGGCCGGTCGCAGAGCTGCGCCCCGATGCCCCGCACCGCCACCACCTGTCCGGCGAACACGCTGAACGCGGCTCCCCTTCGGCGGAGTTACCCCATACCGGGCGTGACCTGGAGGAGTCCCTCCCCGTTCACCTGAGTGGCGGAACGGCTGGACCGGCTGTGCCGCCGCACCGCCCCTGTCACTCCGGATCCCCCAGCCGGCGCCGCACCCGCCCGAGGCGCACTGAGCGCAGAGGAAGCCGCCCCATGCCACAGCCGACTCCGACCTCCCCGGCCGCCGACGATCGCACGGCGACCGATGTACCGGTGTCGCACCTCGGACTGGGTGAAGGGCAGCCTGTGGCCGGGTGCAGTTCGGGGCGGGGCGCACCCAGGTCTCCGAGCGATGCCGCTCGCAGTTCCCCATCGGGCGGCCGCGACTGGCCCTCTCCGGACGCGGTGGACCAGGCTCGATCCGCTGCCGGATCGGCGGACCAGGCCCCACCCCCTGTCCGGCGGCCGACGGCGGACCAGGACGGTCGCGCCTACCCGTGGGAAGTGCGGACTGAGCTGCCTGTTCAGCCGACCGGGCCGACGTGGCGCGCGAGGCCGACGAATCAGAGCCTGAGCCCCTCGCACTCATCGCCCCGGGGCCAGGACCCGACAGCGTCGCCGCACGCCGACACCACGAGGCTCTCCTGCCCGCCGTCCAGCCGGCCACGTGACGCCTCCTCGTCGGCTCGCTCGTCGGCCGCCTCTCCACCACCGTCATCGAGCTCCGTGCAGGCTCGATCGTCGGCTCGCCCGCAGGCATCGCAATTGGTCTCCTTGCCGACACAGTCATCGACGTCCGTGCCGACTCGGTCGTCGCAGCCCTCGCCGGCACCGCCCCGGTCATCCGCACCGACTCGGCCACCGGTCCCCGCACCGACTCGGCCACCGGTCCCTCCACCGGCTCGACCCTCGGCCCCCGCACCGGTTGGCACACCGGGCCCCGCACCAACCCGGCCCTCGGCCCCCTCACCAACGCCCCCCTCCCTCACACGCCGGCCTACCGACCTTCCTCCCACCCACGACGCATTGATCTGCGTCGCCCTCCCGGGCCTCGCCATCTCCACGGATCAGGGGCAGTTGACCGGCCGGGGACTCGACGGGTTCTACCGCGCGGGGCGGCGTGTGCTCTCGCGCTGTCAGGTGCGGGTGGCCGGCCGCGAACCGCTGGCGGTCCAGGCCCGGATGACCGCGGCCGACTGTGCCCGATTCGTGGGCACACTGCGCGCTTCACCACAGGCGGGCCCCGACCCGGACGTCGTCGTCGAGCGGACCCGTCGCGCGGACGGTAGTGAGCGGATCACGCTGCGCAGTGCGGCCGTTCGCCCCCTGCGTGTGCCAGTGGAGGTCGCCCTGGGGACGGACCTTGCCGACCTCGGTGCGATCGCGTCCGGCAATCCGGGGCCGGAACTGCCCGCCACTGTCCACGACTCCGGTCTGCGCTGGTCGTGCGTCAAGGGGAGCTCGGCGGTGACGGCCGACCCGCCGCCCGCCGACGCGCTGGCCTCCGCGGGGCTGCTGCGCTGGGAGTTCGCGCTGCCCCCGGGCGGCACTGCGAGCATCGAGCTGCGGGTGCGGCTGGACGGGGCGGGACCCGTCCGGGCCGTGGGCCGCGCGGCGACCAGCCCGCTGGCCTCCGCGTGTGTGTCCGGCGACGATCCCCGAGCGGAGGCCCTGCTGCGGACGAGCATCGAGGACCTCCAGGCGCTCCTGCTGCGTGACCCCGCCCACCCGTCCGACACCCACCTTGCCGCCGGGGTGCCTTGGCGCTGCGGTCCGGCTCCGGCCGACGCCCTGGCCGCGGCTCGGATGACCCTGTCCTTGGGTACCCGGCTCGCGGCGGGCACGCTGCGTACCCTCGCCCGCACCCAACTCCGGGGCCAGGGACCGCAGTCCGGCATGATCCCCGGGCCGTTACGGGACGCGGGCACGCATCTGCCTCCGGGCTGCACGGGTACGGAGGCCACGCTGCTCTTTCCCGCGCTGCTCGCGGAAGCCCGACGCTGGGGTCTGCCCGAGCCCGAGACCGAGGAGCTCCTCCCGGCGGCCGAGCGGTGTCTGACCTGGCTGCGGACCACTGTGGGTGACGGCACCTATCTGCGGGACCCGCACCCCGGCGGCCCCGTCCGCTGCGAGACCCAGGCGCACGCCCATCGTGCGGCGCTGCTCGGCGCCGATCTCCTCGACGCCTGCGGCAGACCGGGTGGCGCCGGGTTGCGGGAGTGGGCCGGGGCGATGCGGACGGCGTTCCGCGCGGACCTCTGGATCGACGACGTGGGCGGTGGCCGCCCTGCCGCCGCCCGGGCCCCGGACGGACGCCTTGTGCCGCATCTGGGCGCCGCCGCCGTCCATCTCCTCGACACCGGCCTGCTGGGTGGCGGAGAACAGGCGCCCGGCCTGCTCGACAAGGTGCAGACCGAACAGCTCGCCCGGCTGCTCGGCGCGCCGGCCATGGACTCGGGCTGGGGCCTGCGGGGGCTGGGTGCGAAGGAGGCGGGGTACAACCCGTTCGGTCACCGCAGCGGCGCGGTGCGGGTCCACGCGACCGCGCTCGCCGTCGCGGGCCTGGCCGCGGCCGACTACGAGAAGGAGGCGAGTGCGCTGCTGCGGGGCGTGCTGGAGGCGGCAGCGGCATTCGGCCACCGACTTCCCGAGATGTACGCGGGGGAGCAGCGCACCGACGGGAGCGCTCCACTCCCGCACCCCGCGGCCTGCCGCCCCGCTGCCACGTCGGCGGCGGCCGGGGTGCTCCTGCTGACCACGCTGGCGGGCATCCGCCCGGACGCTCCCGGACGGACGGTCACCATGCGGCCGATGCGCAGCGCCCCGCTGGGCGAGATCGTCCTGACGGGCCTTCGCGTCGCCGGCGCCCCCTTCTCCATACGCGTCAGCAGGCTGGGCCTCGCCATGGTGGAAGAGGCGGCCGACGGACTCCAACTGCGAGCGTGACCTCCGGCTGCGCGCCGCGGCACGGCATACGTGACCTTGGACCACACCGTGCGGCACGACGGACGTGACTTTGGCCGACACCACACGGCACGGCATACATGACCTTGGACGACGCCGTACGGCACGACGCACGTGACCTAGGCCGACACCACACGGCACCACGCACCTGACCTCGGCCGACACCCAACGGCGCGGCACACGCCACCCCGTGCGGCGCCGCACGGCAAGACATGCCGGAGGACCGTGAGGCGTATACCCGGCTGAATTGGATCAACGGTCGATGGGACCGGCGAAGGGAGTGTTTATCGTCAGGCAGACGACTATGATCGCCGCATGCCCTACGACCCGTCAGCCTTTCCGCCCTTTGCCGTCACCGTGGACCTGGTCGTGCTGACCGTGCGCCGCCACGCCTTGTGCGCGCTGGCGGTGCGCAGGGGCGAGCCGCCGTTCCAGGGGCGCTGGGCGCTGCCCGGCGGGTTCGTACGGGCCGACGAGGACCTGGCGCAGGCCGCGGCGCGCGAGTTGGCCGAGGAGACCGGGCTGCGGGCCCACGATCCGGCTGTTCCCGTGCAGGACAACGGTGCTCACCTGGAGCAGCTCGCGACGTACGGCGACCCCAAGCGGGACCCCCGGATGCGCGTGGTCAGCGTCGCCCACCTCGCGCTGGCCCCCGACCTGCCCGCACCCCGCGCGGGCGGCGACGCCAGCAATGCCCGCTGGGCGCCGGTCGACGAACTGCTGCAGCAGGGCGGCTACGGCCGCGACGGCGAACCGGTCGCGCCGCTGGCCTTCGATCACGCGCAGATCCTGGCCGACGGGGTGGAGCGCGCCCGCTCCAAGATCGAGTACTCGTCGCTGGCGACGGCGTTCTGCCCCACCGAGTTCACGGTCGGCGAGCTGCGCCGTGTCTACGAGGCGGTGTGGGGCGTGGCGCTCGACCCCCGCAACTTCCACCGCAAGGTGACGGGCACGCCGGGCTTCCTGGTCCCGACCGGCGGCACCACAACGCGTCAGGGCGGCCGCCCCGCCCAGCTCTTCCGGGCCGGCGGAGCCACGCTGCTCAACCCCCCGATGCTGCGCCCCGAGGTCTGACCGGAGCGCCTGAAGTGAGGCGCCCCGCCGGGGTCGGACACCATGGATCTGGGCGCTGAAATGGCCGGGGTAAAGGGCAAATGAGGGCGAATGTGGACGCACTCAGAGGAACAGGGATCCGGTCGAGTCGACTGTCGCCCGGGCTAAAGGCCTTGCGCTGCCCGGAAAAACGGACATAACGCGCTATCTTGCTAAGGGTGATCCAGGCCATCGGACTGACCAGCGACCCTCGCAAGCAGCTTCCTCCCGCTGTCGACGACGTGTCCTTCGAGGCGCGCGCGGGCCGTGTCACCGCGCTGCTCGGGGCGGCGGGAGCGGGCAAGACGACGGCGCTCCGACTCATGCTCGAACTCCAACGCGGCCGTGGGATCACCTACTTCAGAGGTCGTCCCCTGCACCGCATCGCCCATCCGTCGCGCGAGGTCGGTGTGCTTCTGGGTGATGTTCCCGGGCATCCGGCCCGCACCGTCCGCGGCCATCTGCGCATGTTGTGCGCCGCAGCGGGCGTCCCGGCGCGGCGCGCCGACGAAGTCCTGGAGGTGGTCGGCCTCGTCAGCCTGCGCGACGAACGCCTCGGCACCCTCTCGCGTGGCATGGACCGCCGGCTCGGTCTGGCCTGCGCGCTGCTCGCCGACCCGCACACCCTCGTGCTCGACGAACCCGCGGACGGGCTCTCGACCCGCGAGGGCCGTTGGCTGCACGGCATGCTGCGCGCGCACGCCACCCAGGGCGGCACGGTCCTGCTGACCACGGCCGACCCCAAGGAAGCCGCACGCACCGCCGACCGAGTCGTCACCCTGGAGCGGGGCAGACTCGTCGCCGACCAGGAGGCCGCCGACTTCTCCCGCACGCGGCTGCGCCCCCGCGTCGCCGTCCGCACCCCGCACGCCTCCCGCCTTGCCGCCCTGCTCGCCAGGGAGGCGCGCACCACTCGGCGCTCCGTCGAGGTCGTGCGTGAGAGCGGCAACCGGCTCTCCGTGTACGGCAGTACATGCGCAGCGATCGGCGAGACCGCATACCGCCACGGCATCCTCGTCCACCAACTCGCCGACGAGGTCGGGGACATGGGTCCGGACAACGCGGCGCGGCTCTCCGCGGAGCCGCGGGCCGACGAAGCGCCGCTGACGCCGGCCCGGGAAACGATCACAGCCCGTGAACACGAGCGCGCGGCCGCGCAGCCGGTGACGGTGCCGATGCGACACAAAGGGTCGGCCACAGCCGACGACCTCCCGGCGCCACGCGAGGCATCAGCGGCGCCGGACGGAAAGCCGGCCACGCCCCAGGCGTCCACCGGCGAGTCGAGACGGGCCGACGCACCCACCGACGACGACGGACCTTCCTCGCCGACCGCCCCACATGCCGCTGCCCCACATGCCGCCGATCCGCATGCCACCGCCCCGCCACTCGACGACTCGCGCTCCGCGGACTCCTCTCCCGAGCGCCTTCCCGATCTCCCACCCCCCATCTCCGTCCGACCCGCGCCCAGCCCCCTGCGCCCCCTCCGCTACGAACTCCGTCGCGCCGCCGGGGTCGGCACCGGGTTCCTCACCGCCGCCGTCGTGCTCGTGGTGTCCGCCCTTACCGCCGTACTGCTCGCCCGTGTCGGGCACACTCCGCATCCGCGCCTGCTGGTCGCGTGGCCGCGGGAGCTCCCGTTGCCGCCCGCGGCGCTCGGGGCCGGGCTGCTCGGCGCGATCGCGTTCGGCGAGGAGTTCCGCCACCCCGCCCTGGCGGCGGATCGCGGCACCGTCCCCCGTCGGCTGGGGCTGCTGGCCGCGAAACTCCTCGTCGCCTCCGCCACCGCGTTGGCGCTGGCTGTCCTCACCGTCGGCTGCGACCTCGAAGTGCTCTATCTCGTCTACGGACGGGAGCTCGCGGAGGTTCCCGCCGACTGGCTTGCGCTGAGCGCGAGTTGGATCGGGCTCGTGGTCGGTTGTGCCTGGGCCGGCGTGCTGGCCGCGGGTCTCTTCCGGTCGACCACGGCGGGGCTCGCGGCGGTGGTCGCCGTACCCGTTCTCCTCGTACCCCTCGTGCAGAAGGTCCTGGAAGGGCCTTCGGTGCGGACAGCAGCCGGATTTCCGCTGCGGCTGCGTGAGCTGCTGCTGTCGCAGTGGCCGTTCGGGGGAGAGCGATATCTGGCCGCGGCCGCACGCGTCATCGCACAACCCGTCGGCGGCGCACTGGCGTTGTCGCTGGCCGCATTGCTTGCCGCCTATCTGCTCACGACCACGCGTAGCAGGGTCCGATGACGACTGTTCCTGCTCGTCCCGGCCCTGTCCTGCACGCAACTCCCTGGGGAAAGCCCATTTCTTTCCGATAAGGCGTCAATTGCGACGGGGTGAGCGATCACCCTTTCGTGTGCTTTTCACCAAAGACCTCAAGGGAGTTGGGGACGGCGCCGACAAAGGATCCGTGAGTACCCTTGCGCACACCATGATGACCGCCGCCCGCTCCGCCGACTCCGGTCTGGCCGGCCCGGGCGATCTCGACCGCTACCCCTACGCCGAGGCCCCCGTCGCCGACCGCGTCGGAGTCCCCGCCTGGGAAGGCGCGGACCCGGATCTGGGCCGTGTCGGCAGGCGCGCCGCCGGCAGCCGCGGACGCGGGCTGCACGGCCAACTCGTCCAGCAGCTCGGCCAGATGATCGTCTCCGGCGACCTGGGCGCCGACCGTCCGCTCGTGCCCGAGGAGATCGGCCAGCGCTTCGAGGTCTCCCGCACCGTCGTCCGCGAGTCGCTCCGCGTCCTGGAGGCCAAGGGCCTGGTCAGCGCCCGCCCCAACGTCGGCACGCGCGTGCGTCCCGTCAGCGACTGGAACCTCCTCGACCCGGACATCATCGAGTGGCGCGCCTTCGGGCCGCAGCGCGACGATCAGCGCCGGGAGCTGAGCGAGCTGCGCTGGACGATCGAGCCACTCGCCGCCCGCCTCGCGGCCGGGCACGGGCGCGACGACGTCCAGCAGCGGCTCGCCGACATGGTCGAGATCATGAGCCACGCGATGGGTCAGGGCGACGTCCTCACCTTCTCCCGCGCCGACACCGAGTTCCACACGCTCCTCATCCAGGTCGCGGGCAACCGCATGCTGGAGCATCTGTCGGGGATCGTCTCGGCCGCCCTGCAGGTCTCCGGCGGCCCTGTCACGGGTTGTGACCGGCCGAACGAGGCGTCGCTGGCGCAGCACAGCAGGATCGTCGACGCCCTCGCCACCGGCGACGGCGCGGCCGCCGAGACGGCCATGCGTCAACTTCTCACCGTCCATCCCGAGGTGGAGCGTGTGGTGCCCGCACCCCGCGAGCACTGACCGCCCATCCCGGTCGCGCGGCTGAGGAAGGCGCCTCCCCCCTCCTGGGGTGCCACCCGGACCGCGCGTCCTCCCGTCGGACCCGCAGGATCCACCCCGGATCCTGCGGGTCCGACGGTGCGACGAGGCCGCGGAAATCGCCGTACAGTGCATGGGTCAAGGCTTCGGGTGACACCTTCTGTCAGAATTTGCCCGTTTTTGGTTGGTTACGGGATGTGACTCGGGCCACGCAGATTGGGCGTAACGCTCGGGGAAACAGCGCGATGACCTAAGAGGTGACAGCCGAGGAGGGAATACGGACGCCGCTCAAGGCGCTGTGCATCTTCCCGGCCCCCGCCCGCACCGTCGGCCCATCCCCAGGTCGGTGGTCGGCTCCTGTCCGCCGTGGACGGGGCCGGAAGCCGTTTTCCAACGTTCCGAGAGGTTGTTCGTGTCGGCCAGCACATCCCGTACGCTCCCGCCGGAGATCGCCGAGTCCGTCTCTGTCATGGCTCTCATCGAGCGGGGAAAGGCTGAGGGGCAGATCGCCGGCGACGATGTGCGTCGGGCCTTCGAAGCTGACCAGATTCCGGCCACTCAGTGGAAGAACGTACTGCGCAGCCTCAACCAGATCCTCGAGGAAGAGGGTGTGACGCTGATGGTCAGTGCCGCGGAGCCCAAGCGCACCCGAAAGAGCGTCGCAGCGAAGAGTCCGGCCAAGCGCACCGCCACCAAGACGGTCGCGGCGAAGACGGTGACCACCAAGAAGGCCACCGCCACCGCCACCCCGGCAGCGCCCGCCACCGAGCCCGCCGTCGAGGACGAGGCGCCCGTGAAGAAGGCCGCCGCCAAGAAGACGACGACCGCCAAGAAGGCGGCCGCGAAGAAGACCGTCGCCAAGAAGACGGCGGCCAAGAAGACGACCGCCGGCAAGGACGACGCCGAGGTCCTCGAGGACGAGGTGCTCGAGGACGCCAAGCCCGGCGATGAGCCCGAGGGCGCCGAGAGCGCCGGCTTCGTGCTCTCCGACGAGGACGAGGACGACGCGCCCGCGCAGCAGGTCGCCGCGGCCGGCGCCACCGCCGACCCGGTCAAGGACTACCTGAAGCAGATCGGCAAGGTCCCCCTGCTCAACGCGGAGCAGGAGGTCGAGCTCGCCAAGCGCATCGAGGCGGGCCTGTTCGCCGAGGACAAGCTGGCCAACGCCGACAAGCTCGCCCCCAAGCTCAAGCGCGAGCTGGAGATCATCGCCGAGGACGGTCGCCGCGCCAAGAACCACCTCCTGGAGGCCAACCTCCGTCTGGTGGTCTCCCTGGCCAAGCGCTACACCGGCCGCGGCATGCTCTTCCTGGACCTCATCCAGGAGGGCAACCTCGGTCTGATCCGCGCGGTCGAGAAGTTCGACTACACCAAGGGCTACAAGTTCTCCACGTACGCCACCTGGTGGATCCGTCAGGCGATCACCCGCGCCATGGCCGACCAGGCCCGCACCATCCGTATCCCGGTGCACATGGTCGAGGTCATCAACAAGCTCGCGCGTGTGCAGCGTCAGATGCTCCAGGACCTGGGCCGCGAGCCCACCCCGGAGGAGTTGGCCAAGGAACTCGACATGACCCCGGAGAAGGTCATCGAGGTCCAGAAGTACGGCCGCGAGCCCATCTCGCTGCACACCCCGCTGGGCGAGGACGGCGACAGCGAGTTCGGTGACCTCATCGAGGACTCCGAGGCCGTTGTCCCGGCCGACGCGGTCAGCTTCACGCTTCTGCAGGAACAGCTGCACTCCGTCCTCGACACCCTGTCCGAGCGCGAGGCGGGCGTCGTCTCCATGCGCTTCGGTCTCACCGACGGTCAGCCGAAGACCCTCGACGAGATCGGCAAGGTGTACGGCGTGACGCGCGAGCGCATCCGCCAGATCGAGTCCAAGACGATGTCGAAGCTGCGCCACCCGTCGCGGTCCCAGGTGCTGCGCGACTACCTCGACTGAGTCGCCCTCGTACGACACACAAGGCCCGGTCTCCCGAGTGGGGACCGGGCCTTCGCGCTGTTGCCGCAGGTGCGGGGTGCGGCCACCTGACTCACTCTGGGTTTTCCACGAGCACCCGAGAGTGAGGAGCGTCATGCGTCGTACCTTTGCCCGGGCGCTGGCCGGGCCGCTGGTCATGGCGGCCGCGGCAGCCGCCATACCGCTGGTGTCCGCTGCCCCCGCGGCTGCCGACAGTGTCGTCGTCGGCGGGTTCCCGGTTGATGCGTCAGTCAGTCCCTGGACCGTGGCGCTGTCCAGTCGTGACCGGTTCGGAGGTACGCGGGCCGGCCAGTTCTGTGTCGGGGTGGCGGTCAGTCGGTCCACCGTCCTCACCGCGGCTCACTGCATGAGCGAGGAGGTTCTCGGGACGGCGCCGCAGCAAATGCGCGACTTCAGCGTCATCGCGGGCCGTACGGACCTGCTGTCGAACCGTGGCCAGGAGATCCGAGTCCGCAACATCTGGGTGAACCCGGCCTACGACAGTGCCACCAACGCGGGCGACTTCGCCGTGCTCACCCTCGCCCAGCCGCTTCCCGCCGGCTCGGTGATCGGGATGGCAGGTGCGGGTGATCCCGCCTATGTGCCGGGAGGCGGGGCCCTGGTCTACGGGTGGGGGGACATCACGGGCGCGGGTGATTATGCGCGAGGGCTGCGGGCGGCGCGGGTGCATGTGCTGCCCGACGCTCTCTGCAGGAGGGCGTACCCGGGCGGTGGTGAAGGCACGTACATGGCAGACAGCATGGTCTGCGCCGGAGAGCCGCAGGGAGGGCGGGATGCCTGTCAGGGAGACAGCGGAGGGCCGCTGGTCGCTCGGGGGAAGCTGATCGGGCTGGTGTCCTGGGGTACCGGCTGCGGACGCGCGGGCAGTCCCGGCGTCTACACGCGGGTGTCCGAGATCGCACGGACTCTGCGGTGGGCCGTCCGGGCGGCTGACAGGGCCTGAGGGATCGCGGGCCATGAGCGCGGGCGGCCGCCCCTGACATCAGGGGCGGCCGCCCGTCAACCGGCCTGTGCCGGAGCTGGCTCGTCGTGGATGCGAGGTGTCAGCGCTCTTCTTCGGACGCCGATGCGGGAACGGACGTCAGCCGCTCCGTCTCGTCCTGTATCTCAGCGGCGATCTTCTTGAGTTCCGGCTCGAACTTGCGACCGTGGTGGGCGCAGAAGAGCAGTTCTCCGCCGCTGAGCAGGACGACGCGCACGTACGCCTGGGCGCCGCAACGGTCGCAGCGGTCAGCGGCCGTCAGCGGGCTCGCGGGGGTCAGAACAGTAGTCACGTCGCCTCTTCTCTAGCTCGACGAGCTGTCGTACCAGGGTCAACATCCAACCAGCCTCAAAACGTTCCCGCTCGTGGCTTCACCCAGAGTGAAATTTTTTCCGGGGCGGCCGGCTGCTGCCGGTTTGGCGGCGAATGTGCCGTATTGCGTCTCTGTCTTGCTTACGGTTTCGCACTGTCGGTCAAGGTCGGTCCTCCCGGCTGGCTTGCCGGTTTGTTCATGAGGACGTGCCCGGAGCCTATTTGGTTCATGCCTGGAAGGGAACGTGATATGTACTTCACCCCATCGAGGGATCGAACACGCATGCGACCCTGGACTAGTCTGTGTTTCGCACGAGGGTGGCGTTACAACGGCTCTACCAGGCCTCGGTACCCTCTTGACGGCGACCGAAGCCGCGCCCTTACCCATCAGGGCGTCATCTGAAATTCAGCGAGGAGCGAACCGCGTGACCGCCGAGACGTCCGTGCCGTCCACAGCGCTGCTGGCAGGAGCAGACCGGGACGGTTCCAACTACACCGCGCGGCACCTGCTCGTCCTCGAGGGGCTCGAGGCCGTGCGCAAGCGCCCGGGTATGTACATCGGGTCGACCGACAGCCGCGGTCTCATGCACTGCCTGTGGGAGATCATCGACAACTCCGTCGACGAGGCCCTCGGCGGCTACTGCGATCACATCGAGGTGATCCTGCACGACGACGGGTCCGTGGAGGTCCGGGACAACGGCCGGGGCATCCCGGTCGACGTCGAGCCCAAGACCGGCATGTCCGGCGTCGAGGTCGTCAT
This sequence comes from Streptomyces shaanxiensis, assembly GCF_039537145.1. Lineage (NCBI taxonomy): Bacteria > Bacillati > Actinomycetota > Actinomycetes > Kitasatosporales > Streptomycetaceae > Streptomyces > Streptomyces shaanxiensis. The sequence continues at coordinate 105,607 of NZ_BAAAZY010000003.1, forward strand.
GACCAAGCTGCACGCGGGCGGCAAGTTCGGCGGCGGCTCCTACGCCGCCTCCGGCGGTCTGCACGGCGTGGGCGCCTCTGTGGTGAACGCCCTGTCCGCGCGGCTGGACGTCGAGGTGGACCGCAGCGGCCACACCCACGCCATCAGCTTCCGGCGCGGTGTCCCCGGGGCCTTCGCCGCCGACGGCCCGAACGCGAAGTTCGATGCCAAGAGCGGCCTGCGCAAGACCAAGAAGATCCCCAAGACCCGCAACGGCACGCGCGTGCGGTACTGGGCCGACCGCCAGATCTTCCTCAAGGACGCCAAGCTCTCCCTGGAGAACCTGCATCAGCGCGCCCGCCAGACCGCGTTCCTGGTGCCCGGCCTGACCATCGTCGTCCGCGACGAGTTCGGCCTCGGCGATGGCGGCAGCAAGGGCGAGGAGTCCTTCCGCTTCGACGGCGGCATCAGCGAGTTCTGCGAGTACCTGGCCGCCGACAGGCCGGTCTGCGACGTCCTGCGCTTCTCCGGCCAGGGCACCTTCAGGGAGACCGTCCCGGTCCTGGACGAGCACGGCCAGATGACCCCCACCCAGGTCACCCGTGAGCTCGACGTCGATGTCGCGATGCGGTGGGGCACGGGGTACGACACGACCCTGAAGTCGTTCGTGAACATCATCGCCACCCCCAAGGGCGGCACCCACGTCGCGGGCTTCGAGACGGCCGTGACCAGCACCGTGAACGAGGTGCTGCGCGCCAAGAAGCTGCTGCGCGTCGCCGAGGACGACGTCGTCAAGGACGACGCCCTGGAGGGCCTCACCGCGGTCGTCACCGTGCGCCTGGCCGAGCCGCAGTTCGAGGGCCAGACCAAGGAGGTCCTGGGTACCTCGGCGGCCCGGCGCATCGTGAACACCGTGATCGCCAAGGAGCTCAAGGCGTTCCTGACGTCCACCAAGCGGGACGCCGCGGCACAGGCGCGCGTGGTCCTCGAGAAGGCCGTCGCAGCGGCCCGTACGCGTATCGCGGCCCGCCAGCACAAGGACGCGCAGCGCCGGAAGACGGCGCTGGAGTCCTCGTCGCTGCCCGCCAAGCTCGCCGACTGCCGCAGCGACGACGTCGACCGCAGCGAGTTGTTCATCGTCGAGGGAGACTCCGCGCTCGGCACCGCCAAGCTCGCCCGGAACTCCGAGTTCCAGGCGCTGCTGCCGATCCGTGGCAAGATCCTCAACGTCCAGAAGTCGTCCGTGACCGACATGCTCAAGAACGCCGAGTGCGGCGCGATCATCCAGGTCATAGGGGCGGGGTCCGGCCGGACCTTCGACATCGACGCCGCGCGCTACGGCAAGATCATCATGATGACCGACGCCGATGTGGACGGCTCGCACATCCGGACCCTGCTGCTGACGCTCTTCCAGCGCTACATGCGGCCGATGATCGAGGCGGGCCGGGTGTTCGCCGCGGTGCCGCCGCTGCACCGGATCGAGCTCGTCCAGCCCAAGAAGGGGCAGGACAAGTACGTCTACACGTACTCGGACCGTGAGCTGCGCGACAAGCTCATGGAGTTCGAGAGCAAGGGGGTCCGGTACAAGGACTCCATCCAGCGGTACAAGGGTCTCGGTGAGATGGACGCCGACCAGCTGGCCGAGACGACCATGGACCCGCGCCACCGCACACTGCGCCGGATCACCCTCTCCGACCTGGAGGCCGCCGAGCGGGTCTTCGATCTGCTGATGGGGAACGACGTGGCGCCGCGCAAGGAGTTCATCTCAAGCTCCGCGGCGACGCTGGACCGGTCGCGCATCGACGCGTAGCCGACGCGCTGGGCTTGGGCCGTGTTATCGGCCTCCGCTCCGCCTTCGGCCGCTGACTTGGGTACCCACCCGCACCGCTCGTGCGGCATTCGTCGCCGGGTGCGGGTGGCCTCAGTGGCGTGTTCTCGCCGTCGGCGGCCGTTGGCGGCTGCCGACGGACTGTCGGCGGTTATCCGGTATCGGGTCTTTGTGGGGTGCGTCACCTGATGGGGTGAAGCGCCCAAAGAAGAAGAGTCGGGGATCTTTCCGTTCTGTCCATGCTTGGTCATGCACTCAAGCGACGGTCGTCCCCGCGAAGCCAGAAGTGCGCGGCTCGACGATCCCTGGTACGACGCCCTCGCCTCCGGGTGGGGGGAGTGGGACGATACGGGCACTCCTGAGGCGACCCCGCCGACTGCGGGCGACGTGTACCTCGAGGTGCAGCGCAGTGCGGCCTTCCGGGAAGTGCGCAGCCGGTACCGGAGGTTCGTGGTTCCGGCGGTTGCCGTGTTCCTCTCCTGGTACGTGGCGTACGTCGTGGCCGCCACCGCCGCGCCGGGGCTGATGGCCCGCCCCGTCGCGGGCGCGGTGAACGTCGCGATGGTCGCTGGGCTCGGACAGTTCCTCAGCACCTTCCTGCTCACCTGGGCCTACGCGCGCCACGCGCGGCTGCGACGGGACCGCGCGGCGCTCGAACTGCGCTGGGACACCCAGGAGTTGACGCGCGTCACACACGGACGAGCGGCGGGCGGTGCCTCATGACGGGTGATCACCAGACCCTGGCGCTGCTGCTGTTCGGCGTGTTCGTCGCGATCACGCTGGCGATCACGACGTGGGTGAGCCGCAACCGGCGTGGTTCGGCCGAGGAGTTCTACGCGGGCGGCCGGCTCTTCACGCCCATGGAGAATGGTTTTGCCATCGCCGGTGACTACATGTCGGCCGCCTCCTTCCTCGGCATCTCCGGGCTCATCGCCCTGTTCGGTTACGACGGGCTGCTGTACTCGGTCGGCTTCCTCGTGGCCTGGCTGGTGGTGCTGTTCCTCGTCGCCGAACTGGTCCGCAACTGCGGACGGTTCACGCTCGCCGACGTGGTCGCCGCTCGGATGCGGGAGCGCCCCGTGCGGATCGCGACGGGAACTTCCTCGGTCACCGTGTCCGTTCTGTATCTGGTGGCGCAGATGGTGGGCGCGGGCACCCTGGTCGCGTTGCTGCTCGGGGGCAGGAGCGAGGCGGCGCAGGCCTGGACCGTCATCGGCGTCGGCGCGCTCATGGTGATCTATGTGTCGTTGGGAGGGATGCGGGCCACCACCTGGATCCAGATCGTCAAGTCGGTCCTGCTGCTCGGCGGCACCGTCGCGTTGACCGTGCTCGTCCTGCTGCGCTTCCACGGCGACTTCGACCGGCTGCTGCTCACGGCGGCCGAGCGCAGTGGTCACGGTGACGCGTTCCTGGCGCCCGGGCTCAAGTACGGCGGGGACTGGACAGCCCGGTTCGACTTCATCAGCCTGGGCCTGGCGCTCGTGCTCGGCACCGCCGGACTGCCGCACATCCTGTCCCGCTTCTTCACCGTGCCCACCGCCCGCGCGGCACGGCGCTCCGTGGTCTGGGCGATCGGGCTCATCGGCGGTTTCTACCTGATGACCATCGTCCTCGGCTTCGGCGCGGCCGCCATCCTCGGGTCCGAGGCCGTCCGCGGGTCGAACGCGGCCGGGAACACGGCGGTACCGCTGCTCGCGCTCGATCTGGGCGGTGGCGCGGACTCCACGGGAGGAACGGTTCTCTTCGCGCTTGTCGCGGCCATCGCCTTCGCCACGATCCTCGCGGTCGTCGCCGGCATCACGCTCTCGTCCTCGGCCTCCGTGGCCCACGACCTGTACGCCTCACTACGACGCCGGCGCGCCGAGCCCCGCAGCGAGGTGGCCGTGGCACGTGTCGCCGCGGTCGGCATCGGCGTGGTCGCGATCGCCCTCGGACTGCTGGCCCGCGACCTCAACGTCGCCTTCCTCGTGGGCCTCGCCTTCGCCGTCGCCGCGTCCGCCAACCTGCCGGTGCTGCTCTACTCGCTGTTCTGGCGGGACTTCACCACGCGCGGTGCCGTATGGGCCGTGTACGGCGGTCTGATCCCGGCCGTGGTGCTCGTGTTGCTTTCGCCGGTGGTGTCGGGCAGCCCCGACTCACTGTTCCCCGGAGTCGACTTCCAGTACTTCCCCCTGCAGAACCCCGGCCTCGTCTCGATCCCGCTGGGCTTCGTCACCGGCTGGCTCGGCACCGTCACCTCGGCCGAGGTCCCCGACGCGGCCAAGCACGCGGAGACCGAGGTGCGGTCGCTGACGGGGGCGGGGGCGGTCTAGGAGGCGGCTTCCGGCCCATGCCGGGGTCGCGGACCGGCACTGGAGGGCGCCTTCACCGCCGTACGTTTCACCGGACGGCTGACGCTTGGGCGGCCCGCATCCGTATGAAGGGGTGGCACGGTTCCTTCCCCCGCCCCCACGGGCCGTGCCTCAGGCGCGGGTCGCCCACACGTATCGGTGTTCCGGGCGGCCCGCGTCCCCGTACTTCAGGGTGAGGCGGGCCCGTCCCGTGCGTTCCAGGAGCTTGAGATAGCGCTGGGCGGTCTGCCGGCTCACCCCGGTCCGCTCGGCGATCTCCTGGGCCGACAGGGGGCCTTCGGCGTTCATCAGGGAGCGGCGCACGAGTTCCGCGGTCGTGGGGGAGTGGCCCTTGGGCAGGTCGGGCTCCGAGGGGGCCGACAGGGCGCCGAAGATACGGTCCACTTCGGCCTGTTCCGCCTCGCCGCCGCCGTCGAGGGTGCGGCGCAGCTCCGCGTACGCCTCCAGCTTGGCGCGCAGGCCCGCGAAGGCGAACGGCTTGACCAGGTACTGCAGCGCGCCGTACCGCATCGCCGCCTGTACCGTCGTCACGTCCCGCGCCGCCGTCACCATGATCACATCGGTCTGGTGGCCGCGTCGGCGCATCTCCTGGACGACCGAGAGTCCCGTTCCATCGGGTAGATAGTGGTCCATGAGGACCAGGTCCAGCTGGGGCAGCTCCTCCACCTGGCGCAGGGCCTCCGCCACGTTGTGCGCCTCGCCCGCGACGTGGAAGCCCGGCACCTTCCCGACGTAGGCGGCGTTGACGCGCGCGACGCGCGTGTCGTCGTCCACGACCAGGACCTCGATCATCGCGACTCCTCCTCGGCGACGGACTGCGCATCTGACGGCACGGTGAGGGCGGGCTCCAGGTCCGGCTCGGTCAGCGCCTCGGGCAGGACGACGGTGAACTCCGCGCCCCCGCCGGCCGCCTCGTCCACCACCGCACTGCCACCCTGCCGTTCGGCGAGCCTGCGCACGAGGGAGAGGCCGATGCCGCGCTCGCGGTGGGCCGGGCGCTTCTTGGTGGACCACCCGTCGGTGAAGATCAACTCGCGTTGTTCCTCGGGGATTCCAGGCCCCGTGTCGCGCACCCTGAGGATCGCGGTACGCCCCTCGGCGCGCAGTTCGACCTCCACGCGCGCGTGCGGCGTGCCCGCGACGGCGTCCAGCGCGTTGTCCACGAGGTTGCCGACGATCGTGACGAGCCCCCTGGGGTCGATCAGCCGGTCCGGGAGCCCCGTACGGTCCGCCAGACGCAGCGCGACACCGCGCTCGGCCGCCACGGTCGCCTTGCCCACCAGCAGGGCGGCGAGCAGCGGGTCCTGGATCTTCTCGGCGACCTGCTCCGCGGTGGCCCGGTGATCGCCGACCACCTCGCCGACGAACTCCACGGCGTCGTCGTACATCTCCAGTTCGAGCAGACCGAGGAGGGTGTGCATACGGTTGGCGTGCTCATGGTCCTGGGCGCGCAGGGCGTCGATCAGGCCGCGCGTCGAGTCGAGCTCCCGGCCGAGCTGCTCCAGCTCGGTGCGGTCGCGCAGCGTGGCGACGGCGCCGCCGTCGTCGGTGGGCATGCGGTTGGTGACCAGGACGCGCTGGCCGCGGACCGTGAGCAGATCGGTGCCGGTCACCCGGCCTGCCAGTACGTCGGTCGTACGGCCCTCGCCGAGCGCCTCGTCGAGGGACCGGCCGACGGCCTCGTCACCGATTCCGAGCAGCCGCCGTGCCTCGTCGTTCAGGAGACGGATACGGCCGCCGCGGTCCAGGGCGACGACGCCCTCCCGGATGCCGTGCAGCATCGCCTCGCGCTCCGCCAGGAGCGCCGAGATGTCGGAGAAGGCCAGGTCACGGGTCTGCCGCTGGACCCGGCGGGAGATGAGCCAGGCGGCCAGCGCGCCGACCGCCAGGGCGCCGCCCGCGTACGCGAACAGCCCCGGGATGGCGTGCAGCAGCCGGGCCCGCACGCTGTCGTACGCGATACCGACCGAGACGGCGCCGATGATCTTCCCGTCGCCGTCGCGCAACGGCACCTTGCCGCGCGCGGTGCGGCCCAGGGTGCCGCTGTCGATCTGCATGACCTCGTGGCCCGCGAGGGCCTGGCCCGGGTCGGTCGACACGATCCTGCCGATCTCGCTCGACGTGGGATGGGACCAGCGCACCCCGCGCCGGTCCATCACGACGACGTACTCGGCCCTGGTGGCCTCACGGATCCGCTCCGCCTCCCGCTGGACCGGCCCGCCGGCCGTCGCGGGACTGTTCGCCAGGTCCTCGGCGATCTGCGGCTGGGCCGCGGTGGTCTGCGCGATCGACAGCGCGCGGCGCATCGCCTGGTCGTCCAGCTGGTCGCTGAGCGGGGCGAGGAACAGGCCGGTCGCGAGCACCGCCACTCCCGCGGCGATCGCCACCTGCATCAGCAGCACCTGCGCGAACATCTGCCGGGGCAGACCGAGGCGCAGGCGGCGGGCGGGGGGAGTGGGGCTCATACCCATGACGGTACGTGGGCGCGTGGGATGTCCCGTAGAGGGGTGTGGCGTGGTTCTCGTGATCGATGTCGGGTTGCGGGTCGGTCGGGAGGGGGTGGCTGGTCGTCGTGGGGGCCGGCTTCCCTGAGAGATGGCGTCGGCCGGCCGGTCCTCCTGGGGGCATCGCGGGGAGCCGGCTCACCGAAGGCGGGGTAGGGCGGCCGGTCCATGCGGGAGTGGCATGCGGCGGTCCGGCCACCTGAGGGGGAGGAGCCGGCATCGGGTGGCCCGGTCTCCGGCGGCGGCATCCGGCGCGCGGTGCAGGTGGGCCACCGGCGCGTCCGGGGTCAGCTCGCGAGCGCCGCCGTCATCGTCAGCTCGCGCACCGCCACCACGTCCATCCGTGCGGGCGAGCCGAGCACCGACCCGCAGCTTTCGGGGCGGGGCGGCAGGGAGGCGCCCTGAGCCACGTGGACCCGCCAATGACGGCCGTCCACGTGGGCGACGGTCACCTCCCACCGCGGGGCCGCGCCGTCCGTCCGTACGACGCTCAGTGCCTCCGCGGCGTCCTCGCCGGTGGCCCGTCGCACAGCCAGCTCGGCGGCCTGGCCCGGCCGCTCCCAGGCCGAGTTCCCGCGGCAGCCGTCGACGACGATTCGGCCGTCCTGGACGCTGTGCAGGACCTCCTTGACGGCGTGGGCCTGAGCCCGGCCGTACGCATAGCCGTACGGCAGCACGAGCAGCGTCGGTGAGAACCGGTGTCCACCCAGATGGGTGACCTCCCAGACGCCATCGACGCCGGACGTTGCGAGCTCGGCCGCGAGAGGGCGGCCCAGGAGGGCGCAGCAGCGGTCCCGCTTGCCGTTGGTGCAGACGAGGGCCAGCGGGTCGCCTGTGTGGGGACGCCCCTGGAGGACCGAGTCGAAGGTGTGGGGGTCACCCATGCCCAGCGCGGCGAAGTCCAGGTCGAGCAACTGCTGTGGGTCATGGGTCGCGGCGGCGTGCAGCCATACGTTGCCGGGCACGGTGTGGGCCACATAGACCTGGCGCTCGGCAGAGGTCCCGCAGTCGGCGTGCCGGCCGGGGCGGCGGATCAGCGCGACGCGTACGCCCGTGCCCTTCGCGGCTTCCTCCAGGGCGCGGCCCAGCGCGGGGTCCAGGTGGCTCTGGGTGAGCGCCTTGGCACCCCACGGACCGGACTGCTCCAGCAGCAGCCAGGTCGTCGCGGTCGCCGCGGTCCCCGCGATGGGCTCGTCGAGGTCCAGCGAGACGGTTGAGCACGTACTCACAGAGGTGAGCCTAACCTGACTTGCGTCGGGGTGACTTCCCGAGGGGCTCCTGTGCCGACTCCCGAACTGTGCGCCACTGCCCTGTCCCGGTAGGGCCGCAGGCCTACTCGGGCAGTGGCTGCGGCGGCTTCGGACCTGTGTAGTGCCCGCTCGGACGCATGCGCAGCGGTCGCTCCCCGTACTCCTCCAGCGCGTGGGCGATCCAGCCTGCCGTGCGGGCCACGGCGAAGATCGTCTCGCCGGCCGTGGAGGGCATGGCGGAGGACGCCGTGAACACGGCCAGGGCCAGGTCGACGTTGGCGTGAAGGGGGGTGTGGCGGGCGGCGGTGGCGACGATGTCGCGGGCCGCGGCGAGGGCGGGCGCGGAGTGGGGGAGCTCCTCCAGGAGCTCGAACAGGACACGCGCGCGTGGGTCCTCGCCGGAGTAGAGCCGGTGACCGAGCCCCGGAATGCTCCGGCCGGCCCGCAGCTCCTGCGCGATGACGGGCCCGGCGTCGCCCCGGTCGAGCACCTCCATGATCAGCTTGTGGGCGAGGCCGCTCGCCGCGCCGTGCAGGGGACCCTCGATCACGCCGAGCCCGGCGGAGACGGCCGCGTAGGCGTGCGCGCGAGCCGACGCGGCGACCCGCACGGCGAGTGTCGAGGCGGCCAGGTCGTGATCCACGAGCAGGGCGAGGGCCGTGTCCAGGACCTTCAGCGCCGCCTCGTCGGCGGGCCGTCCGCTCAGCCGGTCCCACAGGCGCTGTGCGATCGAGCCCTCGTCGCGATAGGTGAACCCCGCAGGTGTGAGCGCGGCGACCAGGGTCGGGATGAGGACGCGGGCGGTGCCGAGCACGGCCTCCTCGGACAGGTCGAAGCGCAGCGGGTCCGTTGCGGCGGCGGCGATCGCCGCGACCCGCAACCGGTCGGTGGGGTCGGCGTGTTCGGGCAGGGAGTCGACGGCACGGCGGGCCGCGGCGACGCAGGCCTCGGGGGCGGTGAAGGTGACGCCGCGGCGCAACCGGCCGGTCCACAGCCACTCGGCGACCTCTTCGTAGGAGTGCCGGGCGGCCAGTTCGGTCGCGTCCACGCCCCGGAAGTAGTAGCGGTCGGTGTCGATGAACGTCAGGCGGGTCCGCACCGACAGCTCGCCGCCCGATGCCGAACCGCCCGCACTCTCCCGCTTGTTGCGCCGGGCGAGCGTCTCCACCTCCTTGGCGTCGAAGGTGCTGCCCCGGCCGCCGGGCAGGCGGCGGCTGCTGAGGTGACCGCGGCTCACGTACGCGTACACGGTCTCGGGCTTCACGCCGAGCAACTCGGCGGCCTCCTGGGTGGTCAGCCGCCGTTCGGCGGGACCGGGGCCGGGTTCTTGATCGCGCATGGGGTCACCGTATCCAGGGTGCTGGACATTGATCCTCATATTGATTGGATCAATATTGACAGGAAATGAGTCAAGCATGGACAGTCGAATCAAGTCCAGGGAGGAATCATGTCCGTCAACAGGTCAGCAGCTGTGCTCGTCGAGGTGCCACGTGGACTCGCGGGTGTCGTCGTCACCGACACCGAGATCGGCGACGTCCGGGGGCTCGAGGGCTTCTACCACTACCGCCAGTACTCGGCCGTCGAACTCGCGCAGACCCGCCCCTTCGAGGACGTCTGGCATCTCCTGGTCCACGGCGAACTGCCGGACGCCGAACGTGCCGCCGCGTTTGCCGCCGAGACCGCGGCGCTGCGGCGGCTGCCCGACGACGTGCGCGCGGCTTTGCCCGCGATCGCCGCGGCGAGCAGACGGTCCGGCCCGCTGGCCGGCCTGCGCACCGCGCTCTCCCTGCTCGGCGCGGCACAGGGCTTCCAGCCGGTGTACGACATCGACGCCCACGAGCGCCGCCGGGACGCCCTCCTCGCGGCCGCGGTCGTACCGACGCTGCTCACCGCACTGCATCGGCTGGGCAAAGGGCTTGACCCTGTTGAGCCGCGCGAGGATCTCTCGTACGCGGCGAACTACCTGTACATGTTGACCGGCTCGGAGCCCGATCCGGGGCGGACGCGGGCGATCGAGCAATACTTGATCTCAACCATTGACCACGGATTCAACGCGTCAACCTTCACGGCCCGGGTCATCACATCCACGGGTGCGGACATCGCGGCCTGCCTCGTCGGAGCCGTGGGCGCGCTGTCGGGGCCGCTGCACGGCGGTGCGCCCAGTCGTGCGCTGGACACGCTGGACGCCATCCGTACCCCCGAGCGCATCGACCCCTGGATCCGCGAACGCGTCGTCGCCGGCGACCGCATCATGGGCTTCGGCCACCCGGTCTACCGCACGGAGGACCCCCGTTCGCGGATGCTCCGCGAGATCGCCCAGAACTTCGGCGGCCCGCGCGTCGAGTTCGCCGTAGAGGTCGAACGCCGCGTGGAGGCGATCCTGGCCGAACTGAAGCCCGGCCGCGAGCTGCACACGAACGTCGAGTTCTACGCGGGCGTAGTCATGGAGCTCTGCGGTCTGCCGCGCGAGATGTTCACGCCGACATTCGCTGCGGCGCGGGTCGTGGGATGGAGCGCCAACATCCTGGAACAGGCACAGGACTCGAAGATCATCAGGCCGGCGGCGCGGTACGTGGGGCCGGGGGCGCCGGTGCGGGTGCCGGAGGCGGCCTGAGAGCGGCCCGAGAAACGCGTGTGGCCTGGAGCCGTTCTGGCGCCAGGCCTCATCGGTGGTGATCGAGCAGTGACGGGGTACCGGCTGCTCGCCGGGTCGGTGCCCGGCTCGCTCAACGGTTGCGCGCGGCCGGGGGAGTGTGACGGTACGGGTCTGGGGTGGACGCGTGCTCGTGCGGTGGGTTCAGGCGTCGGGGATGTCTGCCTTGGCGCGGATCAGAGTCTCTCTGCTCACAATGACGATGCGTTCGTAGTCGGCGCGAGCAGCGTCTGCGGGCAGTTCCGGCTCAAGCGCCTCGGTGGCCTCGGTGCCGATCACGGCGAAGTTACCGTCGCTGAGTTCGAACACGTCCGGGCAGGTAGCTCCTGAACTACTGCCTCGGGCGCTGGGAGGCACACCGATGCGGCGCACGATCTTCAAAGGTACCGGTCCTTACAAAACAAGGGGTAGGCATACTGGGTGGGGAGCAGGCTACTGGTGTTTCTGAATCCCTAGTGGCTGGATGGCAAAAAGTCACCCAGTTGCTCGCCCGTGCAGCTGTGGGGTTGACCCATGTGGCGTTGCGTGTGCTCTGCCATCCGGTCAGCACGCATCGTCAGGCCACTGCCGAGTTGACCGCTGCGCCCGCAGGCTCCAGTCAGTCAGTCGGCGGATCGCCGACGACCCACCACTCGTCGGTGTCGGATTCGTCGAGGTCCCGGACGAGTCCATCGACCATGTGTCCCAGCTGGGCTTCCACGGACGACTCCTTGAGGCTGGCACGCATGTGTCGCGAGGCCTCCCAGTACTCCCGGAAGACCGGGCTCTGGAAGAACTCCCGCAGGCGTGTGTACAGCTCCTCCCGGTCCAGGAGTTCGGCCTGGTAGAGGTGGTAGAGGTGGGCGTACCAGGCGTTGGCGTAGAAGAACTGCCGTCGCCTCTCCGCCGGGATGCTCTGGTCGTAGGTATCGATCACTGCGGCGAGGGAGGGGTCGTCGATCGCCCTCGCGAGCAACTCCCAGTGCATGCGCTGCTGATGGGCCAGCGTTGTTCGCCGGATCGCCAGCTCTTCGAGTTCCAGCCGTCGCTCATGCAGGCGTGCCTGCTCCGACCGCCATTGACGCGCTGCCAGCGTCGCGGTGGCGGTGGCGGCCAAGAGAGTGAGCGCGGCGGAACCGAGCCTCCGTGCAGAACATTTCCGTGTGGCCATGTCAACCCCCGAATCAGGCGGCCGTCCGCCGGTCGTCGGGGTGCGGGTCGACTGGAGGGGACCGGCGAGCGGTGGGCGGCGCTTGCCGTCTCCCAGAGTGCCGAGCGGCTCTGATCGGCGGGGAGGCGGAGAGGAGGCGCACGGAGGGAAGCGAGGGTCGCACGCTCCGGTGCCTTGACGAACGTCTGCCCGGCAAGTGCTGCTAACAATCGTTCACTTCGCAGTGATTATTCCGGCTCGTATCCTGGGTCGGCATTCAATCTTCGTGCGTGCGCCGAGCCGTGAGCCGGTGCACCCGTCGGCGTGAGAAAGGTCGCACGTTGAGTCAGCCGAGCCCTGGTCCGCAGCAGATTCCGGTCGTCGTACTCGCCGGATTCCTAGGCTCCGGCAAGACCACGCTCCTCAACCACCTCCTCCACCGCAGCGGAGGCACCCGCATCGGCGCCGTCGTCAACGACTTCGGCGCCATCGAGATCGACGCCATGGCCGTCGCCGGCGCGCTCGGCGACTCCACCGTCTCCCTCGGGAACGGCTGTCTGTGCTGCGCGGTCGACGCAAGTGAGCTGGATGTCTATCTCGAGCGGCTCGCCCGGCCCTCCACCGGCATCGACGTCATCGTCATCGAGGCCAGTGGACTCGCCGAGCCACAGGAACTCGTGCGCATGGTGCTCGCCAGTGAGCACCCGGGCATCGTGTACGGCGGACTCGTCGAGGTCGTCGACGCCGCCGAGTTCGACGACACGCGCGCGAAGCACCCCGAGATCGACCGGCACCTCGCCCTCGCCGACCTCGTCGTGGTCAACAAACTCGACCGGGCGGCGGACGGTGAGCACGTTCTCGGGGTGGTGCGCGAGCTCACCGACCGCGCCGCCGTCGTCCCCGCCACCTACGGCCGGATCGACCCCGAGTTCCTCTTCGAGTGCAGGCCCAGCGAGGAGCGCATCGGGCAGCTGTCCTTCGACGACCTGGACCATCACCACGAGCCGCACGAGGACCACGAGGGGCACGAGGACCACTCCGGCCATCTGCACACCGGCTACGACAGCCTGTCCTTCACCTCCGAAGTCGCCCTCGACCCGCGTCGGCTGATCGCTTTCCTCGACACCCGGCCCGAGGGGCTGTACCGCATCAAGGGGTACGTCGACTTCGGGCCGTACGACGTCCGCAACCGCTACGCCGTTCACGCCGTCGGCCGCTTCCTCCGCTTCTACCCGGAGCCCTGGGCGCCCGCCGACGCCCGCCTCACCCAGCTCGTGCTCATCGGCTCCGGTATCGACGCCTCCGCTCTCGGCAAGGAGCTGGAGGGGTGCAAGAGCGACGCCCCACATGCCGATGAGCAGGGCATGTGGGGCGTTCTGCGCTATGTGCGGGACCCGGAGGAAGCGGCCTTCGAGGAGGCCTAGAACGCCCCGGCCACCACCGCCACCGTCTTCGGCAGTGACACACCCGAGCCGTCGCGGCGCGGGTCCATGTCCGGGAGGTCCGCCGGAGTGCCGTTCTTTTGCGCGGCGCGTGCCGGGGCGGGGCCCGCCCAGGCCACGGACAGGCAGTCCTCGCCCTTCAGGAAGCGCTGGCAGCGGACGCCGCCGGTGGCGCGGCCCTTGCGCGGGTACTGGTCGAACGGGGTCAGCTTGGCGGTCGTCTGGACGGAGTCGTCCAGCGTGCCGCGCGAGCCCGCGACCGTGAACACCACCGCGTCCGCGGCCGGGTCGACCGCAGTGAAGGAGATGACCTTCGCGCCCTCGGTGAGCTTGATGCCCGCCATACCGCCGGCGGCGCGGCCCTGCGGGCGGACCTGCGAGGCCTGGTAGCGCAGCAGCTGGGCGTCGTCGGTGATGAAGACCAGGTCCTCCTCGCCGGTGCGCAGCTCGACCGCGCCGACGATCCGGTCGCCCTCCTTGAGGGTGATCACCTCCAACTCCTCCTTGTTGGTCGGATAGTCGGGCACGACACGCTTGACGACGCCCTGCTCCGTGCCGAGCGCCAGGCCTGGGGAGGACTCGTCGAGCGTGGTCAGGCAGACCACAGCCTCGCCGTCGGTCAGGGAGAGGAACTCCGACAGCGGTGCGCCGCCCGAGAGGTTGGGTCTCGACGCCGTCTCCGGCAGCTGGGGCAGATCGATGACGTTGATGCGCAGCAGGCGGCCCGTGGACGTCACCGCGCCCACCTCGCCGCGAGCCGTGGCCGGCACGGCCGAGACGATCACGTCGTGCTTGGAGCGCTTCGCCTCGGCGTCCTCGGCGAACGGATCGCCGTTCGCCGTACGGGCCAGCAGACCCGTCGAGGACAGCAGCACCCGGCACGGGTCGTCCGCCACCTGGAGCGGCACGGCGGAGACCGGGGCGCCCGCCGACTCCAGCAGGACCGTACGCCGCTCGGTGCCGAACTTCTTGGCCACCGCGGCCAGTTCGGAGGAGACGAGCTTGCGCAGCTCCGCGTCCGAGTCGAGGATCCGGGTCAGCTCGGCGATCTCCTCGTTGAGCCGGTCCTTCTCCGCCTCCAGCTCGATGCGGTCGTACTTGGTCAGACGGCGCAGCGGAGTGTCGAGGATGTACTGGGTCTGGACCTCGCTCAGCGAGAAGCGCTCCATCAGGCGCTGCTTCGCCTGCGCGGAGTTCTCGCTGGACCGGATCAGGCGGATGACCTCGTCGATGTCCAGCAGGGCCGTGAGCAGGCCCTCGACCAGGTGGAGGCGGTCGCGGCGCTTGCTGCGGCGGAACTCGCTGCGGCGCCGTACGACCTCGAAGCGGTGGTCGAGGTAGACCTCCAGGAGCTCCTTGAGGCCGAGGGTGAGGGGCTGGCCGTCGACCAGCGCGACGTTGTTGATGCCGAAGGACTCCTCCATCGGCGTCAGCTTGTACAGCTGCTCCAGGACCGCTTCCGGCACGAAGCCGTTCTTGATCTCGATGACCAGGCGCAGGCCGTGCTCGCGGTCGGTGAGGTCCTTGACGTCGGCGATGCCCTGGATCTTCTTCGAGCCGACCAGGTCCTTGATCTTGGCGATCACCTTCTCCGGGCCGACCGTGAAGGGCAGCTCGGTGACGACCAGGCCCTTGCGGCGGGCGGTCACGGTCTCGATCTCGACCGTGGCGCGGATCTTGAAGGTGCCGCGGCCCGTCTCGTACGCGTCCCGGATGCCGGCGAGGCCGACGATCCGGCCGCCGGTGGGCAGGTCGGGGCCCGGCACGTGCTTCATCAGGGTGTCCAGATCCGCGCCCGGGTAGCGGATCAGGTGGCGGGCGGCCGAGATGACCTCGGCGAGGTTGTGCGGCGGCATGTTCGTGGCCATGCCGACGGCGATGCCCGACGCGCCGTTGACCAGCAGGTTCGGGAAGGCGGCGGGCAGCGCCACCGGCTCCTGCTCCTGGCCGTCGTAGTTGGGGGTGAAGTCGACCGTGTCCTCGTCGATCGACTCGGTCATCAGGCTCGTCGCCTGGGCCTGCCGGCACTCGGTGTACCGCATGGCGGCCGGCGGGTCGTCGTTGCCCAGCGAGCCGAAGTTGCCGTGGCCGTCGACCAGCGGGACGCGCATCGAGAAGGGCTGGGCCATGCGCACCAGGGCGTCGTAGATCGACGCGTCGCCGTGCGGGTGCAGCTTACCCATGACCTCGCCGACGACGCGGGCGCACTTCACATAGCCGCGGTCGGGGCGCAGGCCCATCTCGTTCATCTGGTAGACGATGCGACGGTGCACCGGCTTGAGGCCGTCGCGGGCGTCCGGCAGGGCGCGGGAGTAGATGACCGAGTACGCGTACTCGAGGAAGGAGCCCTGCATCTCGTCGACGACGTCGATGTCGAGGATCTTCTCCTCGTACGAGTCGTCGGGCGGCGGGGTCTTCGTGCTGCGGCGGGCCATCGCTGCCGGCTCCTTGCTGAAGCGTTGACGGGATCTGACGCGGACCATTGTGGACCGAGGCACTGACAACCACCGACCAGGACCCGATGTTGGGCTCCGGCCCGGCGCGTGAGAAGTGTCCCCGACGCCCGGCCCCGTCTGCGAGCGGGGGGACTCATCGGGTACCAACCGCCCCGGTCAAAGCGGGGCTTGCCACCGGAACGACAACGCGTCCGACGGAGTTTCCCGGCGACCGGCGACCGGCGACCGGCGACCGGCGACCGGCGACCGGCGACCGGCGACCGGCGACCGGCGACCGGCGACCGGCGCACCCCCGTCGTCGGGACCGAGCACCGGTCGGCGAGCGCCTCGCGAGTGCCGCCCCGGGCAGATGCCTCCCCCGCATGTGCCGCCCTCGCCCCTCCCAGGCCGCCCGCACGGGCGCTCCGCCCACGGCGGCAAGCTCGCGCCGCGCGACCGTTCACTCGCCGGAGTGATCGACGGGCAGCCGGGCGAGACAGCCGAAGGGACTCGGCGCCGCCGCACGCGCCCGCATGGCGGGCGCGGGTCCCGGGGTGGCGGCGTCACCCGGCACGAGAGGTGACGCGACGGGCGCAGGCCCAGCGGGTGAGAGCGACGGACGCATACCCAGCGGGTGAGAGCGGCGGACGCGGGCCCAGCGGGCGAGAGCGGTGGCCGCCCGCCGATCCGCGCGTCGAGGCGAGGGACAACGGGCCGTCCCGCGGGGCGCCCCCGGCTCGTGACAGCGCCCTGCACCCAGCCGCGCAGCCAAGGCGTTCTGACCGGGAACTTCGCCGACCCTTCGGACGCTGCATACAGTGGCAGGAACTTAAGCCGAACTGCTCGGCACAACGCAGTGCACGCGACCGGAAGGACACCTTGCCCATGGGTCACACGGCCACACCGGAGGCACAATCCGGCGGCCTCACCGCGACGGAGCACCGCCTGGCCAACGGCCTGCGCGTGGTGCTCTCCGAGGACCACCTCACGCCGGTCGCCGCGGTCTGCCTCTGGTACGACGTCGGCTCCCGCCACGAGGTCAAGGGCCGTACCGGACTCGCCCACCTCTTCGAGCACCTGATGTTCCAGGGATCGAACAGTGTGAAGGGCACGGGCCACTTCGAGCTCGTCCAGGGCGCGGGCGGCTCGCCGAACGGCACCACCAGCTTCGAGCGCACCAACTACTTCGAGACCATGCCCGCCCACCAGCTGGAGCTCGCGCTGTGGCTGGAGGCCGACCGCATGGGCAGCCTCCTGGTGGCGCTCGACGAGGAGGGCCTGGAGAACCAGCGCGACGTCGTCAAGAACGAGCGCCGCCAGCGCTACGACAACGTCCCGTACGGCACGGCGTTCGAGAAGCTGACCGCGCTGTCGTACCCCGACGGACACCCGTACCACCACACGCCGATCGGCTCGATGGCCGACCTGGACGCGGCCAGCCTGGAGGACGCCCGTGCGTTCTTCCGGACGTACTACGCGCCCAACAACGCCGTCCTGTCCATCGTCGGCGACATCGACCCCGAGCAGACGCTCGCCTGGGTCGAGAAGTACTTCGGCACCATCCCGGCCCACGACGGCAAGCCCGAGCCGCGCGACGGCTCGCTGCCCGAGATCATCGGAGAGCAGCTGCGCGAGGTCGTCGAGGAGAACGTCCCCGCGCGCGCGATGATGGCCGCCTACCGTCTCCCGCAGGACGGCACGCGCGAGTGCGACGCGGTCGACCTGGCGCTGACCGTCCTCGGCGGCGGTGAGTCCTCCCGCCTCTACAACCGGCTCGTACGACGTGACCGTACGGCCGTGGCGGCCGGCTTCGGCCTGCTGCGCCTGGCCGGGGCGCCCTCCCTGGGCTGGCTGGACGTGAAGACCTCCGGCGACGTCGAGGTCCCCGTCATCGAGGCGGCCGTCGACGAGGAGCTCGCCCGCTTCGCGGCGGACGGCCCCACCGCCGAGGAGATGGAGCGCGCACAGGCCCAGCTGGAGCGCGAGTGGCTGGACCGGCTCGGCACCGTCGCGGGCCGCGCCGACGAACTGTGCCGGTACGCCGTCCTGTTCGGCGACCCGCAGCTCGCGTTCACCGCCGTACAGCGCGTCCTCGACGTCACCGCCGAGGAGGTCCAGGCGGTCGCCAAGGCCCGCCTGCGACCCGACAACCGCGCGGTGCTCGTGTACGAGCCGGTCGCCGGCGAGGCCGAGGACCTGGAAGCCGACGGGGCCGGACCCGCCGGGACCACCGACGAGAACGAGGAGTCGGCGCAGTGACCGAGCTCGCCAGCATGGAGTTCCACCCGCAGCCTCAGGCCGGCGAGGCCCGGCCCTGGGCGTTCCCGGCGCCCGAGCGCGGCAAGCTGGACAACGGCCTGACGGTCCTGCGCTGCCACCGCCCCGGCCAGCAGGTCATCGCCGTCGAGGTGCTCCTGGACACGCCCCTGGACGCCGAGCCGAAGGGCCTCGACGGCATCGCCACGATCATGGCGCGCGCCTTCTCCGAGGGCACGGACAAGCACACCGCCGAGGAGTTCGCCGCCGAGCTGGAGCGCTGCGGCGCCACGCTCGACGCGTACGCCGACCACCCCGGCGTCCGCGTCAGCCTGGAAGTGCCCGTCTCCCGTCTGCCCAAGGCGCTCGGCCTGCTCGCCGACGCCCTCAGGGCGCCCGCGTTCGACGACGCCGAGGTCGAGCGCCTGGTGCGCAACCGCCTCGACGAGATCCCGCACGAGATGGCCAACCCCTCGCGCCGGGCCGCCAAGGAGCTCTCCAAGGAGCTGTTCCCGGCGACCTCGCGCATGTCCCGTCCGCGCCAGGGCACCGAGGAGACGGTCGAGGGCATCGACTCCGCGGGCGTACGCGCCTTCTACGAGCGGCATGTCCGCCCGGCCACCTCCACCGTCGTGGTCGTCGGCGACCTCACCGGCGTGGACCTCGACGCCCTGCTCGGTGACACCCTCGGCGCCTGGACCGGCTCCTCGGCCGAGCCGCGGCCCGTCCCGCCGGTCACCGCGGACGACACCGGCCGTGTCGTCATCGTGGACCGCCCCGGCTCCGTCCAGACGCAGCTGCTGATCGGGCGGATCGGCGCAGACCGGCACGACCGCGTGTGGCCCGCGCAGGTGCTCGGCACGTACTGCCTCGGCGGCACCCTCACCTCCCGGCTGGACAAGGTCCTGCGCGAGGAGAAGGGCTACACCTACGGTGTGCGCGCGTTCGGGCAGGTCCTGCGCTCCGCCCCGGACGGCACGGGCGCGGCCATGCTGGCCATCAGCGGCTCCGTCGACACCCCGAACACCGGTCCCGCGCTGCAGGACCTCTGGACGGTGCTGCGGGGCGTCGCGGCCGAGGGCCTCACCGACGCCGAGCGGGACTTCGCCGTGCAGAACCTCGTCGGTGTCGCGCCCCTGAAGTTCGAGACCGCCGCGTCCGTGGCGGGCACACTGGCCGACCAGGTCGAGCAGCACCTGCCCGACGACTACCAGGGCACGCTGTACCAGCAGCT
Source organism: Streptomyces shaanxiensis (assembly GCF_039537145.1). Classification (NCBI taxonomy): domain Bacteria; kingdom Bacillati; phylum Actinomycetota; class Actinomycetes; order Kitasatosporales; family Streptomycetaceae; genus Streptomyces; species Streptomyces shaanxiensis. The sequence continues at coordinate 124,668 of NZ_BAAAZY010000003.1, forward strand.
CGCCGCCACCGGCACGGTCGAGGCCACCGCCGCGGCCGTGAGCGCCTTCCCGGCGGACCGCCTGGTGACGATCCTCGTCGGTGACGCGGCAGCGATCCGGGAGCCCGTCGAGGCCCTCGGTATCGGCGAAGTCACCGTGGTGGCGGCCGAGTAGACGGCTGCACCCGCCACGCGCGGTGGGGGCCCTGGTGACGAATGAGTCACCAGGGCCCCCTTATGCCCGAATTGGGGGAGAGGTTGCCTGTCTGGCCTGTGGGATGCGCTACAAAAGCCGGGATCCGTTTGGGGATTGAAAGACGTCCCGCTTAGCGTCTTCCGGGCTGTCCGTCAGGCAGTGCGCCGCGCCCGCGGCACCGGACAGTCATCGCCGAGTCCCCGTACGGCGCGAGCCAGGGGAGCCGGGGACCCACCGTAGTCCCTGGGGTGAATCGGACGCCCGCGCGAAGGCGAGGGGGCCCGTAGGAGACCTTCCTGCTCCGAACCCGTCAGCTAACCCGGTAGGCGAGAAGGAAGGAAAGGACCAGCCACTTCATGGCGTTCAGCTGCGCCACCGGGGCGAATCGTCCCACCGGGAAGCACCGTCGTCCCAGCCGGATCGAGCGCTCCACCGCCCGTGCGGCCGGCGTCGCCGCCCTCACCGCCACCGGCGTCATAGGCACCCTGGCCGCCCCCGCGCTCGCCGCGGAACCTGCCGCCGAACAGACTGGCCTCATCCCCGTGATCAGCGTCGACAACTCGATCGCCGACCAGATCGACGCCCAGGCCGCCGCTCAGGAGCAGGCCGCCAAGGAGGCCGCGGCCCTGAAGAAGGCCGCCCAGGAGGCCGCGCGCAAGAAGGCGGCCGAGAAGGCCGAGAGGGAGCGCGAGGCCAAGGAGCGCGCTGCCCGCGAGGCCGAGCGCAAGCGCCTGCTGTCCTACGTCTCCCCGATCTCCGGCTCGTACGTCTCCACGGGCTACAAGGCCGGCGGCGCCGTCTGGTCCTCCGGCAGCCACACGGGCGTCGACTTCCACGCCGCCAGCGGCACCTCCGTCCACGCGGTCGCCTCCGGCACCGTCGTGGAGGCCGGCTGGGGCGGGGCGTACGGCAACCAGGTCGTGATCAAGATGAACGACGGCACGTACACCCAGTACGGCCACCTGTCGTCCATCGGCGTCTCGGTCGGCCAGACGGTCACCCCGGGCCAGCAGATCGGCCTGTCCGGCGCCACCGGCAACGTCACCGGACCGCATCTGCACTTCGAGGCCCGCACGACGGCGGAGTACGGCTCCGACATCGACCCCGTCGCCTACCTCCGCTCGCACGGCGTGAACCTCTGACACCTGCCACGCGCGCGTACGACGCTCACCACCCCGTGATCGTCCGACGCCTTCCACGCACGCGTGCCGCGCTCGCCGCTGCCCCCGTGATCGTCTGACGACAGACACTCCGCTCCCGAAGCCCCGGCTCCCCCAGCCGGGGCTTTCGGCGTTTCGCACGACCCGCTGTCCAAAAAATATCCATGGATTCCGGCCCGCCGTCGGAAATTCCGGCCGGTTGCAATAGAGTCACTGAACACACGTCATTCGTCGACGTTTCACGGGGATTAAGGCGGAGGTCGGTCATGCGTATTCCGGCGCATTCGGTGTGCACGGCGATCCGGGACGACATCGTCGCCGGTGTCTACGAGCGTGGCGGCCGGCTCACCGAGGAACTCCTCGCGCGCCGCTACGGCGTCTCCCGCGTCCCCGTCCGGGAGGCCCTGCGCACCCTGGAGGCGGAGGGCTTCGTGGTGACCCGGCGGCACGCGGGCGCGTGCGTCGCCGAACCGACCGAGCAGGAGGCCGCCGACCTGCTGGAGATGCGCACCCTGCTGGAGCCGCTCGGCGCCTCCCGGGCCGCCCAGCGGCGCACCGAGGCCCATCTCAAGGTGCTGCGCGGCCTGGTCAGGCTGGGCCAGGAGCGGGCCAGGCGGGGAAACAGCGAGGACCTGCGCTCCCTGGGTGGCTGGTTCCACGAGACGCTGGCCCAGGCCTCCGGCAGCCCCGCCCTGACCTCGATGCTGACCCAGCTGCGCCACAAGATCGCCTGGATGTACGCCGTGGAGTCGCCGGTCAACCCCGTGGAGTCCTGGACCGAGCACGGCGCGATCGTGGACGCGGTGGCGCGCGGCGACGGCGAACGCGCCCGCGCGATCACGGCGCTGCACACCGAGCGCTCGCTGTCCGTGCACCGGCTGCGGTTCGGCTCCGGCGGCGACCGCGCGGAGCGCGTGAGGAATTCGCAACATCCCGTAAACATGCCGAGCCTGCGGCATTAACAAGGGCGCCGTATACAAAGAGGAGTAATTCGGTGGCGGGTAATTTCCGCTGCCCTTTTTCAGGTGCGCAGGTAATTCCCGTGGTGCCTGCCCGAAAACAGCGAAGCCGCGTCGGCCGGAAAGACCGACGCGGCTTCACCGCATGTGCGGAGATCCTTCAGACGGTATTAGACCGTCTCGGGCAGCTCCTCGAGGCCCTCGGAGACCAGCTTCGCGAGGCGGTCGAGGGCGGCGTCCGCACCCTCGGCCTCGGAGGCGAGGACGATCTCCTCGCCGCCCTGGGCGCCCAGGCCCAGAACAGCCAGCATGGAGGCCGCGTTGACGGGGTTGCCGTCGGCCTTGGCGATCGTCACCGGGATACCTGCGGCCGTGGCGGCCCGGACGAAGATGGAAGCGGGGCGGGCGTGAAGACCCTCGGCCCAGCCGACGTTGACGCGGCGCTCAGCCATGTGATGCTGCCCTTCGGTGTTCAGGGTTGTCTAGACCAGTTTCCCACACCCGTGAAGCATGCCGGGAGGGACAAAACGCTCCTCCTGAGGTGACCGTCGGGTCGCGGCCTCGACCCGACATACGTCCTCCACAGACTGCCTCGCGCCGTTGTCGTACGCGAGCCGTACTCTGGGCCCCATGCAGAGCGCCTCGGACCGGCACGAGTACCCCGCCCACTGGGAAGCCGACGTGGTGCTGCGCGACGGCGGCACCGCGCGCATCCGCCCCATCACCGTTGATGACGCCGAGCGCCTGGTCAGCTTCTACGAGCAGGTGTCGGACGAGTCGAAGTACTACCGCTTCTTCGCGCCCTACCCGCGACTGTCCGCGAAGGACGTCCACCGCTTCACGCACCACGACTTTGTGGACCGGGTGGGACTCGCGGCCACGGTGGGCGGCGAGTTCATCGCAACCGTACGCTACGATCGGATCGGCGCCGACGGAATGCCCGCGTCGGCACCCGCCGACGAGGCCGAGGTCGCCTTCCTGGTCCAGGACGCCCACCAGGGGCGCGGCGTCGCATCCGCCCTGCTCGAACACATCGGCGCGGTCGCGCGCGAGCGTGACATCCGCCGGTTCGCCGCCGAGGTGCTGCCCGCCAACACCAAGATGATCAAGGTGTTCACGGACGCCGGATACACCCAGAAGCGCAGCTTCGAGGACGGCGTCGTCCGCCTGGAGTTCGACCTGGAGCCGACCGACCGCTCGCTCGCCGTGCAGTACGCGCGCGAGCAGCGCGCCGAGGCCCGCTCCGTGCGGCGGCTCCTGGTGCCCGGCTCCGTCGCCGTCATCGGCGCCGGCCGCACGCCCGGCGGGGTGGGCCGCGGTGTCCTGGGCAACATCAGGGACGCCGGGTTCACGGGGCGGCTGTACGCCGTGAACAGGGCGTTCCCGGCGGACCTCAAGGAGCTCGACGGAGTGCCCGCGCACCGCTCCGTGGGGGACATCGGGGAGCATGTCGACCTCGCGGTGGTCGCCGTGCCCGCCGAGTACGTCCCCGAGGTGGTCGCCGAGTGCGGCGAGCACGGCGTGCAGGGACTGGTCGTGGTCTCCGCCGGGTACGCCGAGAGCGGGCCCGACGGGCGCGAGCGGCAGCGCGAACTCGTACGGCACGCGCGCGCGTACGGCATGCGCATCATCGGGCCGAACGCCTTCGGGATCATCAACACCTCGGCCGACGTACGGCTGAACGCCTCACTGGCACCCGAGATGCCCCGCCCGGGCCGGATCGGTCTGTTCGCTCAGTCCGGCGCGATCGGGATCGCGCTGCTGTCCCGGCTGCACCGGCGCGGCGGCGGTGTGACCGGGGACACGGGCGTGTCGACCTTCGTCTCGTCCGGCAACCGGGCCGACGTGTCCGGCAACGACGTCCTTCAGTACTGGTACGACGACCCGGACACCGATGTCGTCCTGATGTACCTCGAGTCCATCGGCAACCCACGCAAGTTCACCCGCCTCGCCCGGCGTACGGCAGCGGCGAAGCCGCTGGTCGTGGTGCAGGGCGCGCGGCACGGTGGCGCGGCGCCGCAGGGGCACGCCGTCCGGGCCACGCGGCTGCCGCACACCACGGTGTCCGCGCTGCTGCGGCAGGCCGGCGTGATCCGGGTGGACACGATCACCGAGCTGGTGGACGCGGGGCTGCTGCTCGCCCGCCAGCCGCTGCCGACCGGACCGCGGGTGGCGATCCTGGGCAACTCCGAGTCGCTGGGGCTGCTGACCTACGACGCGTGCCTCTCCGAGGGCCTGCGGCCGCTGCCGCCACTGGACCTGACGACGGGGGCGTCGGCGGCGGACTTCCACGCGGCGTTGTCGCGCGCGCTCGCCGACGAGACGTGCGACGCGGTCGTCGTCACCGCGATACCGGCGATCGGCGATGCCACGACCGGGGACGCCGAGCTGGCGGAGGCCCTGAGCTCGGCGGCCGAGCGAGTGCCGGGAAAGCCGGTGCTGGTGGTGCACGTGGAACTCGGCGGGCTCGCGGAAGCGCTGTCGGCCGCGGCCAGTACCGCACCACAGGCGGGCACGACGGCGCCCGCAACCGCGTTCCGTCCCCACCCCTTCCGCCCCCTGGACTTCCCGGCCCAGGCACCGCCGGAGCAGTCGGACCCCTCCGAGAGCACCTCACGCCTCATCCCCGCCTACCCCGCGGCCGAGCGCGCCGTCCGTGCCCTCGCCGAGGTCGTCAGGTACTCCCAGTGGCGCCGCGAGGCCGCCGACCCCGGAAAGGTGCCCGAGTACGAGGACATCGACGAGAAGGGTGCCGCCCAGCTGATCGACGGGTTGCTCACGCGCGGGCAGGGACTCACGCTCGGCACGGACGAGACCTGCGACCTGCTCGGCAAGTACGGCATCCAGGTGCACCGCGCCCTGCACGCACCCACCCCCGACGCCGCGGCCGACGCCGCCCGCACCCTCGGCTACCCCGTCGCCCTCAAGGCCACCGCCCCCCACCTGCGACACCGCGCCGACCTCGGCGGCGTACGGCTCGATCTCGCGGACGAGGAGCAACTGCGGCGGGCGTACGCCGAGTTGACCGCGCTGTTCGGCAAGGCGGAGGAACTGCGTCCGGTCGTGCAGGGGATGGCACCGCGCGGCGTCGACACCGTCGTACGGGCCGTGATCGACCCGGCGGCCGGGGCCGTGCTGTCCTTCGGGCTCGCCGGAGCGGCCTCCCAGCTGCTCGGGGACATGGCGCACCGGCTGATCCCGGTCACCGACCGCGAGGCGACCTCGATCGTCCGGTCGATCCGGACGGCACCGCTCCTGTTCGGCTGGCGCGGCTCCGCTCCCGTGGACACACCTGCCCTGGAGGAACTGCTGCTGCGGGTGTCGCGGCTGGTCGACGACCACCCGGAGGTCGTCGCGGTCACCCTGGAGCCGGTCGTCGTCGCCACCCACGGCCTGAGCGTGCTCGGCGCCTCCGTACGGCTCGCGCCACCGCCCGCCCGCGACGACCTCGGGCCGAGGACCCTCCCGACGTACTGAGACCGCCGTGAGCGGTGCCTCGCAGTCAGTGCGCCCCCGTAGGATGGGCCTCATGGCCAAGACCAGTACGACGACCCAGGGGCTGCGAGCGGCGATCGAGCGCAGCGGCTACTACCCGGCCCTCGTGGCCGAGGCGGTGGAGGCCGCCGTGGGCGGCGAGCCCATCCGGTCGTACCTGGTCCACCAGGAGACGACGTTCGACCAGAACGAGGTGCGGCGGCACGTGACCGTGCTCGTCCTCACCGGCAACCGCTTCATCGTCAGCCACACCGACGAGCAGGCCGCGGACAACACCTCCCCGACGCCGTACGCCACGACGTCCACGGAGTCCGTGAAGCTCGGCCGGATCTCCTCGGTCGTGGTCAGCCGTGTCGTCGCCAACCCGGAGCAGTACGCCCCGGGCACGCTGCCCCGCGAGGTCGTGCTGACCATCGGCTGGGGCGCCGTCTCCCGCATCGACCTGGAGCCCGCCGCCTGCGGCGACCCCAACTGCGAGGCCGACCACGGCTACACGGGCAGCTCGACGGCGGACGACCTCAGCCTGCGCGTCAGCGAGGCCGGTGACGGCCCGGAGACGGTGCGCCAGGCGCTCGTCTTCGCGCAGTCGCTCTCCGAGGCGACCGCGGACGTCACCCGCTGAGATGATCCAGTCCACCGCCTGGGACTCCCACCCGGAACCTCTCGCCGTCGACTCCGCGCCTCCCCCCGAGTACGGCAGCGGCTCGCTCGCCGACCTGCTGCCCACCCTGGCCGCCGGCATGGCCGTACCGGACATGACCGCCGCGATCACCGAGCTCACCCCCGCCGACCGGAACTGCGTGTTCCTGATCGACGGCCTCGGCTGGGAGCAGCTCAGGGCGCACCCGGAAGAAGCTCCCTTCATGAGCTCGCTGCTCGGCAGCTCCCGCGGTGGCACCGGACGCCCGATCACCGCCGGCTACCCGGCGACCACCGCGACCTCCCTCGCCTCCGTCGGCACCGGCCTGCCGCCGGGCGCGCACGGCCTGCCCGGGTACACCGTGCGCAACCCGGAGACCGGCGGGCTCATGAACCAGCTGCGCTGGCAGCCGTGGACGGCGCCGGGCGTCTGGCAGCCGTACCCCACCGTCTTCGAACTGGCACACCGGGCGGGTGTGCACGCCGCCCAGGTGTCGTCGCCCACCTTCCAGAACACCCCGCTGACCAAGGTCGCGCTCAGTGGAGGAACGTTCCTCGGGCGGCTGACCGGCGAGGACCGCATGGACCTCGCCGCCGAGCAACTGGCCGCGGGTGACCGCTCCTTGGTCTACACGTACTACGCCGAGCTGGACGGCGCCGGCCACCGCTACGGCGTCGACTCCGACACCTGGCGCGGCCAGCTCATGTACGTCGACCGCCTCGTCCAGCGCCTCGCCGAGCAACTCCCGCCGCGCAGCGCGCTCTACGTGACCGCCGACCACGGCATGATCGACGTGCCCTTCGACGAGCAGCACCGCATCGACTTCGACGAGGACTGGGAGCTGCGCGCCGGCGTCGCCCTGCTGGGCGGCGAGGGCCGGGCGCGGCACGTGTACGCGGTGCCCGGCGCCGCGAGCGACGTCCTGACCTGCTGGCGCGAGGTCCTCGGGGAGCAGTTCTGGGTGGCGTCCCGGGACGAGGCGATCGAGGCGGGCTGGTTCGGGCCGCGGATCGACGAGCGGGTGTACGACCGCCTCGGCGACGTGGTCGCGGCCGCTCGGGACGACGTCCTGATCATCGCCTCCGAGCGGGAGCCGAAGGAGTCGGCGATGGTCGGCAACCACGGCTCGATGACCCCCGCCGAGCAGTTCGTCCCCCTGCTCGAAGTACGCTCCTGACGCCGCCCTCAGTCCCTCCCGTCCCCTCCGTTGCCGAAAGGTGCTCAACTCAACATGCCCGAGCTGGTGTTCTTCTCCGGAACGATGGACTGCGGGAAGTCGACGCTGGCGCTGCAGATCGCGCACAACCGGTCGGCGCGGGGACTGCAGGCTCTGATCTTCACTCGGGACGACCGGGCGGGTGAGGGAAAGCTCTCTTCACGCCTCGGCCTGGTCACCGACGCGGTCGAGGCAGTGCGGGGCATGGATCTGTACGCCTACGTCGTGGACCGGGTGTCGCAGGGCGGCAGGGTCGACTACTTGATCGTGGACGAGGCGCAGTTTCTCGCGCCGGATCAGATCGACCAACTTGCGCGCGTGGTGGACGACCTGGACCTCGACGTCTACGCCTTCGGTATCACGACCGACTTTCGCACGAGGCTCTTCCCGGGCTCGCAGCGGCTGATCGAACTGGCGGACCGGATAGAGACGCTCCAGGTCGAGGCGATGTGCTGGTGCGGCGCGCGAGCCACGCACAACGCCCGCACGGTGGGCGGCGAGATGGTGGTCGAAGGCGAGCAGGTCGTCGTCGGTGACGTGAACCGTCCGGCCGAAACGGAGGTCGGTTACGAGGTGCTGTGCCGCCGCCATCACCGCCGTCGCATGACCGGCGCCTCGGCACGTGCCGGCGTCCTGTCGCCGGATGTCCTGCCGGTCGCCTCTGCCTGAGTGTTGTCCCCCGGCGTCCACAGCTACAGTCGAGGTGGCTGATCGACGGGAAACTGGGGGCAGTTGTGCTGTCGGAGGACATCGACGACGCAGACATGGCGCTGGAAAATGTGCGGGCCGTCCTGGGTGAGTTCCGCAGGTCTCTGGTGCTCGTACCGATCCGGGACGGCGGGATTCTCACCGGGGACCAGGGCGGTCTGCGCTGGGTCTTCGCGTTCACGGACACGGACACGTTGACGGCGTTCGCGCAGGCGCGTGGTGAGGGCGGTCGGTGGGAGTTCCGGCGTGTGTACGGTGCTCGCCTCCTGGACGAGACCCTCGCGGAGATCGGCGTGCCGTGTGGAGTCGCGGTGGATGTGGGTAGTGAGGGGGCGTTCCTGTTGCCTCCGGCGCAGGGCATCGTGCCCGGTCGCGTGGCGGTGACCGAGGACTCGGAGCAGGGGGCGTCGTCATGAGTGGCTACACATTCGATCCCGAGTCCGCCAAGGAGGTCGAGCGCGGCTTGACCGCCGCGATCAACGAGCTCGAGGAGACGGGCTACTTCTCGATCACCGCGCAGCAGGGGCACGGTTTCCAGTTCCTGCAGATGTCGGGGATGGAGATGGGCTCGGGTGAACTGGGGGATGCCTTCGGCCAGTTCTGCGGCCGCTGGGCGCTCGCCATCCATTCGAAGATGCAGGACGCGAACGACATCGCGCGCAAGCTGAGCCTGTCGGCGGGGCTGTACCACGAGCAGGAGGAGTACGTGGTCGGCTCGCTGAAGGAGGCCGCGGTCACGGCTGGTTCGTACAACCCACAGCAGGGCATCGCCGAGGGGGACAAGGCCGCGGACAAGTCGTGGGGCGAGGTGTGGGACACCGTGCGGCCACGGGTGCCGGAGGTGGACACCGCGCAGCCGGACTGGGGCGCGATGGGTGACCAGTGGAAGCAGGTCGGCGAGGACTTCAGCACCTCGCCGTGGCAGGACGTGGCCGGCCCGGCCGGGCAGGACCGCAGTGACTGGCAGTGGGACGGACCGCCACCCGAGAACGAGCAGTAGGGCAGCCGGCGGAACCGGACGGGCAACGGGGAGAAACGGGCCGTGGGACTGGGTGACTTCATAGACGACGCCGCCGGGGCGGCCAAGGACGGCCTCGCGGCTGTCGGGGACGGGATCGAGTGGGCGGGTGACAAGACCGCCGACGGCCTCGACTCCGTGGGACTCGACGGCGCGGCCGAGGGGGTGCGGGACGCATCCGAGTGGTCGGCGGACAAGCTCGGTGCGGACGTCGCCGAACGGCAGCTCGGCCAGACCGAGGATCCGAAGGAGATCATCCACGGTGACGTGGAGAAGCTGACGGACCGTGCGGAGCATCTGCGGGACTTCTTCAAGGCGTTCGACCGGCTGGGTACGGGGATGAAGGGCCTGGACGTCCACGGCTGGCAGGGTCAGGCCGGCGATGCGTTCCGGGCCGAGTTCGAGCCGCAGCCGAAGTTCTGGCTCTCCGCCGCCGACGCGTGCGAGGAAGCGGCGAAGGCGCTGGTGGAGTACGCCTCCATGGTGGAGTGGGCCCAGGGCCAGGCCAAGGAAGCCGTCGCGATCTTCAAGCGGGCCAAGGCGGCGTCGGACAAGGCGGTGGCCGACTACAACGCGAAGGCCGATGAGTGGAACCGGAAGAACGAGGCCGGGCAGGACCCCGGGCCCCGGCCCGCCCCGTTCGAGGATCCGGGTAAGGCCGGTCTGGATCTGGCCCAGAACATGGTGGACGAGGCCCGCCGCCAGCGGAACGACGCCGCCGTCCGGGCCAAGGACTGCATGATGGGTCTGGTGCGGCAGGCGCCGGAGCCGCCGGGCGGCTGGGACCTGGTCAAGTCCATGGGCCGGGACATGGCCGAGGGGATGGCGCTCAACAGCATTCACCTCGCCGGCGGTGCCCTCAAAGCCGTCGGCGAGACGGTCGGCCTGGTACGGATGCTCAACCCCACCGACCCGTACAACCTGACCCACCCCGGCCAGTACCTCCAGAACGTCAACGGCGTCCTCACCGGCCTCGCCTCCACCGTCGCCCACCCCGAACGCCTCGTCGGCATCGTGAAGAACCAGAACTGGCGTGACCCCGCCGAAGCCCTCGGCAGCATCGCCATCGACCTCATCGGCGGCAAAGGCGCGGGCGGCACCATCAAGGGCGGGCTGAAGGGCGGCCTGAAGACGGCGGGCAAGGAGGCCATCGAGCAGGGCGCGAAGGAAGCCGCCCGCAAGTCCGTCAAGGAACGCCTTGGCGACCTGGCGCGGGAGTTGAACTGCAAGGTCCTGCGCAACGAGCCGGTCGACATGGCCACCGGGCGCATGGTGCTGGCGCAAACCGACATCACCCTCCCCGGCATCCTCCCGCTGGAGTTCACCCGCACTTTCGAGTCCGCGTACCGCAACGGCGGCTGGTTCGGCCCCGCCTGGGCCTCCACCATCGACGAACGCCTCGAGATCGACGCCGAAGGCGTCATCCACGTCGCCGCCGACGGAAGTGTCCGTGCGTACCCGCATCCGGCGCCGGGCCTTCCTGTGACTCCGGTGCAGGGGATCGAATGGTCACTGGAGCGGCACCCCGACGGCTCCTACGAACTCACCGACCCCGTCACGCGCATCACCCGCGCTTTCGAGCCGCCGGCCGATACCGAACCCGGCGGCGACGGCGTCGCGAGACTCGCCTCCATATCCGACCGCCTCGGAAACCGGATCTCCGTCGCATGGGACCTCGGTCAGCCCCTCTCCCTGACCCACTCCGGCGGCTACGAACTCCACTTCACCTGCGACGCCGGCCGCATCACCCGCCTCTCACTTGCCACACCCGACGGACCTGTACGGCTGCGCACGTACGCGTACTCCGACCGAGGCTTCCTCACTTCCGTCGCAGACTCGGAAGACCGCGCCACCCGCTATCAGGTCGACGAGCGGGGCCGTATCGTCGCCTGGACCGACAGCAACGGCCGCTCGTTCTCGTACACCTACGACGACGAGGACCGGTGTGTCCATCACGAGGGCGAGGCCGGACACCTGCGGGCCCGCTTCGAGTACGGCCTGGACAGCCGTGAGCCGGAATGCACGACCACCCGCGTCACCGACTCCCTCGGCCACACCTCCCTGTTCACCGTCGACTCCCGGCTGAGGATCGTCGCCGAGACCGACCGCGCGGGCCGGACCACCCGCACGACCTACGACGACCAGCACCGCCCCCTCACCGTCACCGATCCCCTCGGCGCCACGACCAGCTACACCTACGACGACCTGGGCCGGCTCCTGAGTGTTACGCGCCCCGACGACACCACCGCCTCCCTCACGTACGACGAGGACGGGAACCCGGTCGAGACGCAGGAACCGGACGGGGCCGTCACCCGCCGCACGTACGACGAGGCCGGACGGCTGGCCGTCACGGTGCGGCCGGACGGCACCACCATCGCCCTGGCGTACGACGAGCGGGGCCACCTGGCGGCGGTCACCGACCCGCTGGGCCGGACATCGCGCATCGAGAGCAACGCCGCCGGGCTGCCACTTCGCGTGACGGACCCGCTCGGAGCCACGACCGCGTACCTGCGCGACGCCTTCGGCCGCCCGGTCACGGTGACCGACCCACTGGGCAACACCACCCACATGAGCTGGACGGTGGACGGCAAGCCCGCCCGACGCACCGGCCCCGACGGAGCCGTCGAGTCCTGGGAGTGGGACGGCGAAGGCAACCTGATCCGCCACACCGACCCCGTCGGCGGCACCACGGAGTACACGTACACCCACTTCGACCTCCTCGAAGCCCGCACCGAACCGGACGGCACCCGGCACGAGTTCCACTACGACACCGAGTTGCGGCTGCGCCAGGTCACCAACCCCCAGGGCCTGACCTGGAGCTACGAGTACGACCCCAGCGGCCTCGTCACCGCCGAGCGCGACTTCGACGGCCGCCTCCTCAACTACGCCCACGACGAGGCCGGCCGTCTGCGGCGTCGGGCGAACCCGATGGGCCAGACCGTCTCCTACGAACGCGACCTCCACGGCCGCGTCACCGTCAAGAACGCCGACGGCGACGAAACCCGCTACACCTACGACCCCGTAGGCAGCCTCATCGCCGCCGCGACACCGGAGTCCGAACTCGTCCTGCAGCGCGACCGCATGGGCAGGCTGCGCACCGAGATGCACGAAGGCCGCATCCTCACCTTCGACCGCGACGCGCTCGGCCGACCGGTACGGCGGATCACTCCGTCCGGAGCTGTCACCTCCTATGCATACGACGCCGCGGGCAACCGCGTCGGTCTCCGCATCGACGGCCACACCCTCGACTCCGCCTTCGACGCCGCTGGACGCGAAACCAGGCGCCATGTCGACACGGCGTTGACCCAGGCCAACCGGTGGGACCCAGCCGGACGCCTCCTCGCCCGTACCGTGACCACGGACGGCGTCACCGGCGATCCGCACGCCGCGCCGCACCGGCAAGGCGACGCGGTGTTGCAGGAGCTGGCGTACGAGTACCGGGCCGACGGCTGCCTGACCGCCGTCACCGACCGTCTCAACGGCGCCCGGCGCTTCCGCCTCGACCGCGCCGGCCGCGTCACCCAGGTCACCGGACAGAACTGGACCGAGACCTACACGTACGACACCGCCGGCAACCTGACCCAGGCCGCCTGGCCCGCATCCCACGGCGAGTCAGCTCACGGTGACCGCCAGTTCAACGGCACCCGGCTGCAGAAGGCAGGCCGGTGGACGTACGTCCACGACGACGCCGGCCGTGTCATCGAACGCCGCAAGACCCGTCTCTCCCGCAAACCCGATGTCTGGCGCTACACCTGGGACGCCGAGGACCACCTCACCACCTGCACCACCCCCGACGGCACCACCTGGCGGTACCGCTACGACCCCCTCGGCCGCCGCACCGCCAAGCAGCGACTCGACGCGGGCGGCAAGGTGGCCGAGGAGACCGTCTTCACCTGGGACGGCATCCAGGTCGTCGAACAGACCACCACGACGAGTGCCGGAACCAGCCCGATCGCGCTGACCTGGGACTACGACGGTCTCGCTCCCGTCGCCCAGGCCGAGCGAGCCCTCGATCCCGAGACCCAGCAGGCCGTCGACGCGCGCTTCTTCGCCATCGTCACCGACCTGGTCGGCACCCCCACCGAACTCGTCACCCCCGGCGGCGACCTTGCCTGGCGCACCCGGAGCACCCTCTGGGGCACCACCGCCGTGGCCCGCGGCGCCACCGCCCACACGCCACTGCGCCACCCCGGCCAGTACGCGGACCCGGAGACGGGCCTCAACTACAACCTCTACCGCCACTACGACCCCGCCACCGCCCGCTACACCAGCCCGGACCCCCTCGGCCTCGCGCCTGCTCCCAACCCTGTGGCATGGGTCCACAATCCCCACACGTGGGCAGACCCATCCGGCCTTGCCGGCTGTGAGGTCGTCTACGGCAAGACAGCGGGTGAGGGCGAGAACCTCAAGCGGTGGGCCAAAGTCGGCGACGACGACTGGCAGTTCAACACCGGTCACGGCTATGACCGCGTCCACACAGGGCCCGGCGGGGTGAAGAACGACGTACGGAGCACAGGCTTGTCCGCCGACCAGGTCGAGGCGGCGATCGCAAGAGATGTATACGATTTCATCAAGGGCGGAGGAAGCGTTCCGCAACCCGGTCCGGGCATTCGCCCCCTGGAGGGGGCTGTTGACATTGACGGGCACAGCATCGGATATCGCGTGGCGCAGACGCCCGACGGCACATACCGGGTCGCGACCTACTGGTTGAACCCATAACGGAAGGCTGACTGTGTCTGACCTGACTCGACTGATGTCGCAGATCTCGGTAGGCGGGGTGGACGGCGGCGCCATGGGGATCCCCGCCGAGGTCCAGCACTTCATCGAGAAGCTGACCTTCGCTGATCCCGACGACATCTGGGATTCGCTGCAGGCATCCCTGGCCGAAGACTGGATGGCACTCCCGGTGTGGGCACGCAACCTGGCCTTCCGCCTCCTGTGCCTCCAGCGGCCCGACGACGCCGAGATCCTGGGGCAAGCCGGATCGGATCTCCTGAGTTTCGGCCCCGACTGGGATGAGTTCGCCGAGAAGCTGATGGCTCGATCCGAGGAACTCAAGACGAAGAAGCAGGAGTAAGCCCCCCATATGTAGATCGACCGGTTCGCGCGTGCTCCCGGGTGCCGTCAGCGCGGATTCCCGATGATGGAGAACCGGGCCCCCTCCGGGTCCGACACCGTCGCCACGCGGCCGTGGGCGCTGTCGTGGGCCGGTTTGAGGACGTGGCCGCCGAGGTCGGCGATCCGGGCCAGCGTCTCGTCCGTGTCGGCGACCTCGAAGTACGTCATCCAGTGCGGGCCCCGGTCGCGGGGCAGGGCGTTGCCGACGCCGTGGATGCCGGCGACCGGGCGGCCGTCGATGTGCAGGGTGACGTAGTCGAAGTCGGCGGAGACCACCGGCTCCTCCTCGTAGGCGAACACGGTCTCGTAGAACTTGGCGACGGTCACGGACTCGAAGGTCAGCAGCTCGTTCCAGGCCGGGGTGCCGGGCACGCCGGTGACCGCCGTGCCCAGGTGGGCCGCCGCCTGCCACACGCCGAAGACAGCGCCGGAGGGGTCGGAGCAGATCGCCATCCGGCCGGCCTCGGCGGCGTCCAGGGGACCCACTCCGACCGTGCCGCCGCACAGCCGTACCGTGTCGGCGGTCAGGTCCGCGTCGTTCGAGGCGAGGTAGGGCGTCCAGGCGATGGGGAGGTGGCGGTCGGGCGGCAGCTGGCCGATGCCGGCCACCTCACGGCCGTCCAGCAGGGCACGAACATAGGGGCCGAGTTGCTGGGGTCCGGGCTGGAACTCCCAGCCGAACAGCGCGCCGTAGAACTCCTGGGTCGCGGCCAGCCCGTGCACCATCAGACTCACCCAGCAGGGTGTGCCGGGCGCGTGCTGGGCGTGCGTGGCGCTGTTCGGGCCGGCCGACCCCCGTGCCTCGGTCATCGTCACTCTCTCCTCGGTCCCTCGCTGCGGCCGCGTCGCTTCCGCTGTCCGCACCCCCGTGCCGATGCTCGCACCACCCGTGGCCGCGCGCGCTGCGGGCGCGCCGCGCACGACGGACGGTGCCCGGAGGATGCCCGGTGTGCGATTTACCGCCCGTTTCCGTGCGATTGCCGACGGATGTCGATCGTCTGTACAGCATGTGCCCGGTCCCGTACGCCTCGTGATCGGGCCTGTCCGGCGGGCAGAGTATCCGGAGCGCGCCGACGCGGCCACCCCGTGCGCAAGGATGGAGGCATGAACGCCATCATCTCCGCATCCGAACTCGCGCGCGCGGCGGCGGGCGGGAACCCGCCGGTGCTGCTCGACATCCGCTGGCAACTGAGCATGCCGAAGGCCGATGAGCCCCCGTTCGACGGCCGTGCCACGTACGAGGCGGGGCACATCCCCGGGGCGGTCTACGTCGACCTGGACCGGGAACTGGCCTCCGCGCCCGGCGCGCGCGGCCGTCACCCGTTGCCGGATCTGGCCGATTTCGGTGCGGCGATGCGGCGCGCGGGCGTGTCGTCCGGGACGCCCGTGGTCGTGTACGACGGCGGGCTGGGCTGGGCGGCGGCCCGGGCATGGTGGCTGCTGAGCTGGACGGGGCACCCGGATGTGCGGGTCCTCGACGGCGGACTGCCGGCCTGGGAGGGGCCGCTGGAGACGTCCGTACCGACCCCGGCGGAGGGCGACTTCGAGCCGGCGCCGGGAGCGACGGCGCTGCTCGACGCCGACGGAGCCGCGGCGCTCGCCCGGTCGGGGGTGCTGCTGGACGCCCGTGCGGGGGAGCGGTACCGCGGCGAGGTCGAGCCGATCGACCCGGTCGGCGGCCATATCCCGGGCGCCGTGTCCGCACCCACGAACGACAACGTCGGCGCGGACGGCCGCTTCCTCCCCGCCGAGGAACTCCAGTCCCGCTTCAAGAAGGTGGGCGCCGCCGAGGGCGCGGAAGTCGGCGTGTACTGCGGCTCGGGCGTCTCCGCCGCGCACGAGGTACTGGCCCTGGCGGTCGCGGGGATTCCGGCGGCGCTGTACGTCGGCTCCTGGTCGGAGTGGTCCTCGGACCCGTCCCGGCCGGTCGCCGTGGGGCCGGATCCGCAGTAGGACAGGGCCGGTCACGTCCCTGAACGGCACGAGGGCCGCGTGGTCACCCACGCGGCCCTCGTTCTCGTACGGCCACGTCCACAGCCGTACGACCGACTACTCCTGCTTCTTCCTCCGGGTCCCGAACACGATCTCGTCCCAGCTCGGGACGGCGGCCCGGCGGCCCGGGCGGACGCCGTCCGCTTCGGCCTGGCGGTCCGTGGCGCCGATGAGTCGGTCGCGGTGGCTGCCGACGGAGCGGGGCATGAGGACGTCCGCGTAGGCGGAACCTGCCGAGGCGGCGGGGGCGGGAGGTTCCTCCTCCTCCGGTTCGGCGGGGGGCTCCTCCGCCTCCGGCTCCGGTGGGCGCTCCGGTACCACCAGGTCGCCGCGGAAGCTGGGCACCGCCTCCAGCAGGCTGGTCAGCGAGTCCCGTTCCTCGGCGGTCTCCTCGGCCGGTTCGGAGGCCTGGGCGGGCAGGCTGGGCCGCGCGGTCTCCAATGCGCGGTCCATCGAACGCTCGCGCGGAAGCCGGGCGATACGCGGCACGAACGGGAAGCTGGGCTCCGGCGCGGCGAGGTCCTCGGACTCGCCGATCAGCGAGCGCGCCTCCTCGTCGACAGCCTGCACGAGCCGCCGGGGCGGGTCGTACGTCCAGCTCGCCGAGTGCGGTTCGCCCGCCACCATGTAGACCAGCAGCACTTCCCAGGTGCCGTCGTCGCGGCGCCACGAGTCCCACTGCACGGTGTCCTTGTCGGCGCCGCGCAGCAGCAGCCGCTCCTGGACGGCCTCGCCGAGCTGCGGACCGGCGGCGTTCTCGCCGGGTCGGCGGACGGGAGTCTTGCGTGCCCGTTCGGCCATGAACGCGCGCTCGGCGAGCACGGGGCCCTCGAAGCGCCGTACGCGGTCGACGGGGATGCCGGCGAGTTGAGCGACCTCTTCCGCGGTCGCACCAGCGCGTATACGCGCCTGGATGTCACGGGGGCGGAGATGGCTCTCCACCTCGATCTCGATCTGGCCGAGGCGCGGACGGTCGCCGCGCACGGCGGCGCGCAGGCGTTCGTCGATCGGAAGGGTGTACTCCGTTGCGTCGGCAGCCTTCAGCACCAGCCGTGTGCCGTCATTCGAGACGGCCACGACACGCAGTTCGGGCATGGGGACCTCCCGGGTGGTGCCTGCCGACGTCACGTGCGTCGCTGCTTCCGCTAGTCGAGTGTGGCCTGCCCGGGTGCAGCCTGCCACAACCTTGCCGAGTTGCCCGGCGTGTCGGGCACGGGCCCTGGATCGCCGTTATGGCACGGTTACCTATTCGCAACGCTAAGTGACCAACTCCGTCACCCTGTGCAACTAGCCCCCTCCCGGCGGTCCTTGAAGGCCACGGACGCCCAGGCGGGAGACCGGACCCAGGGCTCGCAACAGTACTCCATTTGGGCCACGTGCGTGGATTGGCACGCCGCCCAACTTCTGGCAAGAAGCGTGACCCGGCCGTCCGTTGAGCGGTTATCCGATCTTCTACGTGGCGCACTTCACGCAATCCACGGAAACGGAACTTATGGTTTCGTGCGTATGTGCCCTTGTCGCGCGGTTGCTCGAACGGCTGGATCGCGCCGGTCGAGCGCTAGGCCCCCAACACCCTCCGCAGGTAGTCGTTCTGGAACCGGCGGTCGGGGTCGAGCCGGTCCCGCAGCGCTGCGAACTCGTCGAAACGCGGGTACACCTGGGCGAAGTACTCGGCGTCCCGCGTGTGCACCTTGCCCCAGTGCGGCCGCCCCTCGTGCGCGGTGAAGATCCGCTCGGCGGCGGTGAAGTACCGCTGATACGGGGTCCCCTTGACCATGTGGACGGCGATGTACGCGCTGTCGCGGCCGGACGCGGTGGACAGCGTGATGTCGTCGGCCGGGGCGGTGCGCACCTCGACGGGGAAGCTGACCCTGAGGCCGGAACGGTCGACCATGGCCTTGAACTCGCGCAGCGTCTCGACGACGGCCGCGCGCGGGAGGGCGTACTCCATCTCCACGAAGCGCACCCGGCGAGGCGATGTGAAGACCTTGTACGGGATGTCGGTGTAGGTCCGCGAGGACAGGGCCTTGCTGGAGATCCGGGCGATCGCGGGGATCGTGGCCGGCGCCGCGCGGCCGACCCACTGGGCCACCTGGAAGACGCCGTTGGAGAGGAACTCGTCCTCGAACCAGCCCTGGAGCTGCGGCACCGGCTTCTCGGGGCCGGCGCTGCGGTTGTTGCGCTTGGTGTTGGTGCTGCCGGTGTGCGGGAACCAGTAGAACTCGAAGTGCTCGTTCTCGGCCCAGAGTTCGTCGAAGTCGGCCAGGACCTTGTCGAAGGGCATCGGCTCCTCGCGCGCGGTGAGCAGGAAGACGGGCTCCACGGCGAAGGTGATCGCGGTGACGACGCCGAGTGCGCCGAGACCGATCCGGGCGGCCGCGAAGACCTCTGGGTTCTCCTTCTCGGAGCAGGTGAGCACCGAGCCGTCGGCGGTGACCAGCTCCAGTCCCTTGATCTGGGCGGCGATGGAGGCCGAGTCGCGGCCGGTGCCGTGGGTGCCGGTGCTGGTGGCACCGGAGACCGTCTGCTCCATGATGTCGCCCATGTTGGTGAGCGACAGGCCCTCGCGTGCCAGGGCCATGTTGAGTCGCTTGAGCGGAGTGCCGGCCTCGACCGTGACGGTCATGGCGTCCCGGTCGATGTTGCGGATACCGGTCAACAGTTGAGGGCGGATCAACACGCCGTCGGTCGCGGCTATGGACGTGAAGGAATGCCCGCTGCCGACCGCCTTCACCTTCAGACCGTCCTCGGCGGCCCGGCGTATCGCCGCCGACAGCTCCTCGACGGAGGCCGGAGCGACCTCCCGCGCGGGACGGGCGGCGACATTGCCGCCCCAGTTACGCCACGTGCCGTTCTTCCCGCTCGCTGTGCTGCTCAACGGTGCCTCCCCGACGCGGAGCCGGCCTGCTGAGCCGGCGGTACCCCAGGAAACCGACCGCGACCGCGGCGGCCCCGGACACCGCCGGAACCCCGTACCCGGCCTTCGCACCGGCCGCGTCGATCACCCAGCCGGCCACGGAGGAGCCGAGCGCCACCCCGACCGCGAGCCCGGTGCTCACCCAGGTCATGCCCTCGGTCAGTTGCGCGCGTGGTACGTGCTCTTCGATCAGGGACATGGTGGTGATCATCGTGGGAGCGACGGCCATGCCCGCAACGAACAGCGCCACGGCCAGAAACGGCAAGTTTCCGACCAGTAGGAGGGGGATCATACTCACGGCCATCGCGCATATGCCCAGCAGCCAACGACGTTCCGGCGCCCCCTTGAAGCGCAGCAGCCCGAACACGGCGCCCGCCGCGCAGGAGCCCGCCGCGTAGAGGGCGAGGACCAAGCTCGCGGCGCCCTTGTGGCCCCGCTCGTCGGCGAAGGCCACGGTGACCACGTCGACCGACCCGAAGATCGCTCCGGTCGCCACGAAGGTGGCCACCAGGACCTGCAGCCCGGGGGCGCGCAGGGCCGAGCTGCCGCCCTGGCGCTCGCGCGGATGCGGCGTGGGTTCGGTGGCCCGCTGTGCGGTCAGCCAGAAGACGCCGACGGCGAGGAAGCAGCCGGCGAGCAGCGGCCCGGCCTCCGGGAACCACGCCGTGGACAGGCCGATGGAGATGATCGGCCCGAAGATGAAGCACACCTCGTCCACCACGGACTCCAGCGAGTACGCGGTGTGCAGCTGAGGCGTCCCCCGGTACAGCGCGGCCCAGCGGGCGCGGATCATCGCTCCGACGCTGGGCACGCAGCCGATGCCGGCGCAGGCCACGAACAGCACCCAGTCCGGCCACCCGTAGTGCGCGGCGAACAGCAGCACGGCCCCCGCCACGAGCGAGATCAGCGTCGCCGGGCGGAGCACCCGCCGCTGCCCGTACTGGTCGACCAGCCGCGAGACCTGCGGGCCCGCCACGGCCGCGGCGAGCGCGATGGTGGCCGACAGGGCACCGGCGAGGCCGTAGCGCCCGGTCAGCTGCGAAACCATCGTCACCACGCCGATGCCCATCATCGACAGCGGCATCCGGCCGAGGAAGCCCGCGGCGGAGAAGGCCTTGGTGCCAGGGGCGGCGAACAGGGCGCGGTAGGGGCTGGGCACGGGGGACTCCGGTCAGGCGGAAGCAGCGGGGCTGCGGCGACTCAGGCAGGGCAGGGCGGATCAGGGGCAGCTCAAAGACAGATCAGGGGCAACTCGGGGCAGCGCAAGGGCAGTTCAAGGGGCGACTCAGTAAGGCGCGTGGACGGCCGATACAGCTTACGAGTTAGGTGACCCTAACGCACCTGTCCGGACGAACCGGGAACCCGGGTGGTCACCCCACCGTTTCTTGGCTGTCAGTACCGGATGACAGGATCGACCCATGCCAGACGCGCGCCAAGCCACCCCCTACGACGCCCTGCTCCTCCTCTCCTTCGGAGGCCCCGAGGGCCCGGACGACGTGATCCCGTTCCTGGAGAACGTCACCCGTGGGCGGGGCATCCCCAAGGAACGCCTGAAGGAAGTCGGCGAGCACTACTTCCTGTTCGGTGGAGTCAGTCCCATCAACGACCAGAACCGCGCCCTGCTGGACGCCCTGCGCAAGGACTTCGCCGAGCACGCTCTGGATCTGCCGATCTACTGGGGCAACCGCAACTGGGCGCCGTACCTGACGGACACCCTGCGCGAGATGGTCGCCGACGGGCGCCGCCGCATCCTCGTCCTCGCCACCAGCGCCTACGCCTCCTACTCGGGCTGCCGCCAGTACCGCGAGAACCTCGCGGACTCGCTCGCGGCCCTGGAAGCCGAAGGCGTCGAACTCCCCAAGATCGACAAGCTGCGGCACTACTTCAACCACCCCGGCTTCCTGGAGCCGATGATCGACGGCGTGCTCGAGTCCCTCGCCGACCTGCCCGAGGAGGTCCGGGACGGCGCCCACATCGCCTTCTCGACCCACTCGATCCCGAACGCCTCCGCGGACACCTCCGGCCCCGTCGAGGACCATGGCGAGGGCGGCGCCTACGTCGAGCAGCACCTGGAGGTCTCCCGGCTGATCGCCGAGGCCGTCCGCGAGCGCACCGGCGTCGACCACCCCTGGCAGCTCGTCTACCAGTCCCGCTCCGGCGCCCCGCACATCCCGTGGCTCGAGCCCGACATCTGCGACCACCTCGAGGAGCGGCACGAGTCCGGCGCACCGGCCGTCGTCATCGCGCCCATCGGCTTCGTCTCCGACCACATGGAGGTCCTCTACGACCTCGACACCGAGGCCAAGGCCAAGGCCGCGGAGCTGGGCCTGCCGATGCGCCGCTCGGCGACCGTCGGCGACGACCCGCGGTTCGCCGCCGCGATCCGCGACCTCGTCCTGGAGCGCGCCGCGGTCGAGCGCGCGGAAGAGGTCACGCCGTGCGTCCTCGGCGGGCTCGGCGCGAGCCACAACCTGTGCCCGGTGGGCTGCTGCCCGGCCCGCGCGCCCAGGCCCGCCGCCGCGGGCGCCGACAGCCCCTACGCATGAGGAGCCCTGTGACCGACGCCCTGCACTCGGAACTGCTCACCCTGGCCCGGGAGGCCGCCCGCCGGGCCGGCGACCTGCTGCGCGACGGGCGCCCGGCCGACCTCGCGGTCGCCGCGACCAAGTCCAGCCCGATCGACGTGGTCACGGAGATGGACATCGCGGCCGAGAAGCTGATCACCGACCTGATCTCCGAGCACCGCCCCGACGACGGCTTCCTCGGTGAGGAGGGCGCCTCCACCGAGGGCACGAGCGGTGTCCGCTGGGTGATCGACCCGCTCGACGGCACGGTCAACTACCTCTACGGACTGCCGACCTGGTCCGTCTCCATCGCCGCCGAGCAGGACGGCGAGACGGTGGTCGGCGTCGTCGCGGCCCCGATGCGGGGCGAGACGTACCACTCGGTCCGGGGCGAGGGCGCCTGGGCGACCGGCCCCTGGGACGGCGAGCGCAGGCTCACCTGCCGCCCCACGGCCCCGCTCGACCAGGCCCTGGTCTCGACCGGCTTCAACTACGTCACCGAGGTGCGCACCCACCAGGCCGAGGTCGCCCGGAAGCTCATCCCGCTGCTGCGCGACATCCGACGGGGCGGCTCGGCCGCGATCGACCTGTGCGACCTCGCGGCGGGCCGCCTCGACGGCTACTTCGAGCGAGGCCTCAACGCCTGGGACATGGCCGCGGGTGACCTGATCGCGCGGGAAGCGGGCGCGCTCACGGGTGGACGGCCCGGAGAGCGCCCGTCCGGCGACCTGGCGGTCGCGGCCACCCCGGGCGTCTTCCAGCCCCTCCAGCGGCTGCTGGAGGACTTCGGCGCCTGGCACGACTGACCGGGTGTCGAGCAGGCCGCCGCACGGCCAACAGCACGTGAACACGGTCGTACGACAACGCGGCGGGCCCCCGGCGCTGGATTCGCCGGGGGCCCGCCGTCGTGCGTACGAGCTGGTCAGACGCTAGACGCGCCGACTTCCACACCGTGCTCGGCGGCGAGGCGGCGCAGGTCGTCGAGCTCGCCCTGCTCCACCTCGACGAGGAAGTCGTCGCCCTCGTCACGAGCCCGCGTCAGGTCGGACTCGGTCGCCTTTATGCGCTGCAGAAGTCCTGCGGTGAATGCGTCCATGCTGCGCCCCCTCGTCCTGGGTCGTGGGTCGGTGGCACGGGGGTGTGCCGTTCGGAAGGGGCGATCACGTCTCCAGTAGATGCCCAGCGCTGCCCGTGCTGGGCGGCGACGGTGCCGGACACCCACACCCGCTCTGCGGAAAGCGGATTGCGCTGTACCGCATGGTGGTGCGGTACATAGCAGAGCGTGATCGCGGGGTGTACAAGCCGTCCTCCCCCCGCTCTCTTCCACGGAAACCTCAACCGGAAGAGAAAATCTCGCATTCCCGGGCTTCACACCCGCCCTTCATGCACCGCCCACTCGTCTTACCGCCGACTTATGGCGGAAAAGGGCAGGATGGAGGCCAGGAAACCCCATCCACAGGACCCTGCCCGCGCGCTGGACGAGCGCTACGCGGGTGGACACAGGAAGGACAAGCGACGTGCGCGTACTCGTCGTCGAGGACGAGCAACTGCTCGCCGATGCGGTGGCCACCGGACTGCGCCGGGAGGCCATGGCCGTCGACGTCGTGTACGACGGTGCGGCCGCCCTGGAACGCATCGGCGTCAACGACTACGACGTGGTCGTCCTCGACCGCGACCTCCCGCTGGTGCACGGCGACGACGTCTGCCGCAAGATCGTCGAACTCGGCATGCCCACACGCGTGCTGATGCTCACGGCCTCCGGCGACGTCAGCGACCGTGTCGAAGGGCTCGAGATCGGCGCCGACGACTATCTGCCCAAGCCTTTCGCCTTCAGCGAGCTGACGGCACGCGTGCGTGCCCTCGGCCGTCGTACGAGCGTGCCCCTGCCGCCCGTCCTGGAGCGCGCCGGCATCAAGCTCGACCCGAACCGCCGCGAGGTCTTCCGCGACGGCAAGGAGGTGCAGCTCGCCCCCAAGGAGTTCGCCGTCCTGGAAGTGCTGATGCGCAGCGAGGGCGCGGTCGTCTCGGCCGAGCAGCTCCTGGAGAAGGCCTGGGACGAGAACACCGACCCGTTCACCAACGTCGTGCGGGTCACCGTGATGACACTGCGCCGCAAGCTGGGCGAGCCGCCGGTCATCGTCACCGTGCCCGGCTCCGGCTACCGGATCTGATCGGCCATGGCAGCGACTCCCGCGCCTCCCCAGGCGCCCCCCAAGCCCACCTGGGCCCCCCGGAGGGTGGAGCCCCCCTTCCCGTGGCTGCGCCCCACCATCCGGATAAGGCTCACGCTGCTGTACGGCGGCATGTTCCTGATCGCCGGCATCCTGCTGCTGTCGATCATCTATCTGCTGGCCGCGCAGGCCATCAGCACGGGCAACCAGCCGCCGTTCAAGATCGTGGGCGCCACTGACGAGATCAAGGTCGCCAGCGCCGACTGTCCCGCGGTCAACAACGCCACGGGCCTGACGCTGACCCAGTTCAACTCCGCGATCAGCGCCTGCATCGACCACCAGCGCCAGGTCGCCCTGGACGATCTCCTCAGCCGCTCGTTGCTGGCCCTGCTCGGCCTCGCCGTCATCGCCTTCGCCTTCGGCTACGCCATGGCCGGCCGTGTCCTGTCGCCGCTCGGCCGGATCACCCGTACCGCGCGCGCCGTGGCCGGCTCGGACCTGTCCCGTCGTATCGAGCTGGACGGACCGGACGACGAGCTGAAGGAGCTGGCCGACACCTTCGACGAGATGCTGGAGCGGCTGCAGCGGGCCTTCACCGCCCAGCAGCGCTTCGTCGGCAACGCCTCGCACGAACTGCGCACCCCGCTCGCGATCAACCGCACGCTCCTCGAAGTGCATCTGTCCGATCCGAACGCGCCGGTGGAGCTCCAGCAGCTCGGCAAGACGCTGCTGGCCACCAACGAGCGCAGCGAGCAGCTCGTGGAGGGCCTGCTGCTGCTCGCCCGCAGCGACAACCAGATCGTCGAGCGCAAACCGGTGGACCTCGCGGAGGTGGCCGAGCAGGCCGTCGACCAGGTGCACGCGGAGGCGGAGTCCAAGGGCGTGGTGATCCGCGGCGAGCAGAAGCCCGCGGTCGTCCAGGGCAACGGTGTGCTGCTGGAGCGCATCGCGCTGAACCTGGTGCAGAACGCCGTCCGGTACAACGTCGCGGAGGGCGGCTGGGTCGAGGTCACCACCGAGGTCCAGCACGGGCAGGCGGTCCTGGTCGTCGCGAACACCGGGCCGGTGGTGCCGGCGTACGAGATCGACAACCTCTTCGAGCCGTTCAGGCGCTTGCGTACCGAGCGCACGGGCAGTGACAAGGGTGTGGGCCTCGGGCTGTCCATCGTGCGGTCCGTGGCGCGGGCGCACGGCGGGCACATCGTGGCGCAGCCGCGCGAGGGAGGAGGACTCGTGATGCGAGTCACCCTGCCGATCTGAGACCATGTGCGCCGACACTTTGCCGCTATGCGGGGATGTTCGCTTTGCGCGGAATTTTCTGGGCACTCGTCGAGCAGTCCCGTGTGTGATCGATCACAAGGGCGAATTTCCGGCCATCTACTCTCCGTGATCATGTGGCCGGTCGGAAAGCCGGGAAAATCCGGGTTTTCAGGGGTCTTGATCACGGGAAGTACACGGTGAGACGCCTTTGAACTGCGGCATTAGGACCGTGTACGGTCCCGTTCGCCATCCAAGCCGATCACTCTTGAGGAGTCCGGTTGGGTGTCGATTGAGTAACAGACCTTGATGTGAGGCAAAATCTCCGCCTCGGGTCGGGCACAAGTCCGGCCTCTCACGCGTTACGTGCGCTGGAGACACCGCAGACACCCAGAGGGGGAGAGCGACATGGCAACGGATTACGACACCCCACGCAAGACCGACGACGACGTCGACTCGGACAGCCTTGAAGAGCTGAAGGCCAGGCGGAACGACAAGTCGACGTCCGCTGTGGACGTCGACGAGTTCGAGGCCGCAGAGGGCCTGGAGCTGCCCGGCGCCGACCTGTCCAATGAGGAGCTGGCGGTTCGGGTCCTGCCCAAGCAGCAGGACGAGTTCACCTGCATGAGCTGCTTCCTGGTGCACCACCGCAGCCAGCTGGCCCGGGAGAAGAACGGCCAGCCGATCTGCCGCGACTGCGACTGAGGTCGGGTCGGGCATGACTGGCTCGACCCCTCCTCGGAAGCGCCGCTTCCTGTCGCGGGGAGCGGACCCAGGGCCGTCCGACGGCCCGCGTGACGACGAGCGGGGCTCACCCGGTGCGGGAGCCTCGCTCGAACCGGCGCCCGGCCGGGTCGACGTCCCGGCGCAGTCGGCGGTTCCCGCGCCTGTGGCCAGACGCAGGGTCGCGGTGATCCGGGAGAGGGCCCGGGAAGGCGTCCGTAAGGGCGGCAGCCGCGCGAAAGCGGGGCTCGGGTACCTCGCCGACCGGATCATCGAGAACGCCCCGAGGGTCCCCGTACGGGACCTCGCGACGCTTCGTCGGCAGTTCCCGGGCCTCGGACCCGAGCAACTCGCGGACAAGCTCGTGGCGGGCGCGGCGAACGCGAGTTCGACGGTCGGTGCGGGAGTCGGCGCGGCGGCGATGCTGCCGATGCCGCCCGCGATGCCCGCGGAGCTGGCCGCCGAGATCACCGGTGTGGCGGCGATCGAGCTGAAGCTGATCGCCGAGCTGCACGAGGTGTACGGCGTACGTCCGCCCGGCAATCTCAAGGCCCGCAGCACGGCGTACCTGTCCTCGTGGTCCGAGGAGCGCGGCATCGACCCGATGAAGCCGGCGACGGTCAACGCCGCGCTCGGTGTGCAGATGAAGCGGGAGCTGCGTCAGCAGATCATGAAGCGGATGGTCCGGAATCTGCCGAACCTGATGCCCTTCCTGGTGGGCGCCGCCGTGGGCGCGGTCATGAACCGCCGGGACACCAGGAAACTCGCGGCGCGGATCCGCGCGGACCTGCGCAAGGTCCAGGTGCCGTGGGACGAATTGCCGCAACTGCCCCCGCTGGAGCGCCCCGAGCAACCGCTGGACATGGGGGAGATCATGCGGCCGCGCAGGCGCAGGAAACTCGGGGGCGGTTGAGCCCGCGGCCGAACCCCGGCGAAGTCTTTGCTCCGGTCACGCCAAGTCTTGACCGGACCGGTGACGGCCCGTTCGGGTGTGCTAGGCCGAGGCCTTGGCCGCCTTGATCGCCTCTGCCAGGCGCTCCGGCTCGCGGGTCGACAGGTACAGGTACGGGGTCGGGTCCTCGGGGTCCGTGACCTCCACCCGCAGGGCCCTGGGGATGTACGCGCGCAGCAGGAGGAAGGCCCGGGTGTCGGCCTTGTGCGTCCGCCAGGCGCGGGCCTCCTCCGGGTCCAGGACATGCGCCTCACCCAGCGCCCGCAGCGGGATCTTCGCCTCGCCCGCGATCAGGGAGTCGCCCACCACGCGGATGCGGACCGAGCCGTACGAGCTGGCCACGACGGCCGCCGCGGCGGTGCCGCCGACCAGGCCGACGAGCATGGGCAGCGTGCCGAAGGGCAGCACGATCAGGGCCAGGGAGATCCCGGCCAGGAACGAGACCAGCCACCAGGAGCGGGGGGCGGTGAGACGTTCTTCGTACGGGGCGGCGGAGAGCTGCATGGAGCCAAGCTTGACACGGTGTTCGGATCGAGCCATTGCCAGGGGGTCCGGCGCGAAGCGCTGTCAGGCAGGGCGGCGGTGGGGGACGGGCGGGCGGGTAAGGTCTGCGGCTGTGAGAGGTACTTCCGCAGCTCTTAAGCCGCCGGCCGACGCCGTGAAACCCGTGCGGCACCCGGATGCTCCCGCGCCCGGTGAGCTTCTCGGCGCGCACTACGGCGAGTGTTTCGGCTGTGGCGGCGAGCAGCCCCACGGGCTGCACCTGGAGGCGCGGGCCGGGGACGGCGTCAGCATCACCGCGGAGTTCACCGTGCAGCCCGCCCACCAGGGTGCGCCCGGGCTCGCGCACGGCGGTGTGCTCGCGACCGCCCTCGACGAGACCCTCGGCTCGCTCAACTGGCTGCTGCGGACGATCGCCGTGACCGGGCGGCTGGAGACCGACTTCTCCCGGCCGGTTCCGGTGGGCACGGTGCTGTACCTGGAGGCCGAGGTGACGGCGGTGGCGGGCCGCAAGATCTACTCCTCCGCCACCGGACGGATCGGCGGCCCCGACGGGCCCGTGGCCGTCCGTGCCGACGCCCTCTTCATCGAGGTGAAGGTCGATCACTTCATCGACAACGGCCGCCCGGAGGAGATCCGGGCCGCCATGGACGACCCGGACCAGGTCCGGCGTGCCCGTGCCTTCGAGGTGAACCCGTGAGCCGTGCCCCCCTGAACGTGGCGATCCGACGCGTCGACCCCGACGTACCGCTTCCGACGTACGCGCATCCCGGTGACGCCGGAGCCGATCTGCGCACCACCGAGAGCCGCGAACTCAAGCCGGGGGAGCGGGCCGTACTGCCCACCGGGGTGTCGATCGCCCTCCCGGAGGGGTACGCGGCCTTCGTGCACCCGCGCTCAGGTCTCGCCGCCCGCCTCGGTGTCGCTCTCGTGAATGCCCCGGGGACGGTTGATGCCGGGTACCGTGGGGAGATCAAGGTGATCGTGG
The DNA here is from genome assembly GCF_039537145.1 of Streptomyces shaanxiensis. NCBI lineage: Bacteria > Bacillati > Actinomycetota > Actinomycetes > Kitasatosporales > Streptomycetaceae > Streptomyces > Streptomyces shaanxiensis. Next base: position 153,222 of record NZ_BAAAZY010000003.1, read on the forward strand.
TGAATCTCGACCCGCATGAGACCGTGCGGTTCGAGCGCTTCGACCGGATCGCCCAACTGGTCGTCCAGCAGGTCGAGAGGGTTCGCTTCCAGGAGGTCGCGGAGCTTCCCGATTCGGCACGGGCCGAAGGGGGCTTCGGGTCCACCGGGGGCCATGCCGCGGTGGGCGGCACAAGCAGCACAAGCGGTCAGGCCGCCGACGGCGGCCGGGCGGGTGGGAATCGATACGCTTCGGTCGTATCCGACCGGGAAGGACAGTGACGTGTTCGGACGTCGCAAGAAGAAGGGTGCCGCCGAGGACGCGGCCGGCGAGCCCGAGCAGGTCGTCGACATCGACACTGAGGCGGACGACGACGGCACGCGCGAGCGCGTACGGCTCGAGCCGGAACCGCGGCCCGACGGGCCCTGGGACAGCACCGAGGTCCGTGAGCCCGGCGAGGGCCGGGTGGACCTGGGCGGCCTGCTCGTGCCGGGCGTCGACGGCATGGAACTGCGTGTGGAGGTGGCGGGCGACGCGATCGTCGCGGCGACCGTCGTGCTGCGCGACAGCGCCATCCAGCTGCAGGCCTTCGCGGCACCCAAGCGCGAGGGCATCTGGGGCGAGGTACGCGAGGAGATCGGCTCCGGCATCACCCAGCAGGGTGGCATCATCGACGAGGTCGAGGGGCCGCTGGGCTGGGAGCTGCGGGCCCAGGTGCCGGTACAGCTGCCGGACGGCACGGGTGGTTTCCAGGTCGTGCGGTTCGTCGGTGTGGACGGTCCCCGCTGGTTCCTGCGCGGTGTGATCTCGGGTCAGGGCGCGGTGCAGCCGCAGGCGGCCGGTCTGCTCGAGCAGATCTTCCGGGACACGGTCGTGGTCCGCGGCGAGGGTCCGATGGCCCCCCGTGACCCGATCGTCCTGCAGTTGCCGAACGACGCCCAGATGGTTCCCGAGGGCGTCCAGCAGGAGGAGGCGGGTTCGCGCTTCTCCGGCGGCATGGGCCAGCTCCAGCGCGGTCCGGAGATCACCGAGGTGCGCTGAGCTTCGTAGAGACAACCAGGGCCGTACCCCTCAGGGGTGCGGCCCTTTCTCGTGCCGTTTCTCGTGTCCTTCTCGTGCGTGAACCCTTGACGGTGCATTGGTCTGTACCTACCGTCTCCGGCCAACGCGTCTGTTCATAAAGGCGCTTCGCGTTCACATACGAGAACGGAAGGCCCCCCACGTATGCGCAGAACCGCACTCTTCGCGGCCGCGGCCGCCCTCGTCGCCGGTGTCCTCGCCTGGCCCGCCGGCGCCGCTCCCACCACCTTCGTCCACCCCGGAGTCACCGTCTCCAAGGGCCAGTTGGACTTCGCCCGCTCCCAGGTCGACGCCGGAGCCCAGCCCTGGAAGGGCGCCTTCGACCGGATGATGGCGAGCAAGTACGCCGATCTGAACCGCACCCCCAAGCCGCGCGCGGTCGTCGAGTGCGGTTCGTACTCGAACCCCAACCACGGCTGCACCGACGAGCGCGAGGACGCGATCGCCGCCTACACCCACGCCCTCGCCTGGTATCTCACCCGCGACGAGCGGCATGCCAGGAAGGCCATCGAGCTGATGGACGCCTGGTCCGCGGTGATCAGGGACCACACCAACAGCAACGCGCCCCTGCAGACGGGCTGGGCCGGCTCCTCCTGGCCCAAGGCCGCCGAGATCATCAAGTACACGTACACCGGGAACTGGGCGAACTCCGGCCGGTTCGCCACCATGCTCCGCACCGTGTATCTGCCCGAGATCATCAACGGCTCGAACTCCAACGGCAACTGGGAGCTGTCGATGATGGAGGCCGCCGTCGGCATCTCGGTCTTCCTGGAGGACAAGGCGTCGTACGACAAGGCCATGGCGAAGTTCCGCACCCGCACCGCCGCCTACGTCTACCTGTCCTCCGACGGCGACCTGCCGAAGACCGTGCCGAGCCAGAACCTCGACACCCGCGACAAGATCGTCAACTACTGGCAGGGGCAGTCCACCTTCGTCACCGGCCTCACCCAGGAGACCTGTCGCGACCTCACCCACACCGGATACGGCATCTCCGCGATCTCACACGTGGCGGAGACCAGCCGGATCCAGGGGCAGGACCTGTACGGCACCGACATCGGCGAGCGGCTGCGGCACGCGCTCGGGTTCCAGGCCAAGTACGAACTCGGAACGGCCGTGCCCGGCTGGCTGTGCCGGGGCTCGCTGAAGCTCGGGCTCGGTCCGGTCACCGAGGTCGGGCACAACGCGCTGGCCAATCGGCTCGGCCACGCCATGACCAACACCGAGACGCTCACCGAGCGCAACCGCCCGTCCGGCAGCAACAACCTCTTCGTCGCCTGGGAGACCCTCACCCACGGCGACAACCCCGGCTGAGACGGGGCACGGCGGCGGTGGGAGCGTCAGAGTTCTGTCAAAGACGGTCCCGCCGCCGCACCCGGTCCTCTTTGTCGCGATTATTGGCCGTAAGGTCGACGCTGCGTAGGCAGCAAGGGCCGGAACACAATGGGGACCATGGGACGCGGCAAGCTTCGGATCTACCTCGGTGCGGCACCGGGCGTCGGCAAGACGTACGCGATGCTGTCCGAGGCGCACCGCCGTGCGGAGCGCGGCACCGACTGCGTGGTCGCCTTCGTGGAGCACCACGACCGGCCGCGCACCGAGGTGATGCTCCACGGGCTGGAGCAGGTGCGGCGGCGGGAACTGGAGTACCGGGGGAGCGCCTTCACCGAGATGGACGTGGACGCCGTCCTGGCGCGGCGCCCGCAGGTGGCGCTCGTCGACGAACTCGCCCACACCAACATCCCCGGCTCGCGCAACGCCAAGCGCTGGCAGGACGTGGAGGAACTGCTGGCGGCCGGGATCGACGTGATCTCGACCGTCAACATCCAGCACCTGGAGTCACTGGGCGACGTCGTCGAGTCGATCACCGGCGTACGCCAGCAGGAGACCGTGCCGGACGAGGTGGTGCGCCGGGCCGACCAGATCGAACTGGTCGACATGTCGCCCCAGGCGCTGAGGCGCCGTATGGCCCACGGCAACATCTACAAGTCGGACAAGGTCGACGCGGCCCTGTCGAACTACTTCCGTCCCGGCAACCTCACCGCCCTGCGCGAGCTTGCGCTGCTCTGGGTGGCCGACCGGGTCGACGAGTACCTGAAGCAGTACCGCAGCGATCACCGGGTGTCGACGATCTGGGGTTCGCGCGAGCGGATCGTGGTCGGGCTGACCGGCGGACCGGAGGGCCGGACCCTGATCCGGCGGGCCGCGCGGTTGGCGGAGAAGGGCGCCGGCGGTGAGGTGCTCGCCGTCTACATCTCCCGCAGCGACGGCCTCACCTCCGCCTCACCCAAGGAACTGGCCGTCCAGCGCACCCTCGTCGAGGACCTGGGCGGCACCTTCCACCACGTCGTCGGCGACGACATCCCCGCGGCGCTGCTGGACTTCGCACGCGGTGCCAACGCCACCCAGATAGTGCTCGGCTCCTCACGCCGCAGAAGCTGGCAGTACGTCCTCGGACCGGGTGTGGGCGTCACGGTGGCCCGGGAGTCGGGCCCCGACCTCGACGTGCACATCGTCACGCACGAGGAGGCCGCCAAGGGGCGCGGACTGCCCGTGGCCCGGGGAGCGCGCCTGGGCCGGTCGCGGATTCTGTGGGGCGGGCTCGTCGGCGTCGGTGGTCCCGTGCTGCTCACCCTGCTGCTGACCCATGTCGACGCCGACCTCGGGCTCGCGAACGACATGCTGCTGTTCCTGACCCTGACGGTGGCGGCGGCCCTGCTCGGGGGGCTCTACCCGGCACTGGCCTCGGCGGCGGTCGGCTCACTGCTGCTGAACTGGTACTTCACCGCACCGGTGCACCACATCACGATCGCCGACCCGAAGAACCTCCTCGCCCTCGTGATCTTCGTGTTCGTGGCCGTGGCGGTCGCCTCGGTGGTCGACGTCGCCGCCCGCCGCACCCAGCAGGCGGCCCGGCTGCGCGCCGAGTCGGAGATCCTGTCCTTCCTCGCCGGGAACGTGCTGCGCGGCGAGACCAGCCTGGAGGCGCTGCTGGAACGCGTCCGGGAGACCTTCGGCATGGAGTCGGCGGCGCTGCTGGAGCGGGCGGGCGACGTCGAGCCGTGGACCTGCGCGGGCAGCGTCGGTACGGGGCGCTCACTGGCGCGGCCCGAGGACGCGGACGTGGACGTGCCGGTCGGCGACCACATGGCGCTGGCGCTGACCGGCCGGGTGCTGCCCGCCGAGGACCGCCGGGTGCTCGCCGCCTTCGCCGCGCAGTCCGCCGTAGTCCTGGACCGCCAGCGGCTGCAACACGAGGCCGACCAGGCCAAGGAACTGGCCGAGGGCAACCGCATCCGCACGGCCCTGCTCGCCGCCGTGAGCCACGACCTGCGCACCCCCCTCGCCGGCATCAAGGCGTCCGTCTCCTCACTGCGGTCCGACGACGTGGCGTGGTCCGAGGAGGACGAGGCGGAGCTGCTGGAGGGCATCGAGGAGGGCGCCGACCGGCTCGACCACCTCGTGGGGAACCTCCTCGACATGTCCCGGCTGCAGACCGGCACGGTCACGCCTCTCATCCGCGACATCGACCTCGACGAGGTGGTGCCGATGGCGCTGGGCGGGGTGCCGGAGGACAGCGTGGAGCTGGACATCCCGGAGACGCTGCCCATGGTCGCCGTGGACCCGGGGCTGCTGGAGCGGTCGGTGGCCAACCTGGTCGAGAACGCCGTCAAGTACAGCCCGGACGGCAGCCCCGTCCTCGTCGCCGCGAGTGCCATCGCCGACCGGGTCGAGGTGCGGGTGGTCGACCGCGGGCCGGGCGTCCCTGACGAGGCCAAGGAACGTATCTTCGCGCCCTTCCAGCGCTACGGTGACGCCCCCCGCGGCGCCGGAGTGGGCCTCGGCCTCGCGGTCGCGCGCGGCTTCGCCGAGGCCAACGGCGGCACCCTCAACGCCGAGGACACGCCCGGCGGCGGCCTCACCATGGTGCTCACCCTCCGGGCGGCCTCACGGGGCGGAGAACCTCTCGGCCCGGGGGAGTCCGCGCACGCCGGGGAGCTGCCGCACTCCGACCGGCTGCTGCACGTCGACGGGACGCTCCGCTCCGACGGGCGGCCGCTCCGCTCCGAGGAGCCTCTTCACTTCGTACGACCGGAAAGGCAGGCCACATGCTGAGCCCTACTGGGGGGACCCCCCAGACCTCCACAAGGGTTCTGGTGATCGATGACGAGCCGCAGATCGTGCGCGCCCTCGTGATCAACCTCAAGGCACGCAAGTACGAGGTCGACGCGGCCCATGACGGGGCCACCGCCCTCGAACTCGCCGCCACCCGCCACCCCGACGTGGTCGTCCTCGACCTCGGACTGCCCGACATGGACGGCGTCGAGGTGATCCGGGGGCTGCGCGGCTGGACCCGGGTGCCGATCCTGGTGCTGTCCGCCCGGCACTCCTCCGACGAGAAGGTCGAGGCACTGGACGCGGGTGCCGACGACTACGTCACCAAGCCGTTCGGCATGGACGAGCTGCTGGCCCGGTTGCGGGCCGCCGTACGGCGGGCCGAGCCCACCGGGGGCGGCGAGGACGACGTGATGGTGGAGACCGAGGAGTTCACCGTCGACCTGGCCGCGAAGAAGGTCAACCGGGGCGGCAAGGACGTCCGGCTGACCCCCACCGAGTGGCATCTGCTGGAGGTGCTCGTGCGCAACACGGGCCGTCTCGTCAGCCAGAAGCAGCTGCTGCAGGAGGTCTGGGGGCCCTCGTACGGGACGGAGACGAACTATCTGCGGGTCTACATGGCCCAGCTGCGCAGGAAGCTGGAGGCGGACCCGTCGCATCCGAAGCACTTCATCACGGAGCCGGGGATGGGATACCGGTTCGAGAAGTGAGATGGGCCGTCGGTTCCGGAAACGAGCCGGTCGCAGCGGGTCGGTTCGAGGGTGCGCACCGCGGGTACGAAGGTGTCGGTGCTCCCCGGTACGCTTCAAGACATGAGTGCTGTTCCTCGTTCCGAAAAGTCGGTGGGCCGGTTCCGGCGCATGCTCGACCGGCTCTCCTCGTCGCAGGAGGACCTGGAGTCCGAGGAGCTGCGTGAGGACGCAGAGACGGCCGGCTGTATCAAGATCGGTGACTGCCGTGACCGACAGATAGTGACGGTTACTGGTACCTTGCGCACGGTCACCCTGCGGCCGCGTGCGGGAGTCCCGGCCCTGGAGGCCGAGCTGTTCGACGGCTCCGCCGCCCTGGACGTGGTGTGGCTCGGCAGACGCTCCATCGTCGGCATAGAGCCGGGGCGCCGGCTGATCGCATCGGGCCGGATCTCCATGAGCCGGGGCCGCCGGGTGCTGTTCAACCCGAAATACGAACTGAGACCCCTCGGACGGGAGTAGCCGGTGACGTCGCTCGACAAGCCGACCGAAGACACCACCGCAGACGCCGAGCACGACGCCCGGGCGGTGACCGAGGCCGCGCTGTTCGAGGCCTTCGGCGGCATGCGCGGCATGATCGAGACGGTGCTGCCCGGTCTGCTCTTCGTCACCATCTACACGATCAACAAGGACCTGCACCTCTCGGCGATCGCCGCGCTCGCGGTGTCCCTTGTCCTCGTGGTCGTGCGCCTGGTGATGCGGGACACCATCAAGCACGCGTTCAGCGGTGTCTTCGGTGTCGCCTTCGGTGTCGTGTTCGCGATGATGACGGGCAACGCGAAGGACTTCTACCTGCCCGGCATGCTCTACACGCTGGGGCTGGGGCTCGCGTACATCATCACGACGCTGTGCGGGGTGCCGCTGATCGGCCTGATCCTCGGCCCGGTGTTCAAGGAGAACCTCTCCTGGCGCAAGCGCAATCCCGGCCGCAAGAAGGCGTATGCGAAGGCCAGTTACGCGTGGGGCCTGATCCTGCTCGCCAAGTGCGCGATCCTCTTCCCGCTGTACTGGTGGGCCGACACCACCCAGTTCGGGTGGGTGCTGGTCGCCCTGAAGATCCCGCCGTTCCTGCTGGCCGTGTGGCTGACGTGGGTGTTCCTGGCGAAGGCGCCGGCGCCGATCGACGTGTTCGCGGAGATGGAGGCGGCGGAGAAGGCCGAGGAGGAGCGCAAGGCGGCGCTCGCCGCGGAGCGCGAAGGGGCCGCGGGCGGGCAGCACCGCCGAGAGCCCTAGATCTCTC
>NZ_BAAAZY010000003.1:160419-330947 GCF_039537145.1 Streptomyces shaanxiensis
CGCCCTCCGTCGTCGTAGGCCTCGAAGGGCTCAGCTGTCCTCGCGTCGCACCGACAGCAGGTCCTCCAGCTGCTCCTCGCGGGCCTGGGCGGCGACGAAGAGGAGTTCGTCGCCCGCTTCCAGGGAGTCCTCGCGGGACGGGGTGAGGACGCGGGTGCCGCGGATGATCGTCACCAGGGACGTGTCCTCCGGCCACTCCACGTCGCCGACCTGGGTGCCGGCCAGGGCCGACTCCTCCGGCAGGGTCAGCTCGACGAGGTTGGCGTCGCCGTGGCTGAAGCGCAGCAGGCGGACCAGGTCGCCGACGCTCACCGCCTCCTCGACCAGGGCCGACATCAGGCGCGGGGTGGAGACCGCCACGTCCACGCCCCAGGACTCGTTGAACAGCCACTCGTTCTTGGGGTTGTTCACGCGGGCCACGACGCGCGGGACGCCGTACTCCGTCTTCGCCAGCAGCGAGACGACCAGGTTGACCTTGTCGTCGCCCGTCGCGGCGATCACCACGTTGCAGCGCTGCAGGGCCGCCTCGTCCAGCGACGTGATCTCGCAGGCGTCGGCCAGCAGCCACTCCGCCTGCGGGACGCGTTCGACCGAGATGGCGGTCGGCGCCTTGTCGACGAGCAGGACCTCGTGGCCGTTCTCCAGCAGTTCGCCCGCGATGGAGCGACCCACCGCGCCGGCACCGGCAATGGCGACCCTCATCAGTGACCGCCCTCCTCTTCGGGACCCTTGGCGAAGGACGCCTCGACCTTGTCGACCTCGTCGGTGCGCATCATCACGTGCACCAGGTCGCCCTCCTGCAGCACCGTCTGCGACGTGGGCAGGATCGCCTCGCCGAGCCGGGTGAGGAACGCGACGCGCACGCCCGTCTCCTCCTGCAGCTTGCTGATCTTGTGGCCCACCCACTCCGTGGACGCGTGCACCTCGGCGAGCTGGACGCCGCCGGTGGGATCCCGCCACAGCGGCTCGGCGCCCGAGGGCAGCAGACGGCGCAGCATCTGGTCGGCCGTCCAGCGGACCGTGGCCACGGTGGGGATGCCCAGGCGCTGGTAGACCTCGGCGCGGCGGGGGTCGTAGATACGGGCCGCGACGTTCTCGACGCCGAACATCTCGCGGGCCACGCGCGCGGAGATGATGTTCGAGTTGTCACCGCTGGAGACCGCGGCGAAGGCACCGGCCTCCTCGATGCCCGCCTCGCGCAGGGTGTCCTGGTCGAAGCCGACGCCGGTGACCCGGCGGCCTCCGAACCCGGGGCCCAGACGGCGGAAGGCGGTGGGGTCCTGGTCGATCACGGCGACCGTGTGCCCTTGTTGCTCCAGGGTCTGCGCCAGAGCGGAGCCCACCCTTCCGCAACCCATGATGACGATGTGCACGGCGTTTACCCCGCACTCCTCGTGAGGCGTCTGACTTGCGTGAACGTGGTGCTCATATCCTTCTCTCGGTTCGCCGGGCAACAGGCGCGGGCCGGTCGCGGACCGCTGGGCAACATCATGCCGGGGAATGCCGTGGATGATCCCTCGCGGTTCGGATCGTGGGCTCGCCTGTGCCTCAGTCCACCGTAACGTTCGGCTCGCCGCGTCCCGTACGAGCCCTCAACGGCGGTTGAAGCTGCGCAGGCTGGCCAGCACCAGGGCGCCGAGTCCGGCGAGCGAGACGAGGGCTCCGACGAGCTGAGCGGTCGTCTGCGACATGAGGTCTCCCGGATGTGATGAGCGTATCGACGCAGGTCATGGAGGCACGCGCGGGCCGCCCGGACCGGCGCCCGGCGCGTGCGCGGCACGGAATTCACCCCCACGCCGCGCGCGATTTCACCCGGATGTGCTCCGACCCAGGCTGGGGGCCTACGATTCTCTGTTGTGTCCAAACTGACCGACGTGCCCAAACGGATTCTGATCGGGCGCGCGCTGCGCAGTGACCGGCTCGCGGAAACGCTCCTGCCGAAGCGCATCGCCCTGCCCGTTTTCGCCTCCGACCCGCTGTCCTCCGTGGCATACGCGCCCGGAGAAGTACTGCTGGTCCTCTCCATCGCGGGCGTGTCGGCTTACCACTTCAGCCCCTGGATCGCGGTCGCGGTCGTCGTGCTGATGTTCACGGTGGTCGCCTCCTACCGGCAGAACGTGCACGCCTACCCCAGCGGGGGCGGCGACTACGAGGTGGCCACCACCAACCTCGGCCCCAAGGCGGGCCTGACGGTCGCGAGCGCCCTGCTCGTCGACTACGTCCTGACCGTCGCCGTCTCCATCTCCTCCGGCATCGAGAACCTCGGCTCGGCGGTCCCGTTCGTCGTCGAGCACAAGGTCGAGTGCGCGGTCGGCGTGATCGTGCTGCTGACCCTGATGAACCTGCGCGGCGTCAAGGAGTCCGGCAGCCTCTTCGCGATCCCGACGTACGTGTTCGTCGCGGGCGTCTTCATCATGATCGCGTGGGGCGCGTTCCGCGGCCTGGTCCTGGACGACACCATGCGGGCGCCCACGGCGTCGTACGAGATAAAGCCGGAGCACGAGGGCCTCGCGGGCTTCGCGCTCGTCTTCCTCCTCCTGCGCGCCTTCTCCTCCGGCTGTGCCGCGCTCACCGGTGTCGAGGCGATCTCCAACGGCGTCCCGGCCTTCCGCAAGCCCAAGTCGAAGAACGCCGCGACCACGCTCGCGATGATGGGCCTGCTGGCCGTCACCATGTTCTGCGGCATCATCGGGCTCGCCATGGTGACCAAGGTCCGCATGGCCGAGAACCCGGCCGTCGACCTGCTGAAGGACGGTGTCGCGGTCGGCGCCGACTACGTCCAGAACCCGGTGATCACCCAGGTCGCCGAGGCCGTCTTCGGCAAGGGCAGCTTCTTCTTCATCGTGCTCGCGGCGGCCACCGCGTTGGTGCTGTTCCTGGCGGCCAACACCGCCTACAACGGCTTCCCGGTGCTCGGCTCGATCCTCGCCCAGGACCGCTACCTGCCGCGCCAGCTGCACACCCGCGGTGACCGGCTCGCCTTCTCCAACGGCATCGTGCTCCTGGCGGGCGCGGCCATCCTGCTGGTGTGGATCTACGGCGCCGACTCCACCCGGCTGATCCAGCTGTACATCGTCGGTGTGTTCGTGTCCTTCACGCTCAGCCAGATCGGCATGGTCCGCCACTGGAACCGCCTCCTGGCGACGGAGACGGACCAGGCCAAGCGCCGCCACATGATCCGCTCCCGCGCGATCAACACCTTCGGCGCCTTCTTCACCGGACTCGTCCTGGTCGTCGTCCTCGTCACCAAGTTCACGCACGGCGCCTGGGTCGCCCTGCTCGGCATGGTGATCTTCTACGTGACGATGACGGCCATCCGCCGCCACTACGACCACGTCTCCGACGAACTCGCCGCCCCCGAGGGCCCGAGCGACGACAGCGTACGGCCGTCCCGCGTGCACTCGGTCGTCCTGGTCTCCAAGATCCACCGCCCCGCGCTGCGCGCCCTGGCCTACGCCAAGCTGCTGCGCTCGGACACCCTGGAGGCGCTCAGCGTCAACGTCGACCCGGCGGAGACCAAGGCGCTGCGCGAGGAGTGGGAGCGGCGCGGGATCGACGTACCGCTGAAGGTCCTCGACTCGCCCTACCGGGAGATCACGCGGCCGATCATCGAGTACGTGAAGGGGCTGCGCAAGGAGTCACCGCGCGACGCCGTGTCGGTGATCATCCCCGAGTACGTGGTCGGCCACTGGTACGAGCACCTGCTGCACAACCAGAGCGCCCTGCGCCTGAAGGGCCGGCTCCTCTTCACGCCGGGCATCATGGTGACCTCGGTGCCGTACCAGCTCCAGTCCTCGGAGGTGGCGAAGGCCCGGGCCGGCAAGCGGCAGGAGTGGAACGCGCCGGGTTCGGTGCGGCGCGGGCCGGCCCAGGAGAGGGCGAAGGAGCCGGACGGCCGGCGCTGACGGCGGGGCGGGGCGTCGGCGGGGAGCACGTAGACTGGTGGGCTGTTGTCAGGCCCTCCACAGCCCTTGGGGAGAGGGCCGCATCCCCTCTCGATCTGGAGTCACCCCGCCATGCAGGCAGAACCGAAGAAATCGCAGGCGGGGTCCCTGGTGGGGGAGGAGTACGAGGTCGAGATCGGCCCCGTCGCCCACGGCGGGCACTGCATCGCCCGCACCGACGCCGGCCAGGTGCTGTTCGTCCGGCACACGCTGCCCGGCGAGCGGGTCGTGGCCCGGGTGACCGAGGGCGAGGAGGGCGACCGCTTCCTGCGCGCCGACGCGGTCGAGATCCTGTCCGCCTCCAAGGACCGCATCGAGGCGCCCTGCCCCTTCGCCGGCCCCGGCCGCTGCGGCGGCTGTGACTGGCAGCACGCCAAGCCGGGGGCGCAGCGCCGGATGAAGGGCGAGGTCATCGCCGAGCAGCTGCAGCGGCTCGCGGGGCTGACGCCGGAGGACGTCGGCTGGGACGGCACGGTGATGCCGGCCGAGGGCGACAAGTTGCCGGCCGGGCAGGTGCCGCAGTGGCGGACGCGGGTGCAGTACGCCGTCGACGCCGACGGCCACGCCGGACTGCGCCGGCACCGCTCGCACGAGGTGGAGCCGGTCGACCACTGCATGATCGCCGCGGAGGGTGTCAGCGAGCTGGGCATCGAGAAGCGGGACTGGACGGGTATGGCGTCGGTGGAGGCGATCGCGGCGACCGGTTCGCAGGATCGCCAGGTGATCCTGACGCCTCGGCCGGGCGCGCGGCTGCCGATCGTGGAGCTGGACCGCCCGGTGTCGGTGATGAGGGTCGGCGAGAAGGACGGCGGGACACATCGGGTGCACGGCCGCCCGTTCGTCCGCGAGCGCGCGGACGGCCGCACGTACCGCGTCGGCAGCGGCGGCTTCTGGCAGGTCCACCCGAAGGCCGCGGACACCCTGGTGACGGCGGTCATGCAGGGCCTGCTGCCCCGCAAGGGCGAGATGGCCCTCGACCTCTACTGCGGCGTGGGCCTCTTCGCGGGCGCCCTGGCCGACCGCCTCGGCGACAAGGGCGCGGTCCTCGGCATCGAGTCCGGCAAGCGTGCCGTGGAGGACGCCCGGCACAACCTCGCCGACTTCGACCGGGTGCGGATCGAGCAGGGCAAGGTGGACGCCGTACTGCCGCGCACCGGGATCACCGAGGTGGATCTGATCGTGCTGGATCCGCCGCGGGCGGGGGCGGGACGGGGGACGGTGGCGCATCTGGCGTCGCTCGGGGCGCGGCGGATCGCGTATGTCGCCTGCGATCCGGCGGCGTTGGCGCGGGATTTGGGGTACTTCCGGGAGGGGGGGTATCGGGTGCGGATGCTTCGGGCGTTCGATCTGTTTCCGATGACGCACCATGTTGAGTGCGTGGCGATCCTTGAGCCTGCCGGAAAGGGCGCCTGACCTGCAGGTTCGGGCGGTGTGCGTTATGTGCGCCGTGGGCGTTGCGGGCGATGTCTTGACGCATGTTTGACGCACGCGGCGCATGTTTGACGCACGTTCTGACGTGCCGTCAGGCGCCTTGGGCCGCAGGGCGTCAGGGCGGGGTTCTGGGACGGCGGGTAGCTGGGGAGTCCTGTTCAGAGGGTTCAGGCGCTTGAGATGTGCGTCGGCGAACTCGAGCCATGCCTCGGCTCTGGTCTTCTCCTGTCCGGTCGGCAGGGCTTCTAGCTGGGCTCGGGCGGCGGCGACGTATTCGCTCAGTCTGGTCGCGTGGCGCCATGCTTCCGCCTGGGCTTCGAGGTGCTTCACGTGGTATGCCTCGGTGTAGTCGATGCGGGCCTGCTGCATCGCGGGCTTCCCAGCGCAGTCTCCGCTGTCTGGCCGCTTCCACGTCTGCCAGTCGCTTGCGTTCGGCGGCTTCTCCGCGGAGGGCCACTTCCTGTGCGATCTCTGCACGACGGCGGCGTCAGTCTGCACCCTGGCCTGCCATGAGTGCTCCTGACGCGCCTGGGGCGCCCCATGGTCTCGGGGTGCCCCAGACGCGTTGGTGCCGGTCCGGCTGATGGTCAGTGGTAGGCGTGGACGACCGCGTGTCCCTTGCCACGGCCGATCATCCACTTGTTGACCGGGGTGGTGATCAGGAAGGCGACCCCGAAGCCGCCGAGCAGGGCGTACCAGAACAGCCCGTCGGAAAGGTGGGCGTCCATCGCACCGGGGGTGAGGGCGATGATCGCGTTGTCCACCAGCTCCATCACGGCGATGGAGACGGTGTCGGCGGCTAGCGCGACCTTGACGGCGGTCTTGAGGTTCAGGCCGGCCCGGATCACCGCGAACAGTGTGAAGGAGTAGCCGAAGAGGAAGGCGAGCGTGATCGCCAGGACCATGGTGGGCACGTTGCCCCAGAGCAGGGCGGTGCCGATGACCATGCCGAGGATCTCGCCGATGGCGCAGCCGGTCAGGCAGTGCAGCGTCGCCTTCGCGGCCGTTCCCCAGGACGCCCCCGTTTGTCCGCCGTGCTGGGCGTGACCGTGGTGGCCCTCGTGGGTGGCATGGTCGTGCGCGGTGCCGGTGTGGTGAGCGGTGTGGTCCATGACCTCTTCCCTCAATTTCATCCGGAGCAGCCCGGGTTCCCGAGCCCCACTGCTGTGAATCCTATACCCCTAGGGGGTATATAGGTAGGTGGGGGAAGCGGGAGTCCGTTCGTCGAGCTTCGGCTGCTCCCTTGGCCGGCGAGCATCAGTGCACGTGCGGGCCACCGGTCATCTGCGGCTTGCCGCGAGGTACGAGGCCCAAGGCCACCGCGGCACTCGCGGCGGCCGCGACGGCGCAGACGGTGAAGGCGTCGGTGAAGCCGCCGACGGAGCCGTACTCGATGCCCGAGGCTGCGACCGTGGAGACGACTGCCACGCCGATCGAGCCGCCCACCTCGTGGAAGGTGTTGACGACTCCGGAGGCGAGGCCGGCCTCGTGGTGGTCGATCATGCCGAGCGCGGTGGTGGTGGCGGTGACGAAGACCGTGCCGAGGCCGAGGGAGGCCATGATGAAGCCGGGCAGTAGACCGGTGTACGCGCTGCTGTCGGCGGACAGTCGGGTCAGCGGTGCGGAGCCGGCGGCGGCGATCACCATCCCGGTCACGGCGACAGTGCGGCTGCCGATCCGGCCGACGAGCCGGGAGGCGAGATGTGCGCCGAGGCCCGTGGCGACGGCCATGGGAAGGAAGAGCAGGCCGGTCTTCAGCGGGCTGAAGCCCAGGACGTGCTGGAGGTAGACCGAGCCGAGGAAGAAGTACGCGATCAGCAGCGCGGTGGCGATCAGCATCAGGCACGCGCCCGCGAGGACCGGGCGCCGGGTGAACATCCGCAGGTCCATCAGCGGGGCCCGGCTGGCTCGTTCGACCGCGGCGAAGCCCGCGTACAGTGCCACCGCGGCGGCCAGCGGCAGGAGCGTGGCCGTGTCGCACCAGCCGGCGTCACCCGCCTTCACCAGGCCGTAGATGAGCGAGCCGGTGCCCCCGGTGACCAGGAGTGCGCCGGGGATGTCGAGCCTTGTCGGCTGCGGGGCGCGGGCGGGGACGAGCGTTGGCAGCGCCGCGAGAACGGCCAGGCCGATGGGTACGTTGATGTAGAAGACCCACTGCCAGCCGGGTCCGTCGGTCAGCGCCCCGCCGATCAGGACCCCTGCCGCCGCGCCTGATCCGCCGATCGCGGCCCACACGCCCAGAGCCTTGTTGCGCTCGGAACCGTGGAAAGTGGTGGTGACGATCGACAGCGCCGCGGGGGAGAGCAGGGCGGCTCCGATGCCTTGGGCGATTCGCCCGCCCAGCAGCAGCGCCGTGTCTCCGGCGAGCCCGGTGACCAGGGAGGCCGCAGTGAAGATCGCGAGCCCGGCGAGGAGCGTGCGGCGGGCGCCGAGGGCGTCGGCGAGGCGGCCGCCGAGCAGCATGAGGCCGCCGAAGCACAGGGTGTACGCGGTGACCGCCCAGGTCAGCGTCGCCCGGTTGAGGTGGAGGTCGGCGGCCATGTCGGGCAGCGCGACGTTCACCACGGTGACGTCGAGGATCAGCATGAACTGCGCGACGCAGATGACCGCCAGGGCAGCCCAGCGTCGCGGATCGGCCGGCGGGTGGTGGTGGTCCTGCGCGTGGTGGTGGTCCGGTGCGTGGTGGGTGCCGGTTGGGGGGTGAGTCATGACGTGTCCTTGTCGCGAGATGCGGAAGTGGTGCGGGAGGGGGCGAAGGCGAGCGCGATGGCGATGCCAAGCGCGGTGACGCCGACCCCGGTGGCCATCGCCGGGCAGGTGCCGGGCGGCCGCGAGCGCCGTACCGACGGACTCGTGGGCGGAGCCGAGCAGGCCGGGCGGCATGGCACCGGGTTGCGGATCCGCGGCGAGGTCGTCGCGATAGCGGTCGCAGAGCAGGCTGCCGCTGACCGCGACACCGGTGGCCGCGCCCAACTGGATCGCGGCGGTGTTGGTGGCCGAGCCGACGCCGAGCTCCGTGTCCGGCAGGGAGCCGACGATCGCGTCACTCGTGGACGGAAAGCAGGCTCATGCCGAGCACGGCCAGGTGAGCCAACGACTTCCAGTGCCCGGCGGAGCCCCGGAGTCTGGCGGTGTGGCGAGCGGTTGAGCATTCGATGACACGGGATCTCCTCCCGTCATGGAGCGGACACGGTCTGCCTCCGCCCGCAACTGAACTGTACGGCCCAGTACATGTGAACTCAACCGTTCAGTTCAGTCAATTGCTAAGATCGGCCCATGAGCGTGGAAAGCGTCAGGCAGCCCCCCAGCGGCCCGCGTGCCGAACTCAAGCGGCAGGCCATCGTCCGGGCGGCGCGCGAGCTCTTCCTGCGGGACGGCTTCGGCGTCGGTATGGACGCCATCGCCGCCGAGGCGGGCGTGTCCAAGGTGACCGTCTACAACCACTTCGGCAGCAAGGAAGCGCTGTTCAGCGCGGTCATCACCAGCGCGCTGGACGAGCCCCTCGCTCACGCCTCATCGGCCGCGCTGGAAGGGCTGGCCGAGGCCGAGGATCTCCGTACGGCCCTCATCGACGCCGCCCGCACCTGGGTGCACGCCATCAGGACAAACAAGGACGTCATCGCCCTGCGCAACCTGATCGCTGCCGAACAGCACCGCTTCCCCGAGCTCGGGCGGGGCTGGCAGGGACACGGTCCGGAGGGCCATCACCCGGCCGTCGCCGGGGCCCTGCGCACGCTCGCGGACCAGGGGCGGCTGGTCATCCCCGATCTGGAGGCCGCGATCATCCAGCTCTACGCCCTGCTGGTCTTCCCCCACATGGTCTTCAGCACCTACGGCACCCGCATCGAGGACGGCCTCACCGATCGCCTCATCGTCAGCGGGGTGGACATGTTCCTCGGGCACTACGGCCCGGTGCGGGACAGCTGAGTCCCGCACCGGGCGTGGAGATCCCTCAGGCGCTGTAGGCCACGAGCGTCATCATCCCGGCCTCGCCGTGGTAGGCGTTGTGGCAGTGGAGCATCCACTGGCCGGGGTTGTCGGCGTCGAAGAACACGGACAGCTTCTTCTTGGGCAGCACGATCGCGGTGTCCTTGCGCGGGCCGGAGCCGCCGAGCTGGTAGGTGTGGCCGTGCAGGTGCATCGGGTGCCACATGGTGGTGTCGTTGACGAAGTCCAGCCGGACCCGCTGGCCCTCCTCGATCAGGATGGGGTCGGCGTCCGGGCTGGCCATGTCGAACGGTTTGCCGTTGATGGCCCAGTCGTAGTGCGTCATGCCGCCGGTGAGCCTGACCTGGTGCGTGACGTCGGTCTTGGCGGACTTCAGCCGCACGTCGTCGGCGGCGCGGAGCCGTGAGGCGGTCATGACCGCGCCGTCGAGTTCCTTCGGCCGTGCGATGGCCGCGGGTGCGCTGCCCGAGCCGGTGCGCACGAGGGCCCGGCCGATCGCGTTCTTGCCCTCTGCGAGCGCGACCAGTGGGAAGACGCCGTCCTGGAGGGTGACCAGCACGTCGTAGCGCTCGCCCATCCCGACGAGGACTGCGTCCGTCTGCTGGTGCTGGACCGGGAAGCCGTCGGTGTGGGTGATGGTCAGCCGGTGGCCGCCGAGCGCGACGCGGTAGGCGGTGTCGCCGCCCGCGTTGATGATCCGCAGGCGCACCTTGGTGCCGGGCTTGCCTCGGTAGACGTCCGGGTCGGCGGGAACGCGTCCGTTGACCAGGTGGTACGGGTATTTCACGTCGCCGGCGTCGCCGCCGAGCAGGTCGCTGTCGGCGCCCATGAGCATGAACGTCGACGACATCCCGTCCGGCGAGCCGGAGGCGGACGGCGACGCGTCGCCGTTCATGTCTCCCATGCCGTGCATGTCGTGGCCCCCCATGCCGGAGCCGGAGTCGCCGCCCATGTCCATGCCGGCCATGCCCTGCTTGAGTTCGGCGAAGACCTCGTCGGGGGTGCCGGTGACGCCGTCGACCCAGTCATCGAGGACGATCACCCACTCGTCGTCGTAGGTGAGCGGCTCGCGCGGGTCCTCGACGATCAGCGGGGCATACAGGCCGCGGTCGAGCTGGACCCCGACGTGGGGGTGGAAGAAGTACGTGCCGGGGGCGTCGGCGATGAACCGGTAGGTGAAGGTGCTCCCGGCGCGCACGGCGGTCTGGGTGGCCGGGGGCACGCCGTCCATGTCGTTGCGCAGGGCGATGCCATGCCAGTGGATCGATGTGGCGGTCTTGCCCGGGAGCTGGTTGGCGAGCTCGGCGGCGAGGGTGTCTCCGGCTGACAGCCGGATCTCCTTGCCGGGCGTGCGCCCGTCGAAGGCCCAGGTCTTGGCCTTGACTCCGCCGCCCAGGTCAGTGGTGGCGGGAGCCGCGGTGAGCGTGACCTTGTGCTGCCTGCCGGTGCCGGCCCGCCTCTTCTCCGCGGCGGCGACCGCGGAACTGGACGGGCCGACCAGAGCCGGCGTGGCGGTGGAGGTGGTGCAGGCGGCGAGCGCGCCCGCACCGGCGGCGCCGAGTCCGGCGAGCAGGAGGGAGCGGCGGTCGATGCTGTTCACGATGTGAGTCCTCTGGGTCGAACTGCCTGTGGGCTGCGGAGGAGACGGCACACGGGTGCCGTGGACGCGGCCTAAATGCGCAGTCGGGAGAGGACTGACAAGTCGGGTGGTGCGCGGCTGATCGTCCCGGCGGGCGACCGCCCGGGCATGGCCTGGTGCGGATCCGCTGCCGGTTCGGCATGGCCCTGTGGCGGCGGGGCGAGCTGGACCGTATCGACGCTCGCGGTGATGCAGTGCTGCATGCCGGGCTCGGCGCAGGCGCTGCTGTCGGCGCCGTGCGTGCCCGTGGGGTTGGCGGAGGAATCCTGTGGGGCGGTGGCTGACGAGGACGTCATGCCAGGCAGGGCGTGCCCGGAGTGTGTGGACTGCGCGGTGTGTCGCGCCGGGGGCGTGATCGCTGCCGTTTCGTGGTGCACCAGGACAACCAGCACTGCGAGCAGGGCGACGACGGCGCCGCGGGTCCAGCGGACGTCGCTGAGGTGAACCGTCGCCATCGTCACCGCCTCTGCCAGGACTTGTCCTCTCCGAGCCCGCGTCTCCTGAGGGCTCGCTTGGGCGCTCAATATACCCCCATGGGGTTTCTGGGGTGTCGGTCGCCAGTACAGGACACCCTGCTCGAAGTGCGGGCCGGAGCGTTGGCCGGGCCGGCATTGCCTCGTGGGGCGCCGTGGGTAGGCTGTGGCGTCCAAGGAGAACCAGCAGCGCCTGCATGGGCGTCGGGCGAGGCGGTAGGAGCGGGTCTGTGGGTAGCGGTATGAGGGCGAGCGGCGTCGCCGTGCGTCTCGTGCTGCTGACTCTGCTGCTGCTCGGCGTCGGTGTGCTGCACACCCTGAGTCACGCCGGAGCACATGGCGGTGTGTCGGCCCCCGCCGCGGTCGCGCACTCTCACGAGGCGGATGCCGTCGGTGCGGAGCAAACGGGTGCTGCGCACGCTCCCTCGGTTGCCCAGGTGAGCGTGGACGTGGAGCAGCAGGAGCTGCAGCACCGTGCGCATGCCGAGGGGACGACCGCGGCCGACTGCTTCGCGCTGATCCCTGTGGGGGCGGGGCTGGCCCCGCCGCCCTGCACGGCGGTGTCGAGCGGTGCGATGGGCCTCGGCGTGTTCACCGCCGGTGTGGTTCGGGAGCCCGGTGGTGGCCTGGAACTGGCACAGCTGTCGGTTCTGCGGATCTAGGCCGAAGGTGATCTGACGCGCTCACGCCAGCGCGTCGCGCATCGGCGGGCCGCGCCTTCTGCGCCCGGCACGCCCTTTCCCCTTCACTGTCCACGCTCCGGCGGGCCGAGCCACGCACTCGCGGGCCGGCCCGCGCTGAAAGGCGTTCTCCTTGTCCCAGCATCACCTGGCCCATCGCGCCGCCGTACCCGCGCCGAGACGGGCACCGCACGCGGATGAGCCGTACGGCGCCGCTCCTCAGCAGACCGTCCCCGCGCGGGACTCCGCCGGACCCCGAACAGAGCCGAGTCCCTCCCCTGGGGGTCGCGCGGCGCGGCGACGGGGCCGCCGCCGTGCCTCGAAGCGCACACCTCTGCTCGGCAACTACATCGGCTACGCCGCCACGTTCGTCGGCCCCGGGCTTATCAGCGGCGCCGTCGTGCATCATCCGCTGGATCCCGCCCGCTACACCCTCATCGCCGTCGCCGGTGCGGCGGTCTTCCTTTTCGCCACCGTCCTCAACGAGTTCGTCCTCACGAAGCGGCGTCCGGGGGCCACCAGGGTGCTGGGCATTGTGGCCGCGTCGCTCGCCCTGTCGTTCGGCGTCGGCATGCTCAGCGGTGGACTGCAGCACTTCGAGGACTTTCCCGAACGCGCCGCGATGCTCATTCCCTTCGGGCTGGTCCTGTCGTTCGTCGCCTACGTGCTGCGGCACGAACCCGCCCGCCGGCGCAGCATCGTCGGTCCGGTGGGGGTGCTGGTCCTGATCACCGCGGCCCTCGCCTTCGTCGGCCTGCGCGGCATCGCCGACCAGATGGCCGCCGAGTCGGGCGGTGGCGGGCACAGCCATGGCGAGGAGACCACCGAGGAGACGGAGACGCCGGACGCGGAGAATCCCGGCCACGGTCACGACACCGGCAGTGGGACATCCGTCCCCAAGGAGCCCGCAAGGACCACATCACCCGCCGAGACCGAGGAGGCTGGGCACGGCGACGACGGACACAGCCACTGACGCCCGGCCCGTGCAGGGCTCCCGGTCACGGCGTCGCCTACGAACGGTTCGGGTCCGGACCATGGGCGGAGTGGGGCCCATGGGGGTGCGCCGGATGTGCGGTGGCGTCCGTGTGTCGGGGGTCTTCCGGTGCGCCGACGGCGCTGGGTTGCAGCCCGGTGAGGGTGACGGTGACGAGCCGGTGCACGGCCGGCCCGGCGGGCAGGTCGCCGGCTGCGGTGAGGGCGTGCAGGCAGAAGCTCGCGAGTTCGCCGGGTGCGGTGTCATCGCGGACGGCGCCGGCTTGTACGGCCTCGGCGAGCAGTTCCTCGACCATGGCGTGGAGCCTTTGCTGCGCCTGGGTGACCTGGCGGTCGCGGTGCAGGAACGCCGCGAGGTCGCCGTCGTGGTGCTTTCGTGAGGCTTGCGAGATGAGGGCGAACGCCCGCAGCACCGCCTCCAGACGCTCCTTGGCGCCTTCCGTCCGGTCCCGAACCTCGGCCAGGTGGTCGAGATGGTGGCCGATCTGCCGCTCGTGCCAGGCCAGAAGGATCGAGTCGACGTCCGGGAAGTACTTGTACAGCGTCGCGCGGCCGATCCCGCAGTCCTTGGCGATCCGCGACATCGTCACCGACGTCAGCCCATATTCGGCGACCAGCGCCGCGGTGGCTTCCAGGACCGCATCCCGCACGGCGGCGCGGTGCGCGTCGATCGTCTCGTTCCAGAGCTTGGGCACGGTGCCAGCATACGATCCGGCACTGCTGTGACACTCTGGATTGACAGAGACACTGTGTCTCGATAAAGCTGGAAGTCGTCCGGGGACCCGGACGATCAGGACAGACGGGAGAGCGCGACATGGCCGGCTCGACCCTCCCTCCCCGCCACAACGCTGCCCTTCACGGGCCGCAAGACCTGTACGTCACCAGGCCGC
Organism: Streptomyces shaanxiensis; assembly: GCF_039537145.1. Taxonomy (NCBI): domain Bacteria; kingdom Bacillati; phylum Actinomycetota; class Actinomycetes; order Kitasatosporales; family Streptomycetaceae; genus Streptomyces; species Streptomyces shaanxiensis. The sequence continues at coordinate 174,418 of NZ_BAAAZY010000003.1, forward strand.
CCTGGGACATCGACCGGCCCCAGGCGGCATGGTGTGGTCCCTGCGGCAGGATGCCCGGCGGCTCGGCGAACTGGGCGAGTCGTTCGACACGGTGCTGGACTGCGGGCTCTTCCACATCTTCGACGGCCACGACCGCGCCGCCTACGTCGATGCTCTGCGTTCCGTCGTGTCGCAGGGTGGCCGCTACTTCATGCTCGGCTTCAGTGACCGGCAGCAGGGCGAGTGGGGGCCGGTGCACAAGCTGACGCGGGCGGAGATCGAAGCCGCGTTCGCCGATGGATGGAGGTTGGACTCCATCGAGCCGTCCACGATCGAGATCACCACCGACCCGGACGGCATCCGGGCGTGGCTCGTGGCCCTCACTCGTACCTGACCACCTGCCCTGCGCGGCGGGCTCCGGTGTGCCGCCGTCCCCACGAACTGAACCCGCGCACTAAAGACGTCGGCCCGGCAGGCCGACAGAACAGGAACGCCATGCCAGCCGCCGAAGCCCGTGTCGAGACCGAACGGCCCAGCCGGTACCTCGTCCAGCTCTGCAAGCACTTCTCCAACAAGGGCCGCCACCTCGGCCAGAGACTCCATGGTCATCAAGGTGGTGATGGGCAGGCGCTCCGTGAGATGCGGGCCGTGGCCGAGCAGGCGCAGGTCGAGTGGTCCGACACCGAAGGGCAGGTCACCCTCCCCTGGGGGCAGATCATCCTGCGGGCCACGCCGGGAGTTCTGGTGCTGCGTGTCGAGGCAGCCGCAGAGGACGACCTGAGCCGACTGCAGGACCTTGTCAGCGGGCACGCAGAGAGGTTCGGCCGGCGCGACGGACTCCGGGTGAACTGGCAACCCACCAGTTCACCCGCGGGTACTGGCGAAGCCGCCGCCGGTGTGCCCCAGGTGCAGGCAGGGGGCGCGGTGCGACGCCGTGGGCACCTCAAGGTGGCGGGTCTCGTGGCCGCCGTCGTGATCGTCCTTGCTGTGCACCTGGGGCTCGGCAGTGTCCTAGTCTCCAACTGGCGGTGGACGGGGTGGGCCGCCGGCGGCCTCCTGGCGGTCGTCCTGGTGAAGGTTGCGCTGCTGGGCGGGTTCGCCCTCCGTCGAGGCCGAGCCTCGAAGGGCCGCTGACCATGCCCGATCGCCTGGGGCCCCTGGACGGGTGCCGGCTCAGTGCCCGCAGCTCGCCTCGACGTCGAGGCGCTTGGTGAAGGTTCGGCCGCCGTCCTTCGACTCGTACACGCCGTTCTGCGTTGCGGCCAGGATGCGCTTGGGGTCGACGGCGGTGAGTGCCTGGGGTTGGCCCCCCGGCACGGCGGCCAGTGCCTTCCATGTGCCTCCGCCGTCGGTGCTGAGGTGCAGTTCGCCGGTGGTGTCGATTCCGTACAAGGCATCCTTGGCCGGCCAGGAGAGGAAGGCCATCACGGGCTGCTTACCTGCGGTGAATGTCTTGCCACCATCGGTGCTACGGGCCACTCCCTCGCCCGTGGTGGCGAGGACGAGGCCGGGATCCTGGGGGCTGACCGTGATGTCGAGTGCATCGAGCGTCGCGCCGTCATGCCAGGTGCTGCCGTCCTTGCTGGTGCGCAGCAGGCCGTTGGTGGCGTCGTATCCGTAGACGGTGTCGTGCACATAGTCCAGGGCGTGGAAGTCGGATACGCCGGACAGTGCCTTCCAGTTCTTGCCGGCGTCCGTGCTCTTGATCAGCCCCTTGTTGCTGGGGCCGTTGTCCCCTGCGGCGGGGTGTCCGCTCGCGAAGAACGTCTTGGCCCCGGCCACGGTGAAGCCCATGAAGTCGTCCCTGCTGTCGCCCACCAGCGTCGGTCGGCCGTCGGCGTCGGGGGTGTAGACGCCCTCGTGCGTCGCGACGTACAGGTGTTGGTCGGACGGGTCCAGGCCGAGTCCGTGGATGTGGCTCATGGTGACGCCGGATCCGGATAGGGCCGTGTCGTCGTCGCTGCCGGAGCAGGCGGTCAGGGAAAGGGTGAGAACGGCCGCGGTGGCTGCCGCGGCGGCAAGGCGCTGGTTCATGGGTCCTCGGAGGAAGGCGTGCGGGCGCACCCGGGGGGTGCGGATGGGAGGCGGCGGTTGTCCGGCCTCCGCGGCACGGGGGCGGCGGAGCCCGGACAACTGATGTGTGACGCGGGCTGGACGTGGGCCGCGTCGATGGGGCTCAGAGCCGGTCGAGGATGCTGTTCAGCTGCTTGACCTCGGCGGACTGGCCCTCGACGATGTCGCCGGCCATCTGCACGGCGTCGGCGTTCTCGCCGTTCTTCTGCTCGTCCTTGGCCATGGCGATCGCACCGTCGTGGTGGTCGATCATCATCTCCGCGAACATCTTGTCGAACTCGGCGCCCTTCATGCCCTTGAGGTGCTCCATGTCCGCGTCCGACATCATGCCGTCGCCGCTGCCGTGGTCCATGCCGGGCATGGCCTCCACCGCGGTCGGCTTCTTCCAGGACTCCAGCCAGCCCTTCATCGTCTTGATCTCGGGGTCCTGGGCCTTCTCGATCTTCCCGGCGATGTCCTTGACCTCCGCGTCGGAGGCGCGGCCGTCGGCCAGCTGGGCCATCTCCAGGGCCTGCTCATGGTGCGGGATCATCATCTGCGCGAACGTGACGTCCGCGTCGTTGAAGCTCGTGGACCCGGCCTCGGCGGTCGCCGACGCCGAGCTATTACCGCTGCCGTGGTCCATGCCGCTCATGTCGTCGCCGTCGCCACCGCAGGCGGCGAGGAACAGAGCGCCGGCGGCGACCGCGCCCACGGCGACTACGCGGCGGGCAGGCTTACGGCGCAGGGCACGCGTGAAGGAAGTCATGGTGAATCACCTCGTGTGTCGGTTCTGGGGGCTGTTTTGGCGTACGCGAAGTCGCGGGATCGCGCGTCGTGCGCGTCCGCGAGAACGGTTCGGCCTACAGCCGCAGGACTGACAAACGGGTGAGATCGGGTCTGCGTGGCGGGGGATTGGGCCGCGCTACGGCGGCGATCTGCGAGAGAAGCTCCGCGAGCCATTCCTCGTGTCGGGCGAACGCCGAGCGGAGGAGGGCGGCGAGCAGCCACGCACCGAACAGCACCGCCAGGCACAGGGAGAACATGTCCATGGCCATGGTGGGCGCGTGGGTGGACGGATCCGCCCGATCCGTCGTGTGACTGCCCATGCCCGCTTCGGTGTCCGCGGGTGCGCTCACGGGAGTGTGGGCCGAGGCGGCCGCGTCCGTCGTCGTGGCGTGCGACGCGGTGCTCATGGCGGAGTCGTGCGCGGTGTCGGGGTGGCCCAGGGTGTGCATCGTGAAGACGCCGAGGGCGAGTACGACGACGAGCAGCAGGTGCCCGAGGGCGCCTCCTGCGCGTACGTACCGACTCGTCTTCACTCCGGTCCCGTCCCATTCGGTTGTGGTGGATCCGTTTTCCGACAGTACCCAAGGGGTGCCGTACCTGCCGCAGAGGGATACGCAGGCCGACCCGGCGTTGGTCGGATCACGGCTGCGCGTGGTGGGCCCGTGGAGCGCTCGCGCGTGCACGCGGCCCCGGCACGATGAGCCCGCGCCCCCTCTGCTGTCCGAGATGGGCGGCCAGTGCCTGGAGCAGCGCGGCGGCCGTCGTCCTCGACACCGGGTGCCCCGCTGTCCGCCGCAGAGCGCCTTTCCTGGGTGTGTTCACGGTCAGAATCCCCCTCTTATCTGCGGGAGCCTCTGATCTGTCCGCTCTGTCGGCATGTGTCGACGGCCAGCCAGAGTCTTTACGGATCTGGCGGACTGCCGGCCATGACATCGCCTTACGACAGTTCGACAGCCCATCAGTCAGACCCCGACCTGCCTGCCCCGGCCGGTGGCCCCAGTGCTTGGGGCGGGCCTGCTTGAAGGATCGAAGACGCAGGCTATTGGTGACGACGAAGACCGACGAGAAGGCCATGGCGGCACCGGCGATCATCGGGTTGAGCATGCCGGCGGCGGCGAGCGGCAGGGCTGCGATGTTGTAGCCGAAGGCCCAAAAGAGGTTGCCCTTGATGGTCGCCAGGGTCTTGCGGGAGAGGCGGATGGCGTCCGCCGCGCCTCGCAGGTCGCCGCGGACGAGGGTGAGGTCGCCCGCTTCGATCGCCGCGTCGGTGCCGGTGCCCATGGCCAGGCCCAGGTCGGCGGTGGCGAGGGCGGCCGCGTCGTTGACGCCGTCGCCGACCATGGCGACCGTACGGCCCTCGCTCTGGAGTCGCTTGACCACGTCGACCTTGTCCTGCGGCAGGACTTCGGCGATGACCTCGTCGATGCCGACGGCCTTGGCGACCGACTCGGCGACGAGCTGGTTGTCGCCGGTGAGCAGGACGGGCTTCAGGCTCAGCCGGCGCAGTTCGGCCACGGCCTCCGCGCTGGTGTCCTTGATGGCGTCGGCATCGGCGACGGTGAGGACGCCGTCTGCCTCGCCGTCCCAGGCGACGGCGATTGCTGTACGTCCCTCGGCCTTCGCGGCGGCCTTTGCCTCGGCCAGCTCGTGAGGCAGTCCGATGACCCACTCTGCGAGGAGCTTCTCGCAGCCGACGAGGACGGCGTGCCCGTCGACGACCCCCTGGACACCGAGGCCGGCGACGTTCTCTACCTGGATCAGATGTCCTCCAACTCGCAGAAGTACAGGCGTCAGTGCACTCGGCGTTCCTCCAATGGCGCGCGCCTGACCACCTCGTCACCCACCCGTGGCAGGTGCGGGGTGTGGTTGACCAGGCGGGCCGAGTTGCCGACGACGGCGATGCTGCTGGTGTTGTGGAGGAGGGCGGCCAGGACGGGGTTCATGGATCCGCCGGCGCCCGCCACCAGGCCGAGCAGGTTGACTCCGATGGCGAGGCCGTAGTTCTGGCGTACGACGCGCAGGGTGTGGCGGCTGAGTTCGACGACGGCGGCGACCTGGCGCAGGTCGTTGCCGGCCAGCGCGATGTCGGCGGTCTCCAGCGCCACGTGCGAGGAGTGTTCGCCCATGGTGATGCCGACGTCGGCCAGGGCGAGGGCGGGGGCGTCGTTGGTGCCGTCGCCGACCTTGCCCACGGTGTGGCCCTCGGCCTGCAGGTCCCGGATCAGCTGGAGTTTGGCTTCCGGCAGGGCGTGCGCGTGGACCTCGGTGATGCCGAGTGCGTCGGCGACGACCTGTGCGGTCTCGGGGGCGTCGCCGGTGAGGAGCACCAGGCGGGAGACGCCGAGGTCGCGCAGCTGCTGAATGACGGTTTCGGCTCCGGCGCGTACGGCGTCGGATACGACACGCCATCGAGATGGGCGCCGATAACCGTGACCACGCCATCAACCTCGACGCGCTGTGTAAGGCGGCGGGAGTGTCGAAGCGCTCCATGTACCAGCTGTTCGAGAGCAAAGGCGAACTGTGGGCGGTGAGCCTGGAGGAACGCGCCTCCGCCTGCGTCGCGACTCTCCTGCCTGAGGCTGACGACAACCGTTCATCCGGCGAGCGGATCATGCACGTCTTCGACCAGTTGGCGTCACAGGCGGGTGCGCCCGACTTCCAGGGGTGCCGGTACCTGGCCGTGCAGATCGAGCTCAAAGACCAGAGCCACCCTGCGAGCCGGGTGGCCCACCGGGTCAAGGAGAACTTGACGGCCTTCTTCCGCGCCGAGGCCGAACAGGGCGGGGCGAGCGGCCCGAATCTGCTGGCCCGGCAGCTGATCCTGGTCTTCGACGGCGCCAGCGCCCGTGCGGGAATCAAGGCCGACACGCCGACGGGGCTCATCGCTCCCACCGTGCAGCCGGCCCGGACGAACTCGCGGGGTGGGGCTCTGATCGCCTGGCGATCGACGCCAACATCCGCGAGGAACGTGATCGACAGGCCGAAGGGAGCCTCGCCGCTTGGGCTTGCGTCGAGAAACCGATCGGTTTACGGTGGTGAAACTGTTCGGTTTCTCGCCGTGAAGGCGAGCCTCGAGCCCGAATCCCCAGGAGTACGGATGACTGCCGCGCGCGACGCCGAGGGGCAACGGGCGACCCCGGCCCCCAGGCTTCCGGCGAAGCTGGCCGCCCACCCCTCGGTACAGGCCGTACTCGCCCGGCGCAGAGCAGATGACGCGGTGAACCCGCCGGCAGTGATCGACGCGGACTGGCTGCGCGAGTTGTGTCTGGCGGCCGGTGCGGACGACGCGGCCGCGGTCGGTCTGGACCACCCGGACCTGGTTGACGAGCGTGAGTACGTACAGTCCGCGCTGCCCGGCACCCGCACCCTGATCGCGATGGCGGTTCGGATGAACCGTGACAACTGCCGCTCCCCCGCCCGCAGCGTGGCCAACCAGGAGTTCCACCAGACCGACGAACAGGCCAACCACGCCGCCCGCACGGTCACCCAGGCACTCCAGGACGCCGGCTACCGCGCCCTCAATCCCTCCGTCGGCTTCCCCCAGGAAATGGACCGCTTCCCCAGCGAGCGGATCTGGGTCGTGGCGCACAAGACGGTCGCGGTGGCCGCCGGGCTCGGCGTGATGGGCCTGCACCGCAACGTCATCCACCCGAAGTTCGGCAGCTTCGTTCTGCTGGTCACCGTCCTGGTGGACGCGGAGGTCAGCGCGTACGGGCAGGCGCTGGACTACAACCCCTGCATCGACTGCAAGTTGTGCGTCGCCGCCTGCCCGGTCGGCGCCATCGCCAAGGACGGCGCCTTCGACGCGCTGGCCTGCACGTCGCACAACTACCGCGAGTTCATGAGCGGGTTCACCGACTGGGCGCAGACGGTGGCCGACAGCGAGGACGCCGCCGACTACCGCTCCCGCGTCACCGACTCCGAGAGCGCCTCCATGTGGCAGAGCCTGAGCTCACCTCCCGGCTACAAGTCCGGCTACTGCCTGGCCGTCTGCCCCGCCGGCGAGGACGTCCTGGGCCCGTACCTGGACGACCGCAAGACGTTCATGGACACCGTGCTGCGACCGCTCCAGGACAAGAAGGAAACCCTGTACGTCCTACCGGGCTCCCACGCACAGGAGTACGCCCGGCGCCGCTTCCCCCACAAGCCCGTCAAGGAAGTCACCGGCGGCTGGCAGTCCCCGGCGAAACGCTCCACGTCCCCTGACCGAGAGACACGTACGTCATGACTGGCATTCCCCCCTTCCGTGTCCTGCGTGCCAAGCCGCTGTGGATGGCCAACGGCGTCATCACGGGCGTACTCGCGCTGTTGTTCGCCGTGTTCTACGTCGGCGCGAACATCGATCCTGCCGACCACCTGACCAAGCTGCCCGTCGGGCTGGTCGACGCCGACAAGGGAGCCGCCGTCGGCGGCAAGCAGGTCGACCTCGGGGCCCGGATCACAGAGTCGATCAAGAAGTCGACCGCGAGCGGGGACAGGATCGACTGGAAGGTGATGGACGAGAAGGAGATGAAGGAGGAACTCGGCAAGGGCAAGCTGTTCGGCGCGCTCGTCGTCCCCGCCGACTTCACCGCCTCCGCCACCGCACTGACCGCCACCGAACCCACCGCAACCCCGGCCCGCCCGGCACTGACGGTGCTGACCAACCAGTCCGCCGGCAGCATCGGCTCCGGCCTGGCCCGGACGGCGACGACCCGGGCAGCCGAGAACGCCTCGCTCCAGCTGGGCAAGGAGCTGACCGCCCGGATCGGGACCGCGCAGGCGAAGCTGCCCGCAGCGGCACGCGTCCTGCTCGCCGACCCGGCCGCCGTCACGGTCGAGGACGGCCATCCCCTCGGCTCACACAGCGGCCTGGGCCTGACGGCGTTCTACTACGCACTCACGCTCGTGGTCGTCGGCATGCTCTCCGCCAACGTCATCAGCGGCCAGGTCGACCACGCCCTCGGCTACACCCACAACGACATGGGGCCGCTGCGCCTGCACCGCCCGCTGATCCGGGCGACCCGGGTGCAGACCCTCGCCATCAGCGGCACCCTCATGACCGGTCTGTCCCTGCTGATGGGCACCCTGGTCATGGCCGGCGCGGTCGGCATCATGGGCATGGACGCCGCCCACCTGCCCCTGCTGTGGCTGTACTCGGTGTGCGCCATCGCCGTCACCGGGGTCGGCGCGCTCACCCTCCTCGCGGTCTTCGGCACGCCAGGCATGCTGGTGGTCACGCTGGTCTTCATCGGGATGGCGGTACCCACGGCCGGCGCCACCACCCCCATCGAGGCACTGCCCGGCTTCTACCGCTTCCTCGCGGAGTTCGAGCCGCTGCGGCAGATCACGGGCGGCATCAGGTCGATCCTCTACTACGACGCCCAGGGCGACGCGGGTCTGACGCGGGGCTGGGTGATGATGGCGGCCGGACTCGCGGCAGCCGGCCTGTTCGGCTTCGGCGTACTGGGGTGGTACGACCGCAAGGGGCTGCACCGCATCGCGGCGGAGACGACGCCCGGCAAGACCGCAGTCCCGGCGTAGCGGCAGGTCACCCAGGACGGGGCCATTACTCGTCGCTGCCCGGAACCCCTGAAAACCGATCGGTTTTAGTTTCGTCCGCTTCGGGTTAACCTCTCGGTATGACCACCGAAGTGAAGCTGAGTTCCAGGGAGCGGTTGCTGGAGGCGGCGGCCACGCTCACCTACCGGGACGGCGTCGGTATCGGCGTCGAAGCGCTGTGCAAGGCGGCGGGGGTGTCGAAGCGCTCCATGTACCAACTGTTCGAGAGCAAGGACGAACTGCTGGCGGCGAGCCTGGAGCAGCGTACGTCCGCCTACGTGGCCACGCTCCTGCCGGCGGCGGAGGATGACCGTTCACCCCGCGAGCGGATCCTGCACGTCTTCGAGCAGGTGGAGTCACAGGCAAGCGCGCCCGAGTTCCACGGCTGCCCGTACCTGGCCGTGCAGATCGAACTCAAGGACCAGAGTCACCCCGCGAGCCGGGTCGCCCGTCAGGTCAAGGCGAACCTGACCGCCTTCTTCCGCGCCGAGGCCGAACGGGGCGGGGCGAGCGATCCCGATCTGCTGGCCCGGCAGCTCAGCCTGGTCTTCGACGGCGCCAGTGCCCGCGCGGGAATCCAGGCCGACAGCCTGACCGGGCTCATCGCACCCACGGTGACCACTCTGCTCGACGCGGCAGGCGTGCGCTGACGCGTCGCCCGTCCAGAACAATCCTCACCGCCCGGCACTCGCGGGAAGCCCGATAGCCGTAAGCGTGTTGCCGAGCATGCCGCACGCGAAGAAGCTTGCCGTCTCGTCGGCATCGGCGCCCAGCGACAGGTGCACGGTTTCCCAGATCCTCATCCAGCCGGCCCGGACGACCTCGCCGATCAGGTCATCACCTTGCGCCTCGGCGGCCGCCACGGCGGCGTATCCCTGCATCTGCATCAGGAGCGTTTCGGGGCGCGTCGACATCAGATGCGCGTAAGCGCCCGTCATGGCCCGCAGGGCCTGCTCGCCGTCCTTCATCCCGTCGGCCGCCCTCTCGAAAGCCAGGCGGGTGTCGTCCATGCTCCGCATCAAAGCGGCGACGAAGATCGCCTTCTTGTCCGGGAAGAGCCGGAAGAGATACGGCTGCGTGACGCCGACCCGCTTGGCGATCGCCGCGGTGGAGGTGCCGTGGTAGCCCGTACGCGCGAACTCGGCGATCGCCGCGCGAATGACGCTCTCACGCCTCTTCTGTGCACTCGTCCTGTCCACGCCGTCACGCTTCCTGCTCGAGCTTGCATGCTGAAACCGATCGGTTTACTGTAGTGGAAACCGATCGGTTTCTAATGAGTGAGGGAGTCCATGATGGCGACAGATCGGCCGGTGGCACTCGTGACGGGTGCGTCATCCGGCATCGGGAAGGAAACCGCGCTCGCCCTGGTCGCAGCCGGATTCACCGTGGTAGGCACCAGCCGCGACACCTCACGCGTCACCCCGCTCGACGGCGTGACGTTCCTCGGCCTCGACGTCGCCAGCGACGCCTCGGCCGCCGCGGCGGTCCAGGAGGTGAGCGAGCGGTTCGGGCGGATCGACGTCCTGGTCAACAACGCCGGCGTCGGCTCGATGGGTGCGGCCGAGGAGACCTCCATCGCGGAGGCCCAGGGCGTCTTCGACACCAACGTCTTCGGGGTCATGCGCATGGTGAACGAGGTCCTGCCGCACATGCGCGCCCAGCGACGCGGACGCATCATCAACATCTCGTCCGTGCTCGGGTTCCTGCCCCAGCCCTACATGGCCGCCTACGCCGCCTCCAAGCACGCGATCGAGGGCTACACCGAGTCCCTGGACCACGAGATCCGTGACCACGGCGTCCGGGCGCTCATCGTCCAACCCGCCTACACCAGGACCGGGTTCGAGGCCAACAGCGCGAAGCCCGACACGCCCCTGCACGCGTACGCGAAGCAGCGGCATACCGTCGACCGCGTCATGGCGGAGGCCGTCAGGAACGGCGACGCCCCCGCCGTCGTCGCCCAGGCGATCGTCACGGCAGCGACCGACCCGAAGCCGAAGCCGCGCTACACCGCAGGCCCCCTGGCCGGACGCGCACGCGTACTGCGTCGTCTCGCTCCCGCCGGGGTCTTCGACAGCCAGATCCGCAAGATGAACCGGCTGGCCGGCTGACGCGCAGGCGGTGTCGCCGGCGAGATCGGTGGTGTGAGCCGGACGATGGTCGACATCCTGCTTGAACAAGGGCACCCGGTACGGGCGTTCGTACGGCAGGACGACGAACGCGCGCACTCGCTCCGCCAGGCCGGCGCCGAGGTCTGTCCTCACCCGGCGGGCGAAGCGGAGCGCCTCCGGCAGGCCGGCTGACCGCTGGATCCGGCGTACGGGTATCCGGCGGCGCACTGCGCGCTGACCTGTTCACGCTGGCTTCCCGACGCCCGAGGACATGGGGGCCGGCGTAGAGGGACACACCAGGGGTCGGCTCCAACTGATCACCGTGCCGATGGGGTCGCAGCCTGCCCGCAGACTGATCTCTCTCCCCCCCCGGGCCTGCCCGGTGTGGTTGACGCGGGACAGGCCCGCGACCTGCTGCTTTGCTACCTACTCATTTCTTGGTTCTTGCGCTGATCGATTGAAGATGTGACTCATCCGGACGTGGTCAGCCGATGTCCGGATCATCGGCCTCTTCCAGGAGACGGGCCGCGAGGTCATCGGCCCACTCCACCGCCCAAGCCCAGGGCCGGGGCGCCCAGACACGGCAGCGCCACCCCGGTGGGTACGGCCCACACGGCGGGCCCCGAGCTCAACACCGTGCGCAACCTTCGCAGCAAGTGAGGGGGCGTCACTCCCTCGCCGTCGTAAGCCTGTTCTCGCAGCACCGCACACCCCGCGACCAGCGCCGGGAAGGCGGTGATCACGGGCGGGTGAGGCGAGCAGCAGGAGGACGCCGGGCAGTGGACAGTCGGCGAAGAAGATCGTCGTCGTGGCGATCGCCGGTTTCAGTAGCGGCATGATCACGGGCCAGAAGGCGCGGTACGGACCGCAGCCGTCGATCGCCGCCGCCTGGTCGAGTTGGGCGGCGTACAGCCAGTTGTCTCGCGTTCTGTCGGCGAACCCACCCCGGCCGATCGCACGCCGATCGCATCGCCGGTTGCCGGCCGGGCCGGCCCTCCCTGCAAGGGGTTGTGGTGCTTCGTGCGCCGCAGGGATTTGGGATCACTCTGGTCCGGCCCATTGACGTGCTCTCGGCGGAATTCTATCTTCTGGTCGAACTTGCGAACAGTGTTCGATTTCTCGAACCATGGCCGTCAAAGGGGACAGCCCGTGTTCCGCACCCGTGACTGGCTCACGCCTGGGACAGCTCTGCTGGCCCTCTTCGCCGCCTTCGCCGCCTTCGCCGCACGGCCCGCCACCGCGGGGTCTCCGGTCGCTGCCACGCTCAGGCGGAAAGCGCGGCTCCTCGGCCATTGTCCGGCAGATCGCGACGTTCCGCGTCGCACGGAGCAGGCTGCAAGTCACGTCCCCCCACCGGCACGGAGACCGGGCTCCGCGCTTCTCCCTCGACTCCACTTTCACCCGATCGTGGCACCCGCAGAAAGACAGGAGACACACATGGCCAGGCTTCTCGCCCGGCTGGCGGCGACGGTGATCGCCGCCTGTCTGCTCTTCACCTCCCAGGTCCTGACCACGCCTCAGCGGGCGGCCGCAGCCGACCCCGGCTATCTGATGACGCACTTCATCGGAGAGGGGGCGACCGGCCAGCAGATGTACTTCTCGTACAGCGCGGACGGTCTGAACTGGACCGATCTCAACGGCGGGGGGATGACCCTGCGCTCCACGGTGGGCACGCGTGGTGTGCGCGACCCCGCACTGGTGCGCTCACCCGACGGCAGCAAGTACTGGATCATCGCGACCGACCTGTGCATCGGCTGCGGCCAGTCCTGGAGCGACGCCATCAACAACGGCAGCCGCAGCTTCGTGGTGTGGGAGTCGACGGACCTGGTCACCTGGTCCAAGCCGTGGCTGCTGAACGTGGCCGGCGCGATCCCCGAGGGGCGCAACGCGTGGGCGCCTGAGGCGATCTGGGACTCGGCCACCAACAGCTACGTCCTGTACTGGGCGACGAACGGGAGCCTCAACGGCGTACAGAAGCACCGCATCTACTACGCCCGCACGACCGACTTCCGCACGATCAGCGCCCCGCAGGTCTACATCGACCGTCCCGGCACCCAGGAGATCATCGACACCCAGATCGTCGAGGTGCCGTCCGGTGTCGGCAACTTCCGCTATGTGCGGGCCTCCGGTGACGGCCAGATCACGATCGAGGGCAGCAACTCGATCCTCGGCACCTGGACCAACCTCGGCAACCTCTCCGGCATCGGTCTCACCGGCTCGCAGGTCGAGGGCCCGATGTGGATGAAGTTCAGGGACCGCAACGAGTGGACCCTGTACCTCGACCAGTACGCGGCCGGAAAGGGCTACATGCCGGTCCTGACGACCAACCCGTCCGCCCCCGGCGCCTTCAAGCTCCCGGCGTCGGGCAGCTACTCCCTGGGCGGCACCAAGAAGCGCCACGGTTCGATCCTGAACCTGACGGCCGCCGAGGACACCCGGATCAAGGCGCGCTGGGCCAACGTCCCCGGCAAGCGGCTGCAGTCCTTCAACTTCCAGGACCGCTACGTGCGGCACGCCAACTTCGACGTGCGCATCGACCAGAACGTCACCAACGCGGACGCCCAGTTCCGGCCGCGGCCCGGTCTGGCCGGCTCCGGCACCGTCTCCTTCGAGTCGGTGAACTTCCCCGGCCACTACCTGCGGCACGACGGCGCCGACTTCCAGCTGGTCCACAACGACGGCACCACCGCCTTCGCCGAGGACGCCACGTTCCGCCAGGTCGCCGGCCTCGCCGACTCCTCCTGGTCCTCGTTCCAGTCGTACAACCACCCCGACCGCTACATCCGCCACTACGCCTTCCAGCTGAAGCTCGAAACGATCACCACCGCGACGGGGCGCGGCGACGCCACCTTCCGTCTGACCAGCTGACCAGCGGACCAGTTGATTCGGCCGGCTGCCGGCGCCCGCCTCAGGGGGCGCCGGCAGTGCACCCGGGGTGGAGGACCGCCCCTCGAGACCAACTTCCCCGGGTACGTCCGCCACTTCAACAACTCGACTGGGCGATCGTGCGCCAGACCGCCCCCGTACGCGGCACCACGGCGACCTCGCCCTCAACGCCGTGCGCATCCACGGCGGTTACGGCTACTCCACCGAGTTCGACGTCGAACGCTACTTCCGTGACGCCCCGCTGATGATCGTCGGCGAGGGCACGAACGAGCGTCGGCGATCACCCGCAGCCCGTCCGCTTTGGCCAGCTGGACGGCGTAGCCGCCGACCGCGCCGGCCGCTCCGGTGACCGCCACGGTGGCGCCCGCGGGAAGTTCCAGCAGGTCCAGGGCCATGTGGGCCGTCAGCCCGTTCATCGGGAGCGTGGCGGCCTCGATGTCGGTCGCGCCCGCCGGGACGCGGACGACCGACTCGGCGGGCACGACCAGGTGCTCGGCGTACGCTCCGCGCGTCCCGGAGACGACCACGACGGCCATGACGTGGTCACCGACGGCGAGATCGGTGTCGACTCCCTCGCCGATCTGCTCGACCACGCCCGCCGCGTCCATCCCGGGAACATAGGGCGGCTCGGCGTCGGAGACGAAGGCGATTCCCCTGCGCACCATCGTGTCGACGGGGTTGACCGTCGCCGCGTGCACCCGGATCCGGATCTCGCCCGGCCCGGCCTCGGGGACCGGAAGCTCAAGGACCCGCAGGACGTCGGGCCCGCCGAATTCAGTCAGTCCTATGGCCTTCATGCCTATGGCCTTCATGGAAGTCCTTCCTCAGGGATGAGTCATTCGACCGCCGCGCCTCCCGACAAGCGGACCTCTTCGCTGTCGAGGGCGGCCTGCAGGCGCCGCAGTACGGTGTCGTCGATCCGGCGCTCGTCGCGGAGCCGGACGACGGTGGCCCGTTTGTTGGCGATGAGGGCCAGGCGCAGTGCGAGGTAGTCCTGGTGCTGGAGCAGTGCCGGGTCGTCGTGGGCGCCCGCGCTCCTGGCCCGGACGGACGCCAGGTGCGCTTCGTACTCCTGCCGCAGCCACTCGGCGATCTTCGGATCGCTCCGCAGGTCGGCGGCGAGTCGGGGCATCGCCTTGATCGCCTCTTCGATGGCGGTGGTCTCGGCGAGGTCGTGTTCTTCGTCGACCGACGTGTCGGGCGGCAGCTTCGCCCAGCGCACCGCCACCGGCAGCAGCAGTCCCTGCACCACCAGCGTCACGAGGATGACGCCGGAGGTGACGAAGACGATGAAGCTACGGTCGGGGAACGGCTCGCCCGAGTCGAGTGTCTGCGGCACCGAGAGCACCATCGCGAGCGAGACCGCGCCCCGGAAGCCGGCCAGCCCGTTGACGACACGGGTCCGGTGACCGACGCGGAGCATGCGTTGCTGGGGTCGGCGGTCGAGGGCGCGCACCAGATAGGTGGAGGCGTACAGGAACGCGAAGCGCACGGCGACCAACACCACGCAGATGACACCGACCGCGATGAGCGCCTCCTGGCGATCGGCGCGGCCCAGGTCGCGGACCGCGTACTGCAGTTCCACCCCGACCAGGACGAACAGCGCCCCGTTGATGATGAAGGTGGCGAGCGGCCAGAACGCCAGTGCCTGCGTGCGGTGTTCGGCCTGGATGATGCGCGGGGCGACCTGGGACATGATCAGGCCGCTGACGACCACCGCGAGGACGCCGGACGCCTCGACCAGTTCGGCCAGCAGATACGCGGTGAAGGGCGCCAGGATCATGACGAGGTTGCCCAGCAGGGGATCGGTCAGGCGGCGCCGCAGGTTCATGTTGACCCACGCGACCGCCACCCCGACCAGGGCTCCGCCGCCGTAGGCGAGCAGGAACAGCCCGCCGACGTGCGGGATGCTCAGGTGTTCCCCGCCGACCGTGATGCCGACGGCGAGACCGTAGACGACGAGGGCCGTGCCGTCGTTGACCAGGCTCTCCGCACGCAGGATGGTGACCTGACGGCGTGGCAGGGCGCGGGCGAGGACGCCGACCGCCGTCGCGTCCGTGGGGGCCATGGCCGCGCCGAGCACCCACGCCGGCCCCCATGGCAGCCCGAGGGCGTGCCCCGCCGCTGCGACGGCCCAGGCCGTGAGGATGACGAGTACGGTGCTCAGCTGCAGGATGCCGCGCAGGTTGGTGCGGATCTCCCGGAGAGAGGTGGTCAGGCTCTCCCAGTACAGCAGCACCGGGAGGAACAGCAACAGCACGACTTCCGGAGGCAGTTGCGCGTTCCGTACGGCCGGGATGAACCCCAGCAGCACACCCGTCACGAGCAGGACGACGGGCGGCGCGATGCCGAGGCGCTGTCCCACGGCGTTGCCCACCAGCACGGCCACGCCCAGGACCACGACGAGTTCGAGACCGAGCAAGGTGCTTCTCCTGGAGGGGTGAAAGAGCTGCTGTTCAGCGCGGTACGAGCTTCAGGGTCGTGTCCCGCGAGGCCACCATGGGATCGACGTAACTCGCGCCGTAGCGGCCGTACTTGGTGCGGTAGGCGGTGTCGATACGGTCGTTGACGCCGGGGTCGGTGACCTCGACGAGGGTGACGTCCTTGTCGACGCCGCCGGAGCGGATACGGCCGTCGTGGCTGGCCCGGGCCGCCCGGTACCAGGCGCCGGCGCTGCCGCGGAAGGAGCGGACGTAGAGGTCGTCGCCGTCGCGGACGACCCAGATCGGCACGGGTGTGCGCGGTGTTCCGTCGCTGCGCGAGGGGGCCATCTGCAGTTCCTCGGCGTGCTCGATCCGGGTCAGTTCGTCGTTCGTCCAGGCAGTCACGGGCTTGCCTCCTTCACGACCGTGCGGCGGGGTGTGCCCTCGTGGGCGTGAGCGCGGCCGGCGCAGCTCACGCCCACGAGGCGATCGGGTAGACCGGGTCAGGGCGTGAGGAGGGCCTTGATGGCGCGGCGTTCGTCCATCGCCTTGTAGCCCTCGGCGACCTGCTCCAGCGGCAGGGTGAGGTCGAAGACCTTGCCCGGGTTGATGTGGCCCGACAGCACGCGGTCGATCAGGTCCGGCAGGTAGCGGCGCACGGGAGCCGGGCCGCCGCGCAGGCCGACCTGGGAGAAGAACAGTTCCTGGCCGTCGACGGCCACCTCGTGCGGGACGCCGACGAAGCCGACGTTGCCGCCCGGGCGGGCGGAGTGCAGGGCCTGGCTCATGGACTGGGAGGTGCCGACGCACTCCAGGACGGAGTCGGCGCCGATGCCGCCGGTGAGGTCCTTGATGCGGGCGATGCCTTCCTCGCCACGCTCGCTGACGATGTCGGTGGCGCCGAACTCCAGGGCGAGCTTCTGCCGGGACTCGTGCCGGGACATGGCGATGATCCGCTCCGCGCCGAGTTCCTTCGCGGCGATGACACCGCACAGGCCGACGGCTCCGTCGCCGACCACGACGGCCGTCGAGCCGGGCTTGACCTCGGCGGCGAGGGCCGCGTACCAGCCGGTGCCCATCACGTCGGACACGGCCAGCAGGCTCGGCACGAGCTCGCCGGAGGGGTGCTCGTCGGTGGCGACCAGGGTGCCGTGGGCGTTGGGGATGCGTACGTACTCGGCCTGGCAGGTGCCCATGAACTCGCGGTTCAGGCAGGAGGACTGCCAGCCCTTCTTGCAGTTGGCGCAGGTGTTGTCGGAGGTGGCGAAGGAGCCGACCACGAACTGGCCCGGCTTGACGTTGCCGACCTCGCTGCCGACTTCCTCGACGATCCCGACGTACTCGTGCCCCATCGGGTGCGGATCACCGATGGGCTCCAGGCCGCGGTACGGCCACAGGTCCGAGCCGCACACACAGGTGGCGACCGTGCGGATGATCGCGTCCGTCGACTTGAGGATCTTGGGCTCGGGGGCGTCCTCCACCCGGATGTCACCGGGGGCGTGGATCACGGTTGCGCGCATGACTTTTCTCCTGATGCGTTTCTCGGGCAGCGGTGTCACCCGGACGTGCCGGATTCGTCGACGGAGGCCAAAAGGGTGTACAGAAGCGCCGACGGCTTGTGAAAAACAATTGTCGGTCTCTGACTCTGCCGCCGCCCGCAGGGCCCGTACAGAGGAGAATTCCACCCCCGGAGGGATGTATCCAGGGATAGAATCTTCCTACCCAGCCGAGTGGCGGACAGCGCAGACTGGCCAGTATGAGCAGCAGCGCGCACCGTAAGGAGCTGGGTCAATTCCTGAAGGCCCGTCGGGCCGAGCCCAGCCCCCGTACGGTCGGGCTGCCCGAAACCGACCGGCGCCGCCGCGTGGCCGGACTGCGCCGGGACGAGGGGGCCGTGCCGGCCGCCATCAGCACCGACTATTACACCGTCTGGAGCAGGGCCGTATGGCCCCCACTCCGTCCGTGCGATGACCAGCGGCGCCAGTGGTGGGGAGGTCGCCCTGTGGTGCCCCGCACCTGAGGCACCAAGGGACGTACGAGGGGCTGCGCTTCCTCTCCTCCTGGGCGGCGACCTGCGCCATGAATTCGTAAAACCGGCAGGTGGCCCCGGCGTAAAACCAGGGACAGTAAAGCCAGGGACGAATCCCTCCTACCTTTGCATTTGAATTCCGTGCCATGCTTCCAGAGCACGATTCACGCAATCCTTTTCGAGGAGCAATACCCCCATGTCCTCCACCTCCCGCCCCACGGTCGCTGTGGCTTTCCATTCCGGCTACGGCCACACCGCCGTCATAGCCGAGGCCGTGGCGCGCGGTGCCGCGGAAGCCGGTGCCGAGGTGATCTCCATCCCCGTGGACACGATCACCGACGAGCAGTGGGCGCAGCTGGACGCCGCCGACGCCATCATCTTCGGTGCCCCCACCTACATGGGCACCGCCTCCGCCGCCTTCCACACCTTCGCCGAGGCGAGCAGCAAGCGCTGGTTCACCCAGAGCTGGGTCGACAAGATCGCCGCCGGTTTCACCAACTCCGGTGCCAAGAACGGCGACAAGTCCTCGACCCTGGGCTACTTCTTCACCATGGCCGCCCAGCACGGCATGCACTGGGTCAGCCTGGGCGTCCAGCCGGGCTGGGCCTCCACGCAGGGCAGCGAGGACGACATCAACCGTCTGGGCTACTTCGTCGGCGCAGGTGCCCAGACCCCGACCGACGCCGGCCCGGAGGCCGTCCACAAGTCGGACATCGCCACCGCCGAGGGCCTCGGCGCCCGCGTCGCGCAGCAGACGGCGTTCTTCCGCGCCGGCCGCGCCGCCCTCGCGGCCTGACACACCCCCCGCAGAACAGCCTTCCAAGGAGGACGACATGTCCGACTCCCCGAACCTCGCCCTCGTCCGCCGTCTCTACGACTCCGGCATGGCCCCCGACGTGGTCGCCGAGGTCATCGACCCCGACATCGTCTGGGACATCACCCCCGGCTTCCCCTACGGCGGCATCTACAAGACCTGGGCCAGCGCCGGCGGCGACTTCTTCGGCCGGCTCGCGCCGCGCTTCACCTCCTTCGGCGCGGTGGCCGAGGACTTCTATGACGCCGGTGAGCACGTCTTCGTCCGCGGCCACTACCACGCCGTGTCCAAGTCCGGCGAGGAGTCGGACGCCCGCTTCATCCACCTGTGGACGGTCGGCGACGGCAAGCTCACGCACCTGATCCAGGCCGCCGACAGCCACGTCGTCCAGCAGGCCGCGAACAGCTGACCGCCCGCACTCATCCCAGGGAGCACTTCATGGCGAAGATCCTCTTCCTCATCACCGCCGCCGATCACTGGACCCTGGCAGACGGGTTCGAGCAGCCGGCCGGCTTCTGGGCCGAGGAGGCCATCGGCCCGTACGGCGTCTTCAAGCAGGCCGGCTACGAGATCGCCGCGGCCACCCCGGGCGGCGTCCCGCCGACCCCCGACGCACTCAGCCTCACCCCGGACTTCAACGGCGGAGAGGAGGGCGCCGAGCAGATGAAGACCGCCCTGCGCGAGGCCACCGAACTGGCGAACCCCGTCCGCATCGAGGACGTGAACATCGACGACTACGACGCCGTGTTCGTGCCCGGCGGCTGGGGCCCGATGGAGGACCTGTCCGACGACCCCGCGGCCGGCAAGCTGCTCAGCGACTGGCTCGCCTCCGGCAAGCTCGTGACGCTGGTCTGTCACGGCCCCGCCGCGCTGCTGTCCACCGTGGACGCCGACGGCAAGTCCCCGTTCTCCGGCTACCGCCTGACCGGCCTGTCCAACTCCGAGGAGATCCAGAACGGCCTCGCCGACCGGGCGAAGTGGCTGCTCGAGGACCGTCTCGTCTCGGACGTGGGCGCGGACTACCGCAAGGGCGAGGCGAACTTCGCCCCCCACCTCGAGGTGGACCGCAACCTCATCACCGGCCAGAACCCCGCCTCGGCCGTCCCGCTCGCCCAGGAAGTCGTCAAGACCCTCGGCTGACGACACCCCGCACCGCCGCTCGAAGGCTCAAAGGCTCAAAGGCTCAAAGAAAGAGGTAGTACCGATGGACAGCAACGCGACTCTCCCCAGCGTCGGCCAGACCTGGCTCGCGGACCTCGGCCCCGACACCCCGCTCGGCCACTTCACGGTGGAGATCACCTTCGACTCGGCGACCCAGGTCAGCTTCGAGGTGACCGGCGGCGCCATCAAGGGCCGTAAGC
The DNA here is from genome assembly GCF_039537145.1 of Streptomyces shaanxiensis. Classification (NCBI taxonomy): domain Bacteria; kingdom Bacillati; phylum Actinomycetota; class Actinomycetes; order Kitasatosporales; family Streptomycetaceae; genus Streptomyces; species Streptomyces shaanxiensis. The sequence continues at coordinate 194,400 of NZ_BAAAZY010000003.1, forward strand.
AGACGATGGAGTACACCACCACCCAGCTCCGCGACGGCCTGTTCGTCGTCCGCTGGACCGAGCCCGACGCCGGCGACCACGTCACTCACATCGAGGACTACACCGAGGGCACCTGCATGGCCAGCTCCGTCATCGGAGGCGAGTTCGTCCAGCTCCACGGGAAGTGGAGCCGCGTCCGCTGAATCGGCGAGGCGACCGAGGACTTCCAGGGACAAATCTCTCCCCCTGACAACGCCGCTCTCCGATGCCAAGGTGATGGCATGAACCGCGATCCTCACCGCCACGATCTGGGGGAATTCCTCAAGGCACGCCGCGCCGAGCTCGACCCGGCCGCCGTCGGTCTGCCCGACGGCGGCTCGCGTCGTGTCGCGGGCCTGCGCCGTGAGGAGGTCGCCGTACTGGCGGCCATCAGCACCGACTACTACGCCCGCCTCGAACAGGGCCGTATCCAGCCGTCGCCGTCCGTGCTGGAGTCCCTGGCCCGGGTGCTGCGCCTGGACGACGACCAGCGCGCATACATGTACGAGCTCGCGGCCAAGGACGAATTCCGCCCGCCCCGCCGGCAGCCGCGCCTCAAGGCGCAGCCGCAGCTGCAGCGCATGCTCGACGACATGGCGCACACCCCCGCCTTCGTGATCGGTCCGCGGACCGAGATCGTCGCCTGGAACGCCATGGGCGCCGCCCTGATCACCGACTTCGGGAAGATCCCCGAGAAGCAGCGCTACTACATCAGGCTGCTCATCACCGACCCCAGGATGCGCGAGCTGTACGCGGACTGGGAGGGCGTCACCCGGCTGGCCATCGCCCAGATGCGGATGCACAACGCGAACAACCCCGGGGACGCGCAGCTCGCCGCCCTGGTGGGCGAACTCTCGGTCCGGGACGAGCAGTTCCGGCAGTGGTGGGGCTCCCACCACGTGGCCGTCCGGGACACCGGGACCAAGCACCTGCGCCACCCCGTCGTCGGCGACCTGCACCTCGACTGGAACGCCGTCACCTGGGCCGCCGACCCCGACCTGGCGATCATCGTCTGGACCGCCGAATCCGGCACCCCGACCCACGACAGCCTGCGCATGCTGGCGTCCTGGGCAGCGGACCCGAGCCATTCGACCAGCGACAGCTCCGCCTGACCGTCGCCCAGGCATTCCCTTCGTCGCCGAGGTATTCCCTTAAGCCGAGGTATTCCCTTCAAAGGGGGAGCCTTTCCTCCTACGCGCCCCGCGCCTAGGAAGAGGCTCTCCCTTTTTCGTGTACGGCTCTCCTGGCACGCTCGTCACGAGGCCGACCGCGCCGCGCGTCCCCGCCCCCGGTCCGGCCCTCTCCCCAGCGACAGAACCGGTTCCTCAGCGCCGAGGCGTCCGACCTGCCTGCTCATCCGCCAGGAAAGAGATCCACCTCCCCATGTCCCTGACCCAGTCCCGCCCCGGGACGCTGCCCTCGGTCGTGCCCGAACCGCGCTGGACCGCTCGCCTCTGGGCCGTCCTCGCCGTGCTGTGCCTCGTGCTGTTCCTCGACGGCCTCGACGTCTCCATGGTCGGCGTCGCCCTGCCCTCCATCGGCCACGACCTCGGCATGGCCACCGGCTCACTGCAGTGGATCATCAACGGCTACGTCCTCGGCTACGGCGGACTGATGCTCCTCGGCGGCCGCACCGCCGACCTGCTCGGACGCCGGCGGGTCTTCCTCGTCGCGCTGGCCGTCTTCGCCGCCGCCTCGCTGCTCGGCGGTCTGGTCGACGACGGCTCGCTGCTGATCGCCACCCGCTTCGTCAAGGGCGTGGCCGCCGCCTTCACCGCGCCCGCCGGCCTGTCGATCCTCACCACGACGTTCCCGGAGGGCCCGCAGCGCAACCGGGCGCTGTCGGTCTTCAGTCTCTTCGGCGCCCTGGGCTACTCCTCGGGCCTGATCCTGGGCGGTCTGCTCACCGGGATCGGCTGGCGCTGGACCTTCCTGATGCCGGTCCCGCTCGCCCTGCTCGCACTGGTCGTCGGCCTTATCCTGATCCCGCGCGACCGCCGCACCGAGAACGGCGGCCAGGACCCGGCCGGAGCGGTCACCCTCACCGCGGGCATGCTGCTCGCCGTGTACGCCGTGGTCACCGCCCCGCAGACGGGCTGGACGTCCGCGGCAACCCTTGCGGCCTTCGGTGTCGCCGCCCTGCTGCTGCTCGCCTTCGTCCTGGTCGAGCAGCGGGTCCGGCACCCGCTGGTCCGCTTCGGCATCCTGCGCAAGGCCACCACGGTCCGGGCCAACCTCAGCATCGTCGCGCTGATGGGCTCCTACCTCAGCTTCCAGTTCATGATGACGCTGTTCCTGCAGGACGGGCTCGGCTGGTCGCCCCTGCGCATGGCCTTCGCGCTGCTGCCGGTCGGCCTGATCGTCGCCGTCGGCTCGCCCCTCACCGGCCGACTCGTCAACCGCTTCGGCACGGCACCGCTGATCATCGCCTCGATGACCTCGCTGACCCTCGGCTACGTCTGGTTCCTGGCGACGGCCGGCTCCTCACCCGACTACGTCACCGCCATGCTTCCGTCCCTGCTACTCCTCGGCGGCGGCTTCGCGTTCGGCTACAGCGCCATCATGGCCCAGGCCACCGAGGGCATCGACGACTCCGAACAGGGCCTCGCCTCCGGCCTGGTGCAGACCTCGGGCCAGGTCGGCGCCGCCCTCGTCCTGGCCGTACTCACCGCCGTGATCGCCCAAGCCGGCGACAACGGCGGCGACTTCACCGCCTTCCGACCCGGCCTGAACCTGGTCACCGGCGTCGCGGCGATCGGGCTGCTCCTGAACCTGGTCCCCGTGCTGCGTCTGCGGCGGCGCTGAGCCCCGACAGACGGAAAGCCGACCCGGGGTCGTCCTCGGGTCGGCTTTCCGCGAGCACCGCTCACGCCAGGTGCTTGCTGTTCGTCAGCGGACGTGGGCGTCGAACCAGTCGACGGCGACCTCGGGGTGCTCGCTGAAGTAGTTGTAGCCGTCGAAGCGGCGGGTGCTGCCGTGGATCCAGTGCATCTGCTTGTCCTCGACGGGGATGGCGTCGTGGACGGCCTGCACGGCTTCGGGGGTGGTCATGACGTCGTCGTGCTCCTGCGCCACCAGCGTGGGCACGGTGATGGCGGAGGCGTACTTCGCAGGCGACTGCTCTGCCAGATGGAAGCCGGTGCGCTCCAGCACGGCCTGGTCGAGCCGGTCGTAGCCGCCCTCGAAGCCGAGGGCCTTGGAGAACTGTTCGCCGATGGAACGGCCCTCCAACGGCTGGAGCATGACCAGCGCCTGGATCTCGGCGAACTCCTCGGGGTGCTTGGCCCAGGCGACGGCCGTGGAGTTGGCGCCCAGGCACACCGACAGCAGGGCCTTCTTCATGTTCTTGGTGTCGGGGCGTGCCGCGGCGTAGCGGAGGGCGCCGATGACGTCGCGGTACTCGGTGAGGCCGATCGTGCAGATGCCGCCGTTGCCGTACCCGCTCATACCGTGGTTGCGCAGGTCGTAGGCGAGGACGTTGTAGCCGGCGTCGTGCAGTGCCTTGTAGGCGGGGAGGAAGTTGACCTCGAAGCCGCCGAAGCGGTCCCAGCCGGGCAGGTGTCCGGGGTAGCCGTAGCGGTTGCCGGGGGAGAAGTGGTTGTGGGTGATCAGCCGGTCGGAGTCGGCAGGGATGAACCAGCCTTCGAGAGGCACGCCGTCCATCGACGGGAACGTCACGTCCTCGTAGGCCAGGCCCAGTTCGGAGGGGCGGCGCAGCAGGGGCGCGCGCCGGCCGTCGGTCGTGCCTTCCGTCCACTGCCCGACGAATCCGTTGAATGCCAGCTCGGCCATGTCGAGTTCGGTCATGGTGCGCTCCTGATTTCCCGGCAAGTGTGCTTGATGTGTGATACTCCGGGCGCCTGGATTTCCCTCAAGATAGGCCCGTAAGCGCATTTAGCGCATCTTGAGATCGGCCTGGGTAGAGAAAGAGAGGGGGAAGGAATTCTCCCAGGGAAGAATTCCTCCCCCCTTTCGGGAACGGAGTGAATCCGGGGTCAGATCGTCGCGGTGTCGATCACGAACCGGTACCGGACGTCACTCGCCAGCACCCGCTCGTACGCCTCGTTGATCTCGGACGCGGCGATCACCTCGATCTCGGCGCCGAAGCTGTGCTCGGCGCAGAAGTCCAGCATCTCCTGGGTCTCGGCGATGCCGCCGATGGCGGAGCCGGCGATCGACCTGCGGCCCATGATCAGCGGGAAGACGTTGACGGACACGGGCTCCTCGGGGGCGCCCACGTTCACCAGGGCACCCTCGATCTTCAGCAGGTTCACGTACGCGCTGAAGTCGAGCGGGGCCGAGACCGTGGAGACGATGAGGTCGAATGTGCCGGCCAGCTCCTCGAAGGTCTTCGGGTCGCTGGTGGCGTAGTAGTGGTCGGCGCCCAGCTTCAGGCCGTCGTCCTTCTTGCGCAGCGACTGCGAGAGGACGGTGACCTCGGCGCCCAGCGCGTGGGCGATCTTGACGCCCATGTGGCCGAGGCCGCCCAGACCGACGATCGCGACCTTCTTGCCGGGGCCCGCGCCCCAGTGCTTGAGCGGGGAGTACAGGGTGATGCCCGCGCACAGCAGCGGGGCGGCCACGTCGAGGGGGAGGCCGTCGGGGATGCGGACGGCGTAGTTCTCGTCGACGACGATCTTCTCGGAGTAGCCGCCGTAGGTGGGCCGGCCGTCCTTGTCGAGGTAGTTGTACGTCTGGATCATGCCGCCGCCGGTGCAGTACTGCTCCAGGCCGGCCTTGCAGTGGTCGCACTCGCGGCAGGAGTCGACGAAGCAGCCGACGCCCACCCGGTCGCCGACCTTGTACTTCGTGACACCGGGGCCGACCTCGGAGACGACACCGGCGATCTCGTGACCGGGGACCATCGGGAAGATGGCGGTACCCCAGCCCTCCTGGACCTGGTGGATGTCGGAGTGGCAGATACCGGCGAACTTGATGTCGATCAGCACGTCGAACTCACCGACCTCGCGCCGCTCGATGGTGGTGCGCTCCAGGGGAGCCTTGGCGGCGGGAGCGGCGTAAGCAGCAACGGTGGTCATGAGGGGGATCTCCTAGCAGTGCTCTCGCGCCCGGCTGCCTTCCGACCAGGCACGGTGTCGAGCCTGCCTCGCCGCCGGGAAATCACCCAGGGCGGGAATGTGCCTACGTTCGCGGTTCCTACCACTGGCAGAGTCAGGCTCTTGCCCGGCGGCGCGCGAAATGTGCCATTCCCTCAAGAGTCATGCCCTCAAGACTCAGGCCCGCAGGAATCAGGCCCTCAGGAATCAGGCCTTCAGGAATCAGGCCCGCAGGAATTCGGCTCGCTCACCGCCTCCTTGCCATGGAGAAGACCACGAGAAGGCAAAGGGGGGATAAAAGTCTCCCTGCCGCGAGTGTCGCCGGTGATGCAAGACTCCCGCCGTGACCAGCCGCCGCTGCCAAGGCGCGCGGTCGCCCTTTCCCCGCGGTGGCGTTGATCCCGCGCCTGCTGTCCCGCTGTTGTTCACGTCTGTCCCGTCCGTGATGCGAAGGCGTACGTATGTCTGCTGACCTCTCTGAATCCGCTGTTCCACCCTCGACCGAATCGGGTGAGTCCTCCTCGGGGCCCAGCCGGCGTACCGTCATCGCCACTGGTGTCGTGGTGGGCGGTGCCGTGGTGGCCGGAGGGACGTTCCTCGCCGGCTCGGAGGAGGCTTCCGCCGCGGGGGCGGCGCCCTCCAGCCGGGTCTCCCTGACCGTCAACGGCACCCGCCGGACCGTGACGGTGGACAACCGCACGTCGCTGCTGGACCTGCTGCGCGAGCACCTCGACCTGACCGGCTCCAAGAAGGGCTGCAACGCCGGGGCCTGCGGAGCGTGCACGGTGCTGGTCGACGGACAGCGGGTCAACTCCTGCCTGACGCTGGCCGTGCGGCTGGAGGGCGCCGAGGTCACCACCATCGAGGGCCTGGCCAAGGGCGACGAACTGCACCCGCTGCAGCAGGCGTTCATCGACGAGGACGCCTTCCAGTGCGGGTACTGCACCCCGGGCCAGATCATGTCCGGCGTCGGCTGCATCCAGGAGGGCCACACCAACTCGCCGGAGGAGATCCGGGAGTACATGAGCGGCAACGTCTGCCGCTGTGGCTGCTACGTCAAGATCGTGCGCGCGGTCGAGCAGACCGCCGCCCGGAAGTAAGGAGCGGCCCGTGTATCCCTTCGCCTACACCCGCGTGAACAGCGTCCGGGAAGCCCTGGACGCCGGCAGGCGCGGCGGCCGTTACATCGCCGGCGGCACCACCCTGGTCGACCTGATGCGCGAGACCGTCGAGACCCCCGAGACGGTGGTCGACATCAGCGCGCTGCCCCTGCGGGAGATCACCGCCACCGCGGGCGGGGGCATCCGCATCGGCGCCCTGGTCCCGATGGCCGTGGCCACCGCCGACCCCAAGCTGAACTCCCTCTACCCGGTGGCCGCCCAGGCGCTGCGGGGCGCCTCGGCCCAGCTGCGGAACATGGCCACCATCGGCGGCAACATCATGCAGCGCACCCGCTGCACGTACTTCCGTGACGTGACCGCCGATTGCAACAAGCGCGAGCCCGGCTCCGGCTGCGCCGCCTTGCAGGGCTACAACCGCGGCCATGCGATCCTCGGCGGCTCCGATCACTGCGTGGCCGTGCGCGCCTCCGACTTCGCCGTCGCCCTCACCGCCCTGGAGGCGACGGTCCATCTGCAGGCCCCGGACGGCAAGGAGCGCAGGCTCCCCTTCGCCGACTTCCTGCTCCGCCCCGGCGCCACCCCGAACAGGGAACACGCCTTGAAGCCCGGCGAGTTGATCACCGCCGTGGAGATCCCGGCGCTCCCGCGTCCGCTCAAGTCGGCCTACCTGAAGATCCGCGACCGGCAGTCCTACTCGTTCGGGCTCGCCTCGGCGGCCGTCGCGCTGCATGTACGCGGCGGCGTGATCCGCGAGGCGAAGGTCGCCGCGGGCGGTGTGGCCACGGTGCCGTGGAAGCTGTCCGCCGTCGAGCGAGCCCTGATCGGCGAGCGCCCCTCGGACCGCCTGTGGGCCGAGGCCGCCGGTCACGCGGCCGACGGCGCCCGCCCCCTCCAGCACAACCGGTTCAAGGTCGACCTCCTGAAGCGGACCGTCGAACGCCAGCTGCGCACCGTAGGAGAGATGGAATGAGCCCCCAGCCGCAGGCAGCCGTAGGTGCGCCGCTGTCCCGCGTGGACGGCCGGCTCAAGGTCACCGGCAAGGCGGAGTACGCCGCCGAGCACGACCTCGACGGTGTCGTGCACGCCGTCATCGTCGACGCAAGCATCGGCCGCGGCCGCATCAGGTCCATCGACACACGCGCCGCTGAGAAACACGCGGGCGTTCTGCGGGTGATCCACCACGGCAACGCGCCGAAGCTGCCGTACCGCGACAACGCCGGCTCCAACAACCCGGCCGGACGCAGACTTCGGGTCTTCCAGGACGACAAGGTCCTCTTCCACGGCCAGCCGGTCGCCGTCGTGGTGGCCACGACGCTGGAGGCCGCCCAGCACGGGGCGAGCCTGGTCAAGGTCCGCTACGACGCCGAGCAGCCCTCGACGGACATCACCAAGGCCGAACCGGGCGAGCCGACGCCCTATGCGCGCGGGGACGCGGAAGCAGGGCTGCGCTCCTCCGCCGTACGGCTGGACCTGAAGTACGAACTGGCCCGCAACCACCACAACCCGATGGAGCCGCACGCCACCGTCGCCCGCTGGGAGGGCAACCGGCTGACGGTGTGGGACAAGACGCAGTGGGTGATGGGCACGCACGACGAGATCGCCGCGGTCTTCGACCTCCCGGCGGACGCGGTGCGGGTCATCAACCCGTTCGTCGGCGGCGGCTTCGGCAGTGGACTGCGCTGCTGGCCGCACACGATCGTCGCCGCGCTGGCCGCGCGGGTGACACGGCGCCCGGTGAAGCTGGTGCTGTCGCGCAAGCAGATGTACTTCGGCACCGGATTCCGTCCGGCGTACGAGTACCGGCTGCGCCTCGGCAGCGACCGGCGCGGCAAGCTGAACGCCGCGATCCACGACATCGACCACGAGACCTCGTCGTACGAGACGTTCCTCGAGGCCGTCCTGGGCACGGGCCAGATGATGTACAGCATGCCCAACGTCCGCCAGGCGTATCGGCAGGTGCCGTTGGACGTGAACACCCCGATCTGGATGCGCGGGCCCGGCTTCGCCCCCGCGTCGTTCGTGATCGAGTCGGCCATGGACGAACTCGCGCACGAACTCGGCATCGACCCGATCGAGCTGCGCCGGCGCAACGAACCGGCCGAGGACGAGTCGACCAACGAGCCTTTCTCCACCCGGCGACTGAGCGAGTGCTACACGGTCGGCGCCCGCGAGTTCGGCTGGGACCGCCGCAACCCCAAGCCGCGCTCCACACGGGACGGAAACCTGCTGATCGGGCTGGGCATGGCCGCCGGGGCCTACGACTGCGGGCGGTATCCGGGGCAGGCCCGGGCACGGCTGGATGCCGACGGCACGGCGGTCGTGGAGGCGGCCACCACCGACATGGGGCCGGGCACCTACACCTCCCAGACCCAGGTCGCGGCCGACGCCCTCGGGCTGACCATGCGCACGGTCACGTTCCGGCTGGGGGACTCGGAGTATCCGTTCACCTCGCCGCACGGCGGTTCGTCGACCATGGCCAGTGTCGGCTCGGCCGTCGTCGACGCCTGCAACAAGGTGCGGCAGCAGGCGATCAAGCTGGCCGTGGAGGACCGGGAGTCTCCGCTGTACGGCGTGAACGCGGACGACGTGGTCGTGCGCAACGGCCGACTGCACGTGCGGAACGACACGGCGCGCGGTGAGACGTACAAGCGCCTGCTGGCCCGCAACGACCGCTCCCGTCTGGAGGCGAACGGTTCCTACGCCGGACCTGGCTCCGAGCGGTCCGCCTACTTCGCCTACAGCGCGACCTTCGCCGAGGTCTCGGTCGACGCGGACTTGGGGCTGGTGCGGGTGCGCAAGATGCTCGGCGTGTACGACGCGGGGCGGATCATCAGCCCCAAGCTCGCCGACAGCCAGGCGATCGGCGGCATCGTGGGCGGCATCGGCCAGGCGCTGCTGGAGCACACGGTCACCGACCACCGCGACGGGCGGATCGTCAACGCCAGCCTCGCCGACTACCTCGTGCCCGTGAACGCCGATGTCCCCGAGATCAAGGCGATCTACCTCGACGGCGAGGACAACGCCGGCAACCTGCTGGGCGTCAAGGGACTCGGCGAGGTCGTCCAGGTCGGTGTGGCGGCCGCGATCGGCAACGCCGTCTTCAACGCCACCGGCCGACGGATCCGCCAACTGCCCATCACCGCCGAGGGGTTGCTCTGACGGCACCGCCTCCATGAACGGGTCCGGCAGCCGAACCCCCCGTACGGCTGCCGGGCCTCCCCGGGCCGCCGCCGCGCATGCGCCCCGTGGACGCGGCGGCGGCCCGCTCACCTTCTGCGACAGCGACCGCCTGCTCTGGAGATCCTGGAGACTCCCATGCTGAACATCGCGGACACACTGCACCGCTGGTGCCGCGAGGAACGCCCCTTCGCCCTGGCGACCGTCGTCGACGTCACCGGCAGCGCACCTCTGCCCGTCGGTACGTCGGTGGCGGTGGACGCCGACGGCAATGCGGTCGGCAGCATCTCCGGCGGCTGTGTCGAGGGGGCGGTGTACGAACTGTGCCGACAGGTGCTGCAGGACCGAGGGCCGGCCCACCGGGCCTGGTTCGGCTACTCCGACGACGACGCCTTCGCCGTGGGACTGACCTGCGGCGGCGAACTCGACGTGCTCGTGCAGCGAGTCGACCCGGCCGCCCAGCCGCATCTCGGCGCGGCGCTCGCCGGGGCGGTCGAGGGCCGGCCCGCTGCCGTCGCCCAGGTCGTGGACGGGCCTGAGGGATTGCTCGGCGCCACTTTGAGCGTCCTCGGCAACAGTTGGATCGCCGACAGCACGCTCGGCGACGGGCCGACCGGCCGGGCAGTGGCGGACCGGGCCACCGCCCAACTGCGCACCGGACGCACCGCACGTCTCTCCCTCGGCGGAGACGCCGACACCTGCCCCGAGCAGCTCACCGTCCTCGTCCACGCGGCCGCCACCCGCCCCCGCATGCTGATCTTCGGCGCCATCGACTTCGCCGCCGCCCTCGCCCAGGCCGGTCGGTTCCTCGGCTACCACGTCACCGTGTGCGACGCCCGCCCCGTCTTCGCCACCGAAGCCCGCTTCCCGCACGCCGACGAGGTGGTCGTCGACTGGCCCCACCGCTACCTGGCACAGACGGCGGTGGACGCCCGTACCGCCGTCTGCGTGCTGACCCACGACGCCAAGTTCGACATCCCCCTGCTCCAGCTCGCCCTCGACCTGCCCGTCGGCTACGTCGGTGCCATGGGCTCGCGCCGCACCCACGACGAACGTCTGCGCCGCCTGCGTGAAGTCGGGGTCAGTGACAGGCAGTTGGCCCGGCTGCGCTCCCCGATCGGCCTCGACCTCGGCGCCCGCACACCCGAGGAGACGGCCATCTCCATCACCGCCGAGATCATCGCTCACGCCAACCAGAGCACGGGCCTGCCCCTGACCCGGGTCACCGGCCCGATCCACCGCGTTTCCGGTGCGGCTTCAGACATCCATGCGGTGTGCGATTTTCTGTGAAGTTCCCTTGAAGGCGTGAGTGGAATAGGAAGCACGTGCTCATCGACACCTACGGCCGGGTGGCCACCGACCTGCGAGTCTCGCTGACCGACCGGTGCAATCTGCGCTGTACGTATTGCATGCCCGAAGAGGGTTTGCAGTGGCTGGCCAAGACCGACCTGCTCACGGACGACGAGATCGTCCGCCTGATCGGTATCGCGGTGACCTCCCTGGGTGTCGAGGAGGTCCGCTTCACGGGCGGCGAGCCGCTGCTGCGGCCGGGCCTGGTGGGCATCGTCGAGCGGGTGGCGGCGTTGGAGCCCCGCCCGCAGATGTCGCTGACGACGAACGGCATCGGCCTCAAGCGCACCGCGGCTGCGCTGAAGGCGGCGGGCCTGGACCGGGTCAATGTCTCCCTCGACACTCTCCGCCCGGACGTCTTCAAGACCCTGACCCGTCGGGACCGCCACAAGGACGTCATCGAGGGCCTGCACGCCGCCCGTGAGGCGGGTCTGACGCCGGTGAAGGTGAACTCGGTGCTGATGCCGGGCCTGAACGACGACGAGGCTCCCGACCTGCTGGCCTGGGCGGTCGAGCACGACTACGAGCTGCGCTTCATCGAGCAGATGCCGCTGGACGCCCAGCACGGCTGGAAGCGCGACGGCATGATCACCGCCGGGGACATCCTGGCCTCCCTGCGCACCCGCTTCGAGCTGACGGAGGAGGGCTCCCAGGCCCGGGGTTCGGCGCCGGCCGAGCGCTGGATCGTGGACGGCGGCCCGCACCGCGTCGGCGTCATCGCCTCCGTCACCCGTCCGTTCTGCGCCGCCTGCGACCGCACCCGGCTCACCGCCGACGGCCAGATACGAACCTGTCTGTTCGCCCGGGAGGAGACCGACCTGCGCGCAGCCCTGCGCTCGGACGTCCCGGACGAGGAGATCGCGCGGATCTGGCGCGAGGCGATGTGGGGCAAGAAGGCGGGCGCGGGCCTGGACGCCCCGACGTTCGTCCAGCCGGACCGCCCGATGTCCGCGATCGGAGGCTAGGTAATTTTCTCCTGGGCGAGCCGGCCACCGGATCGCCCAGCCCTCCCGCGACGCCGTGACCGCCACGGCGACACGTGTCGCGCAGCAGAGCACGGCACGATGAAGGTCACCGGACAGGTCGACAACAGCGGGCGGGGCGCCGAGGGCAGCGGCTTCGTCCACGGCGACGGCATGGTGATGACCAACGCCCATGTCGTCGCCGGCGTGGACCGTCCCTGGGTGCGGACCGGCGGGGTGGGGGAGCGGGTGCCCGCGACCGTCGTCCTGTACGACCCGGGCACCGACGCCGCGGTGCTGCGCGTGCCCGGTCCGGACGTCCCGGCCGTCTCCTTCGCCGGGAGCGACACGATGCGGGGCGGCTCCGCCGTGGTCGCCGGGTACCCGCAGAACGGCGGCCTGGACCTGCGGGCGGCCACGGTGGCGGCCCGCATGGACGCCACCGGCCTGGACATCTACGACGCGTCCACCGTCACCCGGGATGTCCACCAGCTCCGCGCCACCGTCCGCCCAGGCAACTCGGGCGGACCGCTGCTGACCACCGACGGGCAGGTCTACGGGATGGTCTTCGCTCGCTCCTCCGCCCACCCGGACACGGGGTACGCGCTCGCTGCCGACGAGCTGCGCGCCCTCGCCGACCAGGGCGCACGGGCCGACGGGCCGGTCGAGGCCCGGGTCGTTTCCTCGTAGCCGCGAGCGGGCGGCAGCGTAGGCCGGGCCGCGGTAGGGCGAGGGCGTCACCCGGGTTGACGAATCTGTGGCCCATCGCAGTCGGGGTCGCTCCTGCTGCCTTCTGCCGTCGAGGGGAACAAGCGCTGGACGGCGGCGACGATGGCCGCCCGGCGGGCCGCCAGGAAGGCGTCGCGTTCCTCGCCGAGGGGAACGAGGTCGGTCTGGCCGGCCCACGACAAAGCCAGTTGGCTGACGAACACGAGGATGTCCTCGGGCTCCCACGCGGGATCGAGGTGGCCGGCCTCCTGCGCCTTGCGTACCAGCTCGATCTTGCGGCGCAGGGACTCCTGTACCGGGTCGTCGGAGGGAGCCTCCCCGGCCGGCAGCTCCAGTTGGCCCCACATCATCAGCCGGTGGCGTTCGGGGTGGCGGGTGGCGTGGTCATGCATGCGGCCGGCGTAGCCCGGAAGGTCGGCGGGATCCAGGGGGACGGCTTCGGCCATGGCCGCGAGCTCCCGGCCGGCGACGAACCGGTAGAGCGCCTCCTTGCTGCGGAAGTACGCATAGACGCGTTCCTTGCTGGTGCGCGCCGCCTTGGCGATCCTCTCGACCCGCGCTCCCGCGATGCCGTGACGGGCGAATTCGGCGGTGGCCGCGGAAATGATGCGGTCACTGGTGGCGTCGGTGACGCTGCTGCGGGAGGCCATGAGGCCCAGCTTACCCAACCGAACCGTTCGGTTTGGCAGAGGCGGCTGACGGCTGTATGGTCGAACCGAACCGTTTGGTGTGACTTACAGGAGTGGATCATGCAGCAGCGCAATCTGGGCCGCCAGGGCCTGACCGTCTCCGAGCTCGGCTACGGCGCGATGGGTACCGCCGTCGGCTACGGCCCCTCGGAGGACACCGGGTCGATCGCCGCGATCCGCCGCGCTCACGAGCTCGGCGTGACCCACTTCGACACCGCGGAGATGTACGGCTGGGGAGAGGGCGAGAAGCTGCTCGGCAACGCTCTGGCCCCGATCCGCGACGAGGTGACGATCGCGACCAAGTTCGGCCTCACCCCGACCTTCGCTCGGAACTCGAAGCCGGAGCACATCCGGGAGGTCGTCGAGAACAGCCTCCGCAACCTGAACGTCGACGTGATCGACGTGCTCTACCAGCACGGCCCTGACCCGAGCGTCCCGATCGAGGACGTGGTCGGTGTGATGAAGGAGTTCGTCGACGCCGGCAAGGTCAAGTACCTCGGCCTGTCCAACACCGACACCGACGCCATCCGCCGTGCCCACGCGGTGCACCCGATCTCGGTCCTGCAGCACGAGTACTCGATCTTCGCCCACGACTCCGAGCAGTTCTTCCCCGTACTGGAGGAGCTCGGCATCGGGCTGGTCGCCTACTCCCCGCTCGCCCGCGGTTTCCTCAGCGGCGCGGTCAAGTCCCGTGAGCACTACGACGCGAGCGATTTCCGCCAGATGATTCCCTGGTGGGCCCCGGAGAACTTCGACCAGAACCTCTCCATCGTCAGCGAGCTGACCAAGCTCGCCGAGAGCAAGGGCGTCACCCTGTCCCAGCTCGCCCTGGCCTGGCTGCTGGCGAAGAAGGACTACATCGTCCCGATCCCCGGCTCGCGCAACCCCGAGCGCGTCGCGCAGAACATCGCCGCCGCCGACCTCGAGCTGACCGCCGACGACCTCGCCCGCATCGACGAGATCGCACCCGACGGCGGCATCGGCGGACGAGGCATGTGACACCCGCCCACCGGAGCCCGGCCGACCCAGCCGCACTCCGTTTCCTGGCAGGGCACACCGCGCCGTCCGTCTCCTGTTCGGCAGGCGTGGTTCCCGTGGTCAGGCGAGAGGAGGAGAAGCCGGCAGATTCTGGTCGGCGGCCCAGGAGGCGAGGATGCGCAGCCGCTCGTGGGTGGGGGAGCCGGGTGCGGCCGTCCAGACGGTGAGGTGCTGGTCGGGGTCGGTGTTGGCGGTCAACGTGTCCCAGTCCAGGACGAGTTCGCCGACCACCGGGTGGTTGAGGGTCTTCGTGCCCACCGTGCGGGCCGCGACGCGGTGGTCGCCCCACCACTGGGCGAACTGCTTGTCGCGCAGGGACAGTTCACCGACCAGCTCGATGAGGCGGGGGTCCTCGGGATACTTCGCGGCTTCCATCCGCAGCTGCGCCACGGCGAGCCGCGCGGAGGTCTCCCAGTCGGCGTACAGGGTGCGCATGGCCGTATCGGTGAAGATGATCCGCGGGTAGTTGCGGTGCTTCTCCGGGATCCGGGAGAAGTCGGTGACCAGCGCTGCCGCCAGTGCGTTCCAGGCCAGGATGTCCCCGCGCCGGCCCTGCACGATGGCCGGGGTGGCGGTGAGATCGTCCAGCACCCGTTGCAGCTGCGGCTGGACCTTCTGTCGTCCCCGGCTGCGGGCGCGGGTGGTGGTCTTGCCGGCGAGCTGGAAGAGATAGCCGCGTTCGTCGTCGTCGAGATGGAGCACCCGGGCGAGGACGTCCAGCACGGGCGCGGACGCCTGCATACGGCCCTGTTCGAGACGCGTGTAGTAGTCGGTGCTGATGCTGGCGAGCTGGGCGACCTCTTCGCGGCGCAGTCCGGCGACCCGGCGGGGGCTGCCGTTGTCGGGCAGGCCGACAGTGCGCGGGCTCAGCTCGGCGCGGCGCTTCTTGAGGAATTCTCCCAGCTCGTTGAGGGGAACATTGCCGGTCATGCCGCTCAGCATGACACCGAACGCACCTGAGGAAGGAGGGAGAGTTTCCACCCAGGATGTCTCCCTCCCCGGATGTCTTTCTCCGCTTTTCGCTCTTGCCTCGGCATGTGAGGCTCGACATGGAGCAGCCGGCCCGGCGAGCCCGAGCGCCGCGCCGGCAAGCCCCCGCAGCCTGAGCGAAGCCCCTCCACCCACAAGGACTCACCATGACGACCTTCGCCCTCGTCGGCGCCGGCCCCGGCCTCGGACTCGCCACCGCCCGCCGCTTCGGAACCGCCGGTCACACCGTGGCCCTCATCTCCCGCAGCGCCGAGAAGCTGGACGGACTCACCGCCGAGCTGGCCCGCGACGGCATCCAGGCGCGGGGCTTCACCGCCGACGTCCTCGACATCGAGTCACTGGACGCGGCCCTGTACGCGGCGGCAGCCGCCCTGGGGCCCATCGAGATCCTGCAGTACAGCCCCGTGCCCCGCGCCGATTTCATGAAGCCTGCCCTCGACACGACTGCCGACGACCTCGACGCGCCCCTCGCCTTCTCCGTCAAGGGCCCCGTCACCGCGGTCAACGCCGTCCTGCCCGGCATGCGCGAACTCGGCCGCGGCACCCTGCTGTTCGTCAACGGAGGCAGCGCCGTACGCCCCCACCCGGGCCGGGCCGGCACCTCGATCGCCTTCGCCGCCGAGAGCGCCTATGCCCGCATGCTCCACGACGCCCTCGCCCCGGAGAACATCCACGCCGCCCAGCTGATCATCCCCGGAGCGATCCGGCCCGACGCCGAGCACAGCAGCCCCGAGGTGCTGGCCCATCGCCTGTACGACATCCACGTCAAGCGCGACGGCTTCCGCCACTACGCCGAGCCTCTCCCCAACTGACGCCCCCGGAGGATGCCGTGAGCCTGACCACCCGTTCCAGCCTTGCCCGCGCCGTCCCGACCGCCTTACTGCTCGCAGTGACCGCCTGTACCGACGAGGCGCCCCCGTCCCCGTCTTCCCCGTCCTCGTCCTCCGTCTCCGCGTCACAGCGAACGCCGACGGCCACGGCACCAGCCCCACCGTCCGATGACAAGGAGACCGCCATGAACATCCGGCTCACCATCGACGGCCACCGGGTCGACGCCACCCTGAACGACAGCGCCACGGCCCGCGACTTCGCCGCCCTGCTCCCGCTCACGCTGAACCTGAGCGACTTCCACGAGACGGAGAAGATCGCTGACCTACCCCGTCGGCTGTCCACCTCCGGCGCCCCGGACCGCGCCGAGGCCAAGCCCGGGGACCTGGCGTATTACGCGCCCTGGGGCAACCTGGCCCTCTTCTACCGAGGCAGCGGCTCCAGCGACGCCGGCCTGATCATCCTCGGCAGCGTGCACGGCGACACCGAACGCCTCGCCACCGCCACCGAGGTCACCATCGAAGCAGCTTCCTGACCCGGCGCACTCTCAACGGGAGAAAAGCACGTGAACCCCGCCTACGACTTCACCGGCCAGGTCGCCCTCGTCACCGGCGCCGGCTCCGGCATGGGCCTGGCGACCGCCCGCGCCTTCGCCGAGTCCGGGGCCGCCGTCGCCCTCACCGACATCGACGAAGCCGCCCTGAACGCGGCCGTCAAGGAACTCACCGACTCCGGCCACCGAGCACTCGCCCTCACCTGCGACGTCAGCGACGAGGACCAAGTGGCCGCTGCAGTCGACCGGACCGTCGAGACGTTCGGGCGCTTGGACATGGCATACAACAACGCCGGTATCCAGATCCCGCCCAGCGACGCCGCCGACGAACCCGCCGAGCGGTTCGACCGCGTCAACGCCATCAACCTCCGCGGCGTGTGGGCCTGTATGAAACACGAGCTGCGGCACATGCGCGCCCAGGGCAGCGGCGCCATAGTCAACTGCTCCTCGCTCGGCGGCCTCGTCGGCCTGCCCGGCCGTGCCTCCTACCACGCCTCCAAGCACGGCGTGATCGGCCTGACCACCAGCGCGGCCCTGGAGTACGCCCCGCGCGGCATCCGTATCAACGCCGTCTGCCCCGGCACCATCGACACCCCGATGGTCAGCGACATGATCGCCAAAGGGGAGCTGGACCGCGCCGAGGCCGAGGCCAACCAGCCCATCAACCGCCTCGGTACGGCCGAGGAGATCGCCCAGGCGGTCCTGTGGCTGTGCAGCCCGGGAGCCGGTTTCGTCGTAGGCGTCGCCCTCCCCGTCGACGGCGGCTACGTCGCCCGATAACGCCGTGGGAGCCGCCGTCACGCAACGGACGGCGGCTCCCACGGCAGCATCGGACATCAACAGACGGCGAAGGGATCGACCCCGTCCCACGCCTCGCGCCGCGCGCCGGCGAGGCGGTCACGCACCAGACGCGGCTCCACGTCGAACGACAGGCACGCCCGGTCGCGAGGGGTGAAGGCCGGCCAGTCCGGCAGTGCCCGGGTCGCAGGCGTTCCGTGCCGGGCGAACGCGGCGAAGGAGTCCACCATCTTGTGAAGTCGCCCTGGCCCCAGTTGCCGAAGGTGAACTGGACATCGCCGCCGTGCGTGGGCCCGAAGGGCCCGGCCTGTGCGTAGTCGAAGGTGTACTGCCACACCCGGGCGCCGGCGCGGTGGGCGTACTCGGCCAGCCACACCGAGGGCATGACGACGAACCAGCCGCTGAGCACGTCGTTGAGGACTGCTCGCCCAGCAGCCCCGGGTCCGCGTCGGCGACCAGTGGCTCGCCTACACCCTGCCCAGCGGCGCATCGCTCACCTCGCCCACCGGCTAGACCGCCCTGCCCCGCGACAACTGGCAGGCGACAGCGTCCGCGAGCAGCTCGGACGACCCGCCGACCAAGGCCGTCGACGGTGACGCGGCCACCCGCTGGAGCCTGGGCCACGGCATGCAACCGGGCGACTGGTTCCAGCTCGACCTCGGCTCCACCCAGACCTTCGACCAGGTCGTCCTGGACACCGGCGCCTCGTCCGGCGACTTCGCCCGCCAGTACGAGGTGTACACCTCCGACGACGGCACCGACTGGGGCGAGCCCATTGCCACCGGCTCCGGCAGCACCGTGCCCCGGATCCTGCTGCCCACCACCGCCCGCTACATCCGAGTGGTCAACGAGGTGAGCTCCGGCAGCTGGTGGTCCCTCCACGACGTCTCTGTCCTCGCCCCCGAGGGCAGGACCACGTCGCCCGATGCCACGAGCGACGGCCTCCAGCGCAAGAACGCGCCCCTGCCCAACGGCACCCAGCTGCAGGTCACGTACAACTCCGGTGGCGGAGCTGCCACGTTCGACATCCCGTGGGGCGACACGACGTACAGCTACCGACTGCCAGCCACGCGGCCTGCCTGAGCGCACGCCTGCGGAAACCGCCTGTATGGAGCACACACAGCGAGGGCCCGCGCCGGAGGAAATCTGCGCGGGCCCTCGGGCCGTTCCTGGCGGCGCCGTTCGCCGTGCCCGAGGCCGCATAGGATCCGAACACCAGAACCCGGACCGCTTCAACGCCGAACCGACTTCGTTCCTGGAGACGACATGAGCAGCGCTCTTCTCGTGATGGACGTCCAACGGGCCATCGTGGACATCGCCGACGCCGACTCCGGATACCTGTCACGCCTGAGCAGGGCGATCGACGGGGCCCGGGCGGCGAACATCCCCGTGATCTACGTGGTCATCGCGTTACGTCCCGGGTTCCCGGAAGTCGGCACGCGCAACAGGGCTCTCACTGCCATCGCACAGGCCGGCCTCTACGTCGAGGGCGCCCCGGGCACCGAGATCCACCCCGAGGTCGCGCCCCTGCCGGGTGACGTGGTGGTCACCAAGAGGCGGGCGAGCGCGTTCTCGGGCAGTGATCTCGACGTGGTGTTGAGGGCACGCGGTATCGACAGCCTGGTGCTCACCGGCATCGCCACCAGCGCTGTGGTGCTGTCCACCCTGTGCCAGGCGAACGACCTGGACTTCGGCCTCACCGTCCTCTCCGACGGCTGTCTGGACATCGACCCGGAGGTGCACCGGATCCTCACCGAGCGACTGTTCCCGCAGTGGGCGGATGTCGTCACCGTTGACGACTGGGTCAAGGCGATCGCACCTCGATAGTGGCGGACCAGGTGGACGAGAACATGGGTGTTCGGCTCCGGCGGGCCTCCTGACCACGCAGGATGGCCGGCCGGGGCGTCGTCGCAAGGGCAGCTGAGCGGGCGACCGCTCATGCCTCCCGTGTGCCGACCGCGGGCTGCTGCTCCCCCGAGCCTCGGACGATCAGGCGGGTGGGGACGGTGATGGTCCGTGCCCGAGATCGGTCGCCGTCCAGGCGGGCGAGGGCGGCCGTCGCCGCTGTTCTGCCGATTTCCTCGGGGTCCTGTGCGACGACGGTCAGGGCCGGTTCGAGTGCCTCGGCGAGCGAGACGTCGTCGAAGGCGACGACGGCGACGTCCTTGCGCTTGCCGCGGGCGAGTTGGGCGACTATGCCCAGCGCCATGATGTTGTTGCCGGCGTACAGGGCCGTGGGGGGATCGGCCAGGTCGAGCAGCTTCGAGGTCGCGGCCTCGGCCCCCTGCTGGTCGTGTGCGCTGGTGACCAGTGAGCGGTCGTAGGGAATGTCGGCTTCCTGCAGGGCGGCGCGGTAGCCGGCGAGGCGTTCGCGGCGGGTGTAGAGCTTGGTGGGCAGGTCGCCGATGAAGCCGATGCGCCGGTGTCCGTGGGCGATCAGGTGGGCGACGCCCTCGTGGGAGCCGTCCCGGTTGGAGCTGACGACGCTGTCCGTGGCCAGGCCCGCGCCGGGGCGGTCGATGAAGACCACGGGCAGTCCCGCGGTGCGGTGGGCCTTGAGATGGGAGTGGTCGGCGCCGACGGACGGCACGACCATGAGGATGCTGACGCGGCGGGAGAGGAACTTGTCCGTCAACGAGCGTTCGCGGTCGGGATCGTCCGCGGAGGAGCCCACGAGCAGGGTCAGGCCACGGTCGCGGACCGTGTCCTCGATGCTCCTGGCCACGGCTCCGAAGAACGGGTTGGCCAGGTCGGGGATGACCAGTCCGATCGTGGTGTCGGGCCCTCCCACCCGGATGTTGCGGGCCATGAGGTTCGGCTGGAAGCCGAGCTTGGCCACGGCGGCGAGAACCTGTTCCCTGGTCTCGGCCGAGGCGTATCCGTCCTCGTTGAGAACCCGGGAGACGGTCTTGGCGCTGACGCCCACTTCTCGGGCGACGTCTGCCATGGTCGGGCGGCGGTTCGCTGCCATGGAGGAAACGGTCTCCTGTGCTCGTCGGTCCCGGCCGCGGCCTCGGCCGGAACCTGTGAGTGCTGCGGTCCTGTCGTCAGTTGGCCTGGACTCCCGCGGCCTTCGCGGCCTCGGAATCGGCTACGACAGTACCTCCGGCCGCATCGACGGTGAGCGCGCCGGTCATGATGGCCACGACCTCCGCCATGGAGTAGTCGGACGGCTTGATCACGGCGGCGCGCCGGCCCAGCCGGTGGACGTGGATCCGGTCGGCGATCTCGAAGACGTGCGGCATGTTGTGGCTGATCAGGACGACCGGCATGCCCTTGTCGCGGACACGGCGGATGAGGTCCAGAACCTGACCCGACTCCTTGACGCCTAGGGCGGCGGTGGGCTCGTCCATGACGACGACACTGCGGGCCCAGGCCACGGAACGGGCGACCGCGACGGCCTGCCGCTGTCCGCCGGAGAGCGTCTCGACCGCCTGCGTAAGCGAGCGCAGACCGATCTTCAGGTCGGCCATGTGCTCGGCGGCCTCCTGACGCATGCGCTTCTTGTCGAGCATGCGGAAGACACTGCCGAGGACACCGGGGCGGCGCAGCTCGCGCCCGAGGAACATGTTCGAGGCGATGTCCATGGAGGCGGCCACGGCGAGGTCCTGATAGACCGTCTCGATGCCGTGGGCGCGGGCACTCTGCGGCCCGGAGAACTGGATCGGCTTGCCGTTGAGGCGTATCTCGCCCTCGTCCGGGACCACCGCACCGGTGAGGGCCTTGATCAGGCTGGTCTTGCCCGCTCCGTTGTCGCCGATGACGGCGAGTACCTCGCCGGGCATCAGGTCGAAGTCGGCGCCGTCGATGGCGGTGACATGGCCGTAGCGCTTGACCAGACCGCGGGCCTGAAGGACAGGGGTGGGGGAGGTCGTGGTGCTCATCGGGCCTTCTTCCGGGAGATCTGGTCGACGGTCACCGCGAGGATCACCAGGACGCCGGTGATCAGGGTCTGGTAGATGGAGGCGACGCCCATCAGCTGCAGACCGTTGCGGAAGACACCGACGATGAGGACGCCGATGAAGGTGCCAAGGACCGAACCGCGTCCGCCGAAGAGGCTGGTGCCGCCGAGGACCACGGCGGTGATGCTGTCGAGGTTGTCGGTCTGGCCGGCTTGCGGGTCGCCCACTCCGGTGCGGGAGATGAGCAGCAGGGCGGCGAGGCCGTAGAGGAGACCCGCCACGGTGTAGACGCCGATGGTCAGACGGGAGGTACGGATGCCGTTCAGCCGTGCTGCCTCCTGGCTGTTGCCCAGCGCGTAGACGTGCCGGCCCCAACCGGTGCTGCTCAGCGCGTAGGCGAGGAGCAGGAACAGGGCGATGGTGACCAGGGAGCCGTAGGTGATGTCGGTGTTGCCGAGCGGGAAGGTCTCCCCGAGTGCCGTCAGCGGACCCGGCAGGTTGGTGACCGTCTGCTCCTCGGAGTAGATGTGGGTCAGCGCGAACGCCACGTTGAGCATGCCGAGGGTGACGATGAACGGCGGCAGCGGGATCTTCTGCACCAACAGCCCGTTGAGCAGCCCGAATCCGCCGCACACGCCGATGCCCAAGGCGATGGCGACGAGCGGCGGCAGGGAACCCTCGGCGGCCATCTTGGCGATCATGATGCTGCCGAAGGCCATGACGGCACCGCACGACAGGTCGATGCCCGCCGTGAGGATGATCAGGGTCTGGCCGATGGCGAGGGTGCCGACGACCATGACCTGCTGCACGATCAGCGAGAAGTTGCCGCCCGTGAGGAACTGCTCGGTCGAGAAGGAGAAGAAGGCGCAGGCCAGGAGGAGGGCGGCCAGTGGGCCGGTGGTGGGCGCGGTGAGCAGTCTGCGGGCCGTGGTCGGCGCTTTGAGCTCGGCATACGGCGAGGACGTGCTCGGAGGCGTGGACGTGGCGGTCATGCGGAGTCCTTGTCGGAAGACAGAGTCCTTGTCCGTCCTTGTCCGTCCCTGTCCGTCCCGGTCCGTCCTCGTGGGAGGCGCCGGAGGAACCGGAGGAATCGAAGAGGCCGGAGGACAAGGGAACGAGGGGGCGGCCGTCCCCACGGTCGGGGAGGAAGGGCCGGCCGCCCCGCTTGAGGGGGAGGCGGCGAACGTACGGTCGTCGGGGGCGGCTCAGCCCCAGCAGTTCTCCAGGCCGTAGGCGGTGTCCTTGGACGTGACCCCGTCCTGAGCCTTGTCGGTGATCAGCGTGACGCCCGTGTCGGTGTAACCGGACGCCTTCTTGTCGTCCTTGGCGTACGCCACGACGGCCTTGACGCCCTCGGCGGCCATCTTCAGCGGGTACTGCTGGGACGTCGCGGCGATCTTGCCGTCCTTGACCGCCTGGGTGCCCGTGCAGCCGCCGTCCACGGAGACGATCAGCACGTCCTTCTCCCGGCCCTTGGCCTTCAGCGCGGTGTACGCGCCCAGCGCGGCCGGCTCGTTGATCGTGTAGACGACGTTGATGTCGGGTTCCTTCTGGAGACAGTTCTCCATGGCGGTCTGGCCCTTGGCCTGGTCGCCGCCGGTGTCCTGGGCGCAGGCGACGTCCTTGTCGGTGGCGCCGAAGCCCTTCAGGAAGCCCTCGTGCCGCTGGACGCCGACGGAGACGCCCGGCGCGAGGTCGAGGGTGGCTATCTTCGCCGTCTTGCCCTTCATGGCGGCCTTGGCGTACTGGCCGATCAGCTCGCCGGCCTTCACGTTGTCCGTGGCGAAGAGGGCGTCGACCGCGCTCTCCGGGTCGGTCGGGGTGTCCAGGGCGATGACCAGAACACCCTTGGCCTTGGCCTTCTCGATCGCGGGGACGATGGCCTTGGAGTCGCTCGGAGTGATCAGGATGCCCTTCACCCCGGCGGCGACCATGTTCTCGAGGGCGGTGACCTGCCCGGCGTTGTCCCCGTCGAACTTGCCCGCGGCGGTGGACAGTTCGGCGCCGTTCTCCTTGGCGGCCTTCTCCGCGCCCTCCTTCATCTTCACGAAGAACGGGTTGGTGTCGGTCTTGGTGATCAGACCGACCTTGACGCTGCCCGAGCCGGAGCTCGTGGAGTCCGAACCGGAGCCGGATCCGCAGGCCGTCAGGGTGAGGGCCGCGACGCCCGTGACCGCGGCGGCTCTGACGAGGGAGGAGGACAGACGAGTGGTGCGAGGCATGTTCGACTCCTGAGGTGTAGCGAGCGGCACGGGGTTGTCAGAGCAGGCCGCCCGGGGTGTCATCGTTGACTTATGTCATCGTTGACACTGCATGGCGAGGATGATGGACTCCGCCTCCCGGAAACGTCAATGCCTTGCACGCGTCACAAGTCCGCAACGCCCCCTGCGGCCGCCCGTTTCGTGCCCGCTTTTTTTGCCCGTACGTTCGCAGAGAAGAGCAGCCCATGAGCCCGCGCCAGATCACCGTCCTGGGAGAGTGCGTCGCGGACGCGTTCGCCGAACCCGCCAACACCTCGAACGAACTCGCTCTGCGCGTGCTGCCGGGCGGCGGACCTGCGAATACGGCAGCGTCACTGGCCCGCCTCGGCACCCCGGCCCGCTTCCTCGCGCGGCTGTCGGGCGATGTGTTCGGCCGCCTGTTCCGCGCCCACCTGGAGACATCCGGGGTGGACCTGTCGAGCGCCGTCCCGGCCGCGGAGCCCAGCACGCTGGCCGTGGCGGAGCTGGACGCCCAGGGACAGGCCGCGTTCTCCTTCCATGCGCAGAACACGGCCGACTGGCAGTGGACGGCAGCGGAACTGGCGCGGGTGGACCTGTCCGAAACCGCCTGTGTGCACACCGGCTCCCTGGCCCTGGTCCAGGAACCCGGGGCGGCGGTGGTGGAGGACTTCCTGGCGGCGGCCGCCCCGCACGCGACCATCAGCATCGACCCCAATGTCCGGCCACTGCTGGTGCACCCCGACGTCTACCGCGCCCGGTTGGCGCACTGGTGCGGCCTCGCCGACGTGCTGCGACTCAGCGAGGACGACCTGGAGCTCCTGCTGCCGGGCACGCCGCCCGAGGAGGCGTGCGACATCTGGCACGCGGCCGGGGCGCGGCTCGTGGTGATCACGCGCGGCGCCGACGGCGCCCTGGCCTCGCTCGACGGCGAACGGGTCGAGGTGCCCGCCGTGCCGACGAGCGTCGTCGACACGGTCGGGGCGGGGGACTCCTTCACGGCCGGGCTGCTGCACCACCTCGGCGCCCGCGGCCTGCTCGGTGGTCGGCTGACGGAAGTCCGTCTCGACGACGTCGCGGAAGCCTGCCGGTTCGCCACCCGGGTCGCGGCCCTGACCTGCTCGGTCGCCGGCCCCAACCCGCCGTGGCAGAGCCAGTTGGAGCACCTCGCCACGGCCGATCGCACCTGACGGACAGTCGGGCCGCGCAGTGGACATCCCGGCCGAACCGTTGACGCATTGACCGGATTGCGTCCATCATCGGGCCACTCGATGTCATCGATGACACAAGTCAACGATGACACCCCTTCTCGGTGTCGTGGACGACGGCGCCGAGAAGGCGTCACTTTTCGGTCGGTTCCGCGCCGGGCAGCAGGCTCCGCTGCGCGGACGGCCGCGGCACAGGAGTCACCATGAGCTCTGAACGTGTATTTCGGCATGCCCGCATACGGATGATCGCGGCGGTGGCGACCGTCTGCGCCCTGTCCGCAGCCCCGCTCGTCCCCCAGGCCGTCGCCGCCGACACCTCGCCGTACTCCGAGACCTACCGGCCCCAGTTCCACTTCACCCCGGCGAAGAACTGGATGAACGACCCCAACGGCCTCGTGTACTACAAGGGCGAGTACCACCTCTTCTACCAGTACAACCCCAACGGCAACTCGTGGGGAGACATGTCCTGGGGGCACGCGGTGAGCACCGACCTCGTGCACTGGAAGGAGCTGCCGCTCGCCCTGTCGCACGACGACCAGGAGATGGTGTTCTCCGGCAGCGCGGTCGTCGACCGGAACAACACCACAGGGTTCGGAACCAAGGAGAACCCGCCCATGGTGGCGATCTACACCAGCCACGCCAAGGGCACGGGCATCCAGGCCCAGTCGCTCGCCTACAGCACCGACCGCGGCCGCACCTGGACCAAGTACCAGGGCAACCCCGTCATCGACATCGGCTCCAGGGAGTTCCGCGACCCCAAGGTCCAGTGGTACGAGCCGACCCAAAGCTGGCTGATGACGGTGTCCCTGTCCACCGAGCACAAGGTGCGGTTCTACTCGTCGAAGAACCTCAAGGACTGGAACCTGCTCAGCGAGTTCGGGCCGGCCGGCGCGACGGGCGGCGTGTGGGAGTGCCCCGACCTGATCCCCCTCGCGGTCGACGGGGACAAGAACAACATCAAGTGGGTCCTCGTCGTCAACATCAACCCCGGCGGTATCGCGGGCGGTTCGGCCGCCCAGTACTTCATCGGCGACTTCGACGGCAAGAAGTTCACCGCCGAGGACAAGGGCACCTACACCCCGCCCACCGGCACGGTGCTGCAGGACTTCGAGAACACCGACTTCGGTACGTGGACGACCACCGGTACCGCGTTCGGCGCCGGACCGGCGGCCGGCGCGGTGGCCGGACAGGGTGCCGTCTCCGGCTTCGACGGCAAGGGCCTCGCCAACAGCTTCCACGGCGGTGACGCCACCACCGGCATCCTCACCTCGCCCGAGTTCACCGTCGACAGCCGCTACCTGAACTTCAAGGTCGGTGGCGGACGGCACCCGCACGAGCCCGGGACGCTCCTGGAGCAGGCAGACCCGCCCGCGGGGACGGTCCTGGCCGACTTCGAAGGCGGGAGCTACGGCGACTGGACGGCGACCGGAGACGCCTTCGGCTCGGCACCGGCCAACGGCACCCTCCCCAACCAGCAGGAAGTCTCCGGATTCCGGGGCAGCGGCCTGGTCAACAGCTACCTGAACGGCGACTCCACCACCGGCACTCTCACCTCGCCGGAATTCACCATCGACAAGGCCTACGTCAACTTCCTCGTCGGCGGCGGCAACCACCCCGTCGGCTCCGACAACCCCACCGCCGTCGAGCTCCTCGTCGACGGCCAGGTGGTGCGCAGCACGACCGGAAAGGACGGCGAGGCGCTCAACTGGGCCTCCTGGGACGTCAAGGCCCTCGCCGGCAAGAAGGCGCAGATCAGGATCGTCGACGACAACACCGGCGGCTGGGGCCACATCAACGTCGACCACATCATGCTGTCCGACATCAAGGCCCAGCCCGTCTCCCAGGAGACGTCCGTCAACCTGGTCGTCGACGGCCAGGTCGTCCGCAGCGCCACCGGCTCCAACAGCGAGACCCTGGACTGGGCGTCCTTCGACCTGCGTCCCTACGCCGGCAAGAAGGCGCGGATCCAGATCGTCGACATGAACACCGCCGGCTGGGGCCACATCCTGGCCGACCGGTTCACCGCCGCCGACGCCCCCGCCAAGTCCGTCGTACAGCGCGCCGACTGGGCCGACTACGGCAAGGACTACTACGCGGCCGTCTCCTGGGAGAACGCCCCGGGCGGCAAGCGCTACATGATCGGCTGGATGAACAACTGGGACTACAGCGGCGCCATCCCCACCTCACCCTGGCGCGGCGCGCAGAGCATCCCCCGGGAGATGGCCCTGCGTACGATCGACGGTCGGATCCGGCTGACCAGCAAGCCGGTGAACAGCGTGGCGTCCCTGCGGCAGGACCCGGTGTCCGCGACCGGCGTCACCGTCAACAGCACCACCAAGCCCCTGATCGGCCCCGCGGCCCAGGGCAAGGCCCTCGACATCGAGGCGACCTTCTCCCTCAAGGACGCCGAACGCTTCGGCCTGAAGGTGCGCACCGGCGCAGGCGGTGAGGAGACCGTCATCGGCTACGACACCACGACCCAGGAGCTCTACGTCGACCGCACCCGCTCCGGCGCCGTGGACTTCAACAGCACCTTCCCCGGCGTCCAGACCGCACCGCTGAAGGCCACGAACGGCAAGGTGAAGCTGCGGATCCTCGTCGACTGGTCGTCCGTCGAGGTCTTCGGCGGCAACGGCGAGGCCGTGATCACCGACCAGATCTTCCCCGACCCCGCCGGCCAGGGAGTGGAGGTCTTCGCCGAGAACGGCTCGGTGAAGCTGGACCAGGCCGTCGTCTGGCACCTCGACTCCGCCCACGACTGACAAGGACACGAGACCATGAAGAAGACCCTGCTCGCCGAGTTCACCGCCCGCGAGGGAGCGGAGGCCGAGGTCGCCCGCATGATCGGGGACTACGCCCTGAAGGTGCGCGAGGAAGAAGGCAACATCGCCTTCGACGTCTACACCAAGGCAGCCCACCCGCGCGCCTTCTGGATCTTCGAGGTGTACCGGGACGAGGACGCCTTCCAGGCGCACCTGAACGCCCCGTACGGCGGCCCGTTCAACGCCGCCCTCACCCCGCTGATCGAGGAGGACGCCTCCGTGCTGACCTTCTTGGATCCGCTGGCCATGAAGCCGTGACAGGCAGTCGACAAGGGGCCCCACCGGGGCGCAATCTCATCCCGCACTCACTTGCCAGCGCGTCCTGGAGACGGCCCAGCAGCTGGGATACGCGCCCAACGGGCTGGCCCGTGGCCTGAGGCTGAAGCGGTCGAGCACCATCGGCTCAAGGAGATCGAACTGCTGCTCCAGCGCCAGGTCGACGGGGTCCAGGGCGGCTACACCGCCGTACAGGAACTGCTCCGCCACGGCCACCGTCGTATCGGCTTCCTCAACAACGTCGACGACATCCCTGCCACCCACGGGAGGCTGGCCGGCTACCGCCAGGCCCTCGCGGAAGCCGGTGTCGTCTTCGACCCCGGGCTGGTGGTGACCGACACCTCCGACGCCGCCGGCGGCTACCGGGCGGCACGCGGTCTGCTGCAGGCGGCGGAGCGCCCGACCGCGCTGTTCTGCTTCACCGACCGGATGGCGATGGGCGCCTACCACGCCGCCGCCCAACTGGGGCTGTCGATCCCCGCCGATCTGTCGGTCATCGGTTTCGACAACCAGGAACTGATCTGCGACGGCATGTTCCCGGGGCTGACCACCGTCGCCCTGCCGCACTACGAGATGAGGGCGCGAGCCGTCGTACAACTGCTCTCGCTCACGGGCGCCCGGGACCGGGGGACTGGTTCGGTTGCCCAGGAAATGCTGCCGTGCCCGCTGGTGGCACGGGCATCGGTCGCTTCGCCGCCCCGACTCTGACCCCGAGACGGCGAAGCACCACCGATACAGGCGGCCGCATCATCGGCCGCCGGCACGGTCTTGCAGGACCGCGGTCTTGCAGGGCCGTGCCCAGTGAATTGGAGGAACCCGTGGAATCGAGAACCAGGCGCCTCGCGGTGTCGAGTTTAGCCGCCCTGTCCGCCGCGACGCCGGTCGCGGGCTGCGGGGGCGGTGGCACCGCGGCCGGCTCGGGAGCCGAGGGCAACACCCTGACCCTGTGGACCCACGACGCCGGCAAGGCCACCGAGTAGGCCGTCGTCAAGCAGATCGTCAATCGCTCGACGGCGGCCACACCTGGGCCAAGCGGCCATGCACTCGCCCCCCGAGTTGCTCGGCTTCAGGGGCGCCGGGCAGTCCGCTCGTCCTTGCCGGATGGCGCGGAGGACCCCGGTGCGGCCGGGCCTGGTGCCAGGCAGCGTCGTAGGACGGGCGTCCAGCGCATGGCGACACCTCTCCCATGCCCGGCACCCTCGGTGAGACACCGCTAGGCCGGCAGAGCCACCAGGCTGTCGGACTGCCCCGCGCGGCGCAACGACGCGGCGACGAAGCCGTTCGCCTTGAGTTCCTCGACCAACTCCCGCAGGAACCGCACGGTTTCCGGACGCCGGTCCTTGGTCGTGCCGACGGCCTGCCGGATCTGCATGAACCCCTCCTGGATCAGCCGCACTTCGGGGTGTGCGTCCGCGTAGGCGGTCATCGGCTGCCGGATGCCCGCGCCCGCCTCCAGGCCTTGCGCGGCAAAGGTGTCGACGCCTTCGTCGCCGCGAACCAGGGTGGCGTGGCGCAGGGTTCGGGTGAGGTAGAGGTCGTATGCGGACCCGGACTTCACGCCGATCCTGACCCCGGGTGCGTCGACGTTCTCGGGCTTCGTCAGCTCGGAGTCCCGGGGCACCGCGTACACGCCCTCGATGAGCACGTACGGGGCTGTGAACGCGACCTCCGCCTCGCGGGCGGGGTCAATCGCGAGGAAGCACACATCGGCCCGCCCGTCGGCCATCGCCTCGAATGACTTCCGCGCGGCGTCGAAGCAGAGGAACTCCACGGGCACGCCGAGTCGGGCCGCGATCTCCTGGGCCAGATCGACGGTGATGCCGCTCGGCGCGTCCGGCGTGCCCTGGGCGAGGACGGGATTGCCGAGGTTGATGGAAGCGCGCAGGACACCGGTGGGCGCGAGGTCGGCGGCGAGGGAGGGCAGGCTCATGGCGAGAGTCTAGGTCGGGCGGCGAATGCGCCGGGCAGGGCGGAGGCTTGAGGGCCGCCGATGCCGGTGGTCACGAAGGCTGTCGCCTCTGGAGGGCCCCGAACCGGTCGTACGTCATGCGATCGGACGGCAGCGCTTCAGCCACGCCCTGAGCTACTGCATGCTGCAGCCCGGTCCCGAGGCGCATGCTGCAGGCACCCTGTTCGTGCTGCCACGCGTCCTGGCGCTGCTCGCGCTGTCCGCGCTGTACGTCGGCTTCGGTACGACGGCCGCGGTCACCGGGCTGTTCGCCGGGCTCGCCCCTGCTGTGGTCGTCATCGTCGCGCAGGCCGTGTGGCGGGTCGGCCGCCGTACGTCGCGGATCCTGCTGGTCGGCCTGCTGCTGTGGGTCGTCCCGGTGGTCGCCGTCGCCGTCCTCACCGGCACGGGGAGCGTCTTCACCATCCAAGCTCACCTTCGTGCCCTTTTCCTGTTCATCTTGCTCGGCGCCCCTATATCGAGGACCGCCTGGTACTGCGGGGTTCATTGGATGCCTGGAACGGGGTAGAGACCGGTCAGGACCCGAGGGGAGGTGGGATGCGATGAACAAGATTCCCCGCTGGGTCGCCCAGGCCGTCGCGGTGCTGGCCTGCGTCGCGGTGTTGCTGTTGGCGGCGACCTGGGCCGTGCAGAACTTCTGAGGCGCTCGTCCCGCCAGAGCCGGCCGGCGATCCGGTCGCGGAACTCCCGTATGGCTCTAGGCTGAGCCCATGCCTGAGCGCCATGCCGTATCACCTGCAGTCGGTGCGCATCTGCGTGCCCCGGACAGTGCGCGGCTCGCCGAGGCGACCGGGGTGTTCGCGATGCTCTCGGACGTCACCCGGCTGCACCTGTTGTGGCTGCTCTCGCAGGACGAGGCGGACGTCGGTTCGCTCGCCGAGCAGTGCGACGCCTCACGCACTGCGGTCAGCCAGCATCTGGCGAAGCTGCGGCTTGCCGGGCTCGTCGACACCCGTCGCGAGGGACGGCACATCTACTACCGCCTCAGCGACGGGCATCTGCGGCGCCTGGTCGTGGAAGCGCTCAGCCACGCGGACCACCGGGTGAGCGGGACGGCTCCGCACGACTGAGGTGTCGTACGAATGCCCTCTCATGAGGTGTCGTACGAATGCCTCTCACTTCTGAGCCGCCGGTCAGGACGTGCCGTCGGCCGGGAGTTCGAGGTGGACCTCGTAGCCGCCGTCGGCCGTGGGGCCGGAGGTGATGGTGCCGCCGAGGAGCTCGGCGCGCTGGCGCAGTCCGACCAGGCCGTGGCGGGAGCCGGGCAGGGGGAGCGGGGGCCGGGTGGGGGCGGTGTTGGTGACGGTGGCGCGTACGGTGCCGTCCTCGTGCTGGACGCGGATCGTCGTTCTGGCCCCTGGGGCGTGTTTGCGTACGTTGGTCAGCGCCTCCTGCACCGTGCGGTAGACGGCGCGCTGGAGGGGCGGCGCCAGGCCGTCCGGCAGGTCGGTGTTCAGCTTGGCGTCGAGGCCGCTGCCGACCACCAGCCGTTGCAGATCGGCGAGGGACGGCTGCGGGGTCAGCTCCGTCGGGCGGCTCCCCGAGGCGCGCAGCACGCTCACCATGTGCCGCAGCTCGTCGAGGGTGTGCACGCTGAGCCGCCGGATCGCGGACGCCGTCTCCCGGACCTCCGCGTCATGGCTGCGCATCTGCAGTGCCCCGGCCTGCACGGCGATCAGGCTGACCTGGTGGGAGACCACGTCGTGCATCTCCCGGGCGAGCTGTGCGCGTTCCTTGGCCAGCACCGTCTGCGTGATCAGTAGCTCTTCGCGCTCGCGCACCTTGGAGATCTCGGCCAGCCGCAGTGACAGTTCACGTCGGGCCTGGGCGAGCTGGCCCAGGAAGACGGGCGCGACCGCTTCCGCCAGGCTGTAGCTGACGGCGATGAGGGTGGAAGACGCGTCCGAAGGGTCGGCGAACTCCGGTGTCGGCCAGGACCAGACGGTGATGTTGCACGCGGTGAAGGCGGCGGCGCAGACACCCAGCAGGACGCGGTGGCGGGTGAGGGAGGCCAGCGTGTACAGCGCGGCCAGGGTGGCGAACACCGCGTCGGTGACCAGGACGCTGGGCAGGGTGAGGACGAAGGTCGTCAGCGGCAGCCGGCGGCGCAGCGTGAGCGCGAAGGCTCCGAGCAGGGCACAGGCCAGGGCCGGCCGCTCGTCGCCGTCCACATTGACCCAGACGTCCAGCAGCGACACTCCGACCAGAGCGAGGTCGATCAGCCGGGCGGGAGGGCGGCGTGGTCTCATCCGCCCTCCCGGTGTCCCGGCTGTCTGAGCAGGCCCGCGCGTTCGGCGAGCAGGGCGGCCTGGACCCGGCTGCCCACCTCCAGCTTGCCTAGGACGGTGCTCACGTGATCCTTGACCGTGCCGGTGCTCAGGTGCATCCGCCGGCCGATGTCGGCATTGGACAGCCCCTCGGCGATGAGGGTGAGGACGGCACGCTCGCGCTCGGTCAGCCGGGCGACAGCGCGGACGGCGGCTTCCTGGTGGCTGTTGTCGAGGTAGCCGTCCACGACGGTGCGGGTGACCGCCGACGACAGCACGGCACCGCCGTCGGCCAAGGTGCGCACCAGGTACGGCAGCTGTTTGGGGTCGGTGTCCTTGAGCAGGAAACCGGCGGCCCCCGAACGCAGCGCTGACGCCACGTACTCGTCCATGTCGAACGTCGTGAGCATGGCCACCACCGGTGGATCCGGCAGCCGACGCAGATCGGCCAGGACGGTGAGCCCGTCGACGTCCGGCATGCGGATGTCGAGCAGCACCACATCCGGACGTGACTGCCGTACGGCGCTGACGGCCTGCCCGCCGGGGACGGCCGCCACCACCTCGATGTCGTCCGCGCTGTTCAGAATGTGCTGGAAGCCCGTACGGATCAGGGCCTCGTCGTCGACCACCAGTACCCGGATCACCTGTGCTCCACCCGTCGTCGGACCTACGCCGGATTCCCACGACGCACTGCGCGGCTTTCAGGTTACTTTGCGCCGGTTGCTGCTACATGGCGGGAAAAGTACCGCCGGTCGGCGGGGGTGGCTCCGGACGGCCGACGGGTGGTGGGCTTCACGTTCGCTGCGGATCGTGAAGCCCATGACCGGCAACGCATCCTCGGCCGTACCGTCGACGGTGGAACCCGCCCTGGCGACCGGTCCTCCCGCGGCTCCTTCCCGGGCACCGTCGACCGGCCGGCTGATCGGCATCGACCTCGCCCGCGGACTCGCGGTCCTCGGTATGTACGCCAGCCATGTCGGGCCCGATCCGTCAGTGGGCGGGCCGGTGGGCTTCCTGCTGGAGTCGGCGCGTGGCCGTTCCTCCGCCCTGTTCGCCGTACTCGCCGGATTCACCCTGGTCATCATCACCGGGCGGCCGTCCCCACGGACCGGGCGCGACGGGCGGCAAGCGGCCGGCCGGGTCGTCGCCCGCGGCATCGTCCTGATCGCGCTGGGCTTCGCCCTGACCGCCCTGGACACCTCGATCGACGTGATCCTCTCCTTCTACGGGCTGATCTTCCTCGTCGTGCTCACGCTGTACCGACTGCGGGCCACGACGCTCGCGGTGATCGCCGCCGCGGGAGCCCTCGTCCTGCCCCAGGTGCTGTACGTCGTACAGCAGTCGATCTACGAAGGAACCTGGTCGGACACGGTCATCGCCTGGGACCCGCTGGCCCGGATCGGCGACTCGGACGGATTCATGGAACTGCTGTTCACCGGCGAGTACCCGGTGCTCACCTGGGCACCGTTCGTGATCGCCGGCATGGCGGTGGCCCGGCTCGACCTCACCGACGCCAAGGTCCGCGTCCGCCTCGCTCTGACCGGCGGCGCGCTTGCCGTGGTCGGCTACGGCGGCTCCTGGCTGGCCCTCCGCCTCCTCCCGCAGGCCCGCACCGTCATCGCCGACGCCACGGACGGCGGTTCGGCGTCCTCCGCCTGGTGGTCCGACACCGTCGGTGACATCACGGACAGCACCCCGCCGCAGTGGCTGCTGGTGGCCGCGCCGCACAGCCAGACGACCTTCTCCATCCTCGGCAACGCGGGCGTCGCCCTCGTCGTCGTGGCGGCATGCGTCTGCGCCGCGTACCGGACGCCGCGCGTCATGCGCCTGCTGCGCCCCGCCGCCGCGGTGGGCATGGTGGCGCTCAGCGCCTACGTGCTGCACATCGTCGCCGTCCGCGTCTTCGGCACTGAGGACGGCTCGATGTCCGCTCTGCTGGTGCTGTCCGGCCACATCGCGGGAGCCATGGTGTTCGCCATGGTCTGGACCCGGCTGTTCCGCCGGGGCCCGCTGGAGTACCTCCTGCATACCGCGACCCGGCCGGCCCGCCACATCAGGTGACGACCTGCTCTGTCCCTGGACCGGAACCCCGGGGCCCTCGCCGTCCCCGTCCTGCTCGGTGTCGGCTGCCTGCGGAGTGGGCGAGGCCGACGTCTCCTCCGCGGTCGGGTCGGCGAGGCAGGCAGGGTGTCCGGCTGGCTGGGGGCCGGGCTGACCGGCATGGCGCCAGGGGGTGGCGGCCGAGCGGATCACCTCGGTGCGGGTGCCGAGGCGGATGTGGCCGAGATCCTCGCGCTCGCGGCCGCGCAAGACCGCAGCCGATTTGCTGGTGCGCGACGGCGACACGGTCGTCGGCTCCGTCCATGCCCCGCGACACCCTGGTCGCCCAGGCCCGCGGCCGGGGCCGTCACCGCACGCGACCTCGCGCGCCCCGTGCCCGAACCGGCCCCGCAGGACACCCTCGGCGACGCCATCGAACGTCTGCGCCGCCGCCGGGTCACCCTCGCTGTCGTCCATGACGATGCGGGTGGGCTCACCGGTGTTGGTCCCGCTGGCCGACCTGCTCGCACGGCGGTTGTCTGCCTGCCGGGAACGGCGTGCCTCAACCGGACGGCGTGACCGGGGACCACACTCCGAACCACTGCTCGGCGCCGTACTCCTCGAACCGCCCCACCTCGGTGAACCCCAGCTTCGCGGCGAGGCGCATCGCGCGGTCGTTGGCGGTCTGGGTGCTGAGCACCACCGGCTCGACGGGAAGCGCGTCGGCGAACCAGTCGAGTGCCGCCACGCACGCCTCGGCGGCGTAGCCGCACCCCCACGCCTCCGGCAGGAACATGTAGCCGAGCTCGGCCTCCCCGGCATCCGGACGGACGTGGCCCGGACGCTCGGCGTCGCGCCGATCGAGCGTGATCATGCCGATCATCGCTCCGTCGAGCTCGATCACGAACAGGCCGGGGCGCCGCCCGGGCACCTCGGGCACCGCGCGTTCGATCTCATCACGCGGTCGAGGGCCACCGATGTAGGTGCCCACCTCCGGCGAGGCGAACAACTCGATGAACGCCGCACGGTCCCGGGCCTCGGACTCGCGGAGCACGAGCCGCTCGGTTCCGATCGGGGCTGGTGGCCAGGCGCCGGGTCCGAGGGCAGTCATGGCGGGCAACCTATCGCACGCCCGTGAGCGTGATCCGAGAGAGAAAGAGAGGGAAAGAGAGGGCCTGGGCAGGGCGGCAGTTGCCGGGCTCGCCGCCACGGCGACCGTACGGAGAAACTGGATGGGCAGCCCGGAGCGCGGCTCTTCAGTGGTCATGCAAGTCCCCCCAAGGACGTCCTCATGCGCTGCCCATGGTGACTCATGCCACTGACAACGCAGGTCGCACAGGCCAAACCCGCCCATGCGGACACGCGCATTTCCGCGCGCGAAGCGGTTCCTTCCTGTCAGGCTCGGACACGTGACGTACGTAGTGACCGTGGACACCTGCATCCCGGAGGACACTCCGGAGATGGACCCGCTGCAGCGCGCCGGCGCCGTGGCACTCATCGAGGACGGATTCGACTCCGTCCGGGCGATCGAAGGGCCCGACGGTGTGGAAGTCGATCTCCTCGACACCATCGTGGCGGTCCACCCCGGAGGAGCTCTTCTGAAGGTCATCGTCGACGCTCCGGCCCTGGCGTTCGCCGAGGACTCGGTGCGGGCGCTCGTGGACGAACTGCTGGAACGCACCGAACTGTTGGCGGACTGGACGATCGAGCGGTGCGAGGTCGAGCTGCACCAGGATCTGGCGAAGGCGAGCCTCGACGCGGCCGATGGGCCGGATGCCCCACCCGACGATCCAGCCGCCCGGAAGGCACGCCACGCCGAGACCCCGACGCCCGACCGCGCCGATGAGGGAGACGACGCCGAGGCGAAGGCGACGGCTGTGCGAACGCAGATGCTGGGGCTGGCGGACGAACTGCGCTCCTTCCCTCCGGTCATGTTCGGCGTGGTCGAGAACGAGGGCGGGGAGCGGGAAGGCGGCGATGACGAGTTCACCGTCCCGCCGGAAAGCGCCAGACTCGCCGCCGGCGCCCTGGTCTACGCGACCGACATCCTGGTGGACGAGCTGTTCGAAGACGTGCAGGTCCTGACACAGGAGGACGCCGCCGTAGCGGAATGCGAAGGCCCTTTGTGGCACCTGGAACGCCTTCCCGACCGGTACGCCCTCCAGTACGACGCCCACTTCGCCCGCCGCTTCCTGGTGACGGCGATCGCCATGACCACCCGTTTCACCGACGGGAGCTTCCAGCGGCTCAGCTGCGTGGCCGAGGAACTCGCCCTGAGGTTCCTCCTGAGCCGGACGACCATGACCCTGGAGCTGTACGACCTTCTCGACGACGACGTGTCAGCCGCTCTGGAGGCCTTCGCCGACAACGTGTACGAGGACCGGGACCACGAGTGGCTCTACGACGACTCGACGGACGGGATCGACGAGTCTCCCGAGGGCGTCACGATCGGAGTCGCGCCCATGGAGTTCAAGACGTGGTTCACCCCCTTCAAGGAGGGCAGATACGTCCACCCGTCCGCGGCGAACGAACCCGAAGCCGCGGCGTAGCCGGGGGCGGCACGCGAGGCGGTGTCGGGCTGAGGCACCTGCGACCGCCCGCACGCGGCAGTCGGTGTGGGTGGAAGTCCCCGCGGAGATGAGCATCCGTACTCATGTCCGAGCGCGCGTCCCGGTCCACCGTGGAGAGCACAACCGGCGGACCGAACCGAAGGACCTGCGATGCCGAACGCCTCCCACCCACGCCGTCTCCCACGGCTGCGCCGGCTCCTCGCGCTCGCCACGGACAACTGGCCCGCCCGGGGCTGTCTGGCGGTCTTCGCCGCCTCCGTGCCGGTCTCGTTCCTCTTCCCGGACAGCATGTACGCCACGACTCCTCTGCTGCTCACGGAACCTCTCTCCCTCCTGGGCATGGTCCTCCCCGCCGGTCCCGGCGTCGTCGAGGACAGCGGCGGGCCGGCCGTGGTGGTGGCCTCCGTCGTCGCGGGCGTGTGGCTCCTCGCGTGCGCCCTCGTGAACGCCGCCGTGGTCGGCGCGCTCGCACACCACGTCCGCGACGTCCGCACCGCCCGGCACGCGTGAACCCCACACATCACTCCGAACAGAAAGGAACGGACATGGCGCGATCGGCACGCCCCCGACTGCAGAGGATCCGGGCCCTGTTGACGCCCGCCGTGGACAACTGGCTCGCGCGCGGCTATCTCGC
This sequence comes from Streptomyces shaanxiensis, assembly GCF_039537145.1. Lineage (NCBI taxonomy): Bacteria > Bacillati > Actinomycetota > Actinomycetes > Kitasatosporales > Streptomycetaceae > Streptomyces > Streptomyces shaanxiensis. The sequence continues at coordinate 231,617 of NZ_BAAAZY010000003.1, forward strand.
GGTGGTCGCGGCGTCGCTGGGGTTCTTCCTGTGGGCCGTCTACCTGTCCCCGGACCCGGGGTTCGCCGGGATCTGGCCGCTCATGGCCACGGCGCCGCTCAGCATGCTCGTCAGCATCCCCTTGATGGCGGCGGCACCCGCGTGGGACTCCTCGCTCGACTGGCTGAGCCCGTTGCTCTTCTCCGCGGGTACGACCCTGTGCGGGCTGGTCAACGCCGTACTGCTCGGCCTGCTCGCCCGCCGGCTCACGACTCGGGAGCCGCACCCGGCGGCCTGACAGTCCACTTCCGGTACACCCGGCGTGGCCTCTCCTGACGCATCGTCATACGCCCGGTGCGCCCTGGGCATCGGCCTCCGCAGCCGGGATGATGGGCGGGCTGGATGTGGCGATCACCCCGGGGGAGTGGCAGCTGATGAAAGCGTGTGTGGTCGGGGCCGGCCCCGGGGGAGTCGTCACCGCCAAGGTGCTGCTGGAGAACGGCTTCGACGTCACGGTCTTCGACAAGTACCAGCAGGTAGGCGGGATCTGGTCGGCGGAAGGCTGCTACGACGGGCTGGCCAACCAGGCCGCGCTCCGCCTCTTCGAGTTCGCGGACCTGCCCAACCGCCTGCACTTCGCCGACGCGCGGGACACGCAACGCTATTTGGAGGACTACGCCGAGAAGTTCGGCGTGCTGGACCGCGTACGGCCCGGCACCGAGGTGATCTCCGTCCGGCCGGTGGAGGGGCCAGGGCGGGTGGGTGCCCGCGGCTGGTCGGTCGACTCCCGGCCCGTCGACGACAAGTCGGCGGACCTTCATCGGGAAACCTTCGACTACGTCGTCGTCGCCAGTGGGGCTCATCATCATGCCCACCTGCCCGAGCTGCCCGGGCGGGAGTTGTTCCGCGGGACCGTGCTGCACTCCAACGAGGTGCGCGCCGGCACGTTCGCCGACCGGCGGGTGGTCGTCGTGGGCGGCGGCAAGTCCGCGTTGGACCTGGTCACCCGCGCCTCACGCGAGGCGGCCTCGGCCACGCTCGTGCAGCGCAAGGTGAACTGGATGGTCCCCGAGCGGCTGCTGCTCGGTCTGGTCGGCTACAAGTGGATCCTGTTCACCCGGCTCGGTGAGGCGCTCCTGCCCCGCTACCACGATCCTGCCTGCGTCCGTCCGGTCGACCGCGTCGACGAGCGGGTCAAGCGGGCTCTGTGGTGGCTCATCACGCGCGACATGCTGTTCTCCAGCGGGCTGTACCGGCTGCCGAAGCAGCTGCGACCCGCCTACGCGCTCCCCTTCCACCTGGCCCACGCGGGAGTGATGCCACGCGGGTACACGCGGGCCGTCCGCCGCGGCCTGATCCACCCCAAGGTCAGTGCCGTCGAGGCGTATACCGACAAGGGGCTGCGACTGGCGACCGGTGAGGAAGTGGCGGCGGATGTCATCGTGTTCGCCACGGGGCACCACAAAGTCTTCCCGTTCCTGGACGCGAGCGTGCCGGTGCACGATGCCGACGGGCGGCTGCGGCTCTACCGAGGCATCGTGCCACCCGGCGCCGACCGGCTGGGGTTCGTCGGTTTCCGGCAGGTCTTCAACAACATCATGGGCGTGGAACTCACCGCGCACTGGCTGACCCGTCACTTCCTGGCAGCACTGCGCACCACCCCGGGCGAGCAGGAGATGCAGGAGGCCATCGACGCCCGCCTGACCTGGCAGGAGCAGGTGCTGCCCGGCTCCGGCGGCTACGACTTCGGCCCCTACGACATCCACTGCGCGGACGAACTCCTGCACGACATGGGGTTGCCGTCCCACCGCGCGGGCAACCTGCTGGCCGAATACCTGCTTCCGGGCGGAGTCGCACACCGCTACGCGGGCCTGAGTGGACCGGGTTCGGAGGAATGAACGCGGAGGATGGGCGGCCCGACACTCCATGTCACGCACGGCGAGATCACCCAAGGCACGTGCACCGGACCGACGATCGATGTGAACCGGCGCGGTGAAGCACGGGGCACGGTCGAAGCCGGAAAAACATGGTCAGTACACTCATCCGCATGGTTGAGCATCGGCTGGTTGACGTGAACGGCGTTCGGCTGCACATCGCCGAACAGGGCGACGGACCCTTGGTGGTGCTTCTGCACGGCTTCCCCGAGTCGTGGCACTCCTGGCACCACCAGTTCGGCCCCCTGGCCGACGCGGGCTTCCGGGTGGTCGCCCCCGACCAGCGCGGATACGGACGCAGCGACCACCCCGACTCCGTCGACGCGTACACCATCCTCCACCTGGTCGGCGACGTCGTAGGCCTCATCCAGGCCCTGGGCGAGGAGAAGGCGTACGTCGTCGGCCACGACTGGGGCGCACCGGTCGCCTGGCACACCGCCCTGCTGCGGCCGGACATGGTGCTCGGCGTGGCCGGTCTGAGCGTGCCGCCTCCGTTCCGGGGAACAGAGCCTCCGCTGGCCGCCATGGAGGAGAGGTTCGGCGGCCGGTTCTACTGGAACTACTTCAACCGCCCCGGTGTCGCCGACGCCGAGTTCGCGAAGGACACGCGCACCACCCTGCGGAAGTTCTTCTACGCCGCGTCCGGCGACGCTCCCGACGCCGAGCACGGCAAGCAGCCGCTGGTCGACCCCGAGCGTGGCTGGCTCGCGGACATGGCGGACCCCGAAGTGCTGCCGGCGTGGTTCACCGAGGACGACCTCGACACACTCACCGAGAGCTTCTCCCAGGGCTTCACCGGCGCCCTCAACTGGTATCGCAACCTCGACCGCAACTGGGAACTGACCGCTCCCTGGCACGGCGCCGTCGTCACCCCGCCCGCCCTGTACGTCTACGGCGACCGCGACCTGGTCCCGGCGTTCCCCGGCACACCCGAGCTCATCGAGCGCCTCCCCGACCTGATGCCCAACCTGTGGCGCAAGCCCGTCAAGTTGGCGGGCTGCGGACACTGGACCCAGCAGGAGCGCCCGGACGACGTGAACCGGGCACTCGTCGAGTTCCTCACGGCCATCAGGAGCCGCCACGCGTCGTAGGCCGTCAGCGCCTGCCCACCGGTTCGCTCAGGGCACGGACTTGACGCGAGTGGCGATGACGAGGCCACCGAGAAGGGTGGGAGCGGCAGCGATGAAGAACAGCAGGGTGCAGTTCTTCTCGTCGCCGCTCGCGCCGAGCAGCAGGACCACCGGTGCGGCCGGCGGGGCGAGTCGTCCAGCAACTCGCCCCCATCAGTGGCGCCATGATGGCGGGCGGGTTCCCCGGACTCGGTGGCGCGCCGCCGTGGGCGAACTCGTCCGTCACCGGTTCCGTGGTCACACGTCCCAGGTGACCGGGAGGGTCTTCACTCCGTAGATGTCCGCGGTCTCCGGACGCAGGCCGACTTCTTCGGCCGGTACGGCCAGACGCAGCGTGGGGAAGCGGTTGATCAGCGCGGAGAGGGCGATCCGCATTTCGATGCGGGCCAGTTGCTGGCCCAGGCACAGGTGGATGCCGTGGCCGAAGGCCAGGTGCCCGCCGTCCTGCCGGTGGAGATCGAGCACATGGGGATCGGTGAAGCGCTCGGGGTCGCGGTTGGCGGTGTTGTACGACAGGACGACCGTCGTGCCGGCCTCGATGGTCCGGCCGCCCACCTCGACGTCCACCAGAGCCGTCCTCATGAACGTCTTGGCGACGCTCAGATACCGCAGCAGCTCTTCCACGGCCTGGTCGGTGAGCGCGGGGTCGGCGCGCAGTGCGGCCAGTTGCTCCGGATGCTGCAGCAGCGCGAAGGTGCCGAGGGACAGCATGTTCGCGGTGGTGTCGAACCCGGCCGCGAGCAGGATCAGGCTGATCCCCTGAAGCTCCTCATCGGTCAGGTCGCTGTCGGTGAGCTCGCTGAGCACGTCGTCGGTGGGGTTCACGCGCTTGGCGGCGACCAGTTCCGCGAGGTACTGCTGGGTCGCGGTGTAGGCCGCTATCAGCTCCTCCTCGCTCGGCTCCCCGTTCATGAACGAGTCGATCTGCTCCTGGAAGGAGGCCCGGTCCCGGTACGGCACCCCCAGCAGCTCGCAGATGATGATGGTGGGGATGGGCTTGGCGAACGCGGTCACCAGGTCCGTCGGCGGCCCGGTCTTCTCCATGGCGTCCAGGCAGTCGGTGGTGATCTGCTCGATGCGCTCGGTGAGCAGTCGCATCCGTCGTGCGGTGAACTTGCCCACCAGCGGTTTCCGGTAGCGCCCGTGCTGGGGTTCGTCCATGAGGAGGAACTCGCCGGGCGGCGCCGGAGGGAGTTCGAAGTCGACCACGTTCAGGAGCTCTTTGCGTGAGCTGAACCGCGAGTCGGCCAGGACCGACCTGACCAGGTCGTATCCGGTGATCAGCCAGCCGGGCTTGCCGCCGGGGTGGGTGTAGCGGCTGATGGGACCGTGCCGACGGGCGTCGATCAGCTCTGCCGGCGGGTCGAAGGGACAGCCGGGCGGACGCTCCGTCGGGAGCGTCGTGACCGTGTGGAGGGATTCGCTCATGGCTCTTCCTCATCTCGCGACATCAGGTGTTTGACGCCTGCCGAAAGCTACGTTGCATTCGTGGTGCGGTCAATCGCTCGATGGGTGTAAGTGCTGCTAGTAGGCGGTAAATTGATGCAATGACGCTGTGAGTGAATGCAACGCTTCGTTGCAATGAGTGGGGGCGAGGGGCCGATGCGGTGTCAGTCGCGCGGGAAGCTCAGCCGCGCGGGAACCCCTCCCCGCCGACCTTGAAGACGAGTTCGGCCTCGTCGCGCCGGGTGGTGTGCAGATCCCAGTAGAGGGGCGAGATCTCCTCGGGCTGGACGGCCTCCACGCCGGGGATGACGGAGACGCCGATCGACGCGTCGATGCCGACATGGGCGGCCTGGATACCGGTGCCGGCGTCGGCCAGCCCTTTGTGCAGGTTCATCGCCCAGTTGCGCAGCGCCGCCGCGGCGGCGTGGACGTTGGCGACCCGCGGGTCGGGCCAGATCGAGCCGGCGCCGGTCGTGTAGAGCAGGGTGCCCGCGCCGGCCTCGCGCATCGCGGGCAGCGCCGCCTGCGTGGCGGCTATGGCCCCGTACAGCTGGAAGTTCATCTCGAACTCCACGTCGGACGGTTCGGTTCCGGCCGGAGAGGTCAGCGTGGTGACACCGAACTGCCCCACCGGGGAGTACTCCAGGACGTCGATCCCGCCGAAGCGCGTGGCGGCGTCCTGGAGCGCCTGCGTGAGGCCGGCACGGTCGAGCACGTTCGCTGGGAACGCGGCGGCGGTGATGCCCTCGGCGCCGAGCTTGCCGACGATCCCGTCGAGCTTCTCGCGGTCACGGGAGATCAGGGCGACGTCGAAACCCTGGGCGCCGAAGGTGCGGGCGATGGCCAGGCCCAGCTGGGGGTCGGCTCCGATGATGGCGATGCTGGTCACGACAAGTCCTTTCGCAAAACTGGTGCAGGGGGTCGCGTCCGCGGCGCCCGGCTGCGCCCGCTGCGCCTCGGTGATGGTGTCCACGGGGACGGAGACCACGTCGGCCACCCGCGGCCGCCCCCGCCGCGTGCCACCGCCTCGGTGATCACGGCGGTGTGGCCGTGGCCGGAATGAAAGGCGACGGCGACGGTGGAGCGGGCGGAATGGCCAGCTCCGGCATCCGGTCGCGCAGCTCGCGGCAGACGGTGATGCCGTCGCCGTCGGGGAGGCGTACGTCGAGCACGGCGACGTGCGGGCGCAGTGCCGGCCCGCGGACGAGGGCGTGCTCGACGGTGTCCGCGTAGCCGACCACGGAGATGTCCGGTTCGGCGTCGAGGAGGTCGGCAGGCCCCGTCATACGACATTGCTCGCCGGGCCAGGAAGCACCCGGGCCGTCCGGCCCTCGATGTGACCCGATGCGTGGTGCTCCGGATCTGGACGGAGCCTATTTGAACGTGTTCAAATAGTGGCGCGCGGAGGGCTACCGTGCGGAAGTTGCCGCCGCTGTTGCGGTGGGTATCCGGGGAGGAAGCTTTGGGGTCCGGTGCGTTCGGCGTCGTCTGGGCGGTGTTCTTCCTCTACGTGCTCCTCATGGGGCCGTTCTGCATCCTCATCGGCACCAGGACGTCCGGGAGCATGGGCTGGCTGATGTCAGTTCCCTTGATCTTCCTGCCCTTCGCCTGGCTGGTCGGCCTTCTGATTCCCTGAGCCGCCCGAGTCCCGGTCGCGCGCTCGCCGTGCGGCGGCGATGTCGCGCATGGCCAGCAGGAAGCGACGTACCGTGGCCAGCTCCTTCTCGTCGAAGGACCGCATCTCGGTGACCATCTCGTCGATCAGCGGCCCGAAGAACGACCAGCCCAGGGTGATCGCCTCGTCCCGCACGACCAGCAGTACCCGCCGGCGGTCACCGGTGTCCCGTTCCCGGCGCACGAGCCCCAGCCGCTCCAGCCGGTCGACCAGCGCTGTGGTCGACGCCGAGTTCACCCCCAGCTGGGATCCGAGCCACCCAGGAGTGGCCCGCAGGTTCTCGCGCCGGGCGTCCAGCAGGTGGATCAGGGCGCGCACGTCCGTGGGGTGAAGCCCGTTGCGGCCGGCGAACTCGGCGGCGAAAAGGTCCAGTTCCACGGTGACGGCCCGCAGCAGATGGACCAGTTGGAGGCCGGGGTCCTGGTCGTCCATGCTCACGCTCCCGTAATATCTTGATGGTCGAGATTATTGACAGTCGAGTAATCATACGGTGGTGGGGGACAGGTGGTGGGGGGCCATGGGTGACGAGGCGGTCTTCTTCGCGGCGTACGACGCCGTCCTGCGACGGTGGCCGGTCGAGGTGCGCGGCGTTGATGTTCCGACCCCGTACGGCAGTACCCGGGTCCAGGTCTGCGGCCCGGAGGACGGCGTTCCGATCGTGCTGCTGCCCGGAGGCGGAGCGACTTCGGCGGTCTGGTTCGCCAATGTCGGAGACCTGGTGCCCGGCCATCGCGTGTACGCGGTGGACCTGATGGGCGACTTCGGGCGCAGCGTGCACGACGGGGCACCCCTGCGCGGCGCCGGTGACCTGGTGGCGTGGCTCGACGCGCTCTTCGACGAGCTGGGCCTGGACGGCGCGCACCTTTGCGGCCACTCCTACGGCGCCTGGATCGCCCTGAACTACGCGCTGCACGCGCCCCAACGGCTCGGCAGGCTTGTGCTGCTCGACCCGACCAGCTGTTTCGTCGGCATGAGCCCGCGCTATCTCATGCACGGGCTGCCGACGCTGCTGAAGCCCACCGTCGAGCGTGTGCGTGCCTTCCACCGGTGGGAGACCGGCGGCGACCCCGAGGACCCCGTGTGGCGGGCCTTCCTGGACAGCACCGCCACCGCCCGCCGGTCGAAGGTCGTGGCCATGCGACGCCCCAAGGCACAGGACCTGAGGGCCTGCACCGTCCCGACCCTGGTGCTCCTGGCCGAACACAGCCGGGCGCATGACGTGCCACGTGCGGCGGCCGCCGCCCGCCGGCTCCTGCCCGAGGCGAGCGTCGTCACCCTGTCCCAGGCCTCCCACCACTCGATCCCCACCGAGCGGCCCGCCGAACTCAACCGTCTGGTGGCCGAGTTCCTGGCCTGAGCGATGACGGTCGGAGCCAGGCGCACGGCGGCTTCTTCCGTGCCTCGGCTCGCGCGCGTGTTTCAGACGCGGCTGCCGGCGCCGTACGGGGCGTAGAGGTCGAACGTCAGCCCTGCGGCCAGGGATCTCCGACATCGGGCAGGCCTGCGGGACCGTGCACACCCCGAACCGCCCATGGGCCCCCGCGCAGATCCGCAAGGTGCTCGAAGCGTGATGAGCCTCGGAGGAGACGGGCGGCGCGCCATGACCGCGACGACCGACGTCGACGCCGACTTCGACCGTCTCCCGGTTCACGCCCTGCTCGTGGACGGCACCACCGTGTGCATTCGCCCCGTCCTGCCGGGTGAACACGGTCAACTGCGCGCGCTCTACGAGGAGATGTCCGCGGAGAACCTGCGGTTCAGGTTTTTCGCGGCGAGCCGGCGTTCGGCGAGGGGATGGTGGCCGGCATGATCCCGCGCTCCAGGAAGGGCGGGGGCTTCCGGGACCGCACCGCGATCGAGAAGTGGGCGGGGCGTGTGGCCGCCGAGGTGGCGAGTGGTGAGTGACGGACGCGGCGGATGACAAGCGGTCCGCACGCGTGCGGGTCAAGCTGGAGGTGCGGGGTGATTCCGGCGCGGGGTCGGGCCAGGCTCGTACTGGCGCCGGGCCTCGGTGCCGGGCCAGGGTTCCGCGGCTCATCGAGTGAGGTGAGGACGTCATGAAGGGCTACGTGTTCCATGGCGCGGGCGAGTCCGCCTGGGAAGAGGTCCCGGACCCGGACGTCAAGGAGCCCACCGACGCGGTCGTGCGCGTCACTGCCGTCACCATCTGCGGAACGGACCTGCACATCCTCAAGGGCGACGTCCCCGAAGTGCGCCCCGGCACCGTCCTCGGTCACGAGGCGGTCGGGGAGATCGTCGAGGCGGGCAGCGACGTGCGTACCGTACGGCCGGGGGACCGGGTCCTGGTCTCCTGCATCAGCGCGTGCGGGCGCTGCGCCTACTGCCGACAGGGAACGTACGGCCAGTGCAGGGGCGGCGGAGGCTGGATCCTCGGCCACCTGACCGACGGTACCCAGGCCGAATACGTCCGTGTGCCCTACGCCGACCTGTCCGTGCACCCGCTGCCGGGCGCCATGGACAGCGCGGACGCCGTCCTGCTGGCCGACATCTTCCCCACCTCCTACGAGGTGGGCGTGCTCAACGGGCGGGTCCGCCCGGGGGACACCGTCGTCATCGTCGGCGCCGGGCCCATCGGACTGGCCGCGATCAGCACGGCCCGGCTGTTCTCTCCCGAACGGATCATCGCCGTGGACCTGGCCCCCGCCCGGCTGGAGGCCGCCCGGCAACTCGGCGCCGACGCGGTGGCCGAGGTCGGGGAGACCCCGGAGGAACTGGTCGCCGACCTGACCGACGGGCTCGGCGCGGACGTCGTCATCGAGGCGGTCGGGGTGCCGGAGAGCTTCGAGCTGTGCACCCGGATGGTCCGGCCCGGCGGGCACGTCGCCAACGTCGGCGTGCACGGCGCCCCCGCGACCCTGCACCTCGAGGACCTGTGGATCAAGAACGTCACCATCACCACGGGCCTGGTCGACACCTACTCCACCCCCACCCTGCTGCGCATGACGGCGGCCGGCCGCCTGCCCACCTCGCGGCTGGTCACCCACACCTTCCCGCTGGACCGGATGCAGGAGGCGTACGACGTCTTCGCCCGCGCGCCCGACACCGGCGCCCTGAAGGTCGTGCTCGGCGGGGAGCAGCACGAGGTCGTCGCGGTGCGCGCGGCCTGAGGATGGGACGTGACGGTCGTGCCGACTCGTCCGCGGGCCCGCGCGGACCGTGCCGGGGCCGGTGCCCGTTCCGGCGTGGTTCAGGCCCCGCCCGAGCTGTCGGCCGCGGTGAGCAGGATGCCCGTGATCAGGCCGGGCCGGATACTCCAGCCGAGACGCGTCCGCGGGTCGATCGCGTCGGCCTCGTGGGCGACGACGACACCGGGGCCGTCGGCCGCCTGGGTCTGCGGCCCTTCTCGCATCGCCGGGCATGGGGACGGAGCGACACCGCGGGGGATCGGTGCCGCTCCTGTCTCCACTGTCTCTCGGGTCGTGGCCGGCGCCAAGAGCCAATGGGCCCTGATCCGGTTCCGGACGGCCGGCGGCAGCGGGCGGGGCGCGGCATCCCGGCCGGGTTCGCGGGGAGGTATTCGGTCCATGACACCCGGCGTTCGCCGAGGTCGCGGCCCGGTTGCGGAGCGCGGACGTGCGGGTGCTCGGCTATGCCGACCGACACCGACACCGACACCGACACCGACACCGACACCGACACCGCCCACCGACCACGGCCGCAGGCCCACCGCCGACGTCGTACGCGACCTCGCGCCGCACCGCGACCGGTACGGCGCCGAAGGCGTCTTCCTCGACCAGGTCGCCGCGGGACGGCGCTGTCGTCAGCCGGACAGGGGTTGCCACCGGTCCTCCTGGGCGGGGTCCACTGCGCTGAGCCACACCAGCGCCCCGCCGACCAGGCCGGGCCTGTCCCGTGTGGCCAGGGCCGGGGCTTCGAGCATGTCGGCCGCCTCTTCCAGGTAGGTGACCAGGGTGTCGAGGTCGTCGCCGGGAGGTTCGTTGTAGCGGGACCAGCGGCCCAGGTGGCCTGTCGCGGTGTCCAGGTACAGGCCCGAGGTGCTGTCGGCCGGGCCGAGGGCGACGACCGGAATCCAGGTCGCCTTCCACACGGTGATCCGGTCGTCCTCGGGGCGGTGGGCGTCGAGGGTGTCCTGGTGGGCCTGGGCGTCCGTCTTCCGCCGGTGGATGGCGGCCACGGCGTCCAGGGTCAGCAGAGCCTCGTTGCCCGGAAGGCAGCCTGATCCCTGGCCGTCGGCCCCGTCGTCGCCCCCGGTCAGCAACCACAGGACGCTCAGCTCGACGGGTATCCGGATGCCGAGGTCGCTTTCCAGGGCGGCGATGGCGCCGGGGCCGGCACCGGCGCGGAGCGCGGCATAGGAGTCGGGCGCATTGCGCCGGAGCCAGCCGGTGATGCGCTGCCAGGCGTCGGCGACCTGCCGTGCGGTGAGCGCGTCGGTGGCGATGTCGGTGGGCGGGTCCGGGTCTGGAGCCGAGTCCCGGTTCGGGTTCGGGTTCGGGGCGTCCTCCGGTTCCCCGGCGTCCGCGGCGGACTCGGTGGACTCGGAGTTTCGGGCCCGGTTCAGGTGCCGGATCCGGATCCGGTCGGGCTCGCGGACGTAGCCGATGGCCAGGTCGGGGCAGTCCTCGAACAAGTCGCCGTCGACCATCACCGTGAGGATGCCCGGTAACCCCGAGGGTCGGCCCATGTCCGGGTCGTGCGTCAGCCGGTCGGCGATGACGCTCAGGGCGTAGGGGGCGCCGTCCCCGAGCCGGGCGGCGGTGTCGCGTATGTCCTGGGGGATCTCGACCTTCATGGGCCGGCGCTCCTTGCTGGTCGGACGGAGGGCGGGCAGTCTCCCGGGCCTCGAGGACCTCACACGGTAGGGCGCACAGGGCCGGGCCCGGACGGTCGACCGGCGTGGGCGGTCCGACGGAGGCTCAGCGGCGTTGCCCACGGCTTCCGTTGCGAGATCACAAGCCTCGGCGCGTCTGGGAATATATTGAGACTTTTCCCATTAATCTCTGCTCACTGTACGAAGTCGATCTTTCACGGATCGCACCACCTCGCTCCATCGGAGATGACATGCACAAGCTTCGCAAGGCTGCCGTCGTGGCCGTCGCCCTGGGCAGTGTCGGATTTCTGAGCGCCGGTACGGCCACCGCTCAGGGCCTCGACGGGCAAGGAGGCAAGGGCGGGGACAAGGTCAGCGTCCTGCAGAGCTCCAACTGCAAGTCGCACGACCTGAACGTCGACGTCCTCGGCCAGGTCGGCGTGCTCAACGGCGCGCTGGGCAACGCCCTCAACGGTGAGGGCATCGCGGGTGGCCAGGACGGTACCCACCTGGGCGCGGAGATGGGCTGCACCAACAAGGCCTTCTAGGTTGTGCCTTGGCACGGGGCTTCTCGCCACGTTCCCACCGTGACCATCTCGGTGGGGGACGTGGGGATCCCGGATGAGCAGTGGGCCGTATGGGATCGCGGGTGCCTGTTGCCGAGGTCGGCAGGCAGTCCGCAGGTCGACGGAGACTGATCGACGGGATCCGCCGACGGGAGCGGACCGGCGCCTCGTGGCGGGACCCACCGGTGGAGTACGGACCGTGGCATACGGTCCATGGGTCGCGCCGATGGCAGCGCACCGGTGTCCGGCGAGCCGTGCCGACTGGGCCGCAGACGGATGCCGATGCCGATACCGATGCCGATACCGAGGCCACCGGGCTGACTACCCCTCGGAAAACCGGGCAGGGGCTTGATCCATGACAGTGGGTCAGGCCCCTGCCTGGGCTTGTCCGCAGGGAGAGGGCAGGGAGAGGGCACGGAGAAGGCGGGGAGAGGGCAGAAGGGGAGCAGGGAGAGAGCGATGACTCAGCCCGCAGGCAGGGTGGTCTGCGACATCACGATCTCGGCCGACGGTTACTCGGCCGGGCTCAACCAGACCGAGGAACGCCCGTTCGGCGACGACGGCGGCGACGGCACGGGCGACAGGCTGCACGCCTGGATGTTCGACACTCCCGACGAGAACCGGGCCGAGGTCGACCAGCTGGCCGCCGCCGAAGCGTTCATCATGGGGCGCAACATGTTCGGCCCGGTGCGCGGCGCGTGGGATCGCCAGTGGAACGGCTGGTGGGGCGCCGAGCCGCCGTTCCACGCGCCGGTGTTCGTGCTCACCCACCACGCGCGCGAGCCGCAGCCGATGGCCGGCGGCACCACGTACTACTTCGTCACCGACGGAATCGAGTCGGCACTGGCACAGGCACGCGCCGCGGCCGGCGACGGCGATGTCTCGATCCACGGCGGCGCGACCACCATCAACCAGTACCTCGCCGCCGGCCTGATCGACGAGCTGCGCCTGCACATCGTGCCGCTCACGCTCGGCGCCGGCACGCGACTGTTCGACGGCGTCCCACCGCTGAACCTGGAGCAGGTGAAGTCGCGGCCGGCGAGACTGGTCACGCACCTGACCTACCGCGTGCTGCGCTGACGGGGAAAGCCTTCGTGCGCTGCTGAACCGTTCCGTTCAGCACCATTCAGTGACGGCCCGCCAGGAACTCCTGGACCTTGGCCTTGAAGCCCTGCCGGACCATGGCGGCGCCGTCGCTGTCGCCCTTGAGGACGGAGGCCGCGGCGGCCTCGATCTGGTCGAGGGTGGCGTGTGGCGGGATGGGCGGGACGGCGGGGTCGGTGACGAAGTCGAGGACGCAGGGCCGGTCGGCCGCGAGCGCGCTCTCCCAGGCGCCGCGCACCTCCTCCGGCTTCTCGACACGCAGACCGGTCAGACCGAGGGAGCGCGCGAAGTCGGCGTAGGCGACGTCGGGGAGGGACTGGGAGGGCAGGAACTGCGGGGCGCCCGACATGGCGCGCATCTCCCAGGTGACCTGGTTGAGGTCCTGGTTGTTGAGGACGGCGACGACCAGCCGCGGGTCCGCCCACTCCTGCCAGTACTTGGCGACGGTGATCAGCTCGGCCATGCCGTTCATCTGCATCGCCCCGTCGCCGACCAGGGCGATCGCCGGCCGGTCGCCGTGCGCGAACTTCGCGCCGATGGCGTACGGCACACCCGGCCCCATCGTGGCGAGCGTGCCCGACAGCGAGCCGCGCATCGCGCCGCGCAGTTTCAGGTGCCGGGCGTACCAGTTGGCGGCCGATCCGGAGTCCGCGCTCAGGATCACGTTCTCCGGGAGCAGGCCGTCGAGTGCGTGGAACACATACTCCGGGTTGACCGGGCGGGCCTCGACGCCGGCCCGCCGCTCCATGACCTCCCACCAGCGCGCGACATTGTCCTCGATCTTGGTGCGCCAAGCGGGGTCCTCGACCGGTTCCAGCAGCGGCAGCAGCCGGCGCAGGGTGCGGGCGGCGTCGCCGACGAGGTTGACCTCGAAGGGGTAGCGCAGGCCGACCATGTGCGGGTCGAGGTCGATCTGCACGGCCCTGGCCTGACCGTACTCCGGGAGGAACTGGCTGTAGGGGAAGCTGGAGCCGACGACGAGCAGACCGTCGCACTCCCGCATCATCTCGTACGACGGCCGGGTGCCCAGCAGGCCGATCGCGCCGGTGACGTACGGCAGGTCGTCGTCCAGGGCGTCCTTGCCGAGCAGCGCCTTCGCGACGCCCGCGCCGAGCCGGTCGGCGACGGCCTGGACCTCCGCACGGGCCCCGCGCGCGCCCTGCCCGATCAACAGGGCGATCTTCCCGCAGGAGTTGAGGGCATCGGCGGCACGTCGCAGGTCCTCGTCCTCCGGCACGGGGGCGTAGTGGGGCATGTCCAGGCTGGAGGGGACCATCTTGAAGGCGTGCTCGGGCGGGGAGTAGTCGAGTTCCTGGACGTCGGCCGGGACGATCACGGCGGTCACCGAGCGACGCGCAACGGCGGTCCGGATCGCGCGGTCCAGCACGTTGGGCAGTTGTTCGGGGACGGTGACCATCTCGCAGAAGTCCGAGGCCACGTCCTTGTAGAGGCTCAGGAGGTCGACCTCCTGCTGGTACGAGCCGCCCATCGCGCTGCGGTTGGTCTGGCCGACGATCGCGACGACGGGCACGTGGTCGAGTTTCGCGTCGTAGAGGCCGTTGAGGAGATGGATGGCGCCGGGCCCGGAGGTGGCGGCGCAGACGCCGACCCGGCCGGAGAACTTGGCGTAACCGACGGCCTGGAACGCGGACATCTCCTCGTGACGGGACTGGATGAACCGGGGGTCGTTCTCCGCCCGGCCCCAGGCGGCGAGCAGCCCGTTGATGCCGTCGCCGGGATAGGCGAAGACGTGCTCCACTCCCCACTCGCGCAGCCGCTCGAGGAGATGGTCGGAGACCTTCGTCGACATGATCGGGATCCTTCCCAGGGGTGGTCGGGCCTCCGGGCGCGCACGGGAGCGCGTCCGGTGCGGCCACCGGGTACCCCTGGACGATGCGGGTAATGACGGAAGGAGGAACGCGTATGCGCGTCGATGGCCCTGGTCCCCCGTCACCGGGTCAGGAGGACCTCGGGCGGATCGGCCAGATTCGCCTCCAGGAGCGTCCGGGTAGGCGGGGAGTCCCCGTCTGCTGCCGCCGTGCCGTGGGTGCGGAACAGACAGCCCCTGATGCCGAGTTCGGCCAGGTCCCTGACGCACCGCTGGATGTAAGGGTCGGCACGCCGGATCTCCACGGATCCGCAGGAACGCGATCTTCCGCACGGGCCCGCGTACGGATCAGCTCACCTTCACCCGCGTGCCGGCGATCACCCGGTCGGCAAGACGGCCGGCCTCGTCGACGGACGCGGCACGCGCCACCACGTGGCCGACCCGGCCGGAACTGTCGGCCGGTTCGGGCACCCGCTGGCCCGGACGGATGTGCAGCCGGCTGTGGGTGCCGGGCACGTCGGGGACGACGACGTCCTCCAGCACCCCCGCCCGGTCGGGCAGCAGAAAACGCACCGCGGCCGCCGCGTCGCGGGTCGGCACGGTGTCCGGCACCTGCCCGGTCACGGCCTGCAGATAGGCGGCTGCCTCGCTGACGCCCGTAGCGGCCTCGACGATCTCGCAGATGTTGTCCCCGGGCAGCCGGGCCCCGGTCTCGATGACGACCGGCCCGCCGCCCGGAAGGATCTTCACCTCGGTGTGGGCGATGCCGTTGCGCACCCCGACGGCGAGCGCGGCGCGCGCCGCGGTGCCCTGGATAGCCCGCACCGTGCGCGCGTCGAGCCCGGCGGGGCAGGAGTGCCCGGTCTCCACCCGGTACCGGCCGGCCGTGGTGTCCTTGCGGACCACGGGCAGCGGGTACGGCACGCCCTCGTGCACGACCGTGTCGGCGGAGAACTCCTCCCCGGGCACATAGCTCTGCAGCAGCACGCGCGGGTCCAGCGCCAGACCGTGCGGCTCGGCGCGGGTGACGAGCGCGGCGGCGGCCACCGCGGCGTCGAGGCCGTCCGGGCCGTCCACCACACTCACGCCCCAGGAGCCGCCCTGCTCGGCCGGTTTGACGACGAGCGGCCACCCCAGCCGGCCGGAGGCGGCGACGCGATGGGCCTGCTCGGCGGTCGTGACCACCGCCTCCGCGGGCGCCGGCACGCCCGCCGCCCGGAACGCCTGAGCCATGGCGATCTTGTTGCGGGCGGCCTTGGCGCGCAGCGGGTCGTTTCCCGGCAGCCCGAGGCGCGCGGCGAGCAGGGCCGCCAGCGGGGTCAGCAACTCCCAGCAGACGGCGACACCCGCGATGCGCCGCGCCCGGCAGAACGCCTCCATGTCGTCCAACGCGCTTGCGGTGTCGGCCAGTTCGGTCAGGCACACCCCGGCGAGGCCGCGGGTCAGCCATGGCTCGTAGCCGGCGTGGACCCGCTCGTCGGTGGCCGCGTACAGCCGTATGCCCGACCGGGCGGCGGCCTCCGCGAGGAAGGGTCCCGCGTTGCCCATGGGCTCGATCACCATCACGCCGGTCGCGTCCGGCTCGTCGCTGCTGTCCACGTGCCCAGTGGATCGGCCGCGGCGGTGCGTCGTCCATCGGGCTGTCCTCCGAAAACAACTCGCCGACGACAGAGGGGAGTTGGCCGAAGCGACAACCGCTCAGCGGCGCAGGCCCAACGCCTCCCGGCCCGCGTAGCGTGCCTGGGTGCCCAGCTCCTCCTCGATACGGACGAGCTGGTTGTACTTGGCGGTGCGGTCGGCCCGGGACAGCGAACCGGTCTTGATCTGGCCGCAGCCCGTGGCGACGGCGAGGTCGGCGATGGTGGTGTCCTCGGTCTCGCGGCCCTGCGGCTGCCGACCTTCCGTGGCGCGGGCCGGCTGCGGCACAAGCGCCTGATCCTGGTCGTCGACGCGGAACGGGTCGTACGGCATGTGCTGTTCCCGGTCATCGACATCCCCGGTGAGGTCGCCGAGAGCCTGCGCCTGGCTGGCTCACTGGTTCACCGGTAAATCGGTTCGCTCATTAGAATTCAGCCAGCCCGTCCCTGTCGAAGTGAGGAAGTCCATGGCCGAGCTTGCGAGGATCAAGGTCGAGCCGCGGGAGCCGCTGGCCGCCGAGGTCTCCCGGCGTCTGATCGACTACCTGATGTCGGGTGAGGTGCAGCCCGGTGACCGGATTCCCTCCGAGCGGCAGCTGACCGAGATGCTCGGCGTCAACCGGCCCACCGTCCGGGAGGCGATCAAGTCGCTGGGCTTCCTCGGCCTGCTGGAGATCCGCCAGTCCAGTGGCACGTACTTCCGAGGCGCGGATTCGGATGTCCTCTACCGCCTGTTCGAACTCGGACTGGTCCTCGGGGAGCGCGGCGCGAACGACATGCTGCAGGCGCGTGCCGAAATGGAAGTGGTGGTCGCGGGGCTCGCCGCCCAGGCGCGCGACGAGGCCGGCGTGGAGCTGCTGCGCGCCCGCCTGGCGGCGATGCGCGACTGCCCGGACGAGCAGTTCCCCGACGCCGACACCGCCTTCCACGCCGCACTGGGCGAGCTGGCCGGCAACACGGTGCTGCGGGACATGCTCAAGGGAATGCGCGCGATGATCCAGCGCGGCTGGGTCGAGCGCACCGGCGAGGTCCGCTCCCGTGAGGTCGCGTACGCCGATCACGTGCCGATCTTCGAGGCGGTCGAGAAGGGCGACGCCCAGGCGGCGCGCGCCGCGATGGCCGCCCACATGGAGGGCGCGTCCCGGCGCCTGAAGGAGGCCCTGGAGCGGCGCGAGGACGCCTGACGGGGGTGGGGCTCAACCGAACTCCCTGTAGTCGCTGATGGCGTAGAGCGCCTCGTCGTCGATCGCGTTCTCCTCCCAGTCCAGGGAGATCCGCACCGGGCTCCCGTCGGCCGCGTACTCCGCCTCGGTCTGGTCCGCGTCGTCCCGCCGCGCCTGTTCCAGCTCGTCGAGAAGCTCCCCGATGGTGGGCACCGCGTCGGGGACGTCCTCGACCACGCGCCGGCCGCTGTCGTCCAGCCCCACCGCCTCGACCACCGCGCCGTCGCGGACCGTGATCCGGAAGGTGCCGAGCAACGTCCGCTCCCCTTCGGTCGATCGGAGCGTGTACGTGTACGAGGCGGGCTCCTGCCAGGTGGACCCGCTCTGCGCCGACACGCTGTTCGATTCGGTGCCACAGGCGGCGACCGCGCAGAGCAGCCCTCCGATCAGCGCGGCGGTCCTGGTCACGGCACGGGCGGGTCGAGGTGCGGTGGTCATGGCAGTGGTCCCTTCGAGAACGGCTACCGCTATGACGCCGCCCGCCCGCTGAACGTTCGCCCTGCCCGAAGCGGCCGTCGGACCACTCTCCGTGGGCCACGCTCCATGATTTGGACGCGTCTTTCTCGTGCGCTGCATCAGCCCTGTACGGGCGTTAACCGCTGCTTCGCAACAGTGGAATCACCCGCCCCACCAGGGACAACAGCAGAAGGGATGAGTGCCATGGGCAGTGTCTCGCTACCGCAGCGCCGAGCCATTCTCACCGGAGGGCTCGTGGCCTCCGTGGCCGTGATCACCGGCTGTTCGTCGAAGACGGACTCCGGTTCGGCGGAGCAGAAGACGACGGCCGTCGGCGCGGCGTCGACTCCCTCCGCCGCCGCGGCCGCACGGCCGGACTCGCCGTGGTCGGCGTTCGCGCGGCTGATGGAGGGCAACAAGCGCTGGGTGGACGGGTCGCTCCAGCACCCCGACCGTGACCCCGGGCGGCGGCAGTTCGTCGCCCAGGAGCAGAAGCCCTACGGCGTCATACTCTCCTGCATCGACTCCCGGGTGCCGCCGGAGCTCCTCTTCGACACCGGGATCGGCGACCTGTTCGTGATGCGCACCGGCGGCCAGGTGGTCGCCCCCGTCGTCACCGGCTCCGTCGAGTACGGGCCCATGACCGCGGGGACCCCGCTGATCGTCGTCCTCGGCCACCAGCGCTGCGGTGCGGTCAAGGCCGCGCACAAGGCGCTCAAGGACGACAAGCCGCTGCCCGGCAACCTGCAGTCGATCGCGGAGGCACTGCGCCCGGCGTACCAGGAGGTCGCCAAGCAGAAGCACAGCGACCCGGTCGACGCCATGACCCGCGTCCACATCAAGCAGACCGCCGGCGATCTGCGGACCAACCCCGATCTCGCCCCGCTCGTGAAGAAGGGCGACCTGGCCGTCGTCAGCGCCTACTACTCGCTCGACACGGGCCGGGTGGAGGTCCTCACCGGAGCGCCCTCCGCCTGACGCGAGGACGACCGGCCGCCCGCCCACCGCGGCTCGGCCGGCCCACCTTCCTCACGCCTCTCACGCCGCGAGTCGGCCGGTCTAGCGTTCCCGCTCCCGCTCGGCCTCCCCGGCGAGATCCGGCAGCAGATGGCACAGCGCCTCCCGCTGCTCCGCCCCCACGAAGCGCGCGAGGGCCGCCTTGACTGTCTCGCCGAGGGTCTCGGAGGCCTCCGTCAGCAGACGGCGGGCCTTCTCCGTGAGGGTGACCTCGACGCCCCGCTTGTCGCCGCACACCGACCTGCGGGTGACGAGTCCGGCGTGCTGGAGGCAGGCGATCTGGTAGGTGAGCCGGGTCTTCGGGCGGCCGAGGAGCTCCGCGATCCGGGTCATGCGCAGGCTGCCCGCCGCGGGCTGCTCGGCCAGCAGGCACAGGATGAGGAACTCGTCGTGGGAGACGTCCAGCCGCTCCTTGACGACGGTCCGCAGCTGCTGCTCCACGGCCCCGGTGGCGGCCAGCAGCAGCATCCAGCCGCGCAGCTCGGCCGGGAGCAGCCCGCCGCCCTGGGCGGAGGGGCATTCGAGCTGGTCGGCGGGGTGTTCCTGAGCGGCGGACATGGCTCGATTCTACCTGTCGTTCATTTTTGGACGATGGAGTGGGCGACACGGTTGTTCATATTTGGATTATGGGCTAGCGTGCAGTCATCCAAATTTGAACGACAAGGTTCGCAGGAGAAGGATCATGACCGTCGCCGTCGAAACAGGGCTGTGGCAGCTCGACTCGTCCGCCTCCACCGTCGCCGTCCGGCACCGGACGATGTGGGGCCTGGTCAACGTGAAGGGGGCATTCGCCGGCGTCACCGGCAACGGCGAGGTGCGGCCCGACGGCTCCGCCGTGGGCACGATCACCCTGGACGTCGCCTCCCTCGACACCCGCAACGCCAAGCGCGACGAGCATCTGCGCTCCGCCGACTTCTTCGACGCCGCCAACCACCCCGAGATCACCTTCTCGGTCCGCAGCGCCGAACTCCGCGACGGCGACAGCGTGCACGTCGTCGGTCAGCTCACCGCCCGCGGCATCAGCCGCCCCCTGTCCTTGACCGCACGTCTCGTCGGCGCGGACGCCGAGGCGCTCACCCTGGACACCGAGTTCACCGTGGACCGCGAGCAGTTCGGCATGGGCTGGAACCAGCTCGGCATGATGCGCGGCCTCGCCACGATCGCCGCCACGCTCCGCTTCACCCGGACGGCGACAGCCTGACGTCGGCGCTCGACAGCGTCTGCGGTACGGCCGTGAAGGCCCGCAGCCGGATCCGTACGCCCGGCCGGGGCAGCCGGAACCTCCCTGCGGGCGGCCGGAGTTCATAGCGCGCAGTCGCGTGCCCGGGCAGCGTGGCCGGGCCCCGTACGACCGTCCAGTACTCGTTCATGCCCTGGCCGGTGGTGAGCGTGAAATGCGGCGCGAGGGCGGTGGCGTCCCTGTTGGTGACCTCGACCTCCAGGCGGGACACGGCGGTCGGGGTCGCCCAGCGCACCGACCTGAGCCGCATGTCCAGCGCGGGCGTTCCGGTCGCCGCCCATGCCACGCTCGCCAGGGCCGGGGTGAGCAGCAGCGCGACCGCGGCGATCCGCGCCGGACGCCCGGAGAGCACCGGCGGACGCGGCTGCCAGGCCGTGGCGAACTCCGATGCCGGCACGGTGATCGCCGCCGCCAGCCACAACGGCGTCATCATCAGGTAGTAGCCGTCCTGCGACCTCGTCGCCACGAAGAACGCGCACCACGGCAGCACGGTCGCCGCGGGCCCCAACCGCCTTACGAACAGCACGAACAGTGCCAGCAGCCCCGCCGCCAGCAGCATGCTCGCGTGGGAGTACCAGTCGAGCCGGTCGCTGCCGTCGGTGAAGTACAGCGAGATGCCGACCACCCCCTGCCCGTGGATCACCGCGCCCTGCGTCAGCGGCAGCGCTATGCCCCGGATCCAGGTGCCCGGCTCGCTCACGACGAAGTAGGTGTTCGGCAGCAGCCATACGATCCCGGCGGTCCCGACGAACCGCCCCACCACCAGCGCCGCCGCCCGCGCGCCCAGCTCCCCGCGTCGCACGGCGTAGATCCCCGCCAGCAGGAACGGCGCCACGAACCACGGCAGTTGCTGAGCCGCGCACGCCGCCCCCAGACACGCCGCCCGCGCCAGCCCACCGGCCCCCAGCCGCCCGCCCCGCCCGGTCCGCGGCCACCGCACCACCACCGGCACCAGCAGGGCCAGCGCCACGATCGCCGGATAGCCGAGGCGGCCGTACGACGGAAGGAACCCGAAGCCCAGACACGCCATGGTCGCCGCCGACCGCCACGGCGTGGGCAGCGCACGCCACAGCGCGACGGTGCCGGCCACGAGGGCGGCCGTGCTGACGACCGTCGCGGGCAGGGCCCCGTGCCCCAGCCACAGCAGCGGTGCGGTCAGCAGTGGGGCCAGCGGCGGATAGCCGTAGGTGAAGTCGTAGCCGCCGGTGACCGTCGGGGTGAGCGCCACGCCGTGGCCGAAGAGCCAGGGCCACGGCTGCCCGTAGACGGGATGCCCGGCGACCAGCTCACGGGCGGCCTGGGTGGTGAGGATCGCCTCGTCGCTGCCGCCGTGGTTCATCGCCCACGCGCACAGCGTCAGCGCCACCGCGGTCACCAGGACGCACAGATCCAGCCGAGCCAGCGACCTCGCCCGCCGCACGACCAGCGCCAGCACCCCGCAGACCAGGATCGACGCGTAGCACGCCGAGATGGCGGCGGCCACGACGAGACGGTGACTCGCCGCCTGCGTCCAGATCGCCCGCGTGCCGATGAAGAGGCTGATGTCCGCGAGGAGGGTCAGCACGCGGTGCCACTGGGCGGGGGATTGCGTTTCCGGGACGGCGGGCGTCGGCGCACGTGTCCCCCGGGCCGGTGCCACCGGCTGCTGCTCTGCCAACTGCACGCCACCGGACCGTAATCAGGCCTGGTGAGCGGGGTGCCGAGGGAGGTGAAGAGTCCGGTGTGAGCCGGGTGAGAAGATCCCCGGGGTTCCCCGGGACCGGTCAGTAGACGTCCCGCACGTACCGCTTCGCCGCCCCCAGCTGCTTCACGTACGCCGACGCCTCGGTCTCCGCCAGCCCGCCGTGCGTGACTGCGATGTCCCGGAGTGCCTGGTCCACGTCCTTGGCCATGCGTGAGGCGTCGCCGCATACGTAGAAGTGGGCGCCGTCCTGGAGCCAGCGCCACAGCTCGGGGCCGTGCTCGCGCATCCGGTCCTGGACGTACACCTTGTTGCGCTGGTCGCGGGAGAAGGCGGTGTCGAGGCGGGCGAGGGCGCCCTCGTCGAGCAGCGCGGTCAGCTCGTCCTCGTAGTAGAAGTCGCTGGCGCGGTGCTGCTCCCCGAAGAACAGCCAGTTGGGGGCCTTGTGCCCGAGCGCGTGCCGCTCCTGCAGGAAGCCGACGAACGGTGCGACACCGGTACCCGGGCCGACCATCACCATCGGTGTCGAGGCGTCCGCGGGCGGCCTAAAGTGCGGTGAGCGCTGCACGAAGACCGGCACCTCGGTGTCCGGCTCGGCGTCGGCGAGGAACGGTGAGCAGACGCCGCCGCGCGGCCGGCCGTGCAGGTTCTCGTACCGCACGACGGAGACCGTCAACGAGACGCTGTGCGGGTCGACGAGCGGGCTGGACGATATGGAGTACAGCCGCGGCTGGAGCTTCTTCAGCACCCCGGCCCACTCCTCGGCGCCCGCCCGCACGGGGTGCTCGGCGATGACGTCCACGGCCTGCCGCCCCCAGCTCCACTGCGCCAGGCCGTCCTTGTTGTCCGGCCGCAGCAGCCGACGCAACTCCCGGTCGTCGCGGACGCGTTCGGCGACGAAGCGGAGCAGATCCGAGGTGATCTTCGTGATGTCCAGGTGCCGGCGCAGGGCCTCGGCGAAGGGAACCTCGCCAACGCCGTCCAGTTCCACGGCGGCCGACCCGTCCACGCCGGTCACCGCCAGCCATTCCGCCACCAGCGCGGGCGAGTTGACCGGCCGCACGCCGAGCGCGTCGCCCGCCTCGTACGTCAGCGGGGTCCCGCTCGTGTCGAAGGTGAAGCGCCGCACCTCCTTGCCCGCGCCGGGCAGGCTCAGCAGCCGGTTGCCGACGAGGCGGGCGGTGGTGGGGGCAGGCCTGGCGGGAGTTGCGGCACTGGCCTTCGGCTTCTCGACCGGCTTCGGGAGCGCGGGTGCGTCCGTGCCGCCCAGTGCCGTGAGGACCTGGTCGAGCCACGCCCCGGCGGACGGCTCGTAGTCCGGTTCGCAGTCCGTACGCGGCGTGAGGCGCACCCCGCCCAGTTCGTCCAGCCGTGCGTCGAGCCGCCGCCCGTGCCCGCAGAAGTCGTCGTACGAGGAGTCGCCGAAGGCGAGCACGGCGTACCGCACCCCGTCCAGCCGTGGAGCCCCCGCGTCGGACAGCGTGTCCCAGAAGCCGGCCCCGTTGTCGGGCGCGTCGCCGTCGCCGAACGTGCTGGTGATGAAGAGGAGGTCGGCCGCGCGGGTGAGAGCGCGGACATCGGCCTCGTCCATGTCGACCACGGTGGCCCGGTGCCCCGCCGCACCCAACCGCTCGGCGGTGGCGGTGGCGAACTCCTCGGCGTTGCCGGTCTGCGAGGCCCACAGCACGACGACCTCACGGCCGTCATGCGTGACCGGTTCCGCCGCCGTCCGTGAGTACATCCCGGCGAGCACGCCGTTGACCCACATCGCGTGCTCGGGGCTGAAGGGCGCGTCCGGCGGCAGGACAGGGATCCCGGGCGCGCCGGTCTGGATTCCGGCGAGGAAGCCGGTCAGATAGAGGCGTTCCTGGGCCGTCAGCACGGGCGGCGCGGTGGGTTCCAGACCGAAGGGATCAGCCGAGCCGGGGGTGATGGCCGTGGGCGTCAGCGCTTCCACCGGCCCCTCCGGCACCGGAGCCGCCACCCTGGTCAAGGACACCGCGCACACCTTGAACTCGGGCTGGAAGGAGATCGGGTCCACCGCGTCGCTCGTCACCGCGTTGACGCTCAGATACTCCCCGAACAGGTCGTTCCAGTGGAACGGCGCGAAACAGCCCCCCGGCCGCACCCGATCCGTCACCACCGCCGGAAGCACCGCCCGCCCCCGCCGCGAGGCGACCTCCACCCGGTCCCCGTCGGCGATCCCGAGCGCACCCGCGTCCTCGGGATGCACCTCCACGAACGGCCCCGGGTTCAGCTTGTTGAGCTTGGCGACCCGCCCGGTCTTGGTCAGCGTGTGCCACTGGTGCTGGACCCGCCCGGTGTTCAGTACGAAGGGATAGTCGTCGTCCGGCATCTCGGCGGCCGGCATGTGCGGCCGCGCGTGGAAGACACCCCGCCCGCTCGCCGTAGGGAACCGAAGCCCGCCGTCCGCGTCGACATACCGGATGGGATTGCGCTCCGGGCCGTCCACGTCGGCGGCCGGCCACTGCACGGGCGTGTCCCGCAGCCGCTCGTACGTCACCCCGCGCAGATCCCAGCCGGTCACCGGGTTCCAGGCCCGCCGTATCTCCTCGAAGACGTCCTCGGCACTGTCGTACGAGAACCCCTTCTCGTACCCCATCGCACACGCGACGGCCGCGATGATCCGCCAGTCCGCCATCGCCTCGCCCGGCGGGTCGGCCACCGGCGCGGTCAAGGTGAGATTGCGCTCGCTGTTGACGAAGACGCCCTCGCCCTCGGTCCACATGGCGCCGGGCAGCACGACATCGGCGTACGCGTTGGTCTCGGTCTCGCCGAAGACGTCCTGCGTGACGACGAACTCGGCGGCCTCAAGACCCTCGATGACCGTACGGCGATTGGCGACCGAGGCGACGGGGTTGGTGCAGATGATCCAGCAGGCCTTGATCTCGCCGTCGGCCATCTTCTGGAACATCTCGACGGTGCCCTTGCCGACCCCGTCGGCGCGCAGGGTGCCCGACGGCAGCTCCCACAGCTCCTCGACGAAGCCCCGCTCGGCCTCGACGGCGACCGACCGCTGCCCCGGCAGCCCCGGCCCCATGTACCCCATCTCACGGCCGCCCATCGCGTTGGGCTGCCCGGTGAGGGAGAAGGGACCGGAGCCCGGACGGCAGATGGCCCCCGTGGCCAGATGCAGGTTGACCAGGGCGTTCGTGTTCCAGGTGCCGTGCGTGGACTGGTTGAGCCCCATCGTCCAGCAGCTCATCCACTCGCCCGCCTCGCCGATCAGCCGGGCGGCGGTGCGCAGGTCGTTCTCGTCGATGCCCGTGATCTCCGCCACGGTGGCCGGCGCGTAGTCGGCGAGGAACTCGGGCATCGCCTCCCAGCCCTCGGTGTGGGCGGCGATGAAGTCGGGGTCGGTGTGGCCGTTCTCCACGAGCAGATGCAGCAGGCCGTTCAGGAGAGCGAGGTCCGTCCCCGGCTTGACCTGCAGGAACAGGTCGGCCTTGGCGGCGGTCGCGGTGCGTCGCGGATCGACCACGATGAGCTTGGCGCCCGCCTTGACCCGCTCCATCATCCGCAGGAAGAGGATGGGGTGGCAGTCGGCCATGTTCGAGCCGATCACCAGGAAGACATCGGCCTTCTCGAAGTCGTCGTACGACCCGGGCGGCCCGTCCGCGCCGAGCGACAGCTTGTAGCCCATGCCCGCGCTCGCCATGCACAGCCGCGAGTTCGACTCGATCTGGTTCGTCCGCACGAACCCCTTGGCCAGCTTGTTGGACAGGTACTGCGCCTCCAGGCTCATCTGCCCGGAGACATAGAAGGCGACCGCGTCCGGCCCGTGCTCGTCGATGATCGCGCGCAGCCGGCGGGCGGTCTCGGCGATGGCGTCGGCCATCGGGGACGGCACCGGCTCCTCGCCCCGGTCGTCCCTGACCAGCGCGTTGGCCAGCCGCCCGGGCGCTGCCAGCATCTCGGCCGTCGTCGCGCCCTTCGTGCACAGCCGGCCCGCGTTCGCCGGGTGCGCCTTGTCGCCCGAGGCCTTCAGGACCGTACGCCGTCCGTCGGGCCCCATCCCGACGTTCAGCAGGATTCCGCAGCCGACCCCGCAGTACGTGCAGACCGTCCGGACCTGAGTCGTGGAGGTGGTCTCGGTCACGTGCTGCCCTTCTCCGGCGGTCGGGGTGACGCGTAGAGCGTACGAATTGCCCGTTACGTCGATGTCACATCGCTTGATCATGAGGAGTTACGTCGGCCACACAGCCGTCCGGCGCTTGATGTGAGGGGGTGTGCGGCGGTCGCACACCGTGTCGCTGTTGGGCCGAACGGGTGACTTGGCGTAAGAATTGGCAGGTGCAGGAAATGAAGGCGAGTCAGGGCGGGGGGAGCCGGTGAACAGCCACGACGTCACCGATGAACAGTGGGAGGGGCTCGCCCAGGTCGTGCCGTTGCGCGGCCGTGACGCCTGGCCGTCCGCGGTGGACCACCGAGTGCCCCCGGAGGCGGTGACGGAGCCGCGGCGGCGGTTCGTCGTCCTGCGGGTCAATGTGTTCGCGGACGCCCGCGACGTCGCCGAGACGCTCATGGCGGGAATCCCGGTGCTGCTGGATCTGACAGGGGCGGAGTCCGAGGTCGCCAAGCGGGTCCTGGACTTCAGCACAGGCGTCGTCTTCGGCCTGGCGAGTGGGATGCATCGGGTGGACCGGAACGTGTTCCTGCTGACGCCGCCCGGGACCGAGGTGAGCGGGCTGATGGAGGGTGCGGGGGTGCCGGGCACCTGAGGCGGCCCGGCCGGGCGGTCCCTCGATCGTAGGAAGGCCTCGGGGCGGAACGGTTCGTCTGACGGCGCGGGACCTACGGTCCGGGAATGGCCGTGTCATCTGCGTCTGGTGCCGTTTCCGTGCCGTCTCAGGGGGGCCGTGCGGCCTCCCCGCCGTCCCGGGAGGGGCGTGCGGTTTCCCCGCCGTCTCGGGAGGGTCGTGCGGTTTCCCCGCCGTCGCCGGAACGCCTTGGGGGTGAGCCGTCCGATGCGCACCCCGGCGGCGAGCCGTCCGCGGCCCGCTCCGATCGGTCCCACCTCACCGAGCTGCGGCTGTCGGCGTTCGCCGGGCATCGGCGGGCGGCGCTTCCGCTGGGGCCGTTCACGCTCCTCGCGGGGCCGAGCGGGTGCGGGAAGTCGACCGCTCTGCGGGCGTACGAGGCGCTGGCGCGGCTCGCCGGCGGTGCCGGGGTCGGTGAGGCGTTCCCCGATCCGCAGGCCTGTGTGCCCGAGCGGGCCCGGCCCGATGCCCAGCGCAGGCGGGGCTTCCGTATCGGCTGTACCGCCGACGGTCCCGAGGGGCCGGTGCGGCTCGACGTCGCCGTGCAGGCCGAGCCCGGACTGCGCATCGTGGGGGAGCGGTTGAGCGCGGACGGCGTGGTGCTGCTGGAGACGGCCCTGCGCGATCCGAGCCGGCCCTGGGTGCAGGCCGCCTGGCACACGGCGGGTCAGTCGCCGGTGACCCGGGCGCCCTTGCCCGACGACCGGCTCGGCACGGCGTTGCTGCCGCTGCGGGTGGCGGGCAAGACCGACGGGCAGCGCCGGGTGCTCGCCGCCGCGGAGCAGATGGTGGTGGCGTTGCGGTCGGTCTTCGCCTGTGACCCGCGGCCCGACCGGATGCGGGCTCGGGTGCCGGTCGGGTCCGGTCGCCTCCACGGCGGCTGCGACAACCTCGCCGATGTGCTGTGGCGGACCCGGATCGAGTGCGGGCGGCGGCATGCGCAGTTCGTCGCCGCGGTGCGGGCTGGCTGTGCCGGGCCGGTGGCGGACGCGGCCGCGGAGGTGATGGACGACGGGACGGTGCGGGCGGTGCTCGACCGCGGGGACGGGATCCGGACGGAGCTCGGTCGGCTGGGCGACGGTGAGCTGCGGTATCTCGCACTGTCGCTGGTGCTGCTGACCGGGCCCGGGGTGCTGGAGGTCGACCCGGTCGGTGAGGTGCCGCAGGCCATGCAGACGTTGACCGTGCTGGCCGACGGGCTCGATCGGGGGCTGGATCCCGGGCAGCGCGGGGAAGTGGTGCGGCTGGCGGCGCGGATGTGCGAGCGCGGGCACATCCGGGTGGTCGGGGCGGTGAGCGACGCCTCGTGGGTGGCGGAAGCGGACGGAGTGACGGTGGTACACCTGGAGCCGTGACCGAACCTCTTGATGTGGCCAAGCTGCAGCGCAGGCTGGCCGAGTTCGCCGCCGCGCGCAACTGGCAGCCGTATCACACGCCGAAGAACCTCGTCGCGGCGCTCAGCGTCGAGGCGTCCGAACTGGTCGAGATCTTCCAGTGGTTGACGCCGGAGGAGTCGGCGCGGGTCATGGCCGACGCGCAGACCGCGGAGCGGGTGACGGACGAGGTCGCGGATGTGCTGGCGTATCTGCTGCAGCTGTGCGAGGTGCTCGGGATCGATCCGCTGGCGGCGCTGGACGCGAAGATCGACCGGAACGAGCGGAGGTTTCCGGCGCCGTAGGGGGGTGCGGGGAGGGGGTCCGTCCGACGCGGGAGGGATTCCGTCCGGCGTGGGAGGGATTCCGTCCGCTTTCACTCTCCGTATCCGATTCGGCGTCCGTAGCCGAAAAGTTGTCCGCAGATTTCCGCCTTCCTCTGGCTTTTCGTCTCAGAGCCCTTCACGCTGGGTAGTGAACAAGGGAGTTCGGGCGGACGCGTGGGCAGCGCGTCGGACAGACGGGGA
The DNA here is from genome assembly GCF_039537145.1 of Streptomyces shaanxiensis. Classification (NCBI taxonomy): domain Bacteria; kingdom Bacillati; phylum Actinomycetota; class Actinomycetes; order Kitasatosporales; family Streptomycetaceae; genus Streptomyces; species Streptomyces shaanxiensis. The sequence continues at coordinate 260,006 of NZ_BAAAZY010000003.1, forward strand.
CAGCGGATGGACGCGGTGCGACTCATCGTGACGAGCAGGCGTGCGCTGGCCGGTACTGGGGGCGTGCCGGAGACCATGACGGAGGTGTGGCAGGCACAGGCCCTGGCCCAGGCGATAGGGAGCCGCCTGGCGGTCTTCGGCCCACCTGAACTGCGCGGCGAGGCCCTGGGGTTGACGGAGCTGGCGGGGCGTGGCTGCGGGGTCCTGGACGCGCCGGAACTGGCGGAGGCGGACTTACGCGCCGCCCAGCTCACGGAGTTGGGGGATGCGCGGCAGGCGCTGATGCAGCTGGGGAGTCTGCTGGGAGAGGTGGGGATCGCCCTGGTGGGGATGGCCAGTGGGGCGGACGACGAGACGACGTACTGGCAGTGCATGGAGGCGATCGACGCGGCGGACGAGTCCCGGGACCGGGTGCTGGAGATGCTGCGAAGACTGGCGGATCGGGACCAGGTGCTGGCGGAGCGGGAGGCGGGGTAGGGGGCTGAACGACTTTGTCCCGAACCTCCGTCCGTCAGGCCGCGGGCAGTCGTGCCGCTGGGCGGCACCCTTCCCGAAGAAGGGCGGCACCCAGTGGCGCCGGGCTGCGCGACCCACCCCCGCCCAGCCGCGGCGCGGAGCGACTCGTCAGCGACTTGAACTTCGGCCGGCCTCCCCGTCCTGCCGCGCGCCCGCGCCGGACCCCCCGGTCGCCTGCAGATCCGCGTCCAGGGCCGACAGGTCCGCGTTCAGCGCTGCCATCAGCTCCTCCATCTGCTGCAGCAGCCCCTTCTGCGGTCCGGCGCCACCGGTCTGCTGTGGTGCGAGTTCCTCGGACATGACGGCCTCCTCGGCCTCCGGCCCCCCTGACAGAAGGTGGGCCGACACGGTGACGCTCCGGCGGTCAAGGGCCGACGCGGGCGCCGGGCGGTCCGGCTCCGACCGAGCCAACGATCACCGTCGGGGCCGGTCACTGGCCTGGGCGAGGGGCGGCAACCGCGTGGGCGGAATTCACCCGACCGGGGACGCGAGGGCAAGGGGGACCGGTGCGGGCGGCCGCTGCCACGGCGTGCAGGATGGAGGTATGGATCTTCGCATCTTCACCGAGCCCCAGCAGGGGGCCACCTACGACACCCTCCTCACCGTGGCGAAGGCCACCGAAGACCTTGGCTTCGACGCGTTCTTCCGGTCGGACCACTACCTCAAGATGGGTTCCGGGGACGGCCTCCCCGGCCCCACCGACGCCTGGACCACGCTCGCCGGCCTCGCGCGCGAGACCAAGCGGATCCGCCTCGGCACCCTGATGACCGCCGGCACCTTCCGGCTGCCCGGCGTGCTGGCCATCCAGGTCGCGCAGGTCGACCGGATGTCCGGCGGCCGGGTCGAACTCGGCCTGGGCGCGGGCTGGTTCGAGGAGGAGCACAAGGCGTACGGCATCCCGTTCCCGAAGGAGAAGTTCGGGCGGCTGGAGGAGCAGCTCGCCATCGTCACGGGGCTGTGGGCCACCGAGGTCGGTCAGACCTTCGACTTCCACGGGACGTACTACGACCTCACCGACTCGCCCGCGCTGCCCAAGCCCGCCCAGGACCGGATCCCGGTCCTGATCGGCGGACACGGTGCCACCCGTACGCCCCGGCTCGCCGCCAGGTACGCCGACGAGTTCAACATGCCGTTCGCCTCGATCGAGGACAGCGAGCGGCAGTTCGGGCGGGTGCGGGCCGCCGCCGAGGAGGCCGGCCGCAAGGGTGACGAGCTCGTCTACTCCAACGCCCTCGTCGTCTGCGTCGGCAAGGACGACCAGGAGGTCGCCCGCCGTGCCGCCGCGATCGGGCGGGAGGTCGACGAGCTGAAGGTCAACGGGCTCGCCGGCTCCCCGGCCGAGGTCGTCGAGAAGATCGGCCGGTACCAGGAGATCGGCTCGCAGCGGCTCTACCTCCAGGTCCTCGACCTCGACGACCTGGACCACCTGGAGCTCATCTCCTCCCAGGTGCAGTCGCAGTTGTCGTAGCTGTCGTAGCTGTCGTGGCACCGGACCGGTCCCGACCGGCATGAGTGGTTCGTGCGTCATCCGGCGGATCGGGCCGACGAGGACGATCCGCCGGGTGCGTCGTCATCGCTTGTGGCCGACCCCCACGTACAGGGGTATCTCCTCGCCCCCGTGCCGCTCACCGAGCTCGGGGTGCCACTCGGCGGCGAGCACCACGCCCGGGTCCACCAATTCCAGCCCCGTGAAGAAGCCGGCGAACTCGTCGCGGGAGCGCACCTGCGCCGGAGTGCCGCCCTTGCGGTACACCTCGACGACGCGCTCCCAGGTCTCCGGGTCGAAGTCCCCGGTCGCATGGGAGAGCGTCAGACAGCTGCCCGGTGCCAGGGGTTCGAGCAACTCGCCGACGATCCGGCCGGGTTCGTCCTCGTCGGCCACCAGGTGCAGCAGCGCCACGAGGGACAGCGCGATCGGCTGCGCGAAGTCGAGGGTCTCCCGTGCCGCCGCGAGGATCCTGCCCGGTTCCCGTACGTCGCCGTGGACGTATGCCGTTCTTCCCTCGCGGGTGCTGTGCAGCAGGGCCTCGGCGTGTCTGAGGACGATCGGGTCGTTGTCCGCGTACACCACCCGGGCGTCGGGGACGATCCCCTGCACGATCTGGTGGAGGTTCGGCTCGGTCGGGATTCCGGTTCCGATGTCGAGGAACTGGCGGACACCCCGCTCGGCCAGCAGCCGGGAGGCGCGGTGCATGAACCGGCGGTTGGTCCGCGCCATGTCGCGTACGGCGGGGAAGAGGGACACCACCTGCTCGGCCGCCTCCGCGTCGACCGGGTAGTTGTCCTTCCCGCCGAGGAAGTAGTCGTACATGCGGGCCGAGTGGGGCTTGCTGGTGTCGATGGGGGTCGCGCGTAATCCGGCGTCTGTCACGTGAGGCCTCCGCTGGTGGACATGCGTGGGCGATCGGTCGTGCGATGTTCGAACGCCCGGACGGTCCGGAGGCTAGCGAAAATTCTCGGGTGCCGCCGATGCACGGTCTGTACGGTGGGCGTATCCGCAGTTCAGACGACTACTCCAAGGCCTGCCCACCGTGTTCCTGACCATCACCACCACCGGCTCTCCAGAGCGCCCGGCCACCGACCTCGGCTTCCTGCTGCACAAGCACCCCGAGAAATCGCAGGCGTTCTCCACCTCCTACGGAAAGGCCCACGTCCTCTACCCGGAGGCGGACGCCGAGCGCTGCACGGCGGCGCTGCTCCTGGAGGTGGACGCGGTGGCGTTGGTCCGGCGGGGGAAGGGCAAGGGCCGGGGCGGCGCGCCCGACGCGGCGCTCGCGCAGTACGTCAACGACCGGCCGTACGCCGCCTCCTCACTGCTCGCCGTCGCACTCAGCAGCGTGTTCTCCAGCGCGATGCGGGGCGTGTGCAACGCCCGGCCCGAGCGGGCCGCCCAGCCGCTGCCCCTGCGTATCGAGGTGCCCGCGCTGCCGGCCCGGGGCGGCCCGGAGCTCGTACGCCGCCTGTTCGAGCCGCTCGGCTGGGCGGTGACCGTCGAGCCCGTGCCCCTGGACCCGCAGTTCCCCGAGTGGGGCGACTCGCGCTACGTCCGCCTCGTCCTGGAGTCGGACACGCTGACCCTCGCAGAGGCCCTCCGCCACCTCTACGTCCTGCTCCCGGTCCTCGACGACGCCAAGCACTATTGGGTGGCCCCCGACGAGGTCGACAAGCTGCTGCGGGCCGGTGAGGGCTGGCTGCCGGAGCACCCGGAGCAGAAGCTGATCACCAGCCGGTATCTGTCGCGCCGCTGGTCGCTGACCCGGGAGGCGATGGAGCGGCTGGAGCTCGTGCGGCTCGCGGAGGCCGACGACAGCGAGGTCGAGGACATCGACAACGCCGTCGAGGCCGAGAGCGAGACGGAGGAGAAGCCGACCCCGCTCGCCGTGCAGCGACGGGACGCGATCATCACCGCGCTCAAGGCGTCCGGCGCCGCCCGCGTGCTCGACCTCGGATGCGGACAGGGCCAGCTGGTGCAGGCCCTCCTCAAGGACCCCGCGTTCACCGAGATCGTGGGCGTGGACGTGTCGATGCGGGCGCTCACCATCGCCGGGCGGCGGCTGAAGCTGGACCGGATGGGGGAGCGGCAGGCCTCGCGCGTGACGCTCTTCCAGGGCTCCCTGGCCTACACCGACAAGCGGCTCAAGGGCTACGACGCCGCGGTGCTCTGCGAGGTCATCGAGCACCTCGACCTGCCCCGGCTGCCCGCCCTGGAGTACGCGGTGTTCGGCGCCGCGCGTCCGCGGACGGTTCTGGTGACCACCCCGAACGTCGAGTACAACGTCCGCTGGGAGTCCCTCCCGGCCGGACACGTCCGGCACGGCGACCACCGGTTCGAGTGGACGCGCGAGGAGTTCCGGACGTGGGCGGGGGCGGTGGCCGAACGGCACGGGTACGGCGTGGAGTTCGTGCCCGTGGGGCCCGACGACCCGGAGGTGGGGCCGCCCACCCAGATGGCCGTGTTCACGGTCATGGTGAACGTGAACGACGAGAAGGAGGCGAAGGCCGCATGAGCGAGAACACCCGGGCAACGAACGGGCGTGTTCTGCCCGTCACCGACCTCTCCCTCGTCGTGCTCGTCGGCGCCTCCGGCTCCGGCAAGTCCACCTTCGCCCGGCGGCACTTCAAGCCCACCGAGGTCATCTCCTCCGACTTCTGTCGCGGCCTGGTCTCCGACGACGAGAACGACCAGAGCGCGACCCGGGACGCCTTCGACGTCCTGCACTACATCGCGGGCAAGCGGCTGGCCGCCGGCCGCCGTACGGTCGTCGACGCCACCAGCGTGCAGCAGGACTCCCGGCGGCAGCTGATCGAGCTGGCCAGGCAGTACGACGTGCTGCCGATAGCCATCGTGCTCGACGTGCCGGAGGAGGTGTGCGCCGAGCGCAACGCGGCCCGCACCGACCGGGCCGACATGCCGCGCCGCGTCATCCAGCGGCACATCCGCGAACTCCGGCGCTCGATCCGGCACCTGGAGCGTGAGGGCTTCCGCAAGGTGCACATCCTGCGTGGCGTGGAGGACATCGAGAACGCCACCGTCGTCACCGAGAAGCGCTTCAACGACCTCACCCACCTCACCGGCCCGTTCGACATCGTCGGCGACATCCACGGCTGCGCCGCCGAACTGGAGTCGCTGCTCGGCAAGTTGGGTTATGTCGACGGCGTGCACCCGGACGGCCGTACCGCCGTCTTCGTCGGCGACCTCGTCGACCGCGGCCCGGACAGCCCGGGCGTGCTGCGCCGTGTGATGTCGATGGTGAAGTCGGGCAACGCGCTGTGCGTGCCGGGCAACCACGAGAACAAGTACGGGCGTTACCTCAAGGGCCGCAAGGTCCAGCACACGCACGGCCTCGCCGAGACCATCGAGCAGATGGAGACGATGAGCGAGGAGTTCCGCGCGGAGGTACGGGAGTTCATCGACGGACTCGTCAGCCACTACGTCCTCGACGGCGGCAAGCTGGTCGTCTGCCACGCCGGTCTGCCCGAGAAGTACCACGGGCGTACATCCGGCCGGGTCCGCTCGCACGCGCTGTACGGCGACACCACCGGCGAGACCGACGAGTTCGGGCTGCCGGTGCGCTATCCGTGGGCCGAGGACTACCGGGGCCGGGCGGCCGTGGTGTACGGCCACACTCCGGTCCCGGACGCCACGTGGCTGAACAACACCATCTGCCTGGACACCGGCGCCGTCTTCGGCGGCAAGCTGACCGCGCTGCGCTGGCCGGAGCGGGAACTGGTCGACGTACCGGCCGAGAAGGTCTGGTACGAGCCGGCCAAGCCGCTGCGGACGGAGGCACCGGGCGGGCACGACGGCCGGCCGCTGGACCTGGCGGACGTGCACGGCCGCCGGGTCGTGGAGACCCGCCACCAGGGCCGTGTCGCGATCCGCGAGGAGAACGCGGCGGCGGCGCTGGAGGTCATGAGCCGCTTCGCGGTCGACCCGCGCCTGCTGCCGTACCTTCCGCCGACCATGGCACCGACGGCGACCAGCCATGAAGAGGGCTACCTGGAGCACCCTGCCGAGGCCTTCGCGCAGTACGCGCAGGACGGCGTCGAGCGGGTCGTGTGCGAGGAGAAGCACATGGGCTCGCGCGCGGTGGTCCTGGTGTGCCGGGACGCCGAGGCGGCACGCAAGCGCTTCGGCGTCGACGGCCCGACCGGCTCCCTCTACACCCGTACCGGCCGTCCGTTCCTCGACGACGAGTCGGTGACGGAGACGATCCTCGACCGGGTACGGACGGCGATCGGCGAGGCGGGCCTGTGGGACGAGCTCGAGACCGACTGGCTGCTGCTCGACGCCGAGCTGATGCCGTGGTCGCTGAAGGCGTCGGGCCTGCTGCGCTCGCAGTACGCAGCGGTCGGCGCCGCCTCCGGAGCGGCGTTCCCGGGTGCGCTGGCCGCGCTTCAGGGCGCTTCGGCGCGCGGCGTCGACGTGGCGGACCTGCTGGCACGCCAGCGCGAACGGGCCTCGGACGCGGCCGCGTTCACGGAGGCGTACCGCCGCTACTGCTGGCCGACGGACGGCCTGGACGGCGTACGCCTGGCCCCCTTCCAGATCCTCGCGGTCCAGGGGCGCAGCCTCGCCGCCCTGCCGCACGACGAGCAGCTCACGCTCCTCGACCGGCTGGTGGAGCACGACAGCACGGGCCTGCTCCAGACGACCCGACGCCTGTACGTCGACACCGGCGACCCGGAGTCGGTGCGGGCCGGCGTCGACTGGTGGCTGGAGATGACAGGCCGCGGCGGCGAGGGCATGGTCGTCAAGCCGATCGGCGCGGTGGTCCGCAGCGCGGAGGGGCGGCTGGTACAGCCCGGCATCAAGTGCCGGGGCCGTGAGTACCTCCGGATCATCTACGGCCCGGAGTACACCCGCCCGGACAACCTGGACCGGCTGCGCAAGCGGTTCCTCAACCACAAGCGCTCCCTCGCCATCCGCGAGTACGCGCTGGGACTGGAAGCCCTCGACCGGCTGGCGGAGGGCGAGCCGCTGTGGCGCGTGCACGAGGCGGTGTTCGGCGTGCTGGCGCTGGAGTCGGAGCCGGTGGACCCGCGGCTGTGACAGTCAATGACAGTGACGGTAAGCGGCTGTTCACGGTCAGTTGACGAGTCGGAGCCGCTCCCGGCACACGCCCACCCGGACGGTCTGACCCCAGGTCAGCTCCACCGCGTCCGTCTCCATCCCGTCCCCGAAGGCGACGAGCCGCTCGGACTCCACGGTGAGCCGGAGACGGGTCGCGGCCGCGAGTTCCCCGGCCACCAGTGAGGTACCGGTGGCCGGGGAGGGCCAGGCCTCGCGGACGAACCACATGAGCCGTTCCTCCGTGGGGGAGGGCAACCGCAGTTGCCCTCCCCGCTCCTGCCACACCGACCGGAGCCATCCGGTCGCCCCCGTCCCGGTGCCCACGATCACCCCGGACGAAGCCTGGGCCTCGACGACACCCCCGTCGTCCTCCAGGCCCAGGCGGTATCGGGCCGTCTGGTGTCCGACGGCGCCGAGGTAGATCTCGTTCAGCGCCACGAGCCGCTGTGTGTCGTCGGCGACCGCCTCGACCATGGTGAGTTCGTCGAAGCGGACCCGTCCGGATTGCGTGGACGCGAACAACTTGGCCGCGTCCCCGGGGCGGTGGCGCACCAGCACGCCCGGATTGCGGCCGGGGTCGGTGTCGACGCCGAGCACCGGCTGGCCGGCCAGGTACTTCGCCACGTTCGCGACCAGGCCGTCCTGACCGACCACGACCACCACGTCCTCCGGCGCGAACAGGAACCGGTCCAGGTCCGCCCGTTCCACCCTGGTCTGCCGCCAGGTCAGGGGGATCGCCGAGGTCACCTCCGCGAGCGCCTGCCGCGTGCGGCGGTGGCGTTCCGCGATCTCCTCGATGTCGCGGCCGCGGGAGGAGAGGAAGAAAGCGGCTTGGCCGTGTGTGCCGTGCCGGGCCACCAACTCCTCGTATTCCGTGGTGCGATGGACGAGGACGACCCGCGGAGCGAGGCTCACGCCTGCTCCTGCGCCTGGGTGCCGAGCTTGGCGAGCAGCCCCGTCAGCACGTCCGGCGACACCGTCACGCTGTCGATCCGCGGCAGGTTCTCCGCCAGCCGGGTCCCGGTGAGGGCGTGCAGGGTCGCCACGTCCACCTCCGCGTGCACCCGCAGCCAGGCCGCCTGCGCCTGGGCCCGAGCCTCACCGACCTCACGCGCCCCCTCGGCCTCGGCCCGGGCCAGCCGTACGGACCGGGTGGCCTCCGCCTCCGCGAGCCGTACCGTCCGTGCCGCCTCCGCGTCCGCGAGCCGTACCGTCCGTGCCGCCTCCGCGTCCGCGAGCCGTACCGTCCGTGCCGCCTCCGCCTCGGCCCTGACCGCGTCGGCCGCCGCGTGCTCCTCCGCCTCCCGCCGCGCGTTCGTCCCCCGCTGATCCACCAACTGCTCCTCGCGGCGGGCGAGTTCGATCTGGCTGGCCAGTTCGTTCTCGGCGATGGTGCGCTCCCGCTCGACGGCCACCGCCCGGCGCTCGTACGTCGCCCGGTCGGCCTCCTGCTGGATCTGCTCGCGGGCCGGGGTGCGCAGCGCCCGCTCCACCTCGGGTTCCGGGCGCAGCGCCATGACGCGTACGGCGACGACCTCGATGCCGGTGGCGGGCAGGCGGGGCTCCCCGGCGAGGCCGGTCGCGATCCGCTCCCGTACCGCCGTCACTCCGTCCACCAGCGCGGCCGACAGCGGCGTACGGGCCAGGACGTCCAGCGCGTGCTGCTGTGCCGTCTCCGTCAGGAGGGTGCCCAGCTGCTCCAGCGGGGTGCCCCGCCATGCGCCCGTGTCCGGGTCGACGGAGAAGTCCAGCCGGGTCGCGGCCACCGCCGGGTCACTGATCCGGTAGGTGACCGTCGCCTGGACGGCCACGTCCTGGAAGTCGGACGTACGGGCGTGGAAGGTCATCGCCAACTCCCGGTCGTCGACCGGTACTTCGGAGAGCGCGGCGGTCAGTGCCCGGAACCAGAAGCTGAGTCCCGGGCCGTCGTGCAGCAGCTTTCCGCCGCGGTGGTGGCGGATGTGCGCCGTGGGCGCGCCGCGCAGATGGCGCCAACCGAGGCGCCGGGTGATGTCGGCCATGGAGCCTGCCCCCTCTTTTTCGTCATGCCGACGATAACCGTCATGCGTGCTTGTCGTCAAGGGGACGAAAAGAAGAAGGAGGCAAGTGGGGGGTGAACACGCGCCCCGATGGTCAGGATGGAGGCATGGCATTCCATGTCGACTCCGAGGCCGGGCGGCTGCGCCGCGTCATCCTGCACCGGCCGGATCTCGAGCTCAAGAGGCTCACCCCCAGCAACAAGGACGCGCTGCTCTTCGACGACGTGCTGTGGGTGCGCCGGGCGCGCGCCGAGCACGACGGGTTCGCCGACGTGCTGCGCGACCGCGGCGTCACCGTCCACCTCTTCGGCGACCTGCTCACCGAGGCCCTGGAGATCCCGGCGGCCCGCAGGCTCGTCCTGGACCGGGTCTTCGACGAGAAGGAGTACGGGGTGCTCGCCACCGACCACCTCCGTGCGGCCTTCGAGGGCCTGCCCTCGTCCGAACTGGTCGAGGCGCTCGTCGGCGGCATGACCAAGCGGGAGTTCCTGGAGGCGCACCCCGAGCCGACCTCCGTGCGCTTCCATGTCATGGAGCTCGACGACTTCCTCCTCGCGCCCCTGCCCAACCACCTCTTCACCCGCGACACCTCCGCCTGGATCTACGACGGCGTCTCCGTCAACGCGATGCGCTGGCCCGCCCGGCAGCGCGAGACCGTGCACTTCGAGGCGATCTACCGGCATCACCCGCTGTTCCGCGACGAAACGTTCCACTTCTGGTCGGAGGGGCAGGCGGACTACCCGTCCACCATCGAGGGCGGGGACGTCCTGGTGATCGGCAACGGCGCCGTCCTCATCGGAATGAGCGAGCGGACCACCCCGCAGGCCGTCGAGATGCTCGCCCACAAGCTGTTCGCCGCCGGATCGGCCGAGACGATCGTGGCCCTCGACATGCCCAAGCGGCGTGCCCTCATGCACCTGGACACCGTGATGACGATGGTCGACGGCGACGTCTTCACCCAGTACGCCGGGCTCGGCATGCTCCGCTCGTACACCATCGAGCCGGGCGCCGGTGACAAGGAGCTGAAGGTCACCGACCATCCGCCGGAGCACATGCATCGCGCGATCGCCGCCGCCCTGGGCCTGAACGAGATCCGCGTCCTGACCGCGACCCAGGACGTCCACGCGGCCGAGCGCGAGCAGTGGGACGACGGCTGCAACGTGCTCGCCGTCGAGCCGGGTGTCGTCGTCGCCTATGAGCGGAACGCCACCACCAACACGCATCTGCGCAAGCAGGGCGTCGAGGTGATCGAGATTCCGGGCAGCGAGCTGGGGCGGGGGAGAGGCGGGCCGCGCTGTATGAGCTGTCCGGTCGAACGCGCGCCTGTGTAGAAGTGTCCGCACGGGGGCGTCTGTATAGAAATGCCTATCGTCGTATAGACTTCCAGAGTCCCTGTTCACGTACCTCTGGAGCGCCCCCATGGCGACTGTCCCGACCGCCCTCGCCGGGCGCCACTTCCTCAAGGAGCTCGACTTCACCGAGCAGGAGTTCCGTGGGCTGGTCGAGCTGGCCGCAGAGCTGAAGGCCGCCAAGAAGGCCGGGGACGAGACGCAGTACCTGCGGGGCCGGAACATCGCGCTGGTCTTCGAGAAGACCTCGACGCGCACGCGCTGCGCGTTCGAGGTCGCGGCCGCCGACCAGGGTGCCTCGACGACGTACCTGGACCCCTCGGGCTCGCAGATCGGGCACAAGGAGTCCGTGAAGGACACCGGACGCGTACTGGGGCGGATGTTCGACGCGATCGAGTACCGCGGGGACAGCCAGCGGAACGTGGAGGAGCTGGCCGAGTACGCGGGCGTGCCCGTCTACAACGGCCTCACCGACGACTGGCACCCCACCCAGATGCTGGCCGACGTGCTCACCATGACCGAGCACACCGCCAAGCCGCTCAAGGAGATCGCCTTCGCCTACCTGGGTGACGCCCGCTTCAACATGGGCAACTCCTACCTGATCACCGGCGCCCTGCTCGGCATGGACGTACGGATCGTCGCCCCCCAGGCGTACTGGCCCGCCCAGGAGATCGTCGACCGGGCCCTGGAGCTGGCCGAGACCAGCGGCGCCCGTGTCACCCTCACCGAGAAGGTCGACGAAGGTGTCCTCGGCGCCGACTTCGTCGCCACCGACGTCTGGGTCTCCATGGGGGAGCCGAAGGAGGTCTGGGACGAACGGATCGCCGCGCTCGCCCCGTATGCGGTGACCATGGACGTCCTGCGTGCCACCGGGAACGCGGACGTGAAGTTCCTGCACTGCCTGCCGGCGTTCCACGACCTCGGCACCAAGGTCGGGCGGGAGATCTTCGAGACCCACGGCCTGGATTCGCTCGAGGTGACCGACGAGGTCTTCGAGTCGGCGCACTCGGTCGTCTTCGACGAGGCGGAGAACCGGATGCACACCATCAAGGCGGTTCTGGTGGCGACGCTGGGTTGAGTGGGGAGTCGCGCCGTAGGGGTGCGGGTTACGTCGGGCGGCGTTGAGCGGGTACGACCGGCAGTCTGAACCACACCGCCTTGCCGGAATCGGTGGGGCGGTGGCCGCAGGACGAACTCAGGGCGCGGATCAGCAGCAGGCCGCGGCCGTGCTCCTGCCAGGGGTCGGGCTCCCCGTCGGCGGGCCGGGTCAGATTGCCCGGCGGTGCCGGGTCCGGGTCGTGCACCTCGACCTGGCAGCCGGACGGCAGCAGCTCCAGCACCAGCTCTATCGGGCCGTTCCCCGCGGTGTGCTCCACCGCGTTCGCGACCAGTTCCGCCGTGAGCAGCTCCGCGGTATCGCTGTCGGCGGAATGCTCCAGCTCGGCCAGCGCCGTACGGACCAGTGCGCGGGCGACGGGCACAGCCGCGACGGTGTGCGGCAGTGCGATACGCCAGGAGGCGGAGGCTGCGGGGCGATCTTGCAAGGCGGGTCCGTTCATGAGCAGGCTGTCCTGCTTTCAACCTTATGAATGGTACGGCGCCACCCGGCGAGGGCGTCCGACGGGCACCGTTCGGGACCTTCGGCCCCGACTGCTGGGCGGCTTACCCCGGTGAACGGTCGGCCTCGCGCGGCTGATCCCGCCGTTACGGGGGCGTCGACGATCCGTGACGGATGTGACGGGGTCAGGTCACATCCGAGATCCATTTGCGAGATCCATGTGCGAGCTCCACGTGCGAGGTCACATTCACAGCGGTACCCGAATGGGTTATTGCGCAACCGTGACGACAGTCAAAGTTGGGTGATAACTTCGAAGGGTAGAGCTCGGAGGGTAGAGCTCCGTGAGTCAGTGCCCGCGCCGTCCGCCCGAGGAGGCCGCACGTCATGAGTCCCTTCACCGGCTCCGCCGCCCGCACCTCCGACTGGAAGCATCTGCGGGTCGAGCACGCCGACGGGGTGGCCACCGTCACCCTCGCCCGCCCCGAGAAACTCAACGCGCTCACTTTCGGCGCCTACGCCGACCTGCGCGACCTGCTCGCCGAGCTGTCCCGGGAGAAGGCGGTACGGGCCCTGGTGCTGGCCGGCGAGGGCCGTGGTTTCTGCTCCGGCGGCGACGTCGACGAGATCATCGGCGCCACCCTGTCCATGGACACCGCCCAGCTCCTCGACTTCAACCGGATGACCGGGCAGGTCGTGCGGGCCGTACGGGAGTGCCCGTTCCCGGTGATCGCGGCGGTGCACGGGGTGGCGGCGGGCGCCGGGGCGGTACTGGCGCTCGCGGCCGACTTCCGGATCGCCGACCCCACCGCCCGCTTCGCCTTCCTCTTCACCCGGGTCGGCCTGTCCGGCGGCGACATGGGCGCGGCCTATCTGCTGCCGAGGGTCGTCGGCCTCGGCCACGCGACCCGGCTGCTCATGCTGGGCGAACCGGTACGCGCCCCCGAGGCGGAGCGCATCGGCCTGATCAGCGAGCTGACGGAGGAAGGCCAGGTCGACGAGGCCGCCCAGACCCTGGCCCGCCGCCTGTCCGACGGCCCGGCACTGGCATACGCCCAGACGAAGGCACTGCTCACGGCCGAGCTGGACATGCCGCTGGCGGCGGCGGTGGAGATGGACGCGTCGACGCAGGCCCTGCTGATGAACGGCGAGGACTACGCGGAGTTCCACGCGGCGTTCACGGAGAAGCGCCCTCCCAAGTGGAGGGGGCGATGACTGTGCCAACCAAAGGGACGCGGGGCTGTGTTGAATTTGCGGCTACCGCCGCGTGGGCACGGCCGGCCCCCACCAACCCGCAGCCGCCGAACCGGACGAGCCACCCCCTACGAGTCGCGATCATCGGCGGCGGCCCCGGCGGCCTCTACGCCGCAGCCCTGCTGAAACGCCTCGACCCCGACCGCGAGGTCACCGTCTGGGAACGCAACGCCCCCGACGACACCTTCGGCTTCGGAGTGGTCCTCTCCGACGAAACCCTCGGCGGCATCGAACACGCCGACCCCGTGGTCTACGAGGCCCTCCAGAACCACTTCACCCGCTGGGACGACATCGACATCGTCCACCGAAGCACCCGCCAAACCTCCGGAGGACACGGCTTCGCGGCCCTGGGCAGAAAGCGCCTCCTGGAAATCCTGCACGCCCGCTGCCGCGAGCTCGGCGTAGAGCTCCGCTTCCGCACGGAGGCTCCGTACCCGGCCTTGCTCGCGGAGACGTACGACCTTGTGATCGCCGCCGACGGCGTGCACAGCACCACCCGCGAGGCCTACACCCATGTGTTCCGCCCCCATGTGGCCGAACACCACTGCCGATACATCTGGCTGGCCGCGGACTTCGCCTTCACGTCCTTCCGCTTCGAGATCGCCGAGACCGAGCACGGCGTGATGCAGCTGCACGGCTACCCGTACGCGGACGACGCCTCCACCGTGATCGTGGAGATGCGCGAAGAGGTGTGGGAGCGGGCAGGGTTCGCGGAACTCGACGAGCAGGAGTCCGTCGAGCGATGCGCGAAGATCTTCGCGGAAGCGCTGCGCGGACGGCCGCTGAAGTCCAACAAGTCGGCCTGGACGACCTTCCGCACCGTCGTCAACGAACGCTGGTCGCACGGCAACATCGTCCTGCTCGGCGACGCCGCCCACACCGCCCACTTCTCCATCGGTTCCGGCACCAAGCTCGCCGTCGAGGACGCCCTCGCGCTCGCCGCCTGCCTGGAGGAACAGCCGTCCCTGGAGCGGGCGTTGGCGGCGTACGAGGACGAGCGCAAGCCGGTCGTCGCGTCCACGCAGCGCGCCGCCCGGGCCAGCCTGGAGTGGTTCGAGAACCTCGGCCTCCACCTCGACCAACCGCCCCGCCAGTTCGCCTTCAACCTGCTCACCCGCAGCCGCCGCGTCACCCACGACAACCTGCGCCTGCGCGACGCCGGCTTCACCGAGGCCGTGGAGCGCGACTTCGGCTGCCCGCCCGGCACGCCCCCGATGTTCACCCCGTTCCGGCTGCGCGGCCTGACCCTGCGCAACCGGGTCGTCGTGTCCCCGATGGACATGTACTCGGCCACCGACGGCGTCCCCGGCGACTTCCACCTCGTCCACCTCGGCGCCCGCGCCCTCGGCGGCGCCGGCCTGGTGATGACGGAGATGGTGTGCGTCAGCCCGGAGGGGCGGATCACCCCCGGCTGCACCGGCCTCTACACCGGCAGGCAGGCCGACGCCTGGCGGCGGATCGTCCAGTTCGTGCACACCCAGGCACCCGGCACCGCGATCGGTGTGCAGCTCGGCCACAGCGGCCGCAAGGGCTCGACCAAACTGATGTGGGAGGGCATCGACGAACCGCTGGACGACGGCAACTGGCCGCTCGTCGCCCCGTCCCCGATCCCCTACAAGCCGTACAGCCAGACCCCGCGCGAACTCGGCCGCGCCCAACTCACCGACATCCGCGAGCAGTTCACGGCAGCTGCCTGGCGAGCCGCCCGTGCCGGCTTCGACCTCCTCGAACTGCACTGCGCACACGGCTATCTGCTCTCCGGCTTCCTTTCCCCGCTCACCAACCGGCGCACCGACGCCTATGGCGGCTCCCTGGAGAAACGGCTCCGCTTCCCGCTGGAGGTCTTCGACGCCGTACGAGCCGTATGGCCCGAGGAACGGCCGATGACCGTCCGTATCTCCGCCACCGACTGGGCCGAGGGCGGCACGACCGGCGAGGACGCCGTCGAGATCGCCCGTGCCTTCGCCGCGCACGGCGCCGACGCCATCGACGTGTCGACCGGGCAGGTCGTGGCCGACGAGCAGCCGGAGTTCGGGCGGTCGTACCAGACGCCGTACGCGGACCGGATCCGGCACACCGCCGGTCTCCCGGTGATCGCGGTCGGCGCGATCTCGTCCTGGGACGACGTCAACTCCCTGATCCTGGCGGGCCGCACGGACCTGTGCGCCCTCGCCCGCCCGCACCTCTACGACCCGCACTGGACACTGCACGCGGCGGCCGAGCAGGGCTACGACGGTCCGGGCGTCGCCTGGCCGGCCCCGTACCGGGCGGGCAGCCGCCGCCCGCAGACCGGACGCACGGACGCCCCCAAACCCCGCCTGACGCTCGGCGGTTGAGGTCCACCATCCCGGCGGTCAGCGTCGCGCCGTCCGCCGGGTCGATCAGGTCGGCCGTTGTACAGGTTCCACAGCTCGGGGCGCTGCCGACGCGGGTCCCACTGCGAGAACTCGTCGCGCAGGCTGAACAACCCGCTCCTGCAGCATGACGATGGAGTCCTTGCCGCCGGAGAACAGGATCACCGGCCGCTCGAACTCGCCCGCCACCTCACGGAAGATGTGCACCGCCTCGGACTCCAGCGCGTCCAGGTGCGAGAGGGCGAACTGCTTCACACCAGCCCCCGCTCCGCCAGCACGGCGTAGACGGCGGCGGCCGACTCCTGGGGCGTCTGGAGCTGGGTGCGCACTACGAGCGAGGGATCCACCGGCGGCTCGTACGGGTCGTCCACTCCCGTCAGCCCGGTCAGCCGGCCGGTCGCCTGCCGGGCGTACAGCCCCTTCACGTCCCGCGCGCTGCACACCTCCACCGGGGTGGCCACATGCACCTCGACGTAGGGCGTGGCGCTCGCCTCGTGGCGTTTGCGCACGGCCTCGCGGCTGTCGGCGTGCGGCGCGATGAGCGGGACGACGGACAGCACGCCGTTGCGCGCGAGCACCTCCGAGACCAGGCCGATGCGCTGCACGTTGGTGTTGCGGTCCGCCCGCGAGAAACCCAGGCCCGCGGAGAGGAAACGCCGGATCTCGTCGCCGTCCAGGACCTCCACGCGGTGTCCCTCGGTCTTCAGACGGTCACCGAGCAGACGGGCGATCGTGGTCTTGCCCGCGCTCGGCAACCCCGTCAGCCAGACCGTGGCTCCCTGGGCCCTTGGCGTGGTGGTCATGCGCAACAGTCCTCATCTCTGACCTGTGGACGACCCGACGGACGGTAGGTAAGAAACTTGAGAACGGGCGCAGAGGAACCTGAGGGTTCCGTTAGGGGCGCTTGGTGTGCCTGAGGTCACAGACCGACGTATACGGCTCCCGCGTCCCGCAGGCGCTCGTGCAGTCCCCGGAAGACGGCGGCCGAGCGCGCGCCCGGCCAGTCCCCGGGCAGCAGCCGGGCGGGCAGGCCGGGGTCGGTGTAGGGGAGGTGGCGCCAGGAGTCCAGGGCGAGGAGGTAGTCGCGGTAGGCCTCCTCGGGCGGGGTGTCCTGCCGCCGCTCCCAGTCGTGCAGCACGCGCGCGTGGCGGTCGAGGAACGCCTCGTGCTCCTTGGCGATCGCGGCCAGGTCCCACCAGCGGGCGACGGCCTCGGCGGTCGGCGTGAAGCCGAGGTGCTCGCCGCGGAAGAAGTCGACGTACTCCTCCAGGCGCAGTCGCTGCAGGGTGTGCCGGGCCTCCTCGTAGAGCCGTGCGGGCGCGATCCACACGCCCGGAGCCGCGGTTCCGAAGCCGAGTCCGGCCAGCCGGGAGCGCAGCACATGCCGCTTCTGCCGCTCCGACTCCGGCACCGAGAACACCGCGAGCACCCAGCCCTCGTCGTCGGGCGGCGCGGTGGTGTAGATGCGCCGGTCGCCGTCGTCGAGCAACTGGCGGGCGTCCGGTGAGAGTTCGTATCCGGCCGCGCCCTGTGCCGTGCGGGCCGGCAGCAGCAGCCCGCGCCGCTTCAGCCGCGACACCGACGAGCGTACGGAAGGGGCGTCCACGCCGACCGCGGCCAGCAGTCTGATCAGCTCGGCGACCGGCACCGGGCCGGGCATGTGGCGGCCGTAGGCGCCGTAGAGCGTGACGATGAGAGACCGTGGTGCATGCTGGTCGGACACGTTGATCATCTTAGTTCGTACGGATCACTGCTGGTCACCCCGCGGGTCAACACCGTCGCGCAGCCGGAACCGCTGCAGCTTGCCGGTCGCGGTGCGCGGCAGCGCGTCCAGGAAGACGATCTCGCGAGGACACTTGTACGGCGCCAGCTCGGCCTTGACGAACGCGCGCAGCGCCTCCGCATCCCGTCGCGCACCGTCCCTGAGCACCGCGTATGCCACCACGACCTGCCCCCGCGCCTCGTCGGGCCGCCCCACCACCGCCGTCTCCAGCACGTCCGGGTGGCGCAGCAGGGCCTCCTCGACCTCCGGGCCCGCGATGTTGTAGCCGGCCGAGATGATCATGTCGTCCGCGCGGGCGACATAGCGGAAATAGCCGTCACTCTCCCGGACGTAGGTGTCGCCGGTGATGTTCCAGCCGTGGCGCACGTACTCGTGCTGCCGGGGATCGGTCAGATAGCGGCAGCCGACGGGCCCGCGCACGGCGAGCAGCCCCGGCTCCCCGTCGGGCTTCTCCCGGCCGTCCTCGTCGACCACGCGCGCGTGCCACCCCGGTACCGGCATCCCCGTGGTCCCGGGCCTGATGTGCTCGTCGGCCGCCGAGATGAAGATGTGCAGCAGTTCGGTCGCGCCGATGCCGTTGATGATGCGCAGCCCGGTCCGCTCGTGCCAGGCCTGCCAGGTGGCGGCGGGCAGGTTCTCGCCCGCGGAGACGCAGCGGCGCAGCGAGGAGATGTCGTGCGAGTCGAGTTCGTCGAGCATGGCGCGGTACGCCGTCGGGGCGGTGAACAGCACGGACACCCGGTGCTCGGCGATCGCGGGCAACAGCTGTTTGGGGCCGGCCTGTTCGAGGAGCAGGGCGCTGGCGCCGGCCCGCATCGGGAAGATGACGAGACCGCCGAGGCCGAAGGTGAAGCCGAGTGGGGGACTGCCGGCGAAGACATCACCCACATGGGGGCGCAGCACATGCTCCGAGAAGGTGTCGGCTATCGCGAGCACATCCCGCTGGAAGTGCATACAGCCCTTGGGCCGTCCGGTGGTGCCGGAGGTGAAGGCGATGAGCGCGACGTCGTCGGCCGCGGTGTCGGCGGCGGGGTACGGAGCGTCGGGCGCCGGGCGGCGCAGCAGGTCGTCGGGGGCGTCGCCGCCGTATGTGGTGATGCGCAGGTCGGGTATCTCGGCCTTGGCGAGGTCGTCGACGGCGCGTATGTCGCACAGGGCGTGCCGCACCTCGGCCATCTCGCACATGGTCCGCAGCTCGTGCGGCCGCTGCTGGGCCAGCACGGTGACGGCGACCGCGCCCGCCTTCAGCACCGCCAGCCAGCAGGCGGCGAGCCACGGTGTGGTGGGGCCACGTAGGAGCACCCGGTTGCCCGGGACGACGCCGAGGTGGTCGGTGAGCACATGGGCGAGCCGGTCGACGCGGGCGCGCAGTGTGCCGTACGTCCATGTGTCGCCGGACGGTGTGTAGAACACGGGCCGTTCGTCGTCGGGGCCCTCGAGCAGCTCGGCGGCGGCGTTGAGCCGTTCGGGGTAACGCAGTCCCGGAAGGTCGAAGCGGAGCTCGGGCCACTGGTCGGGCGGTGGCAGGTGCTCGCGGGCGAAGCTGTCGACGTGGGCGGAGCGGTGCAGACCGGCCATGGCGGTTCGCCCCCTTGCCGTGTGGGCTGCCTTGTGGGCGTCGTGGTGGGCTCGCAGGGCGAGCGTATCGTGTTGGTGACGACAGTCAATGGTGCGCGATATCGTCGAGGTGTTCGTCGAGGAAGTCCGTCGCCAGGGCCCGTCGCGGACGGCTCCGCAGGGAGGTCGGCAATGCCCGCATTCTCACTCGATCCGACGCAAACCGCATGGTGTGCCGAGCTGCGTGCCCTGGCCGCCGAACGGCTGCGCCCGCTCGCGGAGAAGGGCGAGCCCGGACACGTCAACCGCGCGCTGGTCGCCGAACTCGGCCAACTTGGCTTGCTGGAGCGGCTGTTCAGCTCCGGCGCGGTCGACCTGTGCCTGATGCGGGAGTCCCTCGCGTACGCCTGCACGGAGGCCGAGACCGCGCTCGCCCTGCAGGGCCTGGGCGCGCATCCCGTCCACGCGTACGGCACCCCGGCCCAGCGGGAGCGCTGGCTGCCCAAGGTGGCCGAGGGGAGCGCGGTGGCCGCCTTCGCGCTGAGCGAGCCGGGGGCAGGGTCGGACGCGGCGGCGCTGGAGCTGCGGGCGGAACGGGACGGCTTGGCGCCGGGTGGTCCGGGTGGAGCGAGCGGTCCGGGCGGACCGCGAGGGCGGGGTGAGGCGGCGGGCGCCTCGCTCACCTCACTCGCCGCCGACCCCGACGGCCCCGCCCGCTGGCGGCTCACCGGCGAGAAGTGCTGGATCTCCAACGCCCCCGAGGCCGACTTCTACACCGTGTTCGCCCGCACCACCCCCGGCGCCGGGGCCCGGGGCGTCACCGCCTTCCTGGTCCCGGCCGACCGTCCCGGCCTCACCGGAGCGGGCCTCGACATGCTCTCCCCGCACCCCATCGGCGCTCTCGCCTTCGACGCCGTCCCCGTCACCGCAGACGACGTGCTCGGCGAGGCCGACCGAGGCTTCCGGGTCGCGATGGGCACCCTCAACCTCTTCCGGCCCAGCGTCGGCGCCTTCGCCGTCGGCATGGCCCAGGCGGCCTTGGACGCGACCCTCGCCCACACGGCCGAACGGGAGGCGTTCGACGGCAAATTGAAGGACCTTCAGACGGTCGCCCACCAGGTCGCAGAGATGGCCCTGCGCACGGAGGCGGCCCGCCTCATGGTGTACGCGGCGGCGACGGCGTACGACGAAGGGGCCGGAGACGTGCCGAAGCGCGCCGCGATGGCGAAACTGCTCGCCACCGAGACCGCGCAGTATGTCGTCGACGCGGCGGTCCAGTTGCACGGTGCGCGTGCCCTGCGCCGTGGCCACCTGCTCGAACACCTCTACCGCGAGGTGCGCGCCCCGCGTATCTACGAGGGGGCCAGCGAGGTCCAACGGGGCATCATCGCCAAGGAGTTGTACGCGAACATGGAGGGCGCCCAGTGAGTACCGAGCGCGTCAACCCGCCCGATCTGTCCCCGCCTACCGGCTTCTCCCACGCGGTCGTCGCCACCGGCTCACGGACCGTCTTCCTGGCCGGCCAGACCGCCCTCGACGCGGACGGCAAGGTCACGGGCGACAGTCTGCCCGAGCAGTTCGAGCGGGCCCTGGCCAATCTGCTGGCCGCGCTCACCGCCGCCGGTGGCACCCCGGCGGATCTCGCCCGGGTCACGGTCTACGCCACCGACGTCGCCGCGTATCGCGCTCAGGCCGCCGAACTCGGTCGTATCTGGCGGCAGTTGGCGGGCCGTGACTATCCGGCGATGGCGGTCGTCGAGGTCGTACGCCTCTGGGACGAGCAGGCGATGGTGGAGCTCGACGGGTTCGCGGTCCTGCCGTAGGCCGCGCTCACGCCGCCGTCGCGAGCCGCTCGGCCGGCACTCGGTGCGGTGCGACGACGCGGCCGTCGGGCAGCAGCTCGCCGCTGTCGTCGAACACGATCGCGCCGGTGCAGAGCAGGTTCCAGCCCTGCTCGGGGTGTGCGGCCACCACATGTGCGGTGAGGCCATCGGTGGACGGGCACGAGGACTGGTGGGAACACATGGCGCACCTCCACATTGGGCGGCCGGGCCGTGTGGGTCGTCCATATGGGTAGACCATGCTCCCGCCGCGTAGTGTCGACTATGCGGCTCCGCCGCTGGGCATCGGAACGGCGGGTCGTGAACCGTGACAACACGCGGACATCACTCTGACCGATCCACGAAGGTCGGGGCGGACTCGCCACCGAGTGGGTGACGATCACGTCCTTGAGCGCACCTGCCGGGTACCAGTGGAGGCCCCACTCCGCCCACCCGGGAGGTCATCCCATGCCCCTGCGCCCCGCGCTCGCCACCGCCGCCTGCGCCGCCCTGCTCCTGCTGGTCGCCGCTCCCTCGGCCCCCGCGGACTCCTCGGCGCCCGCGCCGGAAGAGACCGTGACCGTCGACTCCAAGGGCCTCATGGCCGCGGACGGCACCGTCACCCTGTCCGGCACCTACCGCTGCGTCGACAGTGTGGGACCGGTGTACGTGAGCTCGTCCATCGGCCAGCGGTCCGAGACCGTCCGGTACGCCATCGGCGGCACCGAAGCCGTGTGCGACGGCAAGCTGCACCGCTGGGAGAACGAGAGCAGGCCTTCCCCGACCACCCTCAAGCACGGCAGGGCGGACGTCGAGGCCGCCGTCGTGGAACTCCACCCCGTCGGCATCCTGCCCCTGCCCCGCTTCCACGCGCTGCTGAAGCAGGAGGTCACCCTGAAGAAGGCGTAAGCCGCAGCCCGCTGCGGCACGGCGCGCACCGCGCCCCTTCCGGTCGGGAGGGGCGCGGTGCCATGTGCGGGTCGGACGACGCGGTGTCAGGTGCGGTCGTACGCCCATGCGTTCACGTCGTTTCCGAGGCGGCCACCTCCGCCCGCGCCGCAGTGGGCCACACGCGCGGGAACGGCAGGCCACCGCCGAGCGCGCGGCGGAGACCCTGCGCAGGGCGCGCGGCCGGCGACACCTTGAACTGCTGCCAGTAGCGGCGGTGCGCGCGGCGTGCCCGGTCACTCGTCATGCCGCCGCGTCGCTCGATCGTCCAGCTCATGCGCGTTCCTCCTGTCGTACGGGCGCGGACGGTCGTATGGCTCCGGAAGGCCGCTCCTCGACGCGGCGGTGGGCGAGGGGCGACCGACCGGTCGCCCGGAGCTCGATCCCGGTGGTGCGCGGGCATGCATGACCGGTCGCCCCGCGCCCGATCCCGGCGCCGCCGCGTGTCACGCCGGGTACGCGTGGGTCTGTGTCGCCTTCACCGTCGCCCAGATCGGCGCGCCGGTGTGGAGGCCGAGTTCGGCCGCGGAGGCCGTGGTGAGGTCGGCGGTGAGGGGGAGCGTGCCGGTGAGGGCCACACGGATCTGGTCGCCGTGGGTCTCCAGGCCGGCCACCTCGCACTGCCAGAGGTTGCGGGCGCTGGCGCCGGTGGGGCGGTCGCGGTACAGGGTCACCGCGGCCGGGGGGAAGGTGACGAAGACCGGCCCGGTGAGGTCCTCCGTGGTGGTGATCTCCGGACCGGCGTCCAGTCGCACGGTGTGCCCCCCGGCCTCGCCCTTGTAGAGGTTCAGGCCGACGAGATGGGCGATGTAGTCCGTACGCGGATGACGGGCGATGTCGGCCGGGGTGCCCTCCTGCACCACATGACCGTCCTCGATGACGACCAGGCGGTCGGCCAGGACCATGGCGTCCAGCGGATCGTGCGTGACCAGCACCGCGACCGCCTCGAAGTCGGCCAGGTGGCGCCGGAGCTGGGCGCGGACGTCTAGGCGGGTGCGTGCGTCGAGCGCGGCCAGCGGTTCGTCGAGGAGCAGCAGCCGCGGACGGGTGGCCAGGGCGCGGGCGAGGGCCACGCGCTGGGCCTGGCCGCCGGAGAGCCGGCGGGGCTTGGCGTCGGCGTGCTCGGCGAGGTCCATCCGCTTCAGCCACCCGGCGGCCTGCGCCCGCGCCTCCGCCTTGCCGGCGCCGTGGCAGCGGGGGCCGAAGGCGACGTTGTCGAGGGCGGTGAGGTGGGGGAAGAGCAGGTAGTCCTGGAAGACGACGCCGACCGGGCGCAACTCCGGTGGCGTACGGTCCAACTCGGCGCCGTCCAGCCTCAGATGACCCTCCGTCAGTGGGGTGAGCCCGGCCAGCGCGCGCAGGGCCGTGGTCTTGCCGGCGCCGTTGGGGCCGAGCAGCGCGATGACGTCACCGGGGGCGGCCGTCAGGGACACGTCCAGGCGAAAGCGCCCCCGGTCGACCACGAGCCGGGCGTCCAGCCCCTCCCGGTCGGAACGCGCGGCGGTGTCCGCGGTGGAGCCAGCTCCGGACTCCGTGGTGGAGCCTGCTCCGAATTCCGCGGGGGAGCCTGCTCCGGATTCCGTGGCGGAGCGGGCTCCGGACTCCGCGCCGGTGTCGTGCGCGGTCTTGTCGATGTCGGTCATGAAGCGGTCATCCCACGTCGGTCATGATGCGGTCATCCAGCGGTCGCGCAGCCCCGCCAGGACCGCGATCGAGACGGTCAGCAGGACGAGGCTGAGGGCGATGGCCGCCTCCGGGTCGCTCTGCAGGGCCAGGTAGACGGACAGGGGCATGGTCTGGGTGCGGCCCGGGAAGTTGCCCGCGAAGGTGATCGTCGCGCCGAACTCGCCGAGTGCCCGTGCCCAGGCGAGCACCGCGCCCGCCGCGATGCCCGGCGCGATCAGCGGCAGCGTGACCCGCCGGAACGCCGTGAAGCGGGAGGCGCCCAGTGTGGTCGCGGCCTCCTCGTAGCGCGGGTCGGCGGCCCGCAGGGTGCCCTCGACGCTGATGACGAGGAACGGCATGGCGACGAACGCCTCCGCGACCACGACCCCGGCGGTGGTGAAGGGCAGGGTGATCCCGAACCACGCGTCCAGCCACTTCCCGACGACCCCGTTGCGGCCGAGCGCCATCAGCAGCGCCACGCCCCCGACCACCGGGGGCAGTACCAGCGGCAGCGTGACCAGGGCCCGAACCAGCCCGCGCCCGGGGAACTCGACACGGGCCAGCAGCCAGGCCAGGGGCACGCCGATCACCAGGCTCACCGCGGTGGCCGCCGTCGCGCACAGCAGGGACAGCTGCAGGGCCTGCCACACCTCGGGGCTGGTCAGCTGGTCCGGCAGGCTGTGCCAGGGGGTGCGGACCAGCAGGGCGATCAGCGGCACGACCAGGAACGCCAGGCCCAGCAGGGCGGGCAGCAGCAGAGGCAGGGGCGCGCCATTGAAGGCCTTGAAGGCCTTGAAGCCCGTCCGGCCACGCCGGCGCCGCGGTCCGCCCTTCAGGGCGTCGGCCGCGGCATCGGGCTTGTCGAGCGGGGTCACGGCTTGAGGAACCCGGCCTCGGTCAGGACCTGCTGACCCTCCGCGGACCGTACGAGCGCGATGAACGCCTTGGCGGCATCGGCGTTGGTCGCGTCCTTGAGCAGGGTGATCGGGTAGTCGTTGATGGCGTCGGCGGACTCGGGGAACTCCACGCCCGCCACCTTGTCACCCGCTGCCTGCACATCGGTCTTGTAGACGACCGCGGCGTCCGCCTCCTTCAGTTCGACCTTGGTCAGGGCGGCCTTGACGTCCTGCTCGTACGACACCGGCGTGAGCTTCAGCCTGCTCGCGTCGAGGGCCTTCTGGGCGGCGGCGCCGCACGGCACCTCCTTGTCGCACAGCACGACCTTCAGATCGGAGTTCGTGAGGTCCTTCAGGGAGTCGACCTTGTCGGGGTTGCCCGGCAGGGTGGCGATCTCCAGCTGGTTGCGGACGAAGGTGGCGGGCGTGGAGGCGTCCCCGGCGTCCGTGACGATCTTCATCGTCTTGGGGCTGGCCGAGGCGAACACGTCCGCCGGGGCCCCGCCGGTGATGCTCGCGGCCAGCGAGTCGCTGCCGCCGAAGCTGAAGGTCACCTTCGTGCCCGGGTGCTCCTGCTCGAACTGCTTGCCCAGCTTCTCGAAGCTCTCCTTCAGCGACGCGGCGGCGAAGACGGTCACCGTGCCGGACAGTTCGGGGGAGGCGGACGCCGAAGGGGAGGAGTCCGACCCCGCGGCGTCCGAGTCGGCGGAGGAGCAGGCGCTCAGGGCCAGCAGCGCGGCGGCGCTCGCGCCGGTCACCGGCAGCATCCGGCGGGTGCGGCGGGTCCGGCGGGTCCGGCGCACGGTACGGGTCATCACGGATCTGCTCCTTCTCAAGGACTCTTCCAGGGTCTTGCGGCGACGGTCGGCGCCGCGGCTACGGCCTCTCGACGACGACGTTCGTCGACTTGATCACCGCGATCGCCGGCACACCGGGCTCCAGCTCCAGGTCCTCGACCGACTCCCGGCTCACCAGGGACACCACCCGGTACGGCCCGGCCTGGATCTCCACCTGGGCCGAGACATCGCCGAGCCGCACCTCGGTGACGATGCCGGAGAGCCGGTTGCGCGCCGAGGAGCCGGGGTTCTCCCGCTCCGTGCGATGCGACTGCCGGGCGAAGGCCGCCAGGGCGGCTCCGGGGATGAGGCGGTGCCCTGACTCGTCGCGGTCGGCGTGCAGTCTGCCGCCGTCGACCAGGCGCCGCACGGTGTCCGCGCTGACGCCCAGTAAGGCGGCCGCCTCACCGATCCGGTAGGTGTGCATACGCCGAGCATACTGCCGCAGATGCAAGCTGTAAGTCCCTTGTCGCATCGCATGAGCCGGGCCCTGGCTTTGGGAGGTTGGTATATGCGTTTGTACAGAAGGTCCGCCCGGGTGCGGTCACCCGGGAGGTGGTAGCCCGTGAGTCAGTCCCTCGCGGCCGCCGGTACGGCCGCCGTTCCGATGGCGGAAGTCGTTCTCGCCGGTGATCTGGCCCGGCCGGCCATCACGCGCTGCTGTCCTGGGCGGAGATCGGCCAGGACTTCGGCCCACGCCCCCGTCCTCCTCGCCGCCGGCGTCGACGAGACCCCGCTCGACCGGGCCGGACCGCACCTCGTCCTGCCGCAGGACCGCTGCGGGGCCCGCTGCATCAGCGGGATCACCGCGATCCGGGTGGACGGCGGCTACCCCGCGCCGACGTGACCCACCCCGTCGGAATCCCGGTTGCCGGGAAACGATCCGGCGACCTACCGTCGGGCCCATGGCTGACGACGAACCCACGCGCGCGGCGCGGTTGTTGGACGCTCAGGGCAAAGCCGAGCGGCTCTTCGCGGAGATCGAGGAGCGCGGGCTCGTCGCGCCGGGGGAGGGGGAGCGGGCGGTCAGCGACCGGGTGCGGGATCTCGCGAACGAACTGTTCGGCACGACTCGGCACTGGCACAAGCGGATCGTGCGCTCGGGACCGAACACTTTGCTGCCGTACCGGGAGAACCCGCCGGACCGGGTGATCGGCGCGGACGACCTCGTGTTCGCCGACTTCGGGCCGATCTTCGAGGAGTACGAGGCCGACTTCGGGCGCACCTTCGTGCTGGGCGACGACCCGGTCAAACGGCGCCTCGCGGACGATCTGCCGAAGGTCTTCGCCGCCGGGAAGCGGTTCTTCGAGAGCGACCCCGACATCACCGGCAAGGGGCTGTACGCCGAGGTCGAGCGGCTGGCCGCCGAGGCCGGGTGGGAGCTGGGCGGCTGGCATGCCGGGCACCTGGTCGGGGAGTTCCCGCACGAGTGGATCGACGGCGCCGACGTGGAGTCGTACATCGCGCCCGGCAACGACACCCCGCTGCGGCGCACCGACAAGGCCGGGCGCCGCTGCCACTGGATCCTGGAGATCCATCTCGTCGACCGGGAGCGGGAGTTCGGCGGGTTCTACGAGGAGCTGCTCACCCTCGGCTGAGCGGATCCGCTTGCCTTCGGCCGGACCGGCACACCGGCCTTCGGCTGATCCGGCACGCCCGCCTCGTGCAGCGCGAGCCACACGCGGTCGCGGGTCGGCGCGAGTTCGGTGAGGCGGACGCCGGTCGCGTCGCGCAGGGCGGTGGCGAAGGCGGGGGCGACCGGGGTGAAGGGGCTCACGCTCATCGACTTGGCGCCCAGTGGGCCGATCGTGTCCGCCGTCTCCATGAAGTGCACCTCGAAGTGCACCTCGGTGCGCGGGATGTCGGCGTACTGGGGGAGCCGGTAGCGCCGGAACGCCGCCGTGGCCACCGCGCCGCGCTCGTCGATTCCCGGGCGGCTGGTCGAGGCGGCGCCGACGGTGGACGCGGTCGTCGACAATCCTCCCCGGCACCGCGGCGACCGAGCACCTCCTCGACAGGGGCTTCTTCGACGCCCTGAGGCCCATCGCGACCCTCGTCAACGTCGGCCGGGGAACCGCGGTCGACGAACCCGCCCTCGTCGACGTCCTCGACCTTCGGCGGCAGGGACCCGGCGAAGACCGCCGCGATCACCTAGTGTCGGCGCACCCGGCCGAGCCGCACCGAAGGACCCCGCATGACCAGCGCCCCCACCCCCTCGTCACCCGAGCGCACGAACTCGCCACCGAGGTGCTCGCACCGCGTGCGGAGCAGGTCGATCAGGAGGGGATGCCCGCGAGCCACATCGAGGCCGTCAAACGGTCCGGCCTGCTCGGGATCGGCGCCCCCGTGGCGTACGGCGGTTCGGCGGCGCCTGCGGATGTCGTCCGGGAGACCGCCGAGATCCTCGCGGGCGCGTGCTGCTCGACCTGGTTCGTGCAGACCCAGCACCACACACCGGTCAAGACCCTGGCCGCGAGCGAACTCCCCGTCAGGGAACGGCTGCTCGGCCCCCTCGCCGCCGGCGCACTGCTCTCCGGGATCGCCTTCTCCCACCTGCGCGCCCACCCCCGGGTCCTGGTGAGGGTCACCCGGGAGCGGGGCGGCCGGCGCTTCGACGGCACGGTCCCCTGGTACACGGGGTGGGGCCTCAACGACGTCATGCTGCTCGCCGGCGTCACCGAGGCCGGCGAGGCCCTCTTCGCCTTCACCGAGGCACGCGAACAGCCGGGCCTGAGGCCCTCACCCGAGATGCGGCTCGCCGCGCTCACCGCGTCCCGGACGGTGTCCCTGACACTGGACGGCCTGTGGCTGCCCGAGGAGTCCGTGGTGCTGCGCACGTCCTACGAGAAGTGGGCCACCACCGACCGCCCCCGGAACACCAACGCCTCCCCGGCCGTCTTCGGCGTCGCCCGAGCGGCGCTGGACCTGCTGGACGCGGCCGGCGACCCCGCGGCCGAGGAGGCGTCGCAGGCGCTGCGGGACCGCCTCGACGGCATCCGGCGCCAGGCCTACGCCCTCGCCGACCACCCCGTGCCGCACGAGCACATCGAGGAGCGGCTGGCGCTCAAGACACGGGCGTACGACGTCATGCGGGCGGCCACGACCGCGGCCGTGGTGTCCGGCGGCGGCCGCTCCATGGACCTGCGCGGGCGCGCCCAACGCCTCGCGCGGGAAGGGCTGTTCCTGCTGGTGCAGGGCCAGACGACGGACGTACGCACCGCTCATCTCGCCGCACTGGCCTCGGCGTAGCCGGGCGAACGGGCCGTGTGCTTCCCTCACTTCCGCGGCGTCGGCACCCGTTCGGGTGGCGATCAGGGGCGCGCGGGCGGCGACCAGGGGCGCACCGACGCGGTAACGGGCATCGATTCGCCCTCGTGAAGCAGGTGTCCGGACTGGCAAAGTGGATGGGTACGGCACACTGCGGCGGGGGAGACATGGCAGACATGACGGCGACCATCTCCGTGAAGGTCGAGGGGCCGGTCGGGCTGGACGACCCGCAGGAACTCCTCGAAGAGCTCGGGCAGGCGACCGGGCTGGCCTGGCGGCTGGAGCCCGCCGGGCGGGACGGCACCCTCGACGGGGGCCTCGCCGTGACGATGCTGCAGGCCGTGCTCGGCGGCGCGGTCGGGGCCGCGGTGCAGGCCGCCACGCAGCTGGCGGTCGACAACTGGCGGCGCCGCAGGCTCGACCCGCCGCCCGTCATCGTCGTCGTACGGCCCCCGGAGCCGCCGCAGGACCCACCGCCGCCGGCGCGCCCCGCCGGCCCCGACACCCCCGAGGGGAGCTGACGGGCATGGCATCACGGGCGGTGGTGGTGGGGGTCGGGACCTACGCCGACGACTCCGGCATACACGGATACCCGACGATCGAGGCCAGCGCCCGCGCGTACGGCGAGGCGCTGGACCGGGACCCGCGGTGGGGCACGGCGGCCCGGTCCCCGGTGCTGGACCGGGACGAGGTGCGCACCGCCGACGGCGTGATGCGGGCCCTGCACGAGGCGGCCGCGGCCGGGGAAGGGCCGGAGGACACCCTGCTCGTGGTGTACGTCGGGCACGGCGCGTACTGGCAGGACGTGCCCGGCGGCCAGGTCCACTTCGCGCTCGGCTCCTCCCGGGTCAACGAGCCCTGGACCTGGCTGTCCGCCTGGTACGTGTACCGGGCGATCAGGAAGAGCAAGGCCGGCCTCAAAGTGCTGATCGCGGACTGCTGTTACTCCAGCATGCTGCCGCACCTGGGCCCCGAGTCCGCCCTGCCGGGCATTCTCGGCACCCGCTACCAGGGCACCTGTGTGCTCACCGCGGTCGGCGGCAACGTCCACAACGCGTGGGCGGGCGCCTGCCCGAACCTCCCGGCTCCCCTCGACGGTTGCACGACCTTCAGCGGCCATCTGCTGAACGTGCTGGCCCAGGGCATGCCCGAGCACCCCGACGACCTCACGCTCGGCGCGCTGCGCGCCGGCATCGACGAGAGCATGCAGGAGTGCGGTGTCCACCACACCCCCCGGATGCTGCTGAACGACGCCTCGGAGGCGGCCCCGCTGTTCACCAACCACGCCAAGGGCCGCCGGCCCCGGACCCGCGCGCCGGTCACGGTGGACGAGTGGGTGCGCGAACTTCTCCTCAACGGCGAGCGAAACCTGCCCGAGCTGATGCGCGTCCCGGACCTCGCGGGCCGCGTGGTGGTGCGGCTGAAGGCAGGCGACGAGCAGAGCCGCGAGCTGGCCCGGCGGGTCGACGGAAGGGCCGGCGAACTGCTGCCCGACCCGGTCGACTTCGTCAGGTACTGGGGTGAGATCGAACCCGCGATGCTGGGCGGCGGATGACCGGCACCGGGGACGGCGACGAGGCCCGCCGCACGGACCATCTGTTCCAGCCGGACCTGAGCGAGTCGCTCAACGAGGCGTACGCCTGGGTGAGCCGGATCGAGGTCCCGCAGTTCGTGGGAATCCTGAGCAGGATGCGGCAGGAGCAGCGCGGGGCGATGGCCATGCGCGCCCTGCACGCCTTCGCGCTGCGCCGCCCCGTCGACGAACTGGTCGAGCTCGCCCACCACTTCGACCGGCGGGACGCGGTCATGCTGATGGCCACGGCCGCCCTGTCCCGGCCCGTCGGGGAGGCGGCCGAGCTCGCCGTGATGCAGCAGGAGGCGGAGTCCGGGAGCGAACGCGCCCCGATCACCGCGAGCATCGTGCACGACGTGGCCTGCCAGCGGACGGCGTTCGACGTGGCGGTGTTCGTACGTGTCCTGGAGCAGCGGCAGTCGGGGCTCGCGAAGCGCACCGTGAAGGTGTTCGCGGGTGCCGGCTCCGGCCGTACCAACCTCGACAAGGCGCTGCTGCACACCGCGCTGCGCGACGAGGGCTGCCACCGCGAGGCCGACCGGTTGCTCGGGCTGACCCTGCGGACGATCGCCGACGGACCGCCGGGCGCCTCCGGGGCGAGCGAGGACGGCGAGGAGATCGCCGACCTGGCGGGCGCGTTCCAGCACCTCAGCCCGGCCGTACGGGTCCTGGAGCGCTGGGTCGAGGAGCGGCTGAACGCCTCGGACGCGACCGAGGTGGAGCGGACCCGGCGACTGGTGGCGCGGCTGATCGCCCGCCGCGGCACCGGCCACGACGCCCTCGCCGAGCACATCGGCCGCACCACACAGCCCCGGCACCTGGTGAAGCTCTGCGCGATGCTGGCCAAGGACGAGGCGTCCCCCGCCAAGTGCGCCCTGGTGCGGCGTTACGCGGCCGGGCACAAGAACGTGCAGGAACTGGCCGTGCTCGTGGCGTCCTGGCACCGGGAACCGGTCCTGACCCGCAGCACCCGGGACCTGCTGGCCGACATCGTGGCGGGCCCGTCCGACTCCGGCTCCGCACCCCGCACGCTGGAAGAGCTGCGGCAGTTGGACGAGTGGCTGCCCCTGGAGGACGCCGCCCCGGAGTGCTCCCGGCTGCTGCGCCATGCCGCCGCCGTACGGGTCGAGGGCCGCTCCGGCGCCGACCTGGTGGCCCTGCTGAGCCGTGTCGAGCGCAGCCGGGACCGCACCCGGGCCGCGCTCGAGGCGGGGCGGCGGCTGGCCATGGCCGTCATGGACCCGGACGCGGACCGGGACCGGTTCGTGGACTGCCTGCGCGCGCTGCACGACACCCGGCACACGGTCGCCGTGCGCGCCGCCTGCCGTGAACTCTCCGACCCGTCCTCTCCCGGGGCGGTCGACGCCGCGCTGGTCGCCGACGTCGCGGGCCGGCTGCACCGGGCAGGCCTCGACCACGTGGCCTGGACGCTGCTCGAACGGTTCCTGGAGAACGAGCAGTTGGTGACCCGGGCCGATGTCGTGGAGGTCGTCGGTCAGGTGCTGGAGCTGCCGCTGCCGGACGCGGAGCTGCTGCTGCGGGCCACGGTGGGCCGCTGGTCGGACGTGGGACACCGCGACGACACGGTGGCCGCGCTGCGGGCGGCCGGGCGGCTCGAGGCGGCCGAGTGGGTCATCAAGTCCCTGCGGTGACGGACCGCTCCACCTCGAGCTCCTGGCGGGGAGCGGGCAGGGTGGGCGGAACCGCCTTCATGTAACGCCGGCACGACCGGACCAGCAGCGGGAACACCACAGCGGCGGCCAGAACGGTGATCGGCAGCGTCACCCGGGCAAGGCCGTACTCGTGCCCGAGCAGCGTGCACAGCACGAGCACCGCCAGATACGCGAGGAACAGCAGCACCGGCCGGACCGCGGGGTCGTAGGGGTCGGCCAGGCGGGAGACGTGTTCCCGTGCGTCGTAGCGCCGCAACAGGCGCCCCACGACGGGCAGGTCGAGCCCCGCCAGCCACGGCAGCCCGAGCAGCAGCGCCGAGCCGACCGCCACGGCGGCCATGCCCCGCCACACGTCGTCCCACCTCGCCTCGTGGATCACGACGGCGATCGCCACGAACGCGGTGTAGGAGAGGACCAGGTGCACCATTCGCCGCGGCCCCCGGAACCCCGCCGGTCTCAGCGCCACCAGGACGACGCCCGGCATGGCGTACACGACCAGCGCGGGCACGCTGTTGAGGGCGACCAGCTCCTCCCAGCTGCCCCGCGTCAAGGTGAGCATCACCAGCCCTATGGCGAAGTTGACCAGCAGGATCATCCAGTACGCGTCGATCGCGCCGCCCCGGAACCGGAACGAGGCCCGGCGGGCCGTCTGCAGTCCCCGGTGGGTGAGGTGGGCGCGGCTGAGGGCGGCGACCTCACGGGTCAGCGCGTGGGTGAAGACGATGCCGGAACCCATCGGGGACAGCAGCGCGTTCACGCGGATCAGCCAGCCCAGCCCGGTCATCTGCAGCCCGAAGGCGAGTTGGGCGTACGGCGATTCGAGCATGTTCCCGTCGAGCAGCCCGCAGTGCCGGCCGAACACCCACTGCAACGCCGCGTACAGCAGGAACGCGCCGACGAGGGTGCCGTACACCGCCCACCGCAGCCGTGCGGCCTCTCCCACGCCGCGCCGTTTGACGTTGCCGGCGAAGTCGAGCGGGGCCTGGAAGCCGATGTACGCGTAGATGATGCTTCCGCCCAGCACCGTGTACAGGAAGTGCGACGGATTCCCGGCCTGTTCCCGCAGCTTCCCGGCGGTCCCCTCCTGCCCGCTGAGATACCAGACCTCGTCCGGCGCGCACTTGTGCGAGGCGTCCAGCGCGGCGAGCCCCAGAAGGACGACGACGAGCAGCGGGATGACGATCTTCACCACGGTGATGAAGAGGTTCAGCCTGATCAGCCGACGCGGCGGCAGCAGGTTGAGCCCCACGATCAGCGCCATGAAGGCGACAGCGACCAGCAGACCCATGGTGGAGAGGTCGTAGGGCTGGTCCACGTTCCTCGCGAGGTCGCCCGCCTGCCGCAGTTCGTCCGAGTGCTTCAGCAGCGAGGGAAACTCGTACGCCAGCCCGCGGACCATGGCCGCCGCCTCGCTCGCCGGGTTCGCCGCGTACACGATCCACAGCCCGGCGGCCACCACCGAGGCCACGAGCGGCCCGGCCGCCTGCAGCGGGAGAAAGATCAGCCCGCCCGTCTTGGGGACGGCGATCCCGAGCTCCACCATCACGGCGGCGATCAGCAGCATCAACGCCGCGCCGGCCACCCACCCCCACACGGTGTACTTTCCGAGCCCCCAGAAGGCGGGACCGGCGGCCAGCAGCCAGCCGGAACCGAGGACCCCGCCGGCGGCGAGACCCACGAGATCCAGGGTGGACAGCCGCCGCCCCTCGTCCGCGTCCTCCGTCGAGCCCGCCGCTACCGTGCCCCGGCCGCCGCCCAACCACCCCAACTTCTCCCCCTTAACCGGAGTTGCGGAGGAGCTACGCTATCCGCGCCGGAGGGGCCCCGGCGGGCTTTCGGCCGAGGACCACCGTGATCCCTACGGACGGAGCACCACCTTGCCCACCGTGCGGCGCGCGAGCAGGTCCTCGTGGGCGCGCCGGGCCTCGGTCAGCGGATAGTCGCCGCCGACGACCGGCCTGAGCCGGCCGGTGGCCGTCAGACGGAACAGCTCCTTCAGCGGCCCCTCGAGCGCGCCGGGTGCCGCCAGCGTCGGCCGCAGCCAGAAGCCGACGACGGACGCGTTGAGCCGGCCGAGCCGGGCCGGGTCGACGGGCGTGAAGCCGCCGCGCGAGGCGTTGCCGTACGTCACGAGCCGCCCGAAGGAGGCCAGCGAGTCCAGCGCCTGGTCGAAGAGCTTTCCGCCGACCGCGTCCAGGACGACGTCGGCCGGCTCGCGCAGCGGATACTCGGCGATTTCGTCCGCGCCCAGGTCCAGAACCAACCGCTCCTTGGCCGGGGTGGACACCTGCGCGAGCACCCGTCCGGCACCGAACTCCTTGGCCAACTGCACGGCCAGGCTGCCCACTCCGCCCGCCGCGGAGTGCACGACGACGGTCTCGCCGACGCTCATCCGGGCCGCCGACCGCAGCAGGTGCCATGCGGTCAGGCCCTGCATGTTGAGGGCGAGCGCCTGCGCGGCGTCGAGGTCGTCCGGGATCTCCACGAGCCGGGACCCGGCGGCCACGACCTGCTCGGCATAGCCGTTCGAGACCCAGGCCAGAACCCGCCGGCCGTCGGACGTGCGGCCCACGACCTCGCTGCCGGGGATGTGCGGGAGCTGGTCCGCGTCGAGATAGGAACCGTCGGTCCGGTGGGTGTCCGCGAAGTTCACACCGGCGGCCTCGACGGTGATGAGCACCTCCCCCTCGCCGGGGGTGGGAGGGGGCAGCTCCACGGGCGTGAGAACCTCGGGGCCGCCGAAGCGGTCGAAGCGTATGGCGATCATGGTCAACGGTACCTCGCGGGGCCGAGCCCCCGCGGGTGGTTCCCACGCTTGGTGACCCCCGTATTGCGGACGGTCAACTTCCGGTCAATCGCCGGGCAAGTGCTCCTCGCCCGTCTTGCCCTGCGCCGATGCTGTGGCATCTTCTCGTGCCCACAACAAGTCGCGCGATGTCACCCATGGAGCGCCAACATGGCCCAGCAGCACCGTGCTCAGAGCACACGCCAGGAACTGATCCAGTCGGCCGCGGAGGTCTTCCACCGCTGCGGATACGCCGATTCCTCGATCACCACGATCAGTTCGCGGGCGGCGGTGAGCAACGGGGCGCTGCACTTCCACTTCAAGAGCAAGCGCGCCCTGGGCGAGGCGGTCGAGGCCGCCGCCGCGCACAAACTGCTGTGTCTCACGGGCCCCGTCTCGCTGCGCCACCCCGACCCGCTGCGCCACCTCGTCGACACCTCCGAGGCGCTGGCCCGGGAGATCAAGGGCGACGCGGTTCTGCGGGCCGGTTTCAGCCTCTGCGACGACGCGGGCTGGCACGGCGGCGTGGACCTGTGGGAGCAGTGGCACGACTGGGTGCACCTGATGCTGACCGTCGCGCGGGACCGGGGCGGTCTGGCCCCGGACGTCGACCTCGCCGACGCGGGCTCGGCCATCACGGCCGCCGTGGCCGGGTTCGCGGTCCTGTCCCGGAAGCAGTCGCGGGCGTCGTCGCCGCGTTCCGTCTCCGGCTTCTGGCGACTGATGCTGCCCCGGCTCGCGGGCGACGGGATGCGACGGCAGCCCGCCGCGGACCGCACCGCGCCGGTGGTCTGGCCCGCGGAGGGGAGCACGGAACGCTGCTGGGAACTCGAAGGGGCCTGCTGCGTGGCCTGACGACCCGTTTGTGCGCGGCTTGTGCGCCCTTTGAACACCCGCACGCACCATGGGGGCCAGTAGGCCACCACAGGTGGCGCGTTGCCGAGGACGACGAGGACGGGGAGTCGCAGTGGGAAACGAGTGGTTCCGCAGGTTCGGCCACCCCACCGGCCCGGCCCGGTCCGAGAGCCGTGCGCCGAGGCTGTTCTGCTTCCCGCACGCCGGAGGAGCGGCCAGTACGTTCCTGCCGCTGGCCCGGGCCCTGACGCCGGACTTCGACGTCCTGGCCGCGCAGTACCCCGGCCGCCAGGACCGCCGCCGTGAGCAGCCCCTCACCGACATCGTCCGGCTCGCCGAGGCGCTCGCGGACCATGTGCCGGACGGGGACGAGCGGCCCTTCGCCTTCTTCGGACACAGCATGGGAGCGGTCCTCGCCTACGAGGTCACCAGAGTCCTCCAGGAGCGGCGGATGCCCGGCCCCGAGGCACTCGTGCTGTCCGGCCGGCGCGCCCCCACCCCGCGGACGAGCCCCCACGACAGGCTGAGCACGGACGCGGACATCCTGCGCGCGGTCCGCGGACTGGGCGGTACCACCCCGCAGTTGCTCGACGACCCCGAGCTCCGCGACATGGTCATGCCCGCGCTGCGCGCCGACTACCGGGCGATCGGTTCGTACACGTGGCAACCCGGGCCGCCGCTGTCCATACCGCTCACCGTGCTCGTCGGCGACCGGGACCCGGTGGCGAGCGTCGCCGAGGCGCGGGCGTGGGAGAACCTCACCACCGCACCGGCCCGGACGTACGTCTTCGACGGTGGCCACTTCTTCCTGGACGCGAACCTCCCGCGCGTGGCCGAGACGGTCAGCGACGCCCTCGGCCACCTCACGGCCGTTCCCGCGACACGCTGACGCCGTAGCGAGCAGTGCCTTCGCGACGGATCCGGCACTCGGCTCCGCCACACATGGTTCCACCACACACGGCTCCACCACACACGGCTCCGCCACACATGGTTCCGCCACACGTGGTTTCGCCGGCATACCCGTCGTACCTCCGGCCTCCCTCGTCCTCGCCGCACTGGTCGTACCTGCGAAAGGAAACGAGTGACCCACTGGGACGACATGTTCGTCGCCGCCACCGGGCCGGAGTCCGTGAGGGACTCGACGGCCAGGGACGACATCGACCTGGTCGTCCATGCCTGGTGCGGCGGACGGCGCCGGGAGGGCCGTACGGCCGAGCGCCGGGCCCGCGCCACCGCGCTGCAGATCTTCCGGCCGGCCGACAGCGGCCTCGCCGCGCTGCACGTCGCGGCGCGATACCTGTCCGCCTCGGACGAGCTGCGCGCCGCCCTGGTCACCGGGGAACCCGCCGCCGCGCCTGCGCACGCGTTCTCCGGCCTGGCTCCCGAGGGGGGCGCGGCCGGAGCGGTCGTCGCCAGGGGTGAGGGGACGGCCCGCATACTGTCGACCGTGTTCCTCGGGGCGCCGCCCGACGAGGCGCTCTTCCGCGCGGACCTGCCGTGGCGGGAGCCGCCCCCCGCCCGACGCCGCTCAGGACTGCTGTCACGCCCGCGTCGCCGGCGCGGCGCGCCCCCGCCGGACCGCGGAGGCCTACACCTACTCGAAGGGCCGGAGCGCAAGGCCGTGGTCCAGGCGGTGGACGAGGCGGGCGGAACCCTGTCGGACGTCGCGCGGATCGTACGCTCCGCCGACCAACTCGCCGCGCTCGCCGCCCTGTTGCGGGGCGGGCCCGATGATGAGGCTCCCCTGGTGGTGCTGGCCGGAGCCGGCAGCGGGCCGGACTTCGGCTGCGCCGTACTGAAACCGGTGTGACGGGCGGCTGCGGCACCCGGGAAGCCATGGCGACGGGCACGTGACGGGTACGCAAGGACGGGCCGGGTACCGATGGCGGTACCCGGCCCGTCCGGCTCATGTCACGCCGAGCCGGCGCTCACCGGGGCGTCCGGGAAGTAGCCCCTGCTCACGAAGAAGGCGACGTACCGGGCGAACAGCTCCGGCGTCATCTCCGGGCACGCCACCCCCGTACCGTCGAGGGCCTCTTCGGTACCGGTGGTGTCGAAGCGCGGGTAGAACCGCCGGCTGTCGGTCGCCAGTACCTCGAAGGCGTCGAGGAGCGGGTTCATGGCGTTGTCGGTGTCGGAGGCCACCCGCGCGTACCACTCGTCCCAGCCCAGCTCGTCCAGCCCGTAGCCGGCCGAGCGGAAGTGCTCGACGCACGCGGCGAAGTCCAGGCTGCTCGGGTTGGACAGGTGGAACGTCCCGCCCGCCGCCTTCTCCTGCCGGGACATGGTGAGGATCGCCTCACTGACGTAGTCGACGGGAACGGGGTGCACCGCCGCGGACAGGCCCTCGGGGACGGCGCCCGCCTGGAGCAGACCCTTCAGGCTCAGCCACACGAAGTCCTGTGTCTGGCAGGCACCGTTGACCCGGTCCCCGGACACCACGTCGACGCGGTACACGCTGACCGGCAGGCCGCGCTCCCGGGCCAGGCCGATCATCTGCTCGGCCACCCACTTGCTCTGCACGTACCCGGTGGGCAGCTCCCGTGCCGGACCCGTCGGGTCGTCCTCACGCACCGGTACGCCCTCGGTCAGCGCCTTGGGGAAGACGCCCACGGTGGAGACGTGGTGGACGGGGACGGTGCGGTGACGGGCGGCCAGGCGCAGAATCTCCTCGGTGCCGCGGACGTTCGTTGCCTTGAGTTCCGTGTACGGGCGCAGCCAGTGGACGTGGGCACCCGCGTGGTACACCGCGTCGACCGTGCGCGCCAGGTCGTCGAACTCCGCCTCGCCGAGGCCGAGACACGGCTCGGAGAGGTCGCCCACCAGGACGGTGAGACGGGCGAAGTCCACTTCGTCCTGGAGCCCGTACCACTCCAGGTTCGCCCGCAGCCGCTGCCACGCCGCGGCCTCGTCGGCGGCGCGCACCAGGCAGTACACCCGTGCCCGGGTCCCGCGCACGAGGTCGCGCAGCAGGAACGCTCCGAGGAACCCGGTCGCCCCGGTCAGCAGCACCGTGTCGGGGTCTACGGCCACCCGGATGACCTCGGCCGCCGGACGCACGTCCTCGGCCAGCCGGACCTCGGCCTCCAGATCGACGGTCGGCCGGGCCGCGGCACCCTGGGCACCCGGCCCGTGCAACGCCGTCTCCAGCAGGTGGCCGGCGAGCTCACGCGGGCTCGGACGGTCGAAGACCAGCCCGCTCGGCAACGGGCTGCCCACTGCCGCCGAGAGACGGTTGCGCAGCTCCATGGAGGTCAGCGAGTCGAGACCGAGAGCGCTGAACTGCTGCTCGGGGTCGACGGCGCCCCCGGTGGCGTCGGGGTGGCCGAGGACCGCCGCCACCTGGGCCCGTACCAGCGCGAGCACATGCTCGTACCGTGCGGCGTCGTCGAGCCCGGCGATCTGGTCGGCCAGCGCCAGGGCGGCGGTCGCGGAGTTGACCGCCGTGCGCCGCGCGGGCGTCCGGACCAGGCCCGTCATCACCACCGGCGCCTGTGCCGCGTTCTCCCGCAGGGCCTCCCGGTCGACAGGCGTGGCCACGACCGCCGCGTCGCCGAGGGCGAGCGCGGCGTCCAGGAGCGCCGGGCCGGAGCTCTCCTCGATGGGAAGCAGTCCGGAACGGGCGATCCGCTTGAAGTCGGCCTCCTCCATGTGCCCGCTCATCCCGGTGGTCTGCGACCACAAACCCCACGCGACGGATGTGGCGGGCAGGCCCTGGGCGGCCCGGTGCTGGGCGAGGCCGTCCAGGAAGGCGTTGGCGGCCGCGTAGTTGGACTGGCCGGGACCACCGACCACGCCCGCGACGGACGAGAACAGCACGAACGCCGACAGGTCGAGATCACGGGTCAGCTCGTGCAGGTTCCAGGCCCCGTCCACCTTCGGACGCAGCACCGCGTCGAGCCGGTCGGCGGTCAGCGTCGACACCAGGCCGTCGTCCACCACACCCGCGGTGTGCACGACGCCGGTCAGCGGGTGTGCGGCGGGCAGATCCGCGAGGAGCGCCGCGAGCGCGTCCCGGTCGGCCGCGTCACCCGCGACGAACGTGACCTTCGCGCCCAACTCCGTGAGCTTTCGGCCGAGTTCACCGGCACCTGGGGCCTCGGGGCCGCGCCGGCTCAGGAGGACGAAGTGCGCGACACCGTGCTCGGCGGCCAGGTGCTGGGCGAACAGGCCGCCGAGGGCGCCCGTTCCGCCGGTGACGAGGACCGTACCCCGAGGGTTCCACGCGCCCGTCGCGGGCCGCGCGGCGTCGGTGTCGACCGGGTTCAGCCGGGGGACGAACACCCGCCCCTCCCGTAGGGAGGCCTGCGGTTCGGCGGAGGCCAGGACGCGCGACAGCGACTGCCGCCGGTCGGCCACGGCGTCCGCGTCCGCCGCGGCCACGTCGTCCGGGTCCCCGGCGGCGACGTCGACCAGCACCACGCGGCCCGGCGCCTCCGACTGGGCCGAACGCACCAGACCCCACAGCGCGGCCGCCGCCGGGTCCGGGGCCTCGGCCGGCGCGAGCGCCACCGCGCCCCGGGTGAGCACCACCAGGCGGACCCCGGCCAGTTCGTCGTCCGACAGCCATTCCCGCAGCAGCGCCAGCATGCCCCGGGTCATCTCGTGGGCCGTGCCGGCGACATCGCTGCGGTGGGACGCGCCGCACATCACGGCCACCGCGTCCAGGGGCCGCCCCGAACGAACGGCCCGGCGCACCGCCGCCACATCGGCGAGGAGCTCCGCTTCCGGGCCCTCCGGCCACGGACCGCCGACACCGGGCGCCACCTGGCCGAGTACGGCCCAACGCGGGGCGTCCGAAGGCTCCGTGAGCGTGATCGGCCGCCACGCCACGGAGAACAGGGAGCCGAGCCGGGCGGCGCGGGCGCCGGCCGGCCCGCCCGCGGGCGCCGGACCCGCCGCCAGCGAGTCGACCGAGGCGACCGGTTGCCCGGACGCGTCGGCCAGCCACAGCGACAGGCCGCCACCGGCGGACCTGCTCAGCCGCACCCGCAGCGACAGGGCCCCGGTGGCGTACAGCCGCACACCGCGCCACTCGGAGGAACGCCCGGTCGCCAGAGCGCCCGACGCGTCACCGAACCAGGCCGGGTGCAGGGCGGCGTCCAGCAGGGCGGGATGCAGCACGGACCCGGCCGGGACCGTGCCCGCCTCCTCCGGCAGGGTCACCTCCGCGTACAGGTCGTCGCCCCTCCGCCACGCCGCCCGCAGCCCGCGCAGCGCCGACGCGTGTGCCAGACCGGCGGTCTCCAGCGCCGCGTAGCCGTCGGCGACATCGATCGGTTCCGCGTCGGCGGGGGGCCACTGGGCGAGGTCGAAGGGCTCCGCGGGGCCGCCGAAGCTCAGCGTGCCGTGGGCGTGCGCGGTCCACGGGGTACCGGCGTCCGGCCGGGAGTGGATGGTGAAAGTCCGGCGGCCGTCGCCGTCCTCCGCGCCGACGGCGACCTGGAGTTGGAGCGCTCGGCGCTCCGGCACCGGCACCGGCGCGGTGACGGTCAGCTCGTCCAGTACGGTGCAGCCGGCCTCGTCGCCGGCGCGCACGGCGAGTTCGACCAGTGCGGCGGGGGGCAGGATCCGGGAGCCCTCGGCCGTGAGCCCCGACGACCAGGGCAGGTCCGCCGGGGAGAACCGGCCGCTGAAGAGCAGCCCGTCACCGGAGGCCGGTTCGATCGCCGTGCCGAGCAGCGGATGCCCGGTGGCTCCGGGCCCCGCTGCCGCCGCGGCGCTGCCGGAACGCCGGTCGTCGAGCCAGTACCTCCGCTGCTGGAAGGCGTACGTCGGCAGGTCCACCCGGCGGGCGCCCGTGCCCTCGAAGAAGGCCGTCCAGTCCACCGGGGCACCGTGCGCGTGCAGGGTGCCCAAGCCGCCGACCAGTGACTCGGCCTCCGCGTCGAGCCGTCGCAGCAGCGGCACCACGGTGTGGTCACCGCCGATGTCGGCGAGCACGTCGCGGGCGGGGGCGCTCAGCGCGCTGCCCGGCCCCAGCTCGGCGAAGGCCGTGACACCCAGGTCCGCGAGCGAGCCCACGGCGTCGGCGAACCGGACGGCCTCACGGACCTGGTCCGCCCAGTAGTCCGGTGCGCTCAGTTC
Source organism: Streptomyces shaanxiensis (assembly GCF_039537145.1). NCBI lineage: Bacteria > Bacillati > Actinomycetota > Actinomycetes > Kitasatosporales > Streptomycetaceae > Streptomyces > Streptomyces shaanxiensis. The sequence goes on from NZ_BAAAZY010000003.1 coordinate 301,392, forward strand.
GGCGGCGGTGACGAGCCGTCCCGTGAGGGTCGAGACGATGGGGATGGCGGGCGCGTGGAAGGTCAGCCGTCGGGCGACGTCCCGGAACGCGTCGAGCATGCCGTCCATGTGGGGGGAGTGGAAGGCGTGGGAGACGGTGAGTCGTTTGGTCTTGCGGCCTTGTTCGCGCAGTCGGGCGGCGACGGTTTCGGCGGCTGTCTCGTCTCCGGAGATGACTATGGAGGTGGGGCTGTTGATCGCGGCGATGGCGAGGAGGCCTTCGTGTTCGGCCACGAGTGGGTGGACTTCGTCCGCGGTGGCCTGTACGGCGATCATGGTGCCTGTGCCGGGCAGTGCCTGCATCAGGGAGGCGCGGGCGGCGACCAGTTTGGCCGCGTCCTCGAGGGGCAGGACGCCGGAGACGTGTGCGGCGCTGAGTTCGCCGATGGAGTGGCCGGCGAGGTAGTCGGGGATCAGGCCCCAGGACTCGGCCAGCTTGAACAGTGCTGTCTCCAGCGCGAACAGGGCCGGCTGGGTGTAGCCGGTCCGGTCGAGCAGCGCGGCCGTCTCGCTGCCCGGCTCCGCGAACACGACCTCCTTCAGCGGCCGCTCCAGTTCCTTGTCCAACTGGGCGCAGACCGCGTCGAAGGCCTCGGCGAAGACCGGGAACGACTCGTACAACTCACGCCCCATGCCCGGCCGTTGGGCACCCTGCCCGGTGAACAGGAAGGCGAGCTTGCCCCGCCTGGCGGCGGCGGTTGCGGTGATGGTGTCGGGGGTGGGGGTGTTGTGGGCGAGGGCGTGGAGGTGGTGGTGGGGGTGGGTGCGGGTGGGGGTGAGGAGGAGGGCGCGGTGGTGGTGGGTGGTGCGGGTGGTGGCGAGGGAGTGGGCGATGTCGAGGGGGGTGAGGTGGGGGTGTGTTTCGAGGTGGGTGAGGAGTCGTTGGGCCTGGGCGGTGAGTGCTTGGGGGGTCTTGGCGGAGAGCAGGTAGGGCAGTACGGGGATGTCGCGGTGTTCGGCGGGCTCGGTCTCCTCCTGCACCTCCGTCGGGTCCTCTGTGGGCGGCTGTTCCAGGATGACGTGCGCGTTGGTTCCGCTCACGCCGAAGGCGGAGACGGCGGCGCGTCGTGGGGTGTCGTTGTCGGGCCACTGCCGGGCCTCGGTGAGCAGGGAGACGTCGCCGGCGTCCCAGTCGACGAACGGGGTGGGTTCGTCGAGGTGGAGGGTCCTGGGCAGGATGCCGTGGTGCATGGCCTGCACCATCTTGATGACGCCGCCCACCCCGGCCGCGGCGACCGTGTGTCCGATGTTGGACTTCAGGGAGCCGAGGTGGAGGGGCCGGTCGCTGGGTCGGTTCTGTCCGTAGGTGGCGATGAGGGCTTGGGCTTCGATGGGGTCGCCGAGGCGGGTTCCGGTGCCGTGGGCTTCGACGGCGTCGATGTCGGTGGGGGAGAGGCCGGCGTTGGTGAGGGCCTGGCGTATGACGCGTTCCTGCGACGGCCCGTTGGGGGCGGTGAGGCCGTTGGAGGCGCCGTCCTGGTTGACGGCCGAGCCGCGGATGACGGCCAGCACCTGGTGACCGTTGCGGCGGGCGTCCGAGAGCCGCTCCACGAGCAGCAGGCCCACGCCCTCCGACCAGGCCGTACCGTCCGCAGCCGCCGCGAAGGACTTGATCCGTCCGTCGGGAGCCAGCCCGCGCTGCTGCGAGAAGTCCACATAGCCGCCGGGATCCCCGTTGACCGTGGCCCCGCCCGCCAGCGCGAGCGCCGACTCACCCGAACGCACCGACTGCACCGCGAGGTGGAGCGCCACCAGCGACGAGGAGCACGCCGTGTCGATCGAGACCGCCGGGCCCTCCAGACCGAGGGTGTACGCGACGCGACCCGATGCCACACTGGCCAACTTGCCCGTCATGAGGTAGCCCTGGAGTTCGCTGGGCGCCTCCAGCCCCAGATAGCTCTCCTCCACCACACCGACGAACACACCGGTACTGCTGCCCTTGAGCGAGTCCGGGGCGATGCCCGCGTGCTCGAACGTCTCCCACGCGGTCTCCAGCAGGACCCGCTGCTGCGGGTCCATGGCCACCGCCTCACGAGGAGAGATCCCGAAGAACTCCGCGTCGAACCGGGTGGCACCGTCCAGGAAGCCGCCCTCACGCGTGTACGACTTGCCCGGCTTCCCGGGCTCCGGGTCGTACAGCTCACCGACGTCCCAGCCACGGTCGGTCGGCCACGGCGAGATCGCGTCCACCTCGTCGGCGACCAGGCGCCACAGGTCGTCGGGCGAGGCCACGCCGCCCGGGTAGCGGCAGGCCATACCCACGATCGCCACCGGCTCGGCGGCGGCCGCCTCCAGCTCGGCGAGCTGTTGGCGCGTCTTCTGCAGATCAGCGGTCACCCATTTGAGGTAGTCGACGAGCTTCTCTTCCTTGCTTGTGTCAGACATGCGACACCCACATCTCCTCGGAACAATTGCTTTGGGGGCTGATCAGCCGGACGTGCGGCCGAGCTGGTTGTCGATGAAGTCGAAGATCTCGTCCGCCGACGCCGACTCGATCCCGTCCACCGCGTCGGCCCGCGCCGGGACTTCCGGGCCGGTCACCCGGGACAACAGGGACTGCAGCCGTGCGGCCAGGGCGGTACGCTCGCCGCCCTCCCTCGGCAGCGCACCGAGCACCGCCTCGAGCCGGTCGAGCTCGGCCAGCGCCGAACCGCCGCCCGCGCCCGCGCCGGTTCCGGTCTCGGCGCCGGTCTCCGGCTCGATCTCCGCCAGCACATACGCGGCGAGCGCCGCGGGCGAGGGAAAGTCGAAGACCAGCGTGGCGGGCAGCCTGAGGCCGACGGCCCGGCCGAGCCTGTTGCGCAGGTCGACCGCCGTGAGCGAGTCGAGCCCGAGCTCCTGGAAGGGACGGTCCTCGGCGACGGCGTCGGCGTCCGAGTGGCCCAGCACCGCCGCGAGCGTGGCGCGCACCAGCTCCGACACGGTGTCGTACCGCCGCTCGGCGGGGATCGCGCCGATCCGGTCCGCCAGCGGCACGGCCGGTTCCGCCCCGGCCCCGGCGTCGGACCGCACCGGTACCGTGACCAGGCCGCGCAGCGGCGCCGGCAGGACATCGCGGGCACGCAGCGCCGCGGTGTCCACCGGCAGCGCCGTCAGCGCGGGCCGCCCCACGGCGAGCGCCGCGTCGAAGAGTGCCGTCCCCTGCTCGTCCCCGACCGGCCGGAAGCCCTCGCGGGCGAAGCGGGCGCGTTCTGCGTCGGTGAACGAAGCACCCATCCCGGAGGCCCGTTCCCACCTGCCCCAGCCGATCGAGAGGGCGGGCAGGCCCTGGTCGGCGCGGTGCCGGGCGAGACCGTCGAGGAACGCGTTCGCGGCGGCGTGGTTGGCCTGGCCCGGGCTGCCCAGTACACCCGTGCTCGACGAGAACATGACGAAGGCGGACAGCGGGAGATCACGGGTCAGCTCGTGCAGATGCCATGCCCCGTCGGCCTTGGGCCGCAGCGCGGTGGCGAGCTGCTGCGGGCTCAGCGTTGCCAGGAGGGCGTTGTCCACCACTCCCGCGGTGTGCACGACGCCGGTCAGCGGGTGCTCCGCCGGGATCCGGCCGAGCAGCGCGGCCAGCTCCTCCCGGTCGCCGACGTCACCGGCGGCGAAGGTCACGCTCGTCGCCCCCAACTCGGCCAGCTCCGCGCGGAGTTCGGCCGCCCCGGGGGCGTCGGCGCCGCTGCGGCTGAGCAGCAGCAGGTGCCGGACGCCGTGGCGGGTCACCAGGTGGCGGGCGAAGAGTCCGCCGAGCGATCCGGTGCCTCCGGTGACGAGCACGGTGCCCTGCGGGTCCCAGGCCGGTGCGGCCTGATCCGTCGGCTCCGTCATCCGTCGCAGACGGGGCACGAAGGCGCGGTCGCCGCGTACGGCCGTCTCCGGCTCACCGGACGCGACGGCCGACGCCAGCACCGCGTACCCCTCGGGGGAGCCGTCGGTCTCCGTGAGGACCACCCGGCCCGGCGCCTCGGCCTGGGCCGACCGCACCAGTCCGCGCAGCGCGGCCGCCACGGGATCCGCCGACTCCCCGGGCGCCACGGCCGCGGTGGAACGCAGGGCGACCACGAGCGGGGTGTCCGCGAGCCGGTCGTCCGCCAGCCAGTCGCGCAGGACGGCCGACACCTGGCGTGTCAGCGCGTACGTCGCGCCGACCGGGTCGTCGGACTCAGGCGTCCCGGCCTCGAACAGCACGGCGGAGATTTCCGCACCGGACGCGACGGCCTCGCCGGCCGCACCCGCGTCGCGCAGCGGTGTGGCACCGGCCGGCTCGGCGGGCGTCCGCCCGGAGCCCAACACGCCCCAGTGGAAGGGGTCGTCGAGGACGGTCGTGCCCAAGGGCACCCAGTCGGTCGTGTACAGGGCCGCGTACGCCGAGTTGCGCGCCCCGCTGAACCGGGACTCGGGAAGCTCCACGAAGGAGACCGACGCGACGGTGGCGACGAGCCTGCCGTCCGCAGCGGTCAGCCGTATCGCGGCCGTGTCCTCGCCCGTCCCGGTCAGTTCGGCGCGTGCCTCGGTGATGCCGGTGGCGTACAGACGCACGCCGCGCCACCGGGTCGGGAAGGCGACGGTGCCCGGCGCGGCGGTCGGCCGGGCGTCCAGCGCCGCGTCCAACAGGGCCGGGTGCAGTGCGAACCGGTCGGCCTCGTCCCGGAGGCCTGCGTCCAGCGACACCTCGAAGGACGCCCCGGCCACCGCGGCCGTGTCGTCCCCGCCACCGGTGCCGAGCACGCCTTCGGCCAGCGACTGCCAGGCCGCGTCCGGGTCGTCCGGGCGCGCGAACACGCGCACCGTACGACGGTCGTCCGCACCGGGCGCCCCCACGGCCACCTGCAGCTGTACGGCGCCTTGGGACGGGATGACCAAGGGGGCCGGGACGGTGAGTTCGTGCAGAACGTCGCAGCCGAGTTCGGCACCCGCGCGCAGCACCGTCTCGACGAGCGCGGCGGCGGGGAGGACGGGCTCGTCCACGACGATGTTCCCGGCCAGCCAGGGGTGACGGCCGGCCGCCACCCGGCCGGTGAACACCGTGCCCTCGCCCCCGGCCAGCGGCACGGCCACCCCGAGGAACGGATGGCTGGTCGACCGCAGGCCCCACTCGGCGGCGTCGGCCCCGGCAGGGCCCGCGTCCAGCCAGTAGCGGCGGCGCTGGAACGCGTACGTGGGAAGCGCGACGTGCCGCGCACCGCTGCCGGCGAAGAACGCCTGCCAGTCGACCCGGACACCCGCGTCGTGCAGGGCCCCGACCGCGCCTACGAGCGTCGTGGGCTGCGGCCTGCCGCGGCGCTGCAACGGCCGCACCGCGACCGCGCTCTCCACGGCCTCCGCGACCAGCGCGCTGAGCACACCGTCCGGGCCGATCTCCACGAAGGCCGCGACGCCCTCCTTGGCGAGGATCTCGGCGGCGTCCGCGAAACGGACCGACCCCCGGACCTGCTCGACCCAGTACTCCGCCGTGATCAGGTCCCCTCCGGTGGCGACACGGCCGGTGAGCGTGGATACGACCGGGATCCGCGGCGCGTGGTACGTCACGGTGTCGGCGACGTCCCGGAACGCGTCGAGCATGCCGTCCATGTGGGGGGAGTGGAAGGCGTGGGAGACGGTGAGCCGTTTGGTCTTGCGGCCTAGTTCGCGCAGTCGGGCGGCGACGGCTTCGGCGGCTGCCTCGTCTCCGGAAATGACGACGGAGGAGGGGCTGTTGACCGCGGCGACGGCGAGGAGGCCTTCGTGTTCGGCCACGAGTGGGTGGACTTCGTCCGCGGTGGCCTGTACGGCGATCATCGCGCCTGTGCCGGGCAGTGCCTGCATCAGGGAGGCGCGGGCGGCGACCAGTTTGGCCGCGTCTTCGAGGGTCAGGACGCCGGAGACGTGTGCGGCGGTGAGTTCGCCGATGGAGTGGCCGGCGAGGTAGTCGGGGCGCAGGCCCCAGGACTCGGCCAGCTTGAACAGTGCTGTCTCCAGCGCGAACAGGGCCGGCTGGGTGTAGCCGGTCCGGTCGAGCAGCGCGGCCGTCTCGCTGCCCGGCTCCGCGAACACGACCTCCTTCAGCGGCAGTTCGAACGCCCCGTCCCACTGGGCGCAGACCGCGTCGAAGGCCTCGGCGAACACCGGGAACGACTCGTAGAGTTCCCGGCCCATGCCGACGTACTGGGCTCCCTGCCCGGTGAACAGGAACGCCGTGCGGCCCGACAGGTCCGCACGTGCCCGCACCGGCTCGACCGCACCGGCCCGTACCGAACGCAGCCCGGCGACGAGCTCGTCCCGATCCGCGCCGGTCACACTCGTGCGGTGGTCGAGCGCGGTGCGCGCGGTGGCCAGGGAGCGGGCCACGTCCAGCGGGGACAACTCCGGTCGGGCTTCGAGGTGTTCGAGCAGTCGGGCCGCCTGCCGGGACAGCGCCTCGGGGGTCTTGGCGGACAGCAGCCACGGCACGGCGGGCAGGGCCTGCGGCTCGGCCGCCCGGTCCTCCTCCGCCTCCTCCGACGACGGCTGCTCCAGGATCAGGTGCGCGTTGGTGCCGCTGATGCCGAAGGACGACACCCCGGCGCGCCGCGGCGCCCCGGACACGGCCCACTCCCGGGCCTCGGTGAGCAGGGAGACGTCACCGGCCTCCCAGTCGACATGGGGGCTGGGAGCCTCGACGTGCAGCGTCCTGGGCAGCACGCCGTGGCGCATGGCCTGCACCATCTTGATGACGCCCGCGACACCGGCGGCCGCCTGGGTGTGTCCGAGGTTGGACTTGAGGGAGCCGAGGTGGAGCGGCCGGTTGTCGGGTCGGTTCTGTCCGTAGGTGGCGATGAGGGCTTGGGCTTCGATGGGGTCGCCGAGGCGGGTTCCGGTGCCGTGGGCTTCGACGGCGTCGATGTCGGTGGGGGAGAGGCCGGCGTTGGTGAGGGCCTGGCGTATGACGCGTTCTTGCGACGGGCCGTTTGGGGCGGTGAGGCCGTTGGAGGCGCCGTCCTGGTTGACGGCCGAGCCGCGGATGACGGCCAGCACCTGGTGGCCGTTGCGGCGGGCGTCCGAGAGCCGCTCCACGAGCAGCAGGCCCACACCCTCCGACCACCCGGTGCCGTCCGCGGTCGCCGAGAACGACCGGCACCGGCCGTCCGCCGACAAGCCGCGCTGCTGCGAGAACTCGACGAACCCCTGCGGGGTCGACATCAGCGTCACACCACCGGCGAGCGCCAGGTCGCACTCGCCCGCGCGCAGCGCGTTCACCGCCTGGTGGATGGCCACCAGCGACGAGGAGCACGCCGTGTCCACGGTGACCGCGGGTCCCTCCAGACCGAGGGTGTACGACACCCGGCCCGAGGCGACACTGCCCGCGTTGCCGCTGAACAGATAGCCCTCCATGTCCTCGGGGACCTGCTTCACCCGCGACGCGTAGTCGTGGTACATCACGCCCGTGTACACGCCGGTACGGCTGCCGCGCAGCGTCGACGCGTCGATGCCGGCGTCCTCCAGCGCCTCCCAGGCGGTCTCCAGCAGGAGCCGCTGCTGCGGGTCGGTGGCGAGCGCCTCGCGCGGCGACATCCCGAAGAACTCGGGGTCGAAGTGGTCACCGTCGTACAGGAATCCGCCGTGGCGGGAGTACGTCCTGCCCGGCGTGCCCGGCTCCGGGTCGTAGAGCTCCTCGATGTTCCAGCCACGGTCGGCCGGCAGCTCCGAGATGGCGTCGACCTCGTCGGCGACCAGCCGCCACAGGTCGTCGGGCGAGGCCACGCCGCCCGGGTAGCGGCAGGCCATGCCCACGATCACGACCGGGTCCTCGGCGGAGGTGCCGGAGGGCACGACCACGTCGGACGCCCGCGACGCGGCGGGGGCGATCAGGGTCGACAGATACGCGGCGATGGCGGCCGGGGTGGGGTGGTCGAAGACCAGGGTGGTGGGCAGGCGCAGTCCGGTGGCCTCGCCGAGCCGGTTGCGCAGCTCGACCGCGAGCAGCGAGTCGAACCCCAGCTCCTTGAAGACACGGTCGGAGTCGACCGCCCCCTGGTCGGCATGGCCGAGCACCCCGGCCACATGTCCGCGCACGAGGTCGGTCAGCACCCGCTCCCGCTCGGTCCCGGAGACCGCGGCCAACTGCTCGACCAGCGAGGCCCCTCCGGCCGTCCCGGCCGCGGCGCGGCGGCGCACCGCCGGCACGAGTGCGCGCAGCATCGGCAGGGGCTCGGCGCCCTTGCGCCGCAGCGCCGCAAGATCCAGCCCGGTCGCCGCGAGGACCGCGTCCGAGGACGCGCCGGCGGCGTCGAACAGTGCCATGCCCTCGTCCGAGGACAGCGGGCGCAGCCCGAAGCGGGCCATCCGCTGCACGTCCACGTCCCCGAGGTGGCTGGTGCTGGCGCTGCTCTCCTCCCACAGGCCCCAGGCGAGGGAGGTGGCGGGCAGGCCGTGGGCGGTGCGGTGGTGGGCCAGGGCGTCCAGGAAGGTGTTGCCGGCCGCGTAGTTGGCCTGTCCTGCCGTACCGAGGAGTCCTGCCATGGACGAGTAGAGGACGAAGGCGGACAGGTCGAGATCGCGGGTGAGTTCGTGGAGGTTCCAGGCGGCGTCGACCTTGGGCCGGAGTACGGCCTCAAGGCGCTCGGTCGTCAGGCCGGTGAGGAGGCCGTCGTCGACGACGCCCGCGGTGTGGACGACCGCCGTGAGCGGGTGCTCGGCCGGGATGGATGCGAGGACGGTGGTGAGTGCGTCGCGGTCGGCGGCGTCGCAGGCGGCGAACGTCGCGGTGACTCCCGACTCGGCGAGTTCGTCGCGTAGTTCGTTCACGCCCGGTGCGTCGGCGCCACGTCGGCTGAGCAGCAGCAGGTGCCGGACACCGTGCCGTTCCGCCAGATGCCGGGCGAGAAGGCGGCCCAGCGCACCGGTGGCTCCGGTGATCAGTACGGTGCCCTCGTCCCAGCGCGGCGCCGTCGCCTCGGCGTCGTCCGCCTCCTGCCGCACCCGGACCAGACGGGGCACGAGCACGGTGTCACCCCGCACAGCGGCCTGCGTCTCGCCGGACGCCACCACTGCGGGCAGCAGGGAGCCCGTGGACGGGCCGCCGTCGAGGTCGACGAGGCCGAAGCGGCCGGGGTTCTCGCTGTCCGCGGAGCGGAGCAGGCCCCACAGGGTGGTGTGGGCGAGGTCGGTGACGTCCTCCTGTCCTGCGGCGACGGCGCCGTGGGTGACGACGACGAGGCGGGACTGGGCGAACCGTTCGTCGGCCAGCCAGGCCTGGGACAGTTCGAGGTGGTGACGGGTGGTCTCGTGGATGCGGGAGGGCAGGTTCCCGTCGGTCTCCCGGGGCGGTTCCGGCACGGTCAGCACGACGTCCGGTACCGCCGCCCCGTCCTCGACCGCCGCCACGAGCGCGGCGAGGTCGGTGAAGGACCGTGCGGCGTCGACCGGCAGGCCGAGGCCGCCGTCACCGCCCAGCAGGGCCCATGTGCCGGTGTCCGCAGGGGAGTTCGGAGTCGCCAGGCCGGTCCACTCCACCCGCAGCAGCCCGTCGCGGTGTGCCTCCGCGGCCGCCCGCAGCGCTTCCTCGGACAGCGGTCGCAGCGCCAGCGACCCGACGGAGGCCACGGGTGCGCCCAAGCCGTCGGCCACCAGGAGCGACGCCGACTCCGGCCCGGTGAGGGAGAGCCGCACCCGCAGGACCGACGCTCCCGCCGCGTACACCGTCGCGTCGGACCAGGCGAAGGGCAGCAGAGGCCGGCGGTCCTCGTCAACCACGCCCGGCAACAGGGTGTGCAGCGCCGCGTCGAGGAGCGCCGGGTGCAGGGTGAAGAGCCCCGCGTCCGACTGGAGTTCCTCCGGAAGCGCGACTTCGGCGAAGATCTCGTGCCCGGCCTCGCCCCGCCATGCCCTGCGCAGGCCACGGAACGCCGGGCCGTACTCGTAACCCTGCTCCCGCACCCGCTCGTACATGCCGTCCAGGTCGGCCTCGACCGCCCCGGCGGGCGGCCAGACGAGCAGACCCGGGGGCACCTCGTCGGGCGTCGTGGCGAGCAGGCCCTCCGCATGCAGCGTCCACGCCGCCGTGTCGTCCTGCGCACCGTCGTGGCGCGAGTAGATCTCCAGCTTGCGGCGGTCGCCGTCGTCGGCCTCCCCGACGACGAGCTGGAGCTGCACGCCGCCCTGCTCGGGCAGCAGCAGCGGTGCGGCCAGGGTGAGGTCCTCGACCCGCTCGCACCCCACGTACTCCCCGGCCCGCAGCGCGAGTTCGACCAGTCCGGTGCCGGGCAGCAGCACGGAGCCGTGGACGGCGTGGTCCGCCAGCCACGGGTGCGAGCGGCGCGAGAGCCTGCCGGTGAACAGGAAGGCGCGGCGGTCCGCGACCGCGACCGCGGCACCGAGGAACGGGTGGCCGTCGGTCGAGCCCAGCCCGAGACCGGCGGCGTCGCTCGGCGCGCCGACCGCCTCCAGCCAATGGCGGGTGCGCTGGAAGGCGTACGTCGGCAGCGGCACCCGGCGCGCCGATGTGCCGGCGAAGACCGCCTGCCAGTCGACGGCCACGCCGCGGCTGTGCGCCTCGCCGAGGGAGAGCAGGAACCGCTCCATGCCGCCCGCGTCGCGCCGCAGCGAGCCGAACGCGGCGGCGTCACGGCCGGCCGCCTCCGCCGTCTCCTGCACCGCGAGCGCGAGCACGGGGTGCGGGCTGGACTCGATGAACGTGCCGAACCCCTGCTCCAGCAGGGCGCGTACGGCGTTCTCCAGTTCCACGGTCTGCCGCAGGTTGCGGTACCAGTAGCCGCCGTCCAGCTCGGTGCCCACGACCCAGTCGCCGGTGACGGTGGAGAAGAACGGGACCGTGGCCGGGCGCGGGCTGACCGGCGCGAGGAGTGTGGCCAGCTCCTCCTCCAGCAGCTCCACGTACTTCGAGTGGGAGGCGTAGTCCACCGTGATGGTCCGGGCCCGTACGCCGTCCGCCTTGCAGGCCTCCACGAGGCTCCGCAGCGGCTCGACCTCACCGGAGACCACCACGGAGGCGGGGCCGTTGACGGCGGCGACCTGGATCCGGTCCCGCCAGGGGGTGATGCGCTCACGCACCTCGTCGGCGGGGAGCGCGACGGACACCATGCCGCCGAGGCCGGCCAGGACCCGGCCGATGGCCTGGCTGCGCAGGGTGACCACGCGGGCGGCGTCATCGAGGGTGAGGATGCCCGCCACGTACGCGGCGGCGATCTCGCCCTGGGAGTGCCCCACCACGGCGGACGGCCGGACCCCGTGGGCCTGCCAGAGTTCCGCGAGCGACACCATCACCGCGAACAGGACGGGCTGGACCACGTCCACGCGGTCGAGGGACGGAGCCCCTTCCGCCTGGCGCAGCACGTCCTCCAAGGACCAGTCCACATAGGCGGAGAACGCCTTCGCGCACTCGGCGATCCGGGCGGCGAACACCGGTGAGTCGGCCATCAGTTCCACGGCCATGCCCGCCCACTGGGACCCCTGCCCCGGAAAGACGAACGCCGTCTTGGAGGGCTCGGCGGCGGTTGCGGTGATGGTGTCGGGGGTGGGGGTGTTGTGGGCGAGGGCGTGGAGGTGGTGGTGGGGGTGGGTGTGGGTGGGGGTGAGGAGGAGGGCGCGGTGGTTGTGGGTGGTGCGGGTGGTGGCGAGGGAGTGGGCGATGTCGAGGGGGGTGAGGTGGGGGTGTGTTTCGAGGTGGGTGAGGAGTCGTTGGGCTTGGGCGGTGAGTGCTTGGGGGGTCTTGGCGGAGAGCAGGTAGGGCAGCACGGGAACACGGCGGCCTTCGACGGCCTCCGCAGCCGCGTCGGTCGCTCCGTCCGCCGCCGTTCCGGCCGGGTCCTCCGCCGGGTCCTCCGCGGTCGGCTGCTCCAGGATGACGTGCGCGTTCGTTCCGCCCATGCCGAAGGCGGAGACGGCGGCGCGTCGCGGCGCCCCGGACACGGCCCACTCCCGGGCCTCGGTGAGCAGGGAGACGTCGCCGGCGTCCCAGTCGACGAACGGGGTGGGTTCGTCGAGGTGGAGGGTCCTGGGCAGCACGCCGTGGTGCATGGCCTGCACCATCTTGATGACGCCGCCGACGCCGGCGGCCGCCTGGGTGTGTCCGATGTTGGACTTCAGCGAGCCGAGGTGGAGGGGCCGGTCGTCGGGTCGGTTCTGACCGTAGGTCGCCAGCACGGCTTGGGCTTCGATGGGGTCGCCGAGGCGGGTTCCGGTGCCGTGGGCTTCGACGGCGTCGATGTCGGTGGGGGAGAGGCCGGCGTTGGTGAGGGCCTGGCGTATGACGCGTTCCTGCGACGGGCCGTTGGGGGCGGTGAGGCCGTTGGAGGCGCCGTCCTGGTTGACGGCCGAGCCGCGGATGACGGCGAGGATGTGGTGGCCGTTGCGGCGGGCGTCCGAGAGGCGCTCCACGAGCAGCAGGCCCACGCCCTCCGACCAGGCCGTACCGTCCGCAGCCGCCGCGAACGGCTTGCACCGTCCGTCGGGAGCCAGCCCGCGCAGCCGGGAGAACTCGACGAATCCGGTGGGAGTCGACATCACGGCCGCCCCGCCGGCGAGCGCCAGGTCGCACTCGCCCGCACGCAGAGCGTTCACCGCCAGGTGGAGCGCCACCAGCGACGAGGAGCACGCCGTGTCGACGGCGACCGCGGGCCCCTCCAGGCCGAAGGTGTAGGCGAGGCGGCCCGAGGCGATGCTCCCCGCGCTGCCGCTGTAGAGGTAGCCCTCGAAACCCTCCGCCGGAAGGTGCGGACGGGAGCCGTAGTCCGTGTACATGAGGCCCGTGAAGACGCCGGTACGGCTGCCCCTGAGCGCCGCCGGGTCGATGCCCGAGCGCTCCAGGACCTCCCACGTCGTCTCCAGGAGCAGTCGCTGCTGCGGGTCGGCGGCGAGCGCCTCACGGGGCGAGAGGCCGAAGAACTCGGGATCGAACTGGTCGGCGTCGTGCAGGAAACCGCCGTGGCGGACGTATGACGTGCCCACCCGCTCCGGGTCCGGGTCGAACAGGTTCTCCAGGTCCCAGCCGCGGTTGGTGGGGAACTCGGAGACGGCGTCGACCTCGTCGGCGACCAGCCGCCACAGATCCTCGGGCGAGGCCACCCCGCCCGGGTAGCGGCAGGCCATGCCCACGATCGCTATGGGCTCCTGCGCCTTCTCCTCCACCTCGCGCAGTTTCCTGCGGGCGTCCCGCGCGTCGGCGATCGCCCGCTTGAGGTAGTCGCGGAGTTCCTTCTCGTCAGCCACCTGTCGTCAGCTCCCCAAGTGTGTTGCGCGGAATTGCGGGTGATGCGTGGTGCACGGGCTCGGGAGCCCGGTCAGTCGAGTTCGTCGACGAGGGCGAACAGGTCCTCGTCCGAGGCGGATTCGAGATCGTCATCACCCAGCTCCTCCCGTGTGGTGCGGTCCGTCTTCTCGATGAGTTGCAGCAGTTGGCGCAGGCGGGTACCGATCCGGTCCTGCGCGATGTCGTCGGACGTCCCGTCGGACGACGCCGACCGGATCAGCCCCTCGATCCGGTCCAGACCGGCGAGGGCTTCCTCGGCCGGACCGTCGTCCGCCACGACGAGTTGGTCGCGCAGATACGCGGCGATGGCGGCCGGGGTGGGGTGGTCGAAGACCAGGGTGGTGGGCAGGCGCAGTCCGGTGGCCTCGCCCAGCCGGTTGCGCAGCTCGACCGCGGTGAGCGAGTCGAAGCCCAGCTCCTGGAAGGCCCGGTCGGCGCCGACGGCACTCTGGTCGGCATGGCCGAGCACGTCGGCCACCCGGGCCCGCACCAGATCGACGAGCAGCCGGACCCGCTCGGCCTCCGCGAGACCGGCGAGGTGTTGCGCCAGCGACGGCCCGGACTGCTCCCCACCGCGTGCGGCGGTGCCGCGCGCCACGGGCCGGCGCACCAGGTCGCGGAACAGGACGGGCGGCTCCTCGCCGCTCGAGCGCAGCGCGTCCAGATCGAGGCCGCTGACGGCCAGTACCGCCCTGTCCGTGTACGGCGCCGCGTCGAACAGGTCCATCGCCTCGTCCGGCGCCAGCGCCTTCAGACCGCTGCGGGCCAGCCGCTTGAGGTCGGCGTCGGACAGGGAGCCACCCATACCGCCGTGCTCACCGCTCCACAGGCCCCAGGCGAGGGAGGTGGCGGGCAGGCCGTGGGCGGTGCGGTGGTGGGCCAGGGCGTCCAGGAAGGTGTTGCCGGCCGCGTAGTTGGCCTGTCCTGCTGTGCCGAGGAGGCCGGCGATGGACGAGTAGAGGACGAAGGCGGACAGGTCGAGATCGCGGGTGAGTTCGTGGAGGTTCCAGGCGGCGTCGACCTTGGGCCGGAGTACGGCCTCAAGGCGCTCGGTCGTCAGGCCGGTGAGGAGGCCGTCGTCGACGATGCCCGCGGTGTGGACGACCGCTGTGAGAGGGTGTTCGGCCGGGATGGATGCGAGGGCGGTGGTGAGTGCGTCGCGGTCGGCGGCGTCGCAGGCTGCGAACGTCGCGGTGACCCCCAACTCCGCCAGTTCGTCGCGTAGTTCGTTCGCGCCGGGTGCGTCGGCGCCGCGGCGGCTGAGCAGCAGCAGGTGTCGGACACCGTGCCGTTCCGCCAGCCGGCGGGCCAGGATCCGGCCCAGCGCACCCGTCGCACCGGTGATCAGTACGGTGCCCTCGTCCCAGCGCGGTGCGCGCTGCCCGGTGTCCGTGGGCCGGGACGACGCCCGGGCGAACCGCGGCACCAGGATCCGGCCCTTGCGCAGGGCAGCCTGCGGCTCGCTCGCCGCGGCCGCGATGACCAGCCCCGTGTCGGACTCGGTGTCCCCGTCGAGGTCGACGAGGCCGAAGCGGCCGGGGTTCTCGCTGTCCGCGGAGCGGAGCAGGCCCCACAGGGTGGTGTGGGCGAGGTCGGTGACGTCCTCGGCACCTGCGGCGACGGCGCCGTGGGTGACGACGACGAGGCGGGACTGGGCGAACCGTTCGTCGGCCAGCCAGGCCTGGGCCAGTTCGAGGTGGTGCCGGGTGGTCTCGTGGATGTGGGCGGGCAGGTCCGCGTCGGTCTCCCGGGGCGGTTCGGGCACGGTCAGCACGACGTCCGGTACCGCCGCCCCGTCCTCGACCGCCGCCACGAGCGCGGCGAGGTCCGCGTAGCGAGGCAGGGCGTCGAGCCCGCCGGCCGGGCCCGCGCCCAGCACCGCGCAGCGTCCGGCGTCCACGCCGCGCACCGTGCCGGCCTCGTTCCACCGCACCTCCAGCAGGCCCTCGCGGTGGGCGTCCGCGGCCGCCCGCAGCGCGTCCTCGGACAGCGGCCGCAGCGCCAGTTCGGCCACCGAGGCGACCGGCGCGCCAAGACCGTCGGCGACCGTCAGCGCGGCGGACTCCGTCCCGTTCAGGGACAGCCGGACCCGCAGCACGGTGGCGCCGGTGGCCCGCACGGTGACGCCGGACCAGGCGAAGGGCAGCACCGCGGGACGGTCGTCGCCGGTCACTCCGGGCAGCAGCGGGTGCAGCGCGGCGTCCAGGAGCGCCGGGTGCAGGACGAACCGTGCGGCGTCCGCGTGCCGGTCCTCCGCGAGCGCCACCTCGGCGAAGAGTTCCGTGTCCGTGTGCCAGACCCGGCGCAGGCCCTGGAAGGCGGGCCCGTACGCGTAACCGTGCTCGGCCAGCCGCTCGTACACGCCGTCCAGGTCGGCCTCCGTAGCCCCGGCGGGCGGCCAGGCGCCCAGGTCGGGCACCGCCTCCTCGGTGGACGCCGGAGCCACCCGGCCGGTCGCGTGCAGCAGCCACGGGGCGAGATCGTCCTCCCCCGCACGGGAGAAGACCTCCAGCGTGCGGCGCCCGGCGTCGTCCGCCTCGCCGAGCACCGCCTGGAGCCGTACGCCGCCCTGCTCGGGCAGCAACAGCGGCGCGGCGAGCGTGAGGTCCTCGACCTCGGCGCAGCCGACCTGTTCCCCGGCGCGCAGCGCGAGGTCCGCGAAGGCGGTGCCCGGCAGCAGGGCCGCACCGTGCACGGCGTGGTCCCACAGCCACGGGTGCGTGTGACGGGACACCCTTCCGGTGAACAGGAAGGCGTCCCGCCCGGCCATCGCCACCGCAGCGCCCAGCAGCGGGTGCCCGGTCGGGCCGAGCCCCAGTCCGGCGGCGTCACCGGGCACCGACGGGGCCTCCAGCCAGTGCCGCGCGTGCTGGAAGGCGTACGTCGGCAGCGCCACCCGGCGGGCGCCGGGGAACAGCGCGGACCAGTCCAGCGCCGCGCCCCGCAGGCCGAGCACCGCCAGCGCGGCGCCGACGGTACGGGACTCGGACCGGCCCGAGCGCAGGACCGGCGCCAGTACGGCCGCCTCCCGCGTGAGGCAGTCCTGGGCGAGGGCCGTGAGCACACCGTCCGGGCCGACCTCCACGAAGTCGGTCACGCCCTCGGCCTCCAGGAAGCGGACCCCGTCGAGGAACCGGACGGCGGCGCGGATGTGCCCCGCCCAGTAGTCCGGTGACCGCAGCTGCTCCTCCGTGGCGAGTGCCCCGGTGACGTTGGAGACGACGGGGATCGTCGGGGAGTGGAAGGTGATGCCCGAGGCGACCGAGGCGAACTCCTCGACCACCTCGTCCATGTGGGGGGAGTGGAAGGCGTGGCTGACGGTCAGCCGCTTCGTCTTGCGGCCACGCTCCCGCCAGACCGCGGCGATCCGCTCCACCGCGCTCTCGTCGCCGGAGACGACGACGGACCGGGGCCCGTTGATCCCGGCGACGGCGACCGCGCCACCGAACTCCTCGAGCGAGGGGAGGATCTCCTCCTCGCTCGCCTGCACCGCGGTCATCGCACCGCCCGTACGGGCGGCCTGCATGAGCCGGCCGCGGGCGGCCACCAGGGCGCAGGCGTCCTCCAGACCGAACACCCCGGCGACATGCGCCGCGGTGACCTCGCCGATGGAGTGCCCCAACAGGTAGTCGGGTGCCGCCCCGTGGTGGGCCAGCAGCCGGAACAGCGCCACCTCGACGGCGAACAGCGCGGCCTGGGTGAAGACGGTACGGTCCAGCAGCTCCGCGTCCCCGGAGTCCGGCGCGGCGAACAGCACGTCCTTGAGCGGCCGGGGCAGCTCGCGGTCGAGGTGCTCGCACACCGCGTCCAGCGCCTCGGCGAACACCGGTCGGGTCTCGTACAGTTCACGGCCCATGCCCAGGCGCTGACTGCCCTGCCCGGTGAACAGGAACGCGGTCCCGCCCCGCCGGGTCCCCGCGGCACGCACCACCGAGGGCGCCGATTCACCGCGTGCGAGCGCCTCCAGGCCGGTGCGCAGCTCCTCCCGGTCGCCGACGACGGCGGCCCGGTGCTCGTGCAGGGAACGCGTGGTCACCAGCGACAGACCCACGTCGGCGGGGCCCAGCCCGGGGTTCTCGACGAGGTGGCGGTGCAGTCGCTCGGCCTGGGCGCGCAGTGCGGTCTCGCCGCGGCCGGAGACGATCAGGGGTACGACCTCGTCGTCCCGCAGGCCGGCCGCGGCGGGTTCCGCGTCGCCGGGAGCCGCGGGTTCCGGGTCGCCCGGCCCGCTGTCCTCCGGTGCCTCCTCCAGGATGACGTGTGCGTTGGTGCCGCTGATGCCGAACGACGACACACCGGCGCGGCGGGGCCGCTCCCCGTCCCGTGTCCACTCCCGCTCCTCGACGAGCAGCGCGACCGCCCCGGACTCCCAGTCCACGTGCGGCGAGGGCTCGTCGACGTGCAGCGTCCTCGGCAGCGTGCCGTGCCGCATGGCCTCGATCATCTTGATGACACCGCCGACACCGGCGGCGGCCTGCGCGTGGCCGATGTTGGACTTCAGCGAGCCCAGGTACAGCGGCCTGTCGCCGGGCCGGTCCTGGCCGTACGTCGCCAGCAGGGCCTGCGCCTCGATCGGGTCACCGAGGGTGGTACCGGTGCCGTGTGCCTCCACGGCGTCCACGTCGGAAGGGGCGAGCCCCGCGTTGGCGAGGGCCTGGCGGATCACCTGCTCCTGGGACGGCCCGTTGGGGGCGGTGAGGCCGTTGGAGGCGCCGTCCTGGTTGACCGCCGAGCCGCGCAGCACCGCGAGCACCTGGTGGCCGTTGCGCCGCGCGTCGGAGAGCCGCTCCACCAGGAGCAGTCCGACGCCCTCCGACCAGCCCGTGCCGGCCGCGCCGGCGGCGAACGAACGGCACCGGCCGTCGGGCGAGAGCCCCCGCTGGCGGGAGAACTCGATGAACGTGTTCGGCCCCGACATGACCGTGACGCCACCGGCCAGGGCCAGGTCGCACTCCCCCTGGCGCAGGGCGTTCGCCGCGAGGTGCAGCGCCACCAGCGACGACGAGCACGCGGTGTCGACGGTGAGCGCCGGCCCCTCCAGGCCGTACGTGTAGGCGAGGCGGCCGGAGACGACGCTGGACAGGTTGCCGGCGAGCAGGAAGCCCTCGAACTCCTCCGGAGTGGCCGCGAGCCGCGATGCGTAGTCGTCGTACATCACGCCCGTGAACACACCGGCGTTGCTGCCGCGCAGCGAGTCCGGGGTGATGCCGGCGCTCTCGAAGGTCTCCCACGCGGTCTCCAGCAGCAGCCGTTGCTGCGGATCGGTCGCCGTCGCCTCACGCGGGGACATGCCGAAGAAGGCGGGGTCGAACCGGTCCGCTTCGTGCAGGAACCCGCCGTGGCGCACGTACGACGTACCGGGAACCTCCGGGTCGGGGTGGTACAGCGCCTCCAGGTCCCAGCCGCGGTTGACGGGGAACTCGCTGATCGCGTCGGTGCCTTCGGCCACGAGCCGCCACAGCTCCTCGGGCGAGCGCACACCGCCGGGGAAGCGGCAGGCCATGCCGATGACGGCGATGGGCTCGTCGGCCGATCGTGCGGCGCGTACCGCGACCGTCGCGGCCGGGCGGGTGCCCGAGATCCGGTCGTACAGGTACGTCGCGAGGGCGGTCGGCGAGGGGTGGTCGAACACCGCGGTGGCGGGCAGCCGCAGGCCGGTCGCGGTGCCCAGCCGGTTGCGCAGCTCCACTCCGGCCAGGGAGTCGAAGCCCGCCTCCTTGAACGCCCGGTCCGGATCGACGGCCTCGCTGTCCGCGTGCCCGAGCACGCCGGCCACCGTCGAGCGGACCAGCGCGAGGACGGCGGTGCGCCGCTCCGTGTCGCCGAGCGCGGCGGTCCGCCGGACCCAGGACGACGCGTCGGCACCCGCGCCGCCGGCCGCCGTCGCGGCGGTACGCGGACGGGGCTTGACCAGGCCGCGCAGCAGCGCCGTCGGCACGGAACCGGTGGCGCGCAGCCGCGCCAGATCGAACGCCGCGGGGACGGCGAGGACGTCCGTGCCCGCGAGGGCGGCGTCGAACAGCTCCAGCCCCTGCTCCGGAGCCAGCGGGGAGATGCCCGCCCGGGTCCAGCGCGCGAGGTCCGCGTCGCCCAGGGTGCCGCCCATGCCGCGCTCCCCGCCCCACAGGCCCCAGGCCATCGAGGTGGCGGGCAGCTCCAGGGCGCGTCGCCGGGCGGCGAGCGCGTCCAGATAGACGTTGGCGGCGGCGTAGTTGGCCTGTCCCGCGGTGCCGGTGACACCGGAGACGGAGGAGAAGAGGACGAACGCGGCGAGGTCCTTGTCCAGCGTCAGCTCGTGCAGGTTCCACGCGGCGTCGACCTTGGGCCGCAGCACCGCGTCGAGCTGCTCCTCGGTGAGCGACTCCACGGTGGCGTCGTCGAGGACGCCCGCGGTGTGCACCACCGCGACCAGCGGATGCCCGGCCGGGACGCAGCCCAGCACGTCGGCGAGCGCCGCGCGGTCGGCCGCGTCCGCGGCCACGACGGTCACCTGGGCGCCCAGCTCGACGAGTTCGGCGCACAGGGCCTCCACACCCGGCGTGTCCGGGCCGCGCCGGCTGGTCAGCAGCAGATGCCGCACCCCGTGCCGGGCCACCAGATGGCGGGCCAGCAGCCCGCCGAGGCCACCGGTGCCGCCGGTGACCAGCACCGTGCCGTCCGGGTCGAGGGCGCGCCGCGGTGCCGCGTCCGTACGCGTCGCCCGCGCCAGCCGCGGCACGTGCAGCGCCCCGTCGCGGACGGCCACCTGCGGCTCCCCGGCGGCGAGGGCGGCGGGCAGCAGCGGCTCGCCCGAGTCGTCGAGGTCGACGAGGACCACCCGGTCGGGGTGCTCGGACTGCAGGGACCGGACCAGGCCCCACACCGGCGCGGCGTCCAGGTCCTCGACCCGCTCGCCGGGGCGTACCGCGACGGCGCCGTGCGTCACGAACACCAGCCGGGTGTCGGCGTACCGGGGGTCCGACAGCCAGCCGCGGGCGATGCGCAGAGCCCGCCGTGCGGCCTCGTGCGCCGCCTCGGCGGTGTGGTCGCCCCCAGTCGCGGGCGCGAACCTGACGACGACGGCGTCGGCGCCCGCGGGGTCGGGCAGTTCGGCACCGGCCGCCTCGACCGGCCTCGGCCCGGCTTCGGCGGGGGTGCCGACGACAGGCCATGCGACGGTGAACAGCGCGTCGCCGAGGGAGCCCCCGGCGGGGACGAGCCGGTCCCTGGGGACGGGCCGCAGCGACAGCCGTTCGACCGCGGCGACGGGCGCCCCCGTGCCGTCGGCGAGCGTCAGCGTGTAACCGTCGGGTCCGGACGGAGCGATGCGGGCCCGCAGCTCGGTCGCGCCCACGGCGTACACGGTCGTCCCGTCCCAGGCGAAGGGCAGGCGGATCTCCCGCGCGTCGCCGGCGCCGCGGGCCGCGTCGAGCACCAGCGGGTGCAGTGCCGCGTCCAGCAGCGCGGGGTGGATCGCGAACCGGCCGGCGAAGTCCCGCTGCTCGTCGGGCAGCCGCAGCTCCGCGTAGATCTCGTCGCCCCGGCGCCACAGACCCCGCAGCCCCTGGAAAGCGGGGCCGTACGCATAGCCCAGTTCGGCCAGCCGCTCGTACACGTCCGTCAGGGGCTCGGCGACGGCGTCCGCCGGCGGCCAGGCGGCCAGACCCTCGGGGTCGGGAGCGGACGCCGGTTCGGCCAGGGTGCCGGACGCGTGCCGGGTCCACGGGGCCGGCTCGTCGTCGCCCTCCGGACGGGAGTGCACGGCGAACGCCCGCAGGCCCGAGGCGTCGGGAGCGCCCAGGGTGACCTGGACGCGGGTGCCCCGGCGCTCGCCCAGGAACAGCGGGGTCTCCAGCGCCAGTTCCTCGACCCGCCCGAACCCCACCTCTTCGCCGGCGGCCACGGCCAGTTCGAGGAAGGCGGTGGCGGGCACCAGGACACTGCCGCCGACGGCGTGGTCGGCCAGCCACGGGTGCCGCCCCGGGGAGAGCACGCCGGTGAGGATCCGCTCGTCCCGGTCGGCGAGTTCGACCGACGTGGCGAGCAACGGGTGCTCGGAGACCGTCAGGCCGAGCCCGCGCCCGTCGGTGCGCTCCTCGGGCACGAACCAGTAGCGCTCGTGCTGGAAGGCGTACGTGGGCAGGGCGGTCCGGGAGGCGTCGGGGAAGAACGACGCGATGTCCGCCGCGGCTCCCGCCACATGGGCCTGGGCGATCCCCGAGGTGAGGACCTCCGCCTCGGGACGCCCGGAACGCAGCAGCGGGACGGCCGTGGCGCGCTCCGTGGTGAAGGAGGCCTGCGCCATGGCGGCGAGCACGGCGTCGGGCCCGACCTCGACGAACGTGGTGACCCCGTCGGCCTCCAGCGTGCGTACCGCGTCGAGGAAGCGCACGGTGCCGCGGATCTGGCCCGCCCAGTAGTCGGGGGAGCGCAGCTCGTCGTCGGAGGCGAGGGCGCCGGTCACGGTCGAGACGATCGGGATCGCGGGCGACCGGAACTCCAGCCCCGCGGCGACCGCGCGGAACTCCTCGAGGACACCGTCCATGTGCGGTGAGTGGAAGGCGTGGCTGACGCGCAGCCGGCGCGTCCTGCGCCCCTGCTCCCGCCAGTGGGCCGCGA
Organism: Streptomyces shaanxiensis; assembly: GCF_039537145.1. NCBI lineage: Bacteria > Bacillati > Actinomycetota > Actinomycetes > Kitasatosporales > Streptomycetaceae > Streptomyces > Streptomyces shaanxiensis. The sequence continues at coordinate 323,239 of NZ_BAAAZY010000003.1, forward strand.
CCTGCTCCGCGGCCTCCTCGTCGCCGGACACCACGACCGCGGCGGGCCCGTTGACCGCCGCGACGGCGAGGGCGCCGCCGTGCTCGGCCAGCGACCGGGCCACCTCGGCCTCGTCGGCCTGCACCGCGATCATGGCGCCGCCGGGCCGCGCGGACTGCATCAGCCGGCCACGCGCGGCGACGAGCGCGGCGGCGTCCGGAAGGGACAGCACACCGGCCACGTGCGCGGCGGCCAGCTCGCCGACCGAGTGGCCCGCCAACCGGTCGGGGGCGAACCCGTGGTGCTCCAGCAACCGGAACAGCGCCACCTCGACGGCGAACAGCGCCGGCTGCGTGTACGACGTCAGGTGCAGCAGCTCGGCGTCGGCCGAGCCGTCCGCGGCGAACATCACCTTCAGCAGGGGCCGCTCCAGATGCCCGTCCAGGGCGCCGGCCACCTCGTCCAGGGCCCGCGCGAACACCGGGTGGGAGGCGTACAACTCCCTTCCCATGCCGGGGTACTGGGCGCCCTGACCGGTGAACAGGAAGGCCGTCCGGCCGGCTCGCCCGGCGTCGCCCCGCACCACGTTCGGCGCCTGCTCGCCGCGGGCCAGCGCGTCGAGGCCCGCCAGGAACCCGGCGGTGTCCGTGCCCGTCACCGCCGCACGCCGGTCGAAGGCGGTACGGGCGGCCAGTGAGCGGCCGACGTCGGAGACCGGCAGACCCGGGTGGCCGGCGACGTGGTCGCGCAGCCGGGCGGCCTGTGCGCGCAGCGCCGTGTCGTCGTGGGCGGAGATCACCCACGGCACCGCCGTCGTCGGCGCGGCCGTGACGGCGGGCGCCGAAACCTCGGCGTCCGCGGCCTGTTCGAGCACGACGTGCGCGTTGGTACCGCTGATCCCGAACGACGAGACCGCGGCACGGCGAGGCCGGCCGGTACGCGGCCACTCCCGCTCCTCGGCGAGCAGCTTCACCGCCCCGGAGGACCAGTCGACGTGCGGCGTGGGCTCGTCCACGTGCAGCGTCCTGGGCAGGACTCCGTGCCGCATCGCCTGGACCATCTTGACGATGCCGCCGACGCCCGCCGCGGCCTGCGTGTGGCCGATGTTGGACTTGAGCGAGCCGAGGTACAGGGGCTGCGGACCGCCACGGTCCCGCCCGTACGTGGCGAGCAGCGCCTCGGCCTCGATCGGGTCGCCGAGCCGGGTGCCGGTGCCGTGGGCCTCCACCGCGTCGACGGCGTCGGCGCGCAGGCCCGCGTCGTCGAGGGCCTCGCGGATCACCCGCTGCTGGGAGAGACCGCTCGGCGCGGTCAGCCCGTTGGAGGCACCGTCCTGGTTGACGGCGGTGCCGCGGATGACCGCGAGCACCTCGTGACCGTTGCGGCGCGCGTCCGACAGCCGCTCGACGAGCAGCAGGCCGACACCCTCGGCCCACGACGTGCCGTCCGCCGACGCGGCGAAGGACTTGCTCCGGCCGTCCGGGGCCAGCCCGTGCTGCCGGGAGAACTCGACGAACATGCCGGGGGTCGACATCACGGTGACGCCGCCCGCCAGGGCCAGGTTGGTCTCGCCGGAGCGCAGCGACCGTACCGCCATGTGCAGGGCCACCAGGGACGAGGAGCATGCCGTGTCGACGGTCACCGCCGGGCCGATCAGCCCCAGTTGGTAGGCGACCCGGCCGGACATCACGCTCGCGGTGGTGCCGGTCAGGACGTGCCCCTGGACGTTCGCCGGCGCGGAGTGCATGCGCGGGCCGTACTCGAGGGCCGTTCCGCCGACGAACACGCCGGTACGGCTGCCCTGCAAGGAGACCGGGTCGATGCCCGCGCCCTCGACGGCCTCCCAGGCGGTCTCCAGCAGCAGACGCTGCTGCGGGTCCATGGCCAGGGCCTCGCGCGGTGCGATGCCGAAGAACCCCGCGTCGAAGCCGCCGGCGTCGCGCAGGAAACCACCCGCGTCGACCGCGCTCCGGCCCGGCTCGCGCAGCTCGGGGTCGAACAGGTCCTCGGCCCAGCCGCGGTCCTCGGGGAACCCCGAGATCGCGTCGCCCGCCTCGGACACGAGCTTCCACAGGGCCTCGGGGGAGTCGACGCCACCGGGGTAGCGGCAGGCCATGCCCACGATGGCGATCGGCTCCCCGGCCGTCGCCGGTGCCGAACGCTCGTCGCCGGTCTCGCCCGCGCCGGTCAGCTCCGCCAGCAGGTGCCCGGCCAGCGCGGCTGGTGTCGGGTGGGCGAACAGCAGACCGCTGGGCAGCGTCAGACCGGTGGCCGTCGCCAGGGCGTTGCGCAGTTCCACGGCCATCAGCGAGTCGAAGCCGAGGTCCTTGAACGCGGCCCGGAGGTCGACGTCGTCCTCCGGCCCGTACTCCAGGACGGCCGCCGTGTGCGCCGAGACCAGCTCGGTCACCGTGCGCAGCCGCTCGGCCGCCGGCAGGGCGGCGATCCGTTCACCGAGCCCATCGGCTGCGACGGCGGGGTGCCGCGCGGGTGGTTCCGGGGCGGAGGAGGCGGGGGCCGCCGCGCCCGAACGGGCCTGTGGGGCTCGCCGGGTGCCGTCGATCCAGTACGTCTCCCGCTGGAAGGCGTACGTGGGCAGCTCGGTGCGGCGGGCGCCGGTGCCCGCGTACGCCGACGCCCAGTCGACCTCCGTACCGCGTACGAAGACCGAGGCGAGCGCGGTCAGCAGCGACTGCGGCTCGGACCGGCCGCCGCGCAGCGCCGGGACCGCCGCGACCGCCTCCGGGTCGAGCACGGACTCGGCGGCCATGGCCGCGCAGACCCCGTCCGGCCCCAGCTCCAGGAACGTGCCCACGCCCGCGTCCTCGAGAGCGCGCACCGCCTCCATGAACCGGACCGGACGGCGTACCTGGTCCACCCAGTAGTCGGGCGAGCACCACTCATGGCTCTCCGCGACCTGGCCGGTCACGGTGGACACCACCGGGACGCGCGGGACCTCGAACGCGAGCGTCTCCACCACCCGGCGGAAGTCGTCCAGCATCGGTTCCATGAGCGGCGAGTGGAAGGCGTGACTGACCGTCAGCCGCTTGGTGCGCCATCCCCGTTCGGACGCCTGCCCGGCCACCGCCAGGACGGCGTCCTCGGCTCCCGAGACCACGGTCGCCCGCGGACCGTTGACCGCGGCGATCCCGGCACGGTCCTCGTACGGAGCCAGCAGCTCCAGGACTTCGGCCTCCGGGGCCTGGACGGCGACCATCGCGCCGCCTTCCGGGAGCGCCTCCATCAGCCGGCCCCTGGCCGCGACCAGGCGCGCCGCGTCCCGCGCCGACAGCGTCCCGGCCACATGGGCCGCGGCCACCTCGCCGACCGAGTGCCCGGCCACGAAGTCCGGGCGCACGCCCCACGACTCCACCAGCCGGTACAGCGCCACCTCCAGCGCGAACAGCGCGGGCTGGGTCCACCCGGTGCGGTCCAGGCCGTCGCCGGAGCGGATCACCTCGGCCAGGGGGCGCTCCAACAGCGGGTCCAGCAGTTCGCACATGTCGTCGAAGGCGCGCGCGAAGACGGGGAATGCCTCGTACAGTTCCCGGCCCATGCCGGCCCGTTGCGAGCCCTGCCCCGTGAACAGCACGCCGAGCCCGCCCGGCTGGACGGAGCCGGTGACGACACCGGCGGCGGGCATCCCGCCGGCCAGGGCCTGCAGCCCGGCCCGCTGCTCCCCGTCGTCGCCGAGCAGGACGGCCCGGTGCGGGAACAGCGTTCGGGACGACAGCAGGGACCAGCCCACGTCGGCGGAGGTCAGCGAGGCATCGGAGGCGGAGGTCGGCGAGCCCTCGGACAGGAACGTGTGCAGCCGCCCGGCCTGGGCGCGCAGCGCCTGCGGGCCGCGGCCCGAGAGCACCCACGGCAGTACGCCGGCCGCGGCCGACGTGCCCGACGGGGCGGCGGTCGCCTCCCGTCCGCCCGCGGTGCGGGGAGCCTCCGACAGCACGACGTGGCAGTTGGTGCCACCCATGCCGAAGGAGCTCACGCCCGCCACCAGCTCGCGGTCCTCGTGCGGCCACGGCGTCAGCTCCCGCTGGACGGACAGACCCAGCTCGCCCAGCGGAATACGGGGGTTGGGGGTCTCGAAGTTCAGGCTGGCCGGCAGGGCACGGTGACGCAGGCTCAGCAGCACCTTGAGCATGCCGACGATGCCCGCTGCGCCCTCCAGGTGACCGACGTTGGTCTTCGCCGAGCCGACCAGCAACGCGTCCTGCGGGCCGCGCCCGGTGCCGAGCGCCGCTCCGAGCGCCGCGGCCTCGATGGGGTCGCCGACCGGAGTGCCGGTCCCGTGCAGTTCCACGTACTGCGTCGTCGACGGGTCGACCGACGCCTTGCGGTAGGCGGACCGCAGCACCTGTTCCTGCGCGTCCTGGCTGGGGACGGTCAGGCCGGCGGTCGAGCCGTCGTTGTTCACCGCGCTGCCGCGGATCACGCCGTGGACGCGGTCGCCGTCGGCGAGGGCCGCCGCCAGCGGCTTGAGGATCAGCACACCCCCGCCCTCACCCGGCACGAAGCCGTTCGCCCGGGCATCGAACGTGTAGCTGAGGCCGTCGGGCGACAGGCCGCCGAAGCGCTCCTCGGTGACCGCGTTCTCGGCGAGGACGTTCAGGTTCACACCGGCGGCGACGGCCATCGAGGACTCACCCGACCGCAGGCTCTCGCAGGCGAGGTGGACGGCGACGAGGGAGGACGACTGGGCGGAGTCCACGGTCAGGCTCGGCCCGTGCAGGCCCAGGTAGTACGAGACACGGTTGGCGATGACGCCCCGGTTCACCCCGGCCATCGTGTGCTGGGTGATCGCGTCCGTACCGTGCTGGTAGACCAGGTTCGTGTAGTCGTCCCGCAAGGTGCCCACGAAGACCGCCGTACGGCTGCCCCGCAGCGTCGCCGGCACGATCCCCGCGTCCTCCAGCGCCTCCCAGGCGAGCTCCAGCACGAGCCGCTGCTGGGGGTCCATGGAGACCGCCTCGCGGGGCGAGACGCCGAAGAAGGCCGCGTCGAAGTCGCCGACCCCGTCGATGAATCCGCCGCGCGACGGCAATCGGGGCGCGTCGGCCGCGGCCTCTGCCGAGTGCGCGTCCCAGCGGCCGGCCGGCACGTCCGTGACGGCGCTGCGGCCCTCACGGAGCAGTTCCCAGAATTCCTCGGGAGTCGCGGCCATCGGCAGTCGGCACGACATTCCGACGACCGCGACCGCCCCGTCGTTCTCCGCGTAGGAATCCGCCGCCACCGACCGGTGCTCACTCGCCATCTGCTTGTCCGCCCTTTCGTCGCCGCCGGACCCGCGGCGTTGTCCAAGACGTGTGCGCTTGTTCAACACGCGCCTGAAAACGTGGAATTGGTGACCGTGTCAACGAACGTAGCAACAGGCCGAATACCGGCGATCAGTGAGCGGTAACGTGCCGATAACCCAGCACGTGAGGCGGCCTTGTGGACGCTTTGTTACCCACTGATGGAAGGCCCCGGCTACGTTGGTCGCGGATTTGCTCGGCCACCTGCCGAGATGTCCTGGAAAACCACAGCAGGCCTGTGCCGTAGGAGGTTTCAGTCATGGCAGGGAAGACCGATGCCGTCGTGCACGCGGGCGGTGTGGAAGAGCATCTCGCCTTCTACGTCCGCACCTTCAACTCGGGTGACGCCGACGCCATCAACCAGCTCTACACGGAGGAAGCGGTGTCCGTGTGGGAGCCCGGAAAGCCGCTGCAGGGGGAGGAGCGCAGGACGAATCTCGCGGAATTCCTCAAGCTGCACCCCCGATTGAGCGCGAAAATCCGTGAGTCGCACGTCACGGGCGACACCGCTCTGCTGTCCGTCGACTGGAACATGGAGATAGACGGCGAGGAAGGAAAGCGGGAGTCCTTCGGCGGACTCGCGACCGACGTTCTGCGTCGCGGTGCCGACGGTAATTGGCGCTATGCCATCGACGATCCGTACGGTGATCCGCGGAACGATATTGCCGGGTGACTCGGTGGTGAAAGCCGCCGATTCCCCACCCTCGTCAACGCGGTCCTCGTCGGCCCCGCACGCGTCGCCCCCGCCCACGGGCGGGCCGCGGCAGCGACGGGCGGCGCAGCGGCCGTGGTGGCAGCGTCCGTGGATCGGACCGCTCGCGTTGGTCTGCGCGGTCTTCCTCGTGCTGTCGTTGCCGCGTTACCTGAGCTTCGACCCCGACCGGTCCCGCGTACCGCAGCCGGGGGGCTTCACGCTCCACTACCCCCTGCTGGTGGCGCACATCCTGTTCGGGGCGGTGGCCATGGTCACCTGCTGCCTCCAGGTCTGGCCCTGGCTCCGGCAGGCGCACCCGGCGGTGCACCGGGTCAGCGGGCGGCTGTACGTCTTCGCGGGCGTGCTGCCGGCGGGCGTGCTGGGCATCGTCGTCGGCGCCACCAGCCCGCACGGCCTGACCATGCGCATGAGCAGCGTGATGCTGTCGGTGCTGTGGCTGGCCTTCACGATCGCGGGGTACCGCACCGCCCGGCAGCGCAGATGGGGTGACCACCGCCGGTGGATGATCCGCAGCTTCGCAGCGACCATGGCGATCCCGCTGAACCGTGTCTACGCGTTCCTGTTGGAGGCCACCGTCCTGCCCCTGCCGGCCTCGGACGACCCCGCCGTGCTGGAGGCGTGGACCCACGACCTGGTCGGCAACGCCGACTGGCCCGGGTGGGTCACCACCCTCCTGATCGCGGAGTGGTGGCTCACCGAGCGGAGCGCACGCGCCAAGTACAAGGCGGGCGCCGCCCGGCGCAAGGCCGCGGCCGCCGCCTCCCGGGGTGACACCGACTCCACCGGCACACCCGCCCAGAAGAAAGGGACTGACCCGTCATGAGCACCGGTATCGACCTGAACGCCCTGGAACTCACTGCCGACCCCGACCAGCAGAACGAGACCTTCCTCCTCGCCTTCAACTCCTACGACGGCGCCGTCTTCGACCGGCTGTACCGCGACGACGCGATCTCGAACCTGTCCGGCTCGCCGCTGACCGGCGCCGAGCGCACGGCGAAGATCACGGAGATGCTCGCGCTGAAGCCGTCGCTCAAGGCGACCCTGCGCCACTCGTACACGGCCGGGGACGTCCAGCTCATCGTCGTGGACTACGAGTTGGAGGTGCCGACGCCGGACGGCGGCCGCGAGGAGCTCCGCGGCACCTGCACCGATGTCCTGCGGCGCGGCGAGGACGGCAAGTGGCTCATGGCCATCGACCGGCCCATCCCGCAGGAGCAGCAGGCCGCGGCCGCCTAGCCCCTGCGACGATCACGGCCCCCGACCGAGCGGTCCCCACCGCCCGGCCGGGGGCCGTCGTCGTACCCGCCACCCGCGACCATCGGCACGAGCGCCGATGCGCCTGCATACGCCGCCCTGCGCGCGCCCTGCAGCCCAACTGCACACACCCTTGGAGTCTGCCGCAGGGGGGCGGCCGCCATCGGCAGGTGCCCGGGCCCGGGCTTCGGCACCCAACGCCCACGGCCCGGTCATCCGTGCCGGCAGAGGTGGCCCTGAATCCGGCCCACCAACCCACCCGATCCCCGGCGCACCGCCCACCGAATCACTCAGGCGCGTGCCCGAGCCCTGAACTACCCAGGTGTGTGTCCGAGCCCCGAACCACCCTGGCGCGTGCCCGAACCCTGAACTGCCTAGCCGTGTCCCCGAACCCCGAACCACCCCGGCGCGTGCCCGAACCCCGAACCACCCAGCCGTGTCCCCGCCCCCCGAACCACCCAGGC
>NZ_BAAAZY010000003.1:330959-358872 GCF_039537145.1 Streptomyces shaanxiensis
CGGTCGAGTTGATCGACCGGGCCGCCCCGCGAACTTCTTCGCGCCGAGCCTCAGCGCCCTTCCCCGGCGGTCGCCGGTTCCGCCGGCGACGTGGGCACGCCTGTCTCGTCGGCGTCGGCGGCCTCCTCGTCGCCGCCCGCCGGGACGTGCCGCAGCAGCACCATCGCGGCGATGGCCATCACCGCGACGATCGCTCCCGCGAGACCGCTCGCGAGGTTCAGCCCGTTGGTGAACGCCTCCCGGGCCTGGTCCAGGAGCTCGGGGCTCACCGAGGCGGACACGGCGTCGGCGCCCGCGAGGGTGTCGCGCACCGTGCTCTCGACCGACGCCGGGAGGTCCTGCGGCAGCGCACCGCTGATCTCGTCCCGGTACACGGCGGTCACGACACTGCCCAGTCCGGCGATGCCCAGCCCGATGCCGAACTCCATGGCCGTCTCCGACATCGCCGCGGCCGAACCGGCCTTCTCCGGCGGGGCGGAGCCGACGACCAGGTCCGTGCCGAGCACCATCATCGGGCTGATGCCGGTGTAGATGAGCACGAAGCCGGTCACCAGCAGCGGCAGCCCGTCGACGCTGTCGACCATGGCGATCAGGGCGTACCCCAGCACCGACAGGAACAGCGCACCGCCGACGACGAACCCGGGACGCACCTTGGCGGCGATCGCGGGCGTCAGCGACGACGCCACGATCAGCGCACCGGCCGCGGGCAGCAGCCACAGACCCGCCTTGATCGGCGACTGGCCCGCCACCAACTGGAGGTACTGCGTGATGAACAGGTACAGCCCGCCCATGAGGCCGAGACCGAGCAGCAGCACCAGCAGCGCCGCGGTGAACGCCCGGTTCGTGAACAGCCGCAGGTCGAGCAGCGGGTCGGCCAGCTTGCGCTGACGCTGCACGAAGACCACGCCGAAGACCACACCGACCAGGAGGGTGCCGATCGCGACGGCGTCGACCCCGTGCTCGGCCAGGCGCTTGATGCCGTAGATCACCGGCAGCACCGTGACCAGGGACAGCGCCACGCTGGCCAGGTCGATGCGGCCCGCGTCCGTGTCCTTGTACTCGGGGAGCAGCAGCGGCGTCGCCACCAGGAGCACCACCATCACCGGCACGGCGAGCAGGAACACCGAACCCCACCAGAACCACTCCAGCAGCGCCCCGCCCAGCACCGGACCGACGGCGATACCGACCGAGAAGCAGGTCACCCACACACTGATGGCGACGCCGCGCTGACGGGGGTCCTGGAACATGTTGCTGATCAGCGCCAGCGTCGACGGCATCAGCGTGGCGCCGGTGATACCGAGCAGCGCGCGGGCCGCGATCAGCATCTCCGGGCTGGTGGCCGTCGCGGCGAGGACCGAGGCGAGACCGAAGCCGAGCGCGCCGATCATCAGCAGCTTGCGCCGGCCGATGCGGTCACCCAGCGTGCCCGCGGTCACCAGGAAACCGGCGATCATGAAGCCGTAGATGTCGACGGTCCACAGCAGTTCGGTGCTGCTCGGATTGAGGTCCGCGCTGATGTGCGGGACCGCGAGGTTCAGCACGGTCGCGTCGAGGGCCAGCAGGATCGTGGGGAGCGTGAGCACGAAGAGCCCGAGCCACTCCCGTGGGCCGGCCCTGAGGTCCGCGGAGGCCTGGGTATCTGTCGTCATGGGGGAACCCTCCATGGTTCGTGGGTCGTTGCACCCCGGTGGTCCGGGGCAGGGGACGGGGGCGGGGCACCGGCGTGGGCACCCCGGGGGTCAGGACTCGTACGGACGGGTGCCGCGGGCGTCGTGCAGGACCCGCGCCCACCAGGTGAGCTGGTCGAGCGTCGTCTTGACGGCGGCCGTGAAACGCGTGGACGTCTTGGGCCAGTGGCCGTCGGCGTCGAACTCGTCCCAGTAGTTGGGGATGCTGATGCCGTCGCGGATCGCGACCGCGTGGACCTCGGTGAAGGCGCTGCGCAGTTGCTCGGTGGCGTGCAGCCCGCCGGACGGACCGCCGTAGGACAGGAACGCGACCGGTTTGGCCTTCCATTCGTCCAGGTACCAGTCGATGGCGGTCTTGAGCGGTGCGGGGAAGCTGCGGTTGTACTCCGGGGTCACGACGACGAAGGCGTCGGCGGCCGCGAGCCGAGGAGCCAGCTCCGCCACGGGTGGGGGCAGCTCCTCGCACTCGTCACCGAGCGTGTCGGGCAGGTTCGTGTCGGCCAGGTCGATCAGGTCGACGTCGAAGTCCCTGCGCCGGCGGGCGTGCCCGGTGAACCACCGGGCCGCGGTGGGACCGAAGCGACCCCGGCGCGTACTGCCGATGATGATCGCCAACCGCAGAGGGCCGTTGTCTGACATCGGATGCTCCTGCGCCGGGTCGGCGGCTGCCGACGGTGGTGGACGTGTCCCAGCCTGCGGCGGGGCACTCACGGCCCGCTCACGGTCCGCTCACGGTCGACTCCCGGCACGTCACGGGGCTGCGTTAACGTGACGCCCATGCGATTCGGAGTGCTGGGGCCACTGGCCGTGTGGCGGGCGGACGGCGGCCTCGTCACCGTGCCCGGGCTCAAGACCCGAGCGCTGCTGGCCGCTCTGCTGTCGCACGAGGGCCGCCCGGTGTCCGCGGACCGGCTCGTCGACGAGCTGTGGGACGAGCGGGAGCTCCCGGGCAACCCCTCGGCCGCCCTCCAGACCAAGATCTGGCAGCTGCGGAAGGTGTTCGAGGACGCGGAGGCGGGCGGCCGCGAGCTGCTGACCCTGCGCGACGACGGCTATCTGCTGCGTACGGAACCCGAGAGCGTCGACATGGACCGGTTCGCGGCCCTGACCGTGCGCGCCCGGACCGCCGACGACGCCCGCACCCGCGCGGCACTCCTCTCCGACGGCCTCGCGCTGTGGCGGGGCGAGGCGTTCTCCGGCTTCGAGGACGCCGCGTTCGCCCGCCCCGTCGTCACCCGCCTCGAAGAGGCCCGCCTCGCCGCCCTCGAAGCGCTCGCCGAGGCCCGGATCGAACTGGGCGAACACCTCGACGTCGCGGGAGAACTGCACGAACTCGTCGTACGCCACCCACTGCGCGAGCGGTTGCGCGCCCTGCAGATGCGCGCGCTCTACGCGGCCGGCCGGGTGAGCGAGGCCCTGGCCTGCTACCAGGAGCTACGTACCCGTCTCGCCGACGAACTGGGCCTGGACCCCAGCCCCGAACTCACCGCCCTGCACCAGGCGATGCTGGAGCGGGACGCGGACCTGGAGGCTCCCTCCACGGCCGTGGCGGCCCCCCGGCGACGCGCCGCCACGAACCTGCCCGCGCCACTGACCGAGCTGGTCGGCCGTGAGGGCGCGGTGGCCGAGGTCAAGGGCCTGTTCGCCACCGCGCGGCACGTGACGCTCACCGGCTCCGGCGGTGTCGGCAAGACCAGGCTCGCGCTGGAGACGGCGGCCCGGCTGGCCGACGACTTCCCCGACGGCGCCTGGCTGGTCGAGCTCGCCGCGCTCGGCCGTACCGCCGGCGCGAACGCGGTGGACCCGGTGGCGGAGGCCGTGATGACGGCACTCGGCATCCGGGAGGAACCGGGGCCCGCCTCCCGCGGTGCGAACGGACCTTCCTCACCCGCCGAGAGCCTGGCCGAGGCGCTCGCCGGCAAACGGCTGCTGCTGCTCCTCGACAACTGCGAGCACATCGTCGACGCGGTCGCCGAACTCGCGGCGCTGCTGCTGAAGCGTTCCCCCGAGCTGCGGCTCCTGGCCACCAGCCAGGAACCGTTCGGGGTCCTCGGCGAGGTGGTGTGGGCGGTGCCCCCGCTGGAGGTGCCCGACCCCGCGCGCGAGGCGGGCCTCGACGAGGTGGCCCGTTCCAGCGCCGTCGAGCTGTTCGTCGCCCGGGCCGCCGCCACGGCACCCGGCTTCACGCTCGACGACGGCAACGCCCGGGACGTGTCGGTGATCTGCCGCCGACTCGACGGGATCCCCCTGGCCCTCGAGCTGGCCGCCACCCGGGTACGGGCCCTCGGGGTGCGAGGGCTGATCACCCGCCTCGACGACCGCTTCCGGCTCCTCGCCACCGGATACCGGGGTGCCCCGCCCCGTCAGCAGACGCTCCGGGCGATGATCGACTGGAGCTGGGACCTGCTGACCGGCCCCGAGCGCGCCGTGCTGCGCCGCCTCGCCGTCCACGCCGAAGGGTGCACACTGGAGGCGGCGGAGGCCGTCTGCGCCGGGGGAGGGGTGCACCCCGACGACGTCCTCGACCTGCTCGCCCGCCTTGTCGCCCGCTCCCTGGTCGTCATGGCCGACAGCGGTGACGAGCCCCGCTACCGGCTTCTCGAATCCGTCGCGGACTACGGTCTGGCCCGCCTGGACGAGGCGGGTGAGAGCGAGGACGTACTGAGGCGCCACCGCCGGTACTACATCGAACTGGCCGAGCGCGCGGCGCCGTTGATGCGGGGCCCTGAGCAGGGGCGCCGGCTGCGCCTCCTGGACGCGGAGGCCGCCAACATCCGCCGGGTGCTCGACCACGCGATCCAGCAGGGCGCCGCCGAGGACGTCCTCAGGCTCGTCAACGCGCTGGTCTGGTACTGGTTCCTGCGCGGCCGGCTCCGCGAGGCGGGCCGCTCGCTGGAGGCGGCGCTCGCCGCGGCGGAGCGGACCGAGGCCCCCCGTGCCTCGGAGACCGTGGCGTCCCTGCGGGCGCGGGCCCGGGCGTGGCGAGCGGGGTTCGCCGTGCTCGTCGGCGACGGCAGCGAACGGACGCAGTACAGCCGGGTCGCGGCGGAGCTGTTCCAGGAGCTGACGGACCCTCGGGAGCGGGCCGGAGCACAGTGGTTCCTCGGCTTCGCCCTGTTCGGCGTCGGCGACCAGGCCGCCAGCGAGGAACTCATCGACCAGGCACTCGAAGGGTTCCAGGCCCTGGGCGACACCTGGGGAACCGCCGCGGCGCTGAGCGTACGGGCCAACCAGGCGCATGTGCGGGGCGACCTCGAACGGCTCGCGCACGACGGGCGGCGCAGCGCCGAGCTCTTCGCCGAACTCGCCGACGGCTGGGGCCGGTTGCAGACCATCGAACCGCTCGCCTCGCTGGCCGAGATGGCCGGCGACTACGAACGCGCGGCGCGCCTCCACCAGGACGGGCTGCGCATGGCCGAGGACCTCGGGTTGTGGCCGGAGGCCGCGGACCGGCTGACCAGCCTGGGCAGCACCGCCATGCTCACCGGCGACCACGCCAGGGCACGGGAGTTCCACCAGCGGGCGCTTCGCCTGGCCGCCGAGCACAACTTCAAGCCGGGGGAGATCCACGCCGAGGTCGGGCTCGGCCTCGGCGCCCGTCGCGAAGGACGGCTCGACGCCGCCGAGGCCCACATGCGCCATGTGCTGCGCTGGCAGACCAAGATGTCCTTCGAGCCCGGCCGTGCGCTCGTACTGGCCGAACTCGGCTTCGCCGCCGAGCAGCGGGGCGACGCGGAACAGGCCCTGAGCCTGCACCAGGAGGGCTGGACCTCGGCCCGCAACACCGGAGACGCCCGGGCCATGGCGCTGGCTCTGGAGGGCCTGGCGGGTGCCCACGCCCTCGCCGGGCGCCACGCGTACGCCGCCCTGCTGCTCGGCGCGGCCCACGCGGCCAGGGACTCCGTGGGCATGCCGCTTCCCCCCGCCGAACGCGGCGATGTCGACCGGATCACGGCGGCGGTGCGGGAGCACCTGGACGAGGACGCCTATCTGGCCGCGTTCCGGCGCGGCACCGGTCTGACGCCCGAGGAGGGGCTGGCCGCGGAACCTCGGTGAGCCGGCCCGGGTCATGGCGCTGGCTCTGGAGGGCCTGGCGGGTGCCCACGCCCTCGCCGGGCGCCACGCGTACGCCGCCCTGCTGCTCGGCGCGGCCCACGCGGCCAGGGACTCCGTGGGCATGCCGCTTCCCCCCGCGGAACGCGGCGATGTCGACCGGATCACGGCGGCGGTGCGGGAGCACTTGGACGAGGACGCCTATCTGGCCGCGTTCCGGCGCGGCACCGGTCTGACGCCCGAGGAGGGACTCTCCGCGGACCCCCGATGACCTGCCCGGGCGGTCCCCACCGCCCGCAGACTGCTCAGTGACCGGCCGATGAGAGGCCGCCCCTAGCCTCACAGAGGCACCGGGACCTCCCCCTCGCACGCGCTTTCCGCCGCCGCGGCAGGGTCCCGCGCGCCCAGGTCCACTGACGCACCATCGGAAAAAGGAAACTGGGGACGAAATGACTGAAGCCGCCGCGCCCGTGCTCGCCGACGCCAACGTGCGACAGATGCTCTCTCCGTTCGGACTCGACGTCGAGTACACCCGAGCCGAGGGCAACGCTCTCCACTACACCGACGAAGAGGGCCGCGAGCACCGGGTCGTGGACTTCGCCTGCGGCTTCGGGTCCCTGATGCTCGGCCACAACAACTCCGAGATCGCCGAGCGTGCCAAGGAGATCCTGGACGCCAAGGTGCCGGTGCACACCCAGCTGGCACAGCACTCGCACACCAACGACCTCGCCCGCGCGCTGAACGAGATCATCGCGCGCGAGCTGCACACCGACGAGCCCTACTACGCCCTCTTCGGCAACTCCGGCGCGGAGGCCGTCGAAATCGCGATCAAGCACGCGGAGTTCGACCGGCTGCAGCGCGCGCGGGAACTCCTCGACGGCGTCGAGGACAACATCGCGACCGCCCGCGACGCCGTGAGCGGCGGGGGCGCGCAGGTGTCGCCCGAGGCCTACGACCTGGCCGGTGTCGCGGGAGGCGCCGGCCTCGAGGACCTGGTCGCCGAGGTCCGGCGGCGCAACGAGGCGGCGGCGGCGACCCCGCCGCTCTTCCTCACCATCGAGGGGTCCTTCCACGGGAAGCTGGCGAGCAGCATCCAGCTCACCTACAACGAGATGTTCCGCCTGCCGTTCAAGTCGCTGTCCGCGCAGGCGCGGTTCGTCCCCGCCGACCAGCCCGACGCACTCGCCAAGATCGTCAGCGACGAGCGCGTCGCGGTGCTCGACCTCGTCGTCGAGGACGGCCTGGTCCGCGTCGTCGAGCGCGACTTCCCCGTCTTCGGTGCCTTCTTCCTGGAGCCCATCCGGGGCGAGGCGGGAATCCGTCCGCTCAGCGAGGAGTTCGCGCGGACCATCCAGCAGGTCTGCGCCGAGCTGGGCTGCCCGGTCGTCTCCGACGAGATCCAGTGCGGCACGGGCCGCTCCGGGGCCTTCTTCGCCGCGTCGCACATCGGGCTGCGCGGCGACTACATCATCCTCGCCAAGAGCCTGGCCGGCGGTATCGCCAAGACCGGCGTCGTGCTCGTCCGGGAGGGCCGCTACCGCAACGACTTCGAGCTCATCCACAGCTCGACCTTCGGCAAGGACAGCTTCTCCTCCCTGATCGCCCTCAAGGTGATCGAGATGCTGGAGGCGGACGGCGGGGCGGCGTACCGCGCCGCCGAGGAGCGCGGCGCCAAGCTGAAGACCATGCTCGAAGCGGTCCGCGCCGACTTCCCCGACGTCGTCAAGGACGTGCGCGGCCGGGGCCTGATGCTGGGGCTGGAGTTCCACGACCAGTCGGAGGCCGCCTCCGAGATCATTCGCGAGCAGACCCAGCACGGCTACATCGGCTTCGCCGTCGCCGGCTACCTCCTGCGCAACCACGGCATCCGTACCTTCACCACCGCGAGCGCCCTGCACACGTTCCGGTTCGAGCCGTCCATCTACCTCGGCGACGAGGACATCGCCCAGCTGGAGACGGCCCTGCGCGCCGTGTGCGGCGTCCTGCGGCGCCAGGACGAGAAGGGGTTCGCCGTCGTCTGACGGACGGAGCGACACCTCCAGGGCCGGCACGGGCCGGCGAGCCGAGCGAGTGGGGCACGGCCGACCGGGGACGGACGGCCGTGCCCCACTTCCGTCGTGCGCGGCGCCGTCGGCCGCGCAGCCCCGCCGCACCGCAACCGAACAGCCGGGGCCCAACGCCCCCCGGATCCCAAGGGAGTCGACATGAACGCCACAGCCTCCGAAGCCGGTCTCGCGGAACCCCACCTCGCCGAGGTGCTGGCCGCCGTCGGACTCGACGTCGAGTACGTCCGGGCGGAGGGCAACACCCTCTACCGACTCGACGAGGAACAGCGCGAGGTCCCCGTACTCGATTTCGTGGGGGGCTTCGGGTCGCTGATCCTCGGGCACAACCACCCCGAGATCGTGACCTTCGCCCAGGACCTGCTCCGCTCACAGCTCCCGATCCACGCGCAGTTCTCGCGGGCCCCGCACGCCAACCGGCTGGCCGCCGCCCTCAACTCCGTACTGCGCCGCGAACTGGGCGACGACGAGCGCTACTTCGCGATCTTCGCCAACAGCGGTGCGGAGGCGGTCGAGGCGGCCGTCAAGCACGCCGAGTTCGACCGGATGCTCAAGGTGGCCGCCCTGAGCGAGGAGATCAACGACCACGTCGCGCGGGTACGCGCCCTGGTACGGGACGGCCTCGTCGTGCCGGCGGCGGGCGCCCACGAGAGGTTCGGCGACGCGGACCACTCCGGTGACCCGGTGCGGGACATCGAGGAGCTGATCGCCCGCGTCGACCGCTGGAACGCCCCGCGGCTGTCCAGGGCCCCCCTCTTCCTCGCTCCCGAAGGCGCCTTCCACGGCAAGCTCGTGGGCAGTGTGCAGCTCACCCACAACGAGGCCTTCCGTACGCCCTTCAAGGCGCTGGCCGCGCAGGCCCGCTTCGTCCCCCTCGACCAGCCGGAAGCCATCCGCAAGACTATCGACGCCGAGCGGACCGTGCTCCTCGACCTGGCCGTCGAGGACGGCACCGTCACCGTGGTCGAGCGGGAGTTCCCCGTCTTCTGCGCCTTCGTCCTGGAACCCATTCAGGGGGAGGGCGGCATCAACGTGGTCAGCCGGGAGTTCGCCGAGGCGGTCAGGGAGGCCTGCGACGCGATCGACTGCCCCGTCGTCGTCGACGAGATCCAGAGCGGCATGGGGCGCTCGGGCGCGTTCCTCGCCAGCTCGCTCATCGGGCTGCGCGGTGACTACTACACCCTCGCCAAGAGCCTGGGCGGCGGCGTCGCCAAGACGTCGGTCGCGCTGATCCGGGAGTCCCGCTACCGCAAGGAGTTCGAGCTCGTCCACAGTTCGACCTTCGCCAAGGACGGATTCTCCAGCCTCGTCGCGCTCAAGGTGCTGGAACTCCTGGAGTCCGACGACGGCCGGCTGTACCGCGTCGTCGAGGAGCGCGGCAGGAGCCTGAGGACGATGCTCGACGCGGTCAGGGCCGAGTTTCCCGACATCCTCAAGGACGTGCGCGGCGCCGGTCTGATGCTGGGCGTGGAGTTCCAGGACCAGTCGGGGTCCACCGCCGCGACCATCCAGGGGCTGGCCCGCTCCGGCTTCCTCGGCTACGCCGTGGCCGGGTACCTGCTGCGCGGCCACGGCGTCCGTCTCTTCCCGACCGGCAGCGCCGCCAACACGCTGCGCCTGGAGCCGTCCGCCGGACTGACCGACGCCGAGATCGCCCAGCTGGAAGCGGCCCTCAAGGACGTCTGCGCCGTTCTGCGCGACCAGGACGAGGGTCGCTTCATGGGCGCCTGACCTCCGCTCTCCCCGTCCGTGACGCCACGGCCCGAAGCGGCCCTGCTGACATGACCAGGGCCGCTTTGTCCGAGGTTTGTGTGAGCTTGGACCGCGGCGCAGCAGCATGGTGGCCGGATCCTGGCAGTCCTGGGCCGCGGTGTTCGCACCGTGCCCCGGCGGCCGGTGCCGACGATGCGTTCGGATGGGGGAGTCATGGAGTTTCGTGTACTGGGGCCGCTCGAGGTCGTTCACGAGGGCAGGCCGGTGGAGTTGAGAGGAACCAAACAGCGGGGCACGCTGGGTTGCCTGCTGCTCCAGGCCAACCGGGTCGTACCGACGAGTCGGCTGCTGAACGCCCTGTGGCCCGACGACAACGCGCCGACGACGGCCCGCAAGATCCTGCAGAACGCGGTGTACGGACTGCGCGGAGTCCTCTCCACCGGGCCGGACGACGCCCCTGGCGCCGCGACCCTGCTGACCCAGCCGCCCGGCTACATGCTGCGCGTGGCACCCGAGCAGGTGGACCTGCACCTGTTCCATCGGTGGGTCGGCGAGGGCCGCGACAAGCGTGCGCAGGGCGCCCCGGCCGAGGCGGCCGTGCTGCTGCGCGACGCGCTGGACCTGTGGCGCGGCTCCGCCCTGGCGGACCTCGTGGAGGCCGGCATCGAGTGGCCGGAGCTGGCCTCCCTGCAGAACACCCGGCTGGACGTGACGGAGGACTACTTCGACGCGCAGCTCAGCTGCGGCCGTCACCACGCGGTCCTCGCGGAGTTGGAGACCATGGTGGCCGCCGAGCCACTGCGGGAACGGTCCTGCGGTCAGCTGATGCTGGCCCTGTACCGCTGCGGCCGGCAGGCGGACGCGCTCAACGTGTTCAGCCGTGTGCGGTCGCTGCTGATCGAGAACCTGGGTCTGGAACCCGGTCATGCCATCCAGGAGCTGCAACGCTCCATCCTGACCCAGGACCCGCTGCTGTCCCTGGACCCGGCTCCGGCCCGCTCGGAGCCGGTACGCATGACGACGGTCCCGCGTCAGGGAACCCGTTCCGAGCCGGTGGGCCCGAGCGTGACACGCACCGAGCCGTCCCGCCCGGAGACCGGGCACCGTCCCGCCGAGCGCACCGGCGCACCGGCCGAAGCCCGCGCGGAGGCCGCCCCGCAGCACTCAGGGATGGAGCGCCGCCTCGTCACCGTCGTGTCGGTCCGCACCCGGCTCACCCCCTCCCTGGGAGACGGCGCCGGTGACGGCGTGGACGACCTGCTGGACGCCGCCGTGACGATGGTCCGGGGACAGGTCGAGCGGCACGGCGGCACCGTGACGGCCTCGATGGGCTCCGTCACGCAGGCGCTGTTCGGGCTCGACGGCCCGGACGACGCGGGCGCGGACCAGGCCGTGCCCGCAGCGCTGGCGATCCGCGATGTCCTCGAAGCGCGCGGGGGTCGCGAGGCCGGCCCGCCACCGTTGTCGGTCCGTGCCTCGGTCATGACGGGCGAGGTGCTGCTGCGGTACTCCGGCAAGGGCGAGGCGCCCACGGCCGTAGGCGCGGTGCTGGACGAGTCGCAGTGCCTGCTGTCCGACATGACCGACGGTCAGGTGCTGGTCAGCGACACGGTCCGCCGGGCGACCGAGGACTCCGTCTCCTACCGTCCCGCGGACGCCCGGCCGTCCTACTGGCTCGCCGTCGGACACCGGGCGGCGCGGCAGCAGACCGGCGCGGAGGACCCGGAAACGGCGTACGAACTCGACCTGCTGTGCGGGCTGGCCAAGCGCAGCCGGGAACGGGGGATACCGCACGTGGTGACGGTGCTGGGGGAGTCCGGTGCCGGCAAGAGCCGCCTGCTGCGGGAGTTCGGGAGCAGGCTGGGCTCCCGTCCGGGCGCTGCCACGGTCCTGACGGGCCGTACCCCGGCCGCGCCCACCGAGCACCCTCTGAAGGCCCAGGCGCAGATCCTGGCCGCCTACTGCGGTATCCGGCCCGGCGACGACCCGGAGTCGGCCCGGTCCGCACTCGACGCCCAGGTGCGCTTCCTGTTCCGTTCCGACCGGACCGCGCGCCGGATCGGGTCCTGCCTGATACCCCTGCTGGATGCTCGGGCCGACGCCGTGGCATCGGCGGTGCCCGCGGCCGAGACCCTGGCCGCCTGGCGGGACTTCTTCCAGGAGGCGGCACAGCACCAGGCGGTCGTGCTGTGCGTCGACGACCTGCACCGGGCGGACACACGTGTCCTGGATGTCGTGGAGGAACTGGCCGAGTCCGCCGGGCCGGTCCCCCTCTTCGTGGTCGTCTCGGCCAGCCCCGAACTGCTGCTGCGCAGGCCTGCCTGGGCCGGGGGCAAGAGCCACGCGACCACCCTCACCCTGGGCCGGGCCGAGGAGGCCACCACCAGCAGGCAGCTGGTGGAGTTCCTCCGGTCGGCCGCGCGTGAGCTGCGCGAGGTGGGGGACGCCTACACACCCGCGGCCGGCTGAACCGACACAGGGCCGCTGTGCAGGCGGTTACCTGTGAATGAGCGTTCAGGGATTTACCCGCCCTATGTTCGGAGTATCAGACTCCTGAAGGGTTCGGCATGATTTCTGTATCCACTGACGAGATTGCCAACCGGATTCCGATGACACCGTCATCCCTGCGGGAATCGATGGCGCGCTTCGCCACCGGTGTCATCGTGCTCAGCGTGGGCGGAGACGACATCCACGGAATGACCGCAAACGCTTTCACCTCGGTATCGCTCGACCCGCCCACGGTGCTGTGCTGCGTGGCCCACAGCGCGGTGATGCACAAGGCACTGCTGGCGCAGAAGCGGTTCGCCGTCTCCGTCCTGGGATCGGACCAGGAGGAGCTGGCCCGTCATTTCGCCGACAAGCGGCGCCCTTTGGGGCCGGAGCAGTTCCACCGAGTCGAATGGGAACCGGGCGAGTTCACCCAAGCCCCTTTGCTGCACGGTGCACTGGCCTGGCTGGAGTGCGAACTCACCGAGTTCCATGACTCCGGCGACCACTCGATATTCCTCGGGACCGTGATCAACTCGAGCAAGAGCGCCGACGGCTCCGGACTGCTCTTCTTCGACGGGGCGTTCCAGGGGACCGGATCAGCCGACGCGTCATGAGCGTCCCCGAAACGGCCATCGGCCAATGGTTCGTCGACGCCCTCAACGAGGGCCTGAACAGGTCGGTTGTACATACGCTGCCGCGCAGGGCGCAGAACGACGATGTCCTGGCCGATCCCTTCGCGGCCGCCGTGCTGAGGCGTTTCGAGGACTGTCTGCCGACCGTGCTCGGCCCCCGGGAACGTGACGACCGGGCCTTGCGCACCGCACTGGTGCGACGGGCCCGGGACCTCCTGACGCGAGCTCTTGCCCCCGTCCCGGAGTCGGCGGGCCGCCCTCCGTTCCCGCCCCGACCGACGCTGCCGGACCGGCAGGAGGCGGTGGTGTCGACCGTGCTCCTGGAATGCGCCGTGACCCTGCTCATGGAGCCCGGGAACTCGCTCGCCCCGCCGCGGGAACGGGTCGCGCTCGTACGCGCGTTGGGGCGTTCGCTGCGTGAATCCCCAATTCCGGATTCCGCGTGAAGACCGCACCCGAGCCCTGCGGCGGAATGCCGTGGCGAATGTCTGCCAGAATCCGCTCATGACCAGTTCTCTTCTTTTGAACAAAGTAGTTCTCGTCACGGGGGCGAGCAGTGGAATCGGTGCGGCGGCCGCGCGTGTCTTCGTCCGGGAAGGCGCCATCGTGGTCCTCACGGCGCGCAGAAAGGACCGGCTGGACACGCTGGTGGATGAACTGCGGGCCGGGGGAGCACAAGCGGCGTCCGTCGTCAGTGACGTGTCGGTGAACGAACAGGCCGCGGCTGCCGTGGATTTCGCACTCGCCGAATACGGACGCCTGGACTCCGCTTTCAACAATGCCGGAACGGGCGGCGACCGCACCCCGCTGCACCTCATGCAGGACGATGTGTACGACGCCATCATGGACGTCAACGTGCGCGGCCTCTGGAACTGCCTGCGCCATGAGATAGCGGCGATGCTGAGGCAGGGGCAGGGCGGGTGCAGCATCGTCAACAACAGCAGCGTCGCGGGACTTGTGGCCATCCCGGCCGCCGCGCCGTACATCGCCTCCAAGCACGCGGTCGTGGGCTTCACACGGGCCGCTGCCGACGAGTACGCCAAACAGGGCATCAGGGTGAACGCCATCGCCCCCGGCACCACCCACAGCGAGATCACGGCGGACTGGTTCGGGCGCAACCCCGGTCTGGAGGGGCTCGTCAACTCCCTCACCCCACAGGGAAGGACGGCGGCGCCCGAGGAGATCGCGGAGGCGGCCGCATGGTTGCTGAGCGACCGCTGCCCGTTCCTCACCGGCGCCGTGGTGCCGGTGGACGGAGGTTTCGTCAACCAGTGACATGACCGGCCGGCCGGGGCCGGGCAGGTGTCCCCCACCGCCCGGCCCCGGCCGTGTCCGTGCCGTGGTTACCCCGCCCGGCCGGTGAACTCGACCCGGAAGGCCTGCTGTTCGCCCTGGATGCCGGTGACGACGAGGCCGAGCGTGTCCGGCCCCTGTGTGGACGGAGGCTCGGCCACGATCCAGCAGGGCTGGTCGAACTCGACGTACTGCTGATAGGTGACCGCGACTCCGGTGGGCTCGAAGCACGCCGGTGTCGCCGCGGCGTGAGCGGCCTGCTGGGCGGCCTCCAGGAGGGCCAGCCCCGGCACATGGTCGACGGGATGGTCGAAGAGCAGCCGGTTGTCCACGTCGTAGCGCAACTGCCAACGCAGCGGCTCGTCGGTGGCGGCGAGGACCACGTCGTCCTTGGTGGGGCGGCAGACGGCGTTCGGTTCGACCGGGTCGGGCACCGGCCACTGTCCCCAGGCGACGTCGAGGTGATCTCCGCGCAGCCGCCGGTACGCGGCCGGCGAGACCCAGCTGAAGACCGAGTCCGCGTGGACCACGGTCTCGCCCTCGTACGCGATGCGGATGTCGAGGTCCAGGCTGTTGCCGGCGGGTTTGCCCGTGTGCCCGGGGCCGGCACCGTCCTTCACGACGACCTCGACGTCCAGTTCGGGCCGCTGGTCGTGCGGCACTCGGAATCCGGGCGCGATGGTGAAGTTGAGATGGTGTAACAGGGTCTGATGGGTGAGTGGTACCCCCCGTTCGGCGTGGCCCACGATCAACCCGCTCTGCCTGATGGTCTGGGTCAGGAGGCGAGGGTCGTAGGGCCACTTCTCGTAGGAGGCCGGCCAACGGGCGGTCAGGTCGAAGCTGTGGTCGGTTATTCGGTGCCAGTCGGTGACGAGCACCGATGAGCCGTGACGCAGATGGGTGTAGGCGGCCAGGCTCTCCGTCGACCCGCGGGCAGGCGGGAGCTGTTCACTGTGCTTGGGCAAGGTTCCCCCAGGTCCATGCGTGGAGCTAGTGAGCTGAACTTGTAAAGTACCGGTCTTCCGGTCGGTTTTTGGGCCTGAGTAAATGTGACTTCAAGCACGAGTAAAGATTTCATCTGGAGGCCACGTTGGCGAGACAGGAACGAGCGATCCGTACCAGGAGGGCGATCCTCGAGGCGGCCTCGGTGTTGTTCAACGAGGTGGGGTACGAGGCGACCACGATCGGCGCCCTCCTGGAGCGCATCGACCTCACCCGGGGCGGCCTCTACTTCCACTTCACCACGAAGGAACAGCTGGCCCGTGCGGTGCTGGACGAGGCCGTGACCCTCGAAGGGGTGCGCCCCCAGGCCTTCAAGCTGCAGGAATGGGTGGACATAGCGCTTCTCCTCGCCCACCGGGTTCCCCGCGAGCCCCTGCTGCGCGCCTCGATACGGCTGTCGGTCGACCCGCTCTCGCGTGCCCTGTTCGGCACCCGGTGGCCGGACTGGGTGGATGTGGGTCAGTCCCTTCTCGTCGAGGCGCAGGAGAAGGGGGAGTTGCTGCCCCACGTGGATCCCGCCGAGACGGCGCGGCTGCTCGTGGGTGCCTGGACCGGGGTGCAGCTGGTCACGGAGGTGCTGCCGGGCCGGACCCTGTCCGAGGAGATCTCCAGCCTGTTCGCGCTGATCCTTCCCAACGTCGCCTCCAGCGGCGTGCTGGCGAGGCTGGACACGTCCCCGTACCGGGCCGAACGCCTGCTGAAGGAGGCGCGCTCCCCCGACTGACGAGTGGGAGCGGGCCCATGTGCCGGCGACGGCGCCGACACGGGACCATAGAACCGGACGAAGCATCGGTTTCTGCCGTTCGCAACCACCCCCGGACCACCGACGAGTCATCGGCTCGCGCCTGTGATCCTCGGTTCAAAGGGGTGGATTCGAACTTGTCTTTGCCTAAGATGCTTACCGTCCGGTTTTTGGGGGCCTCTTGACCCGGCCCTCCCGTCGTGCGGTCCGGCAAGCGCCGAACCCACCCCTCCTGTGACCGATGTTTCGCCTGGCCAGAGGCGATCTTGAGGCCTCGGAGCGGGTGCGCACCGGAACCGGACCACCTGCCGCTTTTCGCGGTGGGACAGGGGGATCAGCGGGCGACCGCGGCGCGGCCGCGGCTACGGCTGCCATCCGCGACAGGGGGATCGATGGACGGAGAGCTGTCTCAATCCACGGGCACGGGGGGCGCGTTGACGCACCCGTCGGCCCACCAGTTCTGCGGTGAGTTCGCGTCACTGCTGTTCGCCTCCCTGCGTCGCAGGGAGCAGCGCCACAAGGCGCGTCAGTACGTCTGCGGCCTGCTCGTCGAGCCGGGGCGCAAGACCCTGCGCAACGTCGCCGCGCAGTTCGAGGGCGCGGGGGCACGCCAGAGCGTCCACCACTTCATCACCGCGTCCTCGTGGGAGTGGATGCCGGTGCGTCACGCCCTCGCCCGAAGTGTGCACGAGGCCTTCGACCCGCTCGCCTGGGTGATCAGCCCCACGATGATCCCAAGGGCCGGCAGCCGCACGATCGGCGTCGACGAGCACTACATGCCGCAGCTGGGGCATGCCGTCAACGGCCAGCGTGCCGTGGGCGCGTGGCTTTCCTCGGGCCGCTGTGCCCTCCCCGTCGGCTGGCGCCTGCTGCTCTCCGACCGCTGGATGCGGGAGCCGCTGCGGCAGCGGGCCGGCATCCCGGCGGGGGCCGCCGCGGGCACTCTCGACGACTGTGTCCGCGGGCTGGTGGCCGACGCCGTTGAGGCCGGCGGGGTCCCCCGCGTCCCGGTGGTGGTGGACGCGGAGCTCGCCGACGCCGTGGGGCTGGCCCGTCATCTCGCCTCCCGGGGCCTCTCCTTCCTCGTGCGGGTCGATCCGGCCGAGCAACTGCGCCTGGACCCCGTCGAGCTGCCCATGTACGGGGGCCGGGAGCGTCCCGCCGGCGAGCTCGTGAAGGCCCTGACCCGCCTCCGGTGGGCGGTGAACCCGGGTGATGGTCCGACTCTGGCCGCCGCCATCCCCGTTGTCGGGCCGCGGGTCCCGCCGTCGACCGGGGGTGCCGGCCTGTTCCTGGTGAGTGAGCGGACCCGGTACGGCCGCTCCGACGGCCGGCTCTGGCTGACGGACTCGCCGCCCGCGGCGCTCGCGTCCGTCCTCGCGCTCACCCGCCTGCCGGACGTGGTGCAGCGGGACTTCGGCACGATCTCGGAGAGTGTCGGCATGAGGGACTTCGCCGGCCGCTCCTTCCCGGGCTGGCACCGGCACGTCACCCTGGCGTCGGTCGCCCACTGCATCGCCGCCTGGCCGATGCGCGCCGCCGTCGGCGTGTGAGGTCGGACACAGAAACAAGATTACCGTCCGGTAACTTGACACTTTCTGCGCCTCGACGGCGCTTCAACTCGAACCATCTTCTTACTGTCGGGAATGCCGCACCAAGTCCCGACGCCCGCCGCAAACGGCCCCGGAACCAGGAGTGCCCGTAGTGCAGATCAGTCTTCTCGGCCCCTTCGAAATAGTCACCGACGACAACCGGACCTTCGCCCCCAACGCACCGAAGCTCTGCCAGATCCTCACCGTGACCGCGCTCCAGCCCCGAGAGGCCGTGGCGACGGGCACCCTCATCAGGGAGCTGTGGGGCGAGGACGCCCCCGCCGCCGCCACCCGGACCCTGCAGACGCACGTCTACCACGCCCGCCGCATGCTCTCCGACATGCAAGTGACCGCACCTGGACGGCAGTTGCTGGCCACCCAGGCGCCCGGTTACCGCATCGACGTCAAGGACGAGGAGGTGGACGCCAGCCGCTTCGAGCGGTTCGTCCAGCGGGCCCAGCGCAAACTCGTCGAGGGCGAACTCCACCGGGCGGCCGAGGACCTGAAGCAGGCCATGTCCCTGTGGCGCGGCCCCGTGTTCAGCAACGTCCCCGCCGGAGACGTACTCGTCGGAGAGGCGGCGCGGCTGGAAGAGCTCAAGATCCGTGCCCTCGAACTGCGGGCCGAGACCGAACTCCGGCTCGGCCGGCACCGGGAGTTCCTCCCCGAGCTGCGGTCGCTGGTCAACAGCCACCCCCTGCACGAATGGCTCCACGGGCAGCTCATCACCGCACTCCACCGCGCGGGCCGCCGGGCCGAGGCCCTGCAGGCCTACCAGAACCTCTACCGCATCCTCAAGCGCGAACTGGGCCTGGCGCCCTCGGTGGAACTCCAGCGTCTCCAGGCGCAGATCCTCAGCGCGGCAGGCCCCGAAGCGCCCCTTCCGCTGCGCCTGCGCATCGACCACCGCCCGGGCACCGTACCCGCCTCCGTGCCCACCACGGCCGTCGCCAGTTGACGCCAGGACCGCAGTGGATGGGCGGTTACCGCACGATGCGCGGGCGGTTCGGCAGGCCCCGTTAGCGTGCACGTACCCCGACTCCGGCGACGCGGAAACCGTCACCGGGACGCGGAGGGACGCGGGACGGCGGCTGTGCCGCCGAACCCCTACGGACGCCCGTATCGCGGCCCCT
The DNA here is from genome assembly GCF_039537145.1 of Streptomyces shaanxiensis. NCBI lineage: Bacteria > Bacillati > Actinomycetota > Actinomycetes > Kitasatosporales > Streptomycetaceae > Streptomyces > Streptomyces shaanxiensis. The sequence continues at coordinate 349,361 of NZ_BAAAZY010000003.1, forward strand.
CAACCCAGACCAGCACAAGGAGACGTGGTGACCACCGCAGCCATCGACGCCGACACCGTCGTGCACGCAGTCCAGGAGATCGTTCCCAAGCTCCGCGAGAACGGACAGCAGGCCGAGGAACAGCGCTGGATCCCGCAGGAGAACATCGACCTCCTGGAGAAGGCCGGCGTGTTCAGCATCGCCACGCCCGGCCGCTTCGGCGGGCTCGACCTGCCGGTCGCCGAACAGACGAGGATCCTGGCGGAGATCGCACGCGGCTGCCCGTCCACGGGATGGGTCGCCTCGGTGTGGGTCTCCAGCACCTGGCTGGCCACCCTGTTCCCGGACCGCGCCCAGGAGGAGATCTTCGCGCAGCCCTCCGTACGCGTCTCCGGCGGCTTCACCCCGACCGGCAGCCTCACGCCGACCGAGGGCGGCTACCTCCTCAACGGCAGCTGGCGCTTCAACACCGGTTGCCGCGGCGCCGACTGGAACATCGCGGCCACCGTCCTGGAGAACCCCGACGGCACGCACGCCGAGGTCATCGCCATCGTGCCCATGTCGGAGTTCACCATCGCCGACGACTGGCACACCTCCGCCGCCTCCGGCACCGGCAGCTCGACCAGCACGGCGAAGGACGTGTTCGTACCCGCCCACCGGGTCGTCGACTTCGGCGAGGCGATCTACAACGTCACCCCCGACCGCACCAACACCGGTGCGAACGGCCGCAACTACGGGCTCTTCGCCTTCGTGATGGCCGAGACCGTGGCGACCTTCCTCGGCACCGCCCAGGGTGCGCTGGAGCTGTTCCTGGAGCGGATCCCCGGCCGTGCCATCGCCTACACCTCCTGGGAGAACCAGGCCGAGCACCCGCTGACCCAGATCCGGGTGGCCGAGGCCGCCAACAAGATCGCTGCCGCGAAGGCCCTCGAGGCCGGGTGGCTGAAGGTCCTTCAGGACCGCGCCGACGCCGGTGAGCAGCCGACGCTGGAGGAGAAGGCCGCCATCCGGGGCCAGGGCGCCTACGCCGTGCAACTCGCCAAGGAAGCCGTCGAGATCCTCTACCGGACCAGCGGCGCCTCGGTCATCCAGCGCAGTGTCCCCCTGCAGCGCTTCTTCCGGGACGTCGAGGGCTTCTCCCTGCACGGCTTCCTGCTGCTGAGCACCAACCTCGAACTGCACGGGCGGGTCCTGCTCGGCCTCGACCCCGACACGCCGCTGCTGTAAGGCCGTCCGGCTGCCGCGCCGTCCGGCACGGCCGGAGGGCACCCCCAGGAACCGTCGCATCGACCACGCACAGCCCCCGCCCCTCGGCTGTGCCGGAGGACTCCGAGTATGAGCACGAACACCGCCCCGACCGCCGGCACCGCGGTCACCGTGATCGGTCTGGGCATGATGGGAACGGCCCTGGCCGACGCGTTCCTCGGCCAGGGCCACCCGACCACCGTGTGGAACCGTTCGCCCCACAAGGCCGAGCAGCTCACCGCCCGGGGCGCCACCGGAGCCGCCACCGTCGGCGAGGCCGTCTCGGACGCCGCCCTCGTGATCGTCTGCCTCTCCAACGACGAGGCCGTGCACCAGGTCCTCGAACCCGAGACCGAGAACCTCAAGGGCCGCGTCCTGGTCAACCTGACGTCGAGCACACCCGAAGAGGCCCGCAACACGGCCGCCTGGGCGGCACAGCACGGCATCGAGTACCTCGACGGCGCGATCATGGCGATCCCGCCGCTGGTCGGACAGCCCCAGGCGCTCATCTTCTACGGCGGCTCGTCCAGGGCGTACGCCGACCACGAGCAGACCCTGCGCGTCCTGGGCGGCGCGACCACCTTCCTCGGCGAGGACACCGGTCTGCCCTCGCTCTACGACGTGGCCCTGCTCGGCATCCTCTGGTCGACCGTGGCCGGCAACATCCACGCCCTGGCCCTCGTCGGCAGCGAAGGCGTCACCGCCGAAGCCTTCCTGCCGTACGCCACCGGCTGGCTCAACCACGTGGCCGTGCCCTTCCTGCCCAGGCTCGCGGAAGAGGTGGACCACAAGCAGTACGCCACGGAGATCTCCACGCTCAACGTCAACAAGGAAGCCATCGCGCACCTGGTGAGCGCCTCCCACTCCCAGGGCGTCAGCCCGGAACTGCTGCTTCCCGTCCAGGCCCTCATAGAACGCCGGGTCGCGCGCGGCCACGGCTCCGACAGCCTGTCGAGCCTCATCGAGGAACTGCGCGACCCCGCCACGTGAGCCGTGCCCGTCCGCACCCCAGATCATCAAGGAGACACCGTGAGCCCCGACACCCGTCCAGGTGACCCCGCGATACCGTCGGCCGCAGACCAGGGCGCGCGGCGACGTACCGTGCTCCGGGCCGCCGGCCTGACCGCACTGCTCGGCGCCACGGGCGTCACCCGCGCCGCCGCCGCGGAACCCGCGGAAGCGGGCGGCCACGACGTCATCGTCATCGGCGCCGGCTTCGCCGGCGTCACCGCCGCCCGCGAACTGAGCCGGGGCGGGCTGCGCCCGCTCGTCCTCGAGGCCCAGGGCCGCATCGGAGGACGCACCTACACCGCCGAGTTCGCCGGCGAAAAGGTCGAACTCGGCGGCGCCTGGTTCGACGAGGGACACCCGCACGCCTGGAAGGAACTGCAGCACTACGGCCTGCAGCGCACCGTGGACCAGGCCCCGGAGGTGGCGTTCTTCCCTGCCGAGCAGGGCTATCGCGCCTACACCCCCGCGGAGGGATTCGGACGGCTCGCCGAACTGGTCACCCCCGTCTTCGATGGCTCGAAGGAGTACTTCCCGCGCCCGCTCGACCCGTTCGCCCGTGAGGATCTGGTGCGTCCGCTCGACCGGACCACCCTGATCGAACGGATCGACGCGCTGAACCTCGCCCCGGTGGACCGCGCCTGGGTCACCGGCAACCTCGGCGGTCTCTCGGGTGGCTCCGCACGCGGCTCGCTGACCCAGATGGCACAGTGGTGGGCCCTGTCCGACTGGAACTACGACAAGTTCTCCAGCGCCACCTCCTCCCGCCTCGTCCACGGCACGGCCGCCTTCATCGAGGCGATGCTCGCCGACGCCGACGCGGACCTGCGCCTGAACTCGCCCGTCACCAGGATCGAGGACCACGGCAGCCACGTCCGGGTCACCACCAGAAGAGGCACGACCTACCGCGCCCGCGCCGCCGTGGTCGCCGTACCCGTCAACGTCTGGAACCGCATCACGTTCGCGCCCGGACTGCCCGCGGAGTACCGCCGCCTCGCCGAGGAGACCGTCGCCGTACCGTCGGCGAAGAAGATCTGGCTCCACATCCGCAGCGACCAGGGCCTGTTCTACGCCGCCGGAGCGGAAGGCGTGCCGGGCCTCGGTGACGTCATCCCCACCCAGCGCCTCGGCGACGGTCATCTCGCCTACGCCTTCAGCGCCGACCCCGCTCTCGACGTGACCGACCGCGCACAGATCCAGGCCTCCCTGCGACGCTGGGTGCCCGACGCCGAGGTGCTTGCCGTGCGGGGCCACGACTGGGGCAACGACCCCTTCGCGCGCGGCGGCTGGACCTACAAGCGCCCCGGCCAGCTCACCGGACCGCTGCGCGCCGTCCAGCGCCCGGTCGGCCGCCTCTCCTTCGCGGGCAGCGACATCGCCCTCGGCTGGAGCGGCTGGGTCGACGGCGCCATCGAGTCGGGCCTGCGTGCCGCCGGCCAGGTCCTCGGCCGGTGAACACCCATCCCGCGACCGTGTCGGAGAAGCGATGACCGAGCAGACAGCACCCCGACGTATCGATCCCATTCGTATCGATCCCAGCGGCAGCGACCTCCACGCCGAGGGCGAGCGGCTGCGCGCCCGCGGACCCGCCGCACAGGCCGAACTGCCCGGTGGCGTGACCGCCTGGGTGGTGACCGACGCCGCCCTGGCCAAGAGCCTGCTGACCGACGACCGGGTCTCCAAGGACGCGTACCTGCACTGGCCCGCCTGGGAGAACGGCGAGGGCGAACTGGCCCGCAGCTGGCCGCTGGCCTCCTGGGTGGCCGAACGCAGCATGATCAACGCCTACGGCGGCGACCACCGCAGGCTGCGCAAACTGGTCGCCAAGGCGTTCACCGCCCGCCGCACCGCCCTCCTGCGCCCCACCATCGAGACGCTCGTCTCGGACCTGCTGGACGACATCGCCGCCACCGCGCCGGGCCGCCCCGTCGACATCCGCGGCGAGTTCGCCTACCCCCTGGCGATCCGGGTCATCTGCGCGCTCCTCGGCATCCCGACCGCCATGCGCGCCGACCTCTTCCGGGTCGTCGCCGACATGTTCCGCACCTCCGCCACCCTGGAGGAGGTGCAGGCCACCGGCGAAGAGCTGTACGGCCTGATGACGGCACTCATCGCGCACAAACGCGAGACGCCGGGCGACGACCTGGTGAGCGCGCTGATCGCCGCGCGCGACGACGAGGAGTCCGCCGGACTCGACGAGACCGAACTCGTCGACATGGTCCTGCTGATGATCGGCGCCGGCCACGAGACCACGGTCAACCTGCTCGACCACGCCATCCACTCCCTGCTCACCCATCCCGAGCAGCTGCGCCTCCTCCAGAACGGCGACGCCACCTGGGACGACGCGATCGACGAGGCGTTGCGCCACGAGGCGCCGATCGCCAACCTGCCGATGCGCTTCGCCGTCGAGGACATCGACACCGGCCAGGTGACGATCCCCAAGGGAGACGCCCTGATCATCTCCTACAGCGCGGTGGGCAGGGACCCCGAGGTCCACGGCGCCGACGCCGACGCCTTCGACATCGCCCGGCCCACACGCCACGACCACATCTCCTTCGGCCACGGTGTGCACCGCTGCGTCGGCGCCCCGCTCGCCCGGCTGGAGGCCTCGCTCGCCCTGCCCGAGCTCTTCGCCCGCTTCCCCGACATCGGCCTGGCCGTGGCCACGGACGAACTCCAGCCCCTGGAGTCGTTCGTGTCCAACGGCCACCGCACGCTGCCCGTCCTCCTGAAGCAGGCCTGACCATGGAGGACGAGCTGTTCGACTACGTGATCGTGGGCGCCGGGTCGGCGGGGTCCGTGCTGGCCGCCCGGCTCACCGAGGACCCCGCCGTACGCGTCGCGCTGATCGAGGCCGGGGGACCCGACACCGACCCCGCCATCCGTGTCCCCAGCGCCTCACTCACCCTGCTCGGTACCGAACTCGACTGGGGCTACGAGACGGTGCCCCAGCCCGGCATCGACGGCCGCAGCGTCGGCTGGCCCCGAGGGAAGGTCCTGGGCGGCTCCTCGTCGCTCAACTTCCAGATGTGGATACCGGGTTGCGCCGACGACTACGACGCCTGGGGCCGCGCAGCCGGCCCCACCTGGTCCTGGGACACCGTCCGGCCCTACCTGCGCAAGGCGGAACACTGGGCGGGAGACCCGGACGAGGGAACCTCCTACGGCGCCGACGGTCCCCTGTGGATCTCGCCGCCCCGCGACCCCGACCCGACCACCGCCCACTTCCTGCGGGCCTGCGCCGAACTCGGGCTCGGGCCCATGCCGGGCGGCCTCGGCGGTCCCCACCTGGGCGGCAGCGCGCTCACCCCGCTCAACCAGCGGCACGGCATCCGGTGGAGCTCCGCGGACGGCTATCTGCGCCCGGCCCTCGAACGCGACAACCTGACCCTGTTCACCGGGCAACAGGCCCGGCGCATCGTGCTGGAGGACGGCCGCGCCCGCGGCGTGGAGCTGGCGACCGCCCGCCTCATGGCACGCCGCGAGGTCATCCTCAGCGCGGGGGCCGTCGGGTCGCCGCACCTCCTCATGCTGTCCGGTATCGGCGACGAGCGAGAACTGTCGGCCGCGGGCGTCGAGCCGCGCGTCCACCTCCCCGGAGTGGGCCGCAACCTGCACGACCACGCGACGCTCGACGTGATCCGGCACGCGGTCGACCCCGTACGCCTGGCGGACGCCGAAACGGCCCGTGCGAAGAAGCAGTTCGAGCAGGACCGCACCGGTCCGCTGACCTCCAACATCGCCGAGGCGGTCGGCTTCTTCCGCAGCGACGGCCGTCCGGGTCCGCCCGACCTCGAAGTGATCTGGGCCCCGATCGCCTTCCAGGGCGACTCCCTCGCCGACGGACTGACCGTGGGCGTCGTACTCCTGCAACCCGAGAGCCGGGGCACTGTCACCCTGAAGGACCCCGACCCCGCGACGCCGCCCCTGATCGACCCGCGGTACCTGTCGGCCCGGGCGGACCTCGAACGGCTCGCGGCGGGAGCCCGCTTCGCCGAACGTCTCTTCACCACCGACGCCCTGCGTCCCCTGGTGGCCGGGGCCATGACCCCCTGGGCCGAGGGCATGAGCGACGACGCCCTGCACCAGCACGTCCGGGAACACACGAGCACCCTCTTCCACCCCGTCGGCACCTGCCGCATGGGCCTCCCGGAGGACGACACCGCCGTGGTCGACCCGGAACTCAGGGTCCGCAACGTCCCCGGTCTGCGCGTCGTGGACGCCTCCGTGATCCCCCGCATCATCCGCGGACACACCCACGCCCCGGCCGTCATGCTGGCCGAGCGGGCAGCGGCCCTGATCCGCGGCGAACCCCGGTAGACGGACCGGGCAGAGAACGGGCGAGGCCCGGTGGTACCCCCCGGCCACCGGGCCTCGCCTCACGTCCGCGACGGACCGTCCGGCGGCTTCGAGCCGACCTGCTCTTTCTGGAGACTTTCAGATGTCCCGGAAGATCTCGATCTGCGCCCCGATGGAGTTCAGACGCTCGGCGAGGTCCTCGTACCCCCGGTTGATGACATACACGTTCCGCAGTACCGACGTACCCTCCGCCGCCATCATCGCCAGCAGCACGACCACGGCGGGCCGCAGCGCGGGCGGGCACATCATCTCGGCGGCGCGCCAGCGGGTCGGGCCCTCTACCAGGACGCGGTGCGGGTCCAGCAACTGGAGCCGGCCGCCGAGGCGGTTGAGGTCGGTGAGGTAGATCGCGCGGTTGTCGTAGACCCAGTCGTGGATGAGGGTCTTGCCCGACGCGACGGCCGCGATCGCCGCGAAGAACGGGACGTTGTCGATGTTCAGGCCGGGGAACGGCATCGGGTGGATCTTGTCGATCGGCGCCTCCAGCTTGGAGGGCCGGACCGTCAGGTCGACCAGGCGCGTACGGCCGTTGTCGGCGAAGTACTCCGGCGTACGGTCGTGGTCGAGGCCCATCTCCTCCAGGACCGCGAGCTCGATCTCCAGGAACTCGATGGGGACGCGACGCACCGTCAGCTCCGACTCCGTCACCACCGCCGCGGCCAGCAGGCTCATCGCCTCGACCGGGTCCTCGGACGGCGAGTAGTCCACGTCGGCGTCGATGTCCGGCACGCCGTGCACGGTGAGCGTGGTGGTGCCGATGCCCTCGACCCGGACGCCGAGCGCCTCCAGGAAGAAGCAGAGGTCCTGGACCATGTAGTTGGAGGAGGCGTTGCGGATGACCGTGACGCCGTCGTACCGCGCGGCGGCCAGCAGAGCGTTCTCGGTCACCGTGTCGCCGCGCTCGGTCAGCACGATCGGACGGTCGGGGCGGACGGCGCGGTCCACGACGGCGTGGTACTGGCCCTCGGTCGCCGCGACGTCCAGGCCGAAGCGGCGCAGGGCGATCATGTGCGGCTCGATGGTCCGCGTGCCGAGGTCGCAGCCGCCGGCGTAGGGCAGCTTGAAGCTGTCCATACGGTGCAGCAGCGGGCCGAGGAACATGATGATCGAGCGGGTGCGGACGGCCGCCTCGGCGTCGATCGCCGCCATGTTCAGCTCGGCCGGCGGCACGATCTCCAGGTCGACACCGTCGTTGATCCAACGGGTGCGCACCCCGATGGAGTTGAGCACCTCGAGCAGGCGGTAGACCTCCTCGATGCGGGCGACGCGACGCAGCACCGTGCGGCCCTTGTTGAGCAGCGAGGCGCACAGCAGGGCCACACAGGCGTTCTTGCTGGTCTTGACGTCGATGGAACCGGACAGTCGACGTCCGCCGACGACCCTCAGATGCATCGGCCCGGCGTACCCCAGGGACACGATCTCGCTGTCCAGGGCTTCACCGATTCGGGCGATCATCTCAAGGCTGATGTTCTGGTTGCCGCGCTCGATGCGATTGACGGCGCTCTGGGAGGTGCCGAGCGCCTCGGCGAGCTGCGTCTGTGTCCAGCCCCGGTGTTGCCGGGCGTCACGGATGAGCTTGCCGATGCGTACGAGGTAATCGTCTGCCATGGGGGTGAGGCTATCTCAGATATGAGATGACGCATGCCTGGGGGGCGCCATTCGGGTGACAGGGTGACAGACCGTCAACGTCGCCTGGCGGCGCGGCTGCGACGCCACCCGAAAGGTCCGGGCAAATCCACTGATGTCGTACGACGTCCGGTACTGCTGCGGGTGTGTCGCGGGCCGTGCCCGCCGCCCGTCGTGATGGACCAGGAGCGCCGGTTGATGTTCAGCCGCACTCCCGGAAGGATCCGGAAACTCTTGCGGAATGTGAGGGGCATGAACGCCTCCCTTCGAGGCCGGGGTACTTGTCCCTCTGGGGTTGTTGTACCTATTCCTGCACTTATTCCTGCATCTGTTCCTGTGCGTGTCTCTCGGTTACCCCGACTTGGCGAACTGATGGCAGAACTCCACCGACTCCTCGAAGGTGACCGATGTCACCGGTTCGGACGAGTTGAGCGGTACGGCGGGAGCGATGGCGTAGCGGTGCCGCGCCGCTTCCCCGTCCTCGGGGCGCAACTCCAGTACGCCCGGCCGTGGACAGTGCCACGTCAGCCGGGTGACGTACTCCCCGAAGGCGTTCGCCACGCTGCTCCATCCCCGGCCGTCGGCGCGCAGCTCGAACTCGGAGCACTCCATCACGCCGTAGTCGAAGGGGATGCTGCTCCAGTGTCCGATCAGCGCCTCGTCCAGGCCGGTCCGCGGGCCGCGGGCGTCGCGCCTGGCGATCCAGAGCAGCAGGGCCGTGTCGGCGCCTCCCACATCGACGACGCGGGTGCCGTGCATGAGTACGCCCAGGCCGTACTCCTCGTCCATCGGGCATTCGAATTCGACGCCGACGTAGGGGATGCCGTCCCTGGCGATCGGGTGGACGTACAAGGCGCTGATCTCGACGGGGCCCTGGGCGGTCGGTACCTCACCGTCCGGTTCCTCGTCCTCCGTGCGAAGAACCGCGCAGTGGGCGCGTACTGCGGGCCGCAGGGCGTGGAGGAGGGCGGGCAGGTTGTCGACGGCCCAGATGACGGACGTGATCTCGGCGTCGTCCAGGGGGTGGCCCGCGCGGCCCTCGGGGGCGTAGTGCAGGGGGACGGCTGTCCGGCCGGCGGCCGGGGTGCCCGGTGGCAGCGGCACCCGCGTCGTCCACGCGAAGTCGCCCCAGAAGAAGTCGGTCCGTCTCATTGTGTGGGGACACTCCGGCGTGATGGTCGGGGATCGGGATGTCGTACCTCTCCACCCCGTTGCGGAGTGCCGGCAGTCACCCGACTGGGGGAGTCTCGCCATGCTCGTCAGGGACGACGTGCAAAGGCCGGCTCGGCACCCAG
>NZ_BAAAZY010000003.1:358899-538850 GCF_039537145.1 Streptomyces shaanxiensis
AGGACCTCGTGGCCGTCAGTCCGTGCCGGACTCCATCGCGGCGCGGTCCAGCAGCGCGTCCTCCTCGGAGACCTCGCCGCGGGAGGCGATGGCCTCGGCGCCGCCCTCGGGCAGCTCCGGCATGGTGCCGATGAGGCCGGTCGCGGCGGCCTGGGAGGCGCCGACGGTGGGGCTGCCGGTGCCGATCAGGCCGAGGCCGACGTACTGCTCCAGCTTGGCGCGCGAGTCGGCGATGTCGAGGTTGCGCATGGTGAGCTGGCCGATCCGGTCGACCGGGCCGAAGGCCGAGTCCTCGGTGCGCTCCATGGACAGCTTGTCCGGGTGGTAGCTGAACGCCGCGCCCTTGGTGTCGAGGATCGAGTAGTCCTCGCCGCGCCGCAGGCGGAGGGTGACCTCGCCGGTGACGGCCGCGCCGACCCACCGCTGCAGCGACTCGCGGATCATCAGCGCCTGCGGGTCCAGCCAGCGGCCCTCGTACATCAGCCGGCCGAGGCGGCGGCCCTCGTTGTGGTACTGGGCGAGGGTGTCCTCGTTGTGGATCGCGTTCACGAGGCGCTCGTACGCCGCGTGCAGCAGGGCCATGCCGGGCGCCTCGTAGATGCCGCGGCTCTTGGCCTCGATGATCCGGTTCTCGATCTGGTCCGACATGCCGAGGCCGTGCCGGCCGCCGATGGCGTTGGCCTCCATCACCAGGTCGACGGGGGAGGCGAACTCCTTGCCGTTGATGGTGACCGGGCGGCCCTGCTCGAAGCCGATCGTCACGTCCTCGGCGGCGATCTCGATGGACGGGTCCCAGAACCGCACGCCCATGATCGGCTCGACGGTCTCGATCCCGGTGTCCAGGTGCTCCAGGGTCTTGGCCTCGTGGGTGGCGCCCCAGATGTTGGCGTCGGTGGAGTAGGCCTTCTCCGTGGCGTCCCGGTAGGGCAGGCCGTGGGCGACCAGCCACTCCGACATCTCCTTGCGGCCGCCGAGCTCGGTCACGAAGTTCGCGTCCAGCCAGGGCTTGTAGATCCGCAGGTGGGGGTTGGCGAGCAGGCCGTAGCGGTAGAACCGCTCGATGTCGTTGCCCTTGTAGGTCGAGCCGTCGCCCCAGATCTGGACGTTGTCCTCGAGCATCGCCCGCACCAGCAGCGTGCCGGTGACGGCGCGGCCCAGCGGCGTGGTGTTGAAGTACGCCCGCCCGCCGGAACGGATGTGGAACGCGCCGCACGTCAGCGCGGCCAGGCCCTCCTCGACCAGGGCGGCACGGCAGTCGACCAGGCGCGCGATCTCGGCGCCGTAGGTCTTGGCGCGGCCGGGCACCGAGGCGATGTCGGGCTCGTCGTACTGGCCGATGTCGGCGGTGTAGGTGCACGGGACGGCGCCCTTGTCGCGCATCCAGGCGACCGCGACGGAGGTGTCGAGACCGCCCGAGAAGGCGATGCCGACGCGCTCGCCGGTGGGCAGGGAGGTGAGGACCTTGGACATAGGAAGAGTATGCATGAAGACGCATGGTCATGCAAAGGGGGCATGTCGAAGCCCCGGGACATGACCATCCCGGCCCCATGTACTAGAGTTATCTCGACATCGAGATATCTGCCGAGGCGTACCGCAGTCGCACGCCGTCGCCAGTCTGGCAGTAAGGCATGCCTAACTTAGCCTTACCTTAGCGGATCGGCCAAGACGGTGTGGCGGCAGGATGCGGTGGTAAGCGCACAGAAATGAAGGAGACTGTCGTGTCGGCGAACAGCTTCGACGCCCGCAGCACGCTGCAGGTGGGCGACGAGTCGTACGAGATCTTCCGGCTGGACAAGGTCGAGGGCGCCGCGCGCCTCCCCTACAGCCTGAAGGTGCTGCTGGAGAACCTCCTCCGCACCGAGGACGGCGCGAACATCACCGCCGACCACATCCGCGCCCTCGGCAGCTGGGACTCCCAGGCCCAGCCGTCGCAGGAGATCCAGTTCACGCCGGCCCGCGTGATCATGCAGGACTTCACCGGCGTGCCCTGTGTCGTGGACCTCGCCACCATGCGTGAGGCCGTCAAGGCGCTCGGCGGCGACCCGGCGAAGGTCAACCCGCTCTCCCCGGCCGAGATGGTCATCGACCACTCCGTCATCGCCGACAAGTTCGGCACGAACGACGCCTTCAAGCAGAACGTCGACCTGGAGTACGGCCGCAACAAGGAGCGCTACCAGTTCCTGCGCTGGGGCCAGACCGCCTTCGACGACTTCAAGGTCGTCCCGCCGGGCACCGGCATCGTCCACCAGGTCAACATCGAGCACCTGGCCCGCACGGTCATGGTCCGTAACGGCCAGGCCTACCCCGACACCCTCGTCGGCACCGACTCCCACACCACCATGGTCAACGGCCTCGGCGTGCTCGGCTGGGGCGTCGGCGGCATCGAGGCCGAGGCCGCGATGCTCGGCCAGCCGGTCTCCATGCTCATCCCGCGCGTCGTCGGCTTCAAGCTGACCGGTGAGCTGCCCACCGGCACCACCGCCACCGACCTCGTGCTCACCATCACCGAGATGCTGCGCAAGCACGGCGTCGTCGGCAAGTTCGTCGAGTTCTACGGCGAGGGCGTCGCCGCCACCTCCCTGGCGAACCGCGCCACCATCGGCAACATGTCGCCGGAGTTCGGCTCCACCGCCGCGATCTTCCCGATCGACGACGAGACCATCAAGTACCTCAAGCTCACCGGCCGCTCCGAGCAGCAGCTCGCGCTCGTCGAGGCGTACGCCAAGGAGCAGGGCCTCTGGCTGGACCCGAAGGCCGAGCCGGACTTCTCCGAGAAGCTGGAGCTGGACCTGTCGACGGTCGTCCCGTCGATCGCCGGCCCGAAGCGTCCGCAGGACCGTATCGTCCTCGCCAACGCCGCCCAGCAGTTCACCCAGGACGTCCGCAACTACGTCGACTCCGTCGACGAGTCGGGCAAGGAGTCCTTCCCGGCCTCCGACGCCCCGGCCGTCGCCCCGAACGGCGCCCCGTCCAACCCGGTCACCGTGACCGCCCCCGACGGCTCGACGTACGAGATCGACCACGGCGCGGTCACCGTCGCGGCCATCACCTCCTGCACGAACACCTCCAACCCGTACGTCATGGTCGCCGCCGCGCTCGTCGCGAAGAAGGCCGTGGAGAAGGGCCTGACCCGCAAGCCGTGGGTCAAGACCACCCTCGCCCCGGGTTCGAAGGTCGTCACCGACTACTTCGACAAGGCCGGTCTGACGCCGTACCTGGACAAGGTCGGCTTCAACCTCGTCGGCTACGGCTGCACCACCTGCATCGGCAACTCCGGCCCGCTGCCGGAGGAGGTCTCCAAGGCCGTCAACGACCACGACCTCGCGGTCACCTCGGTCCTCTCCGGCAACCGGAACTTCGAGGGCCGTATCAACCCCGACGTCAAGATGAACTACCTGGCTTCCCCGCCGCTGGTCGTCGCGTACGCCCTCGCGGGCTCCATGAAGGTGGACATCACCAAGGACGCGCTCGGTGTCGACCAGGACGGCAACGCCGTCTACCTGAAGGACATCTGGCCCTCCGAGGCCGAGGTCAACGACGTCGTCGCCAACGCCATCGGCGAGGACATGTTCTCCAAGTCCTACCAGGACGTCTTCGCGGGCGACGCCCAGTGGCAGGCCCTGTCGATCCCCACCGGTGACACCTTCGACTGGGACGCGGAGTCGACGTACGTCCGTAAGCCCCCGTACTTCGAGGGCATGACGATGGAGATCACCCCGGTCTCCGACATCTCCGGCGCCCGCGTCCTGGCCAAGCTCGGCGACTCGGTCACCACCGACCACATCTCGCCCGCCGGTGCCATCAAGGCCGACACCCCGGCCGGCAAGTACCTCACGGAGCACGGCGTCGAGCGTCGCGACTTCAACTCCTACGGCTCGCGCCGCGGTAACCACGAGGTCATGATCCGCGGCACGTTCGCCAACATCCGCCTGCGCAACCAGATCGCGCCGGGCACCGAGGGCGGCTACACCCGCGACTTCACCCAGGCCGACGGCCCGGTCTCCTTCATCTACGACGCCTCGCAGAACTACCAGGCCGCCGGCACCCCGCTGGTCATCCTGGGCGGCAAGGAGTACGGCTCCGGCTCGTCCCGTGACTGGGCGGCCAAGGGCACGGCCCTGCTCGGCGTCAAGGCCGTCATCACCGAGTCGTACGAGCGCATCCACCGCTCGAACCTCATCGGCATGGGTGTCCTGCCGCTGCAGTTCCCGGCGGGCCAGTCGGCCGACTCGCTCGGCCTGACCGGCGAGGAGACCTTCTCCATTTCGGGCATCACCGAGCTCAACGAGGGCACCACCCCGAGCACGGTGAAGGTCACCACCGACACCGGTGTCGAGTTCGACGCGGTCGTCCGCATCGACACCCCCGGTGAGGCCGACTACTACCGCAACGGCGGCATCATGCAGTACGTGCTGCGCAGCCTGATCCGCAAGTAAGCGGTCAAGCAAGCGGTACGGCACGGCGGTCGAGGGCCGCACTCCCGGTGAGCGGGGGTGCGGCCCTTCGCCGTGCCGGCGCCCGGAAACCCCAGGTCATCACCCACCCTCAGGTGGAACACAGGGTTCCCTCAGCGGACGGGGACAGGATCGGGACATGACTGGCACCGCAGGGTTCCGCAACGGCCGCGTCCGTGTGCTCCTCGTCGACGACGCCCTGAAGCACCGGCTCGGCGACCTCGGCGCCGGCGCCGACGACTACGCCACCAACTCCGCCGCAAGATCGACCACGGCGGGGCACCGATGATCCGCACCGTGCACGGGCTCGGCCACGCCATCAGGCCGGTGGAGGACGGGAGATGAGCACTCGACGGCCCCTTCGCTCCATGCGCTCCCTACGCACGCGCCTGCTCGTGTTCATCGGCCTCACCCTCGTCACCGTGTGCGCCGCCATGGCGCTCACGACGGCCTTCGTCCAACGCGCCCATCTGATGGGCGACCTGGACGGCCGGGTCGCCGACGCCGCCTCGCGCAGCCTGGGTGGTGCCTCGCTGCACCCGGAGATCGAGGACGACCTGGGCTTCCTCAACGAGAACGGCCACCCCGTCGGCCTGCTCGCCGCCCGCCTCGACGAGGACGGCACGATCGTCGCCGCCGAGGTCGTCGGCCGGGACGCCGCACCGAAGGCGCTCACCGCCGAGCAGACCGCCGCCCTGGCGGACATCGCGACGGACGGCTCCCGGCACACCCGGACCGTCCCGGGCCTGGGCACCTATCGGCTCGCCGCGGTCGAGAAGGGCGGCGTCCAGGTCCTCACCGGGCTGCCCATGGGCGACGTCCAGCGCATGATCGGCGGACTGGTCGTCGCCGAGGCCGCCGTGGCGGTGGCCGGTCTCGCCGTGGCGGGCGGTGTCTGTGCCGTGGTCGTACGACGCCAACTGCGCCCCCTCGGCCGGGTCGCCGCCGCCGCGGCCGAGGTCTCCCGCGCGCCGCTCGACCGCGGCGAGGTCACCGGCCTCACCCGGGTCCCGGCCCGGGACACCGACCCCGCCAGCGAGACCGGCCAGGTCGGCGCCGCGCTCAACCGCATGATCGACCACGTCGAGTCCTCGCTCACCGCCCGCCGGCACAGCGAGGAGCGCATGCGCCGCTTCCTCTCCGACGCCGGCCACGAACTGCGCACCCCGCTCACCTCGATCGCCGGCTACGCCGAACTCATGAGCCGCGGCACCGACCGGATCGAGCCGGGGCTCGCCTGGCGTCGCGTCTCCGCCGAGTCCGCCCGTATGACCGGCCTGGTCGAGGATCTGCTCCTGCTGGCCCGCCTGGACGAGGGACGCCCGCTGCACTCCGCCGAGGTGGACATGGCCAGGCTGGTCGCCGAGGCGGTCTGGGACGCGCGGGCGGCGGGCGGAACGCACGACTGGCAGCTCGAACTGTCCCTCGACGCCGCCCCGTCGGTCCTCGGCGACGAGGCCCGCCTCCACCAGGTGGTCGCCAACCTCCTGGCCAACGCGCGGGTGCACACCCCGGCCGGCACGAAGGTCGTGGCCACGGTGAAAGCGGGGAGCGGATCGGGGGATACGGGGAACGGATCGGTGAAGGCGGGTAACGGATCGGGGGACACGGGGAACCGATCCGGTGAGACGGGGGACGGCTCCGGCATCGTGATCCGCATCCGCGACAACGGCCCGGGCATCCCGCCCGCCTTCCTCCCCACCGTCTTCGAACGCTTCACCCGCGCCGACGCCTCCCGCGCCCGCAGCGGCCCGCACGACGGGGGATCCGGTCTGGGTCTCGCCATCGTGGCGGCGATCGTCTCCGCGCACGGCGGCCGTATCGACGTCGAGAGCGAGCCCGGACGCACGGAGTTCACGATCGAACTGCCGCCCGTGGACGCCGAACCGCCGCCACTGGACACCCTGTCGGGCCCGTCCGCTCCAGCACCGGCGCGATCCCCGCGGACGCTCGCCGGTAACCGCTGACGGGCGGCAGCCCGTCCCGTAGGCCTGTGGCGCCTCGTGCGTCAGCCGTTTACATCCGCGCCACTCGGCGCTACTTTCCGAAACAAGGGGAGGGTGGGAGCGCTCCCATACGGTGGACCGGAACCCGCCTGTGCGCCGCTCCCACCTCACCCGGCCGCACCGCATCCGCATCCGCGCCGGTGCATCCGCACGGCTGCACCGCGCAGCGGCACCCGCACCTCCGCACCCGTACGCACGCATCCGCACAGCCCGTACCTGAAGGAAACGGATCCGTCTGTCATGATCCTGACAAAATCATCCGACGCGGGCACGCTCCCGCCTCGCCGATTAACGCTCCCGACCCGAGCCAGAGCCCTCTTCCTCGTCCTGGTCTCCCTGCTCGCGACCATCCCGGCCGTGGCCCTCGTCATGAGCGCCGGCAGCGAGGCGGAGGCCCACGGCACCCCCATGAAGCCCGGCAGCCGTACCTTCCTGTGCTGGCAGGACGGTCTGACCGACACCGGTGAGATCAAGCCGGTCAACCCCGCCTGCAAGGCGGCCCAACAGATCAGCGGCACAACGCCGTTCTACAACTGGTTCTCGGTGCTCCGCTCCGACGGCGCCGGCCGCACCCGCGGCTTCGTGCCCGACGGCGAGCTGTGCAGCGGCGGCAACACCAACTTCACCGGCTTCAACGTGCCGCGCGACGACTGGCCGCTCACCCATCTCACCTCGGGTGCGACGGTCGACTTCTCGTACAACGCCTGGGCCGCGCACCCGGGTTGGTTCTACGTGTACATCACCAAGGACGGCTTCGACCCGAAGCAGACCCTCACCTGGGACGACATGGAGGAGCAGCCCTTCCTCTCGGTCGACCACCCGCCGCTCAACGGCTCCCCGGGCACGGTCGAGGCCAACTACTCCTGGACAGGAAAGCTTCCTGACAACAAGTCGGGCCGCCACATCGTCTACATGGTCTGGCAGCGCTCCGACAGTCAGGAAACCTTCTACTCCTGCTCCGACATCGTCTTCGACGGCGGCAACGGCGAGGTGACCGGCATCAAGGAGCCCGGCAACCCGACCGACCCGGTGCCCGGCGAGTGCTCCGCCGCCCGCCGCACGACCGGCAGTTGGTCCGGCGGCTACCAGTCCGAGGTGACCGTCACCAACACCGGCGACGTCCCGATGCTCGGCTGGATGGTCGACTGGACCCTCCCCGCCGGCCAGAAGGTGGAGAGCCTCTGGAGCGGCAACGCGACCTACAACGGCCAGGCCGTGATGGTCCACAACGCCGACTGGAACGGGTCCCTCGATCCGGGGGAGAGCGCGACGTTCGGCTACGTCGTCTCAGGCTCCGGCGGCGACAGTACGGCGACCCTGCCCTGCCGGGTGGGCTGAACCGCCGTCCGCGGCGGACCCGGTGGGCGTCGGGCCTCGCCCGCCGGGTCCGCAGTCTGTCGACAGAGTGATTGACAGGAGAACGAACTGGTAACGGCAGGCAACTGTAAGGGGGTTCGCCGTGGTCTAGCCCATATGAAGATCAGTTTCTTGCTGCACAACGCCTACGGCATCGGAGGCACGAT
Source organism: Streptomyces shaanxiensis (assembly GCF_039537145.1). Lineage (NCBI taxonomy): Bacteria > Bacillati > Actinomycetota > Actinomycetes > Kitasatosporales > Streptomycetaceae > Streptomyces > Streptomyces shaanxiensis. Next base: position 366,883 of record NZ_BAAAZY010000003.1, read on the forward strand.
CACCACCACGTTCAACCTGGCCCAGGCGCTGGCGGAGCGGCACGAGGTGGAGATCGTCTCCGTGCTGCGGCACCGGGAGCGCCCCAACTTCACGCTGGACCCGAAGGTTTCCTTACGACCACTGGTGGACCTGCGGCACGAGAAGGAACATCCCCTGCATCTGAGACCGGCAAGAGTGTTTCCGGTCGCCGAGTACCGCCACCAGCAGTACAGCGAGCTGACCGACCAGCGGATCGGCGAGTGTCTGGCCGCGATCGACGCCGACGTCGTCATCGGCACCCGGCCGGGACTCAACGTGCACCTGGCACTGCAGGCACCGGAGCACGTCGTACGCATCGGGCAGGAGCACCTCACCCTCGGCAACCATCCGCCCCGGCTGCGCACCGCGCTGCGCCGGGCCTACCGCCGGCTCGACGTGCTCACCACGGTCACGGAGGCGGACGCCGCCGCGTACCGGCGCAGGATGCGGCTGCCCGGGGTCCGGGTGGAGGCACTCCCGAACAGCGTCCCCGATCCGGTGCTGCCCGCCGCGGACGGCACCGCCAGGATCGTGGTCGCGGCGGGACGACTCGTCCCGGTGAAGCGGTACGACCTGCTCATCGAGGCGTTCGCCCTGGTCGCCGCCGAACACCCCGACTGGCAGCTGCGCATCTACGGCAAGGGGGAGGAACAGGACCGACTGCGGCAGCTCATCCACCGCCTCGGCCTGTACGAGAACGTCTTCCTGATGGGTGCCGCCGCCCCCATGGAGGCGGAGTGGGTCAAGGGCTCGATCGGCGCGGCCGCGTCGAACTTCGAGCCGTTCGGCATGACCATCGTCGAGGCGATGCGCTGCGGCCTGCCGGTCGTGAGCACCGACTGCCCGTACGGACCCGGCGAGATCATCGAGAACGGGGTCGACGGACGGCTGGTCCCCGTCGGGGACCGCGACGCGCTCGGCGCCGCACTGCTGGACCTCGTCCGAGACGACGAGCGACGCCGGCGGATGGGCCGTACGGCCATGGCGAACGCGCGACGGTTCGCCCCCGTCCCGGTCGTGGAGCATGCCGAACGCCTGATGGACGAGGCGATGTCGGCCCGCCGGTCCGGGCGACGGATCACCCCGGAACGCGGCCGAATACGCAACGCCCTGGTGAGCCAGGGCTTCGCCGCGCGCGACACCGCGCACGCCGCGGCCGCCCGCGCGCTGCGCACGGTACGGAGGGGACGGCGATGACCACGGAACCCGGCGCGACGCGTGACGCGCACCTCCGTGCCGACTGCACGATCGACGCGGCCGGCCGGATCGCGTTCACCTTCCGGTCGCCGGCGGCCGCTCTCGGCTCCCGGCCGTCCCAGTTGCTGCTGCGGCTGCGCCCCAAGAAGGGGCAGCCCGAGAAGGTCCTGCACGCCCTCGACCTGGAGCCCGTGGGCGACGGTCGCCTGAGTGCCGTCCTGGAGCCGGAGCCCGCCCTCGCCGAGGGCCGGTGGGACGTGTACCTCCTTCCCGAACCCGGAGCGGCACGACAGCGCGTCCGCCCCGGTCTGCGTGATCTGCGGGCCCTCGTCGACGGACAGGCCCGTGACTGGCCGTCACCGGTCGCCGTACGGGTGCCGTACATCACCAAGGACGGCTACCTCGCGGTGCGGGCCTGGCTGCGCACCGCCCATGCGGAGGTCGAGGGCATCGAGGTCACGGACCGGACGATGACGGTCAGGGCCAGGCTGCACGGCACCACGCTCGCCGTCGGGGCCGCCGTACGACTGCGTCCGCGGGGCGGGAACGGCGTCGTACGGACCCTGGAACCACGGATCCCGGAGCCACAGACCCTGGAACCACAGACCCTGCAACCGCGGGCCGGGAGCGACGCCCGGGTGTTCTCCTTCACCGTGGACTACGAGGAGCTGGCCGCCGACCACGGCGCCGGAAGCCGCGTCTGGGACCTCTCCGTCCAGCCTCGACCCGACGCCACAGCCTCGCCGATCCGACTCGGCCGCCTGTTCGACGACATCGCGGACCGCAAGGAGATCTTCGTCTGGCCGGCGGCCGAGGTCGGCGCGGTCGTCGTACGTCCCTACTACACGGTCGACAACGACCTCTCCGTGGAGGTGACCGCCACGGCGTGACGTGTCCGTCCTCGAGCGGACCCGGTGGGCGTTGAGCCGTCGTCCACCGGGTCCGCGAGCCGGACGGACCCGAGGGGGGAGAGAGGACCGTCCGGTTGGGGAGTGGCTTGTTCCGACGTGAGGCCGTGAGGTGCGACAACGTTGTCGCACAGTCTCCTCACGACTCTACCGCCTCAACGGACAACACCGTCAAGCCAGTTGGACATCCGGCCGATCCGGTCGGCTCACTCCCCGTACGGGTGAACCGGCGGCCGCGCCCGCCGTGCCCCGACGTCGGCACGCGCGCGTGCGTGGTATCGCCGCGTCATGCGTTTCCGTCCAAGCCTGGCGACAAGGCTCATGTCCCTGCTGTCGACCGGCGCACTCCTGGTCACCGCCACCACAACCGCCCACGCGGCGCCCGCCGCAGCCCCGCCGGAACTCGTCGACGATCCCACGCCGTACGTCGACCCGCTCATCGGCACCAGGAACGGCGGCAACGTCTTCCCGGGCGCCGTCGTCCCGTTCGGCATGCTCTCCTTCAGCCCCGAGAACACCCGCGGCGACGCCACGCGCACGGCCGCACCCGGCGGCTACCACTACGACGCCACCCGCATCCGGGGCTTCAGCCTCACCCACATGTCCGGCACCGGCTGTGCCGGCGGCAGCGGTGACATCCCGCTCTTCCCGTACGCCGGTGCGGTCACCACGTCACCCGCGAGCGACACCGAGGACGCCGTCTACGCCTCCGGCTTCCGCCACGCCGACGAGAACGCCGAGCCCGGCCGCTACCGGGTCCGCCTCGCGTCCGGCGTCACCGCCGACCTCACGGCGACCGCCCGCACCGGCTCGGCGCGCTTCACCTACCCGGCCGGGAAACCCGCCTCGCTGCTCGTCAGGACCGCCAACTCCGAGGTGGGGTCGACGGGTTCGACGGTGCGGATCGATCCGGCGAGACGCACGATCACGGGGTCGGTCACCTCCGGGAACTTCTGCGGGTACCTCGACCCCGAGGGCCGGCGCTCCTACTACACCCTTCACTTCGCCGCCCGTTTCGACCGCGCCTTCAAGGCCACCGGCACCTGGCGCGACGACCGGCTCAGCCCGGGGTCCACAGCAGTGAGCGGCGGCACCGGCGGGTACGCCGACGGCGGGCGGCCCGTGGCCGGCAAAGGCGCGGGCGGATACGTCGAGTTCGCGCCCGGCACCGGCCCGGTGAACGTCAAGGTCGGCATCTCGTACGTCAGCCGGACCGGCGCCGAGGCCAACCTGGCGGCGGAGAACCCGCCGCACCGCTCCTTCGACGCCGTACGGGACGCCGCCCGCCGCGCCTGGCGCGACCGCCTGTCCGCGATCCGGGTCGGCGGTGGCACCCATGCCGAGCGGACCACCTTCTACACCGCGCTCTACCACTCCCTCCTCCACCCGAACGTCATCAGCGACGCCGACCGCCGATACCGCGGCCCCGACGGCAGGATCCACACCGTCAGCCGCGGCCATCGGGCCCAGTACGGCACCTTCTCCGGCTGGGACGTCTACCGCGACCAGGTCCAGCTGCTCACCCTGCTGAACCCGCGCGTCGGCTCGGACATCGCCCAGTCCCTGTACGAACTGGCGGAGCAGAACGGCGGCGTCTGGGACCGCTGGCTGCACGGCGCGAGCGGCACCCACGTCATGAACGGGGATCCGTCCCCCATCGCCCTGGCCGGCATCCACGCCTTCGGCGGGACGGACTTCGACCTGCGCGGTGCGCTGGCCTCGCTGGTCCGGGCCGCGACCGCGCCCACCGACAAGGACCTGTCGCCGACCGGGAGGCCGGTGCTGTCCGTCGGTCAACGCCCCTCCCTGGACCAGTACTTGCGGCACCACTACATGCCGTCCGTGTCGAACGCGTGGGGCGGTGCCGCCGAGACCCTTGAGATGTCCGGCGCGGACTTCGCCCTCTCCCGACTCGCCGCCGAGGCGGGGCAGAAGGCCACGGCGACGACCTTCGCCCGCCGCTCCCAGTGGTGGCGGAACAACTTCAACGCCGCCGCCACCCCGACCGCCGGCTACATCGCCGACCGCACGGCCGACGGCAGCTGGGTCCCCGGCTTCACCCCGGCCACCGGCGACGGGTTCGTGGAGGGGACGGCGGCCCAGTACACCTGGATGGTCCAGCACAACCCGGCGGGCCTGTTCGCGGCGATGGGCGGTCCCGGCAAGGCGGTGGACCGCCTCGACGCCTTCTTCCATCACGCAGACGGCAGCTGGGCCTTCACCGGCAGCGGCGGCGAGAAGGCGGAGCTGGACAACGAGCCGTCCATCAACGTGCCGTACCTCTATGACTACGCGGGCGCCCCGTACAAGACACAGCAGACGGTCCGGGCCGCGATGCGCGCGCTGTGGTCCGCCGGGCCCGGTGGCATTCCCGGCAACGACGACCTCGGCGCCATGTCGTCCTGGTACGTCTTCTCCGCGCTCGGCATGTATCCGCAGGTGCCGTCCCGCGCCGAACTGGTCCTCGCCTCACCGCTGTTCCCGCGCGTCGAGATCGAGCGGCCGTACGGGAACGACATCTCCGTCCACGCGAAGGGCGCCGCCGCCGACGCGCCGTACATCCACTCCCTGAAGGTGAACGGCCGCACGAGCGACCGCCCTTGGCTCCCGGCGTCCCTTGTGCGGGACGGCGGCCGACTGGACTACTCCCTCTCCCGTACGGCCGACCCGGCATGGGGAGCGTCCGACGCGCCGCCGTCCTTCCGCGAGGGCGAGCGGCTCGGGACGCCCGGGATCACCCCGACCGTGGGCTGAAGTCCAACACGTCGCACAGCCAGTCCAGTTGGCGACGGACGTGCACGGCGTCGCCGCCCTCGTGGCCGTTGAACGGATAGGCGTGGACCTCCTTGCGGGGAGCGGCGCCCGACAGTTCCGCATAGCGGTTGGCGGCGCCGTACGCCCCGCTGGGCGGGCACACCGTGTCGCGCAGGCCGATCCCGAAGTGGGCCGGTGCGTGGGCGCGCCGGGCGAAGGCGATCCCCTCCAGGTAGGAGAGGGTGTCGTACGCGGCGCGCTCGGCGCCCCGGTGCACGGCCAGGTACGCGGCGATCTCGCCGTACGGCCCGGCGTCCGTGAGGTCGAGTGCGCGCCGGATGCCGCACAGGAACGGGGCGGTGGCGAGGAGCGCGGCGAGGTCGGGGACGAGGCCGGCGACGGCGAGGGCGAGCCCGCCGCCCTGGCTGTTGCCGACGGCCGCGATGCGCGCGGCGTCCACCCCGGGCAGGGCCCGCACGGCCGTGACGGCTCTTACCGCGTCCGTGATCAGGCGGCGGTAGTGGTGGTCGTGGGGCGACAGCAGCCCGCGTACCGCCGGGCCCGGGCCGCCCGGTGCCGTGGCGTGCGGGTCCGGGGTGGCGCCGCCGTTGCCGTACTGGTCGCCCTGGCCCCTGTTGTCCATCAGCAGATGCGCGTATCCGGCGTTCACCCAGGTGAGCCGCTCGTGGGGGAGACCTCGGCCACGGCCGTACCCGGCGTACTCGACGACGGCGGGCAGCGGATCGCGCACCCCGGCCGGTCTGCTGAACCAGGCCCGCACCGGGTCGCCGGCGAACCCGCGGAAGGTCACGTCCCAGGTCTCGGTCAGCCGTAGTCCGGTCCGCACCGGGTGCGCCGACACCAACACCTCCGGCTGGGCCGCCTCCTTGAGGGTGTCGTGCCAGAACTCGTCGAAGTCGGCGGGCTCCTGGGGGTCCGGGCGGTAGCGCTCCAGCTCCGCCAAGGGCAGGTCGAACGCGGGCACCAACTGCCTCCGATTGTTGCGCTTGTAGATCTGAATGTTTCGTAGCCCCGGGCTCCTCCCGGTACCAGCCTCCCCAACTCGCCTTCCCTGTCAGTCCCATTGACAGCCATTACACCCGCCCCTAACCTCGCCGCAAAGTTGCCGGTACGACTCCGAAACTTTCGGTGCCACCGGGAGGCCCACCGTATGAGCACCTCCACCACATCGGCTCCACCGCCTGGCACACAGGACCCGCCGCCGACGAAGACCCCACCCCGGCGGAGCCGGACGCCGACGCGCACCGGCTGGCGGCGGGCGCTGCGCCGGGACTGGCAGTTGTACTCGCTGGCCCTGCTGCCGCTGCTGTTCTTCCTGGTCTTCCGCTATCTGCCGATGATCGGCAACGTGATCGCCTTCCGGCGCTTCGAGCCGGGCGGGTCGATGTTCGGCGAGGACTGGGTGGGGCTGCGCTATGTCGAGATGTTCCTCAGCGACCCCACCTTCTGGCAGGTGTTCCGCAACACTCTGTGGCTCGGCGGACTGACGCTGGTCTTCTGCTTCCCGATCCCGATCGTGCTGGCGTTGCTGCTCAACGAGGTGCGCCGCCGATCGCTGAAACGATTCGTGCAGTCGGTGTCGTATCTGCCGCACTTCCTGTCGATCGTGATCGTCGCGGGCATCACGATGCAGATGCTCGCCACCGACGGCCCGATCAACCACGTACTGGGCTGGCTGGGCCACGACCCGATCCGCTTCATCCAGGAACCCGAGTGGTTCCGCACCGTCTACGTCGGCTCGGAGATCTGGCAGACCGCCGGCTGGGGCACGATCCTCTACCTCGCCGCGCTCACCACCATCGACGAGGACCTGTACGAGGCCGCCCGCATCGACGGCGCCAACCGCTGGCAGCAGATCTGGCACGTCACCCTGCCCGGCATCCGGCCCACCATGATCACGCTGCTGATCCTCAACGTCGGCACCTTCCTGGCCGTCGGGTTCGAGAAGGTGCTGCTGCTGTACAACCCGCTGACGTACCAGACCTCCGACGTGATCTCCACGTACGTCTACCGGACCGGTGTGGAGTCCAACAGCTTCAGCTACGCCGCCGCCATCGGCCTGTTCGAGGCGATCATCGGCCTGGTCCTGATCACGTCCGCCAACCAGCTCTCGCGCCGCACAGTGGGGACCAGCCTGTGGTGAAGCCGAGTCGTTCCTACCGTGTCTTCCAGGGCGTCAACGGGGTGATCCTCGCCCTCGTCGTGGTTGTGACCTTGTACCCCTTCCTCAACATCGTCGCCCGGTCCTTCAGCGGGGAGCGTCAGATCCGCGCCGGTGAAGTCACCCTGTGGCCCAAGGGGTTCAACCTCACCACGTACAAGATCGTGTTCCAGGACTCCATGTTCTGGCGCAACTACGGCAACACCGTGCTCTACACGGTCGTGGCGACCGCCGTCGCCATGGTGCTGACGACCTGTTACGCCTACGTCCTGTCGAAGAAGCACCTCAAGGGCCGCACGGCACTCGTCGGCATCGCCGTGTTCACCATGTTCTTCACCGGCGGTCTGATCCCCAACTACGTCCTGATCACCAGCCTCGGCCTGAAGAACAGCGTGTGGGCGATCGCCCTGCCCAACGCGATCAGCGTGTTCAACCTGCTGGTGATGAAGGCCTTCTTCGAGAGCCTGCCGACCGAGCTGGAGGAGGCCGCGCAGATCGACGGGCTGAGTACTTACGGCATCCTGCTGCGGATCGTGCTGCCGCTGTCCAAGGCGGTCGTCGCGACGATGGTGCTCTTCTACTCGGTGTCGTTCTGGAACTCCTGGTTCAGCGCGTTCCTCTACATGGACCAGACCGACCTCATGCCGGTCACCGTCTATCTGCGCAACCTCATCCAGGGCGCCACCGGAGGCTCCAACGCCGGTGCCGGCACGGAGCAGCTGAGCCAGGTCGGGGCGAACATCCAGGCGGTCACCATCGTGCTCACCGCGCTGCCGATCCTCTGCGTGTACCCCTTCGTCCAGCGCTACTTCGTCTCGGGCGTGATGCTCGGCGCGGTCAAGGGCTGACCGGCGGGGGAGCCGACGGGAACGTCAACTCACTTACGGAACAAAGGAGTGTCCGTGAAGAACGCAGGACAGCTGTCGCGGCGCCAGATCCTCGCCGCCGCCGGTTTCATCGGCCTCGCCACCCTCACAGGCTGCGGCAGCGGCGACGACGGCGGGGACTCGAAGGACCTGTCGAAGAAGCAGAACGGCGCGATGAAGGAGTACCGCGCCGGACAGCGGTTCAAGGCCGCGAAGCCGCTCTCCTTCTCGCTGCTGCACAACAACAACCCCGTCTACCCGACGAAGAGCGGCTGGCTGTTCTGGAAGGAGGTCACCAAGCGCACCGGCGTCACCCTCAAGCCCGTCGACGTCCCGCTGGCGGACTACGAGAAGAAGCGCAGCGTCCTCATCGGCGCGGGCGACGCCCCTTTCCTGATCCCCAAGACCTACCACCCCTCCGAGGTCGCCTTCGTGTCGTCCGGCGCGATCCTCGCCGTCAGCGACTACGTGCACCTCATGCCCAACTTCCAGGACAAGGTGAAGAGATGGAAGCTCGAGCCCGAGCTCGACTCCATACGCCAGTCCGACGGCAAGTACTACCTGCTGCCCGGTCTGCACGAGAAGGTCAAGCCCGGCTACTCGCTGTCCTTCCGCACGGACGTCCTCGACAAGCACGGACTGACCCTGCCCACCAGCTGGGACGAGGTGTACGACGTCCTCAAGGCACTCAAGGCCGAGTATCCCGACAAATACCCCTGGACCGACCGCTGGAGCACCAACACCCCCTTCCCGTGCGGCGCGCTGTTCAGCTACCTCGGCCAGGCGTACGGGGTCAAGTCGGGCTGGACGTACGACAACATCTCCTTCGACTCCAAGGCGCAGAAGTTCGTCTTCACCGCCACCCAGGACAGCTACCGGCAGATGATCGAGTACCTGCGCAAGCTCGTCGCCGAGAAGCTCCTCGACCCGGAGAGCTTCACCCAGCAGGACGACCAGGCGGTGCAGAAGCTGCTGGCCGAGAAGTCCTATGTCATCAGCGCCAACCCGCAGGAACTGGTGCAGAACTACCGCTACAACCTGCAGAAGCAGGTCAAGGGCGCGAAGATCGAGATGGTGCCGGTGCCGCTCGGCCCGGCGGGCCCGGTGGTGCTCGGCGGAGCCCGGCTGGAGAACGGCGTCATGATCTCCAGCGAGGCCCTCAAGAGCGACACCTTCGTCGCGATGATGCAGTTCGTGGACTGGCTCTGGTACTCCGACGAGGGCCAGAAGTTCTGCAAGTGGGGCGTCCAGGGCGTCACCTACACCGAGTCCGGCGACACCTACCGGCTGAAGCCCGGCATCTCCCTGATGGGCTCCGACCCGGACGCCCCGAAGGACCTCCAGAAGGACTACGGCTTCTTCAACGGCGTCTTCACCTACGGCGGCAGCTGGGCCCTCGTCTCCTCCAACTTCAGCCCGGACGAGAAGAAGTTCCAGGACGCCATGGCCCAGCGCGAACAGCTCCCGATCGACCCGGCGCACCCGCTGCAGTCCATGGAGCAGGAGCAGGCGACGCTCTGGGACACCCCGCTCAAGGACCACGCCATCCAGAACACCCTCAAGTTCGTCCTCGGCAAGCGCCCGCTGTCCGAATGGGACGACTACGTCGCCGAGTCGAAGGCCAAGAACATGGACCGGCTCGTCGACCTGCACAACAAGGCGAGGGAACGCTTCGAGAAGGAGAACGGGTGAGCAGCGGCGTCCGTACGGCCGACTTCGGCGCCGGAGTCCTCTCCCGCGCCGCCGCCCTGATCCACACCCTGGTCACCGTCGAGGCCCTGCTGCTCCTGGCCGCATCGCCCGGACTCGCCGGCCTGCTCCTCCTCGGCCCCGACCCGGCCAACCTGCCCCTGGCCGCCGTATGCCTGCTGCCGCTGGGCCCCGCCCTGTCCGCCGCCGTCCACGCCCTGCACCACCGCACCGGTGACCTCACCGATCTGCACCCGGCCCGCGCCTACGCCCGCGGCTGGCGGCTCAACGCCCTCCCGGCGCTGAAGCTCTGGACGCCGCTGCTCGCCTGGCTGACCGTCATCGCCTTCACCCTCACCCACTTCTCCGCCACCGGCCTGCCCGGCTGGTGGGCGGTGCTGCTCGGCGTGATCGGCGCCGGCTCCCTGCTGTGGGGCGCGCACGCGCTGATCCTCACCTCGCTGTTCGCCTTCCGCGGCCGCGACACCGCCCGCCTCGCCGCGTACTTCCTCTTCCGGCACGGCCGCGCCACCCTCGGCGCCGCCTCCCTGCTCCTGCTGACGGCCGCGTCGACCGCCCTGCTGACCGAGGCCCTGCCCGCCCTGCTGGCCGCCCCACTGCTGCTCTCCCTGCTGCGCAGCAGCCGCCCGGTGATCGCCGAGACCCAGGAGGACTTCACCGCATGACCGCGCCGCGCACCCCGAGGATCCCGTACGGCGGCGACCACAACCCCGAACAGTGGCCGCAGCCGGTCTGGGACGACGACCACCGCCTGTTCACCCAGGCCCGCATCGACACCCTCACGGTCGGCGTCTTCACCTGGTCCCTCACCCAACCGGCGCCAGGCACCTACGACTTCACGGTCCTCGACCGCATCCTCGACCGCGCCGCCGCCGAGAACCGCCGCATCTGCCTGGCCACCGGCACCGCGGCCCTCCCACCCTGGCTCGCCAAGCGACACCCCGAGGTCAACCGCACCGACTTCGAGGGCCGCCGCCACCGCTACGGCCAGCGCCACAACTTCTGCCCCAGCTCGCCGGCGTACCGCGAGCACGCCACGGCGATGGCCGCCCGCCTCGCCGAACGCTACGCGGACCACCCGGCGCTGCTCGCCTGGCACATCAACAACGAGTACGGCGGGGCCTGTTACTGCGACCTGTGTGCCGAGGCGTTCCGGGAATGGCTCCGGGCCAAGTACGTCACCCTCGATGCCCTCAACGACGCCTGGTGGACGACCTTCTGGTCCCACCGCTACACCGACTGGGACCAGATCGAGCCCCCCAGCGCCCTCACCGAGCACTGGCGCGGCCCCGACCACACCGCCTTCCAGGGCATCACCCTCGACTACTTCCGCTTCACCACCGACGCCCTCCTCGGCTGCTTCCTCGCCGAGAAGGAGGTGATCCGTGCCCATGACCCGGACACGCCGGTCACCACCAACTTCATGGGCATGTTTCGCCCCCTCGACTACCACCGCTGGGCGCCCCACCTCGACTTCGCCTCCTGGGACAGCTACCCGCCCCTCGACGCCCCGCCCACCTGGCCGGCCCTCGCCCACGACCTGATGCGCGGCCTCAAGGGCGGCGCCCCCTTCTGGCTGATGGAGCAGACCCCGTCCACTACGGCCTGCCGTGACGTCAATCCCCTGCGCCGCCCGGGCGAACTCCGCCTCGCCACGTTCCAGGCCATCGCCCACGGCGCCGACGCGGCCCTCTACTTCCAGATGCGCGCATCCCGCGGCGCCTGCGAGAAGTACCACGGTGCGGTCATCGGTCACGCGGGCCGGGACGACACGCGGGTGTTCCGTGAAGTGGCTGATCTGGGACGGGAGTTGGAGGCCCTTGGGGACGCGACCCTGGGCGCCCGCACTCCGGCCCGCACCGCCCTGCTCTTCGACTGGGACAGCTGGTGGGCCCTGGAGATCTCCGACGGTCCCTCTCGACTGGTCAAGTACCAGGAGGTGGTCCACGCCTACTACCGGGCCGCCCGCGAGGCAGGCGCGGACCTGGACGTCGTCCCGGTCACGGCCGACCTCACCGCGTACGACGTGGTGTTGGCCCCCGTCCTGCATATGGTCAAGGGCAACCTCGCCGGCCGCTTGGAGGCCGTCGCCGCGCGCGGCGGGACGGTCCTGACGACCTTCCTCTCGGGCCGCGTCGACGAACACGACCGAGCCTTTCTCGCCGATGTTCCCGGCCCGTTCGGCCCGCTCATGGGGGTCCGCGTCAACGAGTGGGACTCCCGGCCGAGGGACGTCGTGCAACCGGTCCAGCTGGGGGAGCTGACCTGCGAGGCACGCCTGGTCTTCGAGATCGTGCTGCCGTGCGGTGCTGAGACAGTCGGCACGTACGGCGCGGATTTCTACGCGGGCACGCCGGCCGTGACCCGGCACGCCTACGGGCAGGGCGAGGGGTGGTACGTCGCCACCGCCCTCGACCAGCCCGGCGTCGACCGGGTGGTCCGCCGGATCCTGGCTCGCCACGACCTGCTCGGCCCGTACGCGGACCACCCCGCGCTGGAGACCGCGACCCGGGTCTCCCCGGACGGGACCAGCCTCCTCTTCCTCCTCAACCACACCCTCGAACCCGCCCCCCTGACCGCCCACACCACCGCCACCGACCTGCTCACCGGCAAACGGGTCGAGGAGGGCGAACCCCTGACCCTCGACCCGCTCGGCACGGCGATCCTGCAGGTTCAGTAGATGCGCCGCCCATGTGCGTCGGGCACACCCGACTTGCGCAAGAAGTAGCTGTTGATCTGATCGCGCCACTCGCGGGCGCTGCGGAGCTGCTCCTCGAACCGCTCCGCCACCCGCGCGTGGCGCGCCGGGTCCATGAGCCCGGCCAGCGAAGCCCACACCTCCCGGGCCTCCTCCACCTCTTCCACGCCTTCGAAGTGGGTGTCGTACATGTGCTGGATCACCGTCTTCCCACTCCGAAGCGTGTGCCCGTAGGACACGTGGTGGAAGAACAGCAGCAGCTCGTCCGGGCAGGTCTCCGGTGACTCGTACACCTCGGCCCACGCCTTGGCGTACTGCCCCGCGTACCCGGTGCCGGTCGCCACGCTGCGGTCGACGCCGATGCCGTCGCGGTCGGCGAAGTGATAGGTGCCCCAGGGGCTGTACTCGTAGCCGTCGACGCTCGGGCCGTAGTGGTGACCGGGCTGCACCATCCAGCCCACCCCGAGCGGGGCGGTGTACTTCTCGTACGTCCGCCACGAGCCGTCCAGCACGGTCCGCAGCCCCGCGTGCAGGCGTGTGTCGTCGGGGCCGGGCGCGAAGGTGAGCCCGATCCACTCGTCGAGGATCCGACGGGGATCCGCGTCCGGCTGCCAGGCCAGCCGCCCGAAGGTGTACAGGTTCGCCTGGGCCAGCGGATGCCCGGTCCAGAACGGGTCGTCGCCGACGTTGGACACGGCGACCAGACCGCCGCGCGCCAACTCCCCGACCGACGCACCGTCCGCCCCGTCGTGCGGCCGGAACCGCAGCACCTCGCTCCACATCGGCCCCAGCCAGCACACATGCCGCTGCTGCCCGGTGTACTCCTGCGTGGCCTGCACCTCCACCGCGAGCCGGGTGCCGGGCATCGCGCCGATCAGCGGCGAGACCGGCTCGCGTACCTGGAAGTCCATCGGCCCGTGCTTGACCTGGAGGACGGCGTTGTCGGCGAACTCCCCGTCCAACGGCGTGAAGTGGTCGTACGCCGCCCGCGCCCGGTCCGTCGTCCGGTCCCGCCAGTCCTGGCGGTGGTCGTAGACGAACGCCCGCCAGTGCACCGTGCCGCCGTACGGCTCCAGCACCGCGGCCAGCATGTTCGCGCCGTCCGCGTGGCTGCGGCCGTACGCGAACGGCCCCGGTTGGCCCTCGGAGTCGGCCTTCACCACGTACCCGCCGAAGTCGGGAATCGCCGCGTACACCCGCGCGCTCGCCTCGGCCCACCACCCCCGCACCGCCTCGTCCAGCGGATCCGCGGTCGGCAGCCCACCGAGCACCATCGGGGCGGCGAAGGTGACCGACAGATGCGTGCGGATGCCGTACGGCCGCAACGCACCCGCGATCTCGGCGACTTCACGGATCCGGTCCGTGAGGAGACGGGCCTCGGCCTCGTGCACGTTGACGTTGTTCACCGCCACGGCATTGATCCCGCAGGCCGCCAGCAGCCTGCCGTACGCCCGCACCCGCCCCAGCAGCTCCCCGCGCGCCCGGCCGTCCTCCCAGAACAGCGACCCGCCGGCGTATCCGCGCTCCACCTGGCCCATGACCGGGTGCACGGCGACGTTGTCCCAGTGATCCAGCATGCGCACCGCCGACTCGGGCCGGTGCTCCTCACGTCCGTACGAGCCCTGGAACGCCGTGTCCCCGAGCCGGACGACGTGGAAGAGGCCGTACAGCAGCCCGGACCCGCCGGACGCGGTGACGGTCGTACGGCCGTCACCACGCTCGAAGGTGAACGCCTCGCCGCAGTCGCCGTCATCGGTGCCGGTCAGCTCCAGCACCAGGTCGTACGGTTCGCAGGACACGAGAGTCCCGTCGCGCGAGACGCTTCCCCCGAACCGTACGCAGGCCTCCGCCACTTCCCCGTGCACCGTGTCCACCAGCGGACCCGAGCCACGGATCAGCGTGTGCCGGGTGCCGATCGGCCGGAACGCCTCGTCCGGCAGCCAGGCCGGATCGGCACCCTGCATGAGACCCCCAATGCGTCTGCTCAGGCGAGCAGTTCGACTTCCGACACCACCGCCTCGCCGTCGAGCACCAGGCGGTACTTCCCGTACGTACCCGGTGCCTCCACCGTGAACGCCCGTGTCTGCCGGTCCCATGTGAAGGACTGGCCCGAGCGCTTGTCGAGGGTCTGCCACGTGGTCCCGTCGTTCGATCCCTGGAGCGTCCAGCCGGTCGGCGCCTTCGTCCGGTCCGACGGCGAGGTCAGCGTGTACTGCACGGCCTTGGCGTCCTCGGACACCGGCAGCTCCACCGAGGTGACGCTCGCCTGGGTCGCCGAGGTGTTGTCGAAGAGCGCGCCCTCACCCTTCAGGACGTCCGCCCTCGGCACCGGCACCTCGTCGTCCTTGGTGATCGACACGGGCGCCGCGTTCTTGCCGGTGCCCCACGACGAGGGCCGCGGCCCCATGTCGAACTCCAGGATGCCGCCCTTCGCGATCAGCGAGTGGGGCAGCGAAGTGGACTTCCACGGCACGCCGTTGACCTTCAGGCCCTGTACGTACACGTTGCGCGCGCTGTTCCTCGGCGCCTTGACGACCAGCTCCCGGCCGTTCTCCAGATGGACCGTCGCCTTGGTGAACAAGGGTGACCCGATGGCGTACTCGCCACTGCCCATCACGAGCGGATAGAAGCCCAGCGCCGAGAACAGGAACCAGGCCGACTGCTCGCCGTTGTCCTCGTCGCCGTGGTAGCCCTGCCCGATCTCGCTGCCGACGTAGAGCCGCGACAGCACCTCGCGGACGTTCTTCTGCGCCTTCCAGGGCTGCCCGGCCGCGTCGTACATGTAGATGGCGTGGTGGGCGACCTGGTTGGAGTGGCCGTACATGCCCAGCCGGACGTCCCGTGCCTCCGTCATCTCGTGGATGACCCCGCCGTAGGAGCCGACGAAGTCGGGTGAGGCCGTCTCCGGGGTCGCGAAGTACGCGTCGAGCTTGTCGGCGAGGCCGCTGCGGCCGCCGTAGAGGTTGGCCAGGCCCCGGCTGTCCTGCGGGGCGGTGAAGGCGTAGCCCCAGCCGTTCGTCTCCGTGTAGTCGTAGCCCCACACGCGCGGGTCGTACTTCGAGGACTCGACGCGCCAGTCGCCCTTCGCGTCACGGCCCTGGAAGAAGCCGGCTTTCCCGTCGAAGAGGTGCACATAGTCCTGGGCGCGGTTGAGGAAGTACTCCGACTCGTCCTTGTAGCGCTGGTCGCCGGTCTTCTTGTACAGCGCCTGACCCATCCGCGCGATGCCGTAGTCGTTGAGGTAACCCTCCAGCGCCCACGACAGGCCCTCGTGCGTCTCGGTGCTCGTGTAGCCGAGGAAGGGCGAGGTCTCCATGCCCTTGCGGCCCACGCCGGACGACGGAGGCACGACCGTCGCGTTCTTCACGGCCGCCTCGTACGCCGACTTCGCGTCGAAGTCGACGCCCTTGACGTAGGCGTCCGCGAAGGCGACGTCGGACGAGGTGCCGGTCATGAGGTCCGCGTAGCCGGGGGAGGACCAGCGAGAGGTCCACCCGCCGTCCTTGTACTGCTGCACGAACCCGTCGACCATCTCGCCCGCCTGGCTCGGCGTGAGGAGCGAGTACGCCGGCCAGGTGGTCCGGTACGTGTCCCAGAAGCCGTTGTTGACGTACACCTTGCCGTCGACGATCTTCGCGCCGGTGTGCGTCGGGGTGTCCGGATTCGGCATCGGGGAGAACGGCGACGCGTACTGGTACTTCGAACCGACCTTCTCGAAGCCGGAGTTGGGGTACAGATACAGCCGGTACAGGCTGGAGTACAGCGTGGTCAGCTGGTCCGGCGTCGCGCCCTCCACCTCGACCTTGCCGAGGAGGCGGTCCCACTGGCGCTGGGCGCGCGACTTCACGGTGTCGAAGGAGGTGCCGTCGGGGATCTCCTGACGCAGGTTGTCCTTCGCCTGGTCGATGCTGATGAGGGAGGTGGCGAGGCGGAGCGTGACGGTCCGGTCGGCACCGGCGTCGAAGCGCAGATGTCCCTTCACCCCACTGGAGGAGCCCTCGGCCACCGGCTTGTCGAACGTGCCGTACACGAACAACCGGGTCGCACCGGTCGACAGCCCGGACTTCACGTCCGAGTAGCCGGTGACGATCCCGTTCTCCTTGTCGAGCGTGAGCCCCGCCTGGTCGGTCACGTTGTCGAAGAGGACGCTCGCGTCGTCACCCGGGTAGGTGAAGCGCAGCACCGCCGCGTGGTCGGTGGGCGCCATCTCCGCCTTGAGCCCGTTCTCGAACCGCACCCCGTAGTAGTACGGCCGCGCCGTCTCGTTCTCGTGCCGGAAGGCCAGCTCGCGCGCCTCACGCCCGGTGTCCGGGGTGCCGGAGGCGGCCGACGGCATCACCTGGAAGGTCTGCCGGTCACCCATCCAGGGGCTCGGCTCATGGCTGGCGCTGAACGCCTGGATCGTCGGCAGGTTGTCGTCGTTGTTCGATCGGGCGTAGTCGTACAGCCAGCTCAGCGACCCGGCGTTCGTCACCGGCGTCCAGAAGTTGAAGCCGTGCGGCACGGCGGTCGCCGGGAAGTTGTTGCCGCGCGAGAAGCCGCCGCTGGAGAGGGTGCCGCGGGTGGTGAGCGCGTAGTCCGACTTGTGGGCCTTCGGCTTCTCGGGCGCGACCGTCTTCAGCGCGATGTCGTCCAGCCAGCCCCGGAACTTCGCCGGGCCCTCGGGGGAGTCGTAGGCCACGAGTATCCGGTCGACGGTCTTGCCGGCCGCGACCGACCCGATCCGCGAGGCGACGTTGTTCCACTGGTTGACGTACAGCACCTTGGCGGCGCCCTGCCCGCGCGGGGAGAGCGGGAAGCCGTGCTGGTCGGTGGCGCCGAGGTCGCTCAGATAGGTGCCGTCGGTGAAGGCGAGGTCGACGGAGACGTTCGTGGCGTCGTAGTCGAGGTCGCCGTCGGCCATCGACGGGAAGACGCGGTAGGACAGACGGGTGTCGCGGCCGACGGCCACGTTCACGTCGTACACCTTGTTGTACGAGTACGCCTTCCCGTCCGCCGTGTGCCGGCCGGCGTAGCGCAGGGCCCGCTTGCCGGTGAAGCCGGCGCCCGCCTTGGCGGTCGGGGAGCCGCTCGGCCCGCGGTCGACGAGGGAGAGCATGTCCTGCGGGACCGGGCCCTCGCTGCCGCCGGTGGAGAACTGGACGTCGGCGAGCTGCAGGATGCCGGAGGCGCCGTTGTTCCTGCCGACCTCCAGCCGGAAGTGCTGGTACTCGGCCGGTTCCGCGATATCGTACGTCTTTGTCTGGAACCGTTCGGCGAACGTCTCACCGGAGCGGGTGTCGACGGTCTTCCAGTCCTTGCCGTCCGTGGAGGCCTTCAGGGTCCAGTCCCGCGGGTCGCGCTCGGCGTAGTCATTGGCCGAAGTGAGCGCGTATTTCGCGATTCTCACCGGTTTGTCCAGATCGAACTCCACCCATCCGGTGGCTTCGAAAACCAGCCACTTGCTGCTCGGCTCCCCGTCGACGAGGTTCTCCTTCACCTCCCCGCCGCCGGTGTTCTCGCCGTTCGCCCGCACGTCCGTGACGTGGTCGGTCACATTGCCCGGGATGCCGCTGCTGTAGCCGCCGTCTACGCCCGAGGCTCGCTTGCCGCCGTCCGGCGCGGTGTCGACGGTGTTGAGCCAGTCGGGTGCCGGGTCGCCGGCCTCGAACGAGGAGGCGAACTCCCGGTCGGCCGCCGCGGGCGCCTCCGGCAGGGCGACGGCCACCCCCTGCGAGCCCACGGTCAAAGCGAAGGCGGCCGCCGACACGACCGCCGTACCCCATCTGTGCCGAGCTCTCTGCTGCATAAGCCGGTACCCTCCCTGCGCACGGGACAACGTTGTCAACTTCGCTGCGCAAGGATCAGTTGTGGCTCAAGTGCCAAGTATTGTCAAGGGTGTTGGTCGAGGCATTCGGGGCTTATGCTGCGGATTTTTCGGGCAAGCGGCGCACAGGCCTCTCATATTTCCGTGAGGTCTCAACTCGGAAAAGACCACCGGCCAACCTTGCATTCGATCTTGCTCCGCTGGCGGGAAGTGGACTATACCTGTCGGCACTTCACATGATTGCGCACTTCCTGCACGACCCCAGCTTGACCCGATCGCGGTGCCGGGGAGGATCCGGTTCACCGCCTGAGTCCTGGAGAAGGCGAGGACTTGAGCATGGGATCCACTTCTGCCCAGAATCCCGAGAACAACGGCTCCGCGGGTGTCGGACGCCGCGATCTGATCAAGCGGTCCGCCGCGCTCGGCCTGATCTCCGTACCGACGATGAGTTTCCTGTCCGCGTGTGCCAGCGGCGGGGGCGGCGGCAACGGTGACAAAGCCAAGGAGGGTACGAAGACCGCGAAGAACCCGCTCGGCGTCAATGACACCGCGCAGATGGAGTTCGTGCTCTTCGACGGTGGTTTCGGCAAGGAGTACGCCGAGGACGCCGTGAAGATCTACGAGCAGAACTTCCCCAAGGTGAGCGTGAAGTTCTCCGCCACCCAGAAGATCCAGTCCACGCTCCAGCCCCGCTTCAACCAGGGCACCCCGCCGGACCTCATCGACAACTCCGGCGCCGAGCAGATGGACATGGGCGTCCTCGTCGGCAAGGACCAGCTCGCCGACCTCACGCCGCTGCTGGACGCCCCGTCGTACGACGACCCGAACAAGAAGGTCCGCGACACGCTGCGCCCCGGCATCGTGGAGATGGGCCAGTTCGACGGCGACCCGGTCTGGATCATGTACTACGCCTACACGGTGTACGGCGTCTGGTACTCGCAGAAGGCCCTGGACTCGCTCGACGCCACGTACCCCGAGACCTGGGACGAGATGCTCGCGGTCTGCGAGAAGGCCAAGAAGAAGGGCATGGCGGGCTGGACGTACGCGGGCAAGTACCCGTACTACCTCCCCTTCTCGCTCTACCCGATGATCGGCAAGGTCGGCGGCACAGAGGTCCTCGACGCCATCGACAACCTGGAGCCGAACGCCTGGAAGCACCCGGCGGTCAAGGCGTGCTTCGAGGCGTACTACGAGCTCTACAAGAAGGGCTACGTCCTCAAGGGCACCCCGGGTCTGGACCACATCCAGTCGCAGACCGCGTGGGCCGAGGGCAAGGCGCTGTTCATCCCGAACGGCTCCTGGGTGGAGAACGAGTCGGCGAAGGTCATCCCGGCGGACTTCGGCCTGGCCGTCTCCGCGCCGACCGGTATCGACAGCTCCGACAAGATGCCCTTCGGCACGATCTGGGCCTCCGGCGGTGAGCCGTTCATCGTCCCGGCCAAGGCGAAGAACACCGCCGGCGGTATGGAGCAGCTGCGCGTCATGCTGAGCGAGGCGAGCTCCAAGAACTTCACCAGCAAGGTCAAGTCGCTGACCGCGTACAACGGCGGCACGGACGGCATCACCCTGACCCCGGGTCTGAAGTCCGGTGTCGCGGCGCTGGACAAGGCCGGCGAGAACGTGGTGAACCCGCGGCTCCAGGACTGGTACGTGCAGCTGCAGAAGGAGAAGATCGGTGTGTCCGGTCTCGGCGAGATGATGGCCGGGCGCCTCACCCCGGCCGAGGCCATCAAGAAGATCCAGGGCTTCGCCGACGAGACCGCCAAGGACACGTCGATCAAGCACTACAAGCACCAGTAGATCCGGTGAGGATCCGTCACCAGCGGCTGCACGCGCGCGCAGATCGGGGTCGATAGCAATGCAGCACGGCAAGTACCGGTTCATCGTGGGGTTCCTCGCGGTGCCCCTGGGGCTGTACGCGCTCTTCGTCGTCTGGCCGTTCATCCAGTCCATCTACTACTCGTTCACGGACTGGACCGGCCTGAGCCCCGAATTCAAGATGGTCGGCTTCGACAACTACGAGAGGATGCTCGACGACGACATCTTCTGGAAGTCGTTGCAGCACAGTCTGTTCTTCGCGTTGTTGCTGCCGCTGGTGACGCTGAGTTTCGCGCTGTTCCTCGCTTTCATGATCAATGTGGGCGGACGGCGCAGAAAAGGCGGCCCGGCGATCACCGGGGTCCGCGGTTCCTCGTTCTACAAGATCGTCTATTTCTTCCCGCAGGTGCTGTCGATCGCCATCGTCGCGCTGCTGTTCGCCTTCGCGTACAACCCGGACAGCGGCGCGATCAACTCGATCCTGCGCGGGATCGGCCTCGACAGCGTCCAGCCGCTCTGGCTGGGCGATCCCGACCTCGCCCTGTGGGCCGTGATGGCGGTGATCGTCTGGTCCACGGTCGGCTTCTTCGTGGTCCTGTTCTCCGCCGGCATGGCCTCCATCCCGGCCGACCTGTACGAAGCCGCGCTGCTCGACGGCGCCGGCCGCGCCAGTACGTTCTTCCGGATCACCCTGCCGCTGCTGTGGGACACCGTGCAGTCCGGCTGGGTCTACATGGGCATCCTCGCCCTCGGCGCCGAGTCCTTCGCGGTCGTGCACATCATGACGACCGGGCCAGGCGGCCCCGACTACTCGACCACGGTCATGGTCCTGTACGTGTACCAGAAAGCGTTCCGTGACGGACAGGCCGCCTACGCCACCACGATCGGTGTGGCCCTGCTCGTCGTCACGCTGGCCTTCGCCGCGATCGTGATGCGGCTGGGGCGGCGCGAGCGGCTGGAGTTCTGACAGATGAAGACGACCGAGACCACCGCTCCCGTACCGGCCGAGTCCGGTATGACCGTCACCAAGACCGGGGCCCCGACCGAAGCGCCGTCCAGGGAGAAGAAAGAGGGCACCGTCCTCAACGTCTTCTCGCACGGGGTTCTCGTCATCTGGGCGTTCATGGTCGTCATGCCGCTGCTCTGGGCGGTGATGACGTCCTTCAAGGACGACAGGTCCATCTTCAGCTCGCCCTGGTCGCTGCCGGACGAGCTGCACTTCTCGAACTGGTCGCGGGCGTGGACCCAGGCCAACATGAGCGACTACTTCCTCAACACCATCCTGGTGGTGGGGGGTTCGCTGATCGGCACCCTGGTGCTCGGCTCGATGGCGGCGTACGTCCTCGCCCGGTTCGACTTCCCGGGCAACCGCTTCATCTACTTCCTCTTCATCGGCGGCATGAGCTTCCCGATCATGCTCGCGCTGGTCCCCCTGTTCTACGTCGTGAACAACATGGGCCTGCTGAACACGATCCACGGCCTGATCCTGGTCTATATCGCGTACTCGCTGCCGTTCACGGTGTTCTTCCTGACGGCGTTCTTCCGTACGCTGCCGACCTCGGTGGCCGAGGCGGCCTTCGTCGACGGCGCCTCCCACTCCCGCACGTTCTTCCAGATCATGCTGCCGATGGCCAAGCCGGGCCTGATCAGCGTCGGCATCTTCAACTTCCTGGGGCAGTGGAACCAGTACATGCTGCCCACGGTCCTCAACACCGACCCGGACAAGCGGGTCCTCACCCAGGGCCTGGTGCAGCTGGCCGTCAGCCAGGGGTACAAGGGCGACTGGTCCGGCCTCTTCGCCGGTCTGGTGATGGCGATGCTGCCGGTGCTGGCCGCCTACATCGTCTTCCAGCGCCAGGTGGTGGCGGGGCTGACGGCGGGGGCGCTGAAATAGACCGGAGGCGGTGGCCGAGCCGGAGGTAGCGCTCCGAAACCGTGCGTACGCACGCCGTTCCCGGTGCCGGGGACGGCGTGTACACGTATGTGCACGTACCCGGATCCGGTTCAACCTCTTGACGGGAGGCAACCCGAACGGCTCAGCTTAGAGTTCACTAGTTGGACACTGACGGGGCCTCATCGAAGCGGTCCCGCGCGCAGGAGGTCGTCGTGGAGACTCCGGGGTCGCAGTCGTCGCTGCACCGAGCCAATCTGGAGCGGGTCGTGCGGGCCGTACGGCTGGCCGGATCTCTCACCCAGGCGGAGATCGCGAGGACGACGGGTCTGTCCGCGGCGACGGTCTCCAATATCGTCCGTGAGCTCAAGGACGGCGGAACGGTCGAGGTCACGCCCACCTCGGCGGGTGGCCGGCGGGCCCGCAGCGTCTCGCTGAGCGGCGACGCCGGCATCGTCATAGGGGTCGACTTCGGCCACACCCATTTGCGCGTCGCGGTCGGGAACCTCGCCCACCAGGTGCTGGCCGAGGAATCCGAGCCGCTGGACGTCGACGCCTCCTCGACACAAGGGTTCGACCGGGCCGAAGAACTGGTCAACCGGCTGATCGCGGCGACCGGCGTCGACCGCTCCAAGATCGCCGGGGTCGGGCTCGGCGTGCCCGGCCCGATCGACGTCGAGTCCGGCACCCTCGGCTCGACCGCCATCCTGCCCGGCTGGACCGGCACCAAGCCCGCCGAGGAGCTGCGCGGCCGGCTCGGGGTGCCCGTGCACGTGGACAACGACGCCAACCTGGGCGCCCTGGGCGAGCTGGTCTGGGGCAGTGGGCGGGGCGTGCGGGACCTGGCGTACATCAAGGTCGCCAGCGGTGTCGGCGCCGGTCTGGTGATCAGCGGCAAGATCTACCGGGGCCCGGGCGGCACAGCGGGAGAAATCGGGCATATTACTCTGGATGAATCCGGCCCGGTCTGCCGCTGCGGAAACCGGGGCTGCCTGGAGACCTTCGCGGCCGCGCGCTATGTGCTCCCGCTCCTCCAGTCCAGTCACGGCACCGATCTGACCATGGAGGGCGTCGTACGGCTGGCCAGGGACGGAGATCCGGGCTGCCGTCGGGTGATCGCCGACGTCGGCCGTCACATCGGCAGTGGAGTCGCCAATCTCTGCAATCTCCTGAACCCGAGCCGCGTGGTCCTGGGCGGTGATCTCGCCGAGGCCGGTGAGCTGGTGCTCGGGCCGATCCGGGAGTCCGTCGGCCGCTACGCCATTCCCAGTGCGGCGCGCCAACTGTCCGTTCTTCCCGGGGCACTTGGTGGTCGTGCCGAGGTGCTCGGAGCGCTCGCGCTGGCGCTCAGCGAGATGGGTGATTCAACCCTTTTGGACGGCACCCTCCATGCGGCCACGCCTGCCTTCACTTAGAGAACGGATGGCACCGTTGCCAACCCGTTAAGGATTTACTTCTTGACGTCGCACGTGTGGCCGAGTTGACTTCCAGCCACCTCGGCCGCAATGTCGCGGCCTCGTCAGGGAGGTTTCTGAAGTGAACACGCGTATGCGTCGCGCCGCCGTTGCCATTGCCGCTGGTGCGATGGCCGTCTCGCTGGCTGCCTGTGGCAGCGCCGAGGAAGCCGGTGGCGGCAACGACTCCACCGCCTCTGCCGCCAAGGGCGACAACATCAAGGTCGGTCTCCTGCTCCCGGAGAACCAGACCGCGCGTTACGAGAAGTTCGACCGGCCCCTGATCGAGGAGAAGATCAAGGAGCTGACGAACGGCAAGGCCACCGTCGACTACAACAACGCCAAGCAGGACGCCAACCTGCAGGCGCAGCAGGTCGACACCATGATCACCAACAAGGTGGACGTGCTCATCCTGGACGCCGTCGACGCCAAGGCGATCAAGAACTCCGTCCAGAAGGCCGTCGACGCCGGCATCAAGGTCGTCGCCTACGACCGCCTGGCCGAGGGCCCGATCAGCGCCTACACCTCGTTCGACAACGTGGCTGTCGGCAAGACCCAGGGCGAGGCCCTGCTGACGGCCCTGGGCGACAAGGCCAAGGACGGCCAGATCGTCATGATGAACGGCTCCGTCACCGACCCGAACGCCGCCCAGTTCAAGGAGGGCGCGCACTCCGCCCTCGACGGCAAGGTGAACGTCGGCAAGGAGTACGACACCAAGGAGTGGAAGCCGGAGAACGCCAACTCCAACATGGAGGCGGCGATCTCGGCGATCGGCAAGGACAAGATCATCGGCGTCTACTCCGCCAACGACGGCATGGCGGGCGGCATCATCACCGCCCTGAAGGCGGCCGGCCTCAGCGACATCCCGGTCACCGGCCAGGACGCCGAACTCGCCGCGGTGCAGCGCATCATCACCGGCGAGCAGTACATGAGCGTCTACAAGCCGTACGCCCCCGAGGCCTCCGCCGCCGCGGAGATGGCCGTCGCGCTCGCCCAGGGCAAGTCGCTCGACTCCATCGCCAAGGACAAGGTCTCCAGCGGCAGCGCCAACGATGTTCCGTCGGTCCTCGTCCCGGTCACCTCGCTGACCAAGGACAACGTCAACGACACCGTCATCAAGGACGGCGTCTACACGGCCGCTGAGATCTGCACCGGCAAGTACAAGGCCGCCTGCGACAAGCTCGGCATCAAGTAAGCAGCATCAGGTCCCTTTCCAGGTGCGGGAATTCGTCCTTGAATTCCCGCACGGGGGCATGACTGCTCCAGACTCCTCCGGCGCCCCGCGCATACGTCAGCCCCGCAAGCTCGGCGCGGGGCGCCGGACGGAACCCCGCGGGTATCCCCCGCCCACCCACCCCTGCAGTCTCTGCACAACCTTCCGCCGGGTCAGGCGGCGAAGGAGATGGTTCACGTGTCCGCTACGCCCGTGCTGGCGTTGCGCGGGGTCTCCAAGCGGTTCGGTGCCGTTCAGGCGCTCACCGACGTAGAGCTTGAGGTCCACGCCGGTGAAGTGGTCGCCCTGGTGGGCGACAACGGCGCCGGAAAGTCCACGCTGGTCAAGACGATCGCCGGCGTGCACCCCATCGATGAGGGCGCCATCGAATGGGACGGCAAGGCCGTCTCGATCAACCGGCCGCACGACGCCCAGGCCCTGGGCATCGCGACGGTCTACCAGGACCTCGCGCTGTGCGACAACATCGACGTCGTCGGCAACCTCTTCCTGGGCCGCGAGCTGAAGAAGCGCGGTGTCCTCGACGAGGTCGAGATGGAGCGCCGCTCGCGCGAGCTGCTCCAGACGCTGTCGATCCGCATCCCCAGCGTGCGTATCCCGATCGCCTCGCTCTCCGGCGGTCAGCGCCAGACCGTGGCCATCGCCCGTTCCATGCTCGGCGAGCCCAAGCTGGTCATCCTCGACGAGCCCACCGCCGCCCTCGGCGTCGAGCAGACCGCCCAGGTCCTCGACCTGGTCGAGCGGCTGCGTGAGCGAGGCCACGCGGTGATCCTCATCAGCCACAACATGGCCGACGTGAAGGCCGTCGCGGACAAGGTCGCCGTGCTGCGCCTCGGCCGCAACAACGGCGTCTTCGAGGTCAAGACGACCTCGCAGGAGGAGATCATCTCCGCCATCACCGGCGCCACCGAAAACGCCGTGACCCGCCGTGCGGCGCGCACGAACGGGGAGGTTTCCAAGTGAGCATCGACAAGACCTCCACGACGCCGGACGAGCACGAGGTCCTCAACACCGAGGCCGCCGCGGCCGCGGTGACCGCCGTCGACCCCCGCCTGCTGGTGCAGGAGCAGGGCCTGGCCGGCTACCTCACCGAGTTCCGGCGCAAGCTGAAGGCCGGTGAGCTGGGCTCCCTGCCGGTCATCCTCGGCCTGGTCGCCATCTGCGTCATCTTCCAGAGCCTGAACTCCGCCTTCCTGTCCGCGCAGAACATCAGCGACATCACCGTCACGATGGTCGGCACGGGCATGATCTCCGTCGGCATCGTCTTCGTGCTGCTGCTCGGCGAGATCGACCTGTCCGTCGGCTCGGTCAGCGGCGCGTCCAGCGCCATCGCGGCCGTCCTCGCGGTGAACCAGGGCTGGCCCGAGTGGGCGGCCGTGCTCATCGCCGTCGGTGCGGGTGCCGTCATCGGCGCGGCGCACGGCTTCTTCTTCGCGGTGCTGGGTGCTCCCGCGTTCGCCGTCACGCTGGCCGGTCTGCTGTTCTGGCTCGGCTTCATGCTCCAGACGCTGGGCGAGAACGGCACGATCAACCTCGACAGCGACGGTCTGATCGGCAAGCTCACGACGTACTTCTTCACGGACGTGGCGGCCGCGTACGGCCTGGCGGCCGTGGTGACCGCGGTGTTCTTCATCACCTCGTTCCTGGGCAACCGCCGCCGCGAGGCCGCGGGCATCCCGTTCCGCCCGCTGAGCGACACCATCCTGCGGACGGTGCTGCTGGGTGTCGTCTCCTTCGCCGCGGCGATCATGTACAACCAGTACAAGGGCCTGCCGCTGGCCACGGTGATCTTCCTGGTGTTCCTGGTCGCCACGGACTTCGTGCTGCGGCGTACCTCGTACGGCCGCAAGATCTTCGCGCTCGGTGGCAGCGTCGAGGCGTCCCGCCGTGCGGGTATCAACGTGACCGCGGTGCGGATCTCCGTGTTCGCGATCTCCGGTGGGTTCGCGGCGATCGGCGGTCTGTTCCTGGCCTCGAAGATCGCGTCCGCCAACCAGAGCGCCGGTACCGGTGACCTGCTGATGAACGCCATCGCGGCGGCCGTCATCGGTGGTACGTCGCTGTTCGGTGGGCGTGGGCGTACGTGGAACGCGCTGCTCGGTGTGCTGGTGATCGTGTCGATCCAGTACGGGCTGCAGCTGGAGTCCATCGCCGAGCCGGTGAAGTACATGATCACCGCGGGTGTTCTGCTCACGACGGTTGTGATCGACTCGATCACGCGTAAGACGCAGAAGACCGCGGGGCGCGCGTAGCGCGGAACGCCGTAGCGCCGTAGGGGCGTGGGTGAACATGCGCGTGCTGGTCCGTTGTGGCCGGTCGCGCGGTTCCCCGCGCCCCTTTGCTGCGTTGTAGTACAGCGTGTCGCTGGGTAGAGCCGATTGCGTGACGTACGACGGGTGGGCCGGGAACCTTCCGCCGAGCCGGAACATTAGACTCGACAAGCCCGGCAACAGCTCGAACAGCTCTACTGCAAGGAGGCACGGGTGCCGCTGCTGACCCGCATCACGGGACCGCGCGATCTGGACCGGCTCAGCCCGGAGCAGCTGGACCAGCTGGCGGAGGAGATCCGGACCTTCCTCGTCGACGCGGTTTCCAAGACCGGCGGCCACCTCGGCCCCAACCTCGGTGTGGTGGAGCTGACCATCGCCCTGCACCGGGTCTTCGACTCGCCCAAGGACAAGGTGCTCTGGGACACCGGTCACCAGTCCTACGTCCACAAGCTGCTCACCGGCCGCCAGGACTTCAGCAAGCTGAAGATGAAGGGCGGTCTGTCGGGCTACCCCTCGCAGGCCGAGTCCGAGCACGACGTCATCGAGAACTCGCACGCCTCGACCGTCCTCGGCTGGGCCGACGGCCTCGCCAAAGCCAACCAGCTGCGCAAACGCGACGACCACGTCGTGGCCGTCATCGGCGACGGCGCGCTGACCGGCGGTATGGCCTGGGAGGCGCTGAACAACATCGCCGAGGCCAAGGACCGCCCGCTCGTCATCGTCGTCAACGACAACGAGCGGTCGTACGCTCCGACCATCGGCGGTCTCGCCAACCACCTGGCGACCCTGCGGACGACCGACGGGTACGAGCGCTTCCTCGCCCGGACCAAGGACATCCTCGACCGCACGCCCGTCGTCGGCAGGCCGCTCTACGAGACCCTCCACGGCGCCAAGAAGGGCCTCAAGGACTTCATCGCGCCGCAGGGCATGTTCGAGGACCTCGGGCTGAAGTACGTCGGGCCGATCGACGGACACGACATCGAGGCGCTGGAGTCGGCGCTGGCCCGGGCCAAGCGGTTCGGCGGGCCGGTCATCGTGCACTGCCTCACCGAGAAGGGCCGCGGCTACCAGCCCGCCCTGCAGGACGAGGCCGACCGCTTCCACGGCATCGGCCCCATCCACCCCGACACCGGCCTGCCGATCAAGGCCTCGGGTGCCGACTGGACGTCCGTCTTCGGCGACGAGATGGTCAAGCTCGGCAAGGAGCGCGAGGACATCGTGGCGATCACCGCCGCGATGCTGCAGCCGGTCGGCCTGAAGAAGTTCGCGGACACCTTCCCGGACCGGATCTACGACGTCGGCATCGCCGAGCAGCACGGCGCCGTGTCCGCGGCCGGCCTGGCGACGGGCGGCGTGCACCCCGTCTTCGCCGTCTACGCCACCTTCCTGAACCGTGCCTTCGACCAGGTCCTCATGGACGTGGCCCTGCACAAGTGCGGTGTCACCTTCGTGCTCGACCGGGCCGGCGTCACCGGCACCGACGGCGCCTCCCACAACGGCATGTGGGACATGTCGATCCTCCAGGTCGTGCCCGGTCTGCGGCTGGCCGCCCCGCGCGACGCCGACCAGGTGCGGGCGCAGCTGCGCGAGGCCGTCGAGGTCGAGGACGCGCCGACCGTCGTGCGCTTCTCCAAGGGCGCCGTCGGCCCCGCCGTACCCGCGGTGGGCCGGGTGGGCGGCATGGACGTGCTGCGCGAGCCGGGGACGGACACGCCCGACGTCCTGCTCGTCTCCGTCGGTGCGCTGGCCCCCATGTGCCTGGACATCGCCTCGCTCCTCGACAAGCAGGGCATCACCACCACCGTCGTCGACCCGCGCTGGGTCAAGCCGGTCGACGAGGCCATGGCCCCGCTGGCCGAGCGGCACCGCGTGGTCGTCACGGTCGAGGACAACAGCCGCGTCGGCGGTGTCGGCTCGGCGGTCGCACAGGCCCTGCGAGACGCGGGCGTGGACGTCCCGCTGCGTGACTTCGGCATCCCGCCGCGCTTCCTCGACCACGCCTCGCGCGCCGAGGTGATGGCAGAGATCGGCCTCACCGCACCCGACATCGCCCGCCAGGTCACCGGACTGGTCGCCAAGCTGGACGGCCGCTTCGACCGTACGGCGGCCGGGGTCGACTCGGTGGAGCCGGCGAGGGACTGAGTCCGCCAGGGACTGAGTCCGCCAGGTATCGAGTTCCCGGGACCGAGTCCGCCGGGGACTGGCAACACCCGTACGGCCGGATGGGTCGGTTCGCCACTCATGATGGTGGCGAAACCGGCCCATCTGTGTGAATCCGCCTGTGCCCGGGCATGCGTACCACGCCCCCTCTCGATCATGTCGAGGACGACAAGCGTGGGAGGTATGACCGTGAGCAGCACACTCTTCCGGACGAAGAGAGTCGAGCAGTCCATCCTCGATACCGAGGAGCCAGAGCACGCGCTCAAGAAGTCCCTGTCCGCCCTGGACCTGACCGTCTTCGGCGTCGGCGTGATCATCGGCACCGGCATCTTCGTGCTCACCGGCACGGTCGCGAAGAACAACGCCGGGCCGGCCGTGGCCCTGGCGTTCGTCGCGGCCGGTGTCGCCTGCGCGCTGGCCGCGCTCTGCTACGCCGAGTTCGCGTCCACGGTCCCGGTCGCCGGGTCCGCGTACACGTTCTCGTACGCCTCCCTGGGCGAACTGCCCGCCTGGATCATCGGCTGGGACCTGGTCCTGGAGTTCGCGCTCGGTACGGCGGTGGTGGCCGTCGGCTGGTCGGGCTACGTCCAGTCGCTCATGGACAACGCGGGCTGGGAGATGCCCGCGGCCCTGGGCAGCAGAGAGGGGGCCGACGCCTTCGGGTTCGACATCCTCGCCGCCGCGCTCGTCCTCGTCCTCACCTTCATCCTCGTACTGGGCATGAAGCTGTCCGCGCGGATCACGTCCCTGGTCGTGGCCATCAAGGTGACCGTCGTCCTGACCGTGATCATCGCCGGTGCGTTCCTGATCGACGGCGACAACTACGACCCGTTCATCCCGAAGAGCCAGACGGTGGACGCCGGCAGCAATCTCGACGCCCCGCTGATCCAGCTCATGTTCGGCTGGGCGCCCTCCAACTTCGGTGTGATGGGCATCTTCACCGCCGCCTCGGTGGTGTTCTTCGCCTTCATCGGCTTCGACGTCGTGGCGACGGCCGCGGAGGAGACCAAGAACCCGCAGCGCGACATGCCACGCGGCATCATCGGCTCCCTGCTCATCTGCACCACGCTGTACGTCGCCGTGTCGATCGTGGTCACGGGCATGCAGCACTACAGCAGGCTGTCGGTGGACGCCCCGCTCGCCGATGCCTTCAAGTCCACCGGGCATCCCTGGTTCGCGGGCTTCATCAGCTTCGGCGCCGCGGTCGGCCTGACGACGGTCTGCATGATCCTGCTCCTCGGCCAGACCCGCGTCTTCTTCGCGATGAGCCGAGACGGACTGCTGCCGCGCTTCTTCTCCCAGGTCCACCCGCGGTTCAAGACCCCGCACCGGCCGACCATCCTGCTCGGCGTGATCATCGCGATCCTCGCCGGCTTCACCCCGCTGACCGAACTCGCCGCCCTGGTGAACATCGGCACCCTGTTCGCCTTCGTCGTCGTGGCCATCGGCGTGATCATCCTCCGCAGGACCCGCCCCGACCTGGAGCGGTCGTTCCGCACCCCGTGGGTGCCGGTCCTGCCGATCCTGTCGGTGCTCGCCTCGCTGTGGCTGATGATCAACCTGCCCGCCGAGACATGGGTGCGGTTCGCCATCTGGATGGCCGCCGGGTTCTTCGTGTACTTCCTCTACGGCCGCTCCCACAGTCGCCTCGGCCGGCACGAGGAGACCACCGTCGACGAGGTCATGAAGCCGCCGAAGGGAGACACCCCGTAGCCGGAACCGGCGTTCGACGGATTGCCGCCGACCGACTCTCCGGCCCCGCATGCCCTGCTTCGGCAGGAGATGCGGGGCCGGACGGCGTTCACCCCTGGGCCCCTCCTTCGTCCGGCCGCTGTTGAGCCTCGACGAGGGCTGTCCCGCCGTACAGGCGCGGATGCAGGCGCAGGGCGAGGGCGGAGGAGCCGTACGAGACGGTCGCCGACCGCAAGCCGCCGCCGGTGCCATGGCCGTACGAGGCCGCTCTCGCGGTAGCGGGTCCGGATCGCTGACGTCGGTGCGGGTCCTGGCGGCCGGCGCCGGGCGCAGCCGTACTGAGTCGGCGTGCGGCGGCCGCGTACAGCAGTCGCTAGGGCCGTACCGTACGCGGCCCCGCCACCTCCGCCCCCAAATCCGTCACCCTCCGCCGCAGTTCCCGGTCCGCGGTCACCACCAGGCAGGGTCGCCCGTCGGCCCGAGCGACGAGCTCGACCATGTGATCGTCCCCGCTCCCGGCGGCGGTCTCCACCCGGACCCCCGGCACGGACTCCACGCCCCGTGCGGCCCCCTCCACCACGAGCACGAGCTCCACGGGCCCCGTCCGCCCGGGCACACCGTCCGCCGCCAGCCGGTCCCGCAACCGCTCCGCGGCCCCGCGCCGGTCCCGCCACCACCCGTCGGGCACCGACCCGACGACATTCGCGGCGTCGACGATCACGAGCAGGGGGACGTCATCGTTCATGGGGCAAGGGTCGCACGGCGTTCAAGGTCGCACGGCGGCCATGGGGCACTGGTCCTACGGCGACCGCCCGCTGCCGACCCTTGCCGCCCTGCCCAAGCCGGCGGGCTCAGGCGTCCCCGTCCTGCTCGAAGCTCGCGAAGTACGCCGCCGCCATGTCCTCGTTCCCGTGCCCCTGCGCAGCCGCCCGCTCGAAGCGCTCCGCGCTCGCCTCGGCCACGTCCAGGCGTACTCCGTGCCGTTCGCCCGCCTCCACGATGAGCCGTGCGTCCTTCGCCGCCGTGCTCACCGCGAACTGGGCCGGGGTCAGCCCGCCGTTCAGCACCAGGCCGGTCTTGGCCCGCAGGTAGCCCATGTCGAGCGGGCCGCCGTCGATCACCTCGAAGAAGCGCTGGGCGTCGACGTCGAGGGCCTTGGCGAGGGCCAGTACCTCACCGGCCGCGTTGGTCACCGCGAGCACCCAGCTGTTGGCGACCAGCTTCAGCCGCGTCGCGGTGCCCGCCCCGCCGTCCTCGCCGGTCCACACGGTACGGGCGCCGACGGCGTCGAACACCGGCGTCACCGTCTCCCGCCCCGCGACCGGCCCCGCCGCCAGGACCGTGAGCTGACCGGCCTCGGCCGGCTGGCGGGTGCCGAGCACCGGGGCGTCGTAGAAGACGAGGCCGTGCTCGTGGGCGAAGGCGGCCAGGTAGGGGATCGCCTCGATGCCGGCGGTCGTCGACTGGACCCACACGGCACCGGAGCGCAGCCCGGACGCTGCCTCGCGCATGACGTCCAGCGTCGCGGGGCCGTCGTACAGCATGGTCAGGACGACGTCGGCGCCCTGGACCGCCTCGGCGGGCGTATCGGCGACGAACGCGCCGTCGGCGGCCAGGGGCTCGGCCTTGGCGCGGGTGCGGTTCCAGGCGCGGACCGTGTGTCCGGCCCTGGCGAGGTTGCGGGCCATCGCGGCGCCCATGATGCCGGTGCCCAGGACGCTCACGGTGAGCTTGTCGGTCATGACGTCGACTTCCTGTTCTCGTACGGACGTTGCTGCTGTGATCCAGCTTGCCCGGGGCCGGGCCGCAGCGGCGCGCCGACCCCGAATAGAGTGAACCGGTGAACGGCGACTGGCTCATCCGCGGCCGCGACGGCCGCCTCAGCGTCTATCTGCCGACCGACGACGCGGTCCTGTGCCGGGCGGAACTCGGACCCGGCGGCCCCTGGGAACCCCCGCGCAAGGTCGGCGGCGAGCAGAAACTGCGACCCGGCCCCGCGGTCGGCCAGGGCGCCGACGCCTACGCCCATCTGGCCGCCTGGCGTCCCACCAAGGCGGGCGAGGCGGGCCTCGTCCACTCCACGCACTTCCGGCCGCGCCTGGCAGCCCTGGACTGGATCTCCATCGGCCACCCGGACAGCGCCGGGGACCGCACCGGCACACCGGCCGTCACGGTCGACGCGCAGGGGCGGGCGCATGTCTTCGTCCGCAACAAGGCGGGCGGTGTGAGCATGCGCGGCCAGAAGGAGGTCGGCGGCTGGGGCCCGTGGCGTGACCTCAAGGGTCGTGAGGTCGACGACCGCCTCGCCGCCGTGACGGGCGAGTCCGGACTCGTCGAGCTGTACGCGGCCGTCCCCGGTGCCGTCCTGCACTGGCGCCAGGAGAAGCCGGGCAGCGTCCCGGTCCTGGAGGAGGCGATGGAGACCCCGGTCCGCCCGGGCACCCTGCACGCCCTGGCCACCTCCGCCGAGCACACCACCCTCTTCTACGCCGACGACTCCGGCGACCTGTGCGCCTGGCGCCCGGGCACCAAGCCGGTGACCCTGCTGGCCTCCGCAGGGCCCGGCCCGGTGTCCGCGATCCGCTGCGAGCTGGACGGCCACGACTGCACGTTGCTCGCCCAGCGCTCGGCGAGCGGCCGCGTCGCTTTCGCCGCGTACCCGACAGAGCAGGAGTCGGCGGGGGCATGGTGGACCGAGTCCGGTCCGCAGCTGGCGGCGGACGCGGTGGTGGCCCTGGCGGTGGACGAGGACGAGCGGGTGGTGGCGGCCACGTTGTCCCGGGCGGCCGGGAAGCTGCTGGTCACCCGGCGCAAGGACGAGCCGGGGCTGGCGCTGGAGGCGTGGCGGGAGGTCTAGCAGACTCAATTCGCAGGATTGTTCGGTACACCTGCGCCAGGATTACCCTCATGGACACGGAAAGCACGGAAAGCCTGGTAGAGGCCTGGCGGCGGATCCTGGCGCCCTCCGGGACCTCCTGGGTGCTCTTCGAGCACGGCACATGCGTGGTGCTGAAGGAGCCCGCGGACGACCTCGCGGGACAGGCCTTGGGGATTCTCGGCGAGTTCGGACCGGTGCACGTGGGCTCCCCGGCCGGTGACTTCAACGTGCTCACGCTCAAGGACGACCTGGGCTGGCTGGTCACCAGCCATCACCCGGACGTCGTCACCCACGTCGCCCTCGACGAACCCGTCGACCCGTCGCACCTGGCCGTCGGCATCCACGGCCGCGCCAAGCGCCACCAGGACGGGACGGAACTCCGGGTCGTCCATGTGGAGGACCGGCGAGCGGCCGGCGACTGAGAACGCCGGTGCCCCGCACACCAACTGGCATGCGGGGCACCGGCGTTCACAGCGGAGCGCTTACGCGGGGACGCTCGCCACGCCCGGCGCCAGGAACTTCTTGCCGTTCACGCGCTCGGAGACACCCTCGCGGTCCAGGTACGGCGTGATGCCGCCCAGGTGGAAGGGCCAGCCGGCGCCCGTGATCAGGCAGAGGTCGATGTCCTGGGCCTCGGCGACGACGCCCTCGTCGAGCATGAGGCCGATCTCCTGGGCCACCGCGTCCAGGACGCGGTCGCGGACCTGCTCCTCGGTGAGGACGGAGTCGCCCTGCTGCAGGAGCGCGGCGACCTCGGGGTCCAGCTCCGGCTTGCCGGAGTCGTAGACGTAGAAGCCGCGCTTGCCCGCCTTGACGACGGCCGCGAGGTTCGGGGAGACCGTGAAGCGGTCCGGGAAGGCCCGGTTGAGGGTCTCCGAGACGTGCAGACCGATCGCGGGACCGACCAGCTCCAGGAGCACCAGCGGGGACATCGGCAGACCGAGCGGCTCGACGGCCTTCTCGGCGACCTCGACCGGCGTGCCCTCGTCGATGACGTTCTGGATCTCGCCCATGAAGCGGGTGAGGATGCGGTTCACGACGAACGCCGGGGCGTCCTTGGTGAGGACCGCGGTCTTCTTCAGCTTCTTGGCGACGGCGAAGGCCGTGGCCAGCGAGGCGTCGTCCGTCTTCTCGCCGCGGACGATCTCCAGCAGCGGGAGGACCGCGACCGGGTTGAAGAAGTGGAAGCCGACGACCCGCTCGGGGTTCTTCAGCTTCGACGCCATCTCCGAGACGGAGAGGGAGGAGGTGTTCGTCGCGAAGATGGCGTGCGCCGGGGCGACCGCCTCGACCTCCGCGAACACCTGCTGCTTGACGCCGATCTCCTCGAAGACGGCCTCGATGATGAAGTCGGCGTCCGCGAAGCCCTCGGCCTTGTCCAGGACACCGCTCACCAGCGCCTTGAGGCGGTTGGCCTTGTCCTGGTTGATACGGCCCTTGCCGAGCAGCTTCTCGATCTCGGCGTGGACGTAGCCCACACCCTTGTCGACGCGCTCCTGGTCGATGTCGGTCAGCACGACCGGCACCTCCAGGCGGCGCAGGAAGAGCAGCGCGAGCTGGGAGGCCATCAGACCGGCGCCGACGACACCGACCTTGGTGACCGGGCGGGCCAGGTTCTTGTCCGGCGCACCGGCCGGGCGCTTGCCGCGCTTCTGCACCAGGTTGAAGGCGTAGATGCCGGCACGCAGTTCGCCACCCATGATCAGGTCGGCGAGGGCCTTGTCCTCGGCGTCGTAGCCCTGCTGCAGGTCGCCGTTCTTGGCGGCGGCGATGATGTCGAGGGCGCGGTAGGCGGCCGGAGCGGCGCCGTGCACCTTGCTGTCCGCGATGAAGCGGCCCTTGGCGACGGCCTGGTCCCAGGCCTCACCGCGGTCGATCACCGGACGCTCGACCTCGACGTCGCCCTTCAGCACCTGGGCGGTCCAGATCAGCGACTGCTCCAGGAAGTCGGCGCCCTCGAAGATGGCGTCGGCGATGCCCAGGTCGAAGACCTGCTGGCCCTTGAGCTGCTTGTTCTGGTTGAGGCTGTTCTCGATGATCACCGAGACGGCCTTGTCGGCGCCGATCAGGTTCGGCAGGATCGTGCAGCCGCCCCAGCCGGGGACCAGGCCGAGGAAGACCTCGGGAAGCGAGAAGGCCGGGAGCGCCTTCGAGACGGTGCGGTACTTGCAGTGCAGACCGACCTCGACGCCACCGCCCATCGCGGCACCGTTGTAGTACGCGAAGGTCGGCACGGCCAGGCCCGCGAGGCGCTTGAAGACCTCGTGGCCGCCCTTGCCGATGGCCAGCGCGTCCTTGTGCTCCTTCAGCAGCTCGACGCCCTTGAGGTCGGCGCCGACCGCGAAGATGAACGGCTTGCCGGTGATGCCGACACCGACGATGTCACCGGCGGCGGCCTCGGCCTCGACCTGGTCGATGGCGGTGTCGAGGTTCGCCAGCGACTGCGGACCGAAGGTGGTCGGCTTGGTGTGGTCGAAGCCGTTGTCCAGCGTGATGAGCGCGAAGCGCCCGGCGCCGAACGGCAGGTCGAGGTGGCGTACGTGCGCGGACGTCACGACCTCGTCGGGGAACAGCTCGGCCGCTCCCTTGAGAAGCTCAGCGGTGCTCACTTGTCGCCTCCGGCGTCCTTGTGGTGCGGGTTCTCCCAGATCACCGTGGCGCCCATGCCGAAGCCGACGCACATGGTGGTGAGGCCGTAACGGACCTCCGGCTGCTCCTCGAACTGGCGGGCCAGCTGCGTCATGAGGCGGACGCCGGAGGAGGCCAGCGGGTGGCCGTACGCGATGGCGCCGCCGTACTGGTTGACGCGGGCGTCGTCGTCGGCGATGCCGTAGTGCTCCAGGAAGGCGAGGACCTGGACCGCGAAGGCCTCGTTGATCTCGAAGAGGTTGATGTCCTCGATGGACAGGCCCGCCTTGGCGAGGGCCTTCTCCGTGGCCGGGATCGGGCCGTAGCCCATGACCTCCGGCTCGACGCCCGCGAAGGCGTAGGAGACGAGGCGCATCTTGACCGGCAGGTTGTTCTCGCGGGCGAAGTCCTCGCTCGCGATGATCGACGCGGTGGCGCCGTCGTTCAGACCGGCCGCGTTACCGGCGGTGACCCGGCCGTGGACGCGGAACGGGGTCTTCAGGCCGGTCAGGTTCTCCAGCGTGGTGCCCGGGCGCATCGGCTCGTCGGCGGTGACCAGGCCCCAGCCCGTCTCGCCGGCCTCCGCGTTGGTGCGGCGCACCGAGATCGGCACCAGGTCCTGCTGGATCTTGCCGTTGGCGTACGCCTTGGCGGCCTTCTCCTGCGAGCGCACCGCGTACTCGTCGGCGCGCAGCTTGGTGATCGTCGGGTAGCGGTCGTGCAGGTTCTCGGCGGTCATGCCCATGAACAGCGCCGACTCGTCGACCAGCTTCTCGCTGACGAACCGCGGGTTCGGGTCCACGCCCTCGCCCATCGGGTGGCGGCCCATGTGCTCGACACCACCGGCGATGACGGCGTCGTAGGCGCCGAAGGCGATCGAACCGGCGACGGACGTCACGGCGGTCAGGGCGCCGGCGCACATGCGGTCGATGGAGTAGCCGGGGACCGACTGGGGGAGACCGGCGAGGATGCCGGCCGTGCGGCCGAGGGTCAGGCCCTGGTCACCGATCTGCGTGGTCGCGGCGATGGCGACCTCGTCGATCTTCTTGGGGTCGAGACCGGGGTTGCGGCGCAGCAGCTCCCGGATCGCCTTCACGACAAGGTCGTCGGCGCGGGTCTCGTGGTAGATGCCCTTCGGGCCCGCCTTGCCGAACGGGGTGCGGACGCCGTCTACGAAGACGACGTCCCTGACGGTACGAGGCACGATGGCTCTCCTCCAGGGTGCGGGATGGCACTACTGCTGCGCGGCACGCTGAGCGCGCGCTCAGGTGCCCATGCTACTTACGGGTAACGTAGCTGCACAGTCCTGGGGGCGGGAGCGGCGAAGGTCACACCCCGGGGTTCACTCCGGGGTTCGCTTCGGCGTTCACCTCGGGGGTGCCGTCGACCCCCTCGGAGTCAGCACGGGAGTGGGTACGGGGTGCGATCCCGGCCCGTCCCCCGTGATCACCCCGAACAGGGTCCGCGCCACATCCGCCCCGAATCCATGCACGTCATGGCTCATCGCCGACAGCGTCGGATGCGTCAGCCGGCACAGCTGCGAGTCGTCCCACGCCAGCAGCGAGACATCTCCCGGCACCGACAGCCCCATCTCGGCCGCCACCGACAACCCCGCCACCGCCATGATGTCGTTGTCGTACACGATCGCCGTCGGCCGGTCCGGCGGCGACGCCGTCAGCAGGGACCTCGTCGCCCGGGCGCCCGCGTCGCCCGAGAAGTCGGTCGCGACCTGCCAGGCCCCCGCCAGCTGAAGAGCCCGGGCCGCCTCGTCGAAGGCAGCCGTACGGATCGAGGTGTGCCCGAGCGCCGCCGCACCCCCCACCCGCGCGATCCGCCGGTGCCCCAGCGCGGCCAGATAGCGCACCGCCTCCCGCACGGCCGTCGCGTCGTCGGTCCACACCGACGTCAGCCCACCCGTCAGCGACGGGTGCCCGACCGCCACCACCGGCATCGCGAGCCGCTCGACCGCCGCCACCCGGGGATCGTCCGGCCTGAGGTCGACCAGGATCGCCCCTCCGATCTGCCGCCCCCGCCACCAGGCGTCCTGCAACCCCACCTCCTCCTCCACGTTCCGCACGAGCCGCAGCAGAAGCGAGCAGGAGTGTTCGGCCAGGACGCTCTCCACCCCCGAGACGAACTCCATGTAGAAGGGTTCGAGTCCGAGCAGCCGGGCCGGCCGGCAGATCGCAAGCCCCACCACGTCCACCCGCGATCCGGCCAGCGTCCGCGCCGTGAGGTTCGGCGCCCAGCCCAGCTCCCGGGCGGCCCGGAAGATCCGGTCCCGGGTGGCCTCCGACAGCCCCGGCTTGTGGTTGAAGGCGAGGGACACGGCGCCCTTGGACACGCCGGCGCGGGCGGCGACGTCCTTGATGGTGACGCGAGGACTCGGCAGGGCGGTCATCGGGAGGGCTCCATGCAGTACAGGGCGGATCGTGCGGCCTCGGCGTCAGGAGTCTCCCAGCCGCGCACACCGATGGTCACCTCTTCGCCGGGCAGCAGCGTGACGAGCCCGCGGTCGGCACGGGCGTCCGGGTGCAGCCGGTCGGCCTGGAGCAGCAGATCCCGTACGAGGGTCCGGGCGGTCACCACGATCCCACCCGGCGCGAGCGCGACGTCGAACTCCGGCCGGGGATACGGGACTTCCCTGTCCGGTGCCGGAAAGTGCACGGCGCGCAGAGCGCCGGTGTCCGCCACGAGGAATTCCTTGGGGCCCGCAGGTTCCAGCTCCTTCGGTACGTCCACGCGAGCCACCGCCCGCCCCTGCGCGCCGAACCCCACATTCACCTCGCCGACCACGACCCCCTCGACGGACATCCGCCGCAACCGTACGGCCCCCGCCCACGCCTCCGCCGCCTGATTGACGACGGCCAACTCCAGCCCCCGCTCCCGCACTTGCAAGGTCAGCAACCGGTCCGCGTACAGCCGCCGCAGCTCGTGGTACAGCGGCTTCTCGCGCCCGTCCCCGTCGATCGCCGCCCAGGACGTCACCGGCCAGCAGTCGTTGAGCTGCCAGACGACGGTGCCCGCGCACACCGGCCATTGCGACCGCCAGTGCTCGATCCCGGCCGCGACGGCCCGCGCCTGGTTGACCTGCGTGAGGTAGTGCCAGCGGTCGAAGTCCCCCTCGAAGTCGGCGAAATGCCGTTCCAGTCCTCGCCGCAGCTTCCCGTTCCCGTCCTCGGCCTTCTGGTGGTGCAGCATGCCGGGGGAGTCCGCCGCAAGTTCCTCGCCCGGCAGCGCGCGCCGCAGCGTGGCGTACGCGGGCGGCGCCTGCCACCCGAACTCGGCCACGAAACGCGGCACGTTCGCGCGGTACTCGGCGTAGTCGTCCCGGTTCCACACCTCCCAGGAGTGGTGCGTGCCGTGCGCCGGATCGTTCGGATGCCACTCCCACGAGCCGGACCAGGGACTCCCCGCCGTGTACGGCCGCGTCGGATCCAACTCGGCCACCACCCGCGGCAGCAGGCCCAGGTAGTACCCCTCGCCCCAGGAGTCCCCGGCCAGCCGCGGCTCCCAGCCCCAGTCCCGGAACCCCCACAGGTTCTCGTTGTTGCCGTTCCACAGCACCAGCGAGGGATGCGGCATCAGCCGTACGACGTTCTCCCGGGCCTCGGCCTCCACCTCCCCGCGCAGCGGCTGCTCCTCGGGATAGGCCGCGCACGCGAACGGGAAGTCCTGCCACACCAGCAACCCCAGCTCGTCGCACGCGTCGTAGAAGTCCTCGCTCTCGTAGATCCCGCCACCCCAGATCCGTACGAGATCCACGCCCGCGTCGGCCGCCTGCCGCAGCCGCTCCCGGTACCGCTCACGAGTGACCCGGGACGGGAACACGTCGTCCGGGATCCAGTTCACGCCGCGCGCGAACAGCCGCAGGCCGTTCACGACGAAGGTGAACCCGGTGCCGTCGGCATCGGCCCGGCGGTCCAGCTCGACGGTCCGGAAGCCGATCCGCCGCCGCCACACGTCCAGCGCGTCGCCGCCGTGCAGGAGTGTCAACTCCACGTCGTAGAGGGGCTGTTCGCCGTATC
Source organism: Streptomyces shaanxiensis (assembly GCF_039537145.1). Classification (NCBI taxonomy): domain Bacteria; kingdom Bacillati; phylum Actinomycetota; class Actinomycetes; order Kitasatosporales; family Streptomycetaceae; genus Streptomyces; species Streptomyces shaanxiensis. Next base: position 407,073 of record NZ_BAAAZY010000003.1, read on the forward strand.
CGCGCGGCCACCACAGCCGGGCGTCCGGGACCTCGATCCGTACGACCCCGTCCGTCCCGTCGATCTCCGCCCGCGCCCGCACCCCGCCGACCACGGCCTCCACGGTGAGCGGCGCCTCGACCCTGGTCCGTTCGACATCGACGGCCAACTCGACGTGCCCCGTGCCCTGTTCGACGGTCACCAGGGGGCGCACACGGGCGATCCGGGCCGTCGACCAGTGCTCCAGCCGCACCGGCCGCCAGATCCCCGCGGTCACCAGGGTCGGCCCCCAGTCCCAGCCGAAGGAGCAGGCCATCTTGCGGATGTACTGGTAGGGCTCGGCATAGGCGGCGGGCCGCTCGCCCAGCTTGCCACGCACGGCCTCCGCCTCGGCGTACGCGGAGGCGAAACGCACCGAGAGCCGTCCGCTCAGCCCGGTCACGTCGAAGCGGTACGAGCGGTGCATGTTCCTTACCCGGCCGAGCAGTTGACCGTCGAGCGAGATCTCGGCGACGGTGTCGAGCCCCTCGAAGACCAGGTCGGTCTGCTCATGGGCGGACGCGGCGTCCAGGTCGGTCTCGTACGTCCAGTCCCGCCGCCCGACCCACGCCACCTCGGTCTCGTTCCGCCCGAGAAAGGGGTCCGGGATCACCCCAGCCGCCAGCAGGTCGGTGTGCACACAGCCGGGCACGGAGGCCGGCAGCGCGGCTGTCGCGCCCTCGGGGTGTCGCACGATCCATCCGTCGGTGAGCGGTGTGGCCTGAAGCATGCGCGCTCCTAAACCGATTCATCCCAGAGCTGGGAACCAGTTCGGCATCGTTGGCGAGATACGGACTTTACCGGTTAAGAAAACGTTGTCAGAGTTCGGAACCAGCCAACCCGCCAGTGCTCATCCGTCCCGAGAACGTAGCTGATGCACATGAACCGCCGTACTGTCCTCGCCGTCGCCACGGGTGCCCTGCTGCTCTCGGCGTGCACCGGCACCGGAGGAAGCTCGAAGGGCGCGGAGGCCAAGGCGGCCGACGACCCGTCAAAGGTCAGCGGCACCATCACGGTTCTCACCCATCGGACCGACCTCGTGCAGGACGGGACGATGAAGAAGTACGCCGCCGAGTTCAACAGGACGTATCCCAAGGTGACGGTCGAGTTCGACGCCGTCACCGACTACGAGGGCGAAGTCAAGATCCGTATGAACACGGAGGACTACGGCGACGTCCTCATGATCCCCGCGGTGATCGAGAAGAAGGACTACCCCAGGTTCTTCGCCTCGCTGGGCACTCAGGCCGTGCGGAGCAAGAAGTACCGCTTCACCGACTACACCACCGTGGACGGCAAGGTCTACGGCCAGAGCCCGCTCGGCGCGGTCCCGGGCTTCATCTACAACAAGAGGGTCTGGCAGGAGGCCGGCATCACCGACTGGCCCACGACGCCGGCCGGGTTCCTCGACGACCTGAAGGCGATCAAGTCGAGGACCGACGCGATCCCGTACTACACCAACTTCAAGGACATGTGGCCGCTCACCCAGTGGACGCAGGTCAACGGCTCGGTCAGCTGCGACGAACAGGCCACCACGAAGCTTGCCGAGGGCGACCCGTGGGCGAAGGGCGCCGATGTGCGGACCGCCGACACGCTGCTGTACGACATCGTCCACGAGGGGCTCATCGAGAAGGACCCCACGACCACCAACTGGGAGGCGTCCAAGCCCCGGATCGCCAAGGGCGAGATCGCCACGATGTGGCTCGGCTCCTGGGCGGTCACCCAGATGCAGGGCGCGGCGAAGCAGGCCGGCGCCGACCCGGACGACATCGGCTTCATGCCCTTCCCGGCCCAGAAGAACGGCACGTTCTGCGCGGTGGCCCAGCCCGACTACAACCAGGCCGTCAACATCCACTCCGAGCACAAGGAGGCCGCCCGCGCCTGGATCGACTGGTTCACCGACAAGTCCGGCTACGCGGCGGACAACCTCGCGCTGTCCCCGCTCAAGACCGCCCCCTTGCCCGACGTCCTGAAGCCGTACGAGGAGGCGGGGGTCAGGATCCTCGACCTCGACGACACCAAGGGCGCCGAGGTGAAGTCCATCGACAACCAGTCCGAGATCGGCCTCTACAAGCCCGACTACCGCCAGGACCTCGTCGACCTCGCCCGCGGGGCCACCAAGGGCAGCCTGGACGACTTCCTGGACGACCTCGGCAGGAAGTGGACCGAGACCCAGAAGTCGCTGGGGTCCTGATGACGGACACGTCGCTCGAGAAGGCGGCCGCCAAGGCCTCCACGGGGGCTGTCGACGCCGCCCCCGAACCAGCCCCCGCCCCGCGCACGGCACGCCTGTGGCGCGGGGCCACCCCCTGGCTCTTCCTGCTCGCCCCGCTCGCCCTGCTGATCGTCTTCACCTACGCGCCGATCGCCAACATGGTCGCGTACAGCTTCACCGACTGGGACGGAGTGAGCCCCGAGCTGCACTACACGGGCGCCGAGAACTACGCCGAACTCTTCACCCGCTCCGACCTGTTCGAGGTCTTCTGGGTCAGCGGCTACTACCTCGCCGCATCCGTGATCCAGATCGTCGCCGCGCTCTACTTCGCCACGGTCCTCAGCTTCAACGTCCGCTTCCGGAACTTCTTCAAGGGCGTGCTGTTCTTCCCGTACCTGATCAACGGGGTGGCGATCGGCTTCGTCTTCCTCTACTTCTTCCAGGACGGCGGCACCCTCGACTCCGTGCTCGGCCTGTTCGGAGTGGAGACGGACCGAGCGTGGCTGGGCACCCCGGAATCGGCGAACACCTCCCTCGCCGCCGTGTCCGTCTGGCGCTACCTGGGCCTGAACTTCGTCCTCTTCCTGGGCGCGATCCAGTCGATCCCCGGGGAGCTGTACGAGGCGGCCGAACTGGACGGCGCGAACCGCTGGCAGCAGTTCCGCCTCATCATCGCGCCGGGCATCAAGCCGGTCCTGTCGTTGACCGTCATCCTCTCGATCTCGGGCTCGCTCTCGGTCTTCGAGATCCCGTACATCATGACCGGCGGGGCGACGGGCACCGAGACCTTCGTGATCCAGACCGTGAAGCTGGCCTTCCAGTTCAACAAGACCGGGCTCGCCTCGGCCGCCGCGGTCGTGCTGCTGCTGATCGTCCTGGCGGTGACCTGGGTGCAGCGGCGTCTCGTCCCCGACGACAAGGTGGACCTCGCATGACGCGCAGCGCAGTGGCCCGCACGCTGATGTACCTGTCCCTGATCGGCGCGACGGTCGTGGTCCTGCTCCCGCTCGCCGCCGTACTCCTGACGTCCCTCAAGTCCGAGCAGGAGATGGCGAACGGCAGCGGAGCCCTCGCCCTCCCCGACGACCTGCTCGACTTCCACAACTACGCGACGGCGTTCCAGGACGGCCGTATGCTCTCGGCCTTCGCCAACACGGCGGTCATCCTGCTCTTCGCCATCGGCGGCACGGTACTCATCGGCTCCATGACGGCCTACGCCATCGACCGCTTCACCTTCCGCTGCAAGAAACTGGTCGTGGCCCTGTTCCTGGTGGCCGCCCTGGTCCCCGGCGTGACGACCCAGGTGGCGACCTTCCAGATCGTCAACAGCTTCGGCATGTTCGACAGTCTGTGGGCGCCGATCGTCCTCTACATGGGCACGGACATCGTCTCGATCTACATCTTCCTGCAGTTCGTCCGCTCCATCCCGACCTCACTGGACGAGGCGGCCCGCCTGGACGGTGCCAATGCCTTCACGATCTACCGCAGGATCATCTTCCCCCTGCTGAAGCCGGCCGTCGCGACGGTGGTGATCGTCAAGGGCATCACCACCTACAACGACTTCTACATCCCGTTCCTCTACATGCCGTCGGAAGACCTTGGCGTGATCTCGACGTCCCTGTTCCGCTTCAAGGGCCCGTTCGGCGCCCACTGGGAAACGATCTCGGCAGGAGCGGTGCTGGTGATCCTGCCGACCTTGATCGTCTTCCTGCTGCTGCAGCGGTTCATCTACAACGGTTTCATGCGAGGTGCGACCCGGTGAGGTGCCTCGAGGTCCTACGTCGGCTCGGCGGACAGGGCAGCAACCAGAACCGGCGTGACCTGCTCGACCTGCCAGGCCCGAGCCCCGTAACCAGCCAACGCCTCGGCGACCGAGTCGGCGTCGACCACCTTCGGCGGCTCCCAGCAGACCCGCCGCACGGTGTCCGGGGTGATCAGGTTCTCCTGAGGCATGTTGAGCTGCTCGGCGAGCGCGGAAACAGCGGCCCGGGCCGCGGACAGCCGAGCCGCAGCAACCGGATCCTTGTCGGCCCACGCTCGCGGCGGCGGAGGCCCCGTCACCTGCTGCCCGGGCGCCGGCAACTGCGACTCCGGCAAGGCCTTCGCGCGGTCCACCGCGGCCTGCCACTGCTCCAGCTGTCGCCGTCCCATCCGATGCCCGAAACCGTTCAGCGCGGCAAGGGCATGCACATTGGCCGGCAAGGAGAGCGCGGCCTCCACGATGGCCGCGTCACTGAGCACCTTGCCCGGCGAGACATCCCGCTTCTGAGCGATCCGGTCCCGCGTCTGCCACAGCTCCCGCACCACGCCCAGCTGCCGACGCCGGCGCACCTTGTGCATCCCGGACGTCCGCCGCCAAGGATCCTTGCGCGGCTCGGCGGGCGGCGCGGCCGCGATCGCCTCGAACTCCTGTCGCGCCCACTCCAGCTTCCCCTGCCGGTCCAGCTCCTTCTCCAGCGCGTCGCGCAGGTCCACGAGCAGCTCGACGTCCAGCGCCGCGTACCGCAGCCACGGCTCGGGCAGCGGCCGGGTCGACCAGTCGACGGCCGAGTGGCCCTTCTCCAGGACGAACCCGAGCACGCCCTCGACCATCGCGCCGAGTCCCACTCTGGGGAACCCGGCGAGCCGCCCGGCCAGCTCGGTGTCGAACAGCAGGCTCGGCACCATGCCTATCTCGCGCAGACAGGGCAGATCCTGGGTGGCCGCGTGCAGCACCCACTCCACGCCGGACAGCGCCTCGCCGAGTCCCGACAGGTCGGGGCAGGCCACCGGGTCGATCAACGCGGACCCCGCGCCCGCGCGGCGCAGCTGCACCAGATAGGCGCGCTGGCCGTAGCGGTAGCCGGACGCGCGTTCGGCGTCGACGGCGACCGGGCCCGAGCCCGCGGAGAAGGAGGCGATCACCTCGGTGAGGGCGGCCTCGTCGGCGATCACGGGCGGAATGCCCTCGCGGGGCTCCAGCAACGGGATCGGCGCCTCCGTAACAGAAGATCCGCCGTCGTCCGGAGGGGCGCCTCCGGTGGTTCGCAGTGAACTGTCTGCTGCGGTCTCTTGGGCGTCGGTCACATGTCAAGGGTATCTGTGTATGGACAGCGCCCGCCGACGGAACGTTCCGTCGGCGGGCGCCTGAGGGTCGTAAACCAGTCAGGTAAGTGAAAGGTCCGGTTCACGACAGGTGAGGACGCGGGAGGGGATCAGCGGCCCGGCAGACAGCCGATCCCGTTCACGTCAGTGAATGATCAAGCGTTCACATGGGTGTGATGCGGCTCATGCGGTTTCGGTCGGGCCTTCAGTGGATGATGCCGGTTCGCAGGGCCACGGCGACCATGCCGGCGCGGTCGCCGGTGCCCAGCTTGCGGGCGATCCGGGCGAGGTGGCTCTTGACGGTCAGCGCGGACAGGCCCATCGAGACGCCGATCGCCTTGTTCGACTGGCCCTCCGCCACCAGCCGCAGCACCTCGACCTCACGACCGGAGAGCTCGCGGTAGCCGCCCGGGTGGCTCGGGGCACCCGGGTGGCGACGGTGCATACGGGCGGCGGCGGAGCCGATGGGAGCGGCACCGGGCCGGGTGGGGAGCCCGACGTTGGTGCGCGTGCCGGTGACCACGTAGCCCTTCACGCCACCGGCGAGGGCGTTGCGGACGGCGCCGATGTCGTCGGCGGCGGAGAGGGCGAGGCCGTTGGGCCAGCCCGCGGCGCGGGTCTCCGACAGGAGGGTGAGGCCGGAGCCGTCGGGCAGGTGGACGTCGGCGACACAGATGTCGCGGGGGTTGCCGATGCGGGGACGAGCCTCCGCGATGGACGAGGCCTCGATGACATCGCGCACACCGAGCGCCCAGAGGTGGCGGGTGACGGTGGAGCGGACGCGGGGATCGGCCACGACCACCATGGCGGTCGGCTTGTTCGGGCGGTAGGCGACCAGGCTTGCAGGCTGCTCGAGGAGAACGGACACCAGGCCTCCTGGGTGCGGGGACGACTTTCAAGGTCACAGTCGTCTTCGGCACTAAACCCATGGCCCTTTAGGGAAAGATCACGATTTAGTTAGTAACAATCGGGCAATTCAGACACGTGGTCGATCGTTCAGTGAGCACATCGCTTCGATCGAAGGCTGTTCCTGACCGAAAGTGGCCGTATCGACAAAGTGACGGTCAAGCCGGTGGCGGTCAGCGGGACTGTGGATCACGGCGCTGCGGCAGCGTCACCACCGACGCGTCGCCCGGCCCCGCCGGCGGCAGCCCCGCGACCTGGGCGAGCAGGTCGCACCAGGACGCCAGGTGGGCCGCGGTGTCCGGAACGCCGCCCAGGCCCTCACGCGGCGTCCAGGAGGCACGGATCTCGATCTGCGAGGCCGCCGGCCGCTCGGACAGCCCGCCGAAGTAGTGGGAGCTGGCGCGCGTGACGGTGCCGCTCGGTTCGCCGTACGACAGCCCGCGCGCCTGGAGCGCGCCGGTCAGCCAGGACCAGCAGACGTCGGGCAGCAGCGGATCGGCGGCCATCTCCGGCTCCAGCTCCGCGCGCACCAGGGTCACCAGCCGGAAGGCACCACGCCAGGCGTCGTGCCCCGCCGGGTCGTGCAGCAGCACCAGGCGGCCGTCGGCCAGGTCCTGGTCACCGTCGACGACGGCGGCCTCCAGCGCGTACGCGTACGGGGCCAGGCGCTGGGGCGCCTTGGTCTGCTCGACCTCGATCTGCGGGCGCAGACGCGCGGCGCGCAGAGCCTCGACAGCGGCCCGGAAAGCCGGTGGAGCCGTATTGTGCGAATGCCGGTCCCCCTCCCCGGCCTCCTTCGCGTCATCCATTCCGCCAGTGCCGTCCGACAGTCTTCCCTGAGCCGCAGCCATGCCGGGAAGATTAAAGGGAACGGGAGCTTCGTGCAGGGAGGGACACCCGGACAACACGGCGACCCCCGAGCCGGGCCCGGTGCGGCCGTGCGAGACTTGCCCCCGTGAGTGCCAACCAGACGCCGCCGTCAGCCACGTACGAGTCCGCCTTCCTCAAGGCGTGCAGGCGCGAACCCGTGCCGCACACGCCCGTGTGGTTCATGCGGCAGGCCGGGCGCTCCCTGCCGGAGTACCGCAAGGTGCGCGAGGGCATCCCGATGCTCGAGTCCTGCATGCGGCCCGAACTGGTCACCGAGATCACCCTGCAGCCCGTGCGCCGGCACAACGTGGACGCGGCGATCTACTTCAGCGACATCGTCGTCCCGCTCAAGGCCATCGGCATCGACCTCGACATCAGGCCCGGCGTCGGCCCGGTCGTCGAGAAGCCGATCCGCACCCGCGCCGACCTGGCCCAACTGCGCGACCTGACCCCCGAGGACGTCTCGTACGTCACCGAGGCGATCGGCCTGCTCACCGCCGAGCTCGGCTCGACCCCGCTCATCGGTTTCGCCGGCGCGCCTTTCACCCTTGCGAGCTACCTCGTCGAGGGCGGCCCGTCCCGCACGTACGAGAACGCCAAGGCGATGATGTACGGCGACCCCGAGCTCTGGGCCGACCTGCTCGACCGCCTCGCGGACATCACGGCCGCCTTCCTGAAGGTGCAGATCGAGGCGGGCGCGAGCGCGATCCAGCTGTTCGACTCGTGGGCCGGCGCGCTCTCCCCGGCCGACTACACGAACTCGGTGATGCCGCACTCCGCCAAGGTCTTCGCCGCGGTCGCCGGATACGGCGTCCCCCGCATCCACTTCGGCGTCGGCACCGGTGAACTGCTGAAGCTGCTGGGCGAGGCCGGCGCGGACGTCGTCGGCGTCGACTGGCGCGTCCCGCTCGACGAGGCCGCCCGCCGGGTCGGCCCCGGCAAGGCGCTCCAGGGCAACCTCGACCCGACCGTCCTGTTCGCCGGCACGGAGGCCGTCGAGGCGAAGACCCGAGAGGTCCTCGACACCGCCGCGAACCTCGAAGGCCATGTCTTCAACCTCGGCCACGGCGTCATGCCGTCCACCGACCCGGACGCGCTGACCCGGCTCGTGGAGTACGTCCACACGCAGACCGCCCGCTAGGCCGTTCTCCGGGGCTCACCAGGAGTGCCGGGGCCGTGCTTTCCTGCCGAACAGCAGACCGCGCGGTTCCGGCGGCGGGGGCGTGCCCGCCTTGAGCGGCCAGGCCAGCAGCATGCCCGCCAGGAAACCCACGATGTGCGCCGCGTACGCCACGGTGCCCGCGTCCGTGACGCCCTCGCCGGACGAGTACGCCGCCTGCAGCCCGAACCAGAACCCGAGCACCAGCCAGGCCGGCAACCGCAGCGGCAGGAAGATCAGGAACGGGACCAGGACCCAGACCCTGGCCTTCGGATACAGCACGAGATAGGCGCCCAGCACGCCCGCGATCGCCCCGGACGCGCCGATCAGCGGGTCGGCGGAGTCGTCGTTGAGGAGCGCGAAGCCGTACGACGCCGCGTAGCCGCAGACGACGTAGAAGAGGAAGTACCGCACATGGCCCATGCGGTCCTCGATGTTGTTGCCGAAGATCAGCAGGAAGAGCATGTTGCCGAGCAGGTGCAGCCAACTGCCGTGCAGGAACATCGCGGTGAAGACCGACAGCACCGGGGACTTGTCGTAGTCCGGCGCACCGATCACACAGCCGGGGCCCTGCGCGCCGACCGCGACGTCGCCCGTGGGGACCGCCCTGGGCAACTGGTCGTGGATCAACTCCCGCGGCACCGCCGCGTAGTGGTCCAGGAACGCGTGCAGATGGCACAGCTGGGCCAGGCTGCTCTCACCGGCCACCGAGCCGGCTATGCCGGGCATGGACAGGAAGACGAGGACGTTCGCGGCGATCAGCGCGTAGGTCACCCAAGGGGTGCGGCGGACCGGGTTCACGTCATGGACGGGGATGACCACGACAGGTATCTGCCCGGGATGCGTGCGGCAAATCGGTGAACGTGGCCGCGGCCGCGTGCGTATGTGTCGGCAACCGCCCGCGGCACGGGGAAGGCGGGTCGCGGGGACTACGTGAGGAACAGGCGATGAACGACCGAGTTACTCCTCCGATTCACGCGTTGCCCGACGGGGAGGCCGAGATCGCCCTGGTGGTACGGCTGCCCTGGGAAGACGTCGCGCGGCTGGGCCAGGAGGCGGGGCGTCTTGCGACGCAGATGCAGCGGCCGGTGACGTTGGACGAGGCCGTCAGCCATCGGCTGCGGTCGGCTCGGCCTGCTGCGGCGCATGCGAAGCCGGCGGGGGAGCAGCCCGCTGCCGCTATGCCGCCGAGTGTGAGTGCCTCTGTGTCTTCGTTGCCTTCGCGGCCGCCGGCCGAGCAGGCTCGGCAGGCCATCGAGAGGATCAACGGAAGCGCATGACGCCGTAGGGGTGCGGTGGTTCGGCGGGCGCGGGTTCGTTGTGGCAGGTCGCGCCCACGCGGCGGAGCCGCATATCGATACAGCCCCGCGCCCCTAGGGGGTTACCCGCGCCGCCCTTACGAGGTTGCGGCATTCACTGCTTTCGATGCCTTGCGAGCTGCCACCAGAACCGGGTCCCACACCGGTGAGAACGGGGGCGCGTAACCCAGGTCCAAGGACACCATCTGCTCCACCGTCATCCCGGCCGTCAACGCCACCGCCGCGACGTCGACCCGCTTGCCCGCGCCCTCCCGGCCGACGATCTGGACGCCCAGCAGTCGGCCCGTGCGGCGTTCCGCGAGCATCTTGACCGTCATCAGTGCCGAGTCGGGGTAGTAGCCCGCGCGGCTCGTGGACTCGATCGTCGCCGTCACGTACTGCAGGCCCGCCCTGCGCGCGTCCTTCTCGCGCAGGCCCGTGCGGGCGATCTCCAGGTCGCAGACCTTGCTGACGGCCGTGCCGACCACGCCGGGGAACGTGGCGTAGCCGCCCGCCGCGTTCGTGCCGATGACCTGGCCGTGTTTGTTGGCGTGGGTGCCGAGCGCGATGTGGCGTTCGCGGCCGGAGACCAGGTCGAGGACCTCCACGCAGTCGCCGCCGGCCCAGATGTTCTCGTGGCCGCGTACGCGCATGGCCAGGTCGGTCAGCAGGCCGTCGTGGTCGCCGACGGGGAGGCCGGCGTCCCGGGCCAGGGTGGTTTCCGGACGGACTCCGATGCCGAGGACGACCACGTCGGCCGGGTACTCGGCGTCCTCCGTGGCCACCGCGCGGACCCTGCCGTCGTCACCCGTGAGGATCTTGGTGACCTCGGCGTCGTTGACCATCGTGATGCCCAGGCCCTCCATGGCCTCGTCAACCAGTCGGCCCATGTCCGCATCGAGCGTGGACATGGGCTCGCTGCCGCGGTTGACGACCGTCACCTCGTAGCCGCGGTTGATGAGCGCCTCGGCCATCTCGACGCCGATGTAGCCGGCGCCGACCACCACCGCGCGCCGCCCAGGCGTGCGTGTCAGCGTGTCGATGAGGGCCTGGCCGTCGTCCAGGGTCTGCACTCCGTGGACACCGGGGGCGTCGGCGCCCGGCATGTCGGGGCGGATCGGGCGGGCGCCGGTCGCGATCACGAGTTTGTCGTACGACGTCCAGGACTCGGCACCGGAGTCGACGTCACGCGCGCGTACCCGGCCGCCGGCCACGTCGATCTCCGTGACCTCCGTCCGCATGCGCAGGTCGATGTCCCGCGCGCGGTGCTCCTCGGGCGTACGGGCGATCAGCCGGTCGCGGTCGGGGACGTCGCCGCCCACCCAGTACGGGATGCCGCAGGCCGAGAAGGAGGTGAAGTGGCCGCGTTCGAACGCCACGATCTCCAGCTCCTCGGCGCCCTTCAGGCGCCGTGCCTGCGACGCCGCGGACATCCCCGCGGCGTCGCCGCCGATCACGACCAGTCGCTCTCGCGTACCCGACACATCCCTCGCAGCGCTCATGCTCATGCGAACACGCTACGAGCGCCGGGCATTTCAGTCCTGCCCGCCACCCTGCTCGCGGCCGCCCTCGTCCCCCGCGCGCGTGGGCCGCGGTGCCGGGTGTGCGGTCGGCAGCGGGCCCATCGCGGTCGTCGCGGGCGCGGTGGCCGGGCGACCGGGCAGACGGGGCCGCAGGACCTTCAGCCACAGCAGCACGATCAGCGCCGCCACCGCCGCGAAGGGCAGCACCGCGCCGAACGCCACCGCGATCCAGCGCAGCATCGTCACGAACGCCCCCCAGCCGCCCGCGAGCGCGTCCAGGAAGCCGGGGTCGTCGTCCTTCGCGACCTTCTTCACCGGCGTCTCCGACAGGGTCAGGGTGATCGTCGCCAGACTGGTGCGGTCCTTCAGGGACGCCTGCTGGGCGAGCAACGACTCCAGGTCGGCCTGACGGGTGCTCAGCTCGCCCTCCAGCGTGACCACGTCGCTGAGCTTGGTCGCCTGGTCCATCAGCTCACGGATCCGGGCGACGCTGGCGCGCTGCGACTTGAGACGGCTCTCCACGTCCACGACCTGGTCGGTGACGTCCTGCGCCTTGGCGCTGCGCTCGACCAGCTTGCCCGCGCCCTCCAGTTCGGTGAGCACGTCGGCGTACCTGTCGACGGGCACGCGCAGGACGACGCGGGTGCGCTCGTGGCCCTCCTCGTCGCGTGTGGTGGTCTCGTTGCCGACGTAGCCACCCGCGTTCTCGGTGGTGGCACGGGCCTCGTCCAGGGCCTTCGGCACGTCCTTGACCTGCACGGTCAGCGAGGCCGTACGGATGATGTGGCTCGGGGCGACCTTGGCCGGCGCGGCCTTCCCGCCGCCGAAGCCGCTGTCCGGGGCGCCCTGCCCCGCACTCGCCTGTGGCTCCGCCGCCTGGGCGGCCTCGTCCCCGGCGGCCTTGCTGTCGCCGGCCGAGTCGTTCGCGCCGCTGCATCCGGTGAGCGCGAGCGCGGCGGCCAGCGCGAGGCCGGCCAGGGCCTGGACGGGTCGTACGGAACGTCGTGTGCGCATGTGGCTGTACCCCCGAGGGTCGTCGTCGCGACTGATGCTCCTTCGACGCCGGGGGCAGGCAGAACGTTGGAGGGAAACGGTCCCGATGCGGTCACGGTCGGGACTCGGAGCGGGCACACGGGATGGCGCGCAGCGTGAGCGGTACGGCCCCGGCGGCGCTGTCAGTGGCGTTTGAGAGAGTGGGATCATGCGCGAGCACAGCGAGGACACACGCACCGCGGACGGCCCTGCGGGGCACGGCCATGTCGTCGTCATCGGCGGCGGGATCGCCGGGCTGGCGGCCGCCCACCGGCTGCTGGCCGACGGCAGACGCGTGACCGTCCTGGAGGCCTCGGAGCGGGTCGGCGGCAAGCTGCTGCCCGGGGAGATCGCGGGCGCGCGGGTGGACTTCGGCGCCGAGTCGATGCTGGCCCGCCGCCCCGAGGCCGTCGCCCTCGCCCGCGTGGTGGGCCTCGACGAGCGCCTCCAGCCGCCCGCCACCGCGACCGCTTCGATCTGGACCCGCGGTGCCCTGCGCCCCATGCCCAAGGGGCATGTCATGGGCGTCCCCGGCACCGCCGCCGCCCTCTCCGGCGTCCTGTCCGACGAGGGCCTGGCCCGCATCGAGCGCGACGCCGACCTGCCCCGCACGGAGGTCGGCGACGACATGGCGGTGGGTGAGTACGTCGCGGCGCGCCTCGGCCGCGAGGTCGTCGACCGCCTGGTCGAGCCCCTGCTGGGCGGCGTCTACGCGGGGGACGCGTACCGCATCTCGATGCGCTCGGCGGTCCCGCAGCTCTTCCAGGCCGCGCAGACCCACGACTCGATCACCGAGGCCGTCCGAGAGATCCAGGCCAGGCTCGCGGCCAACCAGCAGACCGGGCCGGTGTTCATGGGCATCGAGGGCGGGGTGGGCTCTCTCCCGCTCGCCGTCGCGGAGTCGGTCCGCGCGCGGGGCGGCGAGATCGTCACCGGGGCCCCGGTGACGGAGCTGCGCCGCGAGGCGCCCGCCGGGTGGCGCGTCGTCGCCGGCGACCGGGTGCTGCACGCCGACGCGGTCGTCGTCGCCGTACCCGCCCCGGCCGCCGCCGGCCTGCTGCGCGCCGAGGCCCCCGAGGCCGCCGCCGAGCTCGACGGCATCGAGTACGCCTCGATGGCCCTGGTCACCCTCGCCTACCGGCGCATCGGCACCGACCTCCCCGCGGGCAGCGGCTTCCTGGTGCCGCCGGTCGACGGGCGCACCATCAAGGCGTCGACGTTCGCCTCCCAGAAGTGGGGCTGGATCGCCGACGAGAACCCGGACGTCGTCGTCCTGCGCACCTCCGTGGGGCGCTACGGCGAGACGGAGATCCTGGAACGGGACGACGCCCAGCTGGTGGACGTCTCCCGGCACGACCTCAGGGCCGCGACCGGCCTCGACGCCACGCCCCTCGAAACCCGTGTCACCCGCTGGACCGACGGCCTGCCCCAGTACCCCGTCGGCCACCACGCGCGCGTGGCCCGCATCCGCGAGCACGTCGCCAAGCTGCCCGGCCTCGCGGTGTGCGGCGCGCAGTACGACGGCGTGGGCATCCCGGCGTGCATCGCGAGCGCGTACGCCGCGGTGGACCAGATCCACGGCGATCTGAGCGCTGTGCAGGAGCTCACCGCCAACCCGGTGCAGAGTCTGCACGGCGGAGCGGGAGAATAGGGGACATGAGTGACGACGCCTCCACCACCGAGTCCGGCAGGATCCCGAACAAGGGCAAGCTGGCCAAGGACCTCAACGAGGTCATCCGCTACACCCTCTGGTCCGTCTTCAAGCTGAAGGACGTGCTCCCCGAGGACCGCGCGGGCTACGCCGACGAGGTCCAGGAGCTGTTCGACCAGCTCGCCGCCAAGGACGTGACGGTCCGCGGCACGTACGACGTGTCCGGGCTGCGCGCCGACGCCGATCTCATGATCTGGTGGCACGCCGAGACCAGCGACCAGCTGCAGGAGGCGTACAACCTCTTCCGCCGCACCAAGCTGGGCCGCGCCCTGGAGCCGGTCTGGTCGAACATGGCGCTGCACCGCCCCGCCGAGTTCAACCGCTCGCACATCCCGGCGTTCCTCGCCGACGAGACGCCGCGCAACTACGTCAGCGTGTACCCCTTCGTGCGCTCCTACGACTGGTACCTGCTGCCCGACGAGGACCGCCGCCGCATGCTCGCCGACCACGGCAAGATGGCCCGCGGCTTCCCGGACGTCCGCGCCAACACGGTCGCCTCGTTCTCGCTGGGCGACTACGAGTGGCTCCTGGCCTTCGAGGCCGACGAGCTCTACCGCATCGTCGACCTCATGCGCCACCTGCGGGCCTCCGAGGCCCGGATGCACGTCCGCGAAGAGGTGCCGTTCTACACCGGGCGCCGCAAGTCCGTGGCCGAGCTGGTCGCCGGGCTCGCCTGATCAGTGCGGGAGCCGGGCGGCGGTGGCCTGAGGACGGCCGCCCGGCTTCGTCTCGGTCTGCTTGGTCAGCTTCTTCGCCCTGCGGTCCTCCGGGCGCTCCGGCTTGGGCTCAGGGTGCCCCTCGCACGCCGCCCGCCGCTCCGGGAGACGCCCCGACAGCAGATACGCGTCGATGTAGCCGTTGACGCAGGCGTTCGGGCCGTACGCGATGCCGTGCGTGCCCGAGTCCCGTTCGGTCACCAGGACCGAGCCCGACAGCCGCCGCTGCATCTCCAGCGCCCCCTCGTACGGCGTGGCGGCATCCCGCTCGGCCGCCAGGATCAGCACCGGCGGCACCTCACCCGGCCCGGTCCGCACATCGAGGGGCTTCTGCCGGGGCATCTGCCAGTAGGCGCACGGCAGGTTCATCCACGCGTTGTCCCAGGTCTCGAACGGCGCCACGCGCGCGAGCCGGGTGTTGTCCCGGTCCCAGACCGCCCAGTCCGTCGGCCAGGGCGCGTCGTTGCACTCCACGGCGGTGTAGACCGCGTTCGTGTTCTCCTCCTCGGCCGCCGACTCCGTCGCCGGCGCGGCCAGCTCGATCAGCGGCTTCGGGTCGCCCTTCAGATACGCCGACAGCACCTGCGCCCGCGCGGGCCAGTAGTCGTCGTAGTACCCGACCTGCAGGAACGCCTCCTGCAACTGCCCGGTCCCGACCTTCCCGCCGGCCGGCTCCACGGCCAGCCGCGCCCGCACCTTCTCGTAGGTGCGCAACACCTCGTCGGGGGTGGCGCCGAGGCCGTACACGGCGTGGTGCTTGGCGACCCACTGCCGGAAGTCCGCCCACCGCCCCTCGAACGCGGCCGACTGCAGGAGGTTGCTGCGGTACCAGATCTGCCCCGGGTCCGGGTTCACCGCCGAGTCGAACACCATCCGCCGTACGTGTGAGGGGAACAGGGTCGCGTACAGCGCGCCGAAGTAGGTGCCGTACGACGCGCCCATGAACGTCAGCCTGTCCTCGCCCAGCGCGGCGCGCAGGACGTCCAGGTCACGGGCGTTGTTGAGGGAGTTGTAGTGCTGCAGCGCGCTGCCGGTGCGCTCGGCACAGCCGCGCGCGTAGGCCTTCGCCTGCGCGATGCGCTCCCGCTTGTAGGGCTCGGAAGGGTACGTCGGCAGGTGCGTGGCGCCCTTGAAGAACTGCTTGGGGTTCTCGCAGGAGATCGGCGCGGACGGTCCCACCCCGCGCGGGGCGTAGCCGACCAGGTCGTACGCCCCCGCCAGCCGCTTCCACGCGGGCAGGACACCGATCAGCGGGAAGTGCAGGCTGGACGCGCCCGGCCCGCCCGGGTTGTAGACCAGGGCGCCCTGTCGCGGGACCCTGCGCTTGCTGTTGTTCGGGTCCTTGTGCGTGGCCCGCATCCGGCTGACGGTGAGTCGGATCTGCTTGCCGTGGGGATTCGCGTAGTCGAGCGGGACGGACACCGTGCCGCACTTCACGTCGTCCGGCAGCTCCAGCTTCTTGGGGCAGGCGCCGAAGGCGATGCCGGCCGCCGCGGCGCGCGCGGCGGCCACCGCCGTGCCGTCCCGCACGTCCGCACGCGGGGCCGCGGCCGTGGTGCTGCCGGCCGGGGCGGTGGAGAGGGCGGTCAGGAGCAGGGCTCCGGCAACCGAGTAGAGGGCTGGAGCTCTCATCGCGTATCCCTTCAGTGCACGGCAGCAACAAAAGGGATATTTCGTTCGTCTGTTGATGAAGGCAAGCACCGCCTGCCGGTGTCGGCGTCAATGCCCCCGATGCGTCATCGACTGCCGGTGCCGTCGTCATCGACCGCCGATGCCGTCGTCATCGACTGCCGTGCCGTCAGCCGCGCCGGTGGAACGCTTCTTGGTGCGGCTCGCGGTGCGCGAAGGCCGCGCGCAGGTCCGGCTCGCCGATCGCCCGTACGCCCCGGACCGCGACGGAGGTGAGATACGTACGGTCGTCCCCGCCCCCCGAGCGCCGGACCAGGGTGCTGAGCAGCCGCTGTCCGGCCGGGGAGGCCCACTGCGCGTACGGGTGGATCTCCATCCGGGCGATGGCGAGGCAGCTCAGCGTGACCACGAAGGGGAGCGCGAACCAGAGGGCGACCAGATGCGCCGGCATGTCCGACGGGGCCGGCGCCAGCAGGGCGACCGCCCCCAGCGCCAGGACGAACAGCGCGGCGAGCCGCACCTGCCGGATCGCGGACGCGACGCCGCCGCGCGCCCCGTCGGGCACGGCGAGCCCCGCGCTGACCAGCCGGTCACCCAGGCTGCCCACCGCGTCGGCGGCGGCCGCCGCGTCCCGCACCGGCTCGATCCGGGACTGGCCCTCCGGCCCGATGGCCCCTATGACCGAGCGCTCCATCTCGTCCCGGCCGCGCGGATCGACCACCGTCGCCCAGCCGGTGTGCGCGAGCAGCAGCCGCCGCTGCCGCGCCATGGAGACGAGCGTCAGGTCGGCGACCCGCCGGGGGCCGCCGGACAGGAACGCGGCCTCGTACAGCGTCAGATCGTGTCCTCGGCCTGCCGTCGCGCCTTTCGTGTCTTTCGCGTCCATGGCCGCGGCGTGTACGGCTGCCAGGCACAGCCGTGTACACGCCGTGCCCGCGACGGCCCAGGCCAGCAGCAAGAGAACCACCCAGAACATGCCGCGTTTCTATGCCAATGGCTCGGCGGAACGCCATGCCTTGTTCACAATCCGGACGGAGAGTTGCCGGTATGTGACGTTCCGGATCGGCGAGTCCGGGACCTCAGGAGCCCTCGGTGTCCTCCGGGCGCGGGCTGGTGGCCGCCGGTGGCAGTGTGTACGTCGGTGACGGGGGCGGGGTCACCGGGACGGCCGGAGCGGGGTCGAGGGTCGGGCCGGGCGGAGCCGGGGCGGGGGTGAGCGGAGGGGTGCTGCCCGCGACCATGTCCTGGGCCAGGGCGTCGAAGTCGACGTAGCCGGTGGCCTCCAGGACCGTGATGTGGTCCAGCACGGTGGAGTTGGCGTCGTCGGCGAGTTCGCGGACGAGGGAGTTGCGCGTACTGGCCCGCACCTGGGCGACGACGGAGAACACCTTGCCGTGCGCCAGCCGCAGGATGTTGGCGAACTGCCGGTCGTACTCGACGCCTTGGGCCGAGTCCAGGGTCGCCAGCCACTCCTGCTGCTGTTCGGTGGGCTCGTTGGGCAGTTGGAGGCTGAGCTTGGCGGCGACGTCGCGCACCCGCTCGTCCAGGAACGTGTGCCCTTCGATGAGGTGCTCGCCGGCCGTCCGTACGGCCGGAGTCGTGCCCTTCTGCCGGGCCTGCTGACCGGCGGGCAACTCCCACAGCCCGGCCAGCCGGACCTTGGTGATGAAGTCGCGGTCGAGGGCGGACAGCGGCCCGTAGCCGGTCGAGACGGTATCGGCGTTCAGCACGTCGAAACCGGTCCCGGACCGGTCGGCGTACGACCAGATCGGGAAGATCATCGCCAGCAGCGTCGCCGTCAGCCCCGTGATGATGAGCCCGGTGCCGCTGAAGATGCCTCGGCCTTTGATGGGTGGTCGCGGTCGCATGGTGCCTCCTGTTGCGGCACCGCACGTTAGTGCGCTTCGAGGGTTGGGTTGGCATATTACTTCGGGGTACTCCGGGTGCTACGCCAACTGCCGTACAGGAGTGAATGGTTGTAAACGGGGGTCGATGCGGGCGAATAGGGGAGTGGGCGTGGGTGCCGTCCCGGGGCAAAGCCGGGCGAAGCGGTCGCTTCGACCGTGCTGAGTCACCGTGGTGTTAATCCACGCACACTCGCAGGGCGACGGCGTCCGGTCGGGGAGGGGCGGAAGGCGTACGCGCAGTGCGCTCAGCGCCGCAGCAGTACCCGGCGCGTGGCCCGCGCCAGCCGTACCCCCGGTCGCCGCGACCGCGGCCTCGGCCCCGACCGCTCCAGCCACCACTCCCGCAACTCCGCCCGCACCCGCGCGTCTTCGAGCCGTCCCTCGGCCAGCAGATACCCGGCGAAGTCCAGCGCGTCACGCCGATAGCCGTCGGTCATCGGGTGCCCGTGCGTGTAGGCGAGGAACGACCGCCGGTACCCGCTCCCCAGGATCACCGGCAACTCCGGCGCGACCTTCGCCACGACGTCCGCCCGCTTCCCGGCGAGCGCCCGCGCCTGCACCCCCAGCCGCACCCGGTCGAACCCCTCGGGCACCGGTGTCCCGGCGACGAGGGCGGACAGCAGGGCGGCCTGTGCGAGGGCCAGTCGCTGCCGGGCGGGGTCGGTGACGGCACCGGTTTGCGCGGCGCCTTCCTTGAGTGACGCCTCCGGTTCCTTGAGCGCCGCCTCCGGTGAGGTTCCCTGGGCGGAGGTCCTTTCGGCGGAGGGTGCTTCCTCCGCAGCGGCGGCCCGTTCCCCGGCCCCCTTCTCCAACGCCCCCCGAATCGCCCCCAACTCCCGCTCCAGCTCAGCCGGTTCGGGGAAGTTCTCGTCGCGCTCCAGCAGGACCCCCGGCGGGGAGACCCGGGACGCGAGGTCGGTCAGGACGTCCAGGACCGGCTGGGGGACCGGGTGCGCGTGGCTGTCGTGCCAGACGCCGTCGCGTTCGAAGCCGCCCGCGACATGGACGTACGCGATGGCCTCCAGCGGCAGCTCGGCGAGCGCCTTGGCCGGGTCCTCGCCCCGGTTGACGTGGTTGGTGTGCAGGTTGGCGACGTCGATGAGCAGCCGTACGCCGGTACGGTCGGCGAGTTCGTACAGGAACTGTCCCTCGGTCATCTCCTCGCCCGGCCAGGAGATGAGCGCGGCGATGTTCTCCACGGCGAGCGGCACGGGCAGCGCGTCCTGGGCGATGCGGATGTTCTCGCACAGCACGTCGAGGGCGTCCCGGGTGCGCGGTACGGGAAGCAGGTGTCCCGCCTCCAGCCGCGGGGACGCGGTCAGCGGGCCCCCGGCCCGTACGAACGCGATGTGCTCGGTGACCAGCGGCGACCCCAGCGCCTGAACGCGCTCGGCGAGCGCGGCCAGCCGCCCGGCGTCGGGCCGCTCCGCGCCGCCCAGGCCGAGCGAGACGCCGTGCGGGATCACGGTCACGCCACGTTCCCGCAGCCGTACCAGCGACTCGGGAAGATGCCCCGGACAGACGTTCTCGGCGACGGTCTCGACCCAGTCGATGCCCGGCATGCGCTCCACCGCGTCCGCGATCTCCGGACGCCACCCGATCCCCGTGCCCAGTCGCTCCATCGTCCCCTCCTCGGCCTCTTCCGTACCCGCTGTCCCGTCTCTCGGACGTGCCGGACGTGACGGGGGTATGGCCCCGCAGGATCGGCCCGAACCCCGGGGCGGACACCTTCAGAGCAACATTTGAGGTTTGCAGGGTCGTACGCGCAGCACACCGGGGATGTTCAAACCGAGCGCCATCGCTGTGAGCCTTGGGGTGGCCGGTCTCGGGCATCGGAGGCCCCGGCCGCGCCCGATCCCCGGAGACTCCTCCTCCGGCCCGAGCGTCGACGTCCGCAGCGAACCGCGTCCCGGCGCCGGGCGATCGAGGCCCGTCGCTCAGCGGAAGGCCAGCGGCCGTCGTACCCGCGGCGGCAGCGAGCCCACACGGTGGTGTCCTTCGGCCACCAGGGTCGGCCCGGGGGCGATCTCCGTGAACCCGGCGTCACGCACCAACGGCAGCCCGGAGGTGGTCAGTTCACGCCAGTGCTCCGGCCGCGCGGTGCGCACGGCCAGCGGAAAGCCCGCCTCGCGCCAGGCGTCCCGCTCCTCGTCGGACAGCTCCCACCAGGCGAGCTGCGCCGCGTGCCCCGCCTGCGCCATCGTCTTGCCGGCCGACATGTCGAGTTCGGGATTCACCCAGAGCACCGGCGCCGACGGATCGGCGGCCGGAGGCGGCTCGGGATCGTCGAGGTCGGTGCCCGAGACCTGCAGTTTCGCCAGTTCCTTGGGCCACCCGTCCAACGGCACGGGAGGAAACACCCGTACCTCGGCCGACCCGCCGGTGACGGTGATCCCCGGCAGCCCTTCCGCCCGCCGCCACTCGGCCCCGCGGGCCCGCCGCACGACCTTCCGGATCCGCGCGTCCTGCCAGTCCCGCATGGCCTGCGCCCACTCGCCGTCGCCGACGGACCGCTCGTCGCTGAGCATGATCAGCACAGCGCGGGCGGCGGTCTCCAGCGCGTCCGTCCGGGCGGGAGGATCCGCCCGCTCGATGCGCACGACGAGGGGCAGCACGAACTGCGGTGCCTGATCGCGGTCATCGGATTCGGACCGGAACGGGCTGTCCTGGGTGGTGGGGCTGTCGGAACTCACGGGGTCCAGTCTGCCAGGACGAAGATCTGAGCGAGGATGTGCTCATGCAACGCGATCTTCGTCTGGACAACGTGGGCCGCCGCTACGGCCTGCGCGGCCCATGGGTCTTACGAGGCGTCCATCTCACCGTGCCCCCCGGCACCCTCATCCGCATAGAAGGCCACAACGGCACCGGCAAGTCCACCCTCCTGCGCCTCCTGGCCCGCATAGACGCACCCTCGGAAGGCCGCATCAGCGGAGCGCCCCGCACCGCGTACGTCCCCGAACGCTTCCCCACCGCCCTGCCCTTCACCGCCCTCGGCTACCTGACCCACCTCGGCGCGGTCCACGGCCTCTCCCGGCCGGCGGCGACCCGTGCCGCCCTGGAGTGGCTCGACCGCTTCGGCGCGGCCGCGTACGCCCGTACGCCGATGGCCCAGTTGTCGAAGGGCAGCAGTCAGAAGGTCGCCGTGGCCCAGGCCCTGCTCGCCGAACCGGAACTGCTCGTCCTGGACGAGGCCTGGACCGGGCTCGACTCGGCCGCCCGCGCGGAGTTGGAGCGAGCCGTCGCCGAACGGACCGCCGACGGCACCGCGGTGGTCTTCGTCGACCACGACCCGCGCCGCCTCGCCGGGGCGCCCGACGCGACGTACACCGTGCACGACGGTGCGCTGAACGTCCGTACCGGCCAAGGGACTTCCCCATCCACCGGCCCGCACGCGACCGTCGTCGTCCAGGGCCCGAGCGGTGCCAGCCTCCCCGCCGAGGCGACCCGCACGGCCACCGCCACGGACGAGCCGACCCCCGGCACCCACCGCCTCACCGTCCCCGCATCCCATTCGGACGTCGTCCTGCGCGCCCTGCTGGCCGCCCACCCGCCGTGGCACGTGGTGAGCGTGAGCCAGGAGACGACCGCCCCTTCCGATCCCTCCGCCCCTTCGGATCTTTCCGCCCCTTCCGCCCCTTCCGAAGCCGAGAGTCGCCGATGACGTCGATGAGAGCCCTCCTCCGCTACCAGGCCGCCCTGCTGGCCCGCTCGCAGCGCTGGCTGCCGCCGTTCATCCTGTACGCCGGCTTCCTCGCCGTCGGCGTGCAGGGCGGCCAGCCCATCCTGGACTCGCTCGGCTACGCGGCCGCGGCCCTGCTGCCCGTCGCCGCCTGGCTGGTGCGGATCTGCGTCACCAACGAGCCGCCCGCCGCCCGCAGTTGCGTCGCCGCGGCCGCCGGTCCGGGGCGGGCGCACCTCGCCGCGCTGCTGGTGGCACTGGCCGGCGCGGCGGCGCTCGGTACGGCGGCGATCGTCGTCCTCACCCTGATCAGCGACCCGGCCAGCGCCGACCACCAGATCCGGGTGCCGCGGCTGCCCGCGGGCGCCGCCGGTCTGCTCGCCGCGCTGGCCTGCGCCCTGCTGGGCACCGCTGTCGGCGCCCTGACCACCTGGCCGGTGCTGCGCTCGACCGGCCGTGCGGTTCCCGCGATGCTGCTGGCGGCCCTGCTGTCCGTGGTGGTGACGGGCTCCCCGGCCCAGGCCGCGGTCAACGGCCTGGTCACCGGCTCCCGGTCGGGCGCGGTCCCCACGCCCCTCCTGCCCCTGGTGGCGGCGGCCGTGTTCACCGCGGCGGCGATCGCCGTGGCCTGCGCCCTGACCTCCCGCAGATCACCCTGATCGCCGGATCACCCGGAACAGGCCGTGCGCTGCGCCTCCTGCCACTCACACACCGGGCAGAGCGTGATCCCCTTGTACGACTCCGGGTACTCCGTGGGCTCCCGGCACAGCACACACTCCGCGTACGGCGGCCCGTCTGCCCTGGGCGGCCTCGTCGCGTCGATCAGGCAGTAGTCGGTCGTGGGCTGCTCCTCACTCATACGTCCAGCGTACGAGCCTCAGCCCCGCCCACCCGCGGCCCCGATCAGCTCGGACACCTTCACGAACCGAAAGCCTCTCTCACGCAGCTCGGGCACGATGCGCCGGACCGCCCGCTCGGTCGTCGGAGCGGCACTGAGCGTGCAGTGCATGACGACCACGGACCCGGCGCGCACCCCGTCCAGCACCTCCTGGGCGACCGCATCGGCATCCGTGGCGAAGGCGTCCCCGCTCACCACGTCCCACTGCACGGCCGTGACGCCGACCGCGGCCAGCGCCTTCAGGGCACGCCGGTCGGAGCAGCCGCCGGGAAACCGGAAGTACGGCATCGCGTCCCGCACGCCCACCTTGCGGAACACGTCGTACGCCCGCTCCACGTCGGCCCGCATCCGTTCCTCGTCGATGGTCGGCAGCCCGTAGCAGTCGTCGGTGAAGGCGTAGTGGCTGTACGAGTGGTTGGCGACCTCGAACAACGGGTCCCGTCCGATGGCCCGGGCCTGCCCCGGATACTCCTCCGCCCACCGCCCCGTCATGAACACGGTCGCCGGCACCTTCAACTCCCGAAGTGCCGCCACAAGCCCCGGATTGTCGAACCGCTCCCCACGATCCGCGCGCGGCCCCTGGTCGGCGGTCATGTCGGCGTCGAAGGTGAGCGCGACGGTCCTGTCCCGGGTCCGGGGACCGTGCTCGAAGACCGGCGCCAGACCGGCCGGGCCGGGAGCGAGGGTCGGTGGCCTGGACAACGGGGCGGCCGGAGACACGGCGGAGGCGCTGGGTGCGGGACGGGGAGCGCGGGACTCGTCGGCCGGGGCGCACGCGGCGAGCACGGCGAGGGCCGCGCCCAGGGCGCAGCCGGCGGTGACGCGTCGTACAAGAGTGATCACCGCAGGAAGATATGAGGATCAAAGGAACAATCCGATGTTCCGACGGGTGTGCCGGGCCGCTGTCACCCGCCCGGCGGGGCCGGCCTGCTCAGTCCGTGCGCGTGCAGCGGCCCGTCGGAGCCGTGGCCGGTGGGCGGCACTGGAAGGCGACGTCGGACGCGTTCGTGCTCAGGTAGCGGCCGATGCAGGTGTTCGGGGTGGTGCGGCCGCGCTCGGCGCAGAAGGCCAGGGCGGCGCGGCCGTCGGTGAAGGGGCCGGGGGCGTAGAACACCCAGTAGCCGGGGCGCAGGGAGGCGTAGTCGCCGCTGCGTACGACGGCCGCCTCCGGCACCGTTCGGCGGATCGTGGCGAGTCTCTGGTCCCGGACGGCGGTGCCCGTGGCGATGGGTTCGGAGTGGAGCTGGGCGATCCAGCGGCCGTCCGGGGTGGGGGAGGCGGTTGCGGTGGTGGGGGTCGGGCTCGGTGGGGGAGTGGTGGGCTGCTGTCTCGTCGGGGTGGGGGCGGATGTCGAGGCTTTCGGGCTGGGTGTGACAGCTGCCTTGTCGTCGCCGTCGGTGCCGCCGGGGCGCAACGCGAACACCAGAGCCGCGGCCGCGCCGATCGCCAGCGCCGCGGTCGCGGCCACCACGAGAGGTGTACGGCGTCGTCGGCCGGGCACCTGCTGCGGCGTCGTCGGACGCGGGGTGTCCAGTTGGGTGGGCGTGGGTGACGGCACCGGCGTCGGCTGCGGGGCGACGGCCGTCAGCGTCGGCAGGGTCCAGTGCGGTGTCGCCCCTGTCTCGACCTGCGCCAGCATCGCGTCCAGCCGGGCGGCGTCCGGGCGGGCCGCCGGATCCCGTACCAAAAGGGCCTCGAGCACCGGCGCCAGCGGGCCCGAGCGGGCCGGTGGCGGGAGCGGGTCGTCGATCACGGCGGCCAGGGTGGCCAGCGTGGTGGGGCGGCGCATGGGGCTGACGCCCTCCACGCACACGTACAGGACCACGCCCAACGACCACAGGTCGGCCGCCGGATCGTCCTCGTGACCGCGGATCCGCTCGGGCGCCATGTACTCGGGCGAACCGACGAGTTCGCCGGTGGCCGTGAGGCCGGTCGTGCCCTGCAGGGCGGCGATGCCGAAGTCGGTGAGGACGGCGTCGCCGTCGGGGCGCAGCAGGATGTTGGCGGGTTTGACGTCCCGGTGGTGGATGCCCGCCGCGTGTGCGGCACGCAGCGCGGCGAGCACCTGGCGGCCGACGCGGGCCGCCTCCGCCGGGGTCAACGGGCCCTCGCTCAGCCGCTGCTGGAGCGAGGTGCCCGGCACCAGCTCCATCACGATCCACGGATGCGGGTCGGCGTCCACGATCTGATGGACCGTCACCACATGCGGATGGCTGAGCCGGGCCAGCGCCCGCGCCTCCCGCATCACCCGCTCGCGCACCACTCCGACCGTGTCCGCGTCGGACCGCACCGCCTTGAGCGCGACCTCGCGGTGGAGCACCGTGTCGCGAGCCCGCCACACGGTGCCCATTCCTCCGCTGCCGAGCCGCTCCACCAGCTCGAAACGGCCGTCGACGAGGTCCCCCGGTGCGTTCATGCCGCACAGGTTAGAGGACGCACCGCAAGGACCGGAGAGGAGGCTTCCGCTCGGCGGCCCTGAGGCGGAACGCCTACCTTCGCCAGGGTCCCGTCACCGCGAACGTCGTCCCCGGCGTGTAGCAGTTGACGTACATCGTCCCGCCGTCGGGCGAGAAGGTGACGCCGGCGAACTCGCCCCACTCCGGATCCTCGGGCGTGCCAAGGTTCTGGGCGTTGCGCGCCATCGCGTACACCTCGCCGCGTCGCGTCACGCCGTAGACGTGCTGGGCGCCGTTGCCGTCCTCGCACACCATCAGGCCTCCGCTGGGGGCGAGGCAGATGTTGTCCGGGGACTCGCCGGGCAACTGGACGTCCGTGTCCGGGCCGAAGACGATCACCAGGGTCAGGCGGCGCGCGGCGGGGTCGTAGCGCCAGATCTGGCCGTAGTGGTCCGCCGCCGAGCCGTCCGAGCTACGGGCGAAGGAGGACACGAAGTAGACGCTGCGGCCGCCCCAGTAGCAGCCCTCCAGCTTCTGCGCGTGGGTGATGCCCTTCGGGCCGAAGTCCTGGAAGCGGATCGGGGTCTGGGCGGCGAGGGGGTCCGGTACGTCGACCCACTCGATGTTCTCGAAGCTCGCGCCCGTCTCCTGGATCGAGGAGAGGTCGGGTACGCCCGGCACGCGCATCGCCTGGAGGCGGCCGCCCGCACGCAGCGAGCCGAGACCGCCGTGCGGCGCGTGGGGCAGGAAGCGGTAGAAGAGGCCGAAGGGCTTCTCGAAGGCGTCCTCGGTCTCGTAGACGATGCCGTTCCGTGGGTCCACCGCGATCGCCTCGTGCTGGAAGCGGCCCATCGCGGTCAGCGGGACCGCGCCGGAGCGGTAGGGGTTCGCCGGGTCGACCTCGAAGATGAAGCCGTGGTCCTTGGTGTAGCCGTTGGTGCCGGCCTTGTCCTCGGTCTCCTCGCAGGTCAGCCAGGTGCCCCAAGGCGTGGGGCCGCCCGCGCAGTTGACGGCCGTACCGGCGATGGCGACGCGCTCGGACAGGACGTGGTTACGGGAGTCCAGCGTCAGCGCCGTACAGCCGCCCTTGCCCGCCGGGTCGTAGGTGAGGCCCGCGACGGTCGGGACGGGGATCTTCGCGGTGTTGCGGTTCTCGTGGTTGCGCACCAGGTGGACGCGGCGGCCGTGGCCGCCGGCCGAATACCCGGCGAGGGCGGTCATGCCGTCGTGGTTGGAGGGGACCGGGCCCTCCCCGGAGCGGAGCCGGTCGCCCTCGCGGGAGAGGACGCGGTAGCGGAAACCTTTTGGCAGATCGAGCAGACCGTCCGGGTCGGGGATCAGCGGGCCGTACCCGGTGTGGCCCAGGTTCTGCGCGGCGGCGGTGCCCGCGAAGAGTTCGGAGAGGTTTCCGGCGAAGGCGATCGAGACGCCCAACGCGCCGGTACGGGCTAGTAGCTGACGACGCGTCGACGCTGTTTCGGACATGGGACAACCTTCCTGCTGGCGGACAGGAACTGTGATCCCGCCGTGTCTATCACCTGGTGCGGGTCCCGTGAACCACGCGCGTAGCGTGTGTCACTTCCGCTCGGGCCGCCCGTCGGTGTCCACGGTGGACTCCTCGACGGCGACATGCCCGGAGAGGGGATCGACGGCGGTCTGCTCGGGAGCCGGTTCGACGGCGGTCTTCTCGACGGCGGTCTGCCTGCCGGCCTGCTCGGCCGCGTGGTCCTGCGGCGGCTGGGCGGCCCCTCTCTCCAGGAACCGCAGCAGCTCCACCGGGATCGGCAGCACCAGCGTGGAGTTCTTCTCCGCCGCCACCGCCATCACCGTCTGCAGCAGGCGCAGCTGGAGGGCGGAGGGCGCGTCGGCCATCTGGTGCGCGGCCTCGGCCAGCTTCTTGGAGGCCTGGAGTTCGGCGTCGGCGTTGATGACCCGGGCCCGCCGCTCGCGGTCGGCCTCCGCCTGTCGGGCCATGGAGCGCTTCATCGACTCGGGCAGCGACACGTCCTTGATCTCGACACGGTCGATCTGCACGCCCCAGCCCATGGCCGGACTGTCGATCATCAGCTCAAGGCCCTCGTTGAGCTTCTCGCGGTTGGACAGCAGATCGTCCAGATCGCTCTTGCCGATGATCGAGCGCAGCGACGTCTGCGCCATCTGGGAGACCGCGAAACGGTAGTCCTCGACGTTGATGATCGCGGCCGCGGCGTCCACGACCTTGAAGTACACGACCGCGTCGACCCGCACGGTCACGTTGTCGCGGGTGATGCCCTCCTGGGCGGGCACGGGCATCGTCACGATCTGCATGTTGACCTTGTGCAGCCGGTCCACCGCGGGAACGATCAGCGTGAACCCCGGCGGGCGCACGGTGCCTCGCAGACGTCCGAGCCGGAGGATCACCCCGCGCTCGTACTGCTTGACCACGCGTGCGGCGGCCGCGAGATACACCAGTCCCGCCGCGCCGACACCCACGGCCACGCCCAGCAGCTCCTCGACCATGACGACCTCCTCGCCGAGAGGCCCGTTCCGTATGCACCTGTAACGATATGCCCGGTGTCTGGTCCGGGGCCATGGACGGCCCCGGACCAGGGGTCATACCTCAGCAGGTGTCATACGCCGGTCAGGGCGCCGTGACCCGCACCGGGTCCGTGCCCGCCGCGCTGTGCCGCTCGGCCCAGTTCTCCAGGGCCGTACGGCAGGCGTGGTCGAGGTGGTGCAGGCCGGACAGGTCCAGCTCCACCGGGCGGTCCTGCGGGAGGGCCTCCAGGCTGTCGAGGATCTTCGGCAGCCTGAGGAAGGTCGCGTTGCCCGACAGGTACGCCTGGATGGGACCCGCGCCCTTGTCTATGATCTCCAGCTTTATGTGCGAGGCCTCCCAGGCGGTCTTGGCGATGGACAGGGCCAGACCGATGAGCACGCCCTCGAACATGTTCACCGCGACGATGGAGAGGGCGGTGACGACGAGGATCAGGGCCTCGCCCCGGTGGCCCCGCCACAGGGAGACGATCCCGCGGAAGGGGATCAGCTTCCAGCCCGAGTAGACCAGGATGCCGGCCAGCGCGGGTATCGGGATGAGCGCCAGCGTGGCCGGGAGCAGCGCCGCGAACAGCAGCAGCCACACGCCGTGCATGACCCGGGACGCCTTGGTCTTGGCACCCGCCTGGACGTTGGCGGAGCTGCGCACGATGACCGCGGTCATCGGCAGCGCGCCGAGCGCACCGCAGACGGCGTTGCCCGCGCCCTGCGCCATCAGCTCCTTGTCGTACTCGGTGCGCGGCCCGTCGTGCAGTCGGTCCACGGCCGCGGCGCTGAACAGCGACTCGGCCGAAGCGATGAGCGTGAAGGCGATGATCGTGCCGATCACCCCGACGTTCGCGAGCTCGCCGAAGGCGCTCAGGGACGGCGGCTGGATGGAGCCCAGCAGGCCCTTGACCTCAACGGTGGCGACGGGCAGCGAGAACGCCGCGGCGGCGGCCGTCGTCAGCCCGACCGCGGCGAGCGGACCGGGGATGGTGCGCACCTTGCCCGGCATCCGCTTCCACAGCACGAGGACGGCGATGGTGCCGGCGCCGAGTGCGATCGAGGCGAGCGCCCCGGTGTTCCCGACGGCCTGGACGAGTGCGCTCGGCAGCCCGGCTATTTTCTCCAGACCGGAGGCGGGCGCCTTGGCGTCCGCGACCGAGTAGAGCTGTCCGGCGATGAGCACCAGGCCGATACCGGCCAGCATTCCCTCGACGACCGAGACCGAGATGGCCCGGAAGTAGCGCCCCAGCTTCAGGGCACCCATGAGGAGCTGGAGCAGGCCGGTGGCGAGCACGAGCACACCGAGGACCGGCAGCCCGAACTCCTGCACGGCCTCGAAGACCAGCACGGTCAGACCGGCGGCGGGCCCGGAGACCTGAAGGCTGCTGCCGCGCATCAGCCCGGTGACGATGCCGCCCACGATGCCGGTGACGAGCCCGAGCTCGGCCGGGACACCGGAGGCGACGGCCACGCCCACGCACAGCGGCAGCGCGACCAGGAAGACGACCAACGAGGCGGCGAAGTCCTGCCGCAGGTGAGGGTATTTGGTCATCATGCCGATCACAGCGCCTCGAACGCGTCGGTCTCGGCACTGTGGGCGCGCACGGCGCCCTTGTGCACCTCGTAGTACCAGCCGTGCAGGGTCAGTTGACGTTCCTTCAGCTTCTTCTCGATGAACGGGTACGAGCGCAGCCGCAGCAACTGCGTCAGCACATGGGCCTGGACGCCCTCGGCGACCTCCGGGTCCTCGACGGCACCGGTCGGGCGCGGGGTGGCGTGCGAGAGCCAGTCGCGCACGGCCGGTACGGCGTCCAGGTCGTCGCCGCGCACCAGCGCGCCGACGGCCCCGCAGTGGGAGTGGCCGCAGACCACGATGTCGCTGACGCCGAGGACCTCCACGGCGTACTCGATGGTGGCCGCCTCGCTGGTGGGGTGCTCGGAGGCGTACGGCGGAACGATGTTGCCCGCGGTGCGCAGCTCGAAGAGCTCGCCGGGACGGGCGCCCGTGATCAGGGCCGGAACGACCCGGGAATCGGAGCAGGTGATGAACAGAACCTGGGGGGACTGACCGGCGGCCAGCTGGGCGAACTCCTCAGGGCGCTGTCCGAACGAACGGGCGTTGTCGATGAGGGGCTGCATATGTGGTGACTCCTCCTGGCGCGCCGCAGTGGCGCGTCGGGGCTTACATGACAGAGGTGGGGGGTGTGACTGCTCTGCTTCTCAGCAGCGGAAGACCTGAAGTGCGGCCGGAGTGTGGGACACCGGGGGTCTCGACGTGCGCTGGTTCGCGGCGCCGGTTCCGGCCGGCTCGTGCGTGGCCGCGGGGTCCCGGGTGAGCAGGGGCCGACAGGGCGCCTCGGGCCCGGAGTCGGCGATACGCAGACGGTCGCGGGTGCGCAACGGATCGGTCGGGTCCCCATCGCCCGACGGTATGCAGTGGCGGGACGTGAGGGTTTCGTCGCGCAGCGCCTTCCCGGAGAGCTTGAATCCGGGCTGGGCTTTGGCCTCTGCCTGACTGACTGTGTGCGCGTCTGCGAAGTACGCGGTAGGTGCGAAGAACTGGAGGGCGAGCAGGACGGCGGCGAGGATCGAAACCACGGCCCGGGCCGTCGTACCTCGGAACATGCGCCCCCCTCCCGTCAGTCCACACCTCTTGCGCGAGCCAACACTTGGTCAACCGTTGGTCAAGAAACACATTAGCCCGGCAAAGTTGTTTGCAGGGTTAACTTAACGTTTCAAGCTGAAGAGAGCCTGAAACGCGTGGGTGGGATGGCCAAAACTCCCCCTTGACCAGGGGGAGTTGGCGGGTTAGGGCGTCAGGCGCCGACGACACCCTTCGCGTCGCGCGCGAGGGCGGTGAGGCGCGAGATGGCGCGGAAGTACTTCTTGCGGTAGCCGCCCTTCAGCATCTCCTCGCTGAAGAGCTTGTCGAAGGGCATCCCCGAGGCCAGGACGGGCACTTCGCGGTCGTAGAGCCGGTCGGCGAGGACGACGAGACGCAGGGCCGTCGACTGGTCGGGAATCGGCTGCACGTCGGTCAAGCAGACCGCCTTGAGCCCGTCGGTCAGCGCGCCGTAGCGGCTGGGGTGGACCCGGGCCAGGTGGTCCAGCAGGTGCGGGAAGTCGTCGAGCGAGGCGCCCTCGGTGGCGTACGCCGCCTTCGTCACCTGTTCGTCGGAGTACGGCGCCGGCGCCTCGGGCAGGCCGCGGTGGCGGTAGTCCTCGCCGTCGATGCGCAGCGTGCGGAAGCGGGCCGACAGGCCCTGGATCTCGCGCAGGAAGTCGGCCGCCGCGAAGCGGCCCTCGCCGAGCTTGCCGGGCAGGGTGTTGGAGGTGGCGGCGAGTGCGACGCCCGCGTCGACCAGCTTGCCCAGCAGGCTGGAGACGAGGACGGTGTCGCCCGGGTCGTCCAGTTCGAACTCGTCGATGCACAGGAGGCGGTGACCGGAGAGGGTCTGCACCGTCTGCTGGAAGCCGAGGGCGCCGACGAGGTTGGTCAGCTCCACGAAGGTGCCGAACGCCTTGAGGGACGGCTCGGCCGGGGTGGCGTGCCAGAGGGAGGCGAGCAGGTGGGTCTTGCCGACGCCGTAGCCGCCGTCGAGGTAGACGCCGCGGGGCCCGGCCGGGGTCTTCGGCGCCTTCGACCGGCCGAACCCGAGGAAGCCGCGCTTGCCGGCCTTCCCGGCACCGCTGGCGTGCGCACCGCCGAGCCCGCCCGCGAAGGTCTCCAGCACACCGACCGCCTCGGTCTGGCTGGGCTGGTTCGGGTCCGGTATGTACGTGCTGAAGCGGACCGAGTCGAAGCGCGGCGGCGGCACCATCTCGGCGACCAGCCGGTCCGCGGGGACGTGCGGCTCGCGGGCGCACAGGGACAGCGGGCTCGCTTCGGCTATCGGGTGCGTACCGGAGGCGGCGGAGGAGGACGACACGGTTCACCATGCTAAGCGCCGTGCCACACTCCATGACATGCGACGCCTGTTCCCTGTGACCGACGAAACAGCAGCGAGGGCCTCCGGCGGTTCGGCCGGGGATGACGGGTCCGGAGTTGTCGAAGGGGGGCCTGTGGCCGGAGCCCCCGGTGGAGGCGGTGTGCGTGGGGATTCCGTTGATGCCGCAGGTCCCGGCGTGGCCGGCGGAGCTCGTGAGGAGCGAGGGGCGGGAATGGGTGCGGCGCGTCCCGTCTCCGCGGGCACCGGAGGAGCGGGACGGACCGACGGCCGTCGGGAGGAAGCCGGGGGCGCTGGGTCGGCCCCTGCGGGCGGTCGCCCGAGCGGCGAGGCCGGCGGCGGCGCATCCGGTGGCGGCCCGGCGGGCGGAATGGTCGAGGGCGGTGCCCCGGCGGACAGGTTGGCCGGGGGCGGTGGCCCCGCGGGCGGGGTGGACGAGAACAGTGGCCCGGCGGTCGGGGTGGCCGGGGGCGGTGGGCAGGCAGGTGTGGCGGCCGGGGGCGGTGGTCCCGCGGGCGGGGTGGCCAGGGGCGGTGGCCCCGCGGACGGGACGGCCGAGGGCAGTGGCCCGGCTGACGTCGGCGCCGAGGGGTTCGGTGGGTCCGAGCGCGGGGCTCGCCGTGACGCCGTTGCCGGAGCCGGCTTCCCCGGCGCCGATCTGGTCGACCGGGAGTGGAGTCTCGCCGAGCTCGCCGTCGCCTATGCCTACCCCCGCCCGGCGCCCGGCGGCCGGCAGCCGTGGTTGCGGGCCAACATGGTGTCCACGCTGGACGGCGCCGCCCAGCACGACGGGCGTTCGCAGCCCATCTCCTGCGCGGCCGACATGCGGATCTTCGGCACGCTGCGGGCGCTGGCGGATGTCGTGATCGTGGGTGCCGAAACGGTCCGTCAGGAGGGGTACCGTCCGGCACGCGCGCGTGCAGAGTTCGCGGAGGCGCGCGAGGCGGCGGGGCAGGGGCCCGCACCGGCCATCGCGGTGGTCAGCGCGAGCCTTGAGCTGGACTACACCCTTCCGCTCTTCACCTCGCCCTCGGTGCCGACCCTGATCCTCACGGGCGCCGCCGCGGCCCCGGATCGGATCGCGGCGGCGGAGAAGGCGGGCGCGCGGGTGGTGATCGCCGGTGACGGCGTCGGCGTGGACCCCGTCCGTGCCGTCCAGGCCCTCGCCGAGCTCGGCCACACCCGGTTGCTGACCGAGGGCGGGCCGCGGCTGCTCGGCCAGCTGGTGGCCGCCGGTGTGCTTGACGAGCTCTGTCTGACGATCTCCCCGATGCTGACCGCCGGTGACGCCCAGCGCATCGCCGGCGGGCCGTCGGTGGCGGTCCCCGAACGGTTCGAGCTGGCGTCCTTGCTGGAGGAGGACGGCTTCCTGTTCGGCCGGTACCGGCGGAGGTGAGGTTGGTCCGGACTGGGTTCTCTGGACGCCGTGGTCCTGAAAACGGCGGAATCCACCGTTCCGTTTAGCTTCCGCCGGGCACACTAAAAATCGCAGTCCCCGTGCGAGCACGGGGCAGGATGGTTTCCGCAGAAGGGGCGCCCGGTGTTCACAAGCGTTTTGATGATCGAGAAGGCCCTGACGTCCGCCGACGTGGAGTTCGTCACCACCTTGCACGGGGACGAGGAGGTCTCCTTCCACGTGCTGCTCCAGCCGCGGGGCGAACAGGCCGACCGGCTGTTGCGCGCCATCGACGACATCGCGCTCGGCGAGCTGGACGAGGCCGTACGGGAAGGGAAGACACCCGAGGGCGAGGAGGCGATGAGTACGGGGGAGCGGGCGCTGGAGGTGTCGCTCACGGCCCTGCGCGGGGCCGGGGCGGAGGCCGAGGGGCGGCTGCTGGAGGATCATCCGCTCGACGCGCTGAGGGCCGTGGTGGACGAGGTCGGTGCGGATGAGGTCATCGTGTTGACCGACCCCCACTACGTGGAGGAGTTCTTCCATCGGGACTGGGCGTCGAGGGCTCGGCACAAGGTGGGGGTGCCGGTGCTGAAGCTGTTCTCGCACAGCAAGGCGTAGGGGTCTGCGGGGGAGCGCCGTAGGAGGTGAGGAGGGTTGCCGGCCGCGGGCTGTCCGTGGCTGGTCGCGCCCACGCGGCGGAGCCGCAAATCGATACAGCCCGCGCCCCTGGGCGTTGCGGTCACCGCCAGCTAATAGGCTGAGGGCTCATCGTCGTACCGCATCTGGGGAGAACACACATGGCACCCGGCATTCCCTCCGCCATGGACCGACCGCACTTCATCGGCATCGGCGGGGCCGGGATGTCGGGGATCGCGAAGATTCTCGCGCAGCGCGGGGCCGCGGTGGCCGGCAGTGATGCCAAGGAGTCCGGGACCGCCGAGGCGCTGCGGGCGCTGGGTGTGACCGTGCACATCGGACATGCGGCGGAGCACCTCGCCGACGACGCGAGCTGTGTCGTGGTGTCGTCGGCGATCCGGCAGGACAACCCCGAGCTGGCCCGCGCCGCCGAGCTGGGCATCCCGGTCGTGCACCGGGCCGACGCGCTGGCCGCGCTGATGGACGGGCTGCGTCCGATCGCGGTCGCCGGTACGCACGGCAAGACGACCACGACGTCGATGCTGGCGGTCTCCCTGACCGAGCTGGGCCTGAAGCCGTCGTACGCCATCGGGGGCGACCTGGACGCCCCCGGCTCGAACGCCCTGCACGGCGACGGGGACATCTTCGTCGCCGAGGCGGACGAATCGGACCGCAGCTTCCACAAGTACGCGCCCGAGGTCGCGATCGTCCTGAACGTCGAACTCGACCACCACGCCAACTACGCGTCGATGGACGAGATCTACGAGTCCTTCGTGACGTTCGCCGACCGGATCGTCGACGGCGGCACTCTGGTGATCTCGGCCGACCAGGACGGGGCGCGGGAGCTGACCCGGCGGGTGTCCGGGACCGTGCGGACGGTGACGTACGGCGAGGCGGAGGACGCCGACGTCCGCGTCCTGTCCGTGCTGGCGCAGGGGCTGAAGAGCCAGGTCACCGTCCTGCTGGACGGCCAGGAGATCACCTTCGGGGTCTCGGTCCCCGGCCGCCACTACGCCCTCAACGCGGTGGCCGCCCTCGCGGCGGGCGCGGCCCTGGGCATCCCGGCCGCCGAGCTGGCCCCGGCGCTGGCCGCCTACACGGGTGTGAAGCGGCGGCTCCAGCTGAAGGGCGAGGCCGCGGGAGTCCAGGTCATCGACTCCTACGCCCACCACCCGACCGAGATGACGGCCGACCTGGAGGCCATGCGCGCGGCCGCCGGGGACGCCCGGATCCTGGTCGCCTACCAGCCCCACCTCTTCTCCCGCACCCAGGAACTGGGCAAGGAGATGGGCGAGGCCCTCGCCCTCGCCGACTCCTCGCTGGTCCTGGACATCTACCCGGCCCGCGAGGACCCGATCCCCGGCGTCACCAGCGACCTGATCATCGAGGCGGCCCGGGTGGCCGGCGCCGAGGTGACGGCCGTGCACGACAAGTCCGAGGTTCCCGCGCTCGTCGCGGGAATGGCGAAGCCCGGTGATCTCGTTCTCACCATGGGCGCGGGCGATGTCACCGACCTCGGCCCGCTCATCCTGGACCGCCTGTCGAAGTGAGGGACGAGGACCCATGTCGTACGACGTCGAAAAGCCGGACGAGCAGTGGCGCGCGGAGCTGACCCCGGCCGAGTACGCCGTCCTCCGCCAGGCCGGCACGGAGCCCGCCTTCACCGGTGAGTACACCAACACCAAGACGACGGGCGTCTACTCCTGCCGCGCCTGCGGCGCCGAACTCTTCACCTCCACCACCAAGTTCGAGTCCCACTGCGGCTGGCCGAGCTTCTACGATGCACGCAACTCCGATGCGGTGGAACTTATCGAGGATCGGTCGCACGGGATGGTGCGGACCGAGGTGCGGTGTGCTCGGTGTGGGTCCCACCTTGGGCATGTGTTCGAGGGTGAGGGGTATCCGACGCCGACGGATCAGAGGTACTGCATCAACAGCATCTCGTTGCGGTTGACGCCGGACGAGGACTGAGGAAGGTTCCTCGGAGGGTCAGCACTCCACCCCGGCAAGAGCCAAGTGGCGTGCCAGATCTGTGCGGGAGCGGAGGTCGAGTTTGCGGTAGATCCGGGTCAGGTGGGCCTCCACGGTCTTGCGCGACAGGAAGAGGGCTGTCGCCGCCTCCGCATTGCTGAGGCCTTTGCCGATCGCGCGCGCCACCTGGAGTTCCTGCGCCGTCAGGAGTTCCACCCGCAAGGATCCCGGTGCTTCGTGTCCTGTGGCGGCGAGCTCCGCACCAGCGCGCACCTGCCACGAGGCGGCGCCCAACACGGCGAAGGCCCGGTGAGCGGACCTGAGAGGTTCCCGGGCCGCGGCCGGGCGGCGCAGGCGGCGCAGTACCGCACCGGCCGCCAGCCGAGTTCGCGCCAGTTCGAAGGGCATGTCACGACACGCGTGGTACTGCTCCGCGACGGTCAGCCATTCCTCGGCCCGGTCGGCGGACTCGGCGAGCATGGCGCGACACCGCGCATGGGCCGCCGCGGGCCACGCCAGCGCCGTGGCCCCCGCGCGCTCCTGCAGCCAGATGGTCAGTTCAGTCGCCCGCCGCCGGTTGCCCGCCCGGATGTGCGCTTCCGCGAGATCCGCGACGAAGCTCAGCAGGTTGGGGTTGGTCAGCCCGGTCTCCGCTGCCAGGGTGAACGCCCGCTCCAGCCGGGCCTGACAGGAGCGCAGATCCCCCACGGCCAGCGCCGCCGAACCGAGGGCCGCCTCCGCGAAGACGTCGAGGCTGCGGATAGCGCGGCCGCAGCGCTGTTCGTACTGAGCGACGAGTTCCTCGGCGGCCGTCCGGTCCCCGCGCAGCCCGCCCAGCCTGGCCAGAAGGGTCAGCGCATAGCCAGTCGTGGCCACGTGCCCCAGTTTCCGGGACCAGCGCAGCGCCTCGTCGCCGAACGCCCGAGCCGCGTTCCAGTCTCGCCACGACTCCATGGCACAGCGGTTCACCAGGGCGGGCGGCAGCAGGGACCGGACGTCGTCGCGCCTGGCCCGGTCGATCACGAAGTCGAGCACCTCACGGGCCGCGTCGTCCTCCTCCACCCAGGACAGCGCCATCCCGATCTGAGTGACGAGGAACCCCTCCTCCGGCAGCCGTTTCCCGCGCGGCTGATGGGTACGCGCCGCGGGCAGCAGAAGGGCGCGGGCCTCGGACACGCGTCCCGCCCACGCATGTGTCACTCCGCTCACCGCGGCGGCGAGCCGCCGCAGCTCTGGGACCGGCCCGGCCAGGTCGGAGCAGCGCGCCGCGGCGGTCGTCGCCGCTGTGATCCGCCCGTCCATAAGCGCCGGCCCGGCCGCTGCCCCGTGCAGTGCGCAGGCCCGCGCCCGGTCGACGGGTTCGACCGCCCGTGCCGCGGCGGTCAGGAGTTGGAGTGCGCGGCCGGGCATCCCCAGTCGGCCGCAGGCCTGTCCCCGCAGCAGCTCGATGTCGGCGGTGAGCGCCGGGTCGGTGCTCCAGCGCAGTGCCTGGTCGCACCAACGGGACGCGTTGCCGGTGTCACCGCTGTGCAGAGCGTCCGCGGCCGCGTGCAGCAGCCGTACCGCTCGGTGCGGCCCGGTATCGGACAGGTCCGCGGCCCGGTACCAGGCCCGGGCTGCCCTGCCGAGGGCGCCGCGTCCTTCCTCCCGGCGGGCCGTGTCGTCGAGGGCCGCGGCGAGGATGGCGTCCGGCCCGGCCACGGCCGCGGCCAGATACCAGGTGCGCAGCTCACCCGACGAGGCCTCGGCCCAGACCCGGTATGCACGCAGCCGCTCGGTGGTCGGGCAGCGCCCCAGGACCAGCGGCCGCAGCACCGGGTGCCGCAACTCGTACGCCCCCGCCACGGCCCGTACCAGACCGGCCTCCTCCGCGGCATCGAGCGCGCCCAGGGACAGCCCGGCCAGGTCCAGCACCCGTTCCAGTGCCGCCATGTCGGTCGACATCCCGGTTGCCAGATACAGCAGGGCCTGACGGGTCGGGGCGGGAAGGCCGCGCAGGAGCCGCTGCCAGGCCTGCTCCACCCGTGGTCCCGGCGCCGGCCAGGCTTCGTCCCACGATGGGACGCCGGACCCCGGAGCCTGATTCAGCACCTTCGCGTACTCCACCAGCACCAGCGGATTTCCCCGGCTCAGCGCCACGATCCGGTCCGCCGGGAGGGCGGACAGATCCGGCGCGTGGCGACGCAGCACCTCCCAGCTCGCGTCCTCGTCCAGTGGATCGAGCACTAGGTGCGGTACGCCCTCCCAGCCGTCCTGGCGCTCGAGCCCCTCTCCCGCCGCCATCACCAGAACGACGGGCTCGGCGGCCACGCGACGCGCCACGAACTGCAGGACCCTGCGTGAAGCGGGATCCACCCGGTGCACGTCGTCGACCACGACCACCACCGGCTCGGTCCGCCCGGCGGCGGACAGGACGCGCAGGGCACCCGCACACACGGCGTAGGGGTCGGCGTCATCGGCGTCCGACAGAGCGAAGCACGCTTCGAGCGCTCGCCGCTGCCGAGGTGGCAGCCGGTCGAAATGCGGGCGGAGCGGCAGAAGAAGGTCGGCGAGGACCGCGTAGGGGATCAGCGCCTCCGACCCGGCACCGCGCGACCGGAGCACCCGAACGCCCGCACGGTCCGCGGCGGTGTACTCCAGGAGCGTGCTCTTGCCGATGCCCGGCTCCCCGTACACCAGCAGCGCCGCACCACGGCGGGGTGCGCTCTCCAGTAGCCCGTCGATGAGCCGGTACTCCCGCCGCCGTCCCGGCGGTAGGTCTGATGCGTTCCCTCGCGGCACCGGATCGCTCATGACAGCCCCGCCCCCGTCCCCGTCTCGGCACACACCGGCGCCGCCCCGTTACCAGATTGCCCGCGCGCGCCGGCGAGCGCCGCCGGTGTAGGGAGTTCCCGCGTAGCTCTGCTGCACGGAAAGGAGTTGGGTGTGCCGCGAACGGCGTACCCGGCCCGGCGCACGGTGCGCGACGACCTTTGGGAGGGGACCAGCCATGCCCGAGGCCACGCACGAGGGGGCGCCCGAAGCCGCCCGGCAAGACGCCCCCCTCGCGCCACCGACGGTCTCGTTGCCCAAGGGCGGCGGCGCGATCCGTGGCATCGACGAGACCTTCACCACGATGCCCGCCACCGGCACCGGCACGCTGACGATCCCGCTCGCCCTCAGCCCCGGCCGGCCCGGCGCCACCCCGCAGCTGGCCCTCACGTACAACTCCGGTACGGGCAACGGACGATGGGGCATCGGCTGGGACCTCGCCCTGCCCTTCGTCACCCGGCGGACCGACCGCGGGGTGCCCCGGTACCGGGACAACGCCCCGGACTCCGACGACCACCTTTTCCTCGGTCAGGAACTCGTCCCCGAACTGCAGGCGGCCGGCGTCCGGCGTGCGGCGACCGTCCGCGGCCGCTGGCGCGTTGAACGCTATCGGCCTCGCGTGGAGGCGGCGTTCACCTGCATCGAGCGCTGGACCGACACCGGGACCGGGATCGCCCACTGGCGCACCATCAGCCGCGACAACGTCACCACGCTGTACGGCACGAGTGGCGGGAGCCGGATCACCGACCCCGACGACGCCCGCCGCGTCTTCACCTGGCTGCCCTCCGAGAGCCACGACGACAAGGGCAACGCCGTCCTGTACCGGTACAAGCCCGAGGACGCGGCCGGCGTGGACCTGCACCGGTCCCATGAGCGGGGACGGCGGCCGCGCGGGACACAGCGGCACATCAAGCGGATCCTGTACGGCAACCGGACACCGTACGTGGCGGGCGAGCCGCTGACCGATCGTACGGACTGGATGTTCGAGGTGGTCTTCGACTACGGAGAGCACCACGTCGAGGCCCCCTCCCCGCAGCCCGCGCCCGGGCGGGCCTGGGCCTGCCGCCGTGACCCCTTCTCGACCTACCGTGCCGGTTTCGAGATCCGCAGCCACCGCCTGTGCCAACGGGTACTGATGTTCCATCACTTTCCCGACGCCGCCGACGTCGGGCGGGACTGCCTGGTCCGCTCCATGGACTTTGCCTACCGCGGGGACCCGGTCCAGGGCGAGCCCCGCGGTTCGCTCCTCGCCTCGGTCACCGTCCACGGCTACTCCAGGCGTCCCGGCGGCTACCGCAGAAAGTCCCTCCCGCCGCTGGACCTCGCCTACAGCACGACCGAGGTCAGCGACGAACTGCGCACCCTGGACCCCGGCAGCGCCGCCCACCTGTCGCCCGGCGCGACGCAGTGGGCCGATCTTCAGGGCGAGGGACTGGCCGGTGCTCTCGTCGAGGTGCCGGACGGCTGGCTGTACAAGGCCAACCTCGGGCCGCTGCAGACCGACGGCACCGCCCGGCTGGCCCCCGCGGTGCCGGTGCCGACCCGTCCGACGACCGGGCGACACGGGCGGCTCGCCGACCTCGCGGGCGAAGGGCGGCCCCAGCTCGTGGACTTCACGCGCCCAGTCGCCGGGTTCCACACCCGGACTGCTTCGGACGGCTGGTCGCCCTTCACCCCCTTTCGCTCGCTGCCTGACATCGACTGGGCTGACCCGAACCTGCGACTGCTCGACGTCACCGGGGACGGCCGCCCCGACGCCGTACTGACCGGTGACGAGGGGCTGACGTACTACCCGTCACTGGGCGAGGAGGGCTTCGGACCGCCGTTGCACGTCCCGTGGGCGCGCGACGAACGGGCGGGCCCCCGGCTGCTGTTCAACGACGGCACCCAGACCGTCTTCACGGCCGACATGTGCGGCGACGGCCTCGCGGCCCTGGTGCGCATCCGCAACGGCGAGATCTGCTACTGGCCGTGCCTCGGGGGCCGCTTCGGCGCGAAGGTCACCATGGACGACGCCCCGTGGTTCGACACCGCCGAACGGTTCGACCCCCGCCGCATCCGGCTCCTCGACACCGACGGCAACGGCTGCGCCGACGTGTGCTACCTGGGCCCCGACTCGGTCCGCCTCTGGCTCAACCAGTGCGGCAACCGCTGGGACCCGCCGCGCAGGCTCGCCGCGCTGCCCCGCGGCACGGGCTCCGCCGACGTCACCGTCACCGATCTGCTCGGCAACGGCACCGCCTGCCTGGTCCTGACCCCGACCGGTCCGGACAGCGGTCGCGCCGACGTGCGTTACGTCGATCTCATGGGCGGCACGAAACCCCATCTGCTGACGGAGATACGCAACAACCTCGGCGCGGAGACCCTCGTCGACTACGCCCCGTCGACGAGGTACCACCTCGCGGACCGGGCCGCGGGAACCCCCTGGGCGACCCGGCTGCCGTTCCCGGTCCACGTCGTCGCCTCGGTCCGCACCCGGGACCGGATCGCCGGCAGCGTCTTCACCACGCGGTACTCGTATCACCACGGGCACTACGAGGACCGCGAGTTCCGCGGCTTCGGCCGCGTGGACCAACTGGACACCGAGAAGTACGACGTCCTGCCCGGTTCCGGACCGCCGCCCGCCAACGTCGACGCCGCCTCCCACGTCCCTCCCGTGCTGACCCGCACCTGGTACCACACCGGCGCTTTTTCCCGCGGCAGCCAGGTCTCCCGCCAGTACGAGAGCGAGTACTACCGCGAACCGGGCCTGCCCGCCGAGGACCTGCTCCTGCCGGACACCGTGCTGCCCCGCCCCGACATGGCACCGGCCGACGAGCGGGAGGCCCGCCGGGCGCTGAAGGGGTCGGTGCTTCGCCAGGAGGTCTACGCCCTGGACTCCGGCAGCGGTGTGCCGTACACGGTCTCCGAACGCAACCACACCATCGAACAGTGGCAGTCGGTGGCCGCCGGCAACCGGTACGCCGTGACGTCCGTGCACGCGCGCGAGACGGTCGAGTTCCACTACGAGCGCACGACGGACCCCCGGGTCAGCCACACCCTGACGCTGAGGACCGACTCCTACGGGAACGTCCTCGCCGCCGCCGCGATCGCCTACGGACGGCGCGCCGATGCCGCGGACCTCCCGGCCGAGGACCAGGCATGGCAACGGCACACCCACGTCACCTGCACCGAGACCGACCACACCCGGCCCGTTGAGGAGGCGGACGCCTATCGCGCCCCGCTGCCGTATGACGCCCGCACCTACGAGCTGTACGGCGTCGGCTCGCCCGTACCGCGCCACCGGCTGCTGTCCTTCGGCGCAGTCGAGGCCGCTTGCGCGGCCGCCGCGACCGCGCCCGAGGCGCCCTACGAGGACGACCTCGGCACCGGAGTGCTCGCCGGAGCGGTACGACGGCGGCGGATCGAGCATGTCCGCACCCTGTTCCGGCGCGAGGACCTGGACGACGGCCAAGGGGCCCTCCCGCTCGGCCGGACCGGGCCGCGGGCGCTGCCGTACACCACCCTGAAGCTGGCCCTGACCCCCGGCCTGATCACCCACGTGTACCGGCGCGACGGGAAGGACCTGCTGACGGCCGCGGACCGCGCCGCGATGCTCGGCACCGAGTGCGGCTACCAGGACGAGGCGGGCGACTGGTGGCTGCCGTCGGGGCGGGTCTTCTACTCCGACAACCCCCAGGACCCGCCCGACGTTGAACTGGCCACAGCACGGCGGCAGTTCTTCCTGCCGACCCGGTTCCGCGACCCGTTCGGACACGACAGCCTCGTGGACTACGACGACGACGCGCTGCTCGTCCGCCGGACCCAGGACCCGGTCCGCAACGTCGCCACGGCGGACAACGACTACCGGGTCCTCAAGCCCCGTCTGGTCACCGACGCCAACGGCAACCGCACCGAGGTCGTCTTCGACAGCCTGGGCCTTGTCGCCGCCACCGCGGTCATGGGCAAGGCGACCGAGTCGCTCGGCGACTCGACGGCACGGCTCACCGCCGACCTGACCGACAGCCAGGTCGCGGACCATCTGCGCGACCCGCTCGCCGACCCGCACACGCTGCTCGCCGGGGCC
Source organism: Streptomyces shaanxiensis (assembly GCF_039537145.1). Taxonomy (NCBI): domain Bacteria; kingdom Bacillati; phylum Actinomycetota; class Actinomycetes; order Kitasatosporales; family Streptomycetaceae; genus Streptomyces; species Streptomyces shaanxiensis. Next base: position 449,461 of record NZ_BAAAZY010000003.1, read on the forward strand.
ACCACCCGCCTCGTGTACGACCTGTTCGCCTACCACCGCACTCGTGGATCCGCCCGCCCTTCCCCACCCGCCGTCGCGACGATCAGCCGTGAGACCCACACGTCCGCACTGACCGCCGGGGAACGGACCGCCGTCCAGCACCGACTGGTCTACGGCGACGGGTTCGGCCGCGAGATCCAGACCAAGGTGCACGCGGAGCCCGACGCGGCGGGAGCACCGCAGTGGGTGGGCTCCGGCTGGACCGTCTTCAACAACAAGGGCAACCCGGTACGCCGCTACGAACCCTTCTTCAGCCCGCGGCCCGGCTTCGAGTTCGAGAAGACCGTCGGCGTCGGCGCGATCCTGCTCTACGACCCGTTGCAGCGGGTCGTCGCCACCGTGCACCCGGACCACACCTACGACAAGGTCGTCTTCGACGCCTGGCGGCACACGACGTGGGACGTCAACGACACCGTGCTGCGTGCGGACCCCCGCTCCGACCCCGACGTGGGCGCGCTGATCGCCCGGCTGCCGCGGGACGACGTACTGCCGACCTGGTACGCGATGCGTTCGGGCGGCGACCTCGGGCCCCTTGAGCAGGCCGCGGCCACGAAGGCGGCGGCCCACGACGGCACCCCCTCCCGCACCGACCTCGACGCGCTCGGCCGGATCTTCCGTACGGAGACGCTCTCCGCGAAGAACACCGCGCACACCGCGCACATCGCGCGACAGCGCCTCGACATCGAGGGGAACGTACGCGAAGTACACGATGCGCGGGGCCGGTTGGTCATGGCCTACGCCTACGACCTGCTGGGCCAGCGGATCCGGACGGTGAGCATGGAGGCGGGGACGCGGTGGACGCTCCCCGACGCGACGGGCCGACAGCTGTACGGCTGGGACAGCCGGGGGCACAGGGTGCGCACGGTCCATGACGCTGCGCGGCGGCCGGTGGAGGTGTGGCTGCGCGACACGTCCGGTGCGGACACGCTCACCGACCGGACGGTGTACGGCGAAGGGCAGGGGGCGGGGGCGGGTTCAGGCGCGAACCTGCGGGGCAAGCCCTACCGGGTCCATGACCAGGCGGGTGTCACGACCTTCACCGGCTACGACTTCAGGGGCAACCTCGTGGCCTCCCGGCGTGCCCTGGCCGCGGTCTACCGAACCCTCCCGGACTGGTCGGCGAACCCGCCCCTGGAACCGGAGTTCGCCGCGGCGACCACGGTGTACGACGCGCTGAACCGCCCCGTGGCCGTGACGACGCCGGATGGCAGCACGACTGTCGTCGCCTACAGCGAGGCGGGTCTGCTGGAGAGCGTGTCCGTGTCGGTGCGGGGTGCGGCGCTCTCGACCCTGGTGAAGAACGCCGACTACAACGCCAAGGGGCAGCGGACCCGGGTCGAGTACGGCAACGGGGCGGCCACGGACTACACCTACGACGAGCTGACCTTCCGGCTGCGCCGACTGCACACGCGGCGCGGCGGCAAGGCCTACCAGGACCTGTCGTACACCTACGACCCCGCCGGGAACATCACCGCCGTCCGGGACGACGCGCAGCAGACGGAGTTCTTCCGCAACGTCCGGGTGGAGCCGGAGGCGGGGTTCACCTACGACGCGCTGTACCGGCTGGTCGAGGCCACCGGCCGTGAGGACCTCGGCCTGCTCGCGGCGGGCACGATCGCCCCGCTGACGGACCACCCCGGCGACCGCAACCTGCTGGGCCGCTACACCGAGTCCTACGTCTACGACCTCGCGGGCAACCTCGTCCGCCTCACCCACGTCGGCAGCGACCCCGCCCACCCCGGCTGGGTCCGGCTCTTCGGATACGAGGAGCAGAGCGCCCTCGACGCGTCTGTGCACAGCAACCGTCTGTCCTGGACCCGCTTCGAGAACTCGACGGAGAAGGAGCCGTACACGTACGACGCGCACGGCAACACCACGACCATGCCGCACCTGCCCGTGATGACCTGGGACCACCGCGACCAACTCCACTCCACGGCCTCGACGGTGACCGCACCGGGCGCAGCCCCCACCACCACGTACTACGTGTACGACGGTTCGGGCGCCCGCGTCCGCAAGGTGACGGAGTCACCGTCCGGGAAGCGCCTGCACGAACGCGTCTACTTGGGCGGTGTCGAGCTCTACCGCATCTACGACCCCAACGGCACGACCGTGACGCTGGAACGCCAGACCCTCCACGTCATGGCCGACACCCACCGCCTTGCGTTGATCGAAAGCCGCACCACGGGAAACGACGGCTCCCCGGCACGGCTGACCCGCTACCAGTTCGGCGACCATCTCGACTCCGCCGCACTGGAATTGAGCGACACCGGCCGGGTCATCTCCTACGAGGAGTACCACCCGTACGGCACGACGTCCTACCGGGCGACCGGCAACCGCACCGACCCGCCGAAGCGGTACGGCTTCACGGGCCGGGAACGGGACGAGGAGAGCCGGCTGGGATATCACGGGGCTCGGTATTGCGCGGGTTGGCTGGGGAGATGGACCAGCACCGACCCGGCACACATCTCCGACGGCCTCAATCTCTACGCATATGTGCGAGGAAACCCTGTACGGAACGTGGACCGGGACGGTCGGCGGTGCATAGAGGGCGAAGGCCTGGTCTGTCTCACCTACCGGATGGATGACACGCTCGGAAAGCGCCCGTCGTACATCGTTCAAGTGACGGGTGTCGAAAGCATGGGCTGGCCCAAGAGCTTCCGGGGAGGGCGAGCATACGTGGGGACGTTGGTCGACATTCAGTACCCGAAGTCGAAAACTGAAGTCGAGGTCGTTCCCCCGTCCGAGCCGCCCGCTCCTCGGCCCGAGGTCTCCGAGAAGAAGGCCCCGGTCCGGCCGAAGTCCGCCGTCCGTACGCCCACGAAGCCGGACAAGCCGGTGGCGCGCGCACCCGTGGAACCGGAGAAGCGGGCGAGCGAACCGCCCGGGCCCGAAGCAGCGGACCCGCTTTTCGTGCCCATTTCTGACAAGGAATGGGAAGAGGGTAAGAAGAAGCTGCTGGAGGAGCACGAAAAGGGACTGAAGCTCATTCACGAGAAGCTCATCGAAGACATCAAGAAGTCGATGGTTACCGAATTTCCGGAAAACGTATCCAAAGGGATGGGATACATCGGGTCGGCGTGCCGTTTCCTGCCGTGTGGTCCTTACGGAAAGCTGGCGGAAGGCATAGGTCTGGCAGGAGATGTGATCGGCATCCTGGGAACGGCCTACTACGAAGGTCTGGACGCCGGCGGCGGCAAGCTGGGCAGAAATGTGGCAGGCCGTGCCGTTGAAGCCGCGGTGAAGAAGAAGCTGCTGGCGAAGGACCTCCCGGAACCGCTCGCCGAGGAAATCGCCTCCCGGATCGCCGGCCTCTTCGACGACCTGCTGGGAGACGCGGTCGAAAAGGGAATCCGCGGAGTGCTCCCGCATCCTGAGGGCCCTCCGCTTCCTGCCGCTCCACGGTCACCGAACCAATGACGAACTCGACGAGGAGGCTCGGCATGGCGACGAGCGATGTACCGGACGCGCGGGCCGAACGGACCGCCCGCGGCCGGATCCTGCTTGACTCGGGGCAGCCCGCCACTGAACTCGGCCTCCGGCTGTATGGGCACGGCTTCGGCGACGAGGTGTCCGTGCTCGCCGAGACTCGCACCGGCCACCTGGGGGAGTACACGTTCACCTACGAACTCGCCGATGCCACGCCCAGGGTCAACGTCGAAGTGAGAGCGGTCGACCGGTCCGGTCGGGAAGTCTCCCTCTCGCACATCAAGTTCGACGCGGCCGAGGAAGAAGTACTGAACCTCGTCGCCCCACAGCGGTTGCAGCCGGCCGGCATCGAGTACACGCGGCTGCTCGCCGATGTCACCGAGCATCTCGGGGATCCCGTACGGCTCGTAGGGGCCCGGGAGGAGGAAGGGCGGCAGGATCTTCGGTACTTGCGGAGGGTCAGCGGGTGGGACGCGCGGATTCTGGCGCTTGCCGTGCGGGTTGAGGAGATGCACGTCGATCCGCGGGTCGAGCTGCCGCGTGAACTGCTCTACGCGCTGGTGCGTACCGGGTTGCCCAGTGATCGGGAGCGGCTTGCTCTTCTCGGGCCGGAGGTGGTGCGGGATGCCGTGGCGAAGGCCGTAAAGGAGGGACTGGTGCCGGCGGACACCGTTCGGCAGGTCGGGCGGTTTGCGGCCTTCGCCGAGCGTGCCCGACGGGAGCTCAAGACGCCCGGCACCTCATCGACGTACGGCGAACTGCTCACCGCCTCCGGGCTGTCGCAGGCAGACCAGGATGCCTTCTTCCCGGTATGGGCACGCCACACCGGTACGGCGAAGGAGCTCTGGGGCGCCGCCGAGCGGGCCGGTGTCAGTGCGCCGGGTGTGCGGCGGCTTCGGCTTCAGGGTCGGCTCGCCCATCTGACCCGCAACAACGCGCCCCTCGTCCAGTCCGTCATGCGCACCCTCGACGGCCCGGACGACCTGCCCCGCCTCGTCGACGAGGGGTTCTACAAGGCGGACGTCTGGCTGGAGCGGCTCAACCGGCTCGCCGACAGCAACAAGAACCGGCTAGGCGACCTCGTACCCCCGGCCTTCGAGGGCCGTGACCTCGCGGACCGGCTGGCCGCGTACACCGGCGACCTGGCCGCCCGGATCAGGCTGGAGTACCCCTCCCATGTCGTACGGGCGATGCTGCGCGGCGACGAGGTGCGGCTCGGGCGTCGGCACGGTGAACTCAAGCGTCCTGTCATGGAGTTCCTAGACCGGGCCCTGCCTCTCGGGTACCGCTTCGGGGAGACGCCCTTCGACCGGTTCGTCGCCGACCACCGCCGCGAGCTCGGTGACGTCGGCGGCGTGGCCGTGGACGGAGCCAAGGTCCTCCACCGGCTGTATCAGGTCGCCCCCTCGCACGAAGGCCTCGCCGTGCTCGCGGAAGCGGAGTACACCGCTGCCCAGGACGTGGCCGCCACCGACCGTGCCGTCTTCGTCTCGCGGCACGCGGACAGCCTGGGCGGCACCGCCGTCGCCGAACAGGTGCACCACAGGGCGGAACAGATCTCGGCCGTGACCACCGAGGTCGTCACCGCCTTGCGTACCCTGGACAGCGCCCCCCTGCTGACCGCCCTGTCCGGTACCGCCGCAGACAAGGAAGCCGCCAAGTCCCGTATCGGCAAGCACTATCCGGCCCTGCAACAGCTCTTCGGCTCGTTCGACTTCTGCGAGTGCGACCACTGCCGCTCCGTCCTCGGCCCGGCCGCCTACCTGGTCGACCTGCTCCAGCTGATCAACCTCGGCGACGCGGAGTGGAAACGCCACACCGACGCCTGGTCCCGGGCCCACGAGGGCCGCAAGTATCCGTACGTCAAACCCTTCGACGCCCTCGCCGCACGCCGCCCCGACATCCAGCACACCCCGCTCACCTGCGAGAACACCAACACCCTGCACTCCCAGACCGACCTGTTCAACGAGATCGCCGAGTTCTGGGTCGCCGAGGGCGGGCATCTCACCGACCGAAGTGCGCGCGACACCGGCGAAGCCGTGACGGAGGACCTGCTCGCCGAACCGCAGAACGTCATTCCCGAGGCCTACGCGAAGCTCGCGGCCGCTGCCCACCCGCTCACGCTGCCCTTCGACCTGTGGACCGAGACCGTACGCCGTTTCCTCGGCCACCTCGAACTCTCCCTGGCCGAACTCGCGGAGGCGTTCCGGACCAGGCCCGAGCTGTTCCCGCCGGCCGGCAAGCCCTACGGCCGGGCCGCCGTACTGGCCGAACAACTCGGCCTGAGCCCCGCGGAACACCGTCTGCTGACCGGCCCCGACAACATCTGGTTCGAGCTGTACGGGTACGGCACCGAGGGCGAGGCCAGCGCGGCGCTGCTGTCGGCCAAGACTTTGGCGCGCCGGCTCGACGTCACGTACCGCGAACTCGTCGAACTGCTGCGCACCGCCTACGTCAACCCCGCGCTCCACCGGGCCAACGGCCAGGACGGGGCCCGCGGACGCGTCGGGATCGTGTTGCGCCGCACCGGCGTCTCCCTCACTGACGTGTTCCGGTACTTCGCCCACCCCGGCTACCTCCCCTTCGACGCACGCCAGAAGGCCGACTTCGAGCAGCGCCTCGACGCCGCGACCGCGCGCTATGCCTCGGCCCGCCCCGCGTTCGATGCCAAGGCCTGGCTCACCGAGGCATGGGCGGCCAAGGACATGCACGCCGTCCTCGTCCTCGCCGATCCCAGTCCGGGCTGCGACTTCGAACGGACCGAGCTGCGCCGAGCGGACCTCGCGGAAGCGGGCGCAGACGCGTTCCACCGGCTCAACCTCTTCGTACGGCTGCGACGGCGGCTCGGCCTGCCGGTGCGCGAACTCGACCTGGCATTGAGCGAGTTCACCCCGCCGAACGCGGCGACCGTAGCGGACGGAATGCGCACCTGCCTGGTCCACCTTGCGCGCCTGCAGACACTCCACAAACGGTTCGGCAGCAGGCCCGGCGACCGCGTCCGGCTGCTCGGTCTGTGGGCCCTGCTCGCGGTCGGCGGCGGGCGGCCCCCGTACGAGGAACTGTTCCTCAACCCGAGCGTGCGCGCGGTGGACCCGGTCTTCGACCACCCTGCGGGCCGATATCTGAGCGCGCCCGGCACGAAGATCGCGGAGCATCTGCCAGGGCTGCGGGCCGCGCTCGGCCTCACCGCGGCGGACATCGAGGCCGTCCTCGCCGACGACGGCCGGAGCGCGGCCACCGCGGACCTCACCCTCGACACCGTCTCCCTGCTCCACCGGCACCGGATTCTCGCCGAACGCCTGGGCCTGACCGTCGAGGAGCTGATCGCTGCACGGCGGGCCACCGGAATCCCGCCCTTCACCGCCATCCCTTCGGACCCCCTCGCGGACGACGCGGCGGACCCCCTCGCACAGACCACCCTGCGGTTCACCGACGCGCTCGACGCGACCTCCACCGCCGGCTTCACCCCCGCCGACCTGGACCATCTCCTGCGCCATCGCGCCGACCCGATCGGCCCGCACCGCCCCGACCCGGGCGCACTGCTCACGCTCGTGCTCGAACTGTCCGGCGGAATCGCCCGCATCCGCGCCGAGCACCCGGCATCCCCGGCCACGGCACAGGAACTCGTCGACGCCTTCGTCGTGGAGCGGCTGACCGCCGCGCTCCCCGCCGACGCCGACATCGTCACCGCCCTGACCGGCGATGCGCGACTGCTGGCGCTGGACGGCGCCCGGCTGGTGGACGCGTTCACCGCGGCGGCAGACACCGGCGTGACCCGCACGCTCCACGCCTCCCCGGACACCACGGGCCCACCGGTCGGAGCCGAGCAGACCGTACCCGAGCCGAACACCTCCGGCATCGACACGACTGTCTGCGACAGCGCCCGGTTCAGCGGCTACCTCCAGGTACCCGCCGACGGCACCTACACCTTCCGCGCCCACCCCGCGCGCGCCGACGCCCCCGTCGTACTGCGCATGCCGCACTTGGCCGACCCGGTCCTGCCCGGCACCGGCACCGTCGAACTCCGCGCCGGCGTCCCCTACGCCTACACCGTCGAGGTGCACCGGCTCACCGCCGGCCACACCAGGCTGCTCATCAGCGGCGCCAACGCGGCCGATGAGCCACTCACCTCGCTGCGTCTGCACCCCGCCGCCTCGATCGCCCGCGTCGACCGCGCGCGCGTCCTGATGACCAAGGCCACTCGCATCGCCGCCGGATTGCGCCTCACCGGGCGCGAGATCCGCCATGTCCTCACCCACCGAGGGGACTTCGCTGGCCTGGACCTCGCCCTGCTGCCGACCCGCCGCGACGACCCGGCCGCCGCTCCACCGGAGAAGCTGTTCCCCGCACTCCTCGCGCTCGTCCGCTATGGAGCGCTGCGCACGGAGCTCGGCGCCTCCCCGGACGACCTCGTCGACATCCTGGAACGTACCCGGCGTTCCGTACCGCAGGGCACGGACCGCGCGGTGCTGCGCACCGCGGTGGTCGCCGACGTCTGTGACCGGCTCGCCGCACTGCTGCGCCGCCCACGCGGCTCCGTGCAGGCCGTCGCCGAGCGGCTGGGCCTGTCGGCCGACGACGCGTCCGACCCGACAGTGATCCAACTGCCGGGCCTGGCCCGGCCGGAGGGGCTGCGCAGGTTGTGGACCGCGCTGCGCCTCACCGAGCGGATCGGCGCCACGCCCACCGCCCTCGCCGACTGGGCGCGCATGGTCGAGGGCGACCCCGAGCACGGCCGGCAGACGGCCAAAGCCTTGCGGGACACGGTCCGGGGCCGGTTCGGCACCGCCGCCTGGCGCGCGGTGGCCGGGCCCCTCAACGACGAACTGCGCAGGCTCAAGCGGGACGCGCTCGTCGCGTACATCATGCACACGGACGGCTTCGCCACCCTGGAGGAGGTGTACGAGCACTTCCTCCTCGACCCCGGCATCCAGCCGGTGGTGCGCAACTCCCGTATCCACGCGGCGATCGCCGCCGTGCAGCTGTTCATCCAGCGCTGTCTGATGGACCTGGAGGAGACGGTCGAACCCGCCGCCGTCAACAGCCGCTGGTGGACCTCGCACATGAGCCGATACCGCGTCTGGGAGGCCGCCCGCCGGATGTTCCTCCATCCCCAGCGCTATCTCGCCCCCGAACTGCGGACCGACCGCAGCCACCTCTTCGACGAGGCACAGAACCTCCTCCTGCAGGGGGACGTCGACGAGGACCTCGTGGAGCAGGCGTTCCTCGGCTACCTCCAGGGGCTGGAGCGGATCGCGAAGCTGGAGATCGTGTCGCTGTGCCGGGAGATCCTGCCCGGTCCGCCGCCGACCCACGTCCTCCACGTCATCGGCCGTACCGCCGCCGCGCCGCACGAGTACTTCCACCGCACCTACACCCCCGCCTCCGGGGGCTGGTCCGCCTGGCGGCCTGTCGGTGTGCCGATCGAGGGCGACCATGTGGTGGCGGCGGTGTGGCGCCGGCGGCTGCACCTGCTGTGGGTGACCTTCCTGCCCTCGGCCGAGTCCAAGGGGTTCGCCGCACCCGCTCAGGGGGAGAAGGCGCCGAACTTCGAGGGCATGGCCAAACAGACCCCCGGGGAAACCACGCAGAACCTGGTCCGGGCCCAGCTCAGCTGGATCGAGCGGGTCGACGGCCGCTGGTCGGACCGGCGCGGCGGAGCCTTCGGCCAGGCCGTTCAACTGGCCGCACCTCTCGGCGCCGAGGCCGCCGCCCGCGTGACCATCCACGTCACCTATGACACGGCCGGCGGACGGGACGCCCTGAAGGTCAACTTGGGTGCACCGGTTGACGGGGCGTTCCGCCTCGTCAACAAGAGCGTCCCGCCGCGTTGGGAGGGCGCGCAGAAGAAAGTCGCCTCCGTTTACACGGTCGGTTCGGCCGGCACGCCGACCGCGGACCGGGGGGCAGGGGCGCTGTCCCGGTCGACCCATCTCGTGCTCAGCAAGGACGGAGAGAGCTACCCGGCCGACCCGCTCAGCAAGGAAGTGCTGGGCACGGGCGGTGAGTTCGCCCTGGTCCGCTGCACCAACCCGCCGGAGTTCGAGGACCCCTTCCAGGGGCATCCTGTGGGCCCCTTCTTCTACAGCGACAACCCGCACTCCTTCCTGGTGGAGGTGGAACCCCGGCTCGTCGAGTACGACTTGTGGGTCCTGCCCGCTCCGCAGCCCGAACTCCAGCTGTCCCGTGACCTCCTGCGGGACTTGCCCGTCAAGGTGTTCATCCCCGTGGACCTGGGCGTCTTCGACCCCGAAACGGTCAAGTCGATCAGCCCCTATGCCCGCAACAGCCTGGCCGTCCGCCGGGACTGGCTGGTCAACCCGTCGACCGTCCTGCGCTACGGCGACCGGCTGGTCGGCCAGGACGGCGGTCTCGACCTCAAGGTGGTGCAGGCCGTCACGGCCACCCCGGAAACCCGGCAGATGATCGGAATCGCCCCGGGCAGCCAGGCGGTCCCCGGCAGCAGCGTCCTCGTCGGCAAGCCGGGCCTGGTCGCGGAACAGAAGTTCACCGTGCCCACCCAGGGCGTCACGATCATCGGCGGCTCGGGAGTCAGCGCACCCGCCCTCGCCCACCTGGACCGGGAAGAAGGCATACGGCCATGAGCGCGTCGCAGAAGGCCTACCAGGAACTGCACCGGCGGACGGACCTGCTCTACCGGTTCACCTCGCACAGCCACCCCTACGCCGGCGAACTGCTCAGCCGCTGCGTGGAGGGCGGCGTGGACGCCGTCCTGCGCACCGACACCGCCCGACCCCCGCTGCGCGCGGACATCTTCGGCCCCCACGAGTACGACCCCCGGCCCGTCGTCGGCAAGCCGTACCCCGTCCAGGAGCTCGACTACACAGGACCCTACGGCGTCTACAACGAGGAGCTGTTCTTCCACCTCCCCTTCACACTGGGGCTCCACTGCAGCCGCAATCAGCACTTCACCGAGGCACGCCGCTGGTTCTCGTACGTCTTCGACCCCGCCGCCGACGGCGAGGAACCGCTGCCCCGGCGCTACTGGCAGTACGAGAGGTTCCGTCGCACCGAGGTCCAGTCGATCGAGGAGATCCTCGTCAACCTCGCGAGCAAGGCCGACCCCGCGCTGCGCGAGGAGACCCTGCGCAGCATCGAGGCCTGGCGCAACGACCCCTTCCAGCCCCATGCAGTCGCCCGCGTCCGCCCGTCCGCCTACATGATGGCCACCGTCTTCGCGGTCCTCGACAACCTGATCGAGGCGGGCGACCAGCTCTACCGGCAGGACACCCGCGAGACCGTCAACGAGGCCACCCAGTACTACGTCCTCGCCGCCCAACTCCTCGGACCGCGCCCGCAGTCGGTGCCCCGCAAACAGGCGACGCGGCCCCAGTCGTACGCCCAATTGCGAGCCGACCTCGATGAGTTCGGCAATGCCCTGCGCGCGGTCGAGACGGACATCCCGTTCGCGGCGGCCGACCCCGCCGCCGTCGACGGAACCCCGCCGCACCGGGCCGCCGACGGCCAGGCGCAGGCCCTCGCCGGACTGGGCACCTCGCTGTACTTCGGCGTGCCGCGCGACGACAAGCTGCTCGACTACTGGGACCGGGTCGAGGGCCGTCTCTTCAACATCCGCAACAGCCTGAACATCCAGGGCACCTTCCGTCAGCTGCCCCTCACCGCACCCCGTCTCGATCCGGCCCTGCTCGCCCGCGCGTCGGCCACCGGCGTCGACGTGGGGGCTGTGGCGAGCGGTGCGAACCAGCCGCTGCCTCTGGTGCGCTTCCGTTTCCTGGTCCAGAAGGCCACGGAGCTCTGCCAGGAGGCCAGGTTGCTCGCCGGTGCCCTGCTCGCCGCGGTGGAGAAGGGCGAGGCCGAGACGCTGGCGGCGCTGCGCGCCCAGCACGAGACCGCCCTTCTCGGGCTGGGCGAGTCCCTGCGCTACGCCCAGCTCCAGGAGGCGAAGAAGGCGACCGAGGGGGTGCAGAAGTCATTCGATCTGATCGTCCAGCGGTACACGCACTACGGCCGGATGCTGGGCCTGAAGCCACAGGAACTGACCGTCGCCCCACTGGATCCGCTGGAGCCGACGACGCTGGAGGAACGGAGTTTCCAGGCGGCAGAGCCCGCTGTTGCTCCCGTCGAGATGCAGTACGGCGCCGTCGTCGACGAGGGCGGCAAGCGGGCGCTGTCGGCCGAGGAGCAGTCCGAGTTGAACCTTCTGGACCTGGCCCAGACGGTTCAGGACGCGGTGAGCAAAGCGGACGCAATGGCCGCGGCGATGCAGCTGATCCCCACCTTCGGGGCCCGGTTCGAGCCCTTCGGCGCGGGCGGCACCATCTCCTTCGGCGGGTCGAATCTCGCCGGGATCTACAGCGGGCTCGCAGCCTCCGGACGTGGCCTGGCCGGAGGCCTCTCGCACGCCGCGAACCGGACGGCGAAGCTCGGCGCCTACGACCGCCGACGGCAGGACTGGGCCCTCCAGTTCAACCTCGCCGCGGCCGAACTGAACCAGGTGTTCAAGCAGTGGCGCGCCGCGCAGCTGCGGGAGTACATCGCCGCACGGGAGCTGGCCCACCACATCAAACAGCGCTCCCAGGCCGACGAGGTCCAGCGGTTCCTGGCCGGCGACACCGGCGCCAAGACGACCACTGCCGCCTTCTGGGCCTATCAACGCCGCGAGATGCGGGGCCTGTTCTCCTGGGCCTTCGATCTGGCCCTCGAAGTGGCCGGCAAGGCTGAGCGCGCGCTGCGGCACGAACTCGGCCGCGACGACGTCTCGTTCCTCTCCTCGGACTATCTGGCCGGCCCCGAGAAACTCCTCGCCGGCGACCGCCTGGCACTGGACATCAAGCGGATGGAGGTGGCCTACCACGAGCTCAACGAGCGCGAGTACGAGATGGTCCGGCACGTCAGCCTGGCCCGGACCGACCCGCTCGCGCTGATGCGGCTGCGGGCGACGGGGCAATGCTCCCTGTCCCTGCGCGAGGAAGACTTCGACGCGGACGCCCCCGGACAGTTCTTCCGCCGCATCCGTACCGTCGCGGTGAGCGTGCCGGGGGCTCCTCCCTACGGCACCGGGGCCAATCTCAAACTGACCCTGGTCGGCAGCACCATCCGCACCAGCACCGCGCTGGGCGGCGGCTACGCCCGGGGTGAGGACGACTCGCGGTTCAGCGACCACTTCGGTGCGGCGGAGGCCGTCGTCGCCTGCGAAGGCGTGCGCGACACCGGGCAGGACGCCCGGGACGACGAGCGGCTGAAGAAGTTTGAACGAGCCGGTGCCATCAGCGAATGGGAACTCGAACTGCCCCACGAGGTAAAGCAGTTCGACCACTTCACCCTCGACGACGTACACCTGCACATTATGTACACGGCCCGAGAGGGTGGCTCCGCCCTGCGCAAGGCAGCGGTTGACCACCTGAAGACCAGCCTCGCCGAGGGAACCGGCCCCGGCTCCGTCCGGCTGCTCTCTGTGGCGGCCACGTTCCCCGACCGCTGGGCCCAGTTCCTCAGCGACACGGACGACCGGCCTCGTCTGGCACTGCCGCTGCGAGCTGAGCACTATCCGTACTGGAGCGAGGGGCGCCTGGGGAAGATCGTCCGAGTCGAACTGCTGGCGCGGGCGGGCAAGGGCTTCCGGGTCTTCGCCAGTCGGGCGGCGGATGCTGAGCCCGACCTGATCTCGGCACCCCTCGGCACCGAGGTCCGAACCGGTGATCTCCACCACGTGCCTCTTCCCACACCGATCTCACCCGAAGATCAGGACTTCGTCCTCTACTTCGACAACAACGCGTTGAAAGATCTCTGGATCGCACTCACCTGGGCCAACTAAGCCTGAGTAGAGGTGGGCACCGGCGCGTTGGCCGTTGGTCCGTTACCAGTCACCGACCCTAGTGAGAGTGTGCGTACACGAAGCACGGAGACTGGCCGTCCTTCTACGACCCGAAGGACACCGACGCGGTGGAGCTCATCGAGGACCGCTCGCACGGCATGGTGCGGACCGAGGTGCGGTGCGCCCGGTGCGGGTCGCATCTCGGGCACGTCTTCGAGGGTGAGGGGTATCCGACGCCGACGGATCAGCGGTACTGCATCAACAGCATCTCGCTGCGGTTGACGGCCGACGAGGGCTGAGCCGCGGGTATCCCGGGTCATAGGGGGCCGGAGCCCGCTGGTGGAGGGGGCTCCGGGGACGCCGGCGTGAAGGTGAGCCCCTGGGGAGAGAAGCCTCGCCACAGGTAGCTGGTCAGGTGAGCGCCTGCCGTCGGCTCCGCGTCGGGATCCGTGGGCGTGGGGAATCGGAGGCTCGTGTACACCGCGAGCCTGTGGATGTCGAAGGAGGCCCTGACCACTTGGGCGAACGCCTGGGCCCGGGGGATGACGAAGACCTGGTGGACCACTGGTGGGCCGAGCACGGCCGGAATCAGTACGAGCCAGCTCCATGGCAGCCACACCAGGGTCGCGGCCAGCGCGACGACGACGGAGACGCTCTGGTCCAGACTGCGGCGGCAGACGCCGAGGGCGTCCCGGGTGGTTTCGGGCAGCACAAGCCAGAGCGCGGGCCACACGATGACGGCGTCGAGTCCGTACCGCTCCTTGGGGTAGGTCTCCGACGAGCGGAGGATGTTTCCGACGCGCGTCGGCATCGTCGAGACTTCGTCGGCGGGGAACTCGTGCACCAGTTGGTCCAGAACCACCTGCCGATGGTCCGAGATCGCTGACGCAGCCACTTCCTTCGAGGGAGTGGGAGTAGGACCAGAAGCCGCCGTGGCTGCCGGACGGGAGTCGTCGAGCCGCCGCCACTCGCCGTACCACTCACGCTGCCGGTCGATGGCTCGGGCGATCAAGCGGATTCTGAACGGCCGCAGCCAGAGCCAAGGGGGCCAGTAGCCTTCCAGCAGACGCAGCAGCGGCCGGGCGAGCTGGTCCATGAGGACCGAGGTGCCGATCAGCAGCGCGGCGGCGACGACCAGCAGGGCGAGGAGTGTCACCGCGTCCTCGCGCCGCAACCAGGCACGGACGTCGACGTCGGGATGTGCCAGCCACCACGTGAACGCGCCGATGACCCAGAAGACGACAGCCGGGGCGCGGATCAGGGTGAGCCATTTCGACGTGGTGTCCTTGCCGACGGACTCGAGCAGGGTGCCGAACACTACTCGGCCCTCACGAGAGCTTTGCCACAGGTCGGGCAGGGCGGGACGAACTCGCCGCGGCGCAGGAGATAGCGGGTGTAGTCCCCGTTGGGGCAGGTGAAGCGCACGCCCGGTTGGCGTCCCGGATCGCCGGACAACGTGACGGGGCCGGAACCGCGGCTCACCTGTCCGACGACCTCCGGCGGGATCAATCCTGCCGCGAGGAACTGACCCACCCAGTCGATCAGTCGGTCGTCGCTCGCGAAGACTTCCTGCAGTCGGCTGAGTCTGTCGAATTCCGACCGCGTCGAGAGCAGGGCCGTCGCCAACAACTCGTCGACTTCCGTGGCACCTTCGCTCAGCAGGTCGGTGAGGAAGGGGCGGACTTCGCGGGCGGCCGCGAAGAGGGGATCCTGGTCTTTCATCCCTTGCCGTCCCCGAAGTTCGCGTCAAGGTTCTGGATCGCCGCGGGATGGCCTTCGCCGGCGGCGCGGCTCCACCACAGGCGGGCCCCTTCGGGGTCCTCGTCGAGCAGCAGGCCGCCGAGGTTGACCATCGCGTCGGTGCTGCCGGCCGCCGCGGCGCGGCCCCACCAGAACTTTGCCGTGCTCAGGTCGCCGTCGACGGCCGCGCACGTGCCTACTTCGAACATGCAACTGGCGTCGCCCCGGGCGCTACCCGCCCTGAACCAGCGACGTGCCGCATCCTCGTCGTCATGGAGTCCCCGGCAGATCGCGCCCAGCAGGTACATGGCGTCGGCCAGACCCTCGTCGGCGACTCCGCGCAGGAGCGGCTCGGCCGCTGTCAGGTCGCCCTGGTGGAAGTAGCACGCGCCGAGCAGGAACCTGGCGGTCTGGTGACCGGTCCGTGCCAGCCGTCGGAGCTGCTGGACGGCCTCCCGGTCGTGTCCGGCATCGAGCAGTTCCAGGGCTTCGCGTAGTTCGTCGGCTAACTCCGCGCGAGGGACGTCACCGGACGAGTGAGGGTGTGCGCCTGAGTCCGACGGCCGCCGTCGGCGGAAGGGCGACCGTAATCTGGTCCACCGCAGCATGACATGGCAGCATATCCGATATGACGGGAAACCGGCAGGTTGGGGGCGCCGGGGATGCGGTGGAGCGGGCCCTTTCCGAATGTCGAGCGGCTGACAGCCTGTTACAGCGATGGCAAGAGGCCATGGCCACGCACGACTTGGTGCGACAGGTACTGGCAGAGGACTTGCTGGACGAAGCGATCGAGAGATACGGCGCGGCGGTACAACTCGCCGGTTCGTCGGAGCCGTTGAGGGGACGAGCCGTCCACGGTTATGCGAACGCCGTGGTTTTGCTGTGCCGCAGGGAGCGGCAGATGAACTCGAAGCTGACGCCTGCCGAGGCCGACGGCCTTGAGGTCGTCGCCACCGGCAGGCTCGACAAGGCCGAGTCCTTGTTGCGGGAGGGGCTCACTCGCGGAGTGGGACTCCCCTTCGCGCTTCAGCTCGTCGACGTGCTGATGGCGGACTGGGGCCTGCGCGCTCGCCCTCGGACGCTGGTCGAAGCCCTGACCGTGGCTCGTGAGAGCATCCGCCAGGCCTCGGTGCTGAACGATGCGGCCGGCACCGCAGGGTTGACCGGTGAGGACGCACAAGTACTTCATGCCGACACCCGGTTCGCGCTGGCCCAGGTCCTCGCGGCTCGGCCTCCGGATCCGTCGGAGCCGGACGCGGCCGAGGCCGCGGCCGAGGCCTTCCGGTCTGCTTGCCGGTCCTCCGGCGGGTTGGATTACACGATGAGCCGCGGCATCGCCCATGAATGGGGGCAGTGGGCGCTGCTGCGGGGGCGGTGGAACGACGTGATCGAGGCTTTCGGCCACGTCGAGTCGCAGCTGACGAACGCCGGCCATGCGGGGCTGCGGCCCGACGGCCTCCTGCACGAACTGTTGAGCATGAACTCGGTCGTGACATCGTCGGGCGTGACCGCGATCGTGACGGATCTCGCATTCGCCAGAGGTATGGCCGGTCGCCCGGAGGAAGCGATCGAGGGCCTGGAGGCGGCTCGTGGAATGGTCTGGGCGGCGGCGTTGTCCCGGCCCCGGACATCTCGGAGCGACCTGGCGTGGTTGCGCCCGGCGGTCGCGGACCTCACCGGGCGCATGCCTGATGCAACGCTCGTGTTCCTGGTGCCCGGCTCCGTGGCCGGAGTCGCCCTCGTCGCCCGGCACGGCGAGGCTACGCGGACCGAGCTCCTCCCCGAACTGACCTCGGCCGCCGTCGAGTTGCACCTCGGTATGTTCTTCGGTGCGCTCAAAGCACGTCGTGGCCGAACCGAGGACAGGGAAGTCCCGGTCGTGGGCGACGAAGGGCTGGAGACGTGGACACCGCAGACTCGACTGGAGGTATCGACGTCGTGGCTGTGGAACGCCGTCATGAGGCGGGTCATGGCTCATGCCGTCGGCAGTCGCCGGGTCGTTCTCGTGCCCACGGGGCTGCTGGTGGCCGCTCCGCTGCATGCCGCTTGGCGTTCTGAGCCAGGGGGGCGTCGTCGCTACGCCCTGGACGACGCGGACATCGTCTATCTGCCCATGGCCACCATGGCGCCCTCGTCATCCGCGGAATCGATCAGTACCCAGTCCGGGATTCTCGTCGTCCAGGAGCCATGGCCGGTCTCGGCTCCCCGCCTCGACATGGCGGAGTCCGAGGCGGCGGCCGTTGCCCGCACCTTCCCGAACGCGACTGTGCTGCCGCACGAGCAGGCCACGCAGGAAGGGGTCCTGGAGGCACTTACGGCCCACCCGTTGGCGCATCTGATCTGCCACGGCCGCGGTGATGCCGCGTCTCCGCTCGACAGTCACCTACTCATGAGCAACGACCAGCGGCTCAGAGTGGCGGACTTGTTGGAGCGTGATCTCTCCGGTCTGCGCCTGGCCGTGCTGTCGGCATGCGAATCCGCGGAAACATCCACGTACATGCCCGAGGCCGCGGTCAGTCTGCCCGCGGCCCTGCTGTCCGCAGGGGCAGGCGGGGTCCTCGGCACACTGTGGGAGGCCGACGACCGGGTCACGGCGTTGATGATGGCCGCCTTCTACCGAAACCTCGCCGGCCGAGCGGGCTCACCCGCCGATCCCGCGCACGCGCTGAGGGAGGCGCAGACGTGGGTGCGAGACAGCACCAATGCCATGAAGCGCGAGGCCTTCCCCGACTTGGTCCGGCCTCCGGCAACGAGTTCCGAAGGGGCCATGGCGCTGTGGGGGGCCGCACGGACGCCGCTTGTGCAGTGGGCGGGATTCGTCTACAGCGGCCTGTGACGTCCGTCGTCCGTCCAAGTGTCCAAGTGCCCCTGGGTGCGCCCCGTTCGGCAGACGGAATGGTTCCTTTGATTTGGTGCCGGACAGGTGGAGTGATTCCGTACGGCACAGTTGGTGTCCGCAGGGTTTTCAACAACTGTGTATACCCTGGACGTTGGCACTTGTTGGCGCTACTTTCAGGATCCTCGACGAATACCCATCGGGACGTCGAATCAATGTGATCCCGCAGAATGCGAGGCCAGGAATGCCGAGCATCAGCATCAATGTGATCCGTGTGGGGTCGGAAAACTTCACATCCTCCGACCTCTCCGAGATTCTGAAAGCCGTCAATTTCACTCGCTCCACGTACGCCTCGGTCGGCGTGACGCTCGCCCGTGTGGAGCACTACATCATCCCGTTGGCGCGCGCCATGGGCCGGGATGTGATCGACAGCAACGATGAGGCGGTCGCCCTCACGGACGAGTGGACGGTGCAGAACAACGCCGTCGACGTCTTCTTCGTGAAGACCTATGTCGGCTCCGTGGCCGGGCTCTCGCCGGTCGGAGGCCCCTGCAACAAGGACGCCAAGGGGATGGACGGCGCTGTCGTCGAACTGATCCCCGGCATCACCGGCCACATTCTGGCCCATGAAATCGGCCACTACCTCGGGCTGCCTCATCTCAACAACGACTCCACCAACCTCATGTTCCCCAGTGTCCCGAACGGTGGGAATCTCTCCACGAGTCAGGGGAACACCATGAAGGGACACTGCTTCATCGAGTAGTGGTCCACCGGCAATAGATCGGCAAGGTGACCAAAAATGGTCCGGGTTGAAATACCCGAGCGTGACAGGCAGAAAAGCCTTCTGTCGGAGGCTGCCACCGGTGGAGTGGAACGCATCCCTCCTTCTCTGGCAGTCGACCTGCTGGCCGAACTGGAGATATCCGAACAGGAACGGAGTGAGGCTCTCCAGGCTGTCCTCCGCAATTCGCGGACCGAATCTCCGGTCAAGGCTCTTGTGATCCATTCTCTGGCGCGGCTCAGGGGGAGCGAGGCCGTGCCGGACATCCTCGATGCTCTCCGCGGCGCTCCCGAGCAGGATTCCGCGGTGGCCGTCGCCGTGGCCACCGCCCTGGGACGCGTGGGCGGCGCCGAGCAGGTGGGCACGGTCCGTGGGCTGGTCGATTCCACCTCCCATGAACGGGTCCGCCAGGTCGCGCGGTTCGCGACCAATCTCCTGGCCCACCGTCATGGCCTCGCCGACCAGGTGGTGGAGTTCCCCGAGGCAAGCCTTCAGCCGCGACCCGAGGCCACCGGCGCCTCGGTGTTCCGGTCCACGGCGTCGGGGCAATTCCGTAGGCGCGAGTCCCTCGGCGCGGCGCGCCACGACCTGCCCTGGTTGAGCGAGGACCAGGACTCCTACGAGATCCAGTGCGGCCGCCAACTGCTGACGGTGCTGGTACCGCGCGGCATCACCGGCAAGGACGGCATCGCGCAGCTCACCGCGAGGCCGCTCGTCGCCGCGGTGATCACCGCGCGGAAGGAGTCGTCGGGCGAGTCCTTCGCCTCGCTGCTGGTGCTGACCCATCCGGGCAAGGGCGGCGTCGAGGCGATGGTGAGCCGGCTGAAGGGCGAGCCCTTCCTCCTGGGCAAGGGCACCGTCGAGCGCGACGAAGCGGTCTTCGAGCTGGACTCCGTCCAGGCTCCCGGACTGCCCGCGGTGTCCGTGAGGATCAGGCTCGACCGCGGACAGCTGGAGATCTCCGGCGTCTCCTCCCAGCGGAAGGTGGCCGGGACAGCGCCCGAGCGGGTGGCCGAGGACGAGGGCCTGTAGCGAGGGCCCACCGCGCACGACGCACACCATGCACATCGGCACAGAGGGATGCCAGGACAGCCCGTCCTGGCATCCCGTGCGCGAGCATGCCCAGCAGTGGACTCCGGTCGCGCTGGCACGGTGGATGCGGGTGTTCCTAGACTCGTAGGAGGTGTCCGGACCCGGCGGTCAGGGGCTGCGGGAAGGCGGTGTCGCTGCGTGCCGTACGTCGCTGTGAGTGCGATCAGCCATCCCGGGCTGCTGCGTGAGCGGAACGAGGACAGCCTCGTCGTCGGGCCATGGACGCTGTGCGCCACCGTGACCGAGAATCCGCAGACGCTGATCTTCCCGCTCGGCACGCCCCTGGTCGTCGCCGTGGCCGACGGGCTCGGCGGACATCCCGGCGGGGACGTGGCCAGCGCTCTGGTCGTCCGGCAGATCGCGTCCCTGGGGCCCGCGCTGAGCAGCGAGGTCGCCGTCCGGGAGGCACTGAACGTCTGCAACCGGGCCGTGTTCCAGGCCGTCGGCGGTGAGCAGGGAGCCGACCTCGTCGGTATGGGGACGACGGTCGCCGGGGTCGTCGTACAGTCCGGCTCGCTGTGCGTGTTCAACGTGGGCGACAGCCGGGTCTTCGCGGCCTCCCCCGACGGGCTGCGGCAGCTGAGCGTCGACGACAGCCCGCCGCACCCGGCCGGGCAGACCACGGCCCTCGTCACCCAGTGCCTGGGCGGCTCGCCCACCTACCGCGCCGTCGACCCTCATGTCACCTCCGAGACCATGACGCCGGGCGAGCGCTACCTCATCTGCTCGGACGGCCTGACCGACCCGGTCGCCACGGACGTACTGGACGAGATCCTGCGCAAGCACGACGACGGCCGCGCGGCCTTCGAGCTGTGGAAGGCCGCCATCGAGGCGGGCGGGCCCGACAACATCACGGTGGCGGTGGTGCGGGTCGAGGAGGAGTAGCGGGCGGCCACGCGCGGCGCCGCCGGCTCAGAGGATCTTGCGCTGGACCATGATCGACAGCACCAGCGCGCCCGGCAGCAGGGGTATCCAGACCGTCAGGACGCGATAGCCGATGACGGTGGCCGCGGCGAGGCCCATCGGGGCGCCGAAGGTGACCATCATGAACACCAGCGCCGCGTCCACGGGGCCGATGCCGCCCGGTGCGGGCACGGCGCCCACGGCGGTGCTGGCCAGGAGGAGGGCGAGGGCCACCTGCGTCCAGGACAGCGGCAGGCCGAGCGCGAAGCCGACCGAGGCGATCACGCTCGCCTGCAGCAGCGGGGTGGCGGCCGCCCCGCCCCAGAGGGCGAGGACGCGGCTGGGCCGGGTGTGCAGGATCCGGGCGTCGGTCAGGGCGGTGCGTACGAAGCAGACGAGGGGGCGGCGCAGCGGTCGTACGGCCGCCGCGAGGATGCCCGCCGTGCCGACGGCCGCGGTCACGCCCACGGCCACCAGCGACAACGTCCGCCTGTCCGGGACGAGTTCGCCCAGGTGCAGCAGGTCGGGGAAGGCCACGAGGAAGCCGAGCAGTACCACCGTCTTCGCGATCGGTTTGACCAGCGAGTACAGGGCGAGCGAGGCGGTGCCCCGGGCCAGGGGTATGCCCTGGTTCTGCAGGAAGCGCAGGGTGACGGCGTGGGCGCCGATGCTCGCCGGCAGCACCTGGTTGGCGGCGCCTGCCGCGAACTGCGACGCGAGCAGCGGGCCCGGTGGCAGCCGTTCCGGCAGGGCGCCCTGGCGGACGACCGCGGCGGTCACCCAGCCCATGCAGGTGAAGAAGAGGCCGGAGAGCAGCCACCACGGGTCGGCGGAGGCGAGCCGGGTCGCCCCGTCGCGGAAGGTGTGCCAGTCGGCCGCCGCCCAGGCGCCGATCAGCAGGAGCGGGAGCAGGGCCAGCGCGTGGCGGGTGAGGAGGGCCGGGGAGAAGCGGGTGGGGCGGGCCGGGGAGAAGGGGGAGTGGGCCGGAGCGGGGGCGGCCGTGGCGGGCAGCGGTCCGGGGAGATCGCTGAGCGGGAGCGAGGACACAGCGCGGTCGTCCTTCCGCGTCCCACCCGCGCGGACGCGGGGCGGACGGCTAGAGGGCGAGGCAGGAGGGGACGACGGAAACGTGCCCGTTCGACGTGACGCCGTGGTGTCCGGGAGCGGAAGCGGTGTCGGCGGGTGGGCGACGTGGTCCATACGGATACTGCCCGCGCGCTCCCGCCTTCACGCTCACCGCATCCAGTGCCCTCCGCTGCTCCACCCCAGAAAACGCCGAGCGCGCCCCCCGTCCGCCGTCCCGTCGGCGTCGAAGCCGCCGCCCTCGGCGACCAGGGCCAGACCCGCCAGCGCGGGGGCCAGTCGGGTCGTGACGTGGGCGGGGTGGCGGGCCGTCTCCTCGGACAGGTCGGCGATGAGCCGTCGCTGTTCGTCGGGTGGGCACAGGGACAGGTGGAACAGGGTCTGGCGCCAGGCGTACGCCGCGTCCTTGAGGGTGCCCAGAGGGCGCGGGTTGTCGTGCAGACGCCCGGTCAGCCGGCACACCGTGCCGAAGCTGCGGCGCGCCAGGTCGGCCCAGCCGGGTCGCGGGGCGATGCCCACCCGGTGGACCAGCGCCCGTCCCCTGCGGGAGCCCGGCGAGCCGGCCCAGCACCAGTTGGGCCAGGGCATGGTGGGGGGGGAGCGCCGCCTGCTCGGCAAGGCCGGCCAGACCGTGCCCTGGGCCATGGAGGAGCGCTACAGCCACGCCGGGTACGCGCCGTCCTGGAACAGCTGGCGGACGCCGTGCGGAAGGCCAGGAAGCTGTCCGCGTGACGCGCCGCTGACGGGGTTCTCACGAGGTGCTGAATCAGCCATCCATCAGACGGTTGACTTCCGGCTGGCCGAGCCAGAACATTGCGGGGGTGAGCCACTTCGAGCATGTCGCCCTCGGGTCGACCACCGAACTCCCCGTCGACCTGGACGAAGCCGCCCACCGCTGTCTCGTCGCCGGGTTCGACGGGGCCACGAGCGTGCCGGACACCCTCAAGGAGCTCATCGACCGCGGCCTCGGCGGGGTCATCCTGTTCACCCGCAACATCCGCGACGCGGAGCAGGTACGGCGCCTCACGGACGAGCTGCGGTCCATCCGCCCCGACCTTCTCGTCGCCATCGACAACGAGGGCGGCGGCATCGGCCACCTGGTCGCCGCCGGTGCCCCCGAGGTCCCCGGCTCCTACGCCCTCGGCGTCGTCGACGACCCGAGCCTCACCGCCCGCTGCGCCGACGCGCTGGCCGGGCACCTGGCCGGCCTCGGCATCACCGCCTCCTACGCCCCCGTGGCCGACCTCCAGCACCGGCCGGACAACCCGATCGTGCGCACCCGCTCCTTCGGCGCCGACCCCGAGCTCGCCGCCCGCCATCTGCGCGCCTGGATCACCGCCACCGAGGCCCGCGGCATAGCCTCCTGCGCCAAGCACTTCCCCGGCCACGGCGGCACCGTCACCGACAGCCACCACGGCATGGCCGTCGACCCACGGCCGTACGACGAACTGCGCGCCGACCTCGAACCGTTCCGCGCGGCCGTCGCCGCGGGTGTGCCGATGCTGATGAGCGCCCACGTCGTGTTCCCGGCTCTCGACCCCAACCGGCCCGCCACCCTCAGCCGCCGCGTCCTGGGCGACCTGCTCCGCCACGACCTCGGCTTCGACGGCGTCCTCGTCACCGACGCGCTGGAGATGAGGGCCATCGCCGACCGGTACGGCGAGACGGCCGGCGCGCGCATCGCCCTCGCCGCCGGGGCCGACCAGGTCATCGTCGCCGTGGGGGACCTGGACGTCACGCTGGCCTGCCGGGACGCGGTGCTCGACGCGCTGCGGACCGGCGTGCTGGCTCAGGAGCGGATCGAGGAGGCCGCGGGGCGGGTACGGCGGCTCGCCGCGCGCTATGCGACCCCACCCGCCGACGTCGCCGGCTGGGACGCGCAGGCCGGACTCGCGGCCGCGCGTCGCGCCGTACGGAGCCGCGGCGTACCGCCCGCCGCACGCGGCGCCCACGTCGTCGACCTGTTCCCACCGCCGCACCCCGCGCTCAACTGGGGCGGCGAGGATCTGCTGACCGAGGTCCGCGCACTCGACCCCACGGCGACGGGGACGGCCGTGACCGGGGAGTGCGGCGCGGACCCGGACGCCCTCGTCGAGGGAATCCTGCACCGCTGCGGCACCGCACCGCTGGTCGTCGCCACCTGCGACGCCGGGCTGCATCCCTGGCAACTGCGGCTGCGGGAGGCCGTGTTGGCCCGCAGGCCCGACGCCGTACGAGTGGACACGGGACTGCCGGAGGGCGGGGCGCTGTGCTCGTACGGGCGGGGCCGGGTGAACCTGCGGGCGGTCGCCGAGGTCGTGGCGGGCGTCGCCCACAGCTGAGGCGCGCCCACCGGGTCATGGCTACGGCGCTCAGGACGGGCGTACGACCTCCTTGATCCCCCTCGCCGCCAGGTTCCCCGTGTCCTCCGCCCGCCCGGCCAGGACCACCGCCGGACGGACACCGTCCGCCCGCAACCGCATCCACGCCTCGAAGTACGCCCCGCCCGGACCGGACACCGACCGCGTCCCCGGAGTGCAGTCCAGGACCAGGGCCGTGGCGCGGGGCTCGGGTGAGGGGGGTGCGGCGCGCAGGTCGGCGACGGTCTCGGCGAGGGCCTCGGCGATCGGCTTGGGGCGGCCCGTCGAGTCGAACAGGCCCAGGGTGTACTCCAGTTCCGGGAAGTCGGCCAGCGACCGGTCCACGTCGTGCGAGCACCACCAGGTCACGCCCCACAGCCCCGCGCACTCGGCCGCGTTCCGTACGGTGGCGCGCGCGAAGTCGGGGGCGTCGGCGGCCGGGATGTGCGGTTCGGGCGCGCCCGTCTCCTGGACCCAGACGGGGCGGGCGGGGTCGGTGGCGTATGCCTTGGCCAGTTCGGTGCCGTACTCGGCGAGGTGCCGGACCTGTGGGGAGCGGGGGCCGTAGCGGCGGGCGCAGTCGCCGGAGAACACCCACGGGTGGACGGTGGTCAGGTCGCCCTTGCGGGCCGAGGCCTCCGGGGTGAAGGGGTGGTCGTCGCCGTACCAGGCGGCGTCGTAGGCGGAGTGCGTGACCAGGCCGCCGTGCTCGCCGAGTCCGTCCCGGGCGGCGGCCAGCAGGGTGTCGAGGTAGTGGTCGACCTCGTCCGGCGTCACCGGATTGTGCTCGACCAGGTTGTTGAGCTCGTTGCCGAGCTGGAGGCCGAGGAGGTGGGGGCGGCCGGTGAGGGCGCTGCCGAGCGTGCGCAGGAGGGTGGCCTGGGCGTCGATGGCCTCGGGGTCCGTGAACACGTTGCGGTGGTGCCAGCTGCGGGTCCACTCCGGATAGAAGTCGAAGCTCGACAGATGCCCCTGCACGCCGTCCACGAGGACGTCGAGACCGGCCTCGCCGGCCAGGTCGACGAGGTGCGCCAGCTGGTCGACGGCGGCGGTGCGGACGAGGGTGCGGTTCGGTTGGAGCAGCGGCCAGAGGTGGAAGACACGGACGTGGTCGAGGCCGAGCCCGGCTATCGCGTCCAGGTCGGCACGCGCGCGTGCCGGGTCGAAGTCGTGCCAGGAGTGGAACCAGCCGTGGCGGGGCGTGTAGTTGACGCCGAAGCGGAGCGGGTGGATGGGATCCTCCTCGGGCCGGGCCGGGCCGGGCCTGCGCTGGGCTTGGCCGCCGTCTGTCTCTTGGCCGCCGTCTGTCTCTTGTCTGCCGCGAATGTATCAACCACCATGGGCAACGATGAATAGTGATTTGAACCAAACCTCGGCGTACGTCGTCGGACTGGACGCCGGAGGCACCCGTACCCGCGCCGTCCTGGCGCCCGTGCGCGACGGCGGCCCCGAGGACGAGGGCGTCGGCGGTCCGGGCAACGCCCTGACCGTGCCGGGTTCGCAGCTCACCGAGCATCTCGTCGAGGCGCTCGCGGGCGCCGTGCCGGAAGGGCTGCGCGGCCGGGTCGTGGCGGTGGCGGGCGGGTTCGCCGGAGCCTCCCGGACCGCTCCGGACGAGCCAGGCCGGGTCAGGGCGCACGCCGCGCTCACCGTCGCGCTGCGGCGGCTGGGCATCGACACCGACTCGATCGAGATCCACAGCGACATCGAGGCCGCGTTCGCCTCCGCGCCCGGCCACCCCGCCGACGGCCTCGCCCTGGTGGCCGGCACCGGCGCGGTCGCGGCGCGCGTCACCGCGCGCGCGTGCACCACGACCGCCGGCGGCGACGGCTGGCTGCTCGGCGACGACGGCGGCGGCTTCTGGATCGGGCGCGAGGCGGTGCGGCTGGCGCTGCGCATGGCCGACGGGCGGGGCGGGCCGACGGCCCTGGCCGCGTCGGTCGGCAGGGCGCTGGACGTGCCGGAGGACGTCCTGCCCGGCGACGCTCCGGGGCCGTACGACGCGCCGTACGACGCGGGATCCTGGACGCGGGCCCGGCGCGAGGCCTACCGCATGCACCTGCTCCCCGCCGTCATGGAGCGACCGCCGGTCGCGCTCGCCGAGTTCGCGCCGCTGGTCGCCGAGGCCGCCCGGCACGAGGACGCCGTCGCCGCGGGGATCCTCGACACGGCCGCCGACCACCTCACCGGCTATGTCCGCGCCCTCGAGCCCCGGCCCGGCGAGCGAGTCGTCGCCACGGGGGGCCTGCTCGGCCCCGACGGCCCGCTCACGGAGCCGCTCACCGTCCGGCTGCAGCCGCTCGGAGTCACTCTCGACTGGGTGGCGGACGGCTCCTGGGGAGCGGTGGCCCTCGCGCGGCTCGCCGTCTGAACGCACGAACTGGCCGCACGAAGCACACGCACGAGGCACTCGCACGAAGCACTCACACGCACCGCCCGCACGAACCGAACGCACGAAAGGGACCGGCCGCATGCCGACTCCGGACCACGCGGCCACGCCCCTCGCGGCCGACCGCCCCCGCTACCTCGACCCCGCCGCGCCCGTCGACGCCCGCGTCCGCGACCTGCTCTCCCGTATGACCCTGCGGGAGAGGGTCGGCCAGCTCAACCAGCGCATGTACGGCTGGAACGCCTACCGCCGCACCCCCGACGGCGGCTTCGAACTCACCGACGCCCTGTACGCCGAGACCGAGCGCTTCGAAGGACTCGGCGCCCTGTACGGCCTCCAGCGCGCCGACGCCTGGTCCGGCGTCGACCACGGCAACGGGCCCGGAGCCGAGGACGCCGCGGCCCTCGCCGACCTGGTGCAGCGGCATGTCGTCGGGCGCAGCCGGCTGGGCATCCCGGCGCTGTTCGTCGAGGAGGTGCCGCACGGGCTCATGGCCCTCGACGGCGCGGTGCTCCCGGTCAACCTGGCCGTCGGCGCCACCTGGAACCCCGAACTGTACGAGCGTGCCGCCGCGCACGCCGCCGCCGAACTGCGCGCCCGGGGCGGGCATGTCGCCCTGGTCTCGGCGCTCGACATCGCCCGCGACCCGCGCTGGGGACGTACGGAGGAGTGCTTCGGCGAGGACCCGTACCTGGCGGCCCGGCTGACGGAGGCCGTGGTCCGCGGCATGCAGGGCGAGCCCGGCGGCGCCCCCGCCGGCCTCTTCGCCGCCGACAAGGCCCCCGTCGTCCTCAAGCACTTCGCCGGACAGGGCGCCACGGTCGGCGGCCGCAACTCCGCCGAGTCCGAGCTGGGCCTGAGGGAACTGCACGAGATCCACCTTCCCGCCGCCCGCGCAGGAATCCGCGCCGGGGCCGCCGCCGTCATGGCCGCGTACAACGAGGCCGACGGGATGCCCTGCTCCGGCAACCGCGCGCTGCTCACCGAACTCCTCAGGGAAAGCTGGGGGTTCGAGGGGCTGGTCATGGCGGACGGCTTGGCCGTGGATCGGCTGGCGCGCATCACGGGCGACAAGGTCTCCGCAGGGGCGCTCGCGCTCAACTCCGGTGTGGATCTGAGTCTTTGGGACGAGGGCTTCACGCATCTGGAGGAGGCGGTCGAGAGAGGGCTGGTGGCGGAGGAGGTCCTCGACGCGGCCGTCGCCCGCGTCCTGCGGCTGAAGTTCCGGCTGGGACTGTTCGATCGGCGGGGCACACAGGCGCCGCCCCTCCCGCCCCTCCCGGCCCGGGGCAGGGAGCTCAGCACCGCTGTCGCCCGGGCCGCGGTCACCCTCCTGCGCAACGACGGCACCCTGCCCATACCGGCGACCGTCTCCCGGATCGCCGTCCTCGGACCCCAGTCCGCCACCGTCGCCCACCAGTCGGGCGACTACACCGCGCCGCAACACCCCGGCACGGGCACCAGCGTCCTCGACGCCCTGCGCACGCTCGCCCCACCCGGCGTCGACCTCCGCCACGCCCCCGGCTGCGCCCTCACCGGCGGCGACCTCTCCGGCATCCCCGAGGCCGTCGCCGCGGCCGCCGCCTCCGATCTGGCCGTGCTCGTGCTGGGCGGCAGCAGCGCCCGTACGCCCGACACGGAGTTCGACGCCAACGGGGCCGCGCGGACCGCCGTCTCGCACATGACCTGCGGTGAGGGCGCCGACCTGGCCGGGCTGGAGCTGGGCCGCGCCCAGTACGCGCTCCTGGACGCCGTGGCCGCCACGGGTACGCCGACGGCCGTCGTACTGATCCAGGGCCGCCCGCACGTCGTGCCCGACACGGCGGGCGCACTGCTCACCGCCTGGTACCCCGGCCCGTGGGGCGGCGAGGCCATCGCCGAGGTGCTGCTCGGGCTCACCGAACCCGTCGGCCGTCTGCCGGTCTCCGTGCCGCGCTCCGCCGCCCAGCTCCCCGTCTACTACAACCACAAGGACACGGAGTACGGCGGCTACGTCGACGGAAGCGCCGAGCCGCTGTACTCCTTCGGGCACGGGCTGTCGTACGCGAGCTTCGAGTACGGCCCACCGCGGCTGTCCGGGCACACCGTCGAGGCCGACATCACCAACGCCGGCCGACGGCACGGCCGTTGCGTCGCCCAGCTCTATCTGCGCCGGCTGCGGACCCCCGTGTGGCCGCGCACGCTGGAGCTGTGCGGTTTCCGGGCCGTCGACCTGGCGCCGGGCGAGACCCGTACGGTCACGTTCCCGCTCGGCGCCGACCTGCCCGGCAGGGGCACGGTGGTCGAGTTCCGCGTCGCCGAGTCGGCACGGGCGGCGCTGACCGCCGTACCGACTCAGAGCTTCACGGCCCCCGACGAGACGCCCTTGTAGAACCACCGCTGTGTGATCACGAACAGCACCAGCACCGGAATCACCGAGATAACCGATCCGGCCATCACCAGCCGCTGGTCGTACCCGAACGACGACGTCTGCAGCCGGGCCAGGCCCAGCGTCAGCGTGAAGTGCTCCTCGGAGCGCAGCACGATCAGCGGCCACAGGAAGTCGTCCCAGGCGCTGATGAAGGTGTTGATGGTGACGACCAGGATCGCGCCGTAGGCGGAGGGCAGGTACAGGTAGCGGAATCTCTTCCACTCGCCGGCGCCGTCCAGCATCGCCGCGTCCTCGATCTCGCGCGGAACCGAGAGGAACGCGGCCCGCATGATGAGGACGTTGATCGCGGCGACGAAGCCGGGCAGCCAGACGCCGACGAGGTTGTCGACCAGACCCATGTCCCGGACGCTCAGGAACAGCGACACCATGATCGACTCGAACGGGAACATCATGGACGCCATCAGCAGCACCCACACCAGCTTGCGGCCCTTCCAGCCGGGCTTGGAGAGCATGTAGCCGGCCATGGTGGAGAAGACGAGCTGGCTGGTGATCGAGATGACCGCGATGAACAGGCTGTTCCTGATGTACGTCCACACCGGGACCTGGTCGAAGACCTCCTTGTAGGCCCGCAGGGTGGGGTGGTGCGGGATGAGGGAGGCGCCCGCGCCGAAGACGTCCTCGGTGGGGCCCTTGAGCGACGACAGCACCTGCCACGCCAGCGGGCCCACGGTGATGAACAGGACGAACACCAACAGCAGGTAGCGGACGACGAGTTCGCGGGGGCGGCCGTAGTCCCGCCAGCGGGGCATCAGACGCCGGTTCTTCTCGACGGCCGTGGTCATCCCTCGTCCTCCTTCGTCAAGCGCTGGGCGAGCAGCGTGAGGCCCAGGGTCAGGGCGAACAGGGCGACGCTGACCGCCGCGCCGTAGCCGGCGTTGCCGGTGAGCGGGTCGAGGCCGACGTCCCGGATGTAGAAGGGGAGCGTGCGGTCGGCGCCGCCGGGGCCGCCGGTGGCGCCGCCCAGCATGTAGATCTCGGTGAAGACGCGCAGCGAACCGATGCCGGTGAGGGTGCCGACGAGCATCATCGAGGTGCGTACGCCGGGCACAGTGATGTGCCAGAAGCGGCGGACCGCGCCCGCGCCGTCCACGGCGGCGGCCTCGTGCAGCTCCTTGGGCACGTTCCCCAGCGCGGCCAGGTAGAAGATCATGTACCAACCGAGGCCCTTCCACAGCGTCAGGCCCATCGCCGACAGCAGGATCAGCCACGAGTCGGACAGGAACGGGATGGCGTCACGGATGATGTGCGCCTTCTGCAGCCAGGTGTTGACGAGGCCCTGGTCGCTCAGCAGCCACTGCCAGCTCAGACCCACGACCACGCTGGAGGCGAGGACCGGGGTGTAGAAGGCGGAGCGGAAGAAGCCGATGCCCGGGAGGTTCTTCTCCACCAGGACCGCGAGGAGCAGCGGCAGCAGGACCATCAGCGGGACGACGATCAGCGCGTACAGGACGCTGTTGCGGGTCGCCAGCCAGAAGTCCGAATCCCCCAGCATCCGGGTGTAGTTGTCCAGGCCGACCAGGTCGTACGCGCCGCCGAGCGGCTTGGCGTCGGTGAAGGACACCAGGATCGTGTTGAGGAACGGGAACACCCCGAAGACCGTCGTGCCGACGATCGCCGGGAGCATCCACAGCCACGGCAGCCACCAGCGGCGGTAGAGCGCCGCGCCCCCCGCGTCCGCGGTCGGGCCAGGGACGACGGAGCGGAGGGCGCGGCGCAGGCGCCCCGGCGGTTCGGGTACCGAGCCGGGGCGGGGGGCGCCCGACCCGAGGGGAGTCGGAGCGGGCGCCTTGCCCATGGTGTGCTGAGCCATCGTCAGCCTGCCTGCTCGATCAGCTCGTTGGCCTTGGACTGGGCGTCCTTCAGAGCGTCCGCCGCGCTCTTCTTGCCCTGCATGGCCAGCTGGATCTGGGCCGAGATGGCGTTCAACTCGCCCGGCGTGAGAGCGACTTCGTCGGCAGTGGCGGTCTTGCGGTCACTGGCCACGATCTTCCGGGCCTCGGCGAAGGGGTCGGTGCCCTTGACCGACTGGAAGAACGGGTCGTCCAGGGAGGCCGTGGTCGACGGGAAGATGACCACGTTCGGGTCCTTCGCCCACTCCAGCTGGTTCTTCGCGTTGGTCAGGAACTGCGCGAAGGAGAGGGCCGTCGTGGCGTTCTTGCTGGTGGAGGCCACGCCGATGTACTGCGGGGCGCCGACGGTGTGGCCGAGGTCGTCCAGCATGAAGCGGGCGACGCCGGTCTTCTTGTAGACGGTCGGGTTGTTCTGCTGGATGAACCGCAGGAAGTTGGGGTTGGTGGGGCCGTAGACCAGCTTGGCCTGGCCGTAGACGTTGGCCGGGTCCTGGGTGGAGGAGAGCGAATCCCGGGGCATCCCGCCGGCCTTGTAGAGCTTGGTCATCGCCTCGACCCACCGCACGGTCTTCGGGTCGTCGGCGAAGGTGAACGACTTGCCGTCGTCCGAGAAGATCTTGATGCCCATCTGCTGCCAGTCGGCCGGGATGCGCAGCTGCGGGTTGGCGAGGAAGGCGTAGTACTTGCCGTCCGAGGCCTTGGCCACCTTCTCGGCGTCGTCGAACAGGCCGAGGACGGTCGTCGGAGGTTTGGCCGGGTCCAGGCCCGCCTTCTTCATCAGCTCGGTGTTGAAGGTCTGCACGATGCCGCCGGAGTACCAGGGCAGCACGGAGTGCACCTTGGTGCCGGAGGCGTCCGCGTACAGGCTCGACTTCCACAGCGCGGGGACGAACGGCTCGCCCGCGTCCGGGGCCTTCTTGTCCAGGTCGAGCAGATAGCCGTTCTTGGTGAGCGCGATCGCCGTGTTGACGTTGATGTTCACCACGTCCGGCAGGGTGCAGCCCTGCGCGTCGGCGACCAGGCGCTGGGTGAAGGTGGCGTCTCCCGGGTCGTCGATCCACTTCACCTTCGTGTCCGGGTGCTCCTTCTCGAAGGCGGCGATGACGCCGTTGAAGTAGTCGCCGAAGTCTTTCTTCAGGTTGGTCGTCTGGAAGGTGATGGTGCCCTTGACGTCCCCGGAGAGCGCATCGGACCCGACGTTCGCCTTGTCCACCTTGCAGCCGCCGGCGGTGGCGTCGCCGTCGTCGGAGCCGCCGGAGAGGCCGCAGCCGGCGGCTGCGAGGGACAGGGCGGCGATACAGGTCAGGGTGCGGGTCAGTCTTCTTGCGCGCATGACGGGGGCCTCCTGCGACCAAGTGGCAAGGGAAGGGGCTTGTTCAGGGCTGGTTCAATTCACCAACTTCAGCTCCGATTGATGAAAATGTGGACCACAATTCATCGGAGGTCAATGGGGTGCCGTGTTGCTTTTGGGTTCCGGTCGGTTCCGGTCGGCTCAGTGCCGGTGTTCATGATCCTGGTGCGCGGGGTCACCGGGGTGTTCGTGTCCGGGGGCGTACACCACGCCCGTCCGGGCGCGGTCCAGCCAGTCGAAGAACGCCCGCCGGCCCGCCGCGCGGCGCAGATCGTGGGTGATTGCCTCTCGGACCTGCTCGTACGGGAGGACGTCCGCGGTCTCGTGGAAGGGGTCGACGCCGCTTCTGAGCGCCTCGGGGGTGAGGAAGCGGTCGCGGTTGCGGTCGTAGTAGTCCCGTGCCGCGGCTTCGGGGATGCCCTGTTCTGCCTCCAACTCGGCGAGGAGGGCGCGGGCGGCGGGGGAGTGGGCGAGGGCCGCGGCGACGATGCTGCCGAGGTCTGCGACGTCGCGCTCCGCGGGGAGTGCCGCGTTGGGTTGTGGGTCGTGTGCGGCGCCGTCGTGGCTGGTCGCGCAGTTCCCCGCGCCCCTTTGGGGCGTTGCCGAACCGGCGTCGAGCAGTCCGCGTTCCGTGCAGGCCCGCCGGGCGAGTTCGTCGATCACCACCACCTGCGTCGCCCACCGCCGCCGCTGCCGCTCGGCCCGTGCGAGCGCCTCGGGGCGGGCCGCGCGGTCGCGGGGCGGTACGACCGTCAGGAGGGCGTCAACACGGGCCTTGGCGACGGCTTGGCCGTGAACCAGGGCCGCGTGATTCGGTCCTGCGGCGTGCTCCCTCACGGCGTCACCTCCAGCTCCACCGCCGCCGTGTACGCCACGCAGCCGTGCCAGCCCACCTTCGCCATCAGCCAGTACGAACCCGGGGGCACCGCCCCGCCGTCCACCTCGATCACGCATTCCGCCTGCTCGCCGCCGGCCACCGTGAAGCCCTGGCAGCCCGGCGTCACGCCCGCCCAGGTCCCCCATGAGGAGACCGCCCAGAGCGTGCCGCTCACCGGCCCCCGGGTCGGGTTGCGCAGGGTCACGGGGATCCGGGCCCGTTCGCCGCGTCGTACGGTGAGCCGATCAACTCCCAGTCGCGTCAGGAGCGTTGGACCCCTGTGCCCGTCCCCCACATCAAGCGCCACGACGTCCTCGTACGTCTGCCCGCCGTACGACATCCGAGCCGCGAGCCAGTGCCGCCCCGGCTCGGCATCGTCCGGCGGTGTCACCGTGGCCTCCGCGACCGTGAAGCCGCCCGGCCCAAGCGCGTACGGCAGCTCCGCCGGTTCGACGGACCAGCCGGGCGGGACGTGCAGGCTCGCCGTGCCCGACACCGGGGCGTCGGTCAGTTCCGAGCTGATCCGGATCGTCGCCGTGACGGGGGTGTCGGAGACGGTGAGGGTGGTCGGTGAGACGTACACCGCGACCGGCATGTTGCCGCGCGGGGCGGGGCCGGAGTTGTGGAGCCAGTAGCGGGTGGGGACGGGCTGGGCGGGTTCGTGGGCGGCGATGCCGGGGCCGGGCGAGGTCTCCGTCCCGTCGGCCGTGGCGAGCAGGGTCGTCACTTCGAAGCCGGTCAGGTCGAGTTCGAGTGCCCCTTGGTCGCCGGGCGTCAGCGGCTCTCCCCGCCGCTCCAGTACGTCCGCCCGCGCACCGTCCGTCCACTCCCGCGGCCCGCGCACCCGCGCCCGCACCGGCCGCCCGTTGACCTCATGCATCCGTACGACGACCCCGCGCCCGGGATCGGCCGTCGCCACGCTCCCGCGCGCCAGCGGCGACCCGACCGGCTTGAGCGCGTCGAGCAGCACCTCCCCGGCGGGTTCGAGGCCCAACAGCACGGCTTTCCGGGGCAGTACGGCATCCTCGGCGGCCGTCTCCCTCAGCCGTGCCGTCAGCGGATGGTTGAACGCGTGCCCGGCCTGCGGCAGCCGCAGCTCCCGCCAGTCGCCCGTGCCCGCGACGACGGCGTACTCGAAGGTGTGGGACCAGCGCTGGAGCTGGAAGGCGGACCCGTCGGGGGCCGTGCGCCGGGGCGGGTCGACCCAGATGCCGGAGGGCCAGCCGGTGCAGGAGCGCATCAGGGACATGTAGAGGTCGCCCGATGACGTCACCACACAGCCCGGCGTCCCGCGGTTGAGGACCGCGAAGCTGCGGCCGTCCCACGCGTCACCGGGCGGCAGCGCCTCCCCGCCGCCCGCCGCCGTGGCCCGCAGGACCGCGTCGTCCAGGTCGGCGATCAGCGCGTCCACGGCCTTGGCGTCGTCCTCGGGCCGGGCGCCCGCCACCACGAGCAGCGGCAGCCGCTCCAGGTCGCGCAGGTCGGCGCCGGGCACCCACTCCTCGCGCAGCGAGGCCCGCGGCGCGACCCAGACGGCCGCCACGCCACGCTCGGTGAGCTGCCGGCGCAGTTCGCGTCCGGCCGCCGGGTCCCAGCCGAGCGCCTCGGCGACCAGCGTGTTGCGCTCGGGGGCGCCGACCGCGATCCGGATGTCGGGCAGGTTGGAGTCGACCTCCAGGTCGCCGTAGCGCGGGCCCCCGGCGATCGTCGAGGTCGCCGTCACCCCCACGCGCACCAGGGCCGCCGCGAGCCCGGTGCCCAGCTCGCCGGCGTCGTCCCAGGAGGAGTACACCAACTCGGCGACGCCGATGGACCGTTCACCGAGCGGACGGCCGGAGCCGTCGGCGACCGCGACCCGGGCGGTGGAGCCCAGCCCGAACCAGGAGTTGGCCGGGTTGTCCAGCGTCCACGGGAACCGCTCGCTGTCCACCTCCACGAACCCGAACCCGCGCCCGATCACCGCGTCGGCCACCTCGTGCACCGGCAGCCCGCCGCGCACGTCGGAGGGCCAGCGGACCCGGATCAGGCGGTCGGCGCCGTCGTAGCCGTCGATGGTGGTGGTGACGTCGAGACGGTCGACGCCCCGCCAGAGGGTGAGGCGCTGGGTGTAGCGGAAGAGGCCCAGGTCGGCGCGGACGGTGATGCGCGATCCGGCGGGGGAGTGCTCGACATCGATGTCGGCGGCCGTGACGTCGCGGCTGCGGGCGGCCGTCGTGCCGGTCGGCGTGAGATGCCAGGGGCCCTCGCCGAAGCGCGGGTGCCTGGAGTACTCCTCCTGCACGACCAGCTCGTTGCCGATGTCGCCGGGGCGCAGTAGTTCCCGGCCGTCCTCCGCCAGTGCCCGCAGGCTGCTGACCGCTCCTCCGCGCGCGGGGTCGACCGTCACCTCGTAGAACTCGTTGCGGATGGTGGTGCCTTCGGCGTGCGTCCACTCGGGGACGGTCCCCTTGGCGAGCGGGAGCGCCTTGAGGCCCATGCCGGGCACCTCCGGTACGACGACACGGAGTTCGCCGTCCTCCCGTACGGCGGGCAGCGGCAGCCCGGTGTCGTCGAGCGGGACGAGCCCGGGGTCCTCGACCGCCAGCACGTCCCGCCGCTCCCAGGTCGCCGCGTTGAAGACCACCAAGTCCGGTGTTCCGCCGGGCAGTTGGGCGACCTTGCGCGCCAGGGCGTCGGTCGCGTCGGCGTGCACGGTCTGCGCCAGGTCGTACAGCTCCCGCCAGCCGGTGAGCAGGTCGATGTAGACCTGGTCGGACTCCGAGCCGGTGATGGCGTCGTGATGGGCGCCGTAGATCAGCTGCCGCCACGCCTTGTCGAGCGCCGCGTCCGGGTAGGGGTGCCCGGTGATCATCGAGGCGAGCGTCGCCCAGGCCTCCGCGTCGGCGAGCAGTGTCTCGCCGTGGCGCTGGGCCTGCTTGGTGTCGATGTAGGAGACGTCCTTGCCGGTGTAGATCGGGTTCATGTCCCGCGTCTGCGGCGACGCCTTGCGGCCCTGCGCCTCCAGCTCCGACCGCACGGCCGCGAAGAAGTCCCTCGGGATGCCGCTGACGAAGCGCGGCCAGACGTACCGGGCGTTCCAGTCCCGGTGGATGTCCATCACCCAGCGGCACGGCGGCGCGTAGTCACCGCCGACCGGGAGCAGGACGTTGCGGGTGAGCGCGACCTGCTTCAGCCCCTTGAACAGCTTGAGCGCGGCCGCCTCCGCCTCGGGGAGCGTGGGCGCGTTGTCGATCGCCCAGCCGGCGCCGTAGTGGTTGACCATGTAGGCGGTGAGGATCCCGCGCCCCGAGGGGGCGATCCAGTCGAACTCCGCCGGGAACTGCATCCGCTTCGGGTCGCGTGGCTCCTCGCCGAAGACGGAGAGGGTCGGCCCCCACTGGTGGAAGGGCCCGCGCGCCCACGAACTGGAGCTGACCCCCGCGTCCGCCATCAGCCCGGGGAACTGCGGATCGTGCCCGAACGCGTCCAGCTGCCAGGCCGTCTCCGGGGACGCCCCGATGATGCCGCGCTGGAAGCCGTCGCCGTACAGCGCGTTGCGTACGGTCGCCTCGGCGCCGGTGAGGTTGGTGTTCGGCTCGTTGTAGGTGCCGCCCATGATCTCGACGCGGCCGGTGCGGATCAGCTGGCGCAGGAAGGCGCGCTCCTCCGGGAAGGCGTCCCAGTAGGGCTTGAGGTAGTCGACCTCCGCGAGCACGAAGGTGTACGCCGGGTCGCGCCGGGCCAGGTCGCTGTGGGCGCGGACCAGGCTCATCCCGGACTGGCCGCGCGAGTCGAAGGTACGGGCGGGCAGGCCGGTGCCCGCGGGGTCGTCGGCGACGTCCCAGGTCTCGGTGTACGCGCCCTGGGTGTTCCACCAGACCGGGTCGTAGTGGAAGTGGCTGACCATGAACATGGTCCAGCCGGGTTCGGCGGCCGTGAACGTGGCGGAGTGCTCCGCGGTGCGCGCCGGGTCGTCGGTGTCCGTGGCCGTGACCCTGACATGCGTACCGTCGCCGGGGGCGAGGTCGGTCGTGACCGGTATCTCGGCCCGTACGGAGCCGTCGTCTCCCGTGGTCGCCTCGGCGGTGCCACGGACCCCCGGCCCCTCGACGGTGAGGCGGACGGCCCGGCCGGGTTCATGCCCGATCTCGACGGCCACCACCTGCTGCGGATGGTCCTCGGTGCCGACGAAGAGCTCGGTCGACTCGACAGAGATGACGCGCATGGGGCTCCTACGAGTGCTCGTGGGGAGCCCCATCCTGGCACCGAGGAGTTGGTTCAAACAACCATCTCTGTGTTTCCTTGGTGGTTCATCCATGCAGTCCCGGACGGGGGCCGGAGGGGCTCAGCGCGTCCGGCGCGACTTCACCGCGTGCTGCGGGGTGATGTGGTCGGTCAGTGCCAGCGAGGCGCTCGCGCGCTGGTAGGACACCTGGCCGACCCGGACGTAGAGGCAGTCGACGATCATCAGGACGGAGTGCCGGCCACCGATGCTGCCCGTGCGGAAGCTGGTCTCCGAGGTGGACGAGATGAGCCGGATGTCGGCGGCCTTGGCCAGTGGTGAGCGTGGGTCGGTGGTGATGGCGATGGTGGTGGCGCCCCGCTCCTTGGCCATCTCGAACGGTTCGAGGGTCTCGCGCGTGGCACCGGAGTGGGAGATGCCTATGGCCACGTCGGCGGGGGTGAGCAGGGCCGCCGAGGTGGCCGCGCCGTGCACCTCGCTCCAGCCGCGGACCTGGCAGCCGATGCGGAACAGCCGCGTCTCCGTCTCCTGGGCCACCGCGCCGCTGCCGCCGACGCCGTAGACGTCGATGCGGCGGGCACGGGCCAGGGCCTGGGCCGCCCGCTCCAGCGCGTCCAGGTCGATCCGGTCGATGGTCTGCTGGATCGCGCGCAGATCCGCGCTGCCGACCACCTGGACGACCCGCTCGAGGCTGTCGTCGGGGGAGATGTCCGGGCCGATCTCGGCGGTGCCCCAGTCGGAGACCTCGCCACGGCCGCGCTCCTGGGCCAGCTCGATCAGCAGATGCTGGTAGGAGTCGAGCCCGATGGCCCGGCAGAAGCGGGTCACCGTCGCCTGGGAGGTGCCGGTGCGGCGGCCCAGCTCGGCGGCCGAGCAGTGGGTGACGGCGGCGGGATCCTCCAGGATCAGCTCGCCGACCTTCCGCAGGGAGCCGGCCAGCCGGGGCAGCTCGGTGCGGATCAGTGTGGTGACGTCCGTCGGGGGCATGGGAAGAAGGTATCAGCCACCGTTTGTCCCACAGCTTGAATACCAGGACCGAGCTGGGAGCGAGCCGGGCCGGAGTCGGCGGGCTCATTGCCCGTACCGTCCGGTGTGTGATTTATTGATTCATCGATGGAGTAGTGCAAGGTGGTTCAATCCACCGGTGGGGAGTGACCCGTGTCCGACGAGTCCGTGAGCGCCCGGCGTTTCGCACGCGAGAGCATGGCCGTCCTCGACCGCGTGACCGAGTCCGCCCGCGACGACGTGGCCCGCGCCGCCGGGCTGATCGCCGACTGCGTGCGCGCGGACGGCGTGATCCAGGCCTTCGGCACCGGCCACTCCCAGGCCATCGTCCTCGAACTCGCCGGACGGGCCGGCGGGCTGGTCCCGACGAACCGGCTGAGCATCGCCGACCTCGTCCTGTACGGCGGCGAGTCCCCGAGCGTCCTCGACGACCCGCTCCTGGAGCGCCGCGCCGGAGTCGCCGCCCGGATCTACGACCTCGCCGCGCCGCGCCCCCAGGACCTCTTCGTCGTGATCTCCAACTCCGGGGTCAACAACGTGATCGTGGAGATGGCCCTGCGGGCCAAGGAGCACGGCCACCGTGTCCTCGCCATCACCTCCCTCACCCACACCCGCGCCGTCCCCGCCGGCCACCCGAGCGGCAAGAAGCTCGCCGACCTCGCCGACGTCGTCCTCGACAACCGGGCCCCGCGCGGTGACGCGCTGCTGGAGCTCCCGGAGGGCGGCGCGGTCTGCGCCCTGTCCACGCTGACCGGCGTGCTGCTCGTCCAGATGGCCGTGGCCGAGGCCTCCGCCCAGCTCATCGCCGCCGGGGAACGCCCGCCGGTGTACGTCTCGGCCAATGTGCCGGGCGGCTTCGAGGGCAACCTGGAACTGGAGAAGCGGTACGCCGGACGGATCCGGCGCACCGCCAGTTGATCACTCCAGCGCGCTGATCACTCCACGGGTACGGGCGTCAGCGCCACGGCCAGCGGATAGGCCCCTGTCCTCAACGGCTCCTCGGCGGCGCCCGACGCGGTGTCGACCGGGACGAGGGCGTTTCCGTCGGCCGTCGTGACGTACGCCGTGCCGCCGTTCCAGTCCAGGGCCACGTCGAACGCCGACTTTCCGACGGTCACCTGCTTGCCCGGGGCGCCGGACACCGTGTCGACGGGCGTGACGCGGTCCCCGGTGCTGGGGCTGACCCACAGGGTCCGGCCGTCCGGCGACAGCCCGAGGCCGTAGGCCTGACCGGAGACCAGCAGCGTCGGCTCGGTGTCGTTCGTCGCCGTGTCGATCGGGGTGACCGTCGATCCGCCGGAGTTGGACACGTACACCGTCCTCCCGTCCGGCGCGGCGACGACGTTGAAGGGGCGGGGGCCTACGGCGATGGCCTTGCCCGCGCCCTTGGTGGTGAGGTCGACGGGGCTGACCGTGTTGTCGTGAATGTTGGCCACGTACAGCGTCCTGCCGTCCGGTGTGACCGCCATGTTCTCCGGACCCGAGCCGACCGCGACGGGTGCCCCCGCCTTCAGCGTTCGCGTGTCCACCGGCTGGACCGTGCCGTCCGTGTAGTTGGCGACCCAGAGCGTGCCGCCGTCCGGGGTGAGGGCGAGCCCGGCCGGGACCCGGCCCACGGCGACCGTGGCGGTGACCGTGCTCCGGGCCACGTCGATCACGCTGACCGTGTTGGAGCCCTGGTTGGCGGCGTAGGCGGTGCGCCCGTCCGCGCTGACGACGACCTCGCCGGGGTTGCCGCCGACGGCGATGTCCGTGGTCGTACCGGAACCGAGGTCGACGGAACTGACCGACGCGCCGCTGAAGTTGGCCGTCAGGGCGCGGGAGGATCCGGTGCCGTCCGTGACCCGGACCGGTATCGCGCGGGTGAGGACGCCCTCACCCGACACGACGACGGAGTGCACGCCGGGCGCGGTGGCGGTCAGTGTGACGGTGGCCGAGGTGCTGCCCCCGGCCGGGACGGTCACCGTGCCCTCGCTCGGCGAGGCCGTGACCCCGTCGGGCACGTCCAGCTTCCAGGTCACGGTCTTGGCGGACGTGGACCGCTCGTCGGACAGGTCGAGGGTCACCGTCCCGAATGAACTCGGTTTCAAGGAAAGGGAGTTGGGCGTGAAGGAGGCGTCGACCCCGGGGCCGGGGGCGCTCTCCAGCAGCGTGGTGTAGAGGAACTGGTCCATCACTCCCGGGGACACCTGCTGGGGGATGGCATCCAGCCCCTTGCGCTCGCCCCTGAGCCGGTTCCAGTACGTCGACACTGCGTCGGCGTCCCCGCGCTTGCCCGCGAGCAGCAGCTCCACGGCCGTCTCGCCCGCAGTGCCGTAGCGGCCGAGTTTGTCCAGCCAGGCCGACGTCTCCGCCAGGAACCCGGGGTTGTCGAGGCGGGCGCGCAGCTCGGCCGGGGTGGCCGCCATGTCGGTGAAGTACGACTTCAGCCGCGCCGCCGCTCGATCGAGACCGCTGTCGTTCTCGTAGGCCTTGCGGAAGGCGGCGATCAGGGCGGTGAGGGTGGGGGACTCGGTCTCGTCGAGCTGGGAGGAGTAGTTGTTCTCGGCGAAGACGCGAAGCCATTTCGCGGCGCCGGGTCCTGCCAGATCCCGTACGGAGGCGAGAAACGCGGCCCGGGGGTCGTAGGCGTCCGGGTTCCAGAGGTACGCGGCCGAGGTGAACAGCGCGATCCGGCTCGCCTCGCCCTGGACCATCGGGTTGGCGGTCACACCGGTCGCGGCGCTCGCCACGCCCGGCTCGCGGCCCGTGTAGGGGCCGAGCAGGAGGCGGCTGGTGACGTAGTCGTTGACCGGGTAGTTGTCCCAGACCAGGATCGGGTGGCCGTACACCTCACGTGCCTGGGCCACCTGCTCGGCGGTGATGGTCGGC
Source organism: Streptomyces shaanxiensis (assembly GCF_039537145.1). Classification (NCBI taxonomy): domain Bacteria; kingdom Bacillati; phylum Actinomycetota; class Actinomycetes; order Kitasatosporales; family Streptomycetaceae; genus Streptomyces; species Streptomyces shaanxiensis. The sequence continues at coordinate 490,492 of NZ_BAAAZY010000003.1, forward strand.
GCGATCACGCCGACGCCGGTCCACTCGACGACCACGGACGGGTCGAGCTTCTCCCGCAGGGCCTTCTTGTAGGGGGAGTCGGCGAGGTCGGAGTACTCGGTGGGGACCATCTCCAGCGGCTGGAGGTCCGGGTGCCCGGCCGTGAACTCCCGCCACACCGTGTTCAGCAGATGGGCCTGCGCGGTGCCCGCCGCGCCGCCGCCCGTGCCGAACTCCGTCTCGTCGGCGGCACAGTTCCACTTGGTGTAGCTGATGTCGTCCAGCGGGATCGCGAAGGAGCGCACGCCGATGTCGTACAGCGAATCGAACTTCGCGGTGAGCGCCTTGATGTCGGCGTCGGAGGAGTAGCAGACGGAGAGGCCGGGGGAGAGGGCGTAGGTGAAACGGACGTGGTTGGCGCGGGCCCGGTCGACGAGTTCCTTCAGCTTCGCCAGTTCGGCGGGCGGGTACTCGTCGCGCCAGCGGGCCCGGAGGTAGTCGTCGTCCTTCGGCGAGTAGACGTAGACGTTCTGCTTCGTACGGCCGTAGAAGTCCAGCTGGGCGAGGCGTTCGGGGTGTGACCAGGGGGTGCCGTAGAAGCCCTCGATGACTCCGCGCAGGGCGGCCGTGGGCCAGTCGCGGACGGTCACCGCGGGCACCTGGTTCGCGGTGACGAGTTGGCGCAGCGTCTGGGCCGCGTAGAAGGTGCCGGTGGCGTCGACGCCGGAGAGGGCGACGAGGGCGCGGCCGTGGGAGCGGCCGGAGGCGAGGGCGTAGCCGCCGGAGGGCAGTCCTGCCGGGGACTTGGCGCCGAGGTGCTTCAACACCGGTCCGGTGGCGGTGTTTTCGGTGGGGCCGCCGACGTAGACCGTGAGGGCGGAGGGCGGCGGTCTCTCGCCCGCGGGCACGGTGACGAGGTGCCGGGCGCCGGCCTCGCGCAGGACCGATGCGACGAGGCGCCGGGCCGAGGGGTCGGTGTCCGGGCCGACGACCTCGACGACCCGGTCGGGGACGGTGAGCCGGGCCGGGCCCGTGTGCATGCTCTTGGGCGTCGGCCAGATCTGCGGGGTCCGGTCCGGGGGTTCGGTCCTGGCGGCGGCGATGGTGGTGGTCGGGGCGATGAGACCGAGGGTCAGAAGCAGAGCGGCGGCGGCCGACAGGAGCGGGCGCCGTGGATGTCTGACACGAAGGGATGGCAGCACGGATCCTCCCGTAGTGAATGTATCCACCGGGAGATGCTAGAGATGCTGAATGCTTCATTCAATGGCGCCGGTGCGACTGCGGTGCGACTGCGGTGCGACTGCGGTGCGGCTGCGGTGTGGGTTCGGTCCCGGGTTCGGTTCGGGTCCGTTCGGGAGGCAGGCTGCCGTAGGTGGCGCACACTGGATATATGTGCCGTCGGTGCTCAAGGGGGTGTCGGCATGGCTGCTTCGGAGTGCCCGAGGGTGCGGCTGTGGCGGTGGCGGCGCAGTCCGCTGAGGCGGCGCAGTGACCTCGTCGAGGCCTGGGTCGTGCTGTGCGCGTGGGTGTTCGCGCTGGTCGGCGCCCTGTTCGCGGGGATGGTGGCGGCGGACGCGGTCACGCACTCCGCCGAGGAGCAGCGGGCCCAGAGCCGCAAGGTGACGGCCGTACTGGTGAAGGACGCGGAGGACCCGGCCGCCTCGCGGGTCGGCACCGACCATCTCGTGTGGGGCATCGTCCGGTGGACCGACCCCGACGGCACGATCCGCACGGACGACGCACGGGTGCCGCCCAAGTCGCACGCGGGCAGCAAGGTCGACGTGTGGACGGACCGGAACGGCGCCGTCGTCAACCAGCCGCTCTCCGAGACCGAGATCCTGCTGCACTCGATCGCCGGTGGCGTCCTGGCCGCGGGGGCGGCCGGCGGCGTCGTGGTCGGGTGCTCCTGGCTGGTGCGGCTGGGGCTGGAGCGGCGGCGGATGGAGCAGTGGGCCGCGGAGTGGGAGCGGATGGACACGCCGTGGGGGTGGAAGACGGGCTGACACGGAAGACGGGGTGACGCGGCGCCGTCGCCGCGGCTGGGCCGAACGAGCCGTGGCGACGGATGCCGTATCGCTGTGTGCTGTTCCCGCTCCGTCAGCCGGCCGACGGGCTCGGGGCCGGGGAGGCGGTGTTGAGGTCCTGCAGGTCCTTCGGGATGTTGAGGACGAGGACCGGGGTGCCCGGCTGCGGCGGCGGCGGGGTGGTCTGGTCCTTGGGGAGCTTCGGCGGGGTGGTCTGCTGGAAGTTGTTCGCGTCGAAGTTCACCAGGCCGGTCTTCTCCAGGACCGTCATGTGGTCGAGCACGGTGTCGTTCGCCTGGTCGGCCAGCTGACGGACCAGCGTGTTCTGGGTGTTCGCCCGGATCTTCGCGACCACGGGGAAGATCTGCCCATGGGTCACCCGCATGATGGCGGTCGCCGTGGCGTCGAACTCCTGGCCGCTCTTGGAGTCCGCGGTCGCCACGAACTGCTGCTGCTGCGGGCTCGCCTGGTTGGGCAGGGTGATGCCCAGTTCGGGCGCGATCTTGCGGCAGGTCTCGTCGAGTCGGCCATGCCCGACGACCAGGTGCTCCCCGGCCTCCTTCATCGCCGCGGTCGTGCCCTTCTGCATCGAGATCAACCCGAGGGGGTGCTCCCACAGACCCGCCGCGCGGACCTTGACGACGAAGTCCCGGTCGGCCTCGGTCAGCGGGCCGTAGCGGGTGTTGGCGATGATGCGGTCCTGGTTGGCGGAGGTGTTCTCCACGCCCAGCATGGCGGGGTAGGCGAGGGCGGAGAGGGTGAGGACGAGGGCGCCTCCCACGAAGACGGTGCCTACCATGCGGCGCGAGACGGGCATCGTTACTCCTGACGTGAACGGCCGGTACCCCCTGAGGTACGGATGGATCGCGCGAAACAATCATCGCCGCGGGAAAAAACTTGCGGTTCGCTGTGCGTCGTCCGTCACAATCCACCGCGAAACGCGTGTACGGCACGCGCCGCGCGTTCGCCACGGCTCCCCCGCCCGGACTCCGACGGCGCTCGGCGCCCCTCCGCGACCAGGGCGGCCACCTGACGCGCGTACTCGGCGGGGTGGGTGACGTGGGGGACGTGTCCGGCGCCTTCGAAGGTGTACGTCGCCGCCCGGGGGAGCGCGCCGCCGAGCCGGCCGACGATCCTGGCGAACCACGGCGGGCTCTCGCTGCCCTGCGTGAGCAGGGCCGGCCCGGGAAAGCCGGAGAGCCGGCCGAGGTCGAGCTCGGCCCACTCCGGGTCGTCCTGCTCGTCCGCGAACGTGGGCGCGTTGGCGCGGAACGTCTCCCGCACCCGCTCCGGCATCCGCTCCCACTCCCCGGGACCGAACGCGACCTCGTCCACGAACTGCCGTGCCCCCGCGACCGTTTCACCCGCCCGCAACCGGTCGACGACGGACGCCATGAGCCGCCCGGTGGCCGCCATCAGCGGCCGCGCCTCGGGGTCGTCGGCCACGATGCCCATGAGCGGCGGCTCGTGCGCGACGATGCCCCGGAAGAGCTCCGGACGGCGGGTGGCCAGGCCCAGCGCCGTCGACGCGCCGAAGGAGTTGCCCGCGACGAACGCCGGGGCGAAGCCGAGGGTCTCCATCAGTGCCGCCAGATCGTCCTCGTCCTCGCGTCGTGTCCCCTGTCCCGGCGGACGCTCGCTCCGGCTGTGTCCGCGGCGGTCGTAGACCAGCACGCGGTGGTCGCGGGTGAGGGCCGCCAGGGCCGGGACCCAGTTGTGGTGGTCGCCCCAGGACCCATGGACCAGGACCAGCGGATCGCCGTCGCCCGCCACCTCGTAGAAGAGCTCGACGCCGTTCACCGCGACCTGTGGCATGCCCTTTGCTCCCCTTGCCGATCAGCGCAGATGGCGTTCGAAGAAGGCCATGGTGACGTCCATGGAGTCCGGCCACCGCGGCCCGAAGGTATGCCCCTCGCCCTGGTACGTCCGCAGCTCCACGTCCTTGCCCGCCGCCTCGAACGCGGCGACCGTCGTCCTCGTCCACGCCGGCGGGCAGGTGTCGTCGGCGGTGCCGTGGTGGATCAGCAGGGGCTCGGTGACCCGGTCGACGTAGGTGACCGGGGAGACCTGCCGCCAGAACTCCGGGTTCTCCTCGGGTGTGCCGTGCGCGGCCTCGATCTCCTCGACGAGGGGATCGCCCTCGGGCCGCTGGAACCGGTCGATGTTCTGCTCCGGGCGCGAGCTGACCGGCGCGAAGACGACGGCCGCGTCGAACAGCCCCGGCGCCACGACCAGCGTGTTGTACACGACCCCACCGCCCATCGACCGCCCCAGCAGCCCGATCCGCTCGTCGTCGACGTTCGGCCGGGCGGCGGAGCGCAGCGCCAGGACGGCGGCGATGACGTCCTCGGTGTAGCCGAGCCGCAGGTTGACGTCGTTGTCGGGGTCGTCGTCGGAGCCCGCGTGGTTGCGGTAGTCGGTGTGCAGGACGACGTAGCCGTTGCGGGCGAGCAGGTCCTGCTCGCGGGGCATGCCCTGGCCGGTGGTGTAGACGTCCGGGTCGATATAGCCGTGCGCCAGGACGAGCGCCGGGAACGGGCCCTCGCCGCGGGGGACGTTCATGATCCCCGAGATGGTCAGGTCGTTCGCGCGGTACGTGACGGCGTACTGCGTGTAGGCGTCGGTGCGGACGCGTACGGCGCCGAGGCGGAGGTCGGAGCCGTGGTGCTCGTGCTGCATCAGGGCAGGGAGGGAGACGGGGTCGGCGGGTGTCGGGGAGGGCGAGGGCGGCGCTGCGGGGGCTTCGCTCGTGGCCCGGGGTGACGTCGGCGGGGCGGCGGTACGAGCCGTGTCCTGGCCGTCGGCCCCGGTGCAGCCCACGGCGGCCACCAGCGCCAGCGCGGCGGCGAGACACGAGGCGCCCCGCGGGAACCGCATGACGTCCAGTATCCGGCCGTCGGTCTGCGGACGCTTCCGCTCCGCGAGGCCGGACCGAGCCGTTGTGAGGCACGTCACAATGAGGCTAGGGTGATACCGCTTGGAGAAGCCCCGCCGGGCCGTGGGCCGAGTGACGGCGAGCGCGACCGGACGGCTTCAGGTGAGGGAAGTGATCCCGTTGTCCGTCGCCTGGGACGACATCGGCGGGCTCGTCGATGCCCACGAACGATTCCTCGCCGGCTCACTGGTCGAGTCGGACGTTCGGGACTCGGTGCTGGACTCCTGGAAGCGATGCCGATCGGCGGGGCTCGAGCCGCATCGGCTGGCGGTCCGCTACACCGAGGACGTGGCGCTCGACGACCGGGTTCTGCGCGCAGTGGACCCGGTCCTGAAGGAGTTGTCCGCCTCCCTCGCCCATGTGGGCATGACGATCGCGCTCTGCGACGCACAAGGGCGTATGGTCCAGCGGCTCGGTGGTGACCGACAGCTGTGCGAGCGCCTCGACGCGGTCCGGTTCGCCCCCGGCTTCGACGCCTCGGAACCGGTCGTGGGCACCAACGGCGTCGGCACCGCCCTCGCCGAGCGCGGACCGGTCTACATCGCCGGCCGGGAGCACTTCGCCGACTGCCTGCAGCCCTTCGCCTGTGCGGGGGCGCCCGTCCGGGATCCGCTCAGCGGGCGCATCGAGGCCGTCCTCGATCTCACCTGCCTGCGCGACCAGGGCGACCCGGCCATGGTGCGGATGGTCCGCGAGGCCGCCCGCGCCATCGAGGTCCGGCTGCTGGAGCAGGCCACCCAGCGCGAGCGGGCGCTCCTCGCCGCGTACCGGCTGGCCGACGGCCATGTGCGGGGCCGGCCGAAGCGGCCCGGGGAAACGCCGCCCGGCCAGGACGGCGGCGCCCTCGGCCGGGTCGACCTGGCGGTCCTGCGCGAGAAGGCCGAGGAACTCCTCGCCTCACCGCACCGCACCCTCGACGAGATCACCCTGCCCAGCGGCCGGACCGCCACGCTGTTGCGCCGGCCGGTGCGGGGAGCGGCGGGGGAGAGCGGGGTCGCGGTGGAGGTACGGGTGCTCGGCGGGCCTCGCTTGCGGCATGTACGGGCGGCGTCGGTGGGCGGGCTGGGGTCGGCTGCGCTGACCGTGCGGGGCGTGGGCGGGGCGGGGGCCGCGGGCGTTTCTGCCGGGCAGGGCGCGGTCGGGCCGGCCGCGCGGGATCCGGGTGGGCCGGTGGCGCCGGGTCCGGGTGGGCCGGTGGCGCGGGCCCCGGCACCGTCGCACGCGTACGCGCCGCCCGCGTCTGCGTCCGCGGCGCGCACGTCGGCGACGGCGCCGCCCGCACCAGGCGTGCCGACCACGCGGCGTGTGCCGCCGACCTCCGCCGAGTCATCGCCACTCACACCGGCCTCCGCCCGCCCCGCGCCCGGTTCCATCGGGGCACCGCCCGCGCCGACCCGGCCCGAAGCGCCGCCCACCGCGACGCACCCAGTCGTACCCCAGCCGCCCACCACCCGGCCCGCCCCGGGCGCCGACCGTGACGGCGACCGTGCCGCCCCCACCCTCGAACCCCCGCCCCGGCCAGCCACCCTCCCCGAACCCGAGCCGGACGGCGTCGGCGCCGACGGCTGGCTGCTTCTCGTCGGCGAGCCCGGTGTCGGGCGGCTGGCCGTGCTCGCGCGGCGGAGGCTGGAGTTGCTGCACGACGCGAGCGTCCGCATCGGCACGACCCTCGACGTGACCCGCACCGCGGAGGAACTCGCCGAGGTGACGGTCCCCCGGTTCGCCGACTTCGTCGCCGTGGATCTGCCCGACCCCGTGCTGAGCGGCGAGGAGCCGGAAGTGCTCGGCGGCCGTGCCGCGTTGCGGCGGGTGGCCATGCGGGCCGTACGCAAGGATCCGCACAACCTGTACGACGTCGGCGATCTCGTCGAGTACGTCCCGTCCACGCCGCAGGCCCGTTCCCTGGAGACGAGACAGTCCGTACTGGAACCCGTCCTGTCCGAGGCGGGCGGCTGGATCGCGCAGGACCCGGAGCGGCTGGAGCGGGTGCTCGCGGCCGGCATCCACTCCCTGATCACCGTGCCGCTGCGGGCTCGCGGCACCACCCTCGGCGTGGTCAGCTTCTACCGTTCCCTGCGGCCCGCCCCCTTCGAGGACGACGACCTCTCCCTCGCCCAGGAACTCGTCGGCCGCGCGGCGATCTGCATCGACAACGCCCGCCGCTACACCCGCGAGCACAACACCGCCCTCACCCTGCAGCGCAGCATGCTGCCGAGGGGGCGCCCCGAGCAGAGCGCCGTCGAGGTCGCCTACCGCTACCTGCCCGCGCAGGCCGGCGTCGGCGGCGACTGGTTCGACGTCATCCCGCTGTCCGGTGCCCGGGTCGCGCTGGTGGTCGGTGACGTCGTCGGCCATGGGCTGCACGCGGCCGCGACCATGGGCCGGCTGCGCACCGCCGTCCACAACTTCTGCTCCCTGGAGCTGCCGCCCGACGACGTCCTCACCCACCTCGACGACCTGGTCGGCCGGCTCGACCGCGGCGAGGGCTGGGCCGCGGAGAGCTCCCCCGACTGCGGCATCGTCGGCGCCACCTGTCTGTACGCCGTCTACGATCCGGTGTCCCGGCGCTGCACCCTCACCCGCGCCGGGCACCCGCTGCCCGCGGTCGTCGCCCCCGACGGCACGGTCGAGTTCGTCGACCTGCCCTCCGGCCCGCCCCTCGGCCTGGGCGGCATGCCGTTCGAGACGGTCGAGCTGGAGCTGGCCGAAGGCAGCCAACTCGTGCTCTACACCGACGGGTTGATCGAGGACCGCCATCACGACATCGACGCGGGCCTGGACAAGCTGCGCGCCGTGCTGGCCCGCGTCGGCCGCCCGCCGGAGGAGACCTGCGAGGCCGTCCTCGACGCCCTGCTCCCGGCCCGGCCCGGCGACGACGTCGCGCTGCTCGTCGCCCGCACCCACGCCCTGGGCCCTGACCGGGTGGCCCAGTGGGACCTGCCCAGCGACCCGGCGGTCGTCTCCCGCGCGCGTGTGGCGGTCACCGAACGGCTCGCCGCCTGGCACCTCGACGAGCTGGCCTTCACCACCGAGCTCATCGCCAGCGAACTGGTCACCAACGCCATCCGCCACGCCGCCGGCCCCCTTCGGCTCCGCCTCCTGCGCGACCGCGCCCTGATCTGCGAGGTCTCCGACGGCAGCAGCACCTCACCGCGCCTGCGTCGCGCGCGCAGCGAGGACGAGGGCGGGCGCGGACTGTTCCTCGTCGCGCAGCTCACCGAGCGGTGGGGGACGCGGTACTCACCCAGCGGGAAGATCATTTGGGCGGAGCAGCCGTTGCCGTGACGCCTTGGGGGCTGCCGCCCCCAGACACCCTCTTCGGCCCTTGAGGGGCCTCGTCCTCAAACGCCGGACGGGCTGAATATCGCTGACCGGGGTCACGACGTCCCCGGCAACCCCGGCCCCGCACACCGCACATCCGCCCCCGGCACCACCCCGTCCACGAGATACGCCGCCATCGCCCCGTCCACGCACGCGTTCCCCCGGCTGGCGAACACCCCGTGGGAGTAGTCGTCGTCGAGGACCACGAGCCGGGAACCGGGCAGTACCTTCCGCAGTTGCCGGGCGCCCTCGATCGGCGTCACCGGGTCGTGCGCGGACGCGACCAGCAGGACCGGCGGGGCGGCCGGGCTGCCCAGGGGTGTGCGGTGGTGGGGGCGGTGGTGCCAGTACGCGCAGGCCGATGCCTCCATGCCGGTCAGGATCGGCTGCGGGTCGAGGTGGCGGGTGCGGTGGATGTCCGCCAGGATCTCGCGCGGGGTCGGCCCCGGGCCGTCCGCGCACTTCACGATCCGGTTGGCCGCCTCGTAGTTGCGGGTCTGAGGGCTGTCGAAGGCGGACGCGGGGCGCAGGCCGTCGGGGCTGCCGTCGGTCAGGTAGGTGTGCAGTCCGTCGGCGAGGCCCGACCAGCGCTCGGTGCGGCCCAGGGCACGGTAGACGGCGCGGTCGAACTCCGCCGGGCCGAAGCCGTTCACCGGGCGGGCGGCGAGGCCGTGGCGTACGCGCAGGTACGAGCGTCGTACGGCGTCCGTGCCGTCGCCGAGTCCGAAGCGCTCCGCGTGCGCGGCCGTCCAGGCGAAGAAGGTGTCGCGGGCGCGCAGCATCGCACGGCTCTGGACGACGTCGAAGTCGTACCAGTCCCAGGGGCCGACCACGCTGTCCAGCACCATGCGGCCGACCCGGTGCGGGAAGCGTGCCGCGTAGGCCGCGCCCAGGTAACTGCCGTACGAGACACCGAGGAAGTTCGTCCGCGGTTCGCCCAGCGCGGCGCGGATCGCGTCCATGTCGTACGCCGTCTGTTCGGTGGACAGATACGGCAGCATGTCCGTTCCCGCGCCCGCCGCGCAGTCGTCGGCCATGCGGCGCAGCGAGGTGAGGTACGTCCGCTCGGCCCGCGGGGTCGTCGGTACCGGGTCCGTGCCCGGAGCGGTGAACAGGCCGCCCATCGGGCCGCAGTCCACCGGGGTGCTGCGGCCCACGCCGCGCGGGTCGAAGCCTATGACGTCGTACGAACGCCGCACGCTCGCGGGGAGTTTGGCGCGCTTGGTCACCGCGTAGGGGAGCCCGGAGCCGCCCGGGCCGCCGGGGTTCACCAGCAGGACGCCGCGGCGCTCGGCCGGGGTGCCGGAGGCGGGGACGCGGGAGACGGCGATCTCGATGCGCCGGTCGGCCGGGTCGTTCCAGTCGAGCGGGACCGTGAGGCGCCCGCACTCCACGCGGTCCGGTGCGGGCGGGGCCGGTACGGAGTCCGGGCAGGGGCCGAAGGTGAGGGAGGTCGACGCGCGGGCGGGCGTGGCCGTGGCCGTGGGGAGCAGGGCGGCCGCGGCCGCGAGGGCGCACAGCAGGGCGGTGGGGCGGGGCGGGAAGGACAAGAGGTCGCTCCGAAGGCGGCAGAGGCAGCTGGGTAAGAACGGGGTAGCAAATGAAAATGATTATCGATAACGTGTGCGTGTCAAGTCCGGCACCCCTCCCGTCGAGGGGTGTCCCGGGCTGCCCTGACGTCTGAACTCGCGGCACGAAAAGGGGAGTTGTGGCTCATCTGCTGGTGGTAGAGAGCTGGGTCGGGTCGATGAGCAGGCTGCTGCCACGTGCGATCCGGGAGGGCGGACACGAGTTCACCTTCCTCACCCGTGACCTGCATCACTACCTGCGCTCGGCGCCCGAGGGGGTGGCGCATCCGCTGCTCGGTGCCCGCAACGTGATCACGGCCGACACCAACGACCTCGACGCCCTGCTGCCCGAAGTGGAGCGGCTGCACTCGGTCCTGGGCTTCGACGGGGTGATCACCTCCTGCGACTACTACCTGCCGACGGTGGCCCGCATCGCCGGACACCTCGGGCTGCCGGGCCCCGGCCCCGAGGCGGTGGAGAACGCCTGCCGCAAGGACGCCACCCGCCGTGTCCTCGCCGACGCGGGCCTGCCCGGACCGCGTTTCGCGGTGCACGAGGAGTGGGCCGACCTCGCGCGGGCCGCGAAGGAGATCGGCTACCCGGTCGTCGCCAAGCCGGTCGACCTGTGCGCGGGCATGTATGTGCGGCGCGTCGACGACGAGGCCCAACTGGCGGAGGTCTTCCGCGCGTTGGCCGACTTCCCGGTCAACGCCCGGGGACAGCGGCGCACCCCCGCCGTCCTCCTCGAAGAGCTCCTCGACGGCCCCGAGGTCAGCGTCGAGACCGTGTCGCACGGGGGAGCCGTGCACCTGGTCGGCGTCACCGACAAGAGCATCGGCGGAGCGCCCGCCTTCATCGAGACCGGCCACATGTTCCCCGCCGCACTGCCGCTCGCCGACATCGACGCCGTCGAGCAGACCGCGCTCGGCGCCCTGAAGGCCCTGGGGCTGACGGACGGGGTCGTGGCGCACACCGAGATCAAGCTGACCTCCGCCGGGCCGCGCCTCGTCGAGGTCAACCCCCGGCCCGCCGGCAACCGCATCACCGAGCTGGTCCGCCATGTCACCGGCATCGACCTCGCCGCCGCCTTCGTGGACGTCGCCCTCGGCCGCGAGCCGGACCTCAGGCGCGCCGACACCGGGCTGCGCAGCGCCGCCATCGGCTTCCTGGTCCCGGACCGCGCGGGCACGCTCGAGGCACTCGACGCCGGACAACTCACCGACGAACCAGGCGTGTTGGAGGTGCAGCTCGCCGAGCCCGGCAAGACCGTGAAGGCGGCGGGCAGCAACAACGAGTACCTCGGTCATGTCATGGCCGGTGACCCCGACGGCCTCGGCGCCCGCGACCGCGTCGAGGGCCTGCTGGCCGGGCTCCGCGCGGGGCTGGTGATCCGATGACCGCCGTCAGCGCCTCGTCGACGGCGCCCTGCCGGACGTACGACGAACTCGTCGCCCGCGTCCGCGAAGGCGCCCTCGGCCCCGACCCGCACACTCAGCGCGTCGCCGTCGCCTTCACCACCCGCCAGGCCGTACGGCACGACGGGCGCGGCACCGGCTACCGCAACGAGGTCCTCAGCCTCCGCCTCGCCGAGGCCGTCGGATCGTGTGCCGTCGAGCCGGGGGAGCTGCCCGACAGCGCGCTCGACGACTGCGTCGGCGCCGATGTCGCACGGCTCCTCGACCATCCGCTGGCCGCGGTGCGGGTGGCCGCCCTCGACGCCTACCTGATGCACGTCACCCCGCACACGCCGGACCACGGGGCGCTGCCGGTCGCGCTGCCCGCCGGGTCGTCGCTGGGGAAGTCCACGGCGCGGGCGAAGGCGGTCGTGGAGCTGCTCGACCTGCCGGCCGGTTCGACCGTTCTGGTGGTGGGGGTCGTCAACTCACTTCTGGAAGCGCTGCGTTCGCGCGGGCTCGGCTATGTGCCCTGCGACCTCAAGGGCGGGGTGACCGAATGGGGCGAACCCGTGGTCGCCGACGCGCTCGCCGCCGCCGGGAGCTGTGACGCGCTGCTCGTGTCCGGGATGACCCTGGGCAACGGCAGCTTCGAGCCGCTGCGCGAGCACGCCCTGCGGCACGGCAAGCAGCTGGTGATGTTCGCGCAGACCGGCAGCGCGGTACTGCCCCGATTCCTCGGGCACGGCGTGAGCGCGGTGTGCGCGGAGCCGTACCCCTTCTTCTGGCTCGACGGCGGGCCCGGCGTCGTCCACCGGTACCGCTGTCCCGGGGGTGTGCAGTGACCGTCACGACCACCACCACCGCCGTACGCCCGCCCGCCGCGCGCCCCGAGTTGCTCGCCCTGCTCGGCCGTACCCCCGTCGTCCGCGTCACCAGCGAACTGCCGCACCCCCACCCCGGTTTCTGGGCCAAGCTCGAAGGGCTCGCCGCGGGCGGAATGAAGGCGCGGGCCGCCGTCTCGATGCTGCTGGGTGCGCGCGAGCGCGGTGAACTGCGGCCCGGCGCCCCGGTGGTGGAGTCCACGTCCGGCACGCTCGGCATCGGGCTCGCCTTCGCCGGACAGGCCCTCGGCCATCCCGTCGTCCTGGTCGGCGACAGCGAACTGGAGCCGTCCATGCGGCAGTTGCTGCGCGCACACGGCGTCCGTCTGGAGCTCGTCGACCGCCCGGCACCACAGGGCGGCTGGCAGGCCGCCCGGCTCGGCCGGCTGCGCGAACTGCTCGCCGAACTGCCCGACGCCTACTGGCCCGACCAGTACAACAACCCCGACAACACGGTCGGATACGCCTCCCTCGCCGCCGAACTCGGCGCCCAGCTCGACCACTTGGACATCCTGGTGTGCAGCGTCGGCACCGGCGGCCACAGCGCGGGCGTCATCGCCCCGCTGCGCCGGCGCTGGCCCGCGCTGCGGCTCATCGGCGTCGACGCCACCGGCTCCACCATCTTCGGCCAGCCCGCCCGGCCCCGCCTGATGCGCGGCCTCGGCAGCAGCATCCACCCGCGCAACGTCGCCTACGACGCCTTCGACGAGGTCCACTGGATCGGTCCCGCCGAGGCCGTGGACAGCTGCCGACGGCTCGCCCGGGGCAGCTTCGTCAGCGGCGGCTGGAGCACCGGCGCCGTCGCGCGGGTCGCCGCCTGGGCGGCCTGTGTGCACCCGGGTGCGGTCGTCGCCACCGTCTTCCCCGACGGGCCGCACCGCTATCTCGGCACCGTCTACGACGACGACTTCCTCGCCGCCCACGGCCTCGACCTGGCCGGTGCCGCCACCCGGCCCGTGGAGATACCGCACCCGTACGCCGCCGAGGCGAGCGGGTGGGCGCGGTGCACCCGGGTCGCCGATCCGCTCTCTCTCGGAAGGACACAGTGAAGGCCCACCTGCGCACCGTACGTCTCGAACTCGCCGAGCCGCTGCGCATCTCCCGATCCACCATGTCCGCACGCGAGGCCGTGTGGCTCCGCCTCGAGCACGAGGGGCTGTCCGGGTACGGCGAAGCCGTCAGCAGCGTGTACTACGGGCTCGACGCCGAGACGCTGGTACGGCTGCTGGCGGACGTGAACCTGAGGCGATTCGCCGATCCGGAGCGTGCCCTGGAGGCCCTGCGAGCAGGGGAGTTGGCATCGGAGGCAGCCGATACGCCTCCCGCCGTCACCGCCGCCGTCGAGTCCGCGCTCCTCGACCTCGTCGGCAAGCGCGCGGGTGTCCCCGTCCACCGTCTCCTTGGCGCGCCGGTGCCCCCCGTGGCCGCCACCGCGCGCACCATCGGCATCACCTCGCCGACCCGCGCGGCCGCCGAGGCCCGGCGCCTGGCCGCGAGCGGCTTCGACGTCGTCAAGGTCAAGGCGGGCACCCCCGACCCCGAGGACGACGTCGAACGCGTACGGGTCATCCGCGACGCCGCTCCCCGGGTCCGGCTGCTGCTCGACCCCAACGGAGCCTGGAGCACGACACAGGCCGCGGCCCTGCTGCCGCGCTTCGCCGACCTCGGCGTCGAAGCCGTCGAGCAGCCCCTCGCGCCCGGCGACCCGGACGCGCTGGGCGCCCTCGCCGAGCGGTCGCCGCTGCCCGTCATCGCCGACGAGGACGCCGTCTCCCTGGACGACGCGCGGCGCCTGGCCGGGCGCGTCCACGGTGTCAACGTCAAGCTCGCCAAGTGCGGCGGCGTCCACGCGGCCCTGCGCATCGCCGAGTCGATCGAGGGCAGCGGGACCGAGCTGATGCTGGGCTGCCTCACCGCCAGCACCCTCGGTCTGGCGCCCGCCGTCCAGCTGGCCGACCGCGCCCGCTGGACCGACCTCGACGGACATCTGCTGCTCGCCCACGACCCGTGGCACGGGATCGGCGGCGCCGACGGCTTCGTACGCGCAAGTGCCCGTCCGGGGCTGGGCGTCGAGGAGGTGACGGCACATGAAGACGTGGCGTGAGATGCGCGGCTTCCCTGTCGCCGTCCAGCTGCTGCTGGTCAACCAGCTCGGCGTCAACACCGGCTTCTACCTGCTCATCCCTTACCTCGCCACCCACCTCGGCGAGAACCTCGGCATGTCGGCGGCGGTCGTCGGGATCGTCCTCGGTGTGCGCAACCTCAGTCAGCAGGGGCTGTTCATCATCGGCGGCTCGGCGTCGGACCGGCTCGGGGCGCGGGGCGTCATCATCGCCGGGTGTGCGCTGCGGACCGTCGGGTTCGGGCTGTTCGCGCTGGGCGACGGGCTGCCGGTGCTGCTCGCCGCGTCCGTGCTGAGCGGGCTCGCGGGGGCGCTGTTCAACCCGGCCGTGCGGGCGTATCTCGCACAGGAGTCGGGGGAGCGCAAGGCGGAGGCGTTCGCGCTCTTCAACGTCTTCGCGACGACCGGCGCGCTCATCGGGCCGCTGCTCGGCAGCGCGCTGCTCCTCGTCGACTTCCGTACGTCCGCGCTGACCGCCGCCGGGATCTTCGCGGTGCTCACCGTGGCGCAGGCACTGGTCCTGCCCGCGCGGAAGGTCGAACCCAGCGGGAGCGGTGTCCTCGGGGACTGGCGCGAGGTGCTCGGCAACCGCGCCTTCGTGGCTTTCGCGCTCGCCATGGTCGGCATGTTCACCCTGGAGAACCAGCTCTATCTGCTGCTGCCCGACGGCGCCCGTGCGGCCACCGGCTGGGACGGGGCGGCGGGTATCGTCTTCCTCGTCGGTACGGTCACCAACCTGGCGCTGCAGCTGAGAATCACGCGGAGCCTCAAGTCCCGGGGCCACAGGGCGGGTTGGATCGCGGCCGGGCTCGCGCTGATGGGGCTGGCCTTCCTGCCGCCGGCCCTGGTGGCGGGCGCGGGAACCGCCGGCTGGCTCGACGCCGTACCCGTGCTGCTCGGCGCGCTGCTGCTCTACCTGGGCGTCATGATCGCCTCGCCGTTCGTGATGGAGCTGATCCCCCGCTTCGGGCGGTCCGAGCTGACCGGCACGTACTTCGGGATCTTCTACGTCGTCTCGGGCGTCGCCGCCGCCGTCGGGAACACCGTCGTGGGCTGGGCCATGGACGCCGGGGAGAGCGACGGCCGCGCGTGGCTGCCGTGGGTGTGCTGCACCGTGTTCGGGCTGGCCTCGGCGGCCGGGGTGGCGTGGCTGCATCGACGCGGGGCGCTGCCGGCCGATCCGGCACCGGCGGCTCCCGTGCAGGCCGGAGAGAGGAGTTCGGCGTGAGCGCGACGCGGGGCGGAGAGGTGTATCCGCACGCGGTCGGCGGCGAAGAGGCCGACGGAGGTTCAGGTGCCGTCACCACCGAGCCCGTCGGCTGCGAGCCGGACATGGCGGTCGTGCCCCCGGGCGAGTGGGCAGACGCAGGCCGATACGGGGCCGCCGCGCGGTGCGAGCGGGAGTCCGGCCGGACCATCGCGGCAGCGGGCGGGGACGGTGGCCTCGATGCCGGCGGTCCGGGTGGGAGCACCGGCATCGGCGACGTCCGCCCTGGCGGGACCGGCAACTCCGTCAGCGGCGCCCCGCACGCCGGCCGCAACCTCCTCACCGACAACCCCGCCCTGTACGAGGCCCGCTTCCCCGACCTCGACCGGCTCGCCGGGCGCTGGGCCGAGGACTGCCTGCGCCGCCACGGCGCCGGGCCGCGCGTCCTGGACATGGGCTGCGGCACCGGCCGCGACGCCGCCCACCTGCACGCCGCCGGCCGTACGGTGACCGGCGCCGACCTGTCCGAGGCGATGCTGGCCCACGCCCGCGCCCACCACCCGGGCCCGGCGTACGTCAGGGCCGACCTGCACGGCTTCGACGTGCGGGACCTGGGCCGGGACGCCTTCGACGCGGTCGTCTGCCTGGACAGCTCCCTGCTGTACTGCCACACCAACGACCAGCTCGACGGCTTCCTCGCCTCCTGCCGCCACGCCCTCGCGCCGGGCGGGCTGCTGGTCGCGGAGATGCGCAACGGGGCGTACTTCCTCGGCCGTACGGACCTCCTGGACGCCCCGTCCGTCAACGCCTTCACCTGGCACGGCACCGCCTACCGGTCGACCACGACGCTGACCGTCGACCGCACGGCGCAGCTTCTGCGCCGTACCCGCGTATGGACGGCCGACGACGGATCGCCGCCCGTCGAACAGCGCTCCGCCTGGCGGCTGCTGTTCCCGCAGGAGCTGCGTCACCTCCTCGCCGCGCACGGCTTCGAGGTGCTCGAACTTCACGACGGCCCCGGCCCGCGCACCGAACCCCCTTGGCGGGAGGGCGAGTTGCCCGGTACCGCCACCGACGCCGACCGGCTGCACCTCGTCGCACGCCGCCGCCACACCCTCTGACCCGAAGGATCACTCACCCATGCATGACGAACGTTTCCCCGGCCTGCGCCGTCGCGGCTTCCTCGCCGCCACCACGGGCGCCGCCGCCCTCGCCCTCGTCGGCTGCGGCGGCGGCACGGACGACAAGGCAGCCGGTGGCTCCGGCACCCCGAAGCGCGGCGGACGGCTGCGTGCCGCGTTCGCCGGCGGTGGTGCGAGCGAGACCCTCGACCCGCACCTGGCCAACCTCTTCGCGGACGTCGCCCGCGCCAAGGCCCTCTTCGACAAGCTCGCCGACTACGGCGCCGACCTCTCCGCCGAGCCCCGCCTCGCCGAGAAGTGGGAGTCCAACAAGGGGTTGGACCGCTGGCAGGTGACGCTGCGTCAGGCGACCTTCCACGACGGAAAGCCGGTCACCGCCAAGGACGTCCTCTACAGCTACCGCCGGATCGCCGACCCCAAGCAGGCCTTCCGCGCCAAGGCGTCCCTGGAGCCCATCGACCTCGACGCCAGCCGTGCCACCGGCGAGCGGTCCATCGAGTTCGTCCTCAAGCGGCCCACCGCCGAATTCCCCAACATCCTGGCCGCGTTCGGCGCGTACATCGTCCCCGAGAACGCCACCGAGTTCGACGCCAAGCCCATCGGCTCCGGCCCCTTCCGGTTCGTGTCCTTCTCGCCCGGCCGTTCCGCCGTCTTCCGCCGCTACGACGACCACTGGGACGGCGCCCCGCTCCTCGACGAGATCGAGTTCGTCGTCGCCAACGAGGAGTCCGCCCGCGTCAACGCGCTCCTCGGCGGCCAGGTCGAGTACGCGCACGAGCTCAACCCGACCACCGCCCGCGCGCACGAGGGCAAGGGCCAGATCGAGATCGTGCGGCTGCGCAACAGCGCCATGCAGGCCTTCTGCATGAAGACCGACCGGGCGCCCTTCGACGACAAGCGGGTCCGCGAGGCCTTCTTCCTGATCGCCGACCGGCAGGAACTCGTCGACGGCGCGCTGTCCGGCGCGGGCGAGGTCGGCAACGACCTGTTCGGCAAGGGATACGAGTACTACGCCGCCGACCTGCCGCAGCGCGAGCAGGACCTCGACAGGGCCCGCGCCCTGCTCAAGCAGGCCGGTGCCGAGAAGCTCAAGGTCACCCTGGACACCTCGGCCGTCGCCGCCGGGTTCACCGAGGCCGCCGGCATCTTCCGCGACCAGGCCGCCAAGGCGGGCGTCACGATCGACGTGAAGATGGGCAGCAAGGACTCCTACTGGAGCGACATCCTCGACGGCGGCACCCTGTCCTGCTACCGCTCCGGCGCCATGCCCATCGAGGCCCACATCTCGCAGCGCCTGCTCACCGGCTCCACCACCAACGCCACCAAGTGGCAGCACAAGGACTTCGACGCCCTGTACGAGCAGGCCCAGTCCACCCGCGACAAGACCGAACGGGCCGCCGTCTACGAGCGGATGCAGCGCCGGCTGTACACCGAGGGCGGCTTCCTCATCTGGGGCTTCGCCGACTGGATCATCGGAACCGCCCGCACGGTGAAGGGAGTGGAGACCAAGGCGCCCGCCAACACCCTCGACTGGGCCCGCTTCGACAAGGTGTGGCTCGCGTGAGCGGACTTCGCTCCTTCGTCGCCCGGCGGCTGCTCCTCGGTGTCGCGCAGACCTTGGCCGTCGTGCTGCTGGTCTCCGCGCTCACCGAGGCGCTGCCGGGCGACGCCGCGGTCGCTCTCGCGGGCGACCAGCCGGACCCGGCGCGCATCGCGGCGATCCGCGAGGCCATGGACCTGGACCGGCCGGCGTACGAGCGGCTGGCCGACTGGGCGACGGGCCTGCTGCACGGCGACTTCGGCACCTCCCTGACCTCCGGCCGCCCGGTCGCCCAGTACCTCGCCGACGGCTTCGGCCCGACGCTGCTGCTCGCCACGCTCACCCTCGCCCTCCTGATCCCGATCGGCTTCGGCCTCGGTGTGCTCGCCGCCCGTCACGAGGGGCGGCTCGTCGACCGGCTGGTCAGCTCGGTGACGCTGGCCGTGTACGCGGTCCCCGAGTTCGCCCTCGGGGTACTGCTGGTGACGGTCCTCGCCATCAAGCTGGCGTGGCTGCCGCCGACGGCTCTCGGCTACGGCACGGACCTGCTCGCCCATCCGGCGGCACTGGTCCTGCCGGTGCTGGTCCTGCTCTCCCGCCCGGTGTGCTCCCTGTCCCGCCTGGTGCGGGCCGGCATGGTCGACGCCCTCGCCTCCCCCTACGCCGCCCACGCCCGCCGCTACGGCGTCCCCGGCGCCCGTGTCCGCTACACGCACGCCCTGCCGAACGCCCTCGCCCCGGCCGTGCAGCAACTCGCCCGCACCGTCGACTGGTTGCTGTGCGGCGTGATCGTCGTGGAGGCCCTCTTCGTGATCCCGGGCCTGGGCACGGTCCTCCTCAACGCGGTCGCCGAACGGGACGTACCGGTGGTGCAGGGGCTGGCCGTGGTGTTCGGCGTGCTGACGGTCGTACTGAACCTCGGCGCCGACCTGGTGGCCCACCGGCTCACTCCTCGCGCGGGGGTGGCCGCATGACCACGCATCGCCGTTTCGCGCTCGGCCTCGGCGTCATCGTCGTCCCCCTCGTCCTCGCCCTGCTCGGACCGCTGCTCACCGCGGAACCCGGCCCCCGGGCCACCTCCTTCACCCTCGGCGGCGACCACTGGCTCGGCACCGACTTCGTGGGACGCGACGTCTGGCAGCAGGTCCTGCTGGGCGGCCGTACGGTCGTCGTCACCGCCCTGGCCGCGACCGCGCTCGCCTATCTCGTCGCCGTCCCGGTCGCGCTCATGAGCGCGCTCACCCGCGTGCGGTGGCTGGAGGAGCTGCTGATGCGGCCCCTGGACGTGCTGCTCGCCGTGCCGTCGCTGCTGCTGATCCTGCTGGTGGCCTCCGTGCTCTCGCCGGGAGCGGTCGGGCTCGCGCTGCTCGTGGCGCTGGTGAACGTGCCCGACGCGGCCCGGATCGTACGGGCGGCCGCGGGCGAGGCCGCCGCACGCCCCGCGGTCGAGGCGCTGCGCATGCAGGGGGAGAGCTGGTGGCGGATCGCCGTCGGCTACGTCGGCCGGTCGACGCTGCGCACCCTCGCCGCCGACGCCGGTATCCGGCTGACCGGCGTGCTCTACCTGGTGTCGACGGCCGCGTTCCTGGGTGTCGGCGTCGCGCCGGACGCCGCCGACTGGGCGGTCATGGTCGACCGCAACCGCACCGGCCTGTTCGTGCAGCCGTGGGCCGTGGTGGTGCCCGCGCTGCTGATCGTGGCGCTGACGATGGGCACCAACCTGCTCTTCGACGCCGCGTTGGAGAAGAAGCCGACCGACAAGAGGGGGCGACGCCCGTGAGCGACGTGACGGACTCCGTGGCCGAGATCCGTGACCTGCGGGTGGAGATGGACGGCCGCGCGATCGTCGACGGGGTGCGCCTGCGGGTACTGCCCGGACAGGTGACCGCCCTCGTCGGCGCCTCGGGCAGCGGCAAGACCACCACGGGGCTCGCCCTGCTGGGTGAGTACCCGCCCGGCGCCCGCGTCACGGGCGAGGTACGGCGCACCGTCGACGGCCCGGTGGGCTCCGACGGCCCGGTGGGCTACATCCCCCAGCACCCCGCCGCCGTCCTCAACCCGGCCCGCCGCGTCAGCGCCCTCCTCGACGACATCGCCCGCCCCCAGGTCCGCCACCTGCCTCGCGCGCAGCGCCGTACGGCGGCCCGCGCACTGGTCCTGCGCGCCCTGTCCGACGCCCAACTCCCGGACGCCGAAGCCCTGTTGTGCCGCTACCCGCACCAGCTCTCCGGCGGCCAGCAGCAACGCGTCGTCCTCGCCCAGGCCCTGCTGCTCGGCGCCCGCGTCATCGTCGCCGACGAACCCACCACCGGCCAGGACGCGTTGACCAAGAGCCGGGTCGTCGAGCAGCTCGCGGCGGTGGCGGCCCGCGGGATCGCGATCGTGCTGCTCAGCCACGATCTGGACGTCGTCCGCGCCCTCGCCGACGAGGTCCTCGTCATGCGCGCCGGCCGGGTCGTGGAGTCGGGCCCGGTGGAGCGGCTGTGGACGGCGCCGCGCCACGATTGGACCCGGCGCCTGCTCGACGAACAGCGTGCGGTGCCGCAGGGCGGGGCGGACGTCGGGTCAGCGCAACCAGTCCTGGAAGTAAGGGACTTGACCGCGGTGCACGACCGCCGCACCACCGTCCTGCACGCCCCGCGGCTGGCACTCCACCCCGGCGAATGCCTGGCCGTGGTCGGCCGCTCGGGCAGCGGCAAGACCACGCTCGCCCGCTGCCTCGCGGGCCTCCACCGCGACCACGACGGAGAGATCCTGCTCGACGGCGCCCCGCTCCCGCGCAGCCTGCGCCGCCGCAGCCGCGCCCAGCTCGCGGCCGTGCAGTACGTCTTCCAGGACGCCCGCGCCGCCTTCGACGAGCACCGTCCCGTCCTGCACCAGGTGGCCCGCACGGCGGTGCGGCTGCGCGGTGCCGAGGAACGGGCGGCGACGGACGAGGCGTTGGCGACCCTGAACCGCCTCGGTCTGCCGGAGGGGCTCGCCCGCCGCCGCCCCGGCGAACTCTCCGGCGGCGAACTCCAGCGCGCCGCCCTCGCCCGCGCCCTGCTGGCCCGTCCCAGGGTGCTGATCTGCGACGAGGTCACCTCAGGCCTGGACACGGTCACCCGGCGCGGCATCCTCGACGTCCTCGCGGGTCTGGTCGGCGAGGCCGAGGAGCTGTCCCTGGTCCTCATCACCCACGACCTGGACACCGCCCGCCTGGCTCACCGCATCGCCGTACTGGACGCCGGCGAGCTGGTCGAACAGGGCCCGGCACGACAGGTCCTGACGGAGCCCCGGCACCCGTTCACGGTCTCCCTCATGGAGACGACGGAGCGCCTGGAGGCGGGGACCCGGGCATGAGCCGAACATGAGCCGACCTCCGGGCGCGTGCGCGGAGGAGACGGGAAGGCCTCGGCGCCAGGGGCCCGGAGGTCGGCGGTATGGGGGTGCGGTGCCGCCTACGACCTGGTCGGCAGGCGTCGGCGGCGCGGACGGGCGGTGGCCCGGGCGAGCAGGAGGTGGAACTGGCGCACCGCCTCTCCCGGGTGGGTGGCCTGGGCGGCGAAGGGCAGGCGGGCGTCGTGGTGCGCGTCCGGTGTCTCCACGCGCAGCACCAGGCCGTGCCGGTCGAGTCGCAGCGGCCGTACGTCGCTCGCGCCGAGCTGCAGCCGGGGCGGGAGCAGCCGGGTGAGCGGGGCCACGGTGTCGGCGTGGGCCGCGTCCAGCCGGGCCAGCATCTCCGCCTCGTGGGTGGCCAGCGGGTCGGGCGAGGCCAGGGTCAGCTCGTCGAGGACGATGGTGGTCGTCCCGTCGTCCTCCGTGAGCACGGCCCGGGCGGTGTTGAACACCAGGGCCTTCGGGCCGAGCGCGGTCAGCCAGCCGCCCAGCGTCAGCCGGGCGCGCACCCGGTCGCGTACGGCGACGGGGGCGATGTCGGTGAACTCCACGAGGGCGGCCAGATCGCCGTGCGGCGCCATCGCGAGCTCGGCGGCCAGGTGTGCGTCCGGCGGGTTCTGCAGGAGCAGCCGGGCGGCGGCGTCGACGGTGTGCAGGCCGATCAGCTCGACGCGGTGGCCGTGCGTGGTGACGGTCAGCGAGCCGGCCGCCGAGAGCACCGAGCGGGCACGCTCGGCGGGCGTCGGCTCAGGGCAGGTGGCAGCGGACATGGCGACCTTTCAGGTTAGGTAAGGCTTACCTTAGCTTGCCGTGTCCGTGTTCACCAACCCGTCAGTGGGACCGAGAGTTTCTCGCCCCCGCCGCCCTTACCCGTTCCCATTCCAGGGGCTCCGCTCCACCGCCAACGGGATCGTCACCGTGAACACCGTCGCCCCCGGCTCGCTCGTCATGTCGATCCTGCCGCCGTGGGCGTGCACCAGTGACTGCGCGACCGCCAGCCCCAGCCCGCTCCCGCCCCGGTCCCGGCTGCGGGCCTTGTCGACGCGGTAGAAGCGGTCGAAGACCCGTTCCCGGTCGGCGGGCGGGATGCCGGGGCCGGCGTCGGCGATCCGGACCTGTGCCGTGCCGTTCGCCACCGACACCGCCACGGACACCGGCGTGCCGGTCGGCGTGTGCATCGCCGCGTTGGTCAGCAGGTTGTCCAGGACCTGGCGGATGCGCTGGGGATCGAGGCGCAGCTTCACGGAGCCGGGGCCGGGGGCCACCGTCAGTGAGTGGTCGGCGTGGGTGACCCGGAACGCGTCCGCCGCCTGCTCGACCAGCTCCACCAGGTCCGCCTCCTGCGGGCGCAGCGGCGTCTCCACCTCCGCGGCGTCGAGGCGGGCGAGCAGCAGCAGGTCGTCCAGCAGGAACCCCATCCGGGCGGCCTCCGCCCGCAGCCGCGCCAGGTGCTTCTCCCGCTCCTCGGGGGCGTTGGCGGCGGCGTACTGGAAGAGGTCGGCATAGCCCCGGACCGACATCAGCGGGGTCCGCAGCTCGTGCGAGGCGTCCGCCACGAAGCGGCGCAGCCGCTGCTCGGCCTCCGCCCGCACCGCGAGCGAGTCGTCGATGTGCTCCAGCATCGTGTTGAACGCGGTGCGCAGCTCCTCGACCTCCGGGCCGCCGCTGCGCCCGTCGTGCCGCATCGGCAGCCGCGCCGAGTCCGTCAGGTCGTGCGAGGTGATGTCGCGGGCCGTGTGCGCCATGTCGCTGAGCGGCTGCAGGCCGCGCCGCAGCATCCCCCGCCCGAACACCACGAGGGCGAGCAGCGCGAGCCCGAAGGTGACCACCTGGATCGTGATCAGCTGGCCCACGGTGTCCTCGATGTCGTCCATGGGCGCGGCACTGACCAGGACCACGCCCGGCTCGACCTCGCAGGCGCGCAGCCGGTACTCGCCCTTGCCCTTCAGGTGCTGGGTCCGCAGGACCTCCGTGTCCGCGGCGGTCTGCGCCTGCGCCACGGAGGTGAAATCGTCGACGTCCGCCGGCAGGTCGCCTGGGTCCTCGGGCCTGCGCAGCACGGGCTTGCCGTCCGACACGTCGTAGACGGCGTAGAACCAGCTGTAGTACTTCTTCCCCGACAGCGTGCCGTAGTCGACGATGCTCTTGGACTGGGCGATCTGGCCCTGTGCCAGCTGGGTGTCGAGCTGGGCCGACAGATAGTCGCGCATGTACGTCGTCAGGGCCGTGCCCACGACGGCGAACACCACCAGCGACAGCCCGCCAAGACCCAGCGCGAGCCTCGTGCCCAGCCGGAGCCTGCCGTACGTCCGCCGCAGCCGCCCGATCACTCGGCCGCCTGCCGGATCACGTACCCGAAGCCGCGCACCGTGTGGATCAGCGGCGTGCCGGTGTCGTCGAGCTTGCGGCGCAGCCGGCTGACGACCAGCTCGACGACGTTCGAGCGGCCGCCGAAGCCGTACTCCCACACATGGTCGAGGATCTGCGCCTTGGTGAGCACGGTCGGTGACTTGCGCATCAGATAGCGCAGCACCTCGTACTCGGTCGGCGTGAGCGTGAGCAGCTTGTCGCCGCGGCGCACCTCGCGGGTGTCCTCGTCCATCATCAGGTCCGCCACCCGGAGGACGGAACGCTGGAAGCCGGGGCCCGAGCTGCGTCGCAGGACGGTCCGCAGCCGGG
The DNA here is from genome assembly GCF_039537145.1 of Streptomyces shaanxiensis. Taxonomy (NCBI): domain Bacteria; kingdom Bacillati; phylum Actinomycetota; class Actinomycetes; order Kitasatosporales; family Streptomycetaceae; genus Streptomyces; species Streptomyces shaanxiensis. The sequence continues at coordinate 514,665 of NZ_BAAAZY010000003.1, forward strand.
CCATCAGCTCCTCCACCGCGAACGGTTTGACCAGGTAGTCGTCACCGCCGCGGGTCAGCCCGGCCACCCGGTCGGCGACCCCGTCGCGGGCGGTCAGGAACACCACGGGCACCATCGTCCCGGCCGCGCGCAGCCGGTCCAGGACGCCGAAGCCGTCCAGGTCTGGCAGCATCAGGTCCAGCACCACGATGTCCGGGTGGAACTCGGCGGCCAGCCGCAGCGCCTCCTGACCGGAGTTCGCGGTGACCGCCTCCCAGCCCTCGTAGCGGGCGACCGTCGCGACGAGGTCGGCGATGGGCGGGTCGTCGTCCACGACCAGCAGGCGTACTTTCTCCACCTGTTCATCTTGCGGCACCCGGCGGCGGTCCTCGGGGGCGGGGAGGCGGCCGCGACCACATCGATAAACACTTGAAAGAACAACGACAGCTTTTCGACAGCTGCCTCCGGACAAGCTCGGAAGCCACAGACGAGATCAAGGAGCTGTCGCCGTGACGACCGTCCAATCGCCCCCTGCGCCCCCCACGGCGATACGCCCCAGGGTGGTCGCCCGCACGGGTCTGTACGCCGTGCTCGCCGCGAACGTGGCCGTGGTGCTCTACTTCTTCTTCGCCGCCGGCTTCGCCTCCAACACGCTCATCGTGCTCGGCCGCCTCACCGGCCTGTTCGGCGCGCTGCTCATGGCGTTCCAGCTGCTGCTGGTGGCCCGGCTGCCCTGGCTGGACCGCCGGATCGGCATGGACCGGCTGACCTCCTGGCACCGCTGGACCGGCTTCAGCGTCCTGTGGGCCCTTCTCGCGCACGCCGTGTTCATCACCTTCGGCTACGCCGAGTCGTCCTCCCTGGACCCGGTGAACCAGCTGATCGACCTCGCCGAGACGGTCGAGGGCGTGCTGCGCGCCGTCGTCGCGCTCGGGATCATCATCGTGATCGGCGTGGTGTCGGCCCGGTTCGCGCGGCGCCGGCTGGCGTACGAGACGTGGCACTTCATCCATCTGTACACCTACGTCGCGGTGGTCCTGGCGTTCACGCACCAGGTCGCGGTCGGTACGTCCTTCACCTCGTCGTCCGCCGCCACGGCTTACTGGTACGCGGTCTGGGGCGTCGCCCTCGCGTCGGTGTTCGTCGGCCGTCTCGTCCTGCCGCTGTGGCGGAACTGGCGCCACCAGTTCCGGGTCTCGGCGGTCGTGCCCGAGTCCGACAACGTGGTCTCCGTCTACATCACCGGCCGTGACCTGGACAAGCTGCCCGCCCGGGCCGGCCAGTTCTTCCTGTGGCGGTTCCTGACGAAGGACCGCTGGTGGCAGGCCAACCCCTTCTCCCTGTCGGCCGCGCCCGACGGCAACCAGCTGCGGCTCACCGCCAAGGCGGCCGGTGACGGCTCGGCGGCCCTGCGGCACATGAAGGTCGGCACGCGCGTCTTCGCCGAGGGCCCCTACGGCGCCTTCACCGCGCTGCACCGCACCCGGCCCGAGGCCGTGCTCATCGCCGGCGGCGTCGGCGTCACCCCGATCCGGGCGCTGCTGGAGGAGCTGCACGGCCATGCGGTCGTGATCTACCGCGTCGCCTCGGACCGGGACGCGGTCCTCTACGGCGAGCTGGTGGAACTGGCCCACGCCAAGGGCGCCGAGCTGCACCTGGTGACCGGCCCGGTCACGCCGGACAAGCTGGCCCCCGCCGAACTGCAGCGGCTCGTTCCGGACATCACGGACCGGGACGTGTTCCTCTGCGGACCGCCGCCCATGATGAACGCGGTCATCGGCAGCCTGCGCGAGCTGGGCGTGCCCAAGCAGCAGGTCCACTTCGAGCGTTTCAGCCTGGCCGGCTGAGAAGGACAGGGAAGACACAGTGAAGCGCGCAATACCCGTCCTGGTCCTCAGCATCGCCGGTCTGGTCCCGGTCTGGCTCTACGAGCCGTCCCTCGGCACGGTCGCCGAGAGCGCCACGCCCGCCTCGACGCCCTCGGCGTCCTCCTCCGCCGCGTCGGGTTCCGGCGGCACGGTCGTCAAGGGCTCGACCGTGCAGACCGACAAGGGCCCCGTGCAGGTCCAGGTGACCTTCGCGGGCACCAAGATCACGGCTGTGAAGATGCTCCAGCAGCCGAACCACCCGCAGACGACGGCCGCGGTGCCGAAGCTGGTCGCGGAGACGCTGGAGGCGCAGAGCGCGGACATCGACACCGTGTCCGGCGCCACGATCACCAGCGACGGCTACAGGGAGTCCCTCCAGGCCGCGATCGACGCGAACGCGGAGTCGGCGTCCTCGTCCTCCGCCTCTCCCTCGACCTCGGCGTCCGCCGAGTCGGCGGCACACACGGTCGACGGCTCGACGGTCAACACCGACAAGGGCCCGGTGCAGGTCCAGGTGACCTTCGAGGGCGACAAGATCGCGTCGGTGAAGATGCTCCAGCAGCCGAACCACCCGCAGACGACGGCCGCGGTGCCGAAGCTGGTCGCGGAGACGCTGGAGGCGCAGAGCGCGGACATCGACACGGTGTCCGGTGCGACGATCACCAGCGACGGCTACAAGGAGTCCCTCCAGGCCGCGATCGACGCGAAGGGCTGATCATGCACCGAGTCGAACACGTCATGGGGTTCCCGGTCTCGCTGCGGGTCGACGACGAGCACGTCGGCGAGCAGACCGCGGACGCCGTGTTCGCGTGGCTGCGCGAGGTCGACGCCCGGTTCAGCCCCTTCAAGGCCGACAGCGAGGTCTGCCGGCTGGACCGCGGTGAGATCGCGCGCGGCGACGTCAGCGCGGACCTCGACGAGGTGCTGGGGCTGTGCGAGGAGTACCGCATCGCCACCGACGGCGCGTTCGACGTACGGCTGCCCGGGCGTGGGCTCGACCCGTGCGCGGTGGTGAAGGGCTGGTCCGTGCAGCGGGCCGCCGAGCTGCTGAAGGCGGCGGGAGCCCGGCGCTTCGTCCTCAACGCCGGGGGCGACGTGGTGGCCTCCGGCGGGCCCTGGCGGGTGGGGGTACGGCACCCCGAGCAGGCCGACAAGGTGTGCACGGTGGCCGAGCTCACCGACGGGGCGATCGCGACCTCCGCGCGCTACGAGCGCGGCGACCACATCGTCGACGGCCGCACCGGACGTCCGGCGACGGGGCTGCTGTCCCTCTCCGTCGTGGCGTCCTCCCTGACCGTCGCGGACACCGTGGCGACCGCCGCGTTCGCGATGGGCGCGGAGGGCGTCGAGTGGGCCGCCTCGCGGGAGGGCTGCGAGGTGTTCGCGGTGGACGCGGAGCGGCGGGTCTTCCGCACGGAGGGCTTTCCGGTGGCCCGGGCGCAGGCGCGGGCGGCGTAATCACGGCCGATTCCACGGCTGACGAGACGGACACGGCGACGGCATCATGTCCTGGGGACATGCGAGTGCCGTCGCCGGCCTTTTGGGCCGCGCAGCTGGGGGAGCGGTACATGAAGTGGTTCGCGCGGAGGCGGGGCGGCCCTCAGTGGCACGCCGACCTGAGTTCAGAGGACTGGGCCGACGGCGCGCGGTGTCTGCAACGCGCGCTGTACGAACTGGGTTCCGGCGGCTACACGGACTGGCGGCGCACCGGCCGGATCCGCGTGGCCGGGCACTTCCGGCGCCGGGTCGACATCTACGTCGGCCCGCTGCTGAGCGGCACCTGTGACCCCGACCCCCGAGTGTGGGTCAAGAGCATCCGGCGGGAGCTGGTGTTCCAGGCCGGGCGCGCACCCCGGCTCCTGCGGGCCGGCAACGAGGAGGAGCGCCTGCGCCCGCTCCTGCTGCCGCTCCTCGTGACCCCTCTCGAAGGCAGGGACCTCAGCGGCGTCCTGGTCCGGCAATGGTCGGACGGGGTGATGGCGCTGCTGTGCGCCCGGGCACCGGAGGGAACACGGGCCGTCGCCCGCAGCGAGGCGACGGCGATCGGCGTGGATCCCGAGGTGCTGTGGGACGACGCGCTGGACCACGTGCGCGCGGAACCCGTCGAGCTGCGGACCGCCGAGGTGGGCGCCCCGGGGCCGGCGATCACGTATGCCACCGGTGACGGCGGCTTCGGAATGGGGCATCTGCTGCGGCTCCGTGAACTGGTCGCGGGGCCGGCCCCGCACGGGGTGCTGGTGGGCATCCTCACCTCGCCCGGCCTCTTCGTGTTCCACACGGTCGTCCGGCGCCTGTGGGCCCAGGCCATGGTGGAGACCTTCCGCAAGCTCGGTCCGGACGGCGTCGAGGACAGTTCGTTCACCGGCATCGTGGGCGTGCACTGGTGGAAGGACGGGCCCCAGGAGGCGGTGCGGGTGGCGACGAGCACCGAGACCTCCCCGCGGTTGGCGGAGCTGCTGGCCTCGGTGCCCGAGTGACGCCCTGTCAGCCGACGTCGGAGGCGTCCAGGCGGTACAGCCCGCTGTAGTCGCTCACCGCCGTGCCGTTCTTCTTGACCCAGGTCGCGATCTCGGAGTTCGTGCTGCCCTGACCGCTGTCGCTGATCACGATGTAGTGCAACGTGCCCGCCTTCACCAGGCTCTTGAGCTTGGCCAGGGTCATCGCCTCGTCGGTGCCGGACCAGCCGCCCATCGAGATCACCGGCTCACCGGACTCCAGGATGATCGAGGAGGCCGTCTGGTCGGCGGCCACCGCGACCAGCCAGGTGGCGCCGTCCTGGTTCTTCTTCAGATACGTGATCATCTCGGAGCCGACCTGGGTGCCGCCGCCCGCCTGGCCACCGCCACCGGTCCGCCCGCTGCTGCCCGACTGACCGTCACCGCTCGGTGCGGTCTCGCCGGAGGCGTTCCCGGACGTGTTCCCGTTGGACGTGTTCCCGCTGGGCGCCGCACCGCTCGGCGCACCGCCACTGGGCCGCTCACCGCCTCCCATGCTGCCGCCGCCACCGCCCATACCGCCACCGGTGCTCGGACCGGCCGTCGGATTGGTCCCGTTGGTGCTCGCGGTCGTCGCCGCCGACACCGAGTACGCGGCGGGCCCGGCCAGCAGGGCCACGACCGCCGCCAGCGCGGCGACCCCGATCAGTCGCCGCCGCTTCAGGAACCGCCCCGCGAGCAGCCCGAGCACGGCGACCGCACCCGCGACCCCGACCACGATCTCGGCGACGGTGTACAGCGTCCCCGACCCGGAGACCCGCTCCAGCAGCACCACCGCCCACACCGCGCTCACGGCCACCGAACCCGGCAGCACCCAGCCCCACTTGGCCGCCGACCCCTCCACGAACGCGCGGTACAGCATCACGGCACCGATACCGGCCAGAGCCGCGATGCCCGGCGCCATGGCGGTGACGTAGTACGGGTGGAACGTGCCCTCGGCGAGGGCGAAGGTCAGGTAGTGCAGGACGAACCAGCCGCCCCAGAGCATGAGCGCCGCCCGCTTGGCGTCGGTCCGGGGCACTCGGCCACGCAGCACCAGACCGCCGACGAGAGCGATCAGCGCGAACGGGATCAGCCAGGAGATCTGGCCGCCCATGATCTCGTTGAACATCCGGTACAGACCGGCGTCCCCGCCGAAGCTCGCGCCGTTGCCCTGCGAGCCCACCGACGAACTCGCCCCGAAGATCCGCCCGAAGCCGTTGTAGCCGATCACCAGGTCCCAGACTGTGTTGTCGGTGGACCCGCCGATGTACGGCCGCGACGAGGCCGGGATCAGATCGACGACCACCATCCACCAGGCGCTGCTCGCCACCAACGCGACCGTGCCGACGGCGAGATTGCGGATCCTCCGGCCCAGGGAGGCGTTCGCGGCCCACAGGTACACCAGGAAGAACGCGGGCAGGACGACGTACGCCTGCATCATCTTCGTGTTGAACGCGAACCCGATCGCGACGCCCGACCACACCAGCGGCATCATCCGCCCGGTGCGCACGGCCTTCATCAGCGCGGCCGCGCCGAGCAGCATCAGGAAGACCAGAATCGGGTCGGGGTTGGTGTCCCGGTTGATGGCGACGGTGATCGGGGTGAGGGTCAGCGCCAGCGCGGCGATCGTCGCCGCGACGACCCCGAAGTCCCGCTTGACCATCCTGTACAGCAGCGCCACCGAGCCGACGCCCACCGCGACCATCGGCAGCATCAACTGCCAGGTGCCGTAGCCGAGGACGCGGGCGGACAGACCCATCACCCACAGCGCGAAGGGCGGTTTGTCGACGGTGATGAAGCTCCCGGCGTCCAGCGCGCCGAAGAAGAACGCCTTCCAGCTCTGGGTGCCGCTGTAGACGGCCGCGTTGTAGAAGGTGTTGCCGGTGACGGAGGACAGGTTCCAGGCGTACAGAGCCGTCGCCAGGACCAGGATCGCCCAGAACGCGGGGCGGGCCCAACGGGGGTCCTGCGGGGGGCCGGTGAACAACCGGCGGGCACCGGTGCTCCGGACGGGCGCGGGGGAGGGGGCGAGAGTCGTCATGGCAGTGACCATCGGGCGCGCTTCTGGGGGATCCCTGAGGCATCCCTTGGCGAAGAGTGAGAATCAGCGGACTCACAGGCAGGGCACAGTGACCGCGCCCCGCACCGGGCGAATTCCCGCAACACAGGAGGTCTAGACTCTGCCCTCAACGGCCCGGAGCCCGTGGTCCGAAAGCGGGCGACATCTGCCAGACCCGAAGGGTATTCGGCGTTTTGATACGGATAGATTCAGTCACCAAGCGGTATCCGGACGGCACGGTGGCGGTCGACCAACTCTCGTTGGAGATTCCCGACCGCTCGATCACCGTGCTCGTGGGGCCGTCGGGCTGCGGGAAGACGACCACGCTGCGGATGATCAACAGGATGGTCGAGCCCAGCGAGGGCACCATCCTCATCGACGGCGTGGACAGCCGGCAGCAGCCCGTCAACACCCTGCGCCGGTCCATGGGTTACGTCATCCAGAACGCCGGTCTCTTCCAGCACCGCACGATCCTCGACAACATCGCCACCGTGCCCCGCATGCTGGGCTGGGGCAAGGAGAAGTCCCGGGCACGGGCGCGGGAGCTGATGGAGCGGGTGGGGCTCGACGGGGCGCTCGCCAAGCGGTACCCGTACCAGCTCTCCGGTGGCCAGCAGCAGCGCGTCGGCGTGGCGCGGGCGCTCGCGGCGGACCCGCCGGTGCTGCTGATGGACGAGCCGTTCTCGGCCGTCGACCCCGTGGTGCGCAAGGGGCTCCAGGACGAACTCCTGCGTATCCAGGAGGAGTTGGGCAAGACCATCGTCTTCGTCACCCATGACATCGACGAGGCCGTCAAGCTCGGCACGATGGTCGCCGTGATGCGCACCGGCGGCAAGCTCGCCCAGTACGCCCCGCCCGCCGAGCTGCTCTCCCACCCCGCCGACGCGTTCGTGGAGGACTTCCTCGGCGCCGACCGCGGCATCCGGCGGCTGTCCTTCTTCTCCTCGGCAGGCCTGGAGCTGCTGACCGAGCCGATCGTCGCCGTGGACGCCACCGCGGAGCGGATCGCCGCCGCCGGCTCGGGCGACGTCCCCTACCTCCTCGTCACCGACCCCGACGGCAAGCCGCTCGGCTGGAGCGAGCCGCGGGACCTCACCGCCGGAGAGATCGAGGCCGACCGACTGCTGCCGTACGGGCGCCCGTTCGTGGCCGGTACGGACTCGCTGCGGGCCGCCCTCGACTGCGCCGTGCTCTCGCCGACCGGATGGGCCGTCGCCGTGGACGCCGAGGGACGGGTCGCCGGGGTGGTCTCGCAGCAGGTGATCTGCGAGGCCATTCGAGGGGCGCACGCGGAGCGGCGTGCCGACGACACGGCCCAGAAGGTCGCGCCGTGAACGAACTCTTCGACATGCCCAGCTACCTGGAGCGAAGCTACCTCGACCTCGTCCTACTGCACCTGCGCGAGGCGCTGCTCCCGGTGCTGGCCGGGCTGATCGTGGCACTGCCCCTGGCCCAGCTGTGCGTCCGCTTCCGCTGGCTGTACCCGCCGGTGCTGTGGGTGACGACCGTGCTGTACGCCATCCCGTCGCTCGCCTTCTTCGTCATCCTCATCGACTACACCGGCCTGAGCGAGCTCACGGTGATGATCCCGTTGGCCGTCTACAGCCTCGTGGTGCTCGTCCCGGCCATCGTGGACGGCGTGCGGTCGGTGCCGCAGGAGACGCTGGCCGCCGCCACCGCCATGGGCTTCGGGCCGGTACGACGCTATGTCCAGGTGCAGTTGCCGATCGCGGCGCCCGCGATCCTCGCCGGACTGCGGGTGGCGTCCGTGTCGAGCATCTCCCTGGTCAGCGTCGGCATGCTGATCGGCAACGAGGGAGCACTCGGCAACCTGCTCGACAGCGGTATGAGGTTCAACCAGCCGCGCCTGGTGTGGCTCTCCGTGGTGGGCACGGCCGTCCTCGCCATCCTCGTGGACGCCCTGCTGATCGTCCTCCGAGTGCTGCTGACGCCCTGGATGCCCCGCGGCACCCGTACGGCCTCGCGCACGCCGGCCGCGAAGGAGGCCGCCCGGTGAACGTCCTGAACTTCATCAACGCCTTCTTCAGCGACAGCGCCCACTGGCAGGGCTACGACGGCATCCCGACGCGGCTCGCCGAGCACCTCCAGTACACCCTCATGGCGCTCGTCGTCGCCGGAGCCATCGGACTGCCGATCGGCCTGCTCACGGGCCACACCGGGCGGGGCGGCAATGCGCTCGGCCTCATCGCCACCTCCGCCCGGGCGCTGCCCAGCTTCGGCCTGATGGTGCTGATGTTCATCCTGCTGGGCCTGGGCATCGCCCCCGTGATGATCCCCTTGGTCGTGCTGGCCATCCCGCCCATCCTGGTCACCACCAACGAGGCGATGCGCTCCGTCGACCCCGCACCGGTGGACGCCGCCCGCGGGATGGGCATGGCCGAGGCCGGGATCCTGTTCCGGGTCGAACTGCCCGTGGCCCTCCCGCTGATCCTCAGCGGCCTGCGCTCGGCGGCCATCCAGATCGTCTCGACGGCCACCATCGCCGCGTACGTCAGCTTCGGCGGTCTCGGCCGGTACATCATCGACGGCCTGTACCAGAAGGACTACGAGAAGGTCGTGGGCGGCGCGACCCTGGTCGCCGGCCTTGCGCTGGCCACGCTCGCGGTGTTCTGGGCGGTGTGGCGGATCGCGGTGTCGCCGGGGGTGCGTCGGCGTTAGCCGCTCGGCGGTAGGGCGTGCGGCTGTAGGGCGTGCGGCGGTAGGGCGTGCGGCGGTAGGGCGTTCGCGTCATCCGCCCGTGCGAGCCAGCGCCAGTTCCAGTACGACGAGCAGGGCGTCCCGTACCGAGCCGCGTTCGCGGGCGTCGAAGACCAGGAGCGGGACGCCGTCGGTGACGTCGAGGGCCCAGCGGACCTCCTCCAGGGTGTGCTCGACCCTGCCGTCGAAGGCGTTGACGGCGACCGCGAAGGGGATGCCCTTGTGCTCGAAGTAGTCGACGGCGGCGTAGCAGTCGTCGAGGCGGCGGGTGTCGACGATGACGAGCCCGCCGACCGCGCCCTCGACGATGTCGTCCCACATGAAGCCGAAGCGCTCCTGGCCGGGTGTGCCGAACAGATACAGCTTCAGCGTGGGGTCGATGGTGAGGCAGCCGAAGTCCATGGCCACGGTGGTCGTGGTCTTGCGCGGGGTGTGGGTGAGGTCGTCCACGCCCGCCGCGACCTCCGTGATGGCGGCCTCGGTGGTCAGCGGTTCGATCTCGGATATCGAGCCGACCGTGGTGGTCTTGCCCACGCCGAAGCCGCCCGATATCACCATCTTCACCGGCAGCGGCGGTCGTACGGCGGCCGACCGCGCGGCTGGGACGGCGGCCGGTTCAGTCGGTGTCACTGAGCACCTCTCGTGAGTCGGGGACGGCGCGCAGGCCCTCGATGACCCTGCGCAGGACGGAAGCGTCGTGAACGAGGTCGGAGTCGGGCACGTGCACCGTCAACTGCCCCGCGTCGCGCAGATCCTCGGCGAGGACGCGCACCACGTTCAGGTGCAGCCGCAGCCGGGCCGCGATCTCCGCGAGGGACTGCGGCAGCCGGCACACGGCGACGATGTCGTGCCGTTCGAAGGCGAGCAGGTCGAGCGCGTCGAGCCCCTCGGCGGTGGCCACCACCTGGGTCTCGACGGGCATCGACCGCCCGTCGTCGCCTGCCGCCACCCGGCCGGCGGTGACCAGGAACGGCCGCACGGCGGAGGCGGGGCCGACCGCGTCCGGGCCGCTGGGGTCCGGCGGTGGGGTGCCGTCCGCCATGGGGTTGTCCGTCTCTCCCCGGTCAGCGGGCCGACGCGGCGCCGACGCTGTTCTTCAGCTCCAGCACGAGCTGTGGGCTGAGGGCGGCGCCGGCACGGTTGGCGAACACGGTCATCTCGTAGGCGATGTTGCCCAGCTTGGCCTCCTTGTCGGTGACGACGCCGAGCACGGCGCCGCTGCCGATCGCGGAGACCAGGACGTGGCCGCCCTCCAGGTCGATGATGACCTTGTTGAGGCCGCCGAGGCCGTAGTTGCCGGACGCGCCGGCGGCCAGGCTGGTGATGCCGGAGACGATCGCGGCGAGCCGCTCGGAGTCGGCCTGCTCCCGCAGTTCGGACACGGCGATGAGCAGTCCGTCGGACGAGACGGCGATGGCGTCCACGACGCCGGCCGTCTCGGTCGCGAAGCGATTCAGCAGCCAGGTGAAGTCGGCTGCGGCGGCCTGCAGTTCGGCCGGCGTGGCGCCTCCCGTCGGGGTGCCACCTGTCGACGTGCTCACTGCTCCGCTCCTTCCGGGGGGTCGTTCTGGTCGTGCTTCTGGGGGGTTGGGGGTGTGGCCGGTGCGGAGGGTTCTCCGGTGCCTGCTCGATCGCCGCCGTGCCCGCTGTCGCGGTGCGCGCGTTCCACGGCGGCCTCGAACTCTTCGATCGTCGCCCGCACGGCCTCCGCGTCCAGGGCCCGCACGCCCTGCCGCGCCACAGCCTGCTGGGCGGAGGCGCCGACCTGCGTACGGAGGGTCGCGCCTCGGACGCGGCGACGCAGGGGGCGGCCGGTGGCGGGGGCTTCGCCGGAGGCCACCGGGGCGGCCGTGGGCGCCGCGTCGGGGCGGCTCGCGGCAGCGGCGGGCGTCCGGTCGCTCCGGTCCTCGGCGGGGGAGGGCTGCTGGTGCGCACCGCCCGTGCGGGAGGAGGGTGACTGGTCCGCCTCGCCCGCGTGGGCCGAGGTGTGCTGGTCGGGCCTGGACCGGGCCGACGGGTCGGACTGGTCGGCGCGGGCGTGGTCCGCCGGGGCCGGGTCGGCGTCGCCGGTCCGGGGCCGGACCACCGCGGGGGGCTGCTCGGGAGGCTCCTCGGTCCGGGCCTCGGGGATGCGCGGTGTCGTGCCCGGCCGGGACCCGGACGGCGGTGCCACGTCCCCTGCGCCGCTCGGGGCGGCCGACTTCGCCGCGCCGCCCGGGGTGCCTCCCCGCTGGGAGACCCGGCGGGGGAGAGGACGCGGCCCGTCCCCGTCCGCACCACTGTCCGGCTGTGGGGCATCCCTCTGCGCGTCCGCCGACGGCCGGGGTCCGGAGACGGGGGCCGACGGCGTCGTGGTGGCGGGCACCGGGCCGGTGGCCGAAGCGCTGGGGGCACCGTCGTCCGTCTGCGTCTCCTCGGACGCCACTGCTGCCACCGCCGCCAAGGCCGCCGTGGCCGTGGCCGCCGTCGTGCTCCCCGACACCAGCAGCGACGGCGGTACCGTCACCTCGGCCGTCACACCGCCACCGGGCGTGCGCGACAGCGTGACCGTGATCTCCCAGCGGCGGGCCAGCGTGCCCACCACGAACAGGCCCAGGACCTTCGTCGGGACCAGATCCAGTCGCTCGCGGCGGATCAGGCGGGCGTTCTCCTCGTCGAGGCGCTCGGCGTTCATGCCGAGGCCGTGGTCGGCGACGACGATCACCGCGGTGCCGTGCTCGCCGTTCGCCACCGTCACCTCGACCGGGCGGCCCTGCGGTGAGAACGACACCGCGTTCTCCAGGAGTTCGGCCACCATCAGCGTGAGGTCGCCGATGACCTCCGGCTCCACCTTGGCCTCGGTCCGCGCACGCAGCTCCACCCGCTGGTAGCCCTCGATCTGGCCGAGCGAGGCGCGGACGACGTTGGTGAGCGCGGTGGGCCCGGCGTCGAGGTCCGCCTCGTGGATACCGGCGAGCAGCATCAGGCTGTCGGCGTTGCGGCGCAGACGTACCGCGATGTGGTCGATGGAGTAGAGGCGCTCCAGGAGCGCGGGGTCGGTCTCGCCACGCTCCACCGCGTCGATCAGGGCCAGCTGACGTGTCGTCAGGTTGCTTACCCTGCGGCCCACGTTGCCGAACATCTCGGCGACGTTGCGCCGGCTGAGCACCTGCCGCTCCAGCAGCGCGACCGCTGTCTTCTGCACCTGGTTGAACACATCCGCGAGCTCGCCGATCTCGTCGCGCGCCGCGACCGGGATCTCGGGCAGCCGGGGTGGACCGTCGTCCTCGGCGTCGTCGTCGGCCACCCGGCCCAGCTCGCGCTCGGCGACGTCGGCGACCTGCCGCGCGGCGCCCGTGAGGGCCTGCACCGGCCGGACCACGGAGCGGCGGACCAGCATCGCGAGGACCAGCCAGACGGCGAAGCCGAGCACGGCGAGCCCGAGCAGCAGGACCGCGTTCCACGCGGCCTCCTCGGAGGCGTTGTCCGCCCGGTCCGCGATCTGCCCGATGAGTGACGTGGTGATCGCCAGCCGGGTCTTGGCCTGGTCCCGGTAGGCGGGGTAGGAGTCGAGCGCCTCCGCGAGCGACTTGCGGATCTCCGCGGGTGAGTCGCCCTGCACGCCGCCGGGGTCGATCTGCAACTCGGCGAACTGCCGGCTGATGACGGTCTGCGCGGCGGTGTACTTGATCCCGGAGAGCTGGGCGGTCTGCGCCTCGGTGGCGAACCTGCTGAACCGGTCGGCCTGGTGGGTGTACTCGTCGTAGGAGCCGATCGCGCCGATGAACTCGATGAGCGCGTTGGAGTCACCGGTCGACGCGGAGAAGACGCCGGTCTCGAAGGCGCTGTGCGCGGCGCCCGCGCGCAGCAGCGAGTCGAGCAGGTTGCCGGTGAAGGTGGTCGCGAGATCGGGGTTGCGGTCCAGCGCCAGGCCGTCGATGAGGGCCTGTGTGGCGTGGGTGTACGCCGGGTCGATGTTCTCGGCGGACAGATACGCCCGCTCGACGGTGTCCCGCAGGCTGCTCAGGCCCTCGACGCCCCGCAGTGCCTGTGCCTCGGTCTCCGGCAGCCGGTCCCCGAAGGCGTCGCGTACCCGCTCGATCTGGACGTTCACCATGGACTGCGCGGTGCGGTAGGCGGCGGACGAGGGCGCCCGGCCCTCGGTGGCCTCGTGCCGCACGGAGAGCAGGACGGCCTGCTGGTGCTCGGCGGCCAGCCGGTCGACGAGCGTGGCGACCTCGACGCTCTCCCGGACCAGCCGGGCGGCGTCCGCCGCGTTGCGCGACTGCGCGGTCTGTTCGGCGATGAGGTAGGCGAGGAGGACCGCGACCACGGTCAGCGGCACACCGACCAGAAGGTTGAGCTTGCGCCGGAAGGTCCAGCGGTCGGCGAAACCGCGTGGACGACGCGGGCGGGGCGCGCCCACCTCCTGCGTGGACACCGACTTGCCTCCTTCATGGGCGTCACACGGCGCGCGCGAGGTCTCACGTGACCGTTGTCGATCGTCTCCGGATCGGCTGTATGCGCACGTCAACCCGGTCAACGTCGGGGAGACTACCGCCTCTTGCCGTTCGTGACCGGAACTGTACGTCAAGAATCCGTTACAACACCCTCCGCCCCAACCGTCCCCCCTTAACCTGCCCCGTCACACGGATCACAAGTGACCATTGTTCGAGGCCAATCGGTGACCGGATTGCTCTTGACTGGGAGAGAACCGGCTGGATTGGATCAGTGGAAGAGCTTTCTTCGCTCACCCAATCCCCAGAATCCGGAACGGGAATCGTGACTCTCACCGCCTCACGCAGCAGGTCCCTCAGGAACCATCCCGGCGCGGCCGCCGTCGCGCTCGCCGCCACGGCGGTACTGCTGGCGGGATGCTCCTCCTCCGACACGTCCGACCCGCTCGCCGAGGAGGGGGCGAGCGGCGACACGGTCGTCGTCGGCTCGAACAACTTCGCCGAGAGCATCCTGCTCGCCGACATCTACGGCGAGGCTCTCAAGGCCAAGGGCATCAAGGTCACCTACAAGCCCAACATCGGCAGCCGCGAGACCACCTACGGCCTGCTGCGCAACGGGTCGGTCACGGTGCTGCCGGAGTACAACGGCTCGCTGCTCGCCTACCTCGACTCGAAGGCGGAGCAGACGTCGGCCGACGCCGTGAACGCCGCGGTGAAGTCCAAGCTGGACTCCAAGCTGACGCTGCTGGAGTCGTCGCCGGCCGAGGACAAGGACTCCGTGAGCGTCAACGCGGAGACGGCGAAGAAGTACGAACTGACCGCCGAGTCCAGCCTCGAGGACCTCAAGGACATCGCCCCGGACCTGGTGATCGGCGGCTCGCCCGAGTTTCAGACCCGGCAGCAGGGCCTGAAGGGCCTGGAGTCCGAGTACGGGCTGAAGTTCAAGTCCTTCAAGGCGCTGGACGCGGGCGGCCCGCTGACCCAGGCGGCGCTGACGAAGAACACCGTGCAGGCGGCGGACATCTTCACGACGGACCCGACCATCACCAAGGAGGGCTTCGTCGTCCTGAAGGACCCGAAGAACCTCTTCGGGTACGCCAACGTGACCCCGCTGGTCTACAAGAGCGGCCTCTCGAAGGAGGGCGTCGACGCCCTCAACGCGGTCTCCGCCAAGCTCGACACCAAGACCCTCCTCGACCTGGACTCCCAGGTCCAGTTGGAGAACAAGGACCCGCTCGACGTGGCCAAGGCCTGGCTGAAGTCGGCCGGCCTGGACTGACGTCCCGCACGGCGGGGTGAGGGCCGGCCGGCGTGCCGCCACCACCCCGCCGTACTGCTGCCGGGAGTTGTTCAGTAGCCGACCTGGAACGTGGCGTCCTGGCGCTCGGTGGCCGTGGAGACCGGGTCGATGCGCAGGGCGTAGTTCGCGTGCCTGATGTAACGCGTCGGGTTGTTGTACGAGCGGAACGACGACCAGGCGGAGTCGGCCAGCCCGGCCGTCCGGTGGAAGGTCGCGTCCCCGGCGAACGTCGACGTGCCGTCGTTCTCGTCCAGGCGCAGGGCGTAGTTGTAGTGCCGCAGATACCGGGCCGGGTAGTTGACCGACTGGAACGAGACGGCGGAGGAGTCGGCGAGGCCCGGCACGAGCTTCCACTGCGAGTCGGGGAACGGGTCGAAGGGGTATTCGTCTATCCGGCCTGCGAATCCGCTGTGCCGGACGTAACGCGCCGGGTAGTTGTACGACTTGAGGCGGTTCCAGGCCGGGGCGCCCCACTTGGCGATGAGGTTGGTGTACTCGGTCGAGGTGATCGGGTGGATGCCGCAGTGCTTGGAGTTGAGCGGCTGGGTGTAGAGCTTCTGGTCCACGGCCGTCCAGGTACCGGAGGCCAGATCACTGCTCTGCCAGGCGTAGAAGACACCGTTGGGTGTGTACGTGTCACCCCAGAGGAACCAGGTGTTGCCGGTCAGGGACTTCACCACCGTCGGGGCCTCGGTGCCGCCGTGCGCGACCCCGGTGCTGAACGGGGTGAAGCTGCCCGGGTTCAGGGTGGTCGAGCGGGCGCCGACCAGGGTCTGGTCCTTCTTGTAGTAGAGGTAGTTGACGCCGTTCACGCCGAGGGTGAGGTTGCCGTCGATGACGTCGTAGCCGGGGTCGAAGAAGACCTGGGGGTTGGTCGTCGTACGGAAGTCGGTCGTGTAACTGACCATGATGACGTTGTGGCCGCTGCTGTTCACCGACGAGTAGAGGATGCCGTACTGGCCGCGTGAGGCGTCCCAGTAGGCCTCCGGCGCCCAGCTGTGCGTGGTGGTCATGTCGTGCAGCTTCAGCAGCCGGTAGCCGGTGAAGGTGCGCAGGTCGGTGGAGTCCCAGACGTGGATGTAGACGCTGTTGCGGGTCCAGTCCGTACCGCTCAGGTCGGTCGCGAGGACGACGAACGTGCCGTCCTGCTTGCGCAGCAGGAACGGGTCGCGCAGGCCCTTCGCGCCGAGCGTCGGGGTGGCGACGGGGGCGTTCTGGTTGAGCGGCGTCCAGCGCAGGCCGTCGGTGCTGACGGCCAGGTGGAGGTTGTAGTTCGCCTCCAGCATGGTGTTGGACTCGGTGAAGTAGACCATCGCGTACGCCGAGTCGGCGGCGTGGGCGGTTCCCGCACCGAGGGCCAGGGCGCCGGTCGTGGCGAGCGGGACGGTGGCGGCCATGCCGAGGAAGTGTCTGCGGGAGGGGTTCGTCATGCGGCTCTCCAGGGGTGCGGGGGGCTCCCGAACGGTCGGTATTTCGAACGAAGTTCGGTTGATCGACCAGAAAGTAGGAGAGTGCCGGTGGCGCGTCAATCACATGGTCGCCCTTGGCGGTTTCCCGCCACCCGATACGACGGCCTCGGCTCAGCTCGCCCTGCGCGCGTCGGCGATCAGCTGGTCGATCAGGGCGATCAGCACGTCCCGGCACGACTCGCGATCCCGCGCGTCGCACAGCAGCACCCGCACATCGGCCGCGAGCGCGAGGGCGTCCCTGATGTCCTCGGCGGGGTAGGGGTGTTCGCCGTAGAAGCCGTTGACGCCGACGACGAAGGGGATGCCCCGGCGCTCGAAGAAGTCGATCGCCGCGAAGCTGGAGTCGGGCCGGCGGACGTCCACCAGCACCACCGCCCCCAGCGCGCCGATCGCCAGGTCGTTCCACATGAACCAGAACCGCTGCTGCCCTGGCGTACCGAAGAGATACAGCACCAGTTCCCGGCTGATGGTGATCCGGCCGAAGTCCAGGGCCACGGTCGTGGCCTGCTTCTGCTCGATGCCGTTGAGGTCGTCGATGCCGAGGCCCGCGACGGTCAGGGGCTCCTCGGTGCGCAACGGGGCGATCTCGCTTACCGACCCGACCATGGTGGTCTTGCCGACACCGAAACCGCCGGCGATGAGGATCTTGACCGTGTCGGGCGGTGCGATCGCCTCCACGGTGGTGTCAGAGCCGGCCAAGGCCGTCCCTCACTTTCTGCAGCAGGTCCAGGTCCGGGGTGCGGGGGGTGACGGGATGCGGCGGGTGCACGGTGATCAGGCCGGCCTCCAGCAGATCGCAGAGCATGATGGCGACCACGCTCACCGGGAGGTCGAGATGGGCCGCGAGCTCCGCGACGGCGATCGGCCGCGCGCAGCGCCGCAGGATCCGCGTCTGCTCGGGCTGCGGCCGCGGGGCCCGCTCCGGCGGCGGATCCACCGCCGTCACGGTCGTGATGAGCGTGAAGTCGGTGCGGCTGGGCCGGGTCCGGCCGCCGGTCAGCGTGAACGGACGTACCAGCCGCCCCGCCGTATCGTCTCCGCCCACCTCACGCGCCAGGGCCGACATGGGCCCGCGGTGCCGCCGAGAGGTGCTCGCCGATCTTCTTCACCAGCATGTTCATCTGGTACGCCACCACACCGACGTCGGCGCCCTGGTTGGTGAGTACGACGAGATGGGCGCCCGGCCCGGCGGAGGTCAGGATCAGATAGCTGTTGGCCATCTCGATCAGCGCCTGGCGCACCGGGCCGCCCCGGAAGTCCAGGCTGACGCCCTTGCTGAGGCTCATCAGGCCGGACGCGGTCGCCGCCAGCCGCTCGGCGTCGTCGCGCAGGAACCCGGTGGACTTGCTGACCACCAGCCCGTCCTCGGAGAGGACGACGGCGTGGTTGACGTCGGCGACCCGCTCCACGAGACCGGTGAGCAACTGGTCGAGCTGGGTGTCCGTGGCGGGGGTGGGGCGTGTCATGGCGATGTCCTTCATGAGCGGTCGGCGGGCGGGGTGGAGGACGTGGGGGAGGAGGCGGACGAGCCCGACGAGGCGGTGTCGGCGGCCGCGGACGGCTCCGCACGGGCGCCGTCGTCACGGGCCCGCCGAGCGGCCGGAACCCGCAGCTCCGACGCCTCGGACGCGTCCGGGGTTTCGTCGCCGGTGTCGTCGCGGGCTTGGAGCGTGCCCCGTTGGAAGCAGGCGAGGGAGGCGGCGGCCTGCTCCGCGGTGAAGTCGTCGGCGTGCCCGGTCTCCTCGGCGGGCTGTGCCTCCTCGCGCAGTTCCGCGGCCAGGCTGGTCTGCGGTACGCGGCGGGGGAGCGGGGTGAGGCCGTCAAGGCCCGCGGTGGGTGCGGGGGCAGGGGCGGGTGCGGTGCGGGCCGGGACGACGGGGCGGGACTCCCGTACGGGCTCCTCGGGCTCGGCGGCACCGGCGTGCTCCACCTCCTCCCGGTCCGGGGCGGTCACGTCCCGCACCACGACGTCGTGCGGGATGAGCACGATCGCCGTCGTGCCGCCGTACGGCGAGGAGCGCAGCGTGACCGCGATGCCGTGCCGCCGGGCGAGCCGGCCGATCACGAACATGCCGAGCCGCAGGTCGTCGGCGAGCGCCACCACGTCGAACTGCGGAGGCTCGGCCAACTGGGAGTTGAAGGAGTCGTAGTCCTCCTCCGACATGCCGAGGCCGCGGTCCTCGATCTCCACCGCCAGCCCCTTGGCCACCATCGCGGCCCGCACCCCGACCGGCGCGGGCGCGGGCGAGTAGAGCGTGGCGTTCTCGATGAGCTCGGCCAGCAGATGGATGACGTCCGCCACCGCGGGCGGCGCGAGATGCACCTCCTCCTCGGTCTGCACCTCCACCCGCTGGTACTCGGCGACCTCGCCGACGGCGCTGCGCAGGATGTCGATCAGCGCGACCGGCTCGCTCCAGCTGCGGCCCGGCCGCTCGCCGCTGATGATGACGAGGTTCTCCTCGTAGCGGCGCAACTGGCTGGCGGTGGAGTCCAGTTCGTACAGGCCCTTGAGGACCTCGGGGTCCTGGTGCGCGCGCTCCAGCGCGTCCAGCTTGGTGAGCTGGAGGTTGACCAGGTTCTGGCTCTGCCGGGCGATGCCGAGGATGATCTTCTGGAAGCCGCGCCGGGTGTCGGCGAGTTCGACGGCGGTGTGCACGGCGGTGCGCTGCGCGGTGTTGAACGCCTTGGCCACCTGGCCCAGTTCGTCGTGGCCGTAGTCCAACGGCGGCGTCGCCAGCTCGACGTCGACCTTCTCGCCCCGCTCCAGCCGGGCCACCACGTCGGGCAGCCGCTCCTGGGCGAGTCCCAGGGTGGCCTCCCGCAGGCCCCGCAGTCGCCGGGACAGCGAGCGGGTGATCCGCCAGGACATCCCGACACACAGCAGCAGGGCGACCAGACCGCCCGCGCTCAGGGAGGCGGCCTTGATCAGCAGGTTGCGCGCGTTGTCCGCGCTCTGCTGCAGCAGTCCGGTCGTCTGCTGCCGGATCAGCACCTCGTACTCGTCGGAGACCTTGACCAGCGCGGCCCGCCACTCCTTCTGCGCGTCCGGAACGGCGATGTCCCCCTCGGCGCGGGCCCCCGCCCGGGCCGCGAGCACCCGGTCCTCGACGGTCTCCAGGGTCCGCCACTGCGGGCTCCCCAGGATCCGCTCGGTCTCCGCCTTCGCGCTCCCCGTGAGCGACGGGAGGATCTGGTCCCCGACGAGCCAGCGGCGGGTGTTCACCAGCTCCGCGAACTCGGTCCACGTCTTCTCGTCCATCTTCCGCGACGGCGAGGCCAGCGTCAGCAGCGCGTCCTCCCGGGACATCAGTTCCGCCGCGTGCTCCAGCGAGACCAGCGGACCGGCCTGCGAGGTGAGATCGCCGTCGTCGACCTGGGAGAGCTCCTGGAACGCGTGGATCTGGTCGTCGATGATCGACGTGTACTGGCCGAGGGCCTGCGCGGCGGGGATGTCGGTCGGGTTGTCCACCTGGCCCCGGTAGTACTCCAGGCTGCTCACGGACGCGACGACCGAGTACAGCCGGTCCTTGATCCGGGAGGGGGCCTGCTGGATCGCGTCCGACTGGGCGAGGAGTTTGGCGACCGCCTTGTCCGTCTTGCGGCGCTGCTCGTCCAGCCCGGCGCGGGCGGCCTCCTGACGCGTGGCGAGCCATACGGCCGAGTAGCTGCGCTCCTGCTGCAGCGCGAGCGTGGCCTCGGTGCCCATGGCCCCGGTCGACCTGCTCAACCCGGTCTGGGCGCGCAGCCGCAGGCCCTCCGAGAACATCTGGATCGTCGTCACGCTCCAGACGGCGGCGAGCGTGACGCTGGGCACCAGCGCGAGGAGGATCAGGGAGAGACGTATGGAGCCGAGGCGGCGGCGCCGGGGACCTGTCCGTGGAGACATTGTCGTCCTAGGGCGATCAGCGGAGGGGACAAGCGGATGGGGGACAAGCGGAAGGTGGACGGGCGCGTGGGGTGGGCGCGTGTCCGGTGCGTCACAGGGGGTTCGCAGGATGTTATCCGTACATGTGGACGTACGCGTCACACGTGACCGAATCTTTGGCGACACCGTCGGCGGAAGTGTCCGGTCAGCGGGTCCCGTTGGCGGCGAACTTGGCGACCGCGGCGACATTCGCCTTGGTGACGAACGCCGGCCCGGTGAGCACGGGGGCCTCGCCGCCGCCGAGGGTGTTGCCGTTGGTCCGGTACAGCCAGAGCGAGTCCACGGCGAGATAGCCCTGCAGATACGGCTGCTGGTCCACCGCGAACTGCACGTCCCCGTCCTGGACCGCGGCGGCCAGGTCCTTGTTGAGATCGAAGGTCGCGACATGGGCCTTGCTGCGTGCCTCGTCGGTCGACTTCACCGCGGCGAGCGCGAACTGCGCGCCCAGCGTGACGACTTCGTCGATGCTCGGGTCCTGCGTCAGCCGGGCCGCGACCGTGGCGGTGACCGCGTCCATGTCGGTGCCGTCCACATAGAGGTTCTCGGTCTCGCCGCCGAACGTCTTCTTCACGCCCGCACAACGCGCCTCCAGGGCGACGTTGCCGCGCTCGTGGATGACGCACAGCGCGTGCTTGGCCTTCAGGTCGTCGAGCTTTCCGCCGACGGCCCGGCCCGCGACGCTCTCGTCCTGGCCGAAGTAGCCCAGCAGCCCCGCGGACTGCCAGTCGTCTATACCGGAGTTGAGGCCGACCACGGGTATGCCGGCGCTGCGCGCCTCGCTGACGGGACCCGTCATCGCCGACGGCTTGGCGAGGGTCACCGCGATGCCGTCGACCTTCTGCCGGACCGCGTCCCGCACCAACTCGGCCTGACCCGCCGGGTCGGAGTCGCTCGCGAAGGTCAGATCGATGTGGTCCTTGGTGGCCGCGGCCTGGGCACCCTTGCGCACCAGCTCCCAGAAGTCGTCGCCCTCACCGCCGTGGGTGATGACGGCGACCTTCAGTCGTGCGGTGCTCGCCGCCGCGTCGGCGCCCGACGCGTCGTCGGTCCCGCCGAGGGCGGAGCAGCCGGACAGCAGCAGACAGGCGGCGGCCGTGAGGGCCGCGAATCGAGCGGAACCGGGGGAGGGGGGTGGGGTCTTCATGAGGGTGCGGCACCTCGCTGTGCGGCCGAGCCGGAGGAACGAACGAGAGACCGGGCGGTGCCGGGAGGGGGTGCGCCGACCTGTGAACTCTCGCTGAGGCGGAGCCAATCGCGTGTGACCGCCGGTAGTCAAGTGTGCAACCACAAGGCGTGAGTCGTTGCTCCCACATCGTGATGAACCGCTGGCCGGAGGGCGGACCGGGCTCCGGCCCGCCCATACCGCTTGCTCTCGCAAACCGGGTCAACTCGGCTTGCGGGCCACCGCTCCGTACATCGCGATGTCCGCGTCCCGGACCACCTCGGTGCCCGTGCCGTCCGGACGCCACTTGTGGACCTGGACGACGCCCGGCTCGACGAGGTCCAGACCTGTGAAGAACTCCCCGGCCTCGTCGAGGGTGCGCAGCCGCATCGGCATGCCCCGGGCCGCGTACTCCCGGGCGACCCGGCCGACCTCGTCCGGCGCGAACTCGGCCGTGCCGATGGACATCGCGAGGTAACTCCCCGCGGGCAGCGGTTCGAGCAGCCGCCGCACGATCCCCACGGCATCGTGCTCGTCCAGCAGGAAGTGCACGATCGCGATGACGGTGAGCCCGACCGGCTCACCGAGATCGAGGGTCTCGCGGAAGGCCGGGGCGTCGAGAACGGCCGCGGGGTCACGCATGTCGGCCTCGATGTACGCCGTCCTTCCCTCGGGCGTGCCGGACATCAGCCCTTGGGACAGCGTGAGCACGAGCGGGTCGTTGTCGACGTACACGACCCGGGACTCCGGGGCGACCGACTGGGCGATCTCATGGATGTTGGGCGAGGTCGGAATCCCGGTCCCGATGTCGAGGAACTGCCGTATCCCGGCCTCGGCGGCGAGATACCGCACGGCACGGTTCATGAAGTCCCGGTTGGCCCGCATGTGAACGGGCAACGCGGGCCACTCACGCACCATGGCGTCGCCGGCCTCCTGGTCGGCGGGGTAGTAGTCCTTGCCGCCGATGATGTAGTCGTAGATGCGGGCGGAGTGGGCTGTGTCGGTGTCGATGCCATCGGGCAAGAGAGCCTCCTGTGGGTGGGGGCAAGGCGTCCGACCTAGGCGCGCGGGGCTGTACTTGATATGCGGCTCCGCCGCGTGGGCGCGACCAGCCCCCACATACCCGCACTCGCCGAACAGAGAACAGCCCCTACGGCGCTGTCGCTGCTGCTTCCTTCCTCCGCTGCCGCCGACTCCGCCGAGGCTCCTGGTCCGGCAGCCACCCAAACGCGAGAGAACTCCCCGCCACGCCCAGCAACAACCCCACGAAGAACCCACCGAGATTCGACGTCGGCCAGGTCCCCAACGAGACCAGCACCCCGGTGATCGAGTAGAAGAGCCGCTGCGCCGGATTGAACAGCACCAGCAACCCCAGCAACACCATCAGCCCCGGCAGCAGATACCCGGCCAGCCCCTGCGTACCGACATGCAGGACGACCTTCAGCGAAGCCTTCATCGTGAGCAGAATCCACACCCCGCCCAGCGTGAGCGACAACCCGCCCCAGAAGGGCCGGTCGGCCCGCCAACGACGGAAGGCCGACCGAAAACCCGCACGCTCGCTCACGGGCAACCCGAACTGCTGAAACGGAGCTTCAGTCCGGGAAGCCTGAACACCCCGGCAGTCGTCGCATAGTTGGTCTGCCGAAGGTTCGCGATGTGCACGGTGTCCGCCTGCTGGCTGAAGACGCCGATCGGCCCCTTCACCCCGGCCTTGGTCAACGTACTCGCGTCGTTGCCGATCTCGATGTTGTTGAACGCCGCGTCACCCGACAGCTCGGTCGAGTCGGTGGTCAGATCGACCGCCGTCACCTTCTCCGACCCGCCACCCGCGGTGATGAGCAGGTTGGTGCCGCCGAGGTCGACGCTCTGGCACAGCTTCGTGAGCGTCGCGTTCTTGATCGCGGACGTGACGACCAGGACCTGACCGCCGGTGTCCCCCGCGTTGGGGCTGCCCGGCGCCATTTCGTCGAGGCCGCCGAACTGCTCGAATCCGGTGCCGTTGAGCTCCGTCGCGGTGACCGTGAAGGGCATGCCGGAGATCGCGAACTGCACGCCCAGCGCGCCCTCGGCGGTGAGGACGGCGAGGGCGCCGGCGACGAGGGTGGCCGGTACCGCCATCACGGCGGCCCGGCGCGCCCGGACCCGACCGCTTCTCGCGGGGCCGTCGGGGGATTCGGACGCTTCGGGGGCGGAACCGCTTTCCGGGTTCTCGGGTGTGTGGTCGGCGGACGAGGTGACGTCCGAGGACGAGGCCATAACTGCTCCCAGGTGCAGGTAAGTGCGGGTAGGGCATCAGCGGCACGTTGTCCTGGCGCGGACAGCGCCCACGGCGCACGTCTCCTCGCAACTCCCGGCGGGTGCAAGGGCTTTCTCGTACTCCGCAGTAGCCAGCCGGGAAGTTACCGGTGGTTACACACGAGGGTCAAGGTAGTTGTGGAAAAAGGGTGTTGGTTGTGTGCCGCCTGTGGGTCACGTGCTTCCGGGAGCCACGAAAAGCACCGGAGAGAACATCAACTCCCCTGCTACTCCTTGACGTTGACTGACCCTCAGGTCTACAACTCTCCCTGGCTCCCCCCTGGATCCGTGGCGCCGGATCCGCCGCCGCGCGGCCTCTGCCCGCGTTCCCGGACCTGATGTCCTTCACATTTCCTTTTCGCGAGATCACTCCTGGCGCCGTCACGGTCGCTTCCCCCTCGGTCCGTGCCGGCCACCCCCCGCCCGGTCCGGCCGGAGCCCTCCCCACGGTCTCCGGCCGGCCACCGGTCGGGCTGCCGTTGCCGGTCCGTGTCGTAC
>NZ_BAAAZY010000004.1:0-86584 GCF_039537145.1 Streptomyces shaanxiensis
GGAATACCTCCACTCGGAGAAGTACCAGCTCCGCCCCCGCGACTGGGAAACCGCCGAACGCGAAGGCCGCACCATCACTCCCCTGATCACGCGGCTCAACGCCATCCGCAGAAGCCACCCCGCACTGCACCGGCTCAGGAACCTCCGCTTCCACCACACCGACAACGACGCGCTCATCGCCTACAGCAAGCGCACGGGCCCGGACACGGTTCTGGTGGTCGCCAACCTCGACCCCCACCACACCCAGGAGGCCACGGTCTCGTTGGACATGCCGCACCTCGGCCTGGACTGGGATGCCTCCCTGTCCGTGCACGACGAACTGACGGGTGAGACCTACCGCTGGGGCCGGACCAACTACGTACGCCTGGAGCCCGGAAGGGCGCCCGCGCACGTGCTCCACGTCCAGGCATCGCCACCGCAGATCGGAGGGTCTTGAGCGTCATGACCGTCAACGAGCCCGTGCTGGACACCTTCGAGGACACTCCTGCCAAGGATCGTGACCCGGACTGGTTCAAACGCGCCGTCTTCTACGAGGTCCTGGTCCGCTCCTTCCAGGACAGCAACGGCGACGGCGTCGGCGACCTCAAAGGCCTGACCTCCAAACTCGACTACCTGCAATGGCTCGGCGTCGACTGCCTGTGGCTGCCACCCTTCTTCAAGTCACCGCTGAGGGACGGCGGCTACGACGTCTCCGACTACACCTCCGTACTCCCCGAATTCGGCGACCTCGCCGACTTCGTGGAATTCGTGGACTCCGCCCACCAGCGCGGCATGCGGGTCATCATCGACTTCGTCATGAACCACACCAGCGACCAGCACCCGTGGTTCCAGGAATCCAGGAAAGACCCCGACGGCCCCTACGGCGACTACTACGTATGGGCCGACGACGACAAGGCATACGGCGACGCCCGCATCATCTTCGTCGACACCGAGGCCTCCAACTGGACCTTCGACCCGGTCCGCAAGCAGTACTTCTTCCACCGCTTCTTCTCCCACCAGCCCGACCTCAACTACGAGAACCCGGCAGTACAGGAGGAGATCCTCGCCGCCCTGCGATTCTGGCTGGACCTCGGCATCGACGGCTTCCGGCTCGATGCCGTGCCCTACCTGTATGCGGAGGAGGGCACCAACTGCGAGAACCTGCCAGCCACGCACGAGTTCCTCAGGCGCGTCCGCCGCGAGATCGACGCGATGTATCCGGACACGGTGCTGCTGGCCGAGGCCAACCAGTGGCCTGAAGACGTGGTGGACTATTTCGGCGACTTCCGCAGCGGCGGCGACGAGTGCCACATGGCCTTCCACTTCCCGGTGATGCCGCGGATCTTCATGGCCGTACGGCGGGAATCCCGCTACCCGGTCTCGGAAATCCTCGCCAAGACCCCGGCCATCCCCTCCGGCTGCCAGTGGGGCATCTTCCTGCGCAACCACGACGAGCTGACCCTCGAAATGGTCACCGACGAGGAACGCGACTACATGTGGGCGGAATACGCCAAGGACCCCCGCATGCGCGCCAACATCGGCATCCGGCGCAGGCTGGCCCCGCTCCTCGACAACGACCGTCATTCGATCGAGCTGTTCACCGCCCTGCTGCTCGCCCTGCCGGGCAGCCCGATCCTCTACTACGGCGACGAGATCGGCATGGGCGACAACATCTGGCTCGGCGACCGCGACGCCGTCCGCACCCCCATGCAGTGGACCCCGGACCGCAACGCCGGCTTCTCCACCTGTGACCCGGGCAAGCTCTACCTCCCCACGATCATGGACCCGGTCTACGGCTACCAGGTGACCAACGTCGAGGCGTCGATGGCCTCCCCGTCCTCCCTGCTGCACTGGACCCGCCGGATGATCGAGATCCGCAAGCAGAACCCCGCCTTCGGACTCGGCACCTACACGGAACTGCAGTCCTCCAACCCGGCGGTCCTCGCCTTCCTCCGCGAGTACGAGGACGACCTCGTGCTGTGCGTGAACAACTTCGCGCGCTTCGCGCAGCCCACCGAGCTCGACCTGCGCGAGTTCAGCGGGCGCCACCCGGTGGAGCTGTTCGGCGGGGTCCGCTTCCCGGCGATCGGCGAACTGCCGTATCTGCTGACCCTCGGGGGCCACGGCTTCTACTGGTTCCGGCTCTCCCGAGTCGCATCCCGCATCGGCCGACGGCTTTCAGCCTGAGCTCTGAGCCTGCCGAGGAAAGGACGCGTCACCATGCAGAAGACCGCATCTCCCCGACCGACCCGTACGGTCGACGCCGGCCCGATGGCCTCGCTCGCCGGGTTGCTGCGCGAGTGGCTGCCACGGCAGCGCTGGTTCGCGGGCAAGGACCGGCCCGTCACCGATCTGTCGCTGCTGTCGATGACGGAGCTGTTCCCGGGCTGTCTGCATCTGCTGGTGCACGCCGGTCACTCGGCGGTGCCCGCGCCGGGCGGCACACCCCCGGCCGGTGACTGCTACCAGCTGCTGATCGGCGTACGGCAGCACCTCTCGCCGCGCCTCGGCCGGGCGCTCATCGGGCGGGCCGAGGAGGGGCCGCTGGCCGGTCTGACGGTGTTCGACGCGTTGCAGGACCCCCGGTCGGCCCAGTTGCTCCTGGAGCGGCTGCGGCACCCCGGTGCGTCGGGACCGCTGCGGTTCGAGGCGGACCCGTCGGTGACCGTGCCCGCCGGGCTGGTGCCACGGGTGCTGGACGCCGAGCAGTCCAACTCCTCACTGGTGTACGGCGACGCGTTCATCCTGAAGCTCTTCCGGCGCATCCAGCCGGGCGTCAACCCCGACCTGGAGGTGCCGGGCGCGCTGGCCGAGCAGGGCTGCCGCCGGGTGCCGGCCCCCGTGGCCTGGTTCCGCACGACGCATCCGCGCGAGGCGACGCTCGGGGTGCTACAGCCGTTCCTGCGGGACGCCTCCGACGGCTGGACCCTGGCGCTGGACGCGCTGGCCTCGGGCGGCGACTTCACGGCGGAGGCCCGTCAGCTGGGGCGGGCGACGGCGGAGGTGCATCTGGCGCTGGCGTCGGCCTTCCCTTCGCTGGGCCTCGGCGAGAACGGCCGTACGGCGGCGGCGATGACCGAGCGCCTGGAGAACGCCGCGCACTTCGTCCCCGCGCTCCAGCCCTATGTCCCCGGCCTGCGCACCGCCTTCGGTGCCCTCGCCGCCTGCGATCCCGGGCCGCCGGCCCAGCGCATCCACGGTGACCTGCATCTGGGTCAGGTGCTGCGGGCCGGACGTGAGTGGTTCGTCATCGACTTCGAGGGCGAGCCGTCCCGTCCGCTCGCCGAGCGGCGTGCCGTCCACTCGCCGGTGCGGGACATCGCCGGCATGCTGCGCTCCTTCGACTACGCCGCCCGGCAGCGCCGACCGTGGCGTCCGGAGTGGGCGCGCCGCTGCCGGGAGGCCTACTGCGCGGGCTATGCCGCCCGCGCCGGATGGGACCCGCGCAAGAAGCACGGCTTGCTGCGTGCTTACGAGACCGACCGCGCCGTGTATGAGGTCCTGTACGAGGCCCGGCACCGACCCGACTGGTTGCCCGTACCGATGGCGGCGATCGAACGCCTCGCCGTGAGAGGAGCCTGACCCCATGGCCCTGCACGAGACCTCGCGCCCCGAGCCGGCCGGACCGGGCCGGAGTGCCGCCGCGCCCGCACTCGACCAGGCCGACCGTGATCGCCTGCTGTCGGGCGCCCACCACGATCCGCACGCGCTGCTCGGCGCCCATCCGGTGCCCGGCGGGATCGCCTTCCGGGCGCTGCGCCCGTTCGCGCGTGCGGTGAGCGTGGTGGTCGACGGCGAGCGCACCGGGCTGGTCTCGGAGGGCGGCGGCCTCTTCTCCGGCGTACTGCCGCTGGACGCGATCCCCGCGTACACCCTGCTCGTGTCGTACGCGGAGGACGGGTCCGACGAGCGCGAGGTCCACGACCCGTACCGTTTCCTGCCCGCCCTCGGCGAGCTCGACCTGCACCTCGTCCGCGAGGGTCGGCACGAGGAGCTGTGGAAGGCGCTGGGCGCCGAGCCGATGACCCACCAGGGCGTGACCGGCACCCGTTTCACGGTGTGGGCGCCGAACGCCCAGGGCGTGCGGGTCGCCGGGGACTTCACCTGCTGGGACGGTACGGCGTTCCCGATGCGGTCCCTCGGGGCGTCCGGGGTGTGGGAGCTGTTCCTGCCGGGCATCGGCGAGGGCGCCCGGTACAAGTTCGAGATCACCTCCCGGTACGGCGGCCGGTTCCTCAAGGCCGATCCGATGGCGCGCCGTGCGGAGGTCCCGCCGGACACGGCGTCGATCGTGCACGCCTCGCACTACGAGTGGGGCGACGAGCGGTGGATGGCGCACCGGGGTGACGTCCCGGTGCACCAGGCGCCGTTCTCGGTCTACGAGGTGCATCTCCCGTCCTGGCGTCCGGGCCTGACGTACCGCGAACTCGCCGAGCAACTGCCCGCGTACGTCAACGACCTCGGCTTCACCCACGTCGAGTTCATGCCCGTCGCGCAGCACCCCTTCGCCGGTTCCTGGGGCTACCAGGTCACCAGCTTCTACGCGCCCACGGCCCGCCTCGGCACCCCCGACGACTTCAAGTACCTGGTCGACGCCCTGCACCAGGCCGGCATCGGGGTGATCGTGGACTGGGTGCCCGCCCACTTCCCCAAGGACGACTGGGCGCTGAGCCGCTTCGACGGGGACCCGCTGTACGAACCCGGGGACGCGCGGCGGGCCGAGCACCCGGACTGGGGGACGTTCGAGTTCGACTACGGGCGTACCGAGGTCCGCAACTTCCTGGTCGCCAACGCCACGTACTGGTGCGAGGAGTTCCACATCGACGGGCTGCGGGTGGACGCCGTCGCCTCGATGCTCTACCTCGACTACTCGCGGGACTCCGGGCAGTGGGCGCCGAACGCCTACGGCGGGCGGGAGGACCTGGACGCGATGGCGTTCCTGCAGGAGATGAACGCGACCGTGTACCGGCGCAACCCCGGGGTCGTGACGATCGCGGAGGAGTCGACCGCCTGGGGCGGGGTGACCCGGCCGACCGACAGCGGCGGGCTGGGGTTCGGGCTGAAGTGGAACATGGGCTGGATGCACGACTCGCTGGAGTACGTCGCCAAGGAGCCGGTGCACCGCAAGTACCACCACAACGAGATGACGTTCTCGATGGTGTACGCCTACAGCGAGAACTACGTCCTGCCCATCTCCCACGACGAGGTCGTGCACGGCAAGCAGGCGCTGGTCTCCAAGATGCCCGGGGACTGGTGGCAGCGCCGTGCCAACCACCGCGCGTACCTGGGCTTCATGTGGGCCCACCCCGGCAAGCAACTCCTGTTCATGGGGCAGGAGTTCGCGCAGGGCGCGGAATGGTCCGAGGCGCACGGCCCCGAGTGGTGGCTGCTCGATCCCGGGTACGCGTGGGCGGGTGACCATCGGGGCGTGCAGGATCTGGTCCGTGACCTCAACGCGTTCTACCGGGCGACTCCGGCCCTCTGGGAGCGGGACACCGACCCGGGCGGGTTCCAGTGGGTGCTGGGGGACGCGGCCGACGACAACGTCTTCGCCTTTCTGCGCTTCGGTGCCGACGGCACCGCGCTGCTCGCGGTCAGCAACTTCTCCCCCGTGGTGCGCCACGACTACCGCCTCTGGGCGCCGGACCACGTCGTCGCCTGGCAGGAGACCCTCAACACCGATGCCGCGCGCTACGGCGGGAGCGATGTCACCAACCCCGACCCGGTGAAGCCGCAGGACGGGCACATCCGGCTGACGCTGCCACCGCTGGCCACGGTGTGGCTCTCGCCCCGCCCCTGAGGCCGAGATCACCGAACGGGGGTCAATTGTCAGTTCCGGGCACCGTCCGCTCGCGGCTGGGCTAGATTCGGGCACCGCCGATAACGGAACTCATCGGTGACGTCACACCCGGTACGCAACAGGAGCAGCGCATGCGCGATCTCGGCCTCGCTCCCCCCACCGTCACGTCCCTGACCGGCGGGCTCGCCGACAGCGTCTTCGAGACGGCGGCCCACAATCCCATGCTGCCGTTGCTGGCGCGCCGCCCCGACCCCTCCTCCACCACCTGGGAGGAGGTGACGGCCGTCGAGATGCGCGACGAGGTGGCCGATCTGGCCAAGGGGCTGATCGCGTCCGGTGTCTCGCCGGGCCACCGCGTGGCCATCATGGCGCGCACCCGGTACGAGTGGACGGTGTTCAGCTACGCGCTGTGGGTGGTGGGCGCCGAGGTGGTCCCGATCTATCCGACGGCGTCGCGCGACCAGGTCGAGTGGATCCTGCGGGACGCCGAGTGCGTGGCCGTCGTGGTCGAGGACGAGCAGGCGATCATGACGGTGGGCTCGGTGTGCGGATCGCTGCCGCAGTTGCGCCATGTCTGGCAGTTGGACGCGGGAGGGCTGCAACAGCTCGTGGAGCGGGGTGAGTTCATTCCGCTCACCACGGTCGAGTCGCTGCGCCGTATCGTGCTGCCGGACTCCACCGCGGTCGTCGCCTACACCTCCGGCACGACGGGCCGGCCCTTGGGCTGCGCGCTGAGTCACCGGAATCTGGCGAGCCCCTGCGACACGCTGCTCGCGGGCTGGGGCCACAAGGTGGTGCCGCCGGGAGGGCAGGCGTCCGTTCTCGCCTTCCTGCCCTTCTCCCATGTGTACGGGCTGTTGCTGCAGACCCTGTGCATCCGCGGCGGCATGATGATGGGCCACGAACCCGACCTGCGCGAGGAGTCGCTGTCGGCTGCCCTGCGCACCTTCA
The DNA here is from genome assembly GCF_039537145.1 of Streptomyces shaanxiensis. Lineage (NCBI taxonomy): Bacteria > Bacillati > Actinomycetota > Actinomycetes > Kitasatosporales > Streptomycetaceae > Streptomyces > Streptomyces shaanxiensis. The sequence goes on from NZ_BAAAZY010000004.1 coordinate 6,731, forward strand.
GGCCCACCTATTTCTGCGCCGTGCCGTCGATCTTCGAGAAGATCTACAAGAACGCCCTGCGCACGGCCCAACAGGCGGGCCGGGGCGCGCTGTTCGAGCGGGCCGCCGACACCGCGCGGGACTTCGCGGCGGCCCTGGAACGGCAGCGGCTGGGCGGAGGGCCGGGGCCCGGCTTCGATCTGCGGCTGCAACACGCCCTGTACGAGCGGACGGTGTACCGCAAGTTCCGTGCCGCGCTGGGCGGCAGGGTGATGCTCGGGACGTCCGGCGGCTCGTCCCTGAACCGTGAACTGTCCCTCTTCTACGAGGGCGTCGGCATCTACGTGAACGACGGGTACGGGCTCACGGAGACCAGCGGCGGTGTCACGGCCCAGCCGGTGGGCCGGGAGATGTCCGGGACGGTCGGGCAGGCACTGCCCGGCATGGACATCCGGGTGGCCGACGACGGGGAGATCCTGGTGCGGGGTCCTTCGGTGTTCCAGGGCTACGTCCACGACGAGGCCTCGACGCGGGCGGCGCTGCGTGGCGGCTGGCTGGCCACCGGGGACCTCGGGCGGCTGGACTCCGACGGCTATCTCACGATCACCGGGCGCAAGAAGGACGTCATCGTCACGAGCAGCGGCAAGAGCGTCTCCCCGGCGCTCCTGGAGCAGCGGCTCAGAATGCATCCGCTGGTGCATCAGGCGGTGGTGGTGGGCGACAACCGGCCTTGTGTCGGGGCCCTGATCACGCTGGACCCGGACTTCCTGGCGTACTGGCGCGAGAACCTCGCGGTGCGCAGCGACGCGCGGATCCGGGAGGCACGGGAGGAGAACACGCTGCGGGAGGAGATCGCCCGGGCCGTGGCCGCCGCCAACAGCGCGGTCTCGCGCCCGGAGTCGATCCGTGTGTTCCGGGTGCTGCCGGAACCGTTCGACGTGGCCAGCGGTCTGCTGACGCCGTCGATGAAGCTGCGCCGGGACGCGATCGTGCGGCACTACGCCCTGCAGATCGACGCGATGTACCAGGCCCGCTCGCGCGCGCCCCGGGAGCAGCTGTCGGACGAGCTCGCGCTCTGGGACGACGCGGACAACGTCTTCCGCTGAGCGCGGCTACCCGCCCGTGGTGAGCCGTACGACGTTGGACCGCTCCGCGAGGACGAAGGCGCGGATCCGGAAGGAGGCGCGCTTCTCGCCGGGCAGGGTGACCAGCGTCGTTGCGGTGACGTCCGGATCGACGACGGCGACGGGGTCGTATCTGCCGCTGTTCTCCTCGCGCATCTCCAGGAGGAATCCGTCCTCGTCCGGGGAGGTGTCGGTCCAGGTGAAGCGGATGCCGTCCGGCAGTTCGGCGCGGACCGGCCGGGACACGGGGCCTCGGTAGGTCCGCAGGCGGTAGCGGAACGTGGTGTTCGGCATGAGGTCGGGGTGGCGGTAGTTCGTCACGTGCAAGGGCAGATAGTCCAGGACGGTGTAGGGGCCCGTTTCCTCGGTCGCGAACTCCAGCATGTGGCCGGCGACTCCTGGCCGGCCGTCCGTCCAGTCGAGGTCGATGTCGGTGGGCGTCGCGAGGACGCCCCGCAAGGGCTGTTCCGTGCCGGCCGGGGAGGCCGAGCAGGCCGACAGCGCCAGGACCAGCGCTGCCGACGCTGCGATGCGCGCCGTTCCTCGCATACGACGGCCGCTACTTGCGCCAGAAGCGGATGCCGCTCCACTCCACGGTGGCCGGCCCGCTGCCGCTGTTGGTGCGGTAGGCGCCGAACTTGTCGTAGAAGCTGCCGCCGGGGCTCGCGTAGCTGTGCTTTAGCGAGCCGTTGATGTAGGTGCGGTGCTCGGCGCCGACCTGGTGGACGGTGTTGACGCGGACCGTGGCTCCGACGGTCCCGGCGTTGGAGAGCGTGGTGCCGCCGTGCACCGCGTACAGCCTGCCGCCGCGCTCGACGGCAAGCATGAAGTACGGGCCGGATCCGGACTCGTGGAAGGTCTGCTTGAGGCTGATCCGGGTGCCGCTGAGGCTGGTGATGCGGAAGTAGCCCTCGAACTGGCGCGTTCCGCCGGTGTAGGTGGCATAGCGGCGTTCAGCCCGTTGGTCGCCGCTCGCGGTGGAGCAGGTGAGCCGGAACGTCAGGCCGTCGACCTGGCCACAGCCCCGCTCCTGCACGGAGAAGCCGGGGGACACCGACTGCCAGCCGCCGGGCTCGACTTCGGCGAAGGCGTGCGGGGCGGCGAGCAAGGAGGTGGCGCACAGCGCCGAGGTGACGGTGAGGGCGCGCAGGCGTGCGAGCATATTGCCTCCTGTTCATACACATGAACTACAGTCCCTGATTTGGACGGGCGAGTCGGACGTTAGGTCCAGACCAACAAACCGTCAAGAGATCACGCGTACACGTCTTTCACCACCGAACCGGTGTGCCCCCGCGTGGGTTGGGGCAAGGTGGCTGACGACGTATTCGTCTGCCTGCTGCTCCCGGCTGGCGGAACGACCGGTGGCGCGGTGGGATCGAGGCGTGCGAAGCCGCGATCCAGGGGAAGGCGAACGTCGTCGAGGCAGACCGCCTGGAGCCGCAGAAGGGATGATCACCGTGACACGACCCAGGATCCTGGTGGTTGGCGCCGGCTTCGCCGGAGTCGGCTGCGTACGCCGGCTGGAACGCAAACTCTCCCCCGACGAGGCCGAGATCACCTTGGTGACGCCGTCCTCCTACCAGCTCTATCTGCCACTTCTGCCCCAGGTCGCCTCCGGCGTCCTGACGCCCCAGTCGATCGCCGTCTCGCTGCGCCGCAGCCGCAAGTACCGCACCCGGATCATCCCGGGCGGCGCCATCGGCGTGGACCTCGCGGCCAAGGTCTGCGTCGTGCGCACCATCACCGACAAGATCGTCAACGAGCCGTACGACTACATCGTGCTGGCCCCCGGCAGCGTCACCCGCACCTTCGACATCCCCGGGCTGACGGACCACGCGTACGGCATGAAGACGCTCGCGGAGGCCGCCTACCTGCGCGACCACGTCATCTCCCAGCTCGACCTCGCCGACGCCAGCCAGGACCCCGACGAGCGCGCGGCACGGCTGCAGTTCGTGGTGGTCGGCGGCGGATACGCGGGCACCGAGACCGCCGCGTGCCTGCAGATGCTGACGCACAACGCGGTCAAGCGCTATCCGCGGCTCGATCCGAGCCTCATCAGGTGGCATCTGATCGACATCGCGCCGAGGCTGATGCCCGAGCTGGGCGAGAAGCTCGGCGACGACGCGCAGAAGATCCTGCGCAAGCGCGGCATCGAGATCTCCCTGGGCGTGTCCATCGCGAAGGCGGGCCCCGAGGAGGTCACCTTCACCGACGGCCGGGTGATCCCCACCCGCACGCTGATCTGGACCGCCGGTGTCGTCGCCAGCCCGCTGATCGGCACGCTGGGCGCGGAGACGGTCCGGGGACGGCTCGCGGTCACCGCCGAGATGAACCTGCCCGGGCACGACGGTGTGTTCGCGCTCGGCGACGCCGCGGCCGTGCCCGATGTGGCCAAGGACGAGGAGGGCGCCGTCTGCCCGCCGACCGCCCAGCACGCCATGCGCCAGGGCAAGGTCGTGGCCGACAACGTCATCGCCGCTCTGCGCGACCAGCCGCTGCGGCCGTACAAGCACAAGGACCTCGGCCTGGTCGTCGACCTCGGCGGCCGCGACGCCGTCTCCAAGCCCATCGGCATCGAGCTGAAGGGTCTGCCGGCGATGGCCGTCGCCCGCGGCTACCACTGGTCGGCTCTGCGCACCAACGTGGCCAAGACCCGTGTCATGACGAACTGGCTGCTCAACGCCGTCGCCGGGGACGACTTCGTGCGCACCGGGTTCCTGTCCCGCAGCCCGGCCAAGCTGAAGGACTTCGAGTTCGTCCATGCCTATCTGACGCCGGAGCAGGTGCGGGCGCAGGTCGGCGGGAAGGGCGGCGCGGAAGGGGCGTCCGGCTGAACGAGGTGACTGCCTCGCTGAATCGCGGCTCGTGGCACGCGGCGTGAACGGGAACGAGCGGGAGACGGGAGAGAGGCGGGAGACGCGAGAGCGCGGGCGAGAGTACGGCGACGTGAAGGCAGCTGTTCGGCCGGTCCGGGCGCGCCTGCGGGACCGTGTCGCGGCCTCGGACCCGGGGCTGCTGCGACTGGCCGCGGGGCTGCGGACGGCCGGCGCGATCGCCCTCGCGATCGCCGTGCTCGCCCTGCTGGGCACCGACGTACCGCACCTGGTGGCGGGGGCCCTGGCCGCGATGGTCGCCACCTTCGCCATCCGGGAGAAGCAGCGCGGGCCGCAGGCCGCCACCCTCGCCCTGGGCCTCCCGGTGGCGCTGGCGTCCATGACGCTGGCGGCGGTTCTGCACCGCCACGTCCTGGTCGGCGACCTGGTCTTCGTCGCGCTCATCTTCTGTGCCGTGTACGGCCGCAGGTTCGGCGACCGAGGGACCGCACTGGGCCTGATCGGCTTCCAGATCTACTTCATGTCCCTCTTCGTCGGCGCCACCGTGGACGACCTGCCCGAGCTGTACGCAGCGGTCGCGGTGGCCTTCGGATGCAGCGCGCTGGTGCGTTTCGTCCTCGTCCCCGAGACGCCGACGGGAGTGCTCCAGCGGCTGCGCGAGGCCTTCCGCGCCCGGCTGGCTCAGCTGCTGGCGGCGCAGCTCGATCTGCTCGACGCCGGCCCGGAAGAGGCGGACCGGGCCTTGGAGCGCGTGCGCGAGGGCACCGCGCGTCTGCACGAGACGGCGCTGCTGATCCAGGGCCGGCTGGAGGAGGGAACCACCGACGAGAGCGGCGCCCGGCTGATCCAGCGGCGCGTCGCGGACGCCGAGATCACCGCCGAGCGTCTGGGGCTGTCGCTGCTGCGCGCACGCGGCGCCGAGCGGGTGGACACGCTGACCCTGCATCTGCCGGACGCGCCCGTCCCCTCGGGCGGGCGGCAGCCCGTACGGGACATGGCGACCGCGACGCTCCGACGTGACCTGGAGGCGCTGCGCCTGCTCGTCCTGCGCCCCGTCGACCAGGCCTTCGGTACCTCGGTGTCCCACCTGCGCAACCGGCTCCTCGGCTATCGCGACGAGGAGAACCTGCCCGCCGCCTCCCCCGCCGTGCAGGACGTCTTCCGGCGCATCGGCGAGGCCGCCCGCGCGGTCCTGGGGCTGCGGATCGCCCTCGGCGGGGCCCAGGACGAGGCGGACGACACCCCGGCCACGGCCCGTTCGCGCGAAGAGCTGGACGCGGAGGACGCCGTGCTCGACGCCGACGAGGAGGAGCCGCCGGAGCAGCCCGGAGGCCTGCGGCGTCCGACCACGCGGGCCGCCGTACAGGTCGCCGTGGGGTCGACGCTGGCCATCGTGGGCGGCGAGCTGCTGTCGCGGGACCGCTGGTACTGGGCGGTGCTGACCTGCTGGATCGTGTTCCTGAACACCGCGTCCACCGGCGAGATCCTGGTCAAGGGCTACCGCCGCCTGCTGGGCACCGTCCTCGGTGTCCTGGCCGGCATCGTGCTGGCGGGGGCCGTCGGTCACCACACCTGGACGGCGTTCGCGCTGGTGCTGTTGTTCGTCTTCGCGATGTTCTACTCGGCACCGCTGTCCTACACGCTGGTGTCCTTCTTCGTCACCGCGGCGCTGGGGCTGCTCTACACCCTGCTGCACACCTACAGCCTCTCGGTGCTCGTGCTGCGCATCGAGGAGACGGCGCTCGGCGCGGCCTGCGGGGTGATCGCGGCCGCGTTCGTCCTGCCGGTGCAGACCGACCGCCGTACGAACGAACTCCTCGCCACCGTGCTGGAACGGCTCGGCGACGTCACCCGCAGCGCCGTCGACCAGCTCAGCGGCGGACCGCCCGTCGAGTTGCTCGACCAGGCGCGCGACCTGGACCAGGCGCTGGCCGACCTGCGGGCCGCCACGCAGCCCCTCACGCATCCGGTGACGCCCCTGCGGGCACGGCGGGAGACCGCCCGCTATGTCGTCGCGCTGCTGGAGACGTGCGCGTACCACGCGCGCTCCCTGGCCGCGACGGCCGAGCTGCTGCCGACCCACCCCTCCATCGCGGCGGATCCCCGGCTGCGCGGGGCCGCGGGCCGTGTCGCGCACAACATCGAGGTGATCTCCGCGCACGTCAGCGGCGACCACGCCCCGGACGGGATCGAGACGGGCCCGAGCATCGCCTCCCTCCTGGGACCGGACGTCCCCGGCGCGGCGCGCTACGGCCGGGTCACCGACCGCGTCCTGCGGCATCTGCAACGCCTCGACGAGGGCGTGGCCGGTCTGGCCCGTCCCTTGGGCGTGGCCGTGAAGGCACCGGAGGGATGACCGGTCATCGGGGCGATACGGGGTACGCGTAGGGCATGACCGATGTCGTGGACTCAGACGAACTGCTGCGGCGGATGCAGCGCGCCAGGACCTGCGCCCGGCAGGAGGAGCGGACGTGGCGGGCACGGAGCGAGACACTGAGGTCGACCGATCCGGAGGCCGCCCGCGACGCCGCCGTACGGACACTGGCCTACGAGACCGTGATCACGGTGCTGGACGAGGTCCTCACCCCGGGCAGGCACTCCGAGCGGACCTGACCGGGATCCGAAGGGACCTGACAGGCATCCGAGCGGGCCCGAAACCCGAAATCGAGTGAAACCGGTCACGTGACCCGGTCTCAGGTACGCAGAATCCCCCGAGATGGTTTACGGTTCATCCATACGTGGTCACGGGGTGGACCGCAACCGTCCCCCGTGCACCACCACCTACGGCCCTGGCTGGCTTCCCCCGTCCAGCCAGGGCTTTTTCATGCCCTCGACGACCTGCCGCGCGAGATTCCCGGCCGAAACCGTCCTCCGCCGAGGTGCTCAGCGGGCCGGCAGCGGCTGAAATGGACGCAGGGAAGCACCGGAACCTCACTCATCGGCGAGGAGCCCTGTGTCATGACCAAAGCGATCAAACTGCTGACCGCACTTCCACCGCCTCAGCGCGAGCGCCTCATGTCCCTCGCACGGGAGGTCTCCTTTCCGGAGGACGCCCGGATCTTCGAGGCGGGCGGCACGGCCGACCGCTTCTGGGTCATCCGCTCGGGCGCCGTCTCCCTCGACCAGCGCGTGACGTCCCTGCAGCGGGTCACCGTCGCGAGCCTCGGCGCCGGCGACCTGCTCGGCTGGTCCTGGCTGTTCCCTCCGTACCAGTGGGACTTCGGCGCGGAGGCCTTCAGCCCCGTACGGGCCTACGAGTTCGAGGCGGCGGCGGTGCTGCGGCTGTGCGAGGAGGATCCGGGGCTCGGGATGTCGCTGGTGCGGCACGTCGCCGAAATCCTCGCGCACCGGCTGGAAATGACCCGCGGCAAGCTGATGGAGCACTACGGGCAGCACCGGCGCAGCGTGCTCTGAGCTTCGGAGGTGGTGCGCTCAGCCGCGTCGCGCATGCCGTGTGTGCTCTGCGACGTCGGATGCCGTGTGCGTGTCAGACGCGGTAGCGGCGCAGGGCAGGCACCGCGGCGGCCAGGCCCAGCATGAGGACGACGACCAGCAGGCCGCCGCCCACGGTCGCGGTACGGGGGCCGAAGGCCGAGCCCGCCGTGCCGTGCAGAACGTCGGCGAGTCGCGGTCCGCCGGCGACGACGACCGTGAACACGCCCTGCATCCGGCCGCGCATCTCGTCGCTGGCGGCGGAGAGCAGGATCGCCCCGCGGAAGACCATGGAGACCATGTCGGCGACCCCGGCCAGGGCCAGGAACGCCACCGCGAGCCACAGGCTGCCGCTCAGCCCGAACCCGGTGATGGCGGCGCCCCAGACGACGACCGCGCCGATCACCATCCAGCCGTGCCGGCGGGCCCGGGAGAACGTGCCGGAGAACAGCCCGCCGGCCACCGCGCCGATGGGGATCGCCGCGAACAGCAGACCGAGGGCCAGCCCTTCGCCGTACGACGCGTAGGTCTGGCTCGACAGTTGGGGGAACAGGGCGCGGGGCATGCCGAAGACCATCGCGATGACGTCGGCCAGGAAGGACAGCAACAGCACCTTGTGCAGGGCGATGTAGCGGAAGCCCTCCGCTATCTCGCGCACGCCCGCGCGCCGCTTCGTCGTGCCCTCCGCGCCCGCCGGTGGCGGCAGGGCGGGCAGCCGTACGACCGCCCAGACGGTGACGCACAGGGCGAGCGCGTCGATGAGGTACAGCTCGGCCAGGCCGATGACCGGTATGAGCACACCGGCCAGCAGTGGCCCGACCACCTGGCCGGTCTGCATGACGGTCGAGCCGAGGGCGCTCGCGGCGGGCAGTTCGTCGGCCGGGACCAGGCGGGCGATGGAGGCGTTGCGGGCCGGGGCGTTGAGCCCCCAGAACGCCTGCTGCACGGCCAGCAGCACCATCAGCGCGGCCACCGAGTCGAGACCGGTGACGGCCTGGAGCCAGAACAGCACCGACGTGACGGCGATGCCGATGTTGGTGATCAGCAGCAGCCTGCGCCGGTCCATGCTGTCGGCGACGGCACCGCCCCACAGCGCGAACACCACGAGCGGCAGGAGTCCGGCGAGGCTCGCGGCGCCGACCCACGCCGAGGAGCCGGTGATGTCGTAGATCTGCTTGGGCACCGCGACCGCGGTGAGCTGGCTGCCGACGGCCGTGACGATGGTCGAGGACCACAGGCGGCGGTAGGCCGGGCGGCGCAAGGGCCGGGTGTCCATGGCCCAGCGGCGCCAGCCGCGCCGGGCGGGTGCGGGCGCCTTGGCGGTAGACGCCGGCTGCTCTTCGGTGCTGCTCTCGCTCGTGTCCACGGGCTTCCTGGTTGCTCGTTACACCTATCGGGAACCAGGGATCACTATGGCACCGGACGTCGAGCATGTGGGATGAATTTTCTCAGACTGCGGACACGCCAGGCGTCCGCGACGAGCAGGACGGTGCACCACGGCACCTCAGGCGGAGCCCTACCGCAACGCCTCCAACTGCGCGGCCACGCTGTCCAGCAGCATCTCCAGCGCCGTCGGATAGGCGCTGGTCACCATCCGCGTCGCCAGCAGGGGCGCCGCCTCGGCGATCCGGGGATGCGTGGTGCGCGGCAGCCGCGCGTAGGTCGAGCGCCACATGTCCTCGTCGGCGCGCAGCGAGTCGCTCGGCAGGGTCAGGGACGCGGCGTCCAGCGCGGCGAAGGCCAGGGTCTGGTCGATGAAGGCGTGGTAGATGCGCACGGTGTCCGGCAGCGGGAGGCCGGCCCTGCGCAGAATGTCCAACACGGCCTCGTCCGCGGCGAGTTCGTTGGCGCGCCCGGTGACCCGGTTCGTGGTCAGCACGGCGGCCTGCGGATGGGCCACGTACGCCGCGTGGATGCGCAGCCCGACGGTGCGCAGGTCCTCCCGCCACTCCCCCGTCGGCTGCCAGCCGTCCAGCGCCCGGCCGATGAGGGCGTCACCGATGGCGAGCGTCAGGTCGTCCATGCCGCGGAAGTACCGGTACAGCGTGCTCGGGTCGGCGTCGAGGGCCAGGCCGAGGCGGCGCGCGGTGAGACCGGCGCTGCCGTGTTCGCGCAGCATGCGCAGCGCCGTCTCGACGATGAGCCGCTCGGACAGCACGGTGCCGCTCTTCGTGGGACGGCGTCGGCGCCGCTTCTCCTCGGGAACGACCGGTTTCGGCACGATGCACTCCGTCCGTACGCCGCACTCTTCGCCTTATGCCAACGCCATTGACCTTACGTGACCGAGCGGCGTTGTATCTCCGGCGGGGCCCCACCACGTCGTAGACCTTCAGTGACCTTCAGTCGAGGGAGTCATGTCATGCGTGTACTGCTCGTGGGCGCCGGCGGTGTGGGCACCGCCGTCACCCGGATCGCGGCCCGGCGTCCGTTCTTCGAGGCGATGGTGGTCGCCGACTACGACCTCGCGCGCGCCGAGGCGGCCGTGGCGGCGCTGGGCGGCGACGCCCGGTTCCGGGCCGAGCGCGTGGACGCGGGCGACGAGGCGGCGGTGGCCGCGCTGCTGGAACGGCACGCCTGCGACGTGCTCCTCAACGCCACCGACCCGCGCTTCGTGATGCCGCTGTTCCAGGCCGCGCGCACGGCCGGGGCCACGTACGTCGACATGGCGATGTCGCTGTCGCGGCCGCATCCGGAGCGGCCCTACGAGGAGTGCGGGGTCAAGCTGGGCGACGCCCAGTTCGAGCAGGCGGCCGACTGGGAGAAGGCGGGTGCGCTGGCCGTCGTCGGCATGGGTGTGGAGCCGGGGATGTCGGACGTGTTCGCCCGGTACGCGGCCGACGAGCTCTTCGACGAGATCGAGGAGATCGGCGTCCGCGACGGCGCGAACCTCACTGTCGACGGCTACGACTTCGCGCCGTCCTTCAGTATCTGGACCACGATCGAGGAGTGCCTCAACCCGCCGGTGGTCTACGAGGCCGGGCGCGGCTGGTTCACCACGGAACCCTTCAGCGAGCCGGAGGTGTTCGACTTCCCCGAGGGAATCGGGCCGGTCGAGTGCGTGAACGTGGAGCACGAGGAGGTGCTGCTGATGCCGCGCTGGGTCGACGCGCGCCGGGTGACCTTCAAGTACGGCCTGGGCGAGGAGTTCGTCAACACGCTGAAGACGCTGCACCTGCTGGGCCTGGACCGCACCGAGCCGGTGACCGTGCCGGGCGCCGACGGGCCGGTGCGGGTCTCGCCCCGGGACGTCGTCGCCGCGTGTCTGCCGGACCCGGCGACGCTGGGTGAGCGCATGCACGGCAAGACCTGTGCGGGCACCTGGGTGCGGGGCGTCAAGGACGGGAAGCCGCGCGAGGTGTACCTGTACCACGTGGTCGACAACCAGTGGTCCATGGCGGAGTACGGCAGCCAGGCCGTGGTGTGGCAGACCGCCGTCAACCCGGTCGTCGCCCTCGAACTCCTGGCCACCGGCGCCTGGTCCGGTGCGGGGGTGCTGGGCCCGGAGGCCTTCCCGGCCCGGCCGTTCCTGGATCTGCTGACCGCGTACGGCTCTCCGTGGGGCATGCGCGAACAGTGACCGAATCCGCCGGGTCCCAACGGGGTTTCACTTGCGCATCGACAGGCGACTCGAAAACGAGTAATGCATCCACCGAGGGCACGTTCCACGATCGCAGGTGACTTTGATGGACGACTGGCGAGACCACGCCGCCTGCCGCCATGAGGACCCCGACCTCTTCTATCCGATCGGCACCTCCGGGCCGACCGTGTTGCAGACGCAGCAGGCGAAGGCCGTCTGCCGGCGCTGCTCGGTCCGCGAGCAGTGTCTGCGCTGGGCGCTCGACATGGACCAGTTCATCGGGATCTGGGGTGGCAAGAGCGAGGCCGAGCGAAGGGCGCTGCGACAACAGGCCGGATGACCCATGGGTCACGGAGCCGTGCCGTCGGGCTCGGCGGCGGCCGGCAACCGCATCGTGAACACGGACCCGGCGCCGGGCTCGCTCGCCGCCGTGACCGTCCCCTGGTGCGCGGCGACCAGGTGCCGGACGATCGGCAGGCCGAGCCCGCTGCCTCCGGTCCGTCGGCTGCGGGACTTCTCCGCGCGCCAGAACCGGTCGAAGACGTACGGCAGGTCCGCGGGGGCGATACCGGCCCCCGTGTCGGTGACTGAGAGGACGACGTCGTCGCCGTCACGCCGGGCGGCGAGCGTCACGGTGCCGTCGGCCGGTGTGTGCCGCAGGGCGTTGGAGACGAGGTTGCCGAGCACCTGACGCATGCGGACCGGGTCGGCGTCCAGCCACGGGGTCCCGTACGCCGTGGTGCGCAGGGTGACGCCGGCCGTGTCGGCGGCGACGCGGTGGGCGGCGGCGACCTGGTGGAGGAGTTCGTCGGCGCGGACCGGCTCGCGGTGCAGGCGCAGGGTGCCGGCGTCGGCGGCGGCGAGGTCCTGGAGGTCGTCGATGACGCGCTGGAGGACGAGGGCCTCCTCGTGCAGGGAGTCGAGCAGGGCGGGGGCGGGGTCGACGACGCCGTCGCGGGTGACTTCCAGCCAGCCGCGGATGTTGGTGAGCGGGCTGCGCAGTTCATGGGCGATGTCGCTGACCATCGCCTTGCGCTGGGCTTCCAACCGCTCGCGCCGCTCGGCGAGTTCGTTGAAGGCCGCGGCGAGGATGCCGGTCTCGTCCCGGGTGGTGACCGGGACCCGTACATGCAGCTCGGGCGGCTGCTGGGCCGCCTCCGTCAGCGCCCGCAGGGGCCGGACGAGCCGGGTGGCGACCACGGCGGTCACGGCCACGGTGACGGCCAGCACCAGTCCGGCGGCGCCGACGACCTTGGCCTTGTTCGCCGGGGACATGTCGAACCGGACGGCGGTGGTGTCCCCGCCGCCGAGGAACAGTTCGGCGACGGGGGCGACGTAGGGGTCGAGCTGGGCGCGGCGCGCGGCGTCGGCACACTCCTCCGCCTCGCGCAGGGCCTCGCGGTCTCCGGGCCCGGCGACCTTGCCCATGAGGTACCGGGTGCCCAGGCGTCGGTCGGTCACGTCGACCGCGCCGAAGACGTGCGTGCCGGGGCTCAGACCGTGCTGTTCCAGACAGGCGCGGGAGCGCTCGGCCAGGTCGGCCAGGGCCTTCTCCTCGGTGGGCGTCGGGGTGTTGAGCAGCCCGTCGGCGCACGCGTCGGGCACCTGGCCGCCCGCGACGGGTCCGTCGTGATCGGTGACGACCGGACGGCCGCTCGGCGTCTGCACGACGTCGGCCTCGTAGCCGTGGCGCGCGAAGCACATCTGCCGGACCTTGGCGAGCTTCTCCAGCCGGGCCCTCTCCTCACCCGTCACCCGGTACGGCCCCACCACCCGCGGATCGATGCCGCTGCGCTGTGCTCCCCGCGCCGTGTAGGTGTCGATGCGCAACGGGTCGACGGTGGCGGCGGCGCGCGGCGGCAGGGAGGTGCCGGGCGGGGCCGAGTCGGCGATGATCCGGCGCTCGGGGGTGGTCAGGGCGATACGACGCCCGGTCTGCGCGGACAGGGCACGCACCGTCTCCTCGACGCCCTCCCACCCGGAGTGGGTCGCGGCATGGCCGCTGAGCCGGGCGAGGACGTCCATGTCCTCCGCGAGGACCTGCCCCTGTTCCTCCCGCAGTGCCCGGGTGGTGGTCTCCACGGCAAGCCAGGCCGTCGCGGCCACCGAGCACACGGCGATCAACACCGTGGCGATCAGCAGCCGCACCAGGAGGCGTTTGCGCAGCGGGACGGGCCCGGTCATCCGCGGCCGCCGCTGAGCTTGTAGCCGACGCCGAAGACGGTCAGCAGCCGCACGGGCCTGCGCGGGTCGGCCTCGATCTTCCTGCGCAGGTTCATGATGTGGACGTCGACGGCACGTTCGGTGGACGCCCTGTCGGTGCCCCGGGTGTACTCCAGCAACTGCCGCCGGGAGAAGACCCGTTCGGGTTCGGCGGCCATGGCCAGCAGGATCTCGAACTCGGCCGGCGTGCACTCCACCGCCGCCCCGTCGCACCGCACCTCGTGCCGTACGGGGTCGACGGCGATCCCGGCGGCGCGCAGGACGGCCTCCTCCCGCCGGTCGTCGCCGCGTCCGCTGCGCCGCAGCACCGTGCGGACGCGGGCCATCAGCTCACGCGGACTGTAAGGCTTGGTCATGTAGTCGTCGGCGCCGAGTTCGAGGCCGAGCAGGACGTCGTCCTCGGCCGACCGGGCCGTCAGCATCAGCACGGGGATGTCTGGATTCTCGGGGTTCCGGCGCAGCACCCGGCACACCCCGAAGCCGTCGATCACCGGGAGCATGAGGTCCAGCACGACGAGGTCGGGCCGTCGCCGCCGGACCGCGTCGAGGGCGGCCGACCCGTCGTGGACGACGGTGGCGGTGTGACCCTCCGCCAGCAGGGAGCGGCGTATGAGTTCGGCCTGCATCTCGTCGTCCTCGGCGACCAGCACATGTGCGCACACGCGGCGGATCCTAAGCGCTCGGGGAATGTTCAGCGGGCGAGTGACCTGGCGTCGCCCATGACGACGACGGGATGCCGGTCGGGGTCGAGCGCCAGCAGCAGCTCCTTCATGTGCTCGCGCGCGATGCTGACACAGCCCTGTGTGGGCCCGTCGTGGTCGACGTGCAGCCATATGCCGCCGCCCCGGCCCGCCCCGAGCGGGCGGGTCCAGTCGAGGGGCGAAGTGCCGGGCTCGCGGTTGTAGTTGATGGCGATCACGTAGTCGAAGGAGCCCGCGAGGGGCTCGCCCTCGAAGCCGGTGCCGGTGGCGGTGAATCCGACGCCGTGGTCGTACGGCAGCCTGGTCCCGGGGTCGGCGAGCAGGCCCCCGGCGTCGGTGAGGGTGAAGACCCCGACAGGTGAGCGCAGGTCGCCGGCGCGATGGTGGTCGGTCCAGCCGCGCAGCGCGTTGTGGGCGGGCCGACTCTCACCGGCCTGCCAGCCCGCCTCCGTCCGCTCGTACAGGACGACCGTGGACAGCGGGGAGTTCTTGCCACGCCCGGTGACGACGACGACCTGCCGCGTCCGGGACGGCACCTCGGCCCACGTCTTGGGCCCCAGCCCCGGCACCTGCTGCGGGGCCACCTCCAGGGAGATCCGGGGCGCGGGGCTCGTCGAGGACGCGGCGGCCGGGCGTTCCGGCGTGGCCGCCGCGCCGCCCCCGCATCCGGTGAGGAAGAGGGCGGCGGCGAGCAGGGCGACCTGCGGTCTGCGTGTGATCATGCGTCGACCTTCGCCGACACTTGTTTGGAACTCGTCAGGTTCTAGGGTGCGTCCGGCTTGCCCTGCTGGTACACCCATGTCTGGAAAAGGCCGTCGAGGTCCTTGCCCGACACCCGCTCCGAGAGGCGCACGAGCTGGGCGGCCGTACCGTGCCCGGCGCGGTGCTCGGCGGCCCAGGCCCGCAGGATCCGGAAGAACACCGGGTCCCCGACGGCCTTGCGGAGCTGGTGCAGAGCCATCGCCCCACGGGCATAGACGGGCGTGCCGAAGATGTTCGCACCACTGCCCGGGTCGCCCGGCGGAAACTCCCACAGTCCGTCGCTCGCCGGCCGGGAGTACAGGTCGTCGAAGGTCTTCTGCGCTCTGTCGCCGCCGTGTTGTTCGGCGTAGAGCCACTCGGCGTAGGTCGCGAAGCCCTCGTTGAGCCAGATGTCCTTCCACGAGGTCAGGGTGACCGAGTCGCCGAACCACTGGTGGGCGCTCTCGTGGACGAGGGTGCTCAGGTCGGGGGCCGCGTCGTACACGGGCCGCGTCTGGGTCTCCAGGGCGTAGCCGACGTTCGGGGCCCGGTCGACGATCGAGCCGGCGGCACGGAACGGGTAGGGCCCGAAGAGCTTGCTCTCCCACTCCAGGACGGACGGCAGCTTCTTCAGGACGGGCGCGGCGGCGTCGGCCTCGCGCGGGTCGACGGCGTTGTAGACCTGGATGCCGTCGCGGGTGGTGTACCGCTCCACCTTGAACTTCCCGACCGTCGCCGTGGCCAGGTAGGCGGCCATCGGCTCGGACTGGCGCCAGCGGAACGTGGTCTGTCCGTGCGCGGTCGTCCGCCCCAGGAAGACGCCGTTGGCGACCGCGGTACGGCCCTTGGGAACGGTGATCGTGAAGTCGTACGACGCCTTGTCCGTGGGGTGGTTGTTCGCCGGGAACCAGGTCATCGCGCCCTGTGGCTCGCCCGCGACGAAGGCGCCGTCGTCGGTGGGGATCCAGCCGTCGAGCGAGCCGTCCGGGTCGGTGACCGGGCTCGGCTTGCCGTTGTAGGCGACGGTGACACGGAACCATTGCCCCTTGTGCAGGGTCCGGCGCGGGGTGACGGTGAGTTCCTGCCCGTCGCGGCTGAACCCCGCCTTGTCGCGGTCGACGGTGAGGCCCGTGATCTTCAGCCCGTTGAGGTCGAGGTTGAAGCGGCTGAGCTTCTGCGTGGCACGGGCGTAGAGAACCGCCTTGCCGTCGAGATGGCGGCTGACCGGGTCGTAACGGAGGGTCAGGTCGTAGTGCCCGACGTGATAGCCGCCGTTTCCGGCGAGCGGGAAATAGGGGTCGCCGGCGCCGGGCGAGCCGGGTGAGGGGGGCGCGGCGGCGGCGAGCAGCGCCACGACGGCGAGGGGGACGGTTCCGAGGACGAAGGTGCGTCTGACGGCCTGTGACACATGCGCTCCTGCGGTGGGGGGTGCAAGACGGCTTCACAGTAAGGGTGATCTCCGCGGAACTCGCCCTGCATCAGGTCAAGAAGCACCGCACCTCGCAGTACGCTCCCGGCAGCCCGCCCCCCCCACCAGAAAGGCACCGCCGTGAGCGTTCGCGTGCGCCGCGTCTACGAATCGCCCGAACCACAGGACGGCGTGCGCATCCTGGTCGACCGGCTGTGGCCGCGCGGTCTGTCGAAGGACGCCGCGCGGGTGGACGAGTGGCCCAAGGGGCTCACCCCGTCCACGGAGCTGCGGCGCTGGTACCACGCGGACGACAGGTCGTACGAGGAGTTCGCCGAGCGGTACGAGGCGGAGCTCGCCGCGCCGGAGGCGGCCGAACTCGTCGACCATGTACGGGAGTTGGCACGCAAGGGCGATGTGACGCTGCTCACCGCGTCCAAGTCGCCCGAGCAGAGCCACGCCGCCGTGCTGGCCCGCCTCCTCGACGCCTGAGGAGACGGGCCGTACGCCACCCTCAGCCCGTCTGCCGCGCCGCGGCCCGGCCCGCCGCCCGGCCCGAGAAGAGGCAGCCGCCGAGGAAGGTGCCCTCCAAGGCGTTGTAGCCGTGGACGCCGCCGCCGCCGAAGCCGGCGACCTCACCGGCCGCGTACAGGCCGTCGATGGGGGTGCCGTCGGATCCGAGGGCGCGGGAGTCGAGGTCGGTCTGGATGCCGCCGAGGGTCTTGCGGGTCAGGATGTGCAGCTTGACGCCGATCAGAGGGCCGGCTGCCGGGTCGAGGATGCGGTGCGGGGTGGCGACGCGGCCGAGGCGGTCGCCGATGTAGCGGCGGGCGTTGCGGATGCCCTGCACCTGGGCGTCCTTGCTGTACGGGTTGGCGATCTGCAGGTCGCGGGCCTCGATCTGGCGCCGGATGCCCTCCACGTCGAGGAGCGGCTTCTCGGTCAACTGGTTCATCTTCTCGACCAGTTGCTCCAGGTTCGGCGCGGTCACGAAGTCCGCGCCGTTGCGCAGGAAGGCCGCCACCGGCCCCGGGGCGCCCTTGCCGAGCACCCGCTCCTTCAGGAACCCGGCGCGGTCCTTGGCGGTGATGTCGGGGTTCTGCTCGGAGCCCGACAGTGCGAACTCCTTCTCGATGATCTTCTGGCTGAGGATGAACCAGGAGTGGTCGTACCCGGCGATGTCCGCGTCGGTGCGCAGGTGCTTGAGGGTGCCGAGGGTGTCGTAGCCCGGCAGGCACGGGTCGGGCAGCCGGCGGCCGAGGGCGTCGAACCACAGGGAGGACGGGCCGGGCAGGATGCGGATGCCGTGGCCGGGCCAGATCGGGTCCCAGTTCTGCAGGCCCTCGGTGTAGTGCCACATGCGGTCGCGGTTGACGAGCCGTACGCCCGCCTCCGCGCTGATGTCCAGCATCCGCCCGTCGACGTAGGCGGGGACGCCGGTGACCATCTCGGTGGGCGGGGTGCCGAGCCGCTCGGGCCAGTAGCGGCGGACGATGTCGTGGTTGGCGCCGATGCCGCCGGTCGTGACGACGACGGCCTGCGCGGTCAGCTCGAACTCGCCGACGCGGTCACGGTTGGAGGCGACACCCCGGGGTGAGTGGTCGTCGGCCAGGACCGTGCCGCGCACGCCGCGTGCCGCGCCCTCCTCGATGACCAGCTCGTCGACCTGGTGCCGGTGGTAGAAGGTGAGCAGCCCGTCGCGCGCGGCCTGCTTGGCGTACCGCACGAACGGCTCCACGACGCCCGTGCCGGTGCCCCAGGCGATGTGGAACCGGGGCACGGAGTTGCCGTGGCCGTGGGCGCGCAGGTCGCCGCGCTCGGCCCAGCCCACCGTGGGCAGGAACTTGATGCCGTGCCCGTCCAGCCAGGCCCGCTTGTCACCGGCCGCGAACTCGACGTACGCGCGCGCCCAGCGCACCGCCCAGGAGTCCTCGTCCTCCACCCGGTCGAACCCGGCGCTGCCCTGCCAGTCGTTCCAGGCCAGGTCGAGGGAGTCCTTGATGCCCAGGCGTCGCTGCTCCGGGGAGTCGACGAGGAACAGCCCGCCGAAGGACCAGAACGCCTGTCCGCCGAGGTTGGCGGCGTTCTCCTGGTCCACCAGCGCGACCCTGCGGCCCCGGCTGGTCAGTTCGCTCGCGGCAACCAGGCCCGCGAGTCCCGCTCCGACGACGATGACGTCGGCATCCATGGCGACCGTCCCTTCCTCATGTCCTCATGTGCGCTCATGCGGTGGTGTCGCTGCCGTCGGTGAGCAGCGCGGTGAGCAGTTGTCCGAGCCAGACGCGGGCGTGCTCGATGTCCCGGTCCAGCAGCAGTTGGGTGGTGACGCCGTCGTACGCGGCGACCACGGCGTGGGCGGCGCCGTCGATGTCGCCGAGCGCGGCGGGCAGTTCGGTGTGTCCCCGCGCACGGGCGAGCCGGTCGGCGATCGCCCCGCGCAGTCGCGCGCGGTGCTCCAGCAGGCTCTGGGCGACGGCCGGGTCGCGTGCGGCGTGCACCAGGAAGTCCGTTTTCACCAGCAGCCAGTCGCGGTCCAGGAGCAGCACCTCGGTCACCCGGTCCACGGCGGCCGGCACGTCCAGGTCCGGGCCGTCGACGGCGAGCGCCCCGGACACCTGCTCCGCGATCAGGTCCGCGCGCTGCCGGTAGAGCGCGAAGAACAGCTCGTCCAGGCTGTCGAAGTTGGAGTAGAAGGCGCCCCTGCTGTAGCCGGCGGCCTCGCAGACCTCCTCGATGGAGACCCGGCCGAACCCCTTGGCGGCGAACACCGCGAAGGCGGCGTCGAGGAGGTTGGCCCGCGTGCGGACGCGGCGCTTGGTGACGCGCCTGGCCGTTTCCTCCACCGCCATCTCGGGACCTCCGTTCGATACGTGAATGTATCCGATACACAGATGTATCCAAAGAGGCGGGAGGGCATCCGTCGGGCGTCCGTCGGCGATCCGCCGGACATTCGATGGGAACAGACTTTCGATTCGGGGGTACGCTGGAAGCATGGCCACGCACCTCCAGGGCTCCCTGTTCGACCAGACCGACGAGCTGCGGCTCGGCTCCCTGACCGGGATCCGTCGCACGCGGCTCGCCCATGGCGCCTGGATCGACGTGCTGCCCGGCTGGCTCAGCGGGGCCGACGCGTTGTTCGAACAGCTCGCAGCCGAGGTGCCCTGGCGTGCCGAACGGCGCACGATGTACGACCACGTGGTCGACGTACCGCGCCTGCTCGCCTTCTACGGCGTGGACGACGCACTCCCGCACCCTGCGCTCGCGCAGGCCCGGGACTCACTGTCCGCGCACTACGCCGAGGAACTGGGCGAACCGTTCACCACGGCAGGGCTCTGCTACTACCGCGACGGCCGGGACAGCGTGGCCTGGCACGGGGACCGGATCGGGCGGGGTGCGCGCGAGGACACGATGGTCGCCATCCTCTCCGTGGGCGCGCCCCGGGATCTGCTGCTGCGTCCGATGCGGGGCGGCGGCGAGACGGTGCGCCGCCCGCTGGGGCACGGAGACCTCATCGTGATGGGCGGCTCCTGCCAGCGGACCTGGGAACACTCCGTACCGAAGACCACGCGCGCCACGGGACCGCGCATCAGCGTCCAGTTCCGCCCGCACGGCGTGCACTGAGGCTTCAGAGGCGGCCGCTTCGGTTGCACGCGGGGGGCTGCCTCCGGCGGACGGTGCCGGAGGCAGCCCTTCCTCTGGGCGAAGCCCCGCCGCGCCTCCACACTGAGGCGGGTGAGCGCTCAGACGCAGGCAGCGGCCACGGCTCCCCGGCGCGGCGAGTTGGACGCGCTGCGGGTCTTCGTCGTCCTCGGCTTGGTCTTCTTCCACTCCGGCCTCGTCTTCTCGCCGGACGACGACTTCTACGTCAAGAACGCGGAGACGACCGACGCCGTCACCGTGCTGGCCGGGTTCGGGGTCGTGTGGGCGATGCCCATGCTGTTCCTCGTCGCCGGGCTCGGCTCCCGCTACTCGATCCGCCGCCGCGGGCCGGCCCGCTTCACCCGTGAACGCCTGTTGCGCCTGGGCGTTCCGCTGGTCTTCGCGACGGTCGTCCTGTGCCCGCTCCCCCAGTGGCTGCGGCTGCGGGCCGCCGACGCCGGCTACGACGAGTCGTACTGGCGTTTCTGGCCCCGCTTCCTCACCGTCCACCTGGACGCGGCCGATTTCCCCTTCGTCCTCGACGGGGAGCACTTCGAGACCGGGCATTTGTGGTTCGTCGTGCTGCTCCTCGCCTTCAGCCTGCTCCTGGCCCCGGTCGCGGCGCCGCTGGCCGCCTGGACCGAGCCCATGGGGCAGGCGGTGGAGCGGCGCCCGGCGCTGCTCCTGCTGCCCGCCCTGCCGCTCGCAGCGATCAACGCGTTCTTGGACATGGAGGAGGGCTTCGCGGGCTGGAACCGCTGGGCGTACCTGGTGTTCTTCCTCTTCGGCTACGCCCTGGCCGGCGACGCACGCGTCCGTGCCGCACTGCGCCGGCTCGCCGTGCCGGTGGGAGTGGCCGGGCTGGTGCTGTTCGCGGGGACCGCGCCCGGATTCCTGGCCCTGGACGACCCGTTCACCGAGTGGGGCCCGTTCGCGCTGGTGACCCGGGCGGTGTTCGGGGCGGCGGGCTGGTGCTGGGTGGTGGCGATGCTCGGGCTGCTGGACCGGCCGCGCGAGGCCGGGCCGCCCTCGCGCGCGATGATGTATCTCGGGCTCGCCGCCCTGCCGCTGTACGTGCTGCACCAGCCGGTCGTCGTGGCCCTCGCGTACGGCGTGGTGGGCTGGTCGGCGCCGATCGTGGTCGAGTACGCGGTGATCGTGACCGGTTCGCTGGCGGTGATCCTCGTGCTCCACGAGTGCCTGGTGCGCAGAACGCGGCTGACGCGGTTCCTGTTCGGGATGCGTCCGGCCCCGCCGAACGCGCTTTCATCTTGATCTGCTTTCCTGTGTCCGTCGGGCACGGACCTCACCACCTGGGACGATCATGCGGGCAGACCCACAGCAAGTCGCCGACGGCACCTACCTGGTACACGGCAGCAACACGAACTGGGTGATCCTGACCGAGGGCGACGCGGTCACGCTGATCGACACCGGCTACCCCGGGGACCGGGCCAAGCTCCTCGCCTCGCTGTCCGAGGTGGGCAGTACACCGGAGGCGGTCAAGGCCGTACTGATCACACACGCGCACACGGACCACCTGGGCAACGCCGAGTACCTGCGCGACACGTACGGCACCCCCATATACCTCCACGAGGCCGAAGTGCCGCACGCCCGCCGGGAGTTCCTGCACCAGGTGAACGTGGGGACGGTCCTGAAGAACGGCTGGCGGCCCGGCGTCCTGCCCTGGGCGATCCACGCGATCCGCTCGGGCGGCACCGCGCACGTGCCGGTCATCGCCCCCGAGGCGTTCCCGTCGGCCGGTCCGCTGGACCTGCCCGGCCGTCCCGTGCCGGTGCACACGCCCGGCCACACCGACGGGCACTGCGCCTTCCATCTGCCGGACGCCGGTGTGGTGGTCGCGGGCGACGCCCTGGTGAGCGGGCACCCGACCTCGCGGATCAAGGGACCGCAGCTGCTGCCCGACATGTTCCACCGCGAGCGCTCCCGTGCGGTGGCCTCGCTGGACGTGCTGGAAGGGCTCAAGGGCGATGTGCTGCTGCCCGGGCACGGGCCGGTGCACCGGGGCGCAGTACGCGACGCTGCTCTTCAGGCCCGGGAACGCGCGCTCTAAGGTGAGGTGACGATCACCGGCGAGGCGAGGACGAACGGCCCATGGCACTGCAGATCAGCGCGACGAACCCGGAGCATCCCGCGCTCCTGCTGGAGCTGCCCTGGCATCTGCCGCTGGAGGAGTGGCCGGAGGACGTCCTCGTCCCGCTGCCGCGCGGTATATCCCGGCACGTCGTGCGCTACGCCCGGGCCGGCGACGAGGTGATCGCCGTCAAGGAACTCGCCGAGCGCCCGGCGCTGCGCGAGTACGAGCTGCTGCGCGACCTGGACCGGCTCGGCATCCCGGCGGTGGACCCGCTGGCCGTGGTCACCGGGCGCACCGACACCGACGGCGGTCCGCTGGAGTCGGTCCTGGTCACCCGGCACCTGGGCGGCTCGCAGCCGTACCGCTCGATGTTCGAGACGACGATGCGCCCGGCGACCATGCATCGCCTCATGGACGCGCTGGCCGTGCTGCTGGTCCGCCTCCACCTCGCCGGATTCGCCTGGGGCGACTGCTCGCTGTCCAACACGCTGTTCCGGCGCGACGCCGGCGCCTACGCGGCGTATCTCGTGGACGCCGAGACGGGCGACCTGCACCCCCGGCTCAGCGAAGGACAACGCGACTACGACCTCGACCTCGCCCGGGTCAACATCAGCGGCGAGCTGCTGGACCTGGAGGCGTCCGGGGCGCTGCACCCCTCCGTGGACCCGATCGAGTTCGGCACCGAGATCTGCGCCCGCTACCGGAGCCTGTGGCAGGAACTGACCCGCACCTCCGTCTACCCGGCGGGCAAGTACCACTACATAGAGCGCCGGATACGCCGCCTGAACGACCTCGGTTTCGACGTGGCCGAGATGCAGATCGAGCACGCCACCAACGGCGACACGGTCACCTTCGTACCGAAGGTCGTCGACGCCGGCCACCACCAGCGTCAACTGCTGCGCCTCACGGGCCTGGACACCGAGGAGAACCAGGCCCGGCGGCTCCTGAACGACCTGGAGAGCTGGATGGCCACCCAGGACGACTACGCCCCGGGCGACCCCCTCGGCGCCCGCCCCGAGGTGCTCGCGCACCGCTGGGTGCGCGACGTCTTCCGCCCCACGGTGCGGGCCGTACCGCTGGAACTGCGCGGTTCGATGGACCCGGCCGAGATCTACCACGAGCTGCTCGAACACCGCTGGTACCTGTCCGAGCGGGTACAGCACGACATCGGCCTGGACGCGGTGGTCGAGGACTACATCACCAACATCCTGCCCAAGGCCCGGGAGACGCTGCAGCCGACGACGTCCGACTGACTCAGGCGTGCGGCACCACGGCCACCGGGCAGTCCGCGTGGTGCAGGACGCCGTGCGCCACCGAGCCGATCCGGGCGCCCACGGCCGTACGACGGGCGCGGCGCCCGACGACCATCAGCTGGGCCCGTCCGGCCACGGACAGCAGCACCTGCCCGGCGCTGCCCATCTCGACGTGCTCGACGACCTGGACGTCCGGGAAGCGTTCCCGCCACGGCTGCAGTGCCTCGCCCAGGGCCTTCTTCTCGTACGGCTCCAGGCCGCCGGCCTCGTCGAGGAGCTTCAGGGAGCCCGGGCTGTAAGCGAACAGCGGCGGCAGGGTCCAGGCCCGCACGGCACGCACGGTCGCGCCGCGCGCGGCGGCCGTCTCGAAGGCGAAGCGCAGCGCGCCGGCGCTGTCGTCCGCGTTCCCGTGCTGACCGACGACGATCTCGCGTCCGGCGGCCTCGGCGGATGCCTGGTCCCCGGCTCGTACGAGGACGACGGGCCGTGTCGCCCCGGCGATCACCTCCTGTCCGACGGAGCCCAGCAGGAACCCGACGACCACGCCGTGGCCCCGTGACCCCAGCACGAGCATGTCGGCGTCCGCCGCCGCGGCGACCAGCGTCTCGGCCGGCCGGCCGTCGAGGACGTCGGTGGTGACCTCGAGGCCCGGGTGCCGCTCGGTGACGGAACGGGCGGCCTCGGTCAGCCCCTCCCGTACCCACTGGGCCTGGGTGTCGGCGTCCTTGGCGTATCCCGCGTCGATCGCCTCGTGCGGCTGGAACCGCCAGGCGTGCACCACCCGCAGGGCGAGCCCCCGTCGGACCGCCTCGCGGGCGGCCCAGGCCAGCCCGGCCAGGCTCTCCTCCGATCCGTCCACCCCTGCCGTGATCGGGCGCGTCATTCCGGCTGCCTCCCTCGTGTCGTGGTCACCGTCCGTGGTACCCAGTTTTCCCTACGCTGTGCCCATGGCACTGGAGTGGCCGAGAGGGACCGCCTGCCGGGGCTGATCTTCGCGCCGGTCCCGGAGGGCAAGACCGTCAAGAACCGCCTCCACCTCGACTTCCGCCCCGAGGACCAGGACGCGGAGGTCAGCCGCCTCCTCGCGCTCGGCGCCCGCCACGTGGACGTCGGCCAGACCGGCGAGGAGAGCTGGGTCACCCTTGCCGATCCGGAGGGCAACGAGTTCTGCGTGCTCGCCCCGCGTCGCGGTTGAACGTCATACCCGAGCGAAGCGGGCGCATCGAACATACGATGGGGCCGAGTCGGCGCGGCGGCTGCGCCATCCGGACGCCTTCGCCGTACCGAGAACGCGAACCCTCGGGGTGGGAGACGTATGGCACAGGCCGCCGACGCAGCGCGGACCGTCATCCTGACCGTGGACGACGACCCGGGAGTGTCCCGGGCGGTCGCCCGTGATCTGCGGCGGCGCTACGGCGAGTCGCACCGCATCGTGCGCGCGGAGTCCGGCGAGTCCGCGTTGCAGGCGCTGCGCGAGCTGAAGCTGCGCGGTGATCTCGTCGCCGTGATCCTGGCCGACTACCGCATGCCGCAGATGAACGGCATCGAGTTCCTGGAACAGGCCCTGGACGTGTACCCGGGCGCCCGCCGTGTGCTGCTGACCGCGTACGCGGACACCAACGCGGCGATCGACGCGATCAATGTCGTCGACCTCGACCACTACCTGCTCAAGCCGTGGGATCCGCCCGAGGAGAAGCTCTACCCGGTCCTGGACGACCTGCTGGAGGCGTGGCGGCGCAGCGACTACCGGCCGGTGCCGAGCACCAAGGTCGTCGGGCACCGCTGGTCGGCGCGATCGTCGGAGGTGCGGGAGTTCCTCGCCCGCAACCAGGTGCCGTATCGCTGGTACTCGGCGGACGAGCCCGAGGGGCAGCGGCTGCTGGCCGCCGCCGGGCAGGACGGGCAGCGGCTGCCGCTGGTGATCACGCCGGAGGGGACGCCCCTCGTGGCGCCGGAGGCACCCGAGCTGGCCGCGCAGGTGGGGCTGGCCACGACGCCGACGTCCGAGTTCTACGACCTCGTCGTCATCGGCGGCGGGCCCGCCGGGCTCGGCGCGGCCGTGTACGGGGCGTCGGAGGGGCTGCGGACCGTGCTGGTGGAGCGGTCGGCGACCGGCGGGCAGGCCGGGCAGAGCTCCCGGATCGAGAACTACCTCGGCTTCCCGGACGGCGTGTCCGGGGCACAGCTCACCGACCGCGCCCGGCGGCAGGCGACGAAGTTCGGCGCCGAGATCCTCACCGCGCGCGAGGTGACGGGACTGGAGGTCAGCGGCGCCGCCCGGATCGTACGGTTCTCGGACGGCTCGGCGGTCGCCGCGCACAGCGTGATCCTGGCGACCGGGGTGTCGTACCGGCAGCTGCAGGCACCCGGCTGCGACGACCTGACCGGCTGCGGGGTGTACTACGGGTCGGCGCTGACGGAGGCGCCCGCATGCCAGGGCCAGGACGTGTACATCGTCGGCGGCGCCAACTCCGCGGGGCAGGCGGCGATGTATCTGTCGCGGGGCGCGAAGTCGGTGACGCTGCTGGTGCGCGGCGGGTCGCTGTCGGCGTCCATGTCGCACTATCTGATCCAGCAGATCGAGGAGGCGCCGAACATCTCGGTGCGCACGGGCACGGTCGTCGAGTCCGCGCACGGCTCCGGCCACCTGGAGCAGCTGACGCTGCGGGAGGTGGAGAGCGGGCGGAGCGAACTCGTCGACGCCCAGTGGATGTTCGTGTTCATCGGCGCGGCCCCGCTCACCGACTGGCTGGGCGAGACGGTGCTGCGGGACGAGCGCGGGTTCATCCTGGCCGGGCCCGACCTGACGTCCGACGGGCGGCTGCCGGCGGGCTGGGAGCTGGACCGGCCGCCGTACCACCTGGAGACCAACGTTCCCGGCGTGTTCGTGGCCGGCGACGCGCGCGCCGAGTCCGCGAAGCGGGTCGCGTCCGCGGTCGGCGAGGGAGCCATGGCCGTCATGCTCGTCCACCGTTATCTGGAGCAGTCATGAGCGGACAGCCGCTGCCGTGCAGCCCCGAGGAGATCGGCTCGCTGTTCCTGTTCGAGAAGCTGACACCGGAGCAGCTCGGACGGTTGTGCAGCGAAGGGCGGATGGAGAGGTTCGAGCCCGGCCCCGTCTACACCGAGGGCGAACCGGCCACCTGTTTCTACGTGATGATCGAGGGCACGGTCGTCCTGTCGCGCCGGGTGGGCGGCGACGACGTCGAGGTGAGCCGTACCTCCCAGCGCGGGGTGTACGCGGGGGCCATGCAGGGCTACCTCGGGGACCGGGTGCGGCAGGTCTACAACGGTTCCATGCGGGTCACGGAGCCGACACGGTTCTTCGTGCTGCCCGCCGACTCGTTCTCGAGCATCATGCAGGAGTGGTTCCCGATGGCGGTCCACCTGCTGGAGGGGCTCTTCTTCGGTTCGAAGAACACCCAGCGGGCCATCGGGCAGCGCGAACGGCTGCTGGCGCTGGGGTCGTTGTCCGCCGGTCTCACGCATGAGCTCAACAACCCCGCGGCGGCGGCCGTACGGGCCACCGCGACGCTGCGGGAGCGGGTGGCGAAGATGCGGCACAAGCTCGCCATCATCGCCGGCGGCTCCTACTCCCCCGAGACCCTCGCGAACCTCGTCGACATCCAGGAGCGCACCGCCGAACGCGTCGCCAAGGCGCCCGCGTTGAGTCCGCTGGAGGCCTCGGACCGGGAGGACGCGCTCACCGACTGGCTCGACGATCACGACATCCCGGAGGGGTGGCGCATCGCCCCCACCTTCGTCCAGGCGGGCCTGGACGCCGACTGGCTGGACCAGGTCGCGTCGACCGTGGACGAGGACATGCTGCCGAGTGCGATCGGCTGGCTCAACTACACCGTCGAGACCGAGCTGCTCATGGACGAGATCGCGGACTCCACCACGCGCATCTCGCATCTCGTCGACGCCGCCAAGCAGTACTCCCAGCTCGACCGCGCGCCCTTCCAGAACGCCGATGTGCACGAACTCCTCGACAGCACCCTGCTGATGCTGTCGGGCAAGATCGGCCGGCAGATCAAGGTCGTCAAGGAGTACGACCGTACGCTGCCGAAGATCCCCGCGTACCCGGCGGAGCTCAACCAGGTGTGGACGAACCTCATCGACAACGCCGTCGCCGCGATCAACAGCGCGGGCGGCGACGGGACGTTGACCGTGCGGACGGCCTTGGATCACGACCGGCTGCTGGTGGAGTTCCGTGACACGGGGGTGGGTATCCCGCCGGAGAACCGGGGGCGGATCTTCGATCCCTTCTTCACGACGAAGCCCGTGGGTGAGGGCACCGGCCTCGGCCTCGACATCTCCTGGCGGATCGTGGTCAACAAGCATCACGGCAACATCCAGGTGGAGTCGGTGCCGGGTGACACACGGTTCCAGGTGCTGCTTCCGCTGACAGCGGTCGAGGAGGAGTCGGAATGACCAGCGACAACGGAATCGATCCGAGCGTCCCGCCGAGCGGGAGCGGGTGCGCCGAATGCGATGCGGTCGGCGGGTGGTGGTTCCATCTGCGGCGATGTGCGACATGCGGTCATGTGGGGTGTTGCGACAGTTCGCCCGCGAAGCACGCGACCGCGCACTTCCGGGACACCGGGCATCCGTTCGTGCAGAGTTTCGAGCCGGGTGAGGAGTGGTTCTGGGACTACGCCAAGAATGAGATGTACGAGTCGGGACCCGAGCTGGCTCCGCCGGTGAGCCACCCGGCCGATCAGCCGGCGCCGGGGCCCGCGGGGCGGGTGCCGGATGACTGGGCGAAGACGCTGCGTGCCTGATCGCGCGGTTCCCGGCGGCCCCGAGGAGCAGGTCGGCCCGAGTGCTGTCGGTCGTGAGTGACAGGATGTATCCGTGTCGCAGACCTCATTCAGCACGCCGTTGATCGGGCGGGACGTCGAACTGGACCGGCTCTCCGGGGTGTTGGAGCGTGCCCGGGGCGGGGAGGCCCGGGCCGTGCTCATCGCCGGCGATGCCGGGGTCGGCAAGACCCGGGTGCTGGACGAGGTCGCGGGGCGGGCTGTGGAGCGCGGCATGATCGTGCTGACCGGCCACTGTGTCGATCTCGGTGATGTCGGGCTGCCGTATCTGCCGTTCACCGAGGTACTGGGGACGGTCGCCGGTGACGAGCGGTTCGCGGATGTCCTGGCCGCGCACCCGGTGGTCGACCGGCTGCTGGGCGGCGGGACGGACGCAGTGGGCGACAGGCTACGGCTGTTCGAGGGCATCGCAGGGCTGCTGGGTGATCTGGCGGATGTCGCGCCGGTGCTGCTCGTGCTGGAGGACCTGCACTGGGCCGACCAGTCGTCGCGGGACCTGCTGCGGTTCCTGCTGAGCCGGGGGATCCTGCAGCGGGCCGCGAGTGGGGCGCCCTCGCACCGGCTGGCCGTGTTCGCGTCGTACCGCGCGGATGATCTGCATCGGCGTCATCCGCTGCGCCCGTTGCTCGCCGAGCTGGTGCGGCTGCCCGCCGTGGAGCGGCTGGAGCTGCGGCCGATGGCCGACGCCGAGGTGGCCCGGCTGGTGCGGGCCGTGCAGGAGCGGCCGCTGTCGGACGCCACGGTGCGACGGATCGTCGAGCGGGCCGAGGGGAACGCCTTCTACGCGGAGGAGCTGGTCGCGGCCACGGACGCGGAGGCCGGCGGGATGCCCGGCGGACTGGCCGACGCTCTCCTCATCCGGTTCGAGCAGCTGACGGACACCGCGCAGCAGGTGCTGCGCACGGCAGCCGTAGCGGGACGTCGTGTCGAGCACGACCTGCTGCGGGGTGCCGTGGGGATTCCGGAGGAGGAGCTGGAGTCCGCGCTGCGTGAGGCCCTCGGGCGGCAGCTCCTCGTGCCGGGCGACCGCGACACGTATGCCTTCCGGCACGCGCTGGCGCGTGAGGCGGTGTACGCCGATCTGCTGCCGGGTGAACGGGCCCGGCTGCACGGCACGTTCGCCCGCCTGCTCGCCGGACGCGGCCGCACGGCCGAGACGGCGGCGGAGCGCGCCCATCACTACCGCGCGAGCCATGACCTGGCCGAGGCACTGGTCGCCTCGCTGGAGGCCGCCGACCACGCGCAGGGGGTGGGCGCGCCCGCCGAGGAGCTGCGGCATCTGGAGGCCGCGCTGGACCTGTGGTCGTCGGTGGACCAGTCGGCGCGGCCCTCGGGTGAGGGCAACGACCGGGTGACGCTCACCCTGCGCGCGTCGGCGGCGGCCGCGCACGCCGGGGAGGCCCACCGCGCGGTCGCCCTCACGCGCGCCGCACTCGCGGGCGTCGGCCAGGACACGGACACCGAGCTCGCGGCCCGGGTCCGCTACACCCTCGCCGGCAATCTGCTCGGCGTCGACAGCCTGACGGCGGCGTTCGCCTACAGCAGTGAGGCGCTCGCCCTGATCCCGGCCGAGCCCCCGTCGCGGACCTGGGTGTGGGCGGCGGCCACGCATGTCATGGCGGCGCGCACGGTCGGAGAGGACGAGACCGCGCTCCGGGTCGCCCGCGAGGCCCTGCGCACCGCGGAGAAGCTCCAGGTGACGGATGCCCGAGCGGACCTGCTCATCTCGCTGGCCACGCTCGAGGGCGGTGGCCGGCGTACGCCGGAGGGCCGTGAACGACTCCGTGAGGCACGGGAGTTGGCGCGGCAGTCGGGCAACGCGCCGGTGGAGATGCGCGCCCTGTTCCATCTCGCCGCCGGCTGCCACGAGTCCGGTGATCTGGAGGAGTCTCTGCCGTGGCTGGCGGAGGGGCTGGACCGGGCCCGGCGTGCGGGGTTGCTGTCCTCGCCGTATCCGCTGGAGATGCGGTTTCTGCAGCTGCTGGTGCTGTACACGCTGGGCCGCTGGGACGAGTGCGTGCGCGCCGCGGCGGCCGACGCCGAGATGCTGCCCGCGGCGGGCGCCTTCACGACCGGTCCGGCAATGTACGTCGCCCTCGCGCGCGGCGACTCCGCGGCCGCCGAGCAGGCTCGCGCCCTGCTGGAGGGACCCTTCGACTGGATGAGCACGCTCGTCGCCGCCATCACGCTCACCGATGCCGCCGCGCAGCGCGGTGACGCGGAGGAGGCGGTGCAGCGGATGCGTTCGACCGTCTCGGCCCTCACCGACGACACGGGGATACTGCCCGACGTCACGGTCCGGCTCGCCGCCCTCGCGCTCTCCGCCGTCGCCGACCGGGCCGCCGAGCTGCGCCAGAACGGAGACGAGGCGGGGGTGCGCAGCTGGGCGGACACGGCGACCGAGCTGGTCGAACTGGCCCGGACGACGGCCGCACGCGGCCGGGTCGGCACGCCGCAGGGCCCGGAGGGCATGGCGTGGCTGGCCCGTGCGGAGGCGGAGTGGGCGCGGGCGGTGGGCGGGCCGGACACGGCCGCGTGGGCGAAGGCGGTGGCCGCGTTCGACTACGGCGACGACTACGAGCGGGCGCGGTGCCGACTGCGCCACGCCGAGGCCCTGTTGGCCACGGGCGACCGCGAGGCGGCGGCCACCGAGGCCCGGGCCGCCCGGGAGACGGCGGCCCGGCTCGGCGCCACTCCCCTGCTGGAGCGACTGGACACCCTCATCCGCCGCGGGCGCCTCGCGGAGGCCTCGCCCGACCGCTCCTCCCCGCTCACGGCCCGCGAGCAGGACGTCCTGCGCCTCCTCGCCCTCGGCCGCAGCAACCGGCAGATCGGCGAGGAGCTGTACATCACCGGCAAGACGGCGAGCGTCCACGTCTCCAACATCCTCGCCAAGCTGAGCGCCGCGAGCCGCACGGAGGCGGTGGCGGTGGCCTATCGGGAGGGCCTGATCACGCGTGAGGAGACGGTGGGCCGATGACACGGACCGCCGATCAGCCGGTGGCGTCGCAGTCCAGGGCGCTCAGGTCGACGGCGTCGGCCATCGCCTGCATGCCCTTGTCGTTGGGGTGTATGTGGTCGCCGCCGTCGAGGGCGGGAAGCATCCTCTCCTGGTCGTAGGGGCTGCGCAGGATGCGGTCGAAGTCGGTGACGGTGTCGAACTCGCCGCTGGTGCGGAGGAAGGCGTTGACCTCCTGGCGTACGGCCTCGGAGGCCGGGTCCCATTCGTGCCAGCCCTTGAAGGGGCCGACGGTCGCGACCGCGACGCACTTGCCGGCCGCGTGCGCCCGGTCGGCGAGTTCGCGGTAGCCCTCGATCAGGTCCTCGGCGGTGACGCCCGTGTGGGCCTTGATGTCGTTCACGCCCTGGAAGAGGAACACGGTCCGCACACCCGGCAGGGACAGGGCGTCGCGCTCCAGCCGGTTCAGCGCGCTCTGGCCGGGGCCGTCCGCGAGGACCTTGTTCCCGGAGATGCCCTCGTTGGCCACGCCTTTCACCGCCGTGTCCGCCTTTCGCAGGCGGCGAGCCAGGTAGTCGGGCCAGCGGCGGTTCAGGTCGGAGGTGGACTCCCAGCCGTCGGTGATGGAGTCGCCGAGGGCGACGACGGCTCCGGTGCCGGCGGGGGCGCGTACGGAGACGGCGTCGAGGTAGAACCAGGAGCCGGTCGGGATCGTCCAGGCGGCGCCGCTCTCCTCGGCGGTGTGGTCGCCCTGGGTGGCGTACGACGTCTGCATGGCCATCCAGTGGCCGCTCGCCGGGCCACCGGCGTCCGGGCTGTGCAGGCTGACGACGAGGTTGGTCGCGGCGGGCAGCCTGCCGGGCAGCGGGTCGCTCCACACGGTGCCGCCCGCCGGCACGGTGACCGTACGCGCACCGCCGAAGGCCAGGCGCCGGTTGCTTCCCGGCCGCAGCTCGGCGCCCTGCTTCTGGACACCGGCGTAGACGCTGTCGAAGGTCAGCGGCCGGTCCCCGAAGGCGTTGGAGAGCCGGATCCGCAGGTCGCTGCCACCCGTGCTGGTGTGCACGACGAGGCGGTAGCTGCGGCCGGCGATGCCGTCGCCCATGCGGTCGGCGCTCGCCGCCCAGGTGACGACGCCGCTCGCGTCGGCGGTGGCCCCGGCGGGCGGGGACTGGCAGGCGACGAGCGTCAACAGGACGGCGGCCAGCGGGAGTCGGGCCCTCACCGGGCGAAGTCCTTCAGCGTGACGGCCGCACCGGGCTTCAGGGTGACCGTGCGGGACGCATCGCCGTACGCGACCGTCGTGGTGCGGCCCCCGACGCTGTGGATGCGGGCCTCGGTCGGTCTGCCGTCGCGCCAGCTCAGGTCGACCTGGAAGCCGCCGCGTGCTGCCACGCCCCTGATGGACCCCGAGGCGGCCCAGGCCTCGGGGAGCGCGGGGAGGAGTTCGATGTGTCCCGGCCGGGAGTACAGCAGCATCTCCACCATCGCGGCCGGTGTACCGAAATTGGCGTCGATCTGGAAGATGCCCCGGCCGCGTTCCACCTCGTAGATGTCGAAGAGGTTGAACGCCGTGCCGTTGCTGCCGTCCGTCGAGGGGCGGAGGTTGTTGACGAACAGTTGGTAGGCGTTGTCCGCGTCCTTCAGGCGTGCCCAGCACAGGCTGCGCCAGGCGTTGGCCCAGCCGAAGCTCTCCATGCCGCGCGCGGTGAGCAGGGCGGTGGCGCCGGCCACGATGTCGGACGGGGTGGAGCCGTCGGGGCGGATGCGGTCGCCGGGGAACAGGCCGACGAGCGGGGACAGGTGGCGGTGCGTGGTCTCACCCAGGTTGTCGGGGGACATCCACTCCTCCAGCCAGCCGGTGGTCGGGCTGACCCGCGGCAGGTACAGCCTCCTGCGCAGTGAGGCGATCGTGTCCGCGTAGCCGGTGTCCCTCCGCAGCTCGGCAGCCGCGGTGCAGTAGTTCCCGAACAGCGCCCACACCAGTTCCTGAGCATAGGTGATGCCCTTGGCGTCGAGCGGGCCGTGCTCCGGAGACCAGTCGCTGTCCGCGACGAGGACCTCCTTCGAGGTGCCGGGGAGGGTGGTGGTGAGCAGCCGCGCCGCCCAGAACTCGCACGCGCCCTTCAGCAGCGGGTAGATCTTCTTCAGGTGTTCGCGCGACCCGGTGTACTCGTAGTGCTCCCACAGGGTGGTGCACAGCCAGGCGTTGCCCGCCGGATGCCACCACCAGCCGCCTCCGCCGTAGGGGTTGGTGGAGATGGCGACGGTCCAGCCGGCGTTCTCTCCGCTGGAGTTGCGGTAGCGGTTGCGCGGGTCGTTGAAGAGGCGCCGGGTGGTGTCGGTCCAGGACGGGAGCTGGGCGAGGCAGTAGTCGGTGAGGGCGTCGAAGCAGGACCCGAGGCCCGTGCGGTCGGCCATCCAGTAGTTCATCTGGATGTTGATGTCGGTGTGGTAGTCGCCCATCCAGTCCGGGTCGTTGCCGTCGAGCCACAGCCCCTGGAGGTTGAGGGGCAGGCTGTCGCGTGAGCCGGAGATCATGAGGTAGCGGCCGAACTGGAGGTAGGCGGCTTCCAGTTCGGGGTCGGGTTCGGGATCGCGGGTGCGGGCGTGCAGGCGCTCCCAGGTGTCCAGTTCGCGCTGGGCGTCCGTGGAGGTGCCGAGGGAGAGGTCGAACCGTCCGTACAGGGCGCGGTAGTCGGCGACGTGGGTACGCCGCAGGGTGTCGGCCGATTCCGTGGCGGCGGCGCGGACCTTCGTACGGGCCAGCCGCTCGGGGTCGAGGGAGGCGTCGCGGAAGCCGGCCTCGGCGTCGGGCGCGTAGTTGGTACCGGCGCTGACCACCACCGTGAGGTCCTTGCAGCCGGAGAAGTCGATCCGGGTGCCGTGCACGGTGACCTTGCCGCCCCTGCCGCGGGCTTTGACGGCGGCGCCGTAGCGCAGGCCGTTGGGGAGGGCCGCGCCGAAGGACTCGGCGCTGGTGGGGTTCTCGCCGTGGGTGCCGGTCAGCTGGATGGTGCCGGTGTAGCGGCCGCCGCCGCTCTGCGTGAGGTGCAGGACGATGACGTCGTCGGGGTGGCTGGCGTACATCTCGCGCCGGTAGGTGACGCCGGAGCGGACGTAGGAGCTGGTGACGAGGCCCTGGGCGAGGTCGAGGGTGCGGCGGTAGCCGAAGACCGCGCCGAGGTCGTGGTCGGGGATGTCGACGATGAGCCTGGCCAGCAGCGTGAACGAGCCGAAGTCCGAGCGGCCGTAGGGGAACTGGCCGTCCTTGTCGAGGGTGTCGTTGAGGCCGCCGGTCCACATGGTGGCGTCGGTGATCAGCAGGAGTTCGCGGCCGGGGTCGTTGCTCGCGAGGGCGCCGATGCGGCCGTTGCCGAGGGGCAGGCCCTGTTCGATCAGGGAGCCCTCGTCACCGGGGGCCTGCCACCACAGCCGGTGGCGGGAGGCGTCGGCGGGCAGCGGGACCTCGGCGGGGCGGGCGGGTGCGGCGGAGGCGGTGAAGGCGGGCAGCGTGCCGAGGGTGGCGGTGAGGCCCGCGGTGGTGGCGAGGGAGAGGAGGGTTCTTCGGCTCGGCTCGTTCGGGCTGGTGTCCATGTGCGGCTCCGGATGCGTCTGGGGCGAGGGGGCCGGCGCGGGGCCGGACCCCCGTGGGGGTGGCGGGCGGATCAGGAGGACTGCAGAGGGATCAGGAGGTCTTCTGTACGTCGATCCGGTCGATGTCCGGCGCATAGCCGGTCCCGCTGTCGAACGTGATCGCGTTGGCCCCGGCCTTCAGCTTCACCGGCACGTAGACGCTGTTCACCGTCCCCCAGTCGCCCGTGGAGGCGAACTTGTGGGAGGTGGCGCCCCCTCCGTTGGCCGAGACCAGGACCGAACGGGAGTCACCGCTGATGTAGGCGACCTTGATCTGGTAGGTGCCGGCCGTGGCCACCACGACGTCGTTGACGGCGACCTTGCCGCCGACGTAGAGGTTGCCGACCTTGCGGCCGTCGGAGCAGGCGGAGCAGTCGGCCACGGAGGCATTGCCGCTGAGGGTGTTGGTGCCCGCCTCGGCCTCGTAGGCGGTCCAGGCCAGGTTCGTGCCGCGCGGGGTGACGGTGAACAGGCGGGAGCCGTGCGCCGGAAGCGCCTGGGTGATCCTGTCGGTGTGGCTGCCGAGGTTCTCCTTGTTCCACACGTCACGCACGGAGGCCTTGCCCTTGAAGCCGAGGGCCGACCAGTTGGCGGTCACCGAGGCGGGGGCGTCGGAGAGGTTGAACAGGGCCACGGTGTAGGTGCCGTCGGGGTTCTTGGCGGCCCACACCTGCTGCGGGTCGGATGCGGTGACGGGTTCGGCGGGCGGGGCGCTGCTCTGGTTGATCGCGATGACCTCGCGGTCGGTGAGCAGCTTCAGTCCGTAGGAGTCGAGCCTGGTGAGGTCGTCGCCGGTGAACAGCGGGGACTTGGCGATGGCCCACAGGGTGGCGTAGCTCTGCCGCTCGGCCTTGGTGAGGCCGTCCATCTCTCCGTTGCCGACGTTGAGGGAGTCGAGGTCGTTCCAGCCGCCGGGGCCTGCGTGGTCCGTCCAGGCCGGGGCGTCGTCCCAGCGGTCGTCGACCGAGTTCTCCCAGGTGACCAGGGTGTTGCAGTAGCACTCGACGTCGGTGTCGATGCGCCAGCCGTTGGAGTACTTCTTCCAGTCCTCGACATGCCCGTAGTCGAGGGACCAGGACAGCTCCAGGTGGATCGGACGGCCGGCGGTCTCGATGGCCTTCTTCCAGGCGGCGACGTCGGCGACGTTGTTGTAGTTGTCGCCGCTCTTGAACGAGCCGGGGCCGACGCCGTCGAGCTTGAGGAAGTCGTAGCCCCAGTCGGCGAACATCCGCGCCTGGGAGTCGATGTACTTCTGCGCGCAGGGGTCGGAGAAGTCGATCTTGTAGGCGCTGTCCCAGCCGTTGGTGGTGCGCAGGTCGTCGTGGACGATGTCGCCGGTCGTGCAGCCGTCGGCGTTCCAGATCGGGTTCTTGCCGTCGTTGTAGGCCCCCTTCTCCAGGCCGACCGGGAGGTAGATACCGGCCTTGAGGCCCTTGGAGTGGATGCGGTCGGCGACGGCTTTCATGCCGCTCGGGAAGCGCACCGGGTCGGCCTTCTGCCGGCCGTACTCGTCGAACTGCGACTTCCAGGACCAGTCCATCCACCAGCCGGCGTCTATGTTGACGTATTCGTAGCCGTACTTCTTCAGCTTGGCGGCCATGGCGTCGGTCTGCTTGACGACGTTCGCCTCGGACAGGTAGCTGTAGTCGCCCTTCGGGTTGAGGCCCGGGTACTTCGACGACTGCATGGTCCAGCTGGTCCAGCCCATGTAGGGCTTGGCGGCCACGGCGGTGGTGGCCGGGGCGGCCGGGGGTGTGCTGGTCTCGGCCTGTGCGGCGGGGACGGCGGCGGTGACAGCCGCGGTGAGGGCCAGGACCACCACGGCTCTCAAGGCGCGTGCGGGCATGACGGAGTACGAGGATGACCGCATGGGTCGTACCTCCTGGGGGTCGTTCAGCGGCTCTACCGCTGGTCGTCGGCTCTGATGAAGGACTGGATCGCGGTGGCCGCGGCCCCGCGTGCCCACTCCTCGAAGGGCAGCGGGCGGGTCTGTACGTCGCACCGGTCGGCGGAGCCGAACGCGGCCGCGGCGAACGCGTCGCGGATCTGTTCGGCGAACAGGTCGTGGGCGGCGAGGCCCTCGCCGGAGATGATCACCCGCTCGGGGCCGAGCAGGTTGGCCACGGTGGCGATGCCACGGCCGATGGCCTCGCCGGCCCGGGCGTAGGCCTCGCGCGCCCCCGCGACGCCTCGGCGGGCCAGCTCCACGGCCTCGGCGGTGTCGCGGACCTCGACACCCGTGGTCTCCCGGATCCGCCGGACGATCGCGGCGTCCCCCGCGATCGCCTCCACGCAGCCGTTGTTGCCGCAGTGGCAGGGCGGGCCGGACGGGTCGACGGTGACGTGCCCGATCTCTCCGGCCACGCCGTGCGCACCGGAGACCACTCGCCCGTGCACGACGAGGCCGCAGCCGATGCCCGCGCCGACCGTCACCACGGCGAAGTCGGACAGGCCCACACCCGCGCCGAACCACTGCTCGGCGACGGTCAGGGCCCGTACGTCGTTGTCCAGGGTGACCGGCAACCCGGTGGTCGCACCGGCGAGTTCGGCGAGGGGCATGTCCCGCCACTCCAGGAACGGCGAGTAGCGCACCACGCCCGCGCCGCGGTCCACGTCGCCGGAGACGGCGATGCCGAGTCCGAGGACGGGGACTCCCAAGTCGCCTGCCTCTGCGAGCAGTTCACCCACCAGCTCGGTGACCGAGGCCAGCACGCTCTTGGGTTCCCGGTCGGGAAGCGGGGTGTGGCTTGCGACCCGGACGCGGCAGCACAGGTCGGTGAGCACCCCGATGATCTCGTCGCCGGTGACCTTGAAGCCGATGAACAGCGCCCGTCCCCCGTCGACCCGTACCGGGTTGGCGGGACGGCCGAGCGCGGGGCGGGCCTGTTCGTCCGCGTCCTCCACCAGGTAGCCGGCCTCGATGAGGGGCCGTACAGCCTTGGTGACGGCGGCCGGGGACAGTCCCGCCCGCCGGGCCACCTCCAGGCGGGTGAGCGGCCCGTGGGACAGAACCGTGGTGAAGATCTGCGAGGCGGCCGGCGTGTTCGCCGGGAACGTCTCGGCGCGGCGGATCGAGGACATGCCCGGAACCTAGAGCCCTTATTTTCCGCCGTCAATAAAAGAAGCAGGATTCGCCGAGGGAACGTCGAAGGACTCCCACCCGGTGATCCGGGACTGTCCAACTGTGCGTCGTCCGTGGCGATGTGACGGGATGCGAGAAGGTTGCCCCGCGCGAAGGTGATCGTTCTCGTATCGGCAGCACATCGACAGGAACGGGAGAAAGCCGGATGGTCTCAGCAACGGTGGTCAGGGGTACGGCGGTGGCGGCGACCCTGGTGTCGCTCCTGGCGGTTCCCGCACACGCCGCACACGCCGCACCCCTGGAGGCCGGCGCCACCAGTGGCGACACCTCGGCGCGGGCCCTGCCGAAGCCCGATGTCACGGGCTTGTGGACCGTTCTGCGCACGGTGCGGCGACAGGGCGCGCCCGGCGCGATGGCACGGCTCGACGACCACGGCGCGGTCCACTGGGCGGCCACGGGCATCGCCGACCGCAGGACCGGACGGACCATCAGCAACACCGACCGGTTCCGCATCGGCAGCGTCACCAAGATCTTCTCGGCCGTCGTGCTGCTGCAACTGGCCGACGAGAAGAAGCTGCAGCTCGACGCCCCGGTCAACCGCTATCTGCCGGGCCTGCTGCCCGACGACCGCATCACGGTGCGGCATGTGCTCAGCCACCGCAGTGGGCTGCACGACTACACCAACGAGATGTTCGCGCGGACGGTTCCCGGCTTCGAGGCGGTCCGCACGAAGGTCTTCACCTACCGGCAACTGGTGGAACGGTCGCTCAGCAAGCCACGGACCACCCGGCCCGGCGGCGCGTACTCCTACTCCAACACCAACTTCGTCGTCGCCGGGATGCTCATCGAGAAGCTGACCGGCCACGCCGTGCGCACCGAGTACAAGAACCGGATCATCGACCCGCTGGAGCTGCGCGACACCTTCTACCTGCACCCCGCCACCAAGATCCCCGGCCGCCACGCCCGCGGCTATCTCACGCCGGACACGGCCGGCGCGGCGCTCGTCGACTCCACCGAGCAGACCGTGTCCTGGGCACAGAGCGCGGGTGCGGTCATCTCCAGCACGCGCGACCTCAACACCTTCCTGTCCGCGCTGCTCGGCGGTCGGCTCACCTCCCGGGCGCAGCTGGACCAGATGCAGCGCTGGGTGCCGTCGGGGACCAACCAGCAGTACGGGCTCGGGTTGCGGCGCCGCCATCTGTCGTGCGGAGTCTCCGTGTACGGCCACACGGGCGCCGTCCAGGGTTACTACACCTACGCGTTCGCGTCCAAGGACGGCAGGCGCAGCCTCGCCGCGCTCGCCAACACCTCCAACAACGGCACGGTTCTCAACTCCATGCTGGGCACCCTGGAGTCCGCGTTCTGCGGCAAGCAGGCGAAGACGCGCCGCGCGAACTGAGCCCGCGCGGCGGG
Organism: Streptomyces shaanxiensis; assembly: GCF_039537145.1. Lineage (NCBI taxonomy): Bacteria > Bacillati > Actinomycetota > Actinomycetes > Kitasatosporales > Streptomycetaceae > Streptomyces > Streptomyces shaanxiensis. The sequence goes on from NZ_BAAAZY010000004.1 coordinate 45,650, forward strand.
TGGGAACCCGCGGGATCCGGTGAACGTTTTCCGGACATCCCCACCGGATCTCGAAGCCGGCTCCCGAACCACCCACCAGGACGGCACGATGAACGAGTTGGTCCCCGGGGGCAATCTGCCCCTCCCGGGCGGCAGCGTGGCCGTCCGGGTGCCCGGCCCCTTCGACGTGTCCGCGCTCGTCACCGACGACAGCGGCAAGGTCCGGGGCGACGCCGACTTCGTGTTCTACAACCAGCCGTCCGCGCCGGGCGCCCGGCTGCACGGCGACACCCTGACCGTCGACCCGCCGCGGCTGCGGCACGGCGCCACCCGGGTCACCGTGGTCGTCAGCCCCGCCGACCCCGGCACTCCCCTGGGCCGCCTGCCCGCCCCCACGCTTCACGTCACGGGCCCGGGCGGCCGCGCGATCGCCCGGTTCGCCCCGCCTCGCCCGCGGCAGGAGACCGTGCTGCTGCTCGCGGAGATCTACCGGCGCGGCGACGGCTGGAAACTGCGGGCCCTGGGGCAGGGGTACGCGGACGGGCTGGCGGGGATCGCGCGCGATTTCGGGGTGGACGTCGTCGAGGACGCCACCCCCACGCCGGTCCCGTCGACACCCGCGCCGCCCGCAGCCAGTACTCCGCCCATGGCGGGTGCTCCGCCCGTCCCCGGCGCACGGCCCACGATGCACACACTGTCCGCCCTCACCACCGCACCGCTCGCCTCCCCTGATTCCGACGGCTTCCTCGGCCTGGTCAACTCCGCCCGTGCCGGTGCCGGTTCACCGCCCGTCGCCCTGGACGGCCGGCTCGCCGGTGCCGCTCAGGCCCACGCCGCCGCCATGGCCGCGGCAGGACGGCTCGGTGTCGAGGGCCGCGACGGCGTCTCGGTGTACCAGCGCATCACCGCGACCGGGTACGCGTATCTCACCGTCGGCGAGCATCTGGTCTCCGGCCCCCGCACGCCCGCCGAATTCGTCGCGTACTGTCTGCGCACCGAGCAGCCCCGCCGCACCCTGCACGACCCGGCGTTCACCCACGCCGCCCTGGCGTACGTCAGGGGCGGCCGCTCGGGCGACACGTACTGGACGGCCCTGTGGGCCAGGCCCCTCACGCCGGGCGACCTGTCCCGCGCCGCGGCGGAGGTCGTCGACCTCACCAACCGGGAGCGGGCCCGGGCGGGGTTGCGTCCCCTGACCGGCGATCCCGCGCTCGGCGCCGCCGCGCAGGCCTACAGCACCGACATGGCCGCGCGCGCCTTCTACTCCCACACCTCGCCCGAGGGCACCCAGCCCTGGGACCGGGCGGCCGCCGCGGGTTCCCGCATGCGCATGATCGGCGAGAACATCGCGTGCGGTCAGCGCTCCCCCGCCGAGGTCGTGGAGGGCTGGATGAACAGCCCGGGCCACCGCGCCAACATCCTCAAGCGGGACTTCACACACATAGGGATCGGCTTCGCCGGCGGCGGCCCGGCGGGCACGTACTGGACACAACTCTTCGGCGCGTGACGCCGCGAGGGCGGCGACGGCGGCACACCGCGATCTGGCCGGAGCGGGACCGTCCGGGACAGGATGCCCCTATGAAGGGTGACCTCTTTTCCAGCGAGCACATGGTCCAGCCGGCCGCGGCGCCGGGCATGACGATCGAGAACCCCAAGTGCGTCAAGTACGCGGTGAACGGCGAGATGCACGCCCGCCAGGGCGCGATGATCGCCTACCGCGGCAACCTCCAGTTCGAGCGCAAGGGCCAAGGCGTGGGCGGCATGCTCAAGCGCGCGGTGACCGGTGAGGGGCTGCCGCTGATGGCGGTGCGCGGGCAGGGCGAGGCCTGGTTCGCGCACGAGGCGCAGAACTGCTTCATCGTCGACGTCGAGCCCGGTGACGAGTTCACGGTCAACGGCCGCAACGTGCTCTGCTTCGACGCTTCGCTGTCGTACCGGATCGCGACCGTGAAGGGTTCGGGCATCGCCGGTGGCGGCCTGTTCAACAGCGTCTTCACGGGCCAGGGCCGGCTGGGGCTGGTCTGCGACGGCAATCCGCTGGTGATCCCGGTCTCGCCCGAGTACCCGGTGTACGTCGACACGGACGCGGTGGTCGGCTGGACCGCCGGGCTGCAGACCTCGCTGCACCGCTCCCAGTCCCTCGGCTCGATGCTGCGCGGCGGCTCCGGTGAGGCCGTGCAGCTGATGCTGCAGGGCCATGGCCATGTCGTCGTACGGCCGAGTGAGGCGACACCGCAGAAGGCTCAGCAGCACTGACGTCCTCCGTGAGGTGATCTGCGCCTCACGAGCAACCCCGTCCGCCTCGCCGACGTCTTGATCGACAACAGATGAACAACAGCAGGTGATCGTCCGCGGATGACGCCCTGGCCCTCTGGGCCAGGGCTGGTTTTCGAGGCACTATACCGCCCATGTATACACAGTGCGTATAGATGGCGTGTATACCGGATCGAGAGGCATACATGTACGGCAAGGCATTCGCCCCGGAGTACCAGGGCGCCCTGACCACCCTGTCCGTCAACTCTTCGCTGAGCGACGTACTGGCCGCCGGCACCGAGCAGTTGGAGGCTGCCGAGCGGGCCGGGCAGCACGGCGAGGCGGCGCGTTCGGGGCTCGCGGTCGCCGAGGCGCACCGCCGACTGGGGCAGGTCGGGGACGCCGACCGGGCGTGGAAGGCGAGCTACCGCGCGGCGCGGGAGGCCGGCGACACCGGGGCGATGGCCTGGGCGCTGTGGAGCGGCGGCACCCTGGCCCGGCAGCGCGGCGCGTTCCCGCTGGCCCGGCGGCTGCTGCAGCTCGCGGCGGACCTCGGAGAGCGCGGCGGCGACATCGTCGTACGCGGCTACTCGCTGGCCGGGCTCGCGGAGACCGGCCGGATCCAGGGCGACTACGAGGCCGTCCACCGACTGCACGAACAGCTGCTGGCCGAGGCCCGGCGGCGCGGCGAGGCGCGGCACACGGTGTGGGCGCTGGAGGGCATCGCCCAGATCCACCGCAACACCGGGTCGTACGACACCGCGTACGCGCTGTTCGAGGAGGCCGCCGAGATCGCCGCGCGCGCCGAGGACCGGCGCGGTCACGCCTGGGCGCTGCGCGGGCTGGCCGACATCGTCTCCGTCCGGGACGGCGACACGGAGCGGGCGCTGGCCCTGTTGTCCGAGGCGGAGACCACGTGCCGCGCCATGAAGCTCTCCAGCGCGCTGGCCTACAACCACAAGATGCGCGGCAACGTCCTCTACCGCGCCGGGCGTTACGCCGAGGCCCGCGCCCTGTACGAGCAGGCACTCGCGGAGTTCCGTGCCATGAGCGAGCCCCGCGGAGAGGCACTGTCCCGGCTCGGGCTGGTCAAGTCACGGGCCCGACTGGGGCACGATCGTGCCGAGACCGCCGCTGAACTGACCGAGCTGGCCGGGGTGTTGGAGCGGATCGGGTTGCGGCACGCGCGGGAGATGGTGGCGCGGGCGCAGGAGGAGTTCGGTATCGGGGAGGGCGCCGCGGAGAAGCCGCACGGTGCGCGGATGGCCGTGGCGGGCGCCGGGGCGGTGACCGCACGGTGACGACGTTCCCTTCGGCGGTTCGGACTCCGTTCGACGCTCACCAGGTCGCCTTGCCGGCGCACGCACCGGCAGACAGCCACCAGCCCGCTCCGTCGACGCACACACCGGCAGACGCCCGCCAAGTCCTGGACCGCTGCCGCGCCTTGGTGCGGCCCGCTCTGCGCGACGCCGTGCGGCGGATGCATCCCTGGGTCGGCGAGATGGCCGCGTACTCCTTCGGCTGGTGCGAGGTGGGCGGAGCGCCGGCCGCCGCCTCCGGCGGGAAGGGCGTACGGCAGGCGCTGGCCGTGCTCGGGGCCGAGTCGGCCGGCGCTCCCGGGCATGTCGGGGTACCCGGGGCCGTCGCGGTGGAGCTGGTGCACACCTTCTCCCTGCTGCACGACGACATCATGGACGGCGACACGACCCGGCGTGGCCGCCCCACCGTGTGGCAGGCATACGGCACCGGGCCCGCCGTCCTCGCGGGGGACGCGCTGTTCGCGCTCGCCGTCGAGACGCTCGCCATGGCACCGGCGGGCCCGCAGGCGGTACGACTGCTGTCCGTGGCGTTGCAGGACCTGGTGCGCGGGCAGGCCGACGACCTGCTGTTCGCCACCCGTCCGTGGACGGGGCCGGAACGGGTACGGCCGGACGAGTACCGGGCGATGGCCGAGCACAAGACGGGCTCGCTGCTGGGCTGCGCGGCCGCGCTGGGCGCTCTGCTCGGCGGTGCGCCACCCTCTTCCGTCGCCGCCCTCGACCGTGCGGGGCGGCATCTGGGCGTCGCCTTCCAGGTGGTCGACGATCTGCTGGGCATCTGGGGCGACCCCACCGTCACCGGCAAGCCCGTGCACGGCGATCTGCGGGAGCGGAAGAAGACGTTCCCCGTACTGGCCGCGCTCGACTCCCCCGCTGCCGGCCCTCTGGCTTCGGTGCTGGAGTCGGCCGCCGACCCCGCCGCCGCGGCCGCGCTGATCGAGGAGCTGGGTGGCCGCTCGGCCGCGCTCGCCGAGGCGCGCCGCCAGGTGACCGCCGCGGAGGAGGCTCTCGCCGATGTGCCGCTGGAGACGAGGGCCGCCGGCGAGCTGAGGTCGCTGATCGACTTCCTCGTGCGGCGCGATCTGTGAGGGCTCGGTCCACCGCCGTACGGAGGTGAGCGACGGGTCACCATGGCGCCCGCCGCGTGGCCGGGTTGACCGCGGTCGCCTCCGGCGTCAGGGTGCGAAGCGGCACGGAGGACCTGCCCCGCGCCGGAAAGGTGCCTGCCTTGATCGGGATCTCCGACGTCGAAGCCGCGGCCGACCTCATCACCGGACACGTCGTACCCACCCCGACCGTACCCAGCCCGGGCCTCACGGACCTGCTCGGCGTTCCGGTCACGGCGAAGCTCGAACTGCTCCAGCGCACGGGCTCGTTCAAGGCCCGCGGGGCGACGGCGAAGCTGCTCTCGCTGAGCGACGCCCAGCGCGCCGCCGGGGTCGTGGCGGTCAGCGGCGGCAACCACGGGATCGCCCTGGCGATGACGGCCGCCGTCCTCGACGTGAAGGCCACCGTGGTGATGCCGCGTTCCGCGCCCGCCCGCGCCGTCGGGATCGCCCGGGACGCCGGAGCGTCCGTGCGCCTGACGGACGACATGGACAGCGCGTTCTCGCTCGTCACGAGGCTGCGGGACGAAGGGCTGACGCTCGTCCACCCCTTCGACGACCCGTTGGTGATCGCCGGTCAGGGCACCGTCGGGCTGGAGCTCGCCGCGGACGCCGGTGAACTCACGGACGTACTCGTCAGTGTCGGCGGCGGTGGGCTCATCGCGGGCGTCGCGGTGGCGCTGCGGGCCCGCCGGCCGGGCGTGCGGATCTGGGGTGTGGAGACCGAGGGCGCCGAGGCCATGTCCGCGGCGCTGGCGACGGGCGGGCCGGTGCCGGTGCGGCTGTCGTCGATCGTGACCACCCTGAGCGCGCCGAGCGTGTCGCAGCTGACGTACGACCATGTGTCCGCCCTGGTCGACGAGGTGCTCGTGGTCCCGGACCGGGAGGCGGTGCGGGGTGTGCTCGACCTCGCCGAACACGCCAAGCTGTGGACCGAGCCGGCCACCGGCTGCCTGCTGCCCGCGGCCCGGCTCGTGCTGGAGCGGGTCGGGGAGGGCGCACGGCTCGGGCTGGTCGTGTGCGGGGGCAACGCGACGACCTCGGACGTGCTGCGCTGGGCGGCCGATTTCGGCCTTCGCTGACCGCTCCGGCTCAATTCCCGTGTGTTTTCCACTGCTTACTCACGCGTAAGAAACAAATGAAAAGAGGCGGCCTTTAGTTGAGGATTTCGTTGAACGCTTCCCGTCACGTCTCTCGTACTTCCTGTGAGAAATGAGAGCCAGGGGTTCAACGAGGGATGGCCATGGTCAAGGCGCGCGTCTCCACAACAGAGTTGGTCGCGGGAAGGTACCGGCTCGTCGATGTCGTCCATCGCGAGACGAATCGCGTCAGTTACTACGGCGAGGACATCGAGACCGAACGCCCGTGCCTGCTGACCCAGATCGGGCTGCCCGACGACCCCTGCCCGGACGACAGGCGCCGGACGACCTCCCGGATCCTGCGGACGTCCGAACGAATGGGGCTGCTGCGTCCGGGCCGGGTCGCCACCGTCCTGGAGGCCGTCGAGGAGTCCGGGAACCTGTGGACCGTCACCGAGTGGATCGAGGGCACGCCGCTGGGTGAGCTGCTCACCCAGCAGGGCACGTTCAACTACGTACGGGCCGCCCGCATCGGCCTGGAGCTGCTCGACGTGCTGGAGGCGGCGCACGTCGCGGGCATCACGCACGGCGAACTGAGCCCGGGCCAGGTCTTCGTGCACGAGGACGGCTCCGTCGTCGTCACCGGCTTCGGCCTGGCCGGCGCGACCCTGGCACCCCGGGTCGCCGCGCCGTCGTACGCGTCGCCGGAACAGGCCCGCGACGAGCGCATCGGGCCGGCGTCCGATCTGTGGGCGCTCGGCGCGATCCTCTACACGATGGTCGAGGGACGCCCGCCGTACCGGGAACGGGACCGGCCCGAGGCCACGTTGAAGGGGGTGGACCGGCTTCCGCTGCGCGCCCCGGTGCGTGCCGGGCCGCTCACCCAGGCCGTGCAGGGACTGCTGCGCAAGGACTCCCGGGAGCGGCTGAGCAGACCGGTGATCCGTGACGCGTTCATGCGCGTCCTCAACGAGGACCCCGAGGCACCCCTGCAGGCAACGCCGCGTCCCCGCCCGAGTGGCCTGTACACCGCGGGCCCGGGGTGGGGCAGACGTGCCATGGTCGCCGGCACCGCCCTCGCGGTGGTCACCGTCGCGGCCGCGGTCCTGGTGGTGACCAACGGCCGGGAGGACGACGGAGGTTCTTCGGCGGCCGGCGCGGCACCGACCCCGTCGACTTCCGCGAAGCAACCCACGAGCCCGCCCCCCACGAGCCAGGCCCCCACAAACCAGGCCCCCACCGCAGAGCCCACCCCGCCCCCCACGAAGGAAGCGACGAAGAACCCGCCGCCCACCGCGTCCCCCTCGGGCAACGCTCTGCCCGACGGCTTCCGGACGTACAAGTCACCGGAGGGCTTCTCCGTCACCCTCCCCCAGGATTGGAAGCCCCTGCGCACGACGCGCGCCTCCGACCTGGCGTACCGGGTGGTGTTCGGCGCGGAAGGCGATCCCCGCACGCTCGCCGTGACCTACAGCGAGCGCGTGGGCCCGGACCCCGTCGCCGTCTGGCGCGACGACGTCGAGCCCGGGCTCAAGCGGGCCGGCGTCGGCTACGAGCGCGTCGGTGACATCGACGCGACCACATACCGGGGCTACGAGGCCGCCGACATCCAGTGGCTCGCCGACGACGACGGCACCCGTGTCCGTACCTTCGGCCGCGGCTTCCTCATCGGCGAACACCGCGGCTATTCGCTGCGCTGGACGACCTCGGCGGCCGACTGGGACGACGCCGACAACCGGGAGGCCCTGGACGTCGCCCTGGACACCTTCCGGGTGCCCGAGGACTGAGCACCAAGGCCCGGCGGGTCAGGCCGAGGCGCGAGGTGCCCGCATCGCCCGCAGGGGCAGCCCGTGCAGCGGTTCCGTACGCCAACTCGCCTTGAACGTCCGGTCCTTGAGCGAGCACGTCACGTCCAGGTGGTGCGGGGTCTCCAGGAACGCGACGTCCACGACGAGGGTGTCCGCGTCGCTCCAGCCGCCGCTCACCGCGGTGGGCACCGGTTCCTCGGTGACGGTCCACCCGGCCTCCCCGAACCGCACGCGCAGCGGGTGGCCGTCCTCGGTGAGCGTCAGCGTCCAGCCGTCCGCGCCCGGCGCGAGGTCGATCGCGGTGAGCTTGGGCAGTTGCGCGCAGACCCCGCCGTCCGGGGTGAACGCTGCGGCGGACCAGGCCTGGGCACGCTCGGGCGGTGCGGGCTTGCCGGCCGCAGGCGACAGCGTGAGACCCGCCAGCCGTGCGGCCAGGGCAGCATCCGCCGCCTCACCGCCGGTCAGAGGTGCGGGCCGGAACGCGGGCACCAAGTGCTCCCAGACCAGGTTCAGCACGGCCTGCATGTTCCAGGTGTCCCCGGTCGTCGCGATGACCGCGTCCTGTTCGGGCAGCACCAGGCAGAACTGACCGAACGCGCCGTCACCGCGATAACCGTGCCGGGACATCCAGAACTTGAAGCCATAGCCCCGTTGCCAGTCCTCCCCGGGCCTATCACCGGCGGTCTCGATCTGCGCACGGGTGGCCTCGGCCACCCACCACTCGGGCAGCAGCCGTTCGCCCTCCCACACCCCGCCCCGCAGATACAGCTCGCCGAGCCGGGCGACGGCGTCGGTGGTGGCGTGCAGTCCGCTGAAGCCGAGTTCCCGGCCGCTGCGGTCGCGCAGCCACCCGACGTCGCCGATGCCGAGCGGATCCAGCAGACGCGGGCGGAGATACTCGGTCAGCGACCGGCCGCTCGCCTTCTGCACGATGGCGGAGAGCGTGAAGGTGGCCGGCTGGTTGTACGCGAACACGGTCCCCGGGTCGCGGGCCGGCGGTATCAGAAGGAACCCGCGCACGAGGTTCTCCCGGTCGAGCTCGCGCGCCGCGAAGAGGGTGTCGCTCTCGTGGCCACTGGCCATGGACGCCACGTGCCGGACGAGCATCGCGCGGCTGCGCGGGTCGGTGATGTCGGCCTCGAACTCGGGGAAGTACGAGATCACCGGGTCGTCGAGGCGGATCAGCCCCTCGGCGGCGGCGATCCCGGCGGCAGCCGCGGTGAAGCTCTTGCTGATCGAGTAGAGGAGATGGGGGCGTTCGGCGGTGTACGGCGCCCACCAGCCGGACGCGACGAGCCGGCCGTGGCGCAGGATCATCAGGCTGTGCGGCTCGATGTCCGGGGCGGCGTCGAGGGCGTCGAGGAAGGCGAGGACACCGGCGGCGTCGACGCCCTGGGCGGCGGGGGTACTCGAGAGCAGCGGGCGAACAGTCATGCGGGCATCCTCTCCCAGGGCTCGGCGACGATCGAGGGCACGGGCGCCGCCGGGCGTGCAATAGGCTGCCTCTCTGCACATGTGCGGTCCGACACCTCTGTTCACATGTGCGGTCCGATCAGCACTGCTCAGGAGAGTCATCCGTGACCCTTGCGTTCGTCCCGCCCGAGACGTCCCCCGCGCCCCAGGCCCCGCTGTCCGACCTCGTCGCGCGGGACGCGCGCGAGTTCGGGGTCTACGCGCGGACCGGGGGGTGGGCCTTCGGTCTGATGGTGGCCCGCAGCGTGCGGCCCGGTGGCCAGGGAGCGGACGAGACGCCGAAGGTGTCCGCGAAGGAGTTCGCCGAACTCGCCGGGTGCTCCCCCGAGCGGGTCATGCGCTACTACAAGGCGTGGGACCGGGCCGCCGACGACGGCCTCGTCCCGCACTTCGAGGCCCTCGCGCCGGGCCAGGAGGTGGAGCTGCCGGACGCCGACGTGTGGCTCGGCTACTACGTCTCCCGCAACAGCGCCACCTCCGAGCGCGGCACCGCCATCGCCGAGGCCGCCGAGGCCGAGGGCATCCGCCCGACGAAGGCCCTGGAGGTCGCCGAGAACCCCACCGCGCTGCGCGCCGCGATCCTCGCCGACCCCTCGACCGCCCGCGCTGCCCGCCAGGCGCTCCTCGACCGGGTCCGTGAAGACCCGGACCTGCAGGCCGAGTTGGCGCGGGACGTCGTACGCACCGACGACCTGAAGAAGGCCGTCGCCACGGAGAGCCGGTCGGCCGACCGGATCGGCTACGTCCGTCAGATCGCCGAGTCCGGCCAGATCAAGACACCGGCCGGGCAGACCGTCGACGCGCCCGTGGACCTGCGCCAGGAGGCCGAGCGGCACCTGTCGCTCATCGAGGAGCTGGAGGAGGACGAGGACACCGGTGAGTGGGCCACCGAGGCCTACGACACCATGAAGTCGCTCGTCGTCGAGGCCGTGGAGGCCGACCCCGAGCTGCGGGTGCAGGAGCGGCGGACGAAGTTCTACAACAGCCTGCAGAAGGCGACGAAGGTCTTCGAGGAGCTGACCTTCGACGATGTGCAGGAGTTCGTCGAGGACGACATGGTCCAGCAGTTGGAGGAGCTCCAGCAGGCCATCGCGACGGCCATCGCCGCACTGCGCGGGACGCGGCAGGGCCCGGAGCGGGCCGAGTAGCCGAACTCACCCTTCCGGGGCGCCGCCGCTCACTCCGTGTGGTGGCGGCGTGCCCAGATCGGCAGCGCGAACCAGCACACCAGGTACCAGACGACCACGCCCGAGACCAGCCAGGGCACATAGTCGTCGTGGGTGGCGACCCTCAGGATCAGCAGGAGCGAGCACGCCGTCGTGGCGAGGAGCAGGATCAGGCCGACAAGCGTCAGCCGGGAGGCCAACGTCACCGCCTGCGGTTTGATGCGCCGGCCGGACACCAGCCGGTGCAGGGACACGGGACCGATGAGGGCGCCGGTGGCACAGGCGCCGAAGACCACAGTCACGATGTATATCGTCTGGTCCGTGTCGTTGAGCGTGTCGTACTTCGTCGTGAACACGACGGTGAGCAGGAAGCCGAACAGGATCTGCACGCCCATCTGGGCCACACGGACCTCTTGGAGGAGCTCGCCCCACATACGGTCGGCGCGCTCCTCCTCACTCTCGTCGCGGCCCGTCCGTCTCTCCTGCTCGGTCATGCGGTACGGGTAACCCCGACGCCGAGCACTCAAACCGCGGGGCTCCGGGAGCGGCTCGGTGGCCGCTCCCGGAGCCGTACCGCGGTTACCAGCGGTTTTCCACCTGGTCCTTGATCCGTCGGTCGTAGAGGTTCTGGATCGCGGCGAGCGTCTCGTCGGACAGGTCCGGCAGCGCGGCGGCGGCCGCGTTGGCGCGGGCCTGCTCGGGCGAGCGGGCGCCCGGGATCACCGTGGTCACGCCGGGCTGCTGGATGATCCAGCGCAGGGCCAGCTGGGCCGGGGTGAAGCCCTCGGGAGCGAGGGCGGCGAACTCGACGGCCGCCTCCACACCGGACTCGTAGTCGACGCCGGAGAAGGTCTCGCCCTGGTCGAACGACTCGCCGTGCCGGTTGTAGGTGCGGTGGTCGTTCGCGGGGAAGACGGTGTCCTTGGTGTACTTGCCCGACAGCAGGCCGGAGGCCAGCGGAACCCGCGCAATGATGCCGACGCCGGCCTCCCGGGCGGCGGGCAGCACCTCACGCAGGGGCTTCATGCGGAACGCGTTCAGGATGATCTGCACGCTGGCCACGCCGGGCCGGGCGATCGCGGTCAGCGCCTCCTCGCACGTCTCCACGCTGACGCCGTACGCCGCGATGCGCTCCTCCTCGACCAGGGTGTCCAGGGCGTCGAACACCTCGTCCGTCGAGTAGACCGGCGTCGGCGGGCAGTGCAGCTGGACCAGGTCGAGGCGGTCCACGCCGAGGTCGCGCCGGGAACGGTCGTTCCAGGCGCGGAAGTTGTCGAGAACGTAGTTCTCGGGGATCTGGTCGACGCGGCGGCCCATCTTGGTCGCCACGAAGATGTCCAGCTCGGGCCTGCCACGCAGGAACGTGGCGATGGTCTGCTCGCTGCGTCCGTCGCCGTACACGTCAGCAGTGTCGAAGAAGGTCACCCCCGACTCGACCGCCGCGTCCAGCACCGCGAGGGCTTCCTTGTCGTCGACGTCTCCCCAGTCGGCGCCCAGCTGCCATGTCCCGAGACCGACGACGGAGGCCCGCCGTCCCAACCTGCCGATTACACGCTCGTCCATGGCGTCAGTGTGTCATTCATCATGGGCATGCGCGGAACGGGCCCCTCCGCCGCGTTCCCTGTGAATTATTCACTCACACGGATGAATGGATCGTACGGACGCACGGTGACCGCCGAGCCGGTCCCTAGCGTGAGCTCATGATCGACGACTTCAGCCGCAGGGGCTTCCTGCGCACCGCCGCCCTGGCCGCCGTACCGATTCTCCTCCCGGCCGATCCGGCCGTCGCGGCACAGGAGTTACCGGACTTCCCGGCGGAGGTGACGCTGTACCGCTCCTCGTACCGCAACTGGGTCGGCGAGATCACCGCCGACGGGCTGTGGGCCTGCGCACCGGACACCCCGGACCAGGTGGTCGCCGCCGTCAACTGGGCCCGGCGGCACGGCTGGAGGGTCCGAGCCCGGGGCGCCTCGCACGGCTGGTCACCGCTGACGATCACCCAGGGCACGCCGTCGGACACGCAGGTCCTGCTCGTCGACACCGCCCCTCACCTCACCGGCCTGTCCCGGGAGTCGCCGGACTCCGTCCGCGCCGGCACCGGCGTCACCCTGGAGGCCCTGCTCACCTACCTGGAGGAGCGCGGACTCGGCGTCACCGCCGCGCCCGCGCCCGGCAACCTCACCCTGGGCGGCGCCCTGGCCATCGACGCGCACGGCACCGCCGTACCGGCACGCGGCGAACGGCGGCTGCCCGGGCACACGTACGGCTCGCTCAGCAATCTCGTGCTGTCGCTGACGGCGGTCGTCTGGGACGAGGCCAGTGGCGCGTACGTGCTGCGCACCTACGACCGTGATGAGGCGGACTGCGCCGCGCTGCTGACCCATCTCGGCCGCTCCCTCGTCACCGAGGTCGTGCTGCGCGTGGGCGAGAACACCGCCCTGCGGTGCGTGAGCCGTACGGACATCCCGGCCGGCGAGCTCTTCGCCGCGCCCGGCACCGAGGGACGTACCTTCGAGAGCTTCCTGGACCGGGCCGGGCGGGTCGAGGCGATCTGGTTCGCCTTCACCGAGTTCCCGTGGCTGAAGGTGTGGAGCGTCACCCCCACCCGGCCGCTGACCTCGCGGCAGGTGAGACAGCCGTACAACTACCCGTTCTCCGACAACGTGCCGCGCCCGGTCGCGGAGCTGGTCGGGCGCATGGTGTCGGACGGGGCCTGGTACCTGGCGCCCGTACTGGGCAACGCGCAGTACGACGCGGCCGCCCTCGGGCTGGTGGCGACGCTGTCGGCGGACCTCTGGGGGCCGTCCAAGAACACACTGCTGTATCTGCGGCCCACGACGCTGAGGATCGCCACGAACGGGTGCGTGGTGCTGACGAGCCGGGCCCAAGTGCAGCGTGTGGTCGCCGAGTTCACGTCCTTCTACCGGGAGCGGCTCACGGAGTACGCCGCGCGGGGGCGGTTCCCGGTCAACGGCTCGGTGGAGATCCGGGTGACGGGCCTCGACGATCCGGCGGACGTCGGGGCGGACGGTGCGCGGACGCCGCTGCTGTCGGCGCTCCGGCCGCGCGGCGATCATCCCGAGTGGGACACCGCCGTGTGGCTGAACATCCTGACGCTGCCCGGGACGCCGTTCGCGGAGGCGTTCCTGCGCGAGATCGAGCAGTTCCTGCTCGGCACGTTCGACGGCGGGTACGCCATGACCCGGGTCGAGTGGTCGAAGGGCTGGGCCTACACGGACGAGGCCGCCTGGAGCGACGACGAGGTACTGGGCTCGACCGTGCCGGGCAGCTTCGGGGAGGACGCCTGGCGCGAGGCTTCGGCGGTCCTGGACCGGCTCGATCCCCACGGCGTGTTCGGCAACGCCTTCCTCGACCGGTTGTTCAGGTGAGACCCGGCTACTTCCGGGACGCCCTGGCCTGCAGGGTGCGCGCGACCTTCGGTCCCAGCCGGCGCTTGAGGCGGCGCAGTACCTCCAGTCGCCCGGCCGCCCTGTCGATCCCGTAGTACAGCCGGGGCGGCACGTGGGGCAGCAGGGGTGAGTGGCGCTGGCCGAGCAGGGCGAACATCTGCTGCGGGGGCAGGGCGATGTAGCGGGGCAGGTTCTCGTACCACTGGGCGCTGTGGCGGGCCGCGCTCTGGAGGGGCAACAGGGCCTGTCGACGCTCCTGTTCGTAGCGGGTGAGGGCCTGCGGGAGGGCGGGAAGCTCGTGCAGCGCGCCGGCGAGGGCGATGGCGTCCTCCAGCGCGAGGGTGGTGCCGGCGCCGATGGAGTAGTGGGTGGAGTGGGCGGCGTCGCCGAGCAGGACGAGGTTGTCGCGGTGCCAGGTGCGGTTGGTGAGGGTGCGGAAGGTCTGCCAGCGCGCGCCGCCCTCGACGCCGGAGCGGCCGACGAGGGGGTGGCCGTCGAGGATGCCGGCGAAGAGCTTCTCCAACAGGGCCGGTCCGCCGGTCTCGTTGGCGGTGTCGAGGCCGAGGCCGGTCCAGGTCTCGGGGGCGCATTCGACGACACAGGTGCCGGCCCCGGGACCGTAGCCGTACCCGTAGCACCAGATCCAGCCGTGCTCGGTCTCGGCGAAGGCGAAGGTGAAGGCGTCGAAGACCTTGCTGGTGCCGAGCCAGATGTAGGGGTTGCGGCCGGTTCCGATCTCGGTGCCGAAGTGGTCGGCGTGGCGGCCGCGCAGGGCGCTGTGGACGCCGTCGCAGGCCACCACCAGGTCGGCGTCGGGCAGGTTGTCCGGTGTGATCCGGTGCTCGAACTCCAGGCGGACGCCGAGCGAGCGGGCGCGGGCGGCGAGGATCTCCAGCAGTCGGTGGCGGCCGATGCCGCGCCCCTCGTCGCCGGGCCGGCGGGTCGTCAGGTCCCGTACGTGGGCGACGCCCTCGCTCCAGCGGACCGAGCTCGCGTCGATGGCGCGGGCCGACTCGGGGTCGTGCTCGTGCAGCTTGTCGAGCAGTTCCCGCCAGTACGTGACGCCCCAGCCGTAGGTGGCGCCCTCCGGGTTGCGTTCGTGGACGGTGATGTCGTGGGACGGGTCCCGCAGCTTCAGCAGGATCGAGAGGTACAGCCCGGCGGGTCCGCCGCCGACACAGGCGACCTTCACACACACCCCTAGAAGTTACCCAAAACGGCCATTTCGGCTCCGCAGGGTAGCAGGGCGGACACCCCGCACCGCCGCGCTCCGGATCGCGCCAGTTTCAGCGGGTGAGACAGACCACTGACGCCGTCGCCGTCCGCGAAGGACCGCCGGGAACGCGATCACCTGGAGAAGGAATTCCCCGTTCCGGTGATGCACGGACGCCTCACACAGCAAGATCACCCTTGTTCAACCCTGCACGACATTTATGCACTTGTCCTGATCGGAGCCAACCACTACCGACCGATTTCTCCCTCTCTCGTCCCGCCCGGTAGGCATGCGGAGTCGTCCATCGAACGAAACCAGGAGGTCCGTATGCCGGAACTCAACCGTCGCCGTGCGCTCACCGCCGCGGCCGCCCTCGCCACCGCGGCAGGTGTCCAGACGGTCGCCGCCACGAGCGCGTCCACCACCCCCAGCGCATCCACCACCCGCAGCGCGCCCGCCGCCGGGCACGACGGCCACCACTCCCCGGCGTCCTTCGACGAGGTCTACCACGGCCGTCGGATACAGGGCCGGCCGGTCTCGGGCGGCGGCCACGAGCATCACGGCGCCGGCTACGCCGTGTTCGTCGACGGCGTGGAGCTGCATGTGATGCGCAACGCCGACGGCAGCTGGATCAGCGTCGTCAGTCACTACGACCCGGTGCCCACCCCGCGCGCCGCCGCCCGCGCCGCCGTCGACGAGCTGCAGGGCGCGGCACTCCTGCCCTTCCCCGCCAACTGACCTGCCGTACCCGCACTTTGGAGCATCCGCACACATGACCGTCCGCAAGAACCAGGCCCTGCTCACCGCCGACGAGAAGCGGCGGTTCGTCGCCGCCGTGCTGGAGTTGAAGCGCAGCGGCCGTTACGACGAGTTCGTCACGACGCACAACGCGTTCATCATCGGCGACACCGACAACGGGGAGCGCACCGGCCACCGTTCACCGTCCTTCCTGCCCTGGCACCGCAGATTCCTGCTCGATTTCGAGCAGGCGCTGCAGAAGGTGGACGCCTCGGTCGCGCTGCCGTACTGGGACTGGACCACCGACCGCTCCATACGGTCCTCGCTGTGGGCGCCGGACTTCCTCGGCGGCACAGGGCGCAGCCGCGACGGGCGGGTGATGGACGGGCCGTTCGCCGCGTCGAGCGGCAACTGGACGGTCAACGTGCGGGTCGACGGCCGTACGTTCCTGCGCCGATCGCTGGGCACGGCCGTACGGGAGCTGCCGACCCGGGCCGAGGTGGAGTCCGTGCTCGCGATGCCGACGTACGACATGGCGCCCTGGAACAGCGCCTCGGACGGCTTCCGCAACCACCTCGAAGGGTGGCGCGGCGTCAATCTGCACAACCGGGTCCATGTCTGGGTCGGCGGGCAGATGGCCACCGGTATGTCACCCAACGACCCGGTGTTCTGGCTGCACCACGCCTACATCGACAAGCTGTGGGCGGACTGGCAGCGGCGGCACCCCGGCTCCGGCTATGTGCCGACCGCCGGGACACCGAACGTGGTCGATCTCAACGACACGATGAAGCCGTGGAACGATGTGCGCCCGGCCGATCTGCTGGACCACACCGCGCACTACACCTTCGACGCGGCCTGAGCCCCGCAGGCCGATCCGTCAGGCTTCGACGGTACGGCAGTCCGGGTGGCCCCAGCCCTGGGCGTTCTTGGCGATGGGCTCGCCCGCCGCGTAGCCGCGTCCGCAGATGCAGCGGCCGGGGAACTTGGCCTTGATGGTGCGCGAGGAACTGCCGTTCTTCCGGGGCGCCGCGGCCTTGCGGCGCGGGGACTTGGCCGGCGGGGTGTCCGGGGAAGGCGGCGGCTCCGGTGAGCCGAGGCCGCTGCCCGCGGGCTCCTGGACGCTGGCCGCCTGGCTGGCGGCGCGGTCGGCGAAGTCGTTCAGCGGGTCGCCGTCGACCTGGTGGGCGGGGACGTAGCGGAACTCGACCGTGCGGCCGTCGAGCAGTTCGTCGATGCGCACGACCAGGTCCTGGTTGGCGACCGGCTTGCCGGCGGCCGTCTTCCAGCCGTTGCGCTTCCAGTTCGGCAGCCAGGTGGTGACGGCCTTCATGGCGTACTGCGAGTCCATGCGGATCTCCAGCGGTACGCCGGGGTCGGTCGCCGTGAGCAGGCGTTCCAGCGCGGTGAGTTCCGCGACGTTGTTCGTGGCTCTGCCGAGCGGCCCCGCCTCCCAGCGGGTCGGCGTCTCCTTCTCGTCGGCGACGACCCAGGCCCAGCCCGCCGGCCCGGGGTTTCCCTTCGAAGCCCCGTCGCACGCGGCCACAACTCGTTCACGCATGTGCCCGATCATGCCATGGGCGGGCCGGGTGCCCGGTCGCGGAGTCGGTCAGGAGACGTCGCTGAGCTTGGGCATCTCGCCCTCGGTGGTGCTGGTGTCGATCACCGAGAAGTTCGCGCCCTGTGGGTCGCTGAGCGCGGCGAACCGGCCGAACGGGCTGCTCATCGGGCCGAAGCGCAGCACGCCGCCGAGCTTGGTGGCCTTGGCGACGGCGTCGTCGCAGTCGGGGACGTTGAAGTAGACGTTGATCCACGGCGGGATGTCGTCGGGGAAGTCGTCCGTCATCTTCATCCGGCCCAGGGCCATGGTGTCCCCGCCGAGGGTGTAGAGCCGGAAGTCCATCTCCCCGTCCTCCATCTGCTGCTGCCCGTAGCCGAAGACAGCGGGGAAGAAGGTGTCGGACTTCTCCGGCTCGCGGGTGAAGATCTCCGCCCAGCAGAAGGCCCCGGGCTCACTCATCTCCGCCTCGAAGCCCTCGTGGGTGCCGGCCTGCCACACACCGAAGACGACGCCACCGGGGTCGCGGGCCAGGCACATGCTGCCGAAGTCGCCGACCGCCATGGGCTCCATCAGGATCTCGCCGCCGTTCTCACGGATCTTCGCCGCGGTGGCGGCCACGTCGGGCGAGGCGAAGTAGAGGCACCACTGCGACATGCCCTCCTGGCCCGGCATGGGCGGGACCACCGCGGCGGCCGCCTTGCCGTCCGCGTAGGCCTGGGTGTAGTTGCCGTACTCAGACGACTGCTCGCCGAACGTCCAGCCGAGGACGTCGCCGTAGAAGCTCTTCGCTCCCTCGATGTCGGTGAACATCGCGTCGGCCCAGACAGGGGTTCCTTCAGGTTTCACGGCCATGACTGCGGCCCTCTCCCGGATCGGTGAGTTGTCCGGATTCTCACGCTAGTCATCCGGCAGTCCGGCCGCGCGCCGAATGCCTGCTCCCGTCCCAGACTGGGGGCAGACGGCGAGCGGTCGACGGACGGGGCTCGGTATGGCGGACGGAACGATGCACGCGTGGTCGGTGGTCGAGCCGGGGCCCGTCGAGTCGGGGTCCCTGCGCCTGGTCGAGAAGCCGGTGCCGGTGCCGGACGCCGACGAGCTGCTGGTGCGGGTGCGGGCCTGCGGGGTGTGCCGAACGGATCTGCATGTCGCCGAGGGGGATCTGCCGGTTCACCGGCCGGGGGTCACGCCCGGGCACGAGGTCGTCGGCGTGGTGGCCGGGTTCGGGGCCGCGGTGCGCGGATTCGACGTCGGGGAGCGGGTGGGGGTGGCCTGGCTGCGGCGCACCGACGGCACCTGCGCCTACTGCGCGCGCGGCGCCGAGAACCTGTGCCCTGCCTCGCGGTACACGGGCTGGGACGCCGACGGCGGTTACGCGCCGTACACGACCGTACCGGCCGCGTTCGCGTACCGGTTGCCGGGCGACCTCGACGACGTGACGCTCGCGCCGCTGCTGTGCGCCGGGATCATCGGCTATCGCGCGCTGCGGCGGGCGGCACTCCCGGCGGGCGGGCGGCTCGGGCTGTACGGCTTCGGGGGCAGCGCCCATCTGTGCGCGCAGGTGGCGATGGCGGAGGGTGCCGTGGTGCACGTGCTGACGCGGGGCGCGGCCGCGCGGAAGCTGGCGCTGGAGCTGGGGGCCGCCTCGGCACGTGACGCCGCCGAGCTGCCGCCGGAGCCGTTGGACAGCGCGATCCTGTTCGCACCGGTCGGCGATCTGGTCCCGGTGGCACTGCGGGCCCTCGACCGGGGCGGAACGCTGGCGATCGCGGGGATCCACCTCAGCGACGTCCCGGCGCTGCGCTACGAGACCGACCTCTTCTACGAGAAGCAGCTGCGCAGCGTCACCTCCAACACGCGCGAGGACGGCCGCGAGTTCCTGGCGCTCGCCGCCGCGCACGCCGTACACGCCACCACGCACCCCTATCCCCTGTCGCGGGCCGACGAGGCGCTGCGGGACCTGAAGGCGGGCCGGTTCGACGGGGCTGCGGTGCTGGTCAACGACCTGTCCTGAGCGCTGTCACACGGCGTGCGGAGGCACGGGAGGGGGGCGGGATCACCCACGGTGCGTCTTCTGCCTCATACGGCAGGTTTGCACCTCCGGCGCCTGAAACCGCCCCTTTCACGCCCTGATCACGAAGCCACCACGGCTGTTTGGCTGGTGCCCGCGCTCGGCCAGCCCCGCTCACCTCCCGGGAGGGAAATTGTCCACACCGGACAGCGCCACCGGTCCCGCCATCGACGAACCCGATCCCGCACCGAATTCCGAAGCCTCACTCACCAGTCTCAGCACCCAGGCGGCCCGGCAGCTCGCCACCACCACCAAGTCCGAACCCCAGATGCAGGCCATCAGCTCGCGCTGGCTGCTGCGGATGCTGCCGTGGGTGGACGTCAAGGGCGGCACCTACCGGGTCAACCGGCGTCTGCAACTGCGCGTGGGCCGCGGCCGGGTGCAGTTCGACCAGAACGGCGCCTACGACATCAAGGTCATCCCCGAGACCCTCACCGAACTGCCGGTCCTGCGCGGCTACACCGACACCGACGTCCTCCGGGAGATCTCCACCCGGTTCCGGGTCCGGGAGGTGCGCGCCGGCCAGGTGCTCATCGAGGCCGGGCAGCCCGTCACGGAGACCTACCTTGTCGTGCACGGCCGGTTCACCCGCTTCACGGAAGGCAAGTACGGCGAGGAGGAGATCGTCGGCGTCGTCACCGACGGCGATCAGATCGGCGACGAGGCCATCGGCCAGCCCGACCCGCTGTGGCTGAGCTCGGTGCGGGCGGAGACGGCCGGCGTCCTGCTCACGCTGCCCTGGAGCGTCGTCCAGGAGTTCACCGACCGGGTGCCGTCCCTCGCGGCGCACCTGGAGGCCTACGCCGCCCAGCAGAACCTGCCCATGAACCGCAAGGGCGAGGCCGACGTACCGGTGCAGGCCGGCCACGTCGGCGAGCCGACCATCGACGGCGGCTACGTCGACTACGACCTCGCCCCTCGCGAGTACGAGCTGTCGCTCACCCAGACCGTGCTGCGCGTCCACACCAGGGTCGCCGATCTCTACAACAACCCGATGAACCAGACCGAGCAGCAACTGAGGCTGACGATCGAGGAGATCCGCGAACGTCAGGAGTGGGAGCTGGTCAACAACCGGGAGTTCGGGCTGCTGCACAACGTCGACTACGGGCAGCGCATCAGCACCTTCACCGGGCCGCCGACCCCGGACGACATGGACGAGCTGCTGTCGATGCGCCGTAAGACGAAGCTGTTCATCGCCCATCCGAAGGCGATCGCGGCGTTCTTCCGGCAGTGCAACCGGCGCGGGCTGGTGCCGGGCACGGCGAGCGTGGAGGGGCACGAGATCCCCGCCTGGCGCGGTGTGCCGATCTTCCCGTGCAACAAGATCCCGATCAGCCCGCAGCACACCAGCAGCATCATCGCGCTGCGCACCGGTGAGGGCGACCAGGGCGCCATCGGGCTCTACCAGACCGGGATCCCGGAGGAGCACCAGCCCGGTCTGAACGTTCGGTTCATGGGCATCGACGCCAACTCGATCATCCGCTATCTCGTCACCGCCTACTACTCGCTGGCGATCCTCGTCCCCGACGCGGTCGGGATCCTCGAGAACGCCCAGGTCGGCCGGACGGCCGAGTGACCTCGTGGAGCACGTCATGAGCACGTCGTCCCCCACCTCGCTGCCGGGCCCGCCGAACCTGGCGAGCAGCCTGCGCGCCCGGCGCGGCGGGGCGATCCCGGGGCTGCGGTACCGGCAGGTCGCACCCGCCGACCCCGAGAAGGCCGCGGAGGTCGACCACAGGCTGGAGGCCTGGGCGCGACGCCTCGATCTGTTCCCCGCGGCATGGTCGGGGGACTTCTCGGGGTTCCAGTTCGGCCGGGCGGTGGTGCTCCAGCACCCGGAGGCGGCCGATCTGGAACGGCTGACCGCGGCCGGCGAGCTGCTGCTCGCCGAGAACGTCGTCGACTCCTGCTACTGCGAGGAGGACGAGGGCCGGGGCGGTGCGCGCCGGGGCCTCGGGGGCCGGCTGATCATGGCCCAGTCGGCGATCGACCCCTACCACGGGATTCCCGAGCTGGAGGAGGAGTGGCGCGAGGGGGTGCGGGCCGATGGTCCGCTGCGCTCCTACCACTTCGCGCTGCAGGACTACGCCGCGTTCGCCACGCCCAGCCAGACCGCCCGCTTCGTGCACGACATCGCCCGGCTGCACCTGGGTTATCTGGCCGAGGCCGCGTGGGCGGAGACCCGGTACGTGCCGCGGGTCTGGGAGTACCTGGTGATGCGCCAGTTCAACAACTTCCGGCCCTGTCTGTCGATCGTGGACGCCGTGGACGGCTACGAACTGCCCGAGGCCGTCTACGCCCGGCCCGAGATCCAGCGGATCACCGCGCTCGCCTGCAACGCCACCACGATCGTCAACGACCTGTACTCGTTCACCAAGGAGCTGGCCAGCGACCCGACGCACCTCAATCTGCCGCAGGTCATCGCCGCGAACGAGCGGTGCGGGCTGAAGGCCGCCTATCTGAAGGCCGTCGAGATCCACAACCGGATCATGGAGTCCTTCGAGGAGGAGTCGGCCCTGCTGTCCGCCACCTCACCCCTCGTGGAGCGCTACGCCCGGAGCCTGTCCGACTGGGTGGCCGGCAACCACGAGTGGCACGCGACCAACACCCACCGCTACCACCTGCCCAACTACTGGTAATGCGCCATCGAATGACAGAGCGTCACAGAAAACCAGCACGAGGAGTAACCGTTGACCATCGCCCCCGAAGCCGGCACCACCACCGCCGTCCCGGTGCCGTCCCAGTCCACGTACCAGACCCGCGTCGCGGACTACTGGAACGCCGAGGAGAACCCGGTCAACCTCGAACTCGGAAAGATCGACGACCTGTACCACCATCACTACGGCATCGGTGACGCCGACCGCTCCGTGCTCGACGAACCCGACCCCGTCCGGCGCCGGGAGCGCATCACCGCCGAACTGCACCGGCTGGAGCACGCCCAGGCCGAGCTGCTCGCCGATCGGCTCGGCCCGTTGACGCCCGACGACCGGGTCTTCGACGCCGGCTGCGGACGCGGGGGCGGCAGTGTCGTGGCACATCTGCGCCACGGCTGCGAGGCCGACGGCGTCACCCTCTCCGCGAAGCAGGCCGAGTTCGCCAACGAGCAGGCCCGCAAGCGGGGCATCGACGACCAGGTGCGCTACCACTGCCGGAACATGCTCGACACCGGACTGCCGTCCGGGGCGTTCGCGGCCTCGTGGAACAACGAGTCGACCATGTACGTCGAGCTCGACCTGCTGTTCGCCGAGCACGCCCGGCTGCTGCGCCGCGGCGGCCGTTACGTGACCATCACCGGCTGCTACAACGACACCTACGGGCGCGCCTCGCGCGAGGTGTCCCTCATCAACGCCCACTACATCTGCGACATCCACCCGCGCTCGGCGTACTTCCGCGCGATGGCCCGCAACCGGCTCGTCCCGGTCCATGTGCAGGATCTGACCGCGGCGACCATCCCCTACTGGGAGCTGCGCCGCGAGGCCGATCACCTGGTGACGGGCATCGAGGACACGTTCCTGAGCGCGTACCGCAACGGCAGTTTCCAGTACCTGCTGATCGCCGCGGACCGCGTCTGAGCGAAGGTCGGGCCCGGGTCGGCCGCGGGCGTTCCGTGGCCGACCCGGGTCTTCCCCCTGAGGCCCGGCTGTGCTTGCCTGGGGAACCGTTTTCGGTGTCCGGGGCGGGAGTTGCCGTATGCGGAAGCCGTGGGTCGTGGGAATGCTGCTGGCCGCCGTGCTGCTCGGCGCGTGCGGGGATCCGGCGTCCGGGCCGGAGGACGCCGCGCCTCCGGACGTGCCGGAGGCGTCGGCCACCACGCAGCAGCGGGCGCCCGCCTCGCCGAGCGCCGCGGGAACGGCTCCGAGCGCCACCGCGGAGGCACCGGACGTGCTGTATCTGGGCGATTCGCTCGCGATGGAGGCCCAGGAGGTGGTGGGGCGGGAGCTGCGCCGGGACCTGAGGGCGACGTACACGAGCGCCCCCTACTCGGGGACCACCCTGTGCGACTACCTGGAGGGCACCGGCAAACGGTCCCTCGTGCCGGTCGCGGACAAGGCGGCCGCCCTGGTGCGCAAGCTGCGTCCCGACTTCGTGGTGCTGCAGTTCTGGGGCAACGCGTGGGGTTACACACCGTGCATGGACGGCATCACCCATGACGCCTCGCCGGAGAAGTACTTCAAGCGGTACGAGGCCGACCTGAAGCGGCTCGTCGATCAGATCGCGGCGGCCGGGGAGGCACGGATCGTCTGGGTGCTGCAGGGCCCGGACCCGATCACTCCCGACCGGGTCCGGCGCGTCAACGCCCTCTACGAGAAGCAGGCCGCCGCCTCGGGCGACCTGGTCGCGGACGCGGGCCAGGCGTTGAGTGCGGCCGGCGCCCGCTACTCCTGGGTCCAGTACCTGCCGTGCACGGCGTACGAGCGCGAGCACGCCGAGTACTGCACCCAGCCGGGCCGCGACCGCACCGCCCTGCACCGCGACGACGACTATCTGCACTTCTGTCTGGCGCCCACGACCTCGACGCCGAAGCCCTGCCCGGTCCGCTCCCCCGGGATCCTGCGGATCGCCCTGGAGATCACACGGGTGATCCGCGAGAACCGCTAGGGCGGGGCTCACTCGCCCGCGTAGGCCTTGTCCAGGGCGGCGATGTCGAACTTGCTCATCGCCATGAAAGCGGCGGTCACGCGGGCCGCCTTCGCCGGGTCCGGGTCGGTGATCATGCCCTGGAGCCGGTCCGGGACGACCTGCCAGGACACGCCGAACCTGTCCTTGAGCCAGCCGCAGGGGCCGGGCTCGCCGCCGTTCTCGGTGAGCTTGGCCCAGTAGTAGTCGATCTCCTCCTGGTTCTCGCAGAAGATCATGAAGGAGGTCGCCTCGGTGAACTTGAACTCGGGGCCGCCGTTGAGGCCGAGGAACTTGTGGCCGTTGGCCGTGAATTCGACGGTCATCACGCTGCCGGCGGGCTGGAGCGCTCCCTCGGGGTAGCGGGCGATCTCGCCGATGCTGGAGTTCTTGAAGATCGAGACGTAGAAGTGGGCGGCCTCCTCGGCCTGGCCGTCGTACCAGAGACAGGTGGTGAATCCGTCGGTTGCCATGGGTACCTCCTGGGGCGTGGATCCGCTGTCATCTGTGTCGACCGATCCTCCGCCCGGAACTCATCGGCCGCATGGCCACTAATCCAGGTGGCCGCTACACCGTTCGGAACTAGCATCGCGGCCATGACGTCTTCGCCCGCCGGCAACGGCAACAGCGTGCACCCGTTCCGCATCGACATTCCGCAGAGCGACCTCGACGACCTGCACGACCGCCTCGACCGGACCCGGTGGCCCGATGAGCTGCCCGGCGTGGGATGGGCGTACGGCGTGCCCTCGGAGTACCTGCGCGAGCTGGTGAGCCACTGGCGGCACGCGTACGACTGGCGGGCGGCGGAGGCGCGGCTGAACGAGTGGCCGCAGTTCACGACCGAGATCGACGGCGCGCATGTGCATTTCGCGCACATCCGCTCCCCCGAGCCCGACGCCACCCCGTTGGTCATCACGCACGGCTGGCCGGGCTCGATCGTCGAATTCCTGGACGTCGTCGGCCCGTTGACGGACCCGGCCGCGCACGGCGGCGACCCCGCCGACGCCTTCCACGTGGTCCTGCCGACCATTCCCGGCTTCGGGTTCTCGGGGCCCACCCGCGAGACCGGCTGGGAGGCACTCCGGATCGCCGACGCGTGGGTCGAGCTGATGACGCGCCTGGGCTACGAGCGGTTCGGCGCCCAGGGCGGTGACTGGGGTGCGGCCATCTCCCGCGAGCTGGGCCGCGCCCACCCCGACCGGGTGATCGGCATCCACCTCAATCTGCTGCCCGGCGCGCAGGCGGCCACCGAGCCGACCCCGGAGGAACTTCAGGCGCTGAGCCCCGAGGAGCGTGAGCGGACGCTCACCTCATGGCGCCGGTGGGCCAGGTGGTTCCGGGACGGGACCGGCTACTTCCACCTGCAGTCCACCCGGCCGCAGACCCTCTCGTACGCGCTCACGGACTCGCCGGTCGGCCAACTCGCCTGGATCGTCGAGAAGTTCCAGGAGTGGACGGACTCCGAGCGGCTGCCCGAGGAGGCCGTCGACCGGGACCTGATGCTCACGAACGTGATGCTGTACTGGCTGACGGGCACGGCGGGTTCGTCCGCCCGGATCTACTACGAGCGCGCCCACGCCAAGGGGGAGGGGGTCGCCGCCCCGCGCGAGCCCTCGACCGCCCCGACCGCGGTGGCGTGCTTCCCCGGGGACCCGCAGATCCCGCTGCGGCACAAGGCGGAGCGCACGGAGAACATCGTCCGCTGGACGGAGCTGGACCGGGGCGGGCACTTCGCGGCGATGGAGGAGCCCGATCTGCTCGTGGACGACGTACGCGCCTTCTTCCGGCAGCTGCGCGAGAAGAGCTGAGCGACCCGCTCTGCCCGCAGCGAATCTGCCGCGGGCAGAGATTCCGCATTCCGGCCCCGTCCGAGGTCAACAGTGGAGTCGACGGCATCCCGCCAGCACGAGGAGAACCGATGACTCCACTCACCACGCTCGCTCCCCGGGCCGAGGAGGGCGACGCACCGCCGACGCGGTTCGACGACCATCTCGCCGCCCAACTGCTCGCCCAGCGCATCGTGTTGCTCGGCACCGAGGTCACCGAGGCCTCCGCCAACCGGGTCTGCGCCCAGCTTCTGCTGCTGTCGGCGGAGGATCCGCGCACCGACATCAGCCTGTACATCAACAGCCCGGGCGGTTCGGTGCACGCGGGGCTGGCGATCTACGACACGATGCGGCTGATCCCGAACGACGTCGCGACGCTGGCGATGGGCTTCGCCGCCAGCATGGGCCAGTTCCTGCTCAGCGTCGGCACCGCGGGCAAGCGGTTCTCGCTGCCGAACGCGCGGATCATGATGCACCAGCCGTCGGCCGGGATCGGCGGCACCGCCGCGGACATCGAGATCCAGGCGGAGAACCTGGAGTTCACGAAGAAGACCGTCGAGCGGATCACCGCCGAGCACACCGGCCAGTCCCCGGAGACCATCTCCCGGGACGGTGACCGCGACCGCTGGTTCACGGCCGAGGAGGCCAAGGAGTACGGCATGGTGGACCGGGTCGTGGAGTCCCTCACGGACGTCCGCCCTGCCTCCTCCAAGCGACGGATGGGGCTGTGACATGGGGAACTACACGATTCCGTACGTCGTCGAACGGACCGCGCACGGCGAGCGCTCCTCCGACGTGTTCAGCCGGCTGCTGTCGGAGCGGATCATCTTCCTCGGCACGGAGATCGACGACGGTGTGGCCAACGTCGTCATCGCGCAACTCCTGCACCTGGAGTCGGCGGCACCGGAGAACGAGATCGCGATCTACATCAACTCCCCCGGCGGCTCGAACACTTCGCTCATGGCGATCTACGACACCATGACGTACGTGCAGGCACCGATCTCCACGTTCTGCGTGGGTCAGGCGGCGTCGACGGCCGCCGTGCTGCTGGCCGGTGGGGATCCGGGGCGGCGGTTCGTGCTGGAGCACGCGCGCGTGCTGCTCGGCCAGCCCGCCACCGGCGGCAGCCGGGGCATGGTGTCCGATCTCGCCCTCCAGGCCAAGGAGATGATCCGGATCCGCTCGCAGGTCGAGGAGGT
Source organism: Streptomyces shaanxiensis (assembly GCF_039537145.1). Lineage (NCBI taxonomy): Bacteria > Bacillati > Actinomycetota > Actinomycetes > Kitasatosporales > Streptomycetaceae > Streptomyces > Streptomyces shaanxiensis. The sequence goes on from NZ_BAAAZY010000004.1 coordinate 72,462, forward strand.
CCTGGCCCGGCACACGCACCACGACATCGCGACCCTGCGCGCGGACATGGACCGGGACAAGGTGTTCACCGCCGAGGAGGCCGTGGCGTACGGCCTGGCCGACGAGGTGGTGAGCCGGCGCCTCGTGCGGGTCTGAGACGCCGGCGCGGCCTCACGCCGCCAGGCACATCCCGTCGTACGACGAACCGGCCCTGGCGCGGCTGCCGCCCGGCATGCGGCGACTGGTGAGCCGGACCAGCTCGCCCTGCGCCAGCGACAGCAGGTCGCCGAGGCCGAGTCCCAGGGCGTGGGCGGCGGCCGCGAGGACCTCCGAGGAGGCCTCCTTGCGGCCGCGCTCCACCTCCGACAGGTACGGCATGGAGATCCGGGCCGCGTCGGCCACGTCCTTGAGCGTGCGCTCCTGGGCGAGCCGCTCTCGGCGCAGGACGTCACCGACCAGGTCGCGCCACAGGGGCTCTTTGGGCGCGGGGACGGAGGGCGCCGGGGCGGGCGGCGCGGCGGAGGGCCGGGCGGCGGGCGCGCTCGCGGGGGCCGCGGTGGCAGGGCGTTCGGACGCGGGGCGGGTCGTTCCCGGGCGTGCGGCGGTCCGGTGTGCGGCCGGCGGGCGCAGGGGAATGACGCGGGCTTCGTTCGGCGCTTGTTTGCTCACCCGCCCAGCCTAGAAGCGCCGGCCGCCGGGGGAAGGGATCAGCATTCCGCCCTGGGGGAAATCGCAACTACCGCCTGCCGCCTGCCGGGCGCGCGAGTCACTCGTCGCTCAGGCGCAGCACCGCACGCACCCGCTTGCCGACCGGGACCCGTTCGACGCCGACCTCCGCCGCCAGCGCGTGCACTATCTCCAGGCCGTGCCGGCCGATCCGCTCCGGGTCCTTGGGGAAGCGGCGCGGCAGGGCGGAGCTGCTGTCGTACACGGAGACCGTGATCGCGTCGTCCGTGCCCTCCAGGTCCAGGATGTACGGGCCGTTGCTGTGCCGGTCGGCGTTGGTGACCAGCTCGCTGACCACCAGGAGCACCTTGTCCTCGGCGGGCTCGGCGATCGTGGCGCACCACTCGGTCCTGAGCCGGCCGAGGAACAGCGCGGCGAAGGACCGCGCCTCGGCGATGCATCCGGGTTCACCGCTGTAGTGCGCCGCCCGCCGAAGCGGTTCCACGGGCACGTCGAAACCAGTCGGAATCACTGCCCCGTCCACGTGCTCGATCATGCGTATCTCTCTCGGAAGCCGGAACTGGCCGGACACTACTGCACCAGTCCTCGTACCCAGAGCGGAGCCGCGCAGTCACCGCGCAGGTGGCGCTGTACGTCACAGCGACGGCGACCGGGACGCACCCGTGGTGGACGCCGACTGCGACTCCGATTGTGACGCCGACTGTGTGGTCGTCGTGCCCGTGGTGGGCGGCGACTCGGAGGGCGACTTCGTCGTCGGCTCCGTGGTCGTGGGGGCCGTCGTCGTGGGGGGCGTCGTCGTGGGGGGCGTCGTGGGAGGCGTCGTTGTGGGGGGCGTAGTCGTGGGGGGCTTAGTCGTCGGCTCCTTCTTCGTCGTCTCGTCGCTCGGCGACGGCGAGGTGGGGGAGATCGAGGTGGACGGGGAGGTGGGCGACGTCGGCGTCGACACGCTCACCGAGGGGGAGGGCCGCGCCGGCGGTTCGGTCTTCTTGTCCTTGCGGCCGTCGTCGCCGCGCGGACGGGCGAGCCACTCCTTGCGGTCGGGGTCGTAGATCACGAAGGTCTTGACGACGATCGTCGAGGCCGAGACCACCACGACGTTGGAGGGGCGGTACGACGGCCAGGAGTCACCGGTCCGCTTGGGCGTGCCCTGCTGGGCGACCGGCGTGGTCAGCGGGTTGCCGCAGGCGCAGCGCAGCCGGGGCACCCCGCGGTCGTCGACGAAGACCGCCGTGCCGGCCTGGAGGACGGCCTGGTAACTGGTGACGGCACCGTCACGGTAGCCGTGGTTGGTGACGCGGGTGTCCATGCGCAGCTGAACCGGGGTGAGCGAGCGCAGGTAGGAGGCGACGTCGGACGTGCCGATGCGGGAGACCGACGCGAACGCCCTGTTCTCGGCCGGGGCCTGCTGGAGGTACGTGATCTGCTTCTCCACGTCGCAGGCGCCGACGTTGCGGCTGCCGCTGTACAGACCGGGTGCACCGCCGTCGACACCTCGTACCGCGTTCGACGGGGCCTCGGCGGCCGGGGACGGGCTGACGGGCGGGGCGGTGCTGTCCTTCGCGGTGGACTCGGTGAACGGGTCGGGGCCCGTGCTGCCCGCGGCCTGGAGGAAGACCTCGCCGCTCTGGGCGGTGCCGTTGCCACCGCCGCCGCGCGACAGGACGACGGCGACGAGCACCGCGGCCACCACGACCGCGGTGAGCGCGGCGATGCGGGGGACGGACCTCCACCAGGGGTGGTGGGGCTCGGGGCCGGGTGCTCCCCCTCCGGTGTCGGACGGGGGCTGCGAGGGCGGGCCGGCGGGCGGCTGGGAGGGGCCCGACAGGGGGCCCGAGGGCGGCCCTGTGGGGCGGCCGGACGACGGAGGTTCGACACTCACGAGTCCTTCTTCCCGACGCTGGACTCCTGCGACAGTCAGTGCTTCGTGGCGCCTTTTGCGTCTTTTGACGTTTTAGCGGCTTTCCTTGGTGTTTCCATTCTGTGCGCGCCTCCCGCGTCGCACGCAAGCCGACGCGGGACGAGCCTCCCGACAGGCGTGCCCCGGGGGTGCTGCTTAGCGTGGGCAGGGTGAGTGCGCCGACCCCCTCTCGTGCGGCCGTGGCCCTTCAGGGCTGGGTGCGGGCCGTCGCCGTGGTGCTGGCCGGGCTGGTGGCGATGGGGGTGGTCGCCGCGCTGGGGCTGTGGGCGGCCGGGGCCGCCGACCTTCCGGACGGCGCCTTCCCGCGGGTCGTCGCGGCGACCGTGGTCGCGGCGGTCGGCGGCACGGTCGAGCTCTCGGGCAACGCCGGAGGACTGGCCGAGTCCGACGCCGGGCTGACCGTGATCCCGCTGTCGGTCACGCTCACCGGCGCCCTGGTCCTGGCCGCCGGTTTCCTGCGGCCGCTGCGGCACCGGGCGGTCACCAGTACCCGGGAACTGGCCGGGTGGGCCGCGCGCATCGCCGTGGTGTGGCCGGCGGCCCTCCTGGGGCTGTCCCTCACCGCCCGCCAGACCTTCTCCCTCTCGCTCGGCGACCTCGGGGACGACGTGCTCGGTGACCTCGGTGACCTGTTCGGCATCTCCCCCGAGGTCGGCTTCACCACGGACGTCCCCGCGACGATGTTCTTCGGCCTGCTGTGGCTGGCGGGCGTGCTCGTACTGGCCCTGCTGGTCACCGGCGGGACTCCACTGCCTGCCCCGCTGCTGCGCTTCCAGGAGTCGGTGCGGCCGGCCGCGTACGCCATGGTGGCGCTGCTGCTGACGTCGGTCGGCCTGGGGGTCGTCATCGGCCTGGTCGTCGCGGCGACCCGAGGGCAGGCGGCCGAGACCTTCGCGGTGATCCTGCTCGGCATGCCGAACCTGGTGTGGCTCGCCCTGACGCTCGGGCTGGGCGCGACCTGGAACGGCCGGGTGGAGGGGTCTTTCGGGCTGCCCATGCCGCATGTGCTCGACGAGGTGCTGCGCGGCCAGGAGGTCGCCGAGCTCAATCTGGGCACGCTCGCCGAGCACGACGGCAGGGTGTGGTGGCTGGTCGCCGTCGACGCGCTTCTTCTGCTGGCCGCCGCGTTCGTGATGGCAAGGCGGTCGCCGGCCCGGATGCGCGCCTGGCAGCACGCGGTGCGCCTTGCGGTCGCGCTCGCGCTCACGGTGCTGATGATCTGCCTCGTCGGTCGCGTCTCGGCGCACTACGGCTTGTCGGTCCTCGGCATCGGCGACCTTGGCGGGGATCTGGGCGGCGAGCTGTTCCTGCGGCCCGAGGTGTGGACCGCCGTCGGCCTGGCGCTGCTGTGGGGGCTGGTCGCCGGGTTCCTCGGCAGCCTGCTGGCCCGATGGGTGCCCCGCCGGGGCGAGGTCGCGGCGCGCGCGCAGGGATGACCGGTCCGGCGGTCACCGTCGGAAGACCGGCTCGGCCCAGCGGGGCGGCGGTTTCGGCGCGCCCTTGGCGGGCTCCTTAGGGACTCCTGCGGCTCTGAGGCCCGCCTGAGTCGGCGTGCGCCGGGTCGCCGCTTCACCGGCCACGGCGGCGCGCAGGTCGGCGACGAAGCCGAGGCAGGAGTCGTGGCGGTCGTCGGGACTCTTGGCCAGCGCCATGGCGAAGACGGCGTCCACGGTCGGGGCGAGGTCAGTGCGCTCCTCCGTCAGGGGCGGCGGCTCGTCGTACTGGTGGGCCCACAGCAGGGCCATGTCCTCGTCCCGCTGGAACGGCGGGTGGCCCGCCAGGCACTCGTAGACCACGCAGGCGAACCCGTAGACGTCGCAGCGCGCGTCGACCGGCTTGCCCGAGATCTGCTCGGGGGCCACGTAGTCGAGCGTGCCGACGAACTGGCCGACGGTCGTGAAGCCGGTCAGCGACAGCGACTTCTTCGTCAGGCCGAAATCGGTGAGGTAGACGTGCTCGGGGTGGTCGCTGTCGGTGCCGCGCGCGACGAGGATGTTGCCCGGTTTCACGTCCCGGTGGACCAGCCCGTGCTCGTGCGCCGCGTCGAGGGCGGAGGCGACCTGGACGGCGATCCGCAGGGCCGTCGGGGGCGGCAGCGGGCCCTGGAGATCGAGAAGATGGCGCAGGTCGCTGCCGGAGACGTAGCGCATGGCGATGTACAGGACGCCGTCGGTCTCGTCCGCCTCGTAGACCGGCACGATGTGCGGGTGGTCGATGGCGGCCGCTGTCCGGGACTCGTGGGTGAAGCGGCGGCGGAAGGTGTCGTTGCGGGCGAGCTCGGGGGCGAGGAGCTTCAGCGCCACGGTGCGGTCCAGACGCACATCCCTCGCGCGGTAGACCACGGCCATGCCGCCCCGGCCGATCTCCTGCTCGATGCGGTATCCCGCGACCTGCCGGCCGATCAGCTCGGAGGGCCGGCCCGAGAAGAGGCTCGTGTCACGGTCCATCGGGGCTCACGACCTGGGTCGGGCCACGGCCGGGGTCCTCGGGGGCGCGGGGTCCGTCGTCCGCGGCGTAGGTGCTCAGCCGTGCGCCGTCCGCGTACGCCCACCGAGCGTCCCCGGCGTCGTACAGCCACATGGACTCCCCGTCGACGACCACGCCGATCCGCAGCCCCGACGTACGGGCGCGGAAGGTCTCGCCGTCCAGTGCGCCGGCCGCCAGCTCCTCCACCGCCGACCGGTAGTCGGCCAGCGCCCGCTCGGCACGGCCCAGCAGCGGGCGCGGATCGGTGGCGGTGAGCGGGCCGGCCTCGCCGGTGGGCGGGTCCTGGGGCACGGCGACCAGGAAGCGGCCGTCGACCCAGGCCGACCAGCCGTTGGCGCACAGGATGTGCCCCCAGTCGCCGCGCCGTTCGACGAGCTGGACCGGCAAGAACGCGTCGAGCGGCACGGTGGGCCGGGCGGGGTCCGGGGACTCCCAGGCGGGCATGCCGTTGCGGGGGACGACGTGGGTGGGCCGGAAGGCGGGGGAGGTCATGGACGCGCGCCGGCTTCCGGGTGATGACGACGGCGGTGCGGCCGTCGTCGGCCGGGCCCCTCGCCGGTGTCCAGGACCAGTACAGGCGCCGTCGGTGCGACCGGCCGCTCCACCATGCCTGGATTCTATCGATCTATGCCGTTGTGCGCCGCTTCTGTTCCCTGTGGGAATCGCTCCGGAGCGGCACTCAGGCGACGGGCACGACCAGCGCCGGGATGGTCCGCTGCATCCGCAGGGCGTCCACCGACTCGGCGAGGAGTTCGTACTCGGTGGTGTCATCGTTCACGGCGATCCGCACCAGCCGTCCGGCCGCCAACTCCTCGGCGACCAGCTCCTGTTGAGCTACGTCACCGCACCAGGTGCGCAACACGGCCGGAACGTCGAGCACGGTGTCGGCGACCGGGACGAGCGCGCTCGGCGGGAAGTGCTCGGCCTCGGGTCGCGGGTCTAATCGCTCGGCGATCCAGGACGCCCGGTCGCGTAACCACCACAGGGCCAGGGCCAGGGTGGGTGCCCGGTAGGTGCCCAGGGGTACACCGATGCGCCGACCTCCGCAGACTCCGTATGCGGTGACATGGCACAGGAACTCGTCGTGCACGTAGCCTCCCCCGTGTTGCGTGTTCGCCTGTCGGCGGCCTCGCTTTCCGTGCGGCTCGTGAGCGGTGTGTAAGGGTGCCGTCGCCCCATGTGAGGCACCCCAGTAGTGAGTATGTTCACTACTGAAACACTGTCACCACGACTTTCCGGCCAGTCTCCTGGCATATTCACAGTCGGTGTTGGCCGAAATACGTCGAGTACATGCCAGCCGCCTTCATTACCCCCGGGGTAATCGAGCTTCCCGACGCGTGCGGGCATCGTGGCGGTACCGGGTCGCCCCGACCGGCACCCGGCTTCCGACCAGCAGTGACGACCTCGTTGGAGGCTGATCGACCATGCCCGCGACCACCGACCGCTACGAGATCGCCGTCGCCCGATACTTCGAGGCCTGGAACGCCCGCGAGCCCGAGAATCTGGCCTGTGCGGTCACCACCGCGTGGACCCCGCTCGGCGGCTACACCGACCCCTTGGCCGACGTCCGCGGACACGAGGGGATCGTCGCCGTCGTCGCGGCGGCGCAGGCACGGTTCCCCGGCTTCGTCTTCCGCCTCACCGGTCCCGTCGACGGCCACCACGACACGGCGCGCTTCTCCTGGGAACTGGTGAGCGAGGCCGACGGTTCGGCGCCGGTGGCCGGGTCGGATGTGATCACGCTGGACGCGGACGGGCGGATCGAGTCCGTCCTGGGATTCCTGGACCGGGTGCCCGCCGAGGCGTGAGGGAGGAGTCACCGCTGGAGCGATGAGTTCCGGGACGCGCGGCGGTCTTGACCTGTGAAGGCCGAGAGACCGCCGCGAACGGAGCACCCCATGACCACCAGCGGACACCTACTGGACGCGGAATTCACCGCGGTCCTGCGCAAGAGCCCGAGCAAGGGCGGCTGGACCTATGTCGTCTGGCTGGAGTCCGTCGACTTCTTCAGTACCCGCGGACTGGTCAGGATCCGCGGGACCGTGGACGGACATCCGTTCCAGAGTTCGTTCATGGCCCTCGGAGACGGCACCCACAAGCTCCCCGTCAAGGCCGATGTGCGCAAGGCCATCGGGAAGCAGGAGGGCGACTCCGTCACCGTTCACCTGACGGAGCGGCTCAGCCCTTGAGCACCGCCTCGATCCGGTCCAGTTCCTCCGTGTCGAAGTCCAGGTTGCCGGTCGCGGCGACGCTGTCCTCGATCTGCTGCGCGCTGCTCGCGCCGACGAGCGCGGAGGTCACCCGGCCGCCGCGCAGCACCCAGGCCAGGGCCAGCTGGGCCAGGGTCTGGCCGCGGGACTTGGCGATCTCGTCTAGGGCGCGCAGCTTGCCCAGCAGTTCCTCGGTGATCGCGTCGGCGTTCAGGAACGGGCTGCCGCTCGCGGCCCGCGAGTCCTTCGGAATGCCGTCGAGGTAGCGGGAGGTCAGCTGGCCCTGTGCCAGCGGGGAGAACACGATCGAACCGACCTGCAGCTCGTCCAGGGCGTCGAGGAGGCCCTCCTCCTCGGGGCGGCGGTTCAGCATCGAGTACGCCGGCTGGTGGATGAGCAGCGGCGTGCCCAGGTCGGCGAGGACACGGGCAGCCTCGCGGGTCTGCTCGGCCGAGTAGTTGGAGACGCCGACGTACAGCGCCTTGCCCTGCTGCACGGCCGAGTGCAGGGCGCCCATCGTCTCCTCCAGCGGAGTGTCCGGGTCGGGGCGGTGCGAGTAGAAGATGTCGACGTAGTCCAGGCCCATCCGCTTCAGGCTCTGGTCGAGCGAGGACAGCAGGTACTTGCGCGACCCCCACTCGCCGTACGGGCCGGGCCACATCAGATAGCCGGCCTTGGTGGAGATGATCAGCTCGTCGCGGTACGGCGCGAAGTCCGTCTTCAGCGCCTCGCCGAACGCCGACTCGGCCGCCCCGGGCGGCGGACCGTAGTTGTTGGCCAGGTCGAAGTGGGTGACGCCGAGGTCGAAGGCGCGGCGCAGGATGGCCCGCTGGTGCTCGACCGAGCGGTCCGCCGGGCCGAAGTTGTGCCACAGTCCGAGGGACAGCGCCGGGAGCTTGAGGCCGCTGCGTCCGGTGCGGCGGTAGGGCATGTCCGCGTAGCGGTCGGGGTGTGCGGTGTACAACGCGACTCCAGAGGGGTTGGCACACGAGGGACGGCTCCGCAGAACCGTCCTCCAGTCGTCCTCCACTCTGTCGTGACCTGCGGGCAGTGGTCCAACAGGTAAATCAGATGGGATTGAGCGACTACTCTGCTCAATCATGGAACTGCGCCATCTCCAGCACTTCGTGGCGGTCGCCGAGGACCAGCACTTCACCCGGGCGGCCGAGCGCCTGATGGTGTCCCAGTCGGGCCTGTCGGCGTCGATCCGGGCGCTGGAACGGGAGTTGCAGACCCCGCTGTTCGTGCGCACCACCCGCCGGGTGACGCTCACCCCGGCCGGCCGTGCCCTGCTGTGCGAGGCGGAGCGGATCCTGGCGCAGGTGCGGGCCGCCCATGAGGCGGTGGCCGCGGTGCAGGGCGTGCTGCGCGGGATGCTGGCGCTCGGGTCGGAGCAGTGCATCGCCGGGGTGCATGTGGCGGGGCTGCTCGCGGCCTTCCGGCGGGAGCATCCGGACGTGGAGATCTGTCTGCGTCAGGCCGGTTCGGGCGCGCTCGCGGAGGAGGTCGCGGCCGGGCGCCTCGATCTGGCCTTCGCCGTGCGGACCGCGCAGGAGGACACCGACCAGCTGCGGGTCGTACCGCTGACCAGCGAGCCGATGACCGTCCTGTGCCATCCGAGCCACCGGCTCGCGACCGCCGGGGCCGCGGTGGCTCCGGAGGAACTGGGCGGGGAGGTGTTCGTCGACTTCCATCCGGACTGGGGGCCGCGCCGCGCCACCGACGCCGTGTTCGCCGCCGCGGGCATACGGCGCACCGTCTCCCTGGAGGTCAACGACGTGCACAGCCTCCTGGATCTGGTGGACGAGGACCTCGGCATCGCCGTCGTGCCGCGCCACTTCCGGCACAAGCGGCCGTCCCTGACCGCCCTGCCGGTGAAGGGCACCGGCGACACGGTCTACGAGACGGTCGCCCTGCTGCCGCCCGCCCAGGCCACGAGCCCGGCGGCCCGGGCGCTGATGGCCCTGCTGGAGACGGAAGGCGCGTGACGGACGGGTGCGCGATGGTGGAGCCATGCATGCCAAGGACATCCTCATCGACGGTTACAACCGCATCCAGGAAGAAGTCCACGCCACCGTCGAGGGCCTCGACCTCGACGCCCTGCACGCCCGGCCCTCCGCCGACACCAACTCCATCGCCTGGCTGGTCTGGCATCTCACCCGGGTCCAGGACGACCACATCGCCGACGCCTTCGACCTCGACCAGGTGTGGCTGACGCTGGACTTCCAGAAGACGTTCGGGCTGGACCTGCCGCGCCACGACACCGGCTACGGGCACACCCCGGCGAAGGTCGCCAAGGTGCGGGTCGACTCCGGTGACCTGCTGACCGGCTACTACGACGCCGTGCACGCCCAGACCCTCGGGGCCCTGCGCGAGGTGGCCGCCAAGGATCTGGAGCGCATCGTGGACGAGCGCTGGGATCCGCCGGTCAGCCTGGGCGTACGGCTGGTCAGCGTTCTGTCCGACGATCTGCAGCACGTCGGACAGGCCGCCTATGTACGCGGGCTGCTCGCCGGCTCATAGGCCCGCGGGGCTGCTTCAGAGCGCGTAGCCCGGGAGCACGACCTCCTCGATGAGGGCCTTGCGCTCGTCGAACGGGATGAACGCGCTCTTCACGGCGTTCACCGTGACCGTGCGCAGGTCCTCGACCGTCCAGCCGGCCTCCTCGACCAGCAGGGACATCTCGCGCGTCATCGTCGTACCGGACACCAGTCGGTTGTCGGTGTTGAGGGTGACGCGGAAGCCGAGGTCCTTCAGCGCGGTGATCGGGTGCTCGGCGATCGAGGTGGCGGCGCCGGTCTGGAGGTTGGACGTCGGGCACATCTCCAGGGCGACACGGCGGTCGCGCACCCAGCCGGCGAGGCGGCCGAGCTTGCCGTCCACGATGTCGTCGGTGATGCGCACACCGTGCCCGATGCGCTGGGCGCCGCAGACCTGCAGGGCCTGGTGGATGCTGGGCAGGCCGTGCGCCTCACCGGCGTGGATGGTGAACGGGACGCTCTCGCGCCGCAGGTGCTCGAAGGCGTCGAGGTGGTCGGCGGGCGGGAAGCCGTCCTCGGCACCGGCGATGTCGAAGCCCACGACGCCCGCGTCCCGGAACGCCACGGCGAGGTCGGCGGCCTCGCGCACCCGGTCGAACATCCGCATCCCGCACAGCAGGGTGCCCACACGCACCGGAGTACCGGCGGCCGCGGCCTTCGCCATACCGGCGGCGAGGCCCTCCTGGACGGTCTCGACGACCTCGGCGAGGGTCAGCCCGCCGTTGGTGTTCAGCTCGGGGGCGTAGCGCACCTCGCCGTACACGACACCGTCCGCGGCAAGGTCGAGGACGTACTCCTCGGCGGTGCGCAGCAGCCCCTCGCGGGTCTGCATCACGGCGAGGGTGTGCTCGAAGGTGGCTATGTAGCGGACCAGGTCGCCGGAGTTCGCGGCCTCGAAGTACCAGGCGGCCAGCTCGTCGGGGTCGGTGGTGGGCAGGGTGTGGCCGACCGCCTCCGCGAGCTCCACCACGGTGGCGGGGCGCAGGCCGCCGTCGAGGTGGTCGTGCAGGACGGCCTTGGGGAGGCGGCGGATCACATCAGCGTCTACGCGCGTAGCGGTCATGGTGTGCGGTCTTTCCTCGATCGGGGCGGTTCGGAAGCGGCGGGAGGCGGCGGGGCGGTTCGGAAGGCCGGTCAGCCGGCGGGCTGGAGCAGGTCCCAGCGGTTGCCGTACAGGTCCTGGAAGACGGCGACCGAGCCGTACGGCTCATGCCGGGGCTCCTCCAGGAAGGTCACTCCCGCGGCGAGCATGCGGGCGTGGTCGCGGGCGAAGTCGTCGGTGTGCAGGAAGAACCCGACGCGCCCACCGGTCTGGTCACCGACCCGGGCGCTCTGCTCGTCACCCTTGGCCCGGGCCAGCAGCAGAGCACTGCCCTGGTCGTCGGCCGCCACGACGACCCAGCGGGAGCCGTCCGGGCGAGGAGCGTCCTCGACGAGCCGGAAGCCGAGGGCTTCGATGTAGAAGCGGATCGCCTCGTCGTAGTCGTCGACGACGAGGGTGACCAGGGCGATGTGTCTCATCGAGGCCTTCCCGGGAGGTGCGATTGACGGGAGAGGTTATACGTAAAACGTCGCTGACGCCAGTCACCCGTGGGACGAGCACTCCTCGGCCCGGTGGACCTAGGACTCAGGCCCGAACAGAGGCGGGCCCCTGGCCCGATCCACCCCGCCCGACTCCCCCGGTACCGTCCCGGCCATGAAGATCACCGAGCCGCCCCGCAGCCCCGAGCGGCGCAAGCGCGACCTCCTGTCCCGGCTGGCGACGGAGATGGACATCTGGGTGGCCACGGCGGACGCCGACGGCCTGCCGTGCCTGGTCCCGCTCTGGTTCGCCTGGGACGGCGAAGCCCTGTGGCTCGCGACGCGGCCGACCACACCGACCGGCCGCAATCTGCGGGACGGCGGACGGACCCGGCTGGCGCTCGGGGACACCCTGGACGTCGTCCTCATCGACGGCGACGTTCAGATGTACGCGGCCGAGGAGGCACCGTCGGCCGCCGCCGAGGTGTTCCTCGCGAAGACGGGCTGGGATCCACGGACGGACGGCAAGCCGTACGTCTGGTTCCGGGTGCGCCCACGCGCGATACAGGCGCGGAACGGGGAGCACGAGATGCCCGGTCGGCATCTCATGCGGGACGGGGTGTGGATGGTCTGATCCGGGCGTATCGCTGCCCGACATTCTTTCCATGCACGGGAGTTACCTGGGAGTAATCGCCGGTGGTTTGATGTGCGGCGCCACTCAGCCCTCCTCACCCTCAGGGAGATCCAGTGACGCTCCACGCCCCGCGCCGCACAACAGGCGCAGCCGTACTCGCCCTCGCGCTCGCCACGAGCGGGCTCGCCGGTGCCGCTCCGACCGCCACGGCCGCCGAGCAGGCACCGCCGCTGCGGGTCCTGTCGTACAACGTGTTCCTGTTCAGCAAGTCGCTGTACCCGAACTGGGGCCAGGACCACCGGGCGGCCGAGATCGCCAAGGCGTCCTTCTTCCGCGGGAACGACGTAGTGGTGGTCCAGGAGGCGTTCGACAACGCGTCGTCGGACGCGCTGAAGGCCTCGGTGGCGGGCGAGTACCCGTACCAGACCCCGGTGGTCGGGCGTACCAAGAGCGGCTGGGACGCGACCGGCGGCGCGTACTCGGCGACCACGCCCGAGGACGGCGGGGTCACGATCCTCAGCAAGTGGCCGATCGTGCGCAAGGAGCAGTGGGTCTACAAGGACGCGTGCGGTGCGGACTGGTGGTCCAACAAGGGCTTCGCGTACGTGGTGTTGGACGTGAACGGGACCAAGGTGCACGTCGTCGGCACGCACGCCCAGTCGACCGACCCGGGCTGTGCCGCCGGTGAGGCGGCCGCGATGCGCAGCCGGCAGTTCAAGGCGATCGACGCGTTCCTGGACGCCAGGAACATTCCGGCTGGTGAGCAGGTGCTGGTCGCCGGTGACCTGAACGTCGACTCGCGCACGTCCGAGTACGCCTCGATGCTCGCCGACGGCGGGCTGGTGGGGGCCGACGCGCGCACCGGGCACCCGTACTCCTTCGACACGCTGGAGAACTCCATAGCCCGCGACCGCTACCCGGACGACCCGCGCGAGGACCTGGACTACGTCCTGCACCGCGCGGGTCACGCCCGGCCCACGGTGTGGAAGAACGACGTCGTCAAGGAGCAGAGCGCGCCCTGGACGGTGACGAGCTGGGGCACGGACTACACGTACACGAACCTGTCCGACCACTATCCGGTGACCGGGTACGCGGGCTGAGCGATACCGGCGGTCCGGCTCAACCGGTTCGCTGACGCGCCGAGTTGAGCCGGGCCAGTTCGTCGTCGGTGAGGCGGAGGGCACCCGCGGCCACGTTCTCGGTCAGGTGGTCGGGGTTGCCGGTGCCGGGGATGGCCAGGACGTGCGGTCCCTGGCGCAGGGTCCAGGCGATGCGCACCTGGGCCGGGCTCGCGCCGTGTGCCCGTGCCACGGCGAGCACCTCGTCGTCGTGGGCGGTGGTCGCGCCCTGCTCCCCCGCGTCCCCGGCCACGGCGTAGAACGGCACGAAGGCGATGCCCTGCTCGCCGCACAGGCGCAGGAGTTCGTCGGCCTCGGGGTCGGGACGGTCGAGCGCGTACCGGTTCTGCACGGACACCACGGGCGCGATGGCCTGGGCCTCGGCGAGGTGGCGCGGCTGCACGGCCGAGATGCCCAGGTGCCGGATCAGGCCTGCCTCGCGCAGTTCGGCCAGCGCGCCGAAGTGCTCGGCGATGGAGTCCTGGCGCATGCGGCGCAGGTGGACGAGGTCCAGGTGATCGCGCCCGAGCTGGCGCAGGTTCTCCTCGACGTGGCCGCGCAGTTGGTCGGGGCGGGCCGAGGTGCCCCAGTCGCCGTGGTAGTCGCGGAAGGGGCCGACCTTCGTGGCGATGACCAGGTTGTCGGGGTACGGCGCCAGCGCGGTGTTGATGAGTTCGTTGGCCGAGCGGAGGGCCGAGAAGTAGAAGGCGGCCGTGTCGATGTGGTTGACGCCGAGTTCGACCGCCTTGCGCAGTACGGCGATCGAGCGCTTCCGGTCGCTCGGTGTCCCGTGGTGGAAGGCGGCGCTGCCCGTGAGCCGCATCGCGCCGAAGCCGACGCGGCTCACGGACAGGTCGCCGAGTTTCCAGGTGCCCGCGGCGTCCGCGGTGATCGTTTCGGAGGTCATCGGCGGAGTGTCGCACACGCCGCGGACACCGGGAGGAGATCAGCAGTAGAGGTTGCTGCCTGGGGAGACGCCGAGGATCTGTGTGAAGCGCTGGTAGGCGTTCACCCGGCTCTGTACCTGG
>NZ_BAAAZY010000005.1:0-125340 GCF_039537145.1 Streptomyces shaanxiensis
TCAGCTCGGCCAGCAGGTCGAGCGGGGGTTTGGGGGGCAGGGGCTGCTGGGTCGTGCGCTCGGGGCCGATCTGGGGGATGGCGGCGGTGACGTCCGGGGGCCTGGGGGTGTCCGGGGCCTGGGGCGTTTCCGGGGCCTTGGGGGCTTCCGGGGCCTTGGGGGCGTCCTGCCTGATGTCCGGCTTGAGCGCGACGAACTTGCTGGTGCGTTCGGCGGGGGTTTCGGCTTTGCCCTTGCCCTCGCCTTCGGGCTTGGGGGCCTTGAGCGTGGTGGTGGGGTGGTCGACGGGGGGCTTGGTGGGGCGTACGGCCTTGAAGACGGCGGTCGGCTGATCGACGGCCGGGGCTGCGCCTTCGGCCTTGGTGTTCCCACCCGCACCACCCGTGCCGCTCTCGTCGTCGGCTGCGGGTGGCCCCTGCGGGGCGTCGTCAACGGGGGTGTCCTCGGCTGCGGCCGAATCGGGGGACGCGTCTTCGGGGGTCTCGTCGGCGTCGTCGGAAGCCTCGGCAGGCTCGACTTCGGTGGCCTCGTCAGCCGGCTCCGCGTCCGCCTCGACGTCGGCCTCGTCGCCCTTGTCCGCGCCCGCCGCCTTGTCGCCCTCCGCGTCCGTGGAGGCCACCCAAGCCGCCACAGCCGCCCTCAGCCGATCGTCACCCGCCCCGACAGCCTCGGCACCCTGCGAGCTCTCGCCCTCAGCCGCGCCGGCGCCGTCGGAAGCCTCTGCGGGCTCGCTCTGAGCGTCCTCGGCAGTCTCGGTGTCGGTGACCTCGCCGGCTGCTTCCGCCTCCGCCTCCGCCTCGGCCTCGGCCTCGGCCTCGGCCGAGCTGTCGTCCGCCTCCGCCGCCGTCCTGGCACCCTCGGCGTCCACGTCGTCCCGGGCCACCGCGTCGACGCCGCCGGCGTCAGCACCCGAGCTCCCGGCCTTCGCGCCCTCGGCACTCCCAGCCGCCACACTCACGTCCTCGGAGTCCCCAGAGCCCTCGGCCACCGCGCCCGAGTCCCCAGAGCGCTCGGCACCCGCACCAGCGGAATCCCCGGCCACCGAGTCCCCGGCCCCGGCACTGCCGGCCGCCGCGCCAGCGTCCTCGCCCTCGGCGCGGTCGGGCTCAGCCTCCGCACTGCCGGCCTTCGCAGCACCCCCGGCACTCCCAGCCGCCACGCTCACGTCCTCGGAGCCTCCGCCCCCCACGCTCCCGCCCTCGGCGTCCCCGGCGTCCCCGGCGTCCCCGGCCTCCGCCAGCTTCGCCCGTACCGCCTCCAGTTCGCCTCGGGACAGGACGCGGGTCGCCGTGTCCACGCCGCCTTGCGACGTCGCCGTCGCCGGCTGCTGTGGGGTGGAGTTCTCGCGGGCCATCGCCAGTCGGGGGTCTCGCCTCTCGGTCGCGTCGGGGCGCGACGGGGCGGGGGGTTCGGGGGTGGAGTCGGGAACCGGACCCGTGCTCCCCGACGTCGGTTCTGCCGACGACTCGCGCTGCTTCGACCTGTCGGGGGACTCGCCCGCCACCGATGCCTCCTCCATGTGCCTCGCACGCCCTGCGTGCGGATGTCGAACCATGAGCCGTCGCCCGGACACGGCGCCCGTACGGCCCCCGTGCCGCTGTCCGAACCATGTACCAGTGTCCTGTGCGCGGCGCTCTGCTCCACCGGTAGACGAGAACGACATACCTACCGGTTCCCTCACAAACAGGTCACGCACCCTCGACAGACCAATGTGAGAGGGGTCACCCTGTCTTTCATCCACGCGGGGAGGCATGGATGGGCAGGAGCCGCAGAACTATTCCGGAGGAGCTTCTGCTGCTGGCGTTGGACCCGGCCACGGGTACCACCGCACAGCCGCAGTCGCTCGACCTCGGTCTGGCCGGAGCACAGCTAGTGGAGCTGGCGCTGGCCGGACGGATAGCCCCAGACGGGGATCGTATCGCCGTGGTAGCCCCACGGCCGACTGGAGATCCAACGTTGGACTGCGCGTTGGAGTTGCTGCGAAGGCGTGGCGCTCCCGTGCGGGCAGTGAACTGGATTGGCGGGCCGCGTCTCGGGCTGCGCCAGACCTACCTCTCGCATCTGGAGCGGTGCGGCATGGTTGCCGCCGTGCCGGGACAGATGTGCGGAGTGCTGCCGACGACTCGTTACCAGGCGACGGACACCGCCATCAGCCGGGAGATCAGGGCCCGGCTGGATTCCGCGATCCGCACCGGCGTACCGCCGGACCCGCGGACCGCGGCGCTCGCCGCCCTGGCACACGCGGTCGGCCTCGGCAAGCACCTGTATCCGGGGAACGAGGGGCGTTCGTCCCGCTCCCGGTTGCGGGATCTGATCAGGCACGACCCCATGGGCGGTCTCGTCGCGCACGCGGTGATGGACGTCCAGAACGGTGCGGCGGCACAGCCGCGCCGCAGCCCGGCCCCGACCGGCCGTCAGGCCGCCCCGGGAGGCAGGACCGCAGCGGAACCCGCACGTGGCGTTCCGGTGCAACCGCGCCGCGGATCCATGGCGCGCGTCGTGGCCCACTGAGCCGCAGTTCCACGACCCGCACCACAGGAGCCGTTCGCTCTTCGCTCGACCAGGCACCACACGTTCCATCTCGCACACCGAGCGCCGCACCGCAGTCCCGAGACCGGTACGGGAGCCGCTGGTCCGCGCGGGGTGACGGGACCGTCGTCCGGACGACGACACCGGTCCCGCCGCCCCGCGCGGCCGCATGTGCCGGTGATGTTCCCGAACTGGCGTGTATCCAGCGCATATCCACCGTTTCCCAGCGGTAGTAAGCACCTTGGTGGCAGTCTGCTCAACAGCAGATACGCATAGTGGCAAATCACAGGCCAGCCGGAGGTGCACGTCCCGTGGCGTCCAATGTCAATCCCACCGTCAGGCGACGCCGGCTGGGCCAGGAGTTGCGCCGGCTCCGCGAGCTCAAGGGCATGACGGCCGAAGAGGTGGCCGAGCGGCTGCTGGTGTCGCAGTCCAAGATCAGCCGGCTGGAGAACGGCCGGCGCAGCATCAGCCAGCGCGACGTCCGCGATCTGTGCGGGGTCTACGAGGTGGAGGACCACCGGATCGTGGATTCGCTGATGCAGATGGCCAAGGACTCGCGGCAGCAGGGGTGGTGGCACTCCTTCGGGGACATTCCGTACAGCGTCTACATCGGGTTGGAGACCGATGCCGCGAGCTTGCGCGTGTACGACCCGCAGGTCGTCCCGGGGCTCCTGCAGACCAAGCAGTACGCGGAGGCCCTGATCGCCGGGGCGTTGCCGGAGACGGCGTCGGCCGAGATCGAGAAACGGGTCCAGGTGCGGATGCGCCGACAGGAACGAATCTCCACCGAGGAGAACCCGCTGCGCCTGTGGACCGTCCTGGACGAGGCCGCCCTGCGTCGCGTCGTCGGCAACCGCTCCCTCATGCGTGACCAGTTGGAACAGCTCGTCGAGCAGTCCCAGCTGCCGCACGTCACCGTACAGGTCATCCCCTTCGACATGGGCGCGCACCCGGGCCTCAACGGCCAGTACGCGATCCTCGAGTTCCCGGACGCGGCCGACTCCAGCGTCGTCTACATCGAGGGCGTCACCAGCGACCTGTACCTGGAGAAGGCGAACGACGTCCAGAAGTACAGCGTGATGTACGAGCACCTGCGGGCGCAGGCCCTGAACGTGGAGCAGTCACGCCAGTTCATCGCGGACATCGCGAAGGAGTACGCGCGCTGAGAGCCCCGTCTCGGTCGGAAAAATGCCGCACGGTACACGTCCCCCGGCCGGGACGGAAGACTCCACTGGAATATGCCACCCACCCGAGTGAATAGTCGCTTCGTCAGCCGATGTTGGCGAGTAGCGTCGATCACGCCACCGAGCAACAACGTTGGCGTGAATCGCCCTGCGGTCCCGGTCCGGACGCGTGGGGCGATGACAGCAACTCAACATCTGGCAATTCGGAGCAAACATGGCAATTCGTCAGGGTTCCACGGACACGTGGACCAAGTCCTCGTACTCCACAGGAAACGGCGCGTGCGTCGAGGTCAAGTCACCGGTCACGGCGGCCATGGCGGTGCGGGACTCCAAGGTTCCCGAGGGCCCGATCCTGGGGTTCCCCGCTGACGCGTGGAACACCTTCGTGGCGTCGGTGAAAGCGTAAGGGGCGGATCTGTCTGACCCACGCCCACTACCGACCTCGCGATCAACAACTGCACAAGCACCACAGGTAGAGCCCTCTCGACCAGCCCGCCGTCCTTGCCGAGGGGGCTCTGCCGTGCCCGCGCTCAGCGCAGCTCGGCGACGTGGCGGTCCGTCCCCGGCACCGTCGGGACGAACGGCGCCACCAGCTCCACCCGCCCCAGGCCCCCCGCGGCGGAGCCGCTGGTGGATGCGGCGCCGACGGCCGTTCCCAGGTCGGTGAAGTGCCCCTCCCAGCACTCCCGCGGATCCACCTCCAGGAACCACAGCAGGGTCAGGCGGGTGTCGACGCCCTCGACCTGCTTCACGTACGACATGCGGTCCAGGGGAAGCGGTGTGGGCCGGAAGACGGTCACCATTGCGGCCGGGGAGCCCGCCAGGCGCTTGGGGAGGTGGCGGGTGCGCAGCCACTCCAGGAGTTCGGCGCGCTGCTCCGGTGAGTCGGCGTCGATGACCTCGACCACCAGGCCCGCGTAGGGGTGGTCCAGGGCGTGGAAGTCGCGGGGGCCGGCCGCGCCGTCGCGGTACACCGTCGCCTCGTGGTCCTGGAATGCCGTGAAGACGTGGGTGCGGTCCTGGTAGACGCGGGCGTCGCGGTTGAGGCGCTTGTTGATGGCGACCGTCCAGCGCATGTGGTCGGCGTAGCGGCCGGCCGTGATCCAGTAGGTCGAGAGGTAGCAGCCCGCCGTGACCGGCTGGGCTATCGCCGACTTCTCCGGGTAGCGCAGGAGTTGGAGATCCCGGGTCGCCACCCAGCGGCGGCCCGAGTACATCCAGGGCATCGCCATGGCGCCGGCGTAGTAGTGGTCGTCCTCGTACCAGCGGTTGTAGGCGTACTCATGGCCCGGATGCGGTTCGACCATGGTGATCAGGGCATGGCCGGGGCGGACTCCGTACGGGCCGACGGCGGCCAGTTCGGCGTACGTCTCGCTGCGTGTGTCCTCGCTCATGCGGTTCCCCTTTCCTGCGGTCACCCATACTCTGACGGGCCGTCAGATATTGCGTCCAGAGTCGGGAGGCAGCGGAATGTCACTGCTCGCGGGCAAGACCGTCGTCGTGTCGGGAGTGGGCGCCGGGCTCGGTCACCAGGTCGCCGCCACGGTGGTGCGCGACGGCGGGAACGCGGTCCTCGGAGCGCGCACGGAGGCCAACCTCGCCAAGAGCGCGGCCGAGATCGATCCGGACGGGGCGCACACGGCGTACCGGGCGACCGACATCACCGACGAGGCGCAGTGCGAGGCGCTGGCGGCGCTCGCGCGGGAGCGGTTCGGGCGGATCGACGCGGTCGTCCATGTGGCCGCCTGGGACAGCTACTTCGGCGGGCTGGAGGACGCGGACTTCACCACGTGGCAGTCGGTGATCGACGTGAACCTGCTGGGGTCGCTGCGGATGACACGGGCCTGCCTGCCGGCCCTCAAGGAGGGCGGGGGCTCGGTCGTCTTCATCGGGACTCAGTCCTCGGTCGCCGCCCCTTCGCAGGTGCGGCAGGCGGCGTACGCGGCGTCGAAGGGGGCGCTGACGAGCGCGATGTACTCGCTGGCCCGGGAGTTGGGCCCGTACCGGATCCGGGTGAACACCGTGCTGCCGGGCTGGATGTGGGGACCTCCGGTGCAGGCGTTCGTCCGGTTCACGGCGCAGACGGAGGGCGTGCCCGAGGCCGACGTGCTGAAACGGCTGACCGAACGGATGGCGCTGCCCGATCTCGCCACGGACGGGGATGTGGCGGACGCGGTGGTGTTCCTGACGTCGGACAGAGCACGCTCCCTCACGGGGCAGTCGTTGCTGGTCAACGCGGGGGAGCTGATGCGCTGAGTTCACATGGATGAACGTAGACTCTCATCTCGAACACTTTTACCTTCCCTTGACCTTACGCTCACTTGTCGTGTTCACGCGACAGCGCCCAGGATGAGCGCCGGGCTGAACCCTGGGAGGGCGCACATGAACGGTCTCGACTGGGCCGTGCTCATCGGCTACTTCGGCGTGATGGTGGCGATCGGCGTCTGGTCGCACAAGCGGGTGGACAACGTCAGCGACTTCTTCACCGCGGGCGGCAAGATGCCGTGGTGGCTGTCCGGGATCTCGCACCACATGTCCGGATACAGCGCGGTGATGTTCACCGGGTACGCGGGCATCGCCTACACCTACGGCGTCACGTCCTTCGTCACCTGGTCCTTCCCCATCGCGCTCGGCATCGCCATCGGCTCGAAGCTGTTCGCGCCGCGCATCAACCGGCTGCGCTCACGGCTCCATGTGGCCTCTCCGCTGGAGTATCTGAAGAACCGTTACGACCTGAAGACCCAGCAGGCCCTGGCCTGGTCCGGCATGCTGCTGAAGATCGTGGACGTGGGCGCGAAGTGGGCCGCCATCGCCACGCTGCTGTCGGTGTTCACGGGTGTGTCGCTGAACCAGGGCATCCTCATCACCGGCGGCATCACGGCGGTCTACTGCACCATCGGCGGGCTCTGGGCGGACGCGCTGACCGAACTCGGCCAGTTCGTCATCCAGTTGCTGGCCGGCGTCGCGATGTTCATCGCGGTGATCATGGAACTGAACGACAAGGGCATCGGCTTCCTCGACGCCTGGGACCGGCCGGAGCTGCAGGGCCACGGTGAGCCGCTGGTCGGCCCCTACGGGACCGTGTTCCTGCTCGCCTTCCTCTTCATCAAGCTCTTCGAGTACAACGGCGGCATGCTCAACCAGGCCCAGCGCTACATGGCCACGGCCACTCCGTACGAGGCCGAGCGCTCGGCGCGGCTGTCGGCGCTGCTGTGGCTGGTCTGGCCGGTGGTGCTGTTCTTCCCGATGTGGATGTCGCCGCTGCTGGTCGAGTCACAGATGCCGGACGGGTCGGACTCGTACGGCCTCATGACCGAACAGCTGCTCCCGCACGGCCTGTTGGGCCTCGTCATCGTCGGGTTCTTCTCGCACACCATGGCCATGTGCTCCTCCGACGCCAACGCCATCGCCGCCGTCTTCACCCGGGACTGCGCGCCGGTGATCTGGCGCAGGGCGCGTACCTGGAGCGAGGGGCAGGGGCTGCGGGTCGCCCGGATCGCCACCGTCGTCTTCCTCGGGCTGTCCATGGCGGCTGCGACGCAGGTCAACTCCCCCACCTTCAAGGACATCATCACGGTCGTGATCAAGTGGGTCGCCGGTCTGATGGGCCCGATGGCGATCCCGATGATGCTGGGCCTGCTGCGGCCGTTCCGCCGCTCCGGCCCCACGGCCGCGCTCACCAGCTGGTCGATGGGCCTGCTCGCCTTCTGGCTGGTCAACTACCCGATCAGCTGGCAGATCGAGGGCGGCGTGCCGCTCCAGTACCAGGTCTCCATCCCGCTGGCCGTCTCGCTGGTCCTGTACATCCTCATCGGCTTCATCAAGCCGGAGGACACCCCGGAGCGGCTCGCGATCGTCGAGCGCATCAACACGGACGACGACGGGGCCGCGGCGGCCGCGGTGCCGGCGCCGGCGCCGGCCGGGGGCGTCGAAGACGCGGTGGGCACGCGCGCGAAGGACTGACATCCCGTGGCCGGTGTGGGCGCCTGCCGGGGCGACGCCCACACCGGCCTCGGTCACGTCGCGGGCCGGATGCGGAGGACGGCGGCCCCGTCACCGACGTGGACGACCTGAAGTCCCATCCGGTTGACCACCGCCTCGGCGCCCCTGTCGCAGGTCAGCTGCGCGACCGCGGAGGAGTCCGCCGCCGGTCCGGTGAAGGACGCCTCGCACCCACCGTCGGAGGAGAACTCCGACTGGGTCAGCGGCGCGAACATCGTGACCGTCCCGCCGCTGACCGCGGTCACCGTGACCGGGCCGAGGCCGAACCGGTCCGGCACCGGGATTCTGGCCGCGTCGGTCACGCGGATCTCGCAGGTGCCGTCCGTACACGCCGAGTACCGGGTGCCGTCGGCCGCGGTCGGGGCGGTCGAGGGCGGGGCGGTCGAGGGCGGGGCCGACGTGGTGGGCGGGGCGGGCGTCGAGGGCGGTTCGTCGGGGGCCGTCGAGGCGGTGGCGGGGCCGGAGGGGCGCGGATCGGCGGAGGTGCCGCCGTCCGACGCGGAGCCGCAGCCGGCCAGGAGCAGCACAAGGGCGAGGACGCCTACGGAGGGACGGTGCACGGGGGCTCCCTGGCTCGAGAGGATGGAAGGCGATGGCACACCAGGGAGTACCAGCGGCTGCTCGGGACCCCTCCCGAGGGACATCGCGCCCGGCGCGCTCCCGCACCCGCACCACCTTGACCGCTCCCCCCGGCCGCCCCGTGAGCTCCCGAGGCAGGAGCGGGCAGGTGGGACGGACGAGTTCAGGACTGGAGTACCGGCGGGGTGGACGGGGCCTCGTCGTCCAGGTCGCCGCGCAGGGCGGCGAGGACGAAGGCCACCATGCATGCCAGGAGGAGCAGCGCGAGCGGCCCCCAGATCGCCGGGATCGCCCACATCGGCCAGTCGTTGGCCGACTGCGCCCAGAGCGTCAGGATGGCCGCGCCGCCGATACCGACGCCGTGCCACCGCACCACGGTCGCCGCTTTCGCGTGCCGCCGGTTGCCCCGTGCGAAGAGCGGCCACAGCGATCCGGCCAGGGCGGGCAGGCCGAACGCGATACAGGCGAGCGCGCCGCCGAGGCGGTCCTCGGGCCATCCCACGGGGCCGGACGAGGTCTGCTGCCGCCGTCCGTCGGCGTCCCGGACCTCGACGACCTGCCCGTGCCAGATCAGGCCGACGACCTTGTCGCCCGGCTCCATCTCGGACACCACCGGATCCGTGTCCCGGAAGGTCACGCCCCACGGTTTTCCGGTCGGCAGCAGCAGCTCCGCCTCCGGCCCCCCGTTCCTCCTACCGCGGTTCAAATCGGCCTTCCGAACGGTGAAGTCCTGCTCCCACAGGCACCCCGATGCCTTCACCGGGACGGAGGCGCACGTCGGCGCGGCACGGAACTCCCGCTCCCGCTCCAGCGCTCCGCGGACCTCGAAGGCCATCACCACTCCCGCGACGAGAGCCACGCCAGACAGCACCAGCCATATGACGGTCCGTACGACCGCGTTCCCTGTCTCCCCCACCGTGCTCGCTCCCTAAGCCCGCGGATATCTGGCCAGCCACCCCGGAGACGAGCCCCCCGGCCCGTGCAGGGCAGGCCCCTGGGTCATCTCCATCGCGAAGTCGTCGGCGAGTTCGAGGATGGTGGGGCGGCCCTCCAGTTCGGCCAGCCAGGCCGGGGGCAGGGCCGTCTCGCCGTGCAGGGCGCCGAGCAGGCCACCGGTGAGGGCGCCCGCGGCGGCGGAGGGCCCGTCGTGGTTCACGGCGAGGCACAGGCCGTGCCGGACGTCCTCGCCGACCAGGGCGCAGTACACGGCGGCCGCGAGCAGCCCGTCCGCCGAGCCGTCGGCCGCGAGCTCCTCCACCCGGGCCGGCGTGGGCATGCCCTGCCGTACGGCGCCGAGCGCGTGCTGCAGCGCGTCGGACACGGGCTCGTGCCCGGGCCGCAGCGCGAGCAGGGCGCGCGCCCGCTGCACGGCGCCGTCGAGGCTCTCCCCGCAGGCGAGCCCGTGCACGATCGCGGCGTACGCGCCCGCCGACAGGTAGGCGACGTGGTGCCCGTGGGTCTGCGTCGCGCACTCCACGGCGAGCTGGACGACGAGCTGCGGCTCCCAGCCGACGAGCAGTCCGAACGGCGCGGACCGGGCGACGGCCTCGGGCCCGAGCTCGGCGGTGTTCTTGGGTGACTCCAGCGTGCCCATGGTGTCGTCACCGAGGCCGAGCAGGAGGGCGCGCGTGGGGTCGCGGCGGGCGTACAGCCACTCCTCGCGCGCCAGCCACCCGTCGTCCTTACGGCGTTCGTCGGGCCCCCAGTCGCGCTGCGTGGCGGCCCAGCGCAGATACGCCCGGTGCACGTCGGTCGGCGGATGCCAGGCGCCGGTGTCCCGTCTGACCTGGGCTCTTATCAGCCCGTCCACGGAGAAGAGGGTGAGCTGCGTGAGATGACTCACGGCACCGCGCCGTCCGTACCCGAACCCGAGATCGACCAGGCCCTCGGCGCCGTACTGCTCCTGGATCTCCTCCAGCCCGAGCCCGTCGACCGGCGCTCCGAGGGCGTCCCCGACGGCCGCGCCCAGCAGCGTCCCGCGCACCCGGCTGCGGAAGTCCTGCTGTTCGGTTCGGCCCCAGACGGCGCCGGCTGTCGCACCCATCAAGACCTCCCCGTGGCACCGTCCGCCCGTTCGACAGTTCGCCACTGTAATCGACCGGAGACGATCGGTTCAGGGGGCTGATCGGTATGCGAGGTGTGCCCGAAGTGGGCTCAAGCGGTCAAGTGACGCAGGCGGCGTACACCGACCCGGTGCCGGTGTACGCCGCCTCGCTTCTCGTGGTCGTGCGCTACTTCGGGTCGCGGCCGAACAGTGACCTGGACCAGAGGTAGCCGAGCGCGGCCAGACCCAGGCACCAGGCCACGGCCAGCCAGCCGTTGTGGCCGATCTCGGTGCCGAGCAGGAGGCCGCGTACGGTCTCGATGGCCGGGGTGAACGGCTGGTACTCGGCGATCGGGCGGAACCAGCCCGGCATCGCGTCGACCGGCACGAAGGCGCTCGACAGGAGCGGAAGGATCATCAGCGGCAGTGCGTTGTTACTGGCCGCCTCGGCGTTCGGGCTGGACAGGCCCATCCCGACCGCGATCCAGGTGAGCGCCAGGGAGACGAGCGCCAGCAGGCCCACCGCCAGGATCCACTCCAGGGCGGTCGCGTCCTTGGCCCGGAAGCCGATGGCCACCGCGACGGCCCCGACGAGCACCACGCTCATCACGCACTGCAGCACGCTGCCGACGACGTGCCCGATGAGCACGGACCCGCGGTGGATCGCCATCGTGCGGAAGCGGGCGATGATGCCCTCGGTCATATCCATGGCGACGGACACCGCGCTGCCGATCGTGGTGCCGCCGATGGTCAGCATCAGGATGCCCGGGACGAGATACGCAAGGTACCGGGACCGGTCCGCCCCGCCGCCGGTGATGCCGGCGCTCATCACGTCGCCGAAGATGTAGGCGAAGAGCAGCAGCATCATCACCGGTGTGAGCAGCAGGTTCAGGGTGAGGGACGGGTAGCGCCGCATGTGCAGGAGGTTGCGGCGCAGCATCGTGGACGAGTCGCGCAGGGTGCGAGAAAGGGTGCTCATCGGGCATCTTCCTTGGGCTGGTCGAGTCGGCCGCGCGGGCTCGGCACGGTGGAGCCGGTCAGGGCGAAGAACACGTCGTCGAGGTCGGGGGTGTGCACGGTCAGCTCGTCCGCCTCGATGCCGAGCGAGTCCAGCCAGTCGAGGACGGAGCGCAGCTCGCGCTGGCTGCCGTCGCTGGGGATCTGCAGCGCGAGCGCCTCGTCGTCCCGGGTGACCTCGCGCAGGGCCTCGGCGGCGGACCGGTACGCGAAGGGGTCGGAGAAGCGGAGCCGCACATGTCCGCCGGGGATCAGCCGCTTGAGCTCCTCGGCGGTGCCCTCGGCGGCGATCCGGCCGTCGTTCAGCACCGCGATCCGGTCGGCGAGTTCGTCGGCCTCCTCCAGGTACTGCGTGGTGAGGAAGACGGTGACGCCGTCGGAGACGAGCTCGCGGATGATCTGCCACATGTTGTGCCGGCTGCGCGGATCGAGACCGGTGGTCGGCTCGTCGAGGAAGATGATCCGCGGGCTGCCGACCAGGGTCATGGCGATGTCGAGGCGGCGCTTCATGCCGCCGGAGTAGCTCTGGGCGGGCTTCTTTGCGGCCTCGACGAGGTCGAAGCGCTCCAGAAGCTCGGCGGTGACCCGCCGCCCCTCACGCTTGGACAGGTGGTGCAGGTCCGCCATGAGGAGCATGTTCTCCTCGCCGGTGATCAGCCCGTCGACGGCGGAGAACTGCCCGGTGACGCCGATCGCGGCACGCACTCCGTCCGGTGACGCGGCGACGTCGTGGCCCGCGACCTGGGCCTGTCCGCCGTCGGCGGAGATGAGTGTGGACAGGATCTTCACGGCGGTGGTCTTGCCGGCACCGTTCGGCCCGAGCAGCGCGAAGACCGAGCCGGCCGGGATGTGCAGGTCGATGCCGTCGAGGACGGTCTTGTCGCCGTACGACTTGCGCAGGCCGATGGTGGAGACGGCGGCGGGAGACGGGTGACCGCCCCTCCGACTGGTCGTGGGCATGACAGAAGAAGGCATGAGGCCCTCCCGTTCGAGGGGTGGTGAAGTGGCAGGTGGGATAGGCGGGTCGAGGCCCGCGCCTGCGAGGTCAGGCCTTGGCGCGGCGGACGTCGATGTTGCCGTGCCGGGTGCGGGCCCGGATCTTGACGGCGTCCTCGGTCTCCCCGGGGGCCTCGGACGTGGTGAGCGTGTTGCGCACCTGCCCGGAGCCGGCGTGGACGTCGAGCCAGGCGGCCGTGCCCTCGCGGACGCCGACATCGATGGCTCCGTAGCTGGTCTCCAACTGGACGGTGCCGCGGGCCACGTCGTCCAGACGCAGGGTGCCGTGGGCGGTGGTGGCGGTGACCGAGTCCTCGGCGCGCCGGATCTCGATGTCGCCGTGTGCGCCGCTCACCCGCAACTCCCCGGTGACGGCGCCGACGGTCGTGCTGCCATGCGAGTTCTTCAGGACGGCGGGCCCGTCGACGAGGCCGACGCGCAGGCTGCCGGAGCTGGTGGTGATCCCGGCCTCGCCGTCGACCCGGTCCACGGTGATCGAGCCGTGCGAGGCGGTCAGCTGCAGCGGGCCGGTCGTGTCGAGACGGACGTCGCCGGACGAGGTCTTCACGCGCACCTCGCCGAGCCGGCCGTCACCGAGCACCTGGGTCCAGGCGCCGGTCATGTCGATGCGCGAGCCTGTGGGCAGGTCGACCGTCACGTCGACGACGCCGGTACGGATGCCGAACAGACCGGGCTTGGGCGTCCTGACGGTCAGTGCGCCACTCGCGTACGTGACCTCGGT
Organism: Streptomyces shaanxiensis; assembly: GCF_039537145.1. NCBI lineage: Bacteria > Bacillati > Actinomycetota > Actinomycetes > Kitasatosporales > Streptomycetaceae > Streptomyces > Streptomyces shaanxiensis. Next base: position 13,097 of record NZ_BAAAZY010000005.1, read on the forward strand.
CTGCTCGGCCGTCCGCACGTCCAGGTCCTTCTTCGGGTCGCGAGGCCGCACCTCGACGACGGTGTCGACGCGGTCGCCCGCGACGAACTGGATGGAACCGGCCTCGACATGGGCCGTGGCGGAGATCGGTGCGGGAGTGTCGAAAGCAGGCATGGCTGTCCCGTCCTCTTGAGTCTTTGGGGCGTCCCCGCAGGTGGGACGTGGTGTGGGTGGAGTGGTGCCAGTGAAGTGGTGCGGGCGGGGGCGCGGCTAGCGCACCCAGCCCGTGAAGCTCTGTCCGACGGTCTGGGTCCGCTCCGTCGTCCGCGGCCGCGTGCCACCGTCGACCGCCGCCGACACGGCCCGCACCAGCCACGCGTTGACCGACAGGCCCTCGCGGCTCGCGGCCTCCTCGGCGCGCGCCTTGAGGTGGGCCGGAAGACGCAGGTTGACGCGGGCGGTGCCACTCTCGTCACCCTCGGCCGGGGCCGGGGCCCTGAGCGGTTCGGCGGGCGCGGCCCGCTCCTCGACGGCACCGTCGTAGATCGGCGGCGGTGTCACCACGAAGTCGGGGTCGAGCCCGCGCAGCCGTACGTCGACCGAGCCGGGGGCGAGTTCGCGGGTGATCTCGTCCATCGCGGCGGAGAGCACGTTGAGCATGGTCAGCCGGGTCGCCGACTCCAGGGGAGCGGTGAGCCTCTCTGCCAGCTCGCGGGCTTCGTCGCCGCCCGCCTCGGCGGCCACCGCGAGTTCGCGGCGGAGGGTGTCGACATACGGGGTGAGGTCCATGACGCCATCATGGCACCACATTGGCGCCATCCGCAAGCCATGCCGCGCCATTTGCGGTCCGTTAGTCCGAGAGGTGCGCCTGACCTGCATAAACACCCTGGCACCCACCTGACCGATCGTGGCGCCACGCGCACCCGCGGACTCTCAGGGGCACTCAATGGCACTCAATGGCACTCAATGGCGCCACCTGACGCCGGATGGCGCCACGCGACGCCAGATTGACGCCAACACCGCACCACCTGATGTCAGGTGATGCCGGTTCCCACGTAACGCGCCCGTACCGCCTCGCCGGCCTCGGTGACCGCCGCCAGGCGAGGGGCGAGGCGGGTGCGGTCCGTGTCGGGGCTGTCCAGGATGTCGGTGAGGATGGCGGCGAGATTCGCCAGCTCGTCCCAGCCGGGTTCCAGGGCCAGGAGGTCGGCCAGCGCTTGATCGGCCTCGCCCCACTCGGCGAGGGCGCAGGGGATGAAGCACCGTGCCTGGGCGCGTTCCGGCTCTCCCAGGTCGTCGTCCTCGTGGACCGACCGGGCCAGCTCCCGCCAGAGGGGTTCCGCGGCTCGCAGGCCCTCGGACCGGCTCACGGTCACGGCCAGTTGGAACATCCCGGCCAGCGGCTCCGTCTCGCGCAGCCGCTCGGCGATCCGCCGCGCGTCCGCCCACTGTCCGCCGTGCCGGTGCATCTCGATGCGCAGATCGTCCAGCTCGGTGTCGGGCGTCCCGGCCCGTTCCGCCTCGGCCAGGCGGGCCGGCACCTCGTCCCAGCGGCCGCACAGCACCAGCACCTCGACGGCTCTGCGGTGCGCCCAGTGCATCCGCGGCTCCAGGGTGACGCACCGGTCCAGATCGGCGAGGGCCCGCTCGCTCCGCCCGAGCGCAAGCCAGACCTGGGCCCGCTGGCCGTGAGCCCACGCGTAGTCCGGATCCGACGCCAGCGCGCGGTCCAGATTCCGCAGCGCTTCCTCGTAGTTCTTCAGGCCACGGTGGGTCGCCCCGAGGGAAGCCCTCGCATAGTCGTAGTCCGGATCCTGTTCCAGTGCCCGGTGGAAGGCGGCGAGCGCCTCGTCGTAGCGGCCGGCGAGCCGGTAGGCCTCGCCCAGTTCGCCGGCGGCCCACCCGGATCCCGTGGCCGCCTCCGCGGCTCGTCCGAGGTCCTCGAACCTGCCCTCCTGGTCACCCAGTCCGTCCCGCACCCGAGCCCGCATCACCAACGCCCAGGCGTAGTCGGGCGCCAACTCGACGGCGCGGCCCAGATCCGCCAGAGCCTCCTCGGGTCGGCCCAGATGATGCTGGGTCAGGCCCCGGCCCGCGAGCGCCGATCCGTAGTCGGGCTGGAGGGCGATGGCTCGGCTCAGCTCCTCGACGGCCTCCTGGAACCGGCCCGCGAGCCGGTAGGCGTCACCGCGCTCCGATGCCACCCAGGGATTGTCGGGCGCGATCTGCACCGCGCGGTCGAAGTCCGCGAACGCCTTGTCCCACTCCCCCATGGCGCGGTGCAGCCGGGCCCTGCGCACCAGCGGCCACAAGTACTCCTCGTCGAGCCGCAGCGCCTGGTCGAAGTCGTCGAGTGCCTCGTCGTACCGCCCTAGTTCCTGTCGGCACACCGCTCTGCCGGTCAGGTACTCGGGATCGGTCGGGTCGAGGGCGATGGCCCGGTCGAAGCCGGCGAGTGCCTCCTCGTAGCGGCCGGCCAGCCGGCAGGTCTCCGCGCGCTCCGCGATGATCCAGTCGACGTCGGGAGTCAGCCCGTCCGCGACGTCGAAGGCGGCGAGCGCCGCCGGGAAGTCACCGAGCAACTGGAGGGCGAGACCGCGACCGGTGTGCGCCCAGGTCAGTTCCGGATCGAGCTCGATCGCCCGGTCGGCGTCGGCCAGGGACAGCTCGTACTTCCCCTCGCGGCGCAGTTCCCTCGCGCGGAAGGAGTACGCGGCCGCGCGGCCGCGCCTGTCCGGCCCGGGACGGCACAGGACCAGATCCGCCACCGCGGTCATCGCGGTCGCGTCGTCCGCGAGCGCCTCGCGCAACAGTCGGCCCCACTCACGCAGCGCGGTGTCGTCCGTCGCGTCACCCGCCTCCGCCAGCATCCGCGCCCAGCGCCGGCCGGCGGCCGCGTCGGCGCCGCAGACCCACACCAGATCCCGCAGTGCCCCGGCGAGCGCCGTGCGCGGGCGGGCGCACAGCGAGTGGTACGTCTCCTCCAGACGCAGCTCGCGCCACGGCTCGTTGGCCCACTCCTGATGGGCACCCAGGCCACTCGCCGCCTCCTCGCGCCAGCGCCCGAAGACCCCCGCGAGCCTCTCGTGGCGCTCGGTCCAGCCGCGCGGAGAGAGCCGCCGCTGCAGCCGGAGCATCGGCTCACGCACCAGGTCGTGATAGCGCAGCCGGTCCCCGCGGTCGTCCACGAACGCCAGGCCCCGCAGCCAGCCGAAGAGCGGGTCGACGTCCTCGTCCGGGCATTCCACGGCTGCCCGGAAGACATCCACGTCGAGGCGCCGGGGCAGCGCACACGCGAGGGCCACCGCCTTGCGTACGGGATCCTGCTCCCACTTCAGAAAGCGTTCGACGGCCGTGGCGCTGGGATCGCCTATGTCGTCCGGGCCGGTGGGCCGCTGCTCGGCCAGGGTCGAGACCAGCACGGGCAGCCCACCGGTGAGACGGAGCACCTCCTCGACGACCGGCTCGGCCACCACCCCCTTGTCCGCGAGCAGTCCGCGCGCCTCGGCGTCCGTGAACGGGCCGAGCGGTACGTCGGTCATGAAGTCGGCGAAGCCGGCCCAGCGGGCGGTGTCGAAGGGGTGCTGGCCGGCGGTGACCACGACGACCGTGGCGGGCAGCGTGCCGTGGCGGTCGGTGGTCATCACCTCGTGCAGCCAGCCGTCGAGGAACGGGCCGGTGCGTTCGTAGGTGTCGAAGAGCAGAACGATGCCCGGGGCCGCCGATGCCGCGTCGGACAGCTCGGTGAGCAGCGCCGGCGTGAGTACGCGATCCGGTGACAGCACCAGTTGCACGTCGTCCTGGTTGCGGAAGCGGGCACTGAGCCCGGCACGCAACCGGTCGGCGCTCTGCGCGAGTTGGGCCGCGTCCAGCGCCCCGGCGAAGGCACCGACCCCCGGCACCATGCCCAGCCCCACCAACCCGGCCCGCACCACCGCCGTACTGCCGGCCGACGGTCCCTGCGGCTCGGGCTCCAGCGCGGCGGCAGCTGCCTCCGCCTCGTGCCGTCGCTCCCGATGGGCGGCGAGCAGCCGCTCCAGCTCCTTGAACCTGTGTCCCTGCGCGGCGAACTGACGGCTGATCGCCGCCAGCGCCTCCGGCACACTGCCGACGGTCTCGTCGACGTAGGCGGTGAGCGCCCCCTTCTCCCGGGCCAGCTGCTCCCACTCCCTGACCAGGAAGGTCTTCCCGACCCCGGCGTTTCCGTGCACATGGAACAGGAACCGGCGCCGCTCGTCCTCGGGCGCGACGTCGAAGTTCGCCCGGAACACGGCCCGTTCGTCGCTGCGCCCCACGAACCCGGCACGTCTGCGCCGCCCGATCAGCTCCTGCATCGACGGCCGTGTCGTCCTCACCCGTACCCCCGTACCCCCGCAGCCGGTCGCCCGAAAGCCTCGCTCCGATTCTGGCCCACGATTCTGGCTCAATGCGTTCCGAACACAGGGGCCGCACAGGGAAGATGACCATCATGCCTACGACACCCCCACGCACCGCCCTCCACCTCGCCGCCACCCTCCTCACGGCGACCGCCGCCCTCTACATCACCCTCGTCGCCTTCGGGAACATCACCGATTTCGGGACGAACCAGCAGTTCGTGCAGCACGTCCTGGCGATGGACACCACATTCAAGGACGAGGACCTGATGTGGAGAGCCATCACCAGCAAGGGACTTCAGGACACGGCGTACGTCGCCATCATCGTCTGGGAGACCGTCGCCGCCCTCGTGCTCATATACGGCACCTGGCTCTGGTTCCGCCGCGACGACTCGCGTGCCCGCCGCTTCTCCACCTACGGCCTGCTGATGCTGATGCTGCTGTTCGGCGCCGGATTCATCGCGATCGGCGGCGAGTGGTTCGCCATGTGGCAGTCCGGGGACTGGAACGGGCTGGACGCGGCGACCCGGGTGTTCCTGTTCAGCGGGATCGTGCTGATCGTCAACCACCTGCCCTTCGGGCAGGGACGACAGGGCGACGTCTGACCGGTATCAGTGGCGCAGGGCCCATTTCTGGAACGCCTCCAGGGGCCCTGCCGAGAACCGCCGCAGCCACAGCGTGGAGCCCACCATCAGCACCGCGCAGACCGTGACCCACAGTCCCACCACCCACCACGGGCCCGTGCCGTCCAGCCGCTGCGCGAGGCCCAGCCCGATGCCGTACGAGACGAGCACGCACAGCACGTTCTGCAGGACGTAGCCGGACAGCGCGGTCCGGCCGACGGAGGTGAGCCCCGTCATCAGCGGGCCCGGCCGCCGTACCCGGTCCACCACGGCACCGATCAGCCCGATGTACCCGAGGGCCAGCAGCGGGGCGGTGCCGTAGCGGGCGAGCAGGAACAGGTCCGGACCGGCCAGTACCGCCGCCACGTTGAGCGGCAGCCCGAGCCCCAGCCCCCACACCAGCAGCCGGGACCGCAGCCGGCGGCCCGTCTCGTCCGCGCCGAACGCCCCCGCCCTGAACAGCCGGACGCCCAGCAGGAACAGGAAGACCAGCAGGAAGAAGGTCAGCACCGGCTCCATGCGCAGGGCGATCGCGTTCTCCAGGCGGAAGGCGATCTGGTCGGTGTAGCTGCCGTGCGCGTACAGGTCGACGACGTCCCGGGAGACGGCACCGCCGCCGTCGTCGTCCGAGAGGGCCAGCCCCGCCGTCAGCAGACCGATCACCGCCAGATGCAACCCCGCCGCCCACCACATCACCCGGCGCTGCGCCCGCTCGGAGCGGGTCAGCAGCCAGGCGACGAGCAGTGCGGTGACCGCGTACCCCATCAGCACGTCCCACGCGAAGACCAGCACGAAGTGCACCGTGCCCTCGCCGAACAGGAACAGTGCCCGCCACCGGTAGCGCCCCGGCCACGGCTGCCCGCGCCGCGCCGCCGAGCCGTACTGGATGGCCAGCCCGACGCCGAACAGGATCGTCAGCAGCGACAGGAACTTGCCGTTCGCCAGCACGCTGAACGTGCCTTCGACGACCCCCGCGGCCGACCCGAACGACGGCTCGCCCGACTCCGACTGCAAGGCGCCCCACTCCGCGCCGGGACCGGTGAAGATCCATACGTTCGTCATGAGCGTGCCCAGGATGGCCGCCCCGCGCAGTACGTCGAGGAGGGGAAGTCGTCGTCCCGTTGGCTGCGCGGACTCCGATGTCCGCGGGGTCGTCGCGTCCGTGTGCGTCATGCATTCATCGTCACGGCGGCACCGGCCCCGATCGTCATGAGCGGAGCCGAACCTGCCCTACATCGAAGGATGCAGAGAAGACCTACTTCACCACGACCACGGTCGTACCCGTCTCCCCGAACGTCCACAGCGCCGCCCCGTCGGCCGCCCGCATCCGGACCCCGCCGGTCTGCTTGCCCTCGGCGGGCGGCGGCGAGGAGCCGTCCACGGCGTTGGAGAAGGCTATGGAGATACCGGACTTCGCGGCGAAGTAGACGATGTTCTCGATCTCCACGCCGTCCGAGCCGGTGGTGGCCTCGTTGCGGGACGACACCGTGTAGCTGCCGAGGTCCGGGCTCACCGTGCCCGGCCAGACGGTGAACGTACGGCGGGCCGCGTCGCTCGCGTCGACCAGCCAGACCCGCTTCTGGCCGAGGGAGTAGACGATCCGCGCCCCCGTGCCCGAGCCGTCCGGCACGGCGACGGGCCCGGCGGACTTCGTCGGGGCGGGACTCGCACCCGCCGACGCCGACGCGCTCGGCCGGGCCGCCGCGGCCGTCGGATGCGGCCCCTTGTCGGCCTGCACGGCGAGAACGGCGACGGCGGCTGTCGCACCCACCGTCAGACCGGTCACCCAGACCTTGGACGCAGGCACGGGCACGCATCTCCTCGGCTACGGAAAGCTATGGAACGCCATGGATGGCTACGGACCCCCTCCAGCGGGGGTCCGATCATCGTACCGACCTCCACGACACGGTCCTTCTCAGTCCAGCACCGGCAACAGCTCCGGCAGATGCCCGTCCGAGGCTGTCGCCGCCTGCTGTCGTTCCTCGGGTACCTCGCCGTAGAGGGTGGTGCGGGGTTTGGCCGGGCGGCCGGCTGCCTCGGCCACGGCCACGAGGTCGCGTACGGACTTGTACGAGCCGTACGACGAACCCGCCATCCGCGAGATCGTCTCCTCCATCAGGGTGCCGCCGAGGTCGTTGGCGCCGGAGCGGAGCATCTCGGCCGCGCCTTCCGTGCCCAGCTTCACCCAGCTGGTCTGGATGTTGGGGATCCAGGGGTGCAGGAGGAGGCGGGCCATCGCCGTGACCGCGCGGTTGTCGCGGGTCGTCGGGCCGGGGCGGGCGATGCCCGCCAGGTACACCGGCGCGTTGGTGTGGATGAACGGCAGGGTCACGAACTCCGTGAAGCCGCCCGTGCGTTGCTGGATGCCGGCCAGGGTGCGCAGGTGGCCGAGCCAGTGGCGGGGCTGGTCGACGTGGCCGTACATCATGGTCGAGGACGACCTGAGGCCGACCTCGTGCGCCGTGGTGATCACCTCGATCCACGTCGCCGTCGGCAGCTTGCCCTTGGTCAGGACCCAGCGGACCTCGTCGTCGAGGATCTCGGCGGCGGTCCCGGGGATGGAGTCCAGGCCGGCCTCCTTCGCCGCCGTCAGCCACTCGCGGATGGACATGCCGGTGCGGGTCGCGCCGTTCACGACCTCCATGGGCGAGAACGCGTGGACGTGCATGCCGGGGACACGGGACTTCACCGCCCTCGCGATGTCGAAGTACGCCGTCCCGGGCAGGTCCGGGTGGATGCCGCCCTGCATGCAGACCTCCACCGCGCCCACGTCCCAGGCCTGTTGGGCGCGGTCGGCGACCTGGTCCAGGGAGAGGGTGTAGGCGTCGGCGTCCGTCCTGCGCTGCGCGAAGGCGCAGAAGCGGCAGCCCGTGTAGCAGACGTTGGTGAAGTTGATGTTCCGGGTGACGATGTACGTGACGTCGTCGCCGACCGCCGATTTGCGGACGTCGTCCGCCACCGCGCACAGCGCGTCCAGCGCCGGGCCGTCCGCGTGCAGCAGGGCGAGTGCCTCGTCGTCGGTCAGCCGGGTCGGGTCGTCGGCCGCGACGCGCAGCGCCTGGCGGACGTCGGTGTCGATGCGCTCCGGTGCCATGCCGGGCGCGGCCGCCTCGCGCAGGGCGCCCCAGTCGCCGTACACCTCGTCGAAGTCGTCGCGGCGGTCGGACGTACGGCCCTCGGTGTCGATGGTGCGGTGCAGGTCGGTGCGGCCGGACGCCTCGAAGGCCTCCTCCGGCTCCTGCCACGGTTGCCCTTCGACGGTCGCGTCCGCCAGGGCCAGGCCCGTCTGCGGGTCGGCGAGCGCGCGGACGTGCGGGCGCAGCCGCGGGTCCAGCCAGGGCTCGCCGCGCCGGACGAACTCCGGGTACACGCAGAGACGTTCCCGCAGCTCGAAGCCGACGGCCGCCGACCGTTCGGCCAGTTCCTCGATCTGGGGCCACGGCCGCTCGGGGTTGACGTGGTCGATGGTGAGCGGCGACACCCCGCCCCAGTCGTCGATCCCGGCGCGGATGAGCCGCTCGTACTCGGAGTCGACGAGGTTGGGCGGGGCCTGCAGGCAGGCGGACGGGCCCATGATGAGCCGTGCCACCGCCACCGTGGCGACCAGTTCGTCGAGTTCCGCGTCCGGCATGCCGCGCATCGCGGTGTCCGGCTTGGCGCGGAAGTTCTGGATGATGAGTTCCTGGATGCCGTGGTAGGCCCGGGAGACCCGGCGCAGCGCGAACAGGGAGTCCGCGCGCTCCTCGTACGTCTCGCCGATCCCGATCAGGATCCCGGAGGTGAAGGGCACGGAGGAACGGCCGGCGTCCTCCAGGACGCGCATGCGTACGGCGGGTTCCTTGTCCGGGGAGCCGTAGTGCGGGCCGCCGGGTTCCGACCAGAGGCGGGTCGCGGTGGTCTCCAGCATCATGCCCATCGACGGGGCGACGGGCTTCAGTCGCTGGAAGTCGGTCCAGGTCATGACGCCCGGGTTGAGGTGGGGCAGCAGGCCCGTCTCCTCCAGGATGCGGATGGAGATGGCGCGGACGTAGGCGATGGTGTCGTCGTAGCCGTGCGCGTCGAGCCACTCGCGCGCCTCCGGCCAGCGGTCCTCGGGCTTGTCGCCGAGGGTGATGAGGGCTTCCTTGCAGCCGAGGGCCGCGCCCTTGCGGGCGATGTCGAGGACCTCGTCCGGGGACATGAACATCCCGTGCCCGGCGCGGCGCAGCTTGCCGGGGACGGTGACGAAGGTGCAGTAGTGGCACTTGTCCCGGCACAGCCGGGTGAGGGGGATGAAGACGCTCTTCGAGTACGTGATGACACCGGGCCGGCCGGCGGCTTCGAGGCCCGCGTCGCGCACCCGGCCGGCGGACGCGACGAGGTCGTCGAGCGCCTCGCCGCGGGCCTGGAGCAGGACGGCGGCCTCGGAGACGTCGAGGGCGACGCCGTCCCGGGCGCGTTTGAGAGCGCGACGCATGGAGTTCTCGGTCGGGCCAGGGGTCGAGCCGGTTCCGGAGGTCGCGGAGGTCGTCATCCTTCGAGCATACGGTCGAGCTCCGCCGGTTCAGCGGGGCCGGGGGTGCTCCTGGGGCCGCCGGTGCGCTGCCGGGTGCGGATCGGTTGTGGCTGGTCGCGCCCACGCGGCGGAGCCGCATATCGATACGGCCCCGCGCCCTGGGCTGGGCATCCTGCCGTCGGCCTACAAGTACTCGGCACAGTCGTCCAACACCCGCAGAACCTCGGCCTCCCCAGCCGGAGGCAGCTGCACCACGACCTCCTCGATCCCCAACTCCGCGTAGTGCGCGAGCTTGCCGGGCGTGGGGTACACGGCGTACGGCACGACCTGGAGGGCGTTCGGGTCGCGGCCGGCGTCGGCCCAGACGGTGCGCAACCGGGGAAGGGTTTCGGACAATCCTCGGCCGCCGACGGGGAGCCAGCCGTCGGCGTACTCGCTGATGTGCGCGAAGAGCTTCGGTCCGGCGGCGCCGCCGATGAGTGTGCGGGGGCCGTTGACCTTGGGCGCACGCGGCTTCTGTACGGGTTTGGGGTAGGCGAAACTGGCGCGTACGGAGCCGAACTCGCCCTCGTGCGCGGTGGGTTCGTCGGCCCACAGGGCCCGCATCAGGGCCATCCGGTCCCGGACGAGTTCGCGGCGGGCCTGCCAGTCGACGCCGTGGTCGGCGGCCTCCTCGACGTTCCAGCCGAAGCCGAGGCCGAGGGTGAACCGCCCGCCGGACAGGTGGTCCAGGGTCGCGATCTGCTTGGCCAGGTCGATCGGGTCGTGCTGGGCGACCAGCGTGATGCCGGTGCCCAGCCCGAGCCGCTCGGTCACGGCGGCCGCCTGGCCGAGGGCGACGAAGGGGTCGAGGGTGCGGCCGTACTCGGGCGGCAGCTCGCCGCCGGCCGGGTACGGGGTGGTGCGCTCGACGGGGATGTGGGTGTGCTCGGGCAGGTACAGCCCGGCGAACCCGCGCTGCTCCAGCTCACGGGCGAGCCGGACGGGGGTGACGGTCTCGTCGGTGAGGAAGATCGTGACGGAGATGCGCATGCCCCATCTGTACCGGTCCGGCAGTCAGATGTCGATACCGACCGGTCGGCACAAATCACTCAGGACGTGCGCTCCGCCGACCTCCCCGCCGCCGACCCCCAGCCGTGCCGGACGCCGGTCGGCTCAGGGCCGTCGGTGCGGGCGACCTCGGGGGTGTCGAAACTGCGGCTCAGCAGCAGGCTCCACAACGTGCCCCAGCCGAACAGGACGGTGGCGACAGCGCTGCCGGCCATCGCCAGGAACTCCCCGTCGCCCAGCCCGTCCCCGCCGCGGACCACCTCGACGAGGCCCCACCCGCTCAGCACGGTCAGCAGGACGCCCACCTTCCACAAAGGCCGGTAAGGACGCCGCCTGCGCTCCACCTCGGCCGCGGACCGGAGCGTCACCCGCAGCCGTGCCGCGCAGTGGTCGCAGCTCACGGCCTCCTCGCTCGGCCGGTCGGCGAGCCGGTCCAGGCCGCTCACCCGATCGTTCGCCGAGGTCTTCGTCAGTGTGCGCCCGTCACCGGTGTGCCGTATCACCGCGGTGTGCGTCAGCACGTACCGGAATCTGTCCGAAACCCCACTCGCCACAGCGCCTCCCCCTCGCTCGATGCCCGCTGATTTCCTTCCCTTCCTTACGAGTTCACACCCACGGGGAACGCTCACGGGCATGTGTGATGACGACGCAAGACTCGGAAGACGCGCCTTGTTCGTGACGGGCGCCGCGGCCGCGCTTACGTTGGGAAGCGTGACCTTTGCGAGAGGGGCGGACGACATGCACGACGCCGAGACCCGCACGGTGCGCGGGACTCTGCCGCCCGGATCGCCCGACTTCGTGTACGTGCCGCTCGAAGTCCCCGACGGGGTCCGGGAGATCAAGGTCTCCTACACCTACGACCGTCCGTCGGTCCCGGCCGGCACCCAGGGCAACGCCCTCGACATCGGCATCTTCGACCAGCGCGGCACCGAACTCGGCGGCAGGGGCTTCAGGGGCTGGTCGGGCGGCGCGCGCACGGAGTTCTTCATCCGCGCCGACGAGGCGACCCCGGGCTACCTCCCCGGGCCGATCGACGAGGGCACCTGGCAGATCGCCCTCGGCCCCTACACGGTGGCCCCACAGGGCCTCGGCTACGAGATCACGATCACGCTGACGTACGGCGAGCAGGCGGAGCCCGTCGAACCGACGTACCCGCCGGAGCGGGCGAAGGGCCGGGGCCGCGCCTGGTATCGCGGCGACTGCCACCTGCACTCCTGGTACTCCGACGGCCGCCGCACCCCCGCCGAGATCGCGGCCCTCGCCCGCGAGGCCGGCCTGGACTTCATCAACAGCTCCGAGCACAACACGCACTCCGCGCACGCCCACTGGGCCGACGTGGCGGGCGACGACCTGCTCGTGATGCTGGGCGAGGAGATCACGACCCGCAACGGCCACGTGGTGGCGCTGGGCGTCGAGCCGGGCACGTTCATCGACTGGCGCTACCGGGCGCGGGACAACCGCTTCGGCAAGTTCGCCCGGCAGATCCGCAGGGCGGGCGGCCTGGTCGTGCCGGCCCACCCGCACGCCACCTGCGTCGGCTGCAACTGGAAGTTCGGCTTCGGCGAGGCGGACGCGATCGAGGTCTGGAACGGGATCTGGACGCCGGACGACGAGATGGCGCTGGCCGACTGGGACAGCACGCTGGTGGCGTCGGTGCGCGAGAACGGCCGCGGCTGGATCCCGGCGATGGGCAACAGCGACGCCCACCGCAGCCCCGACCCGGTCGGCTACCCCCAGACCGTCGTCCTCGCCGACGACCTCACGCGCGAGGCGATCCAGGAGGGCATCAGGGCGGGCCGCTCGTACATCGCCGAGTCCAAGACCGTCTCCCTCACCTTCACGGCGTCGGGCGGCCGGGGCCGGCAGGCGGGCATCGGCGGACGGCTGGAGGTCGACCGGGACACACCGGTGACGGTCCGCCTGGAGGTCACCGGCGCGCCCCGCTGCACGGTCCGCTTCGTCACCGACCAGGGCGTGCTGTTCACCAGCGCACCGCTGCCGGTGGCGGGATCGGGGGTCGTGGAGTGGCGTACGACGCCCTCGTACGCGGCGTACGTACGGGCGGAGTTGCGGCACGAGGCGGCGGTGGGGCCGCTGCCGGGGACACCGGCGGCGCTCACGAACCCGATTTTCCTGGGCCGTTCATAGAGGCCGGAATCCCCTTCCGGAAATGCCTTTACGGAAATCCCTTTGCGGAGTCGTCCCGGCGCCCGGTACCCCTCTTCGGGACCGTTAGGAGCACAGGATGACGCCCCGTCCGGCCCGCCCGGGTTCACCGAACGAGTTCTGCTGGTTCGACCTCAAGACCCGTGATCCGGCCGGCACCGCCGCCTTCTTCTCGAAGACGCTGGGCTGGCGCTTCGCGGTGGACGAGCAGGACTGGCGCAAGGCCACGAAGATATCCGTCGACGGCCATCCGATCGGCGGCGTGAGCGACTTGGCGAACCCGGTGTACCCGCCGGGAACGCCCGCCCACATCGCCTATTACCTGGCCGTCGACGACGTGGACCACCGCACCGAAGCGGCGGCGTCGAACGGCGCCCGCGTCGTCGTACCCCCCTTCGACGCGGGCGACCAGGGCCGCATGGCGACACTGATCGACCCGGTCGGCGCCGCCGTCTCCCTGTGGCAGCCACACCGCTTCACCGGATGGAATCTCCCGCCCCGCCTGTCGGGCGCCCCGCACCGCATGACCTTGACCTGCGAACAACCCGACAGGGCCCGGCACTTCTACCGCGAGACGATCGGGGCCTCTCTGCCCCACGCGGACTTCACCGCAACGCCCGCCCCGACCGTGCCCGCCCCACAGTGGGAACTCACGGTCGCCGTCGACGACCCGGCCGGCGTCGTCACCCGCGCCCGAACCCTCGGCGGGGAGCACGCGGCCACCACGTACGAAGAGGCCGGCCGTCACGTCGTGCGATTGCACGGCCCGGAGGGGCTGACGGTCCGGGTGTGCCGCCTGGAGGGGTGAACAGGGCGGCCGGGCAACGGGGGGTGACCGCCGCCGTCAGGGCATCGGCCCATCCCCCAGGTCGGCCACGACCGCCGCGTGGTCGGACGGCCAGACGCCGTCGACCGGGCCGTCTCCCGCCCGCCGTACGCCGCGTACGTGGCCCAGGCCGCCCGTCCCGGGTGGTCCCACGTGGACGTAGTCGATGCGCACGCTCGGCTCCAGGCCGGCCGCGACGTACGGGTTCTCGCGGTCCCAGGTGGCGGAGGGCGCGTGCGGGTCGGCGTACTGCCAGGCGTCGAAGAAGACCTGGCCGGGGACGACCGGCGCGGTGCGGTAGCCGCCGAAGAGGCGGATCTCGTCGGAGTCGGGCCAGGCGTTGAAGTCGCCGGTGACGATCGTCGGGAAGGGCGTGTCGCCGCGGTTCTCGCCGACGAACTCGGCGAGCGCGGTGACCTGGCGGCAGCGTACGGCCGAGGCGTGCAGGGCGGAGGTGAGGTGGGTGGTGAAGAAGGGGATGTCGTAGGAGGGGGTGGCCAGGCGGGTGTAGAGGGCGAGGCGGCCGTCGTCGACGTCGGAGGGGGCGGGGAGGCGCAGGGTGCGCTGGGCGACGACCGGCCAGCGGCTCAGTACCGCGTTTCCGATGTCGACCGTGGGGTCGCCGATCCGGCGGCGCCAGCGCTCGGGGGCGGGCGAGGGGGCCCACGCCCAGTGCATGCCGAGTTCGGCGGCCAGCCACTCGGCCTGGTTCTCCCCGTCGGCGGCCCACACCTCCTGCAGGCCCACGATGTCGGGGCGCAGGTCGCGCAGCTCGGCGAGGATGGCCTTCTGCCGGGCCTCCCAGGGGCCGAAGCGCCACCACAGGTTCCAGGTCACGACCCGCATCGGCAGCCACCCGCTCTCGTCACGCCGCGTCGGGGACCATTGAAGCAACAGTTCGACCGTTCGCGCCGTGACACCAGAACAAGACAGCACGAGACAGGAGACGCACCCACCATGTCCCGCCTCGCCGACCTCAGATTCCGCGCCGCCACCACGTTCCAGCGCCACGTCGGCAATCCGGTCCTCCGCCGCCTCCCCCTCCAGACCGTCCTGGAGACCACGGGCCGCGTCTCCGGCCTGCCCCGGCAGACACCCGTGGGCGGCCGCCGGGTCGGTGACTCCTTCTGGCTGGTCTCGGAGTTCGGCGAGAAGTCGCAGTACGTCCGCAACATCAAGGCCGATCCGCGGGTGCGGGTGCGCGTGCGGGGGCGCTGGCACAACGGCACGGCACAGCTGCTGCCGGACGACGACCCGGTCGCCCGCCTGCGCGGCCTGCCCCGCCTCAACAGCGCCGGGGTGCGGGCGCTCGGCACGAACCTGCTGACGATCCGGGTGGACCTCACCGACTGACGCGGGCGGCGCGGGTCAGCCGGCGGCCGCCCGCTCGGCCAGCCCCGTCACCGACTCCACAACCGCCTCCGGCGCCCGCAGCGTCGGGAAGTGGTCGCAGTCCGGCCGCCGGACCAGCTCGCAGCCGGGGATCCGCGCGGCCATCGCCTCGTTGCAGCGGATCACCTCGGGCTGGTCCTGCTCGCCGAGGAGCAGCGTGCTGGGGAGGTCGAGCTCGCCGAGCCGGTCGAAGGCCGGGGCGCCGGGGGTCTCGTGGCCGTACGTCGTGAACCAGGCGGGAATCGCCGCCCGCAGCAGCGCCTCGGCCTCGGTGTCGGGGTCGGGGCCCGCTCCGCCCCACAGGCGCAGCGCCAGGGCGACGAGGCCGTCCATGTCACCGGCGGTGGCCAGACGTCCGATCTCCTCCATCACCTCCGGCGAATCAAGGCCGTCGTAGCCGTTGACGCCGGGAACCAACAGGCCCAGGGCCGCCACCCGGCCGGGGTCGTTCAGCGCCAGATCGATGACCGTCCTGCCGCCCATGCTGGAGCCGACCAGGACGACCCGATCCAGCTCGTAGTGGTCCAGGACGCTCCTGAGGTCCTCGGCCTGGGTGTAGGAGACGGTGGGCGCCGGTGAACTCCCGAAGCCGCGGGCGTCGTAGCGGATCACCCGGTGGCGTGCGGCCAGGGCGGGCAGTACTGGGTCCCACATGCGGGAGTCCCCGACACCCGCATGCAGCAGCACCAAGGGCGGCCCGGCGACGGCCGCCCCCGCCACCCCGTCCGTCCCCGTGTCGTCCGCCCAGATCTCGCCACCCTTGACCTGCACCATGTGTCCCATACCGGACACTCTGCCCGCCGCCTCCCCCGGCCGACAGCCACCGCCCGGTCATTCCCCGCGTCTCACCCCGGCCACACGATCGCCTGCACCTCGCTGTACGCGTGCAGCGCGTACGACCCGACGTCCCGGCCCACCCCGCTCTTCTTGAAGCCCCCGAACGGCGCTTCCATGTTGCGCCCGACGGTGTTCACCCCCACCCCGCCGGCCCGCAGCCGCCGCGCGACCCGGAAGGCGCGGGCCACGTCGCCGGACCAGACGTAGTCGATCAGGCCGTAGTCCGTGTCGTTGGCGAGGGCGATGCCCTCTTCCTCCTCGTCGAAGGGGATGACGGACACCACCGGCCCGAAGATCTCCTCCCGGGCGACCCGCATGTCGTTGGAGCAGTCCGCGAGCAGAGTCGGCGCGACGTAGAAACCCCGCTCGTGCGGCGGCCGTTCACCCCCGGCCACCACCACCGCGCCCTCCTTGCGGCCCGCCTCCACGTACGACTCCACCCGGTCCCGGTGCTCCGCCGAGATCACCGGCCCGACGATCGTGGACGCCTCGCGCGGGTCCCCGACCGTCAACCGGCGTGCATACGCCGCGAGTTGCTCGACCAGCCGGTCGTACACGCCCCGCTGGGCCAGCACCCGCGTGGGCGCCGTACAGATCTGCCCGCTGTAGAAGGAGAACGTCGTCCCGATCCCGGCCACCGCCGAGGCGAGGTCGGCGTCGTCGAGGACGACGGCCGCGCCCTTTCCGCCGAGCTCCATCAACTGGCGTTTCATGTCCCGTCCGCACGCCTCGGCGATGCGCTGCCCGACGGCCGTGGACCCGGTGAAGCTCACCATGTCGACGTCACGGGAGCCGACGGCCGCCTCACCCACCTCCACCGCCCGCCCGGAGACCACGTTCACCACACCCGCCGGAGCCCCCGCCGCCTCCAGCGCCTCCGCCATCCGGTAGACGGACAGTGGATCCTGCGGGGCGGGCTTCACGACCACGGTGTTGCCCATGGCCAGCGCGGGGGCGATCTTGCCCGCCGGATTGGCCCAGGGATTGTTGTACGAGGTGATGCAGGTGACGACCCCGACGGGCTGCCGCACGGCCAGCGCGCCCATCACGCCAGCCTTCCCCATCGGGCCTGCCTCGTTGATCTGCGGCGGGATCGCCCACTCGGCGGGCTCCACGCGCGCGTACCGCCGGAACCGGGCGGCCCCGACGCCCACCTGCATGCCGCGGGCCGTCCCCGTGGTCGCGCCGGTCTCGGCCTGGGCCAGTTCGGCGTACGGCGCGAGGTGGCCCTGGATGATGTCCGCCGCCCGCGCCAGTAGGGCCGCCCGCTCCTCGGGCGCGGTACGCGACCACGGCCCGAAGGCCTCGCGGGCCGCGGCACAGGCCGCGTGCACCTGATCCCGCGAGGCCTCCGGAGCCCATCCGACGGTCTCCTCGGACGCCGGATCGATCACGGCGTAGTACCCGCCGTCCGGCTCCACCCACGAGCCCCCGACGAACAACCGCTGCCGATCGACCGCCTTGAAGCTCACCGTGTGGCCACCGTCCTGGTGTCCCGCCCCGAACGCAGCACCCGCCCCGGCACGGCCCCGGTCACCACGTCGTCGCGGATCGCCTCGACCCCGTTGACCCACACGGCCCGCACCCCGATCGCCTTGGAGTCCAGCCGCGGACTGTCACCCGGCAGGTCGTGCACCAGGGTGGCCGTACCGGCGTCGATCCGCTCCGGATCGAAGAGCACGAGGTCGGCATGGAAGCCCTCCGCCACCCGCCCCCGCTCCCGCAGCCCGAAGAGCCGCGCGGGGTCGTCCGTCAGCATCTTGACGGCCTGCTCCAGGCTCGTGAGCCGGCGCCCGCGCAGACAGTCCCCGATGAACCGCGTCGTGTACGGCGCCCCGCACATCCGGTCCAGATGCGCCCCCGCGTCCGAGCCGCCCAGCATGACGTCCTCGTGCTGCCAGGCCTCGGCGCGCAGCGCCCAGGACGCGGGGTCGTTGTCGGTGGGCATGGGCCAAAGGACCGTACGCAGATCGTCGGCGGCGCAGATCTCCACCAGGCACTGGAAGGGTTCGAGCCCGCGCTCCTCGGCGATGTCCTCCACGACCCGCCCGCTCAGGCCGCGGTTGGCCTCGCTGTAGGTGTCGCCGATGACGTACCGCCCGAAGTTGGTCAGCCGCCGGAAGACCCCCGCCTCCTTGGACCCGGCGTGCCGCAGCAGCTCCGCCCGCACGTCCGGGTCCCGCAGCCGGGCGATCCGCTCGGGCACGGGCAGCCCCAGGACCGGTCCCCACCCGGGAATCAGGTTCAGCGCGCAGAAGGTGCCCAGCGACATGTTCATCGGCGTGAGGATCGGCATGGTCAGCGCCACGACCCGCCCGCCCGCCTTGCGCGCCCGCTCACTCGCCAGCAACTGCCGGGGCACCCGCTCGGGCACCGCCGAGTCGATGGTCAGCACGTTCCAGTTGAGCGGCCGCCCGGCAGCGGCGCTCATCTCCGCGAACAGCTCGATCTCGGCATCGCTGAACTGATCCAGACACCCGGCGACGATCGCCTCGATCTGCGTCCCCTCGTGCTCCCCGACGGCCCGCGAGAGCGCCAGCAGCTCCGCCGGGCCGGCGTGCCGCGAGGCGACCGGCTTCCCGTCCCCGTCGGAGTGGGTGGACGACTGGGTGGTGGAGAAGCCCCAGGCGCCGGCGTCCATGGCGTCGTGCAACAGCCATACGATCTCGCCGAGTTGCTCCTCACTCGGCTGCCCTCCGACCGCGTCCGCCCCCATCACGTACCGCCGCAGCGCACAGTGCCCCACCATGAACCCGGCGTTGACGGCGATCCGCCCCTCGAGGGCATCCAGATACTCACCGAAGGAGTTCCAGCTCCAAGGAGCCCCCTCCTCGAGCGAGACCAGGGACATCCCCTCCACCTTGGACATCATGCGGCGCGTGTAGTCGGCGTCCTCCGGCCGGGCGGGATTGAGCGGCGCCAGCGTGAAGCCGCAGTTCCCGCCGGCGACGGTCGTCACCCCGTGGTTGAGGGACGGGGTCGCGTACGGATCCCAGAAGAGCTGGGCGTCGTAGTGCGTGTGGGGGTCGACGAAGCCGGGGGCGAGGACGAGGCCGGAGGCGTCCTCGCTGGTCCGGGATTCCTCGGTGAAAGTGCCGATGACGGCGATACGGCCGTCGCGTATCCCCACGTCGGCGATGTATGCCGGAGCGCCCGTCCCGTCGACGACGGTCGCCCCTTTGATGAGGTGATCGAGCATGACGTCAACTCCTCAACTCACGTGCGGGATGTGCCGTTCAGGGGCGCGGGGCCGTATCGATTTGCGGCTCCGCCGCGTGTGCGCGACCAGCCCTCACGAACCCGCAGCCGCCGACGGCGATCAAGCAGCACTCCGGAACCGCGAAGTCCGATGAACAGGATCCGTATCGATCTTCGGAATCACGTGCTCCCCGATCATCCGAATCGTCTGCAACGTCTCCTCCTTCGGCACCCCCACCGGCAACCCGAAACTCAACTGATCGGCCCCGGCCTGCTCCCACCGCTTGCACTGCCGCAGCACCTCGTCCGGATCCCCGCAGATCACCAGCTCCTCCTCGATCAGGAGCTCGACGAACTCCTCGGTGTACTCCGGCAGCGTCTCCGGCCACACCGGAAAGCCCTCGGGCCGCGGGAAGGTGTCGTGGTACCGGAACACGAGCGACGGCAGATAGTGCAATCCCCCGCTCGCCGCGATCCGCACGGCCTCCTCATGCGTGGGCGCGCATATGGCGGTCGTCGTCACCATCACGTTGTCGTTGACGAAGTCCCCCACCGGCTCCGCGTCCACGATCGCCGTCTTGTACTGCTCCAGCACCCACTCCATGTCGGCGACCTTCTGCACGCTGAACCCGAGCACCCCGAGCCCCTTCTTCGCCGCCATGGCGTACGACGGCGGGGACCCGGCCGCGTACCACATCGCCGGATGCGACTTCCCGTACGGCTTCGGCAGGACCTTGCGCGGCGGCAGCTGCCAGTGCTTGCCCTGGAAGCCGACGTACTCGTCCTGGAGCCACATCTTGGGGAACTCGGCGATGGTCTCTTCCCAGATCTCCTTGGTGTAGTTCATGTCGGTGATGCCGGGCAGGAACCCGAGGATCTCGTGCGACCCGGCGCCCCGCCCGCTGCCGAACTCGAACCGGTTGCCGGTGAGATGGTCGAGCATGGCGACCTTCTCGGCGACCTTCACGGGGTGGTTGACCTGGGCGAGGGGGTTGAAGATCCCGGACCCCAGGTGGATCCGCTCGGTCGCGTGGGCCAGATAGCCCAGGTAGACGTCGTTGGCCGAGAGGTGCGAGTACTCCTCCAGGAAGTGGTGCTCGGAGGCCCACGCGTACTTGAAGCCGGACTTGTCCGCCTGGATGACGTACTCGGTCTCCTCCATCAGCGCCTTGTGCTCGGCGAGCGGGTCGGTCTCGGCGCGCTTGCCCACGTATCCCTGTACAAAGAGCCCGAATTCCAAGGAGGTTCACCGTCCCCACGTCTGTTTCTGACATACCGTCAGATTCACTTGCCGCCGACTGTGGCACCGCCCACGTGGACCGTCAATAGCTGACCGCACGTCAGATGATGGCGGGACGAAGGTCAGATGACGCTCACCCCGGCCAGCCAGCCGCCGTCGATCACGAACGGCTGTCCGGTGATGTACGAGGAGTCGTCCGAGGTCAGGAAGAGTGCGAGCCGCGCCACCTCCTCGGGCCGCCCGATCCGCCCCAGCGGCACGAGCTTGCGGTACAGCTCGTCGAGGGCGCGGCTCATCCCCTCCACGTCCGCGTTCGGGTCCAGCTGCGCCGGGTTGGACATCGCGGTGTCGATCGCGCCCGGGCATATCGCGTTGACCCGGATGTTGCGCGGCGCCAGCTCCAGCGCGGCGACGCGGGTGAGGCCGAGGATGGCGTGCTTGGTGGCGGCGTACGTCCCCACGGCCGCCATGCCCGTCACGGCCGTGTAGGAGGCGGTGTTGACGATCGTGCCACCGTCCTCCATCTCGGGCGCCACGGTCTTGATGCCGAGGAAGCACCCGACCTGGTTGACCCGCACGACCTGCATGAACTCGTCGAGGGGCGTGTCGACGAGGGAGTTGAAGCGCAGGATGCCGGCGTTGTTGACGAGCCCGTCGACGCGGCCGTACGCCTGCCGCGCGGCGGCCACGCCGGCCCGCCAGTCCGCCTCCTCGCCCACGTCGAGATGGACGTACAGCGCGCCGATCTCCTCGGCGAGCGCCCGTCCCTGTTCGTCGAGTACGTCGGCCACGACGACCTTCGCACCCTCGGCGGCGAAGAGGCGCGCTTCCTGCTCCCCCTGTCCGCGCGCCGCCCCGGTGATGATGACGACCTGTCCGTCGAGCTTGCCCATTACGGTCCCCTTCGCACGGTGGACACGGTGAACTCCGCATCGTAGCGCCATACCTGACGATGCGTCAGATGCCCGTCCTGCAAGCCCTGGCCGTTGCTGAGGCGAATCTCACGTGACTCACAAGTAGGGATGTTTGACCCTGTCGGGGCCGGTCAAGGGAATCCAAAATCCTGCTCATGGCCAAGAGAAGACTGAGGAACAGGAAGATCAGGATCGTCGCTGTCGGGTCGGCGATCGTGACCGGCGGAGCCGTCGCCACCGTACTGCTGCCGTCGGCGAACGCCGCCGAGGAGAAGACGCCCGAGCAGATCATGTCGCTCTGCCAGCGGGCCGAGGTGCTCAACGGAAAGCAGCAGTCCATTTTCGATTTCGGCGGCCACCCGATCGCCGGCCCGAGTTTCGGGTCCGACAACTGCGATTTCGTCGAGACGAAGTTCGAGACCTTCGACGGGCCGGCCGAAAAGGCCTCCATCGACTTCCCGAACTGCGAACCGAACGCCACCGAACCGGCGAAGGTGTCGATCACCTGGTCGGCGACTGCCGCGCAGGGACAGGGCAAGTACACCGTCACTCAACAGGGCGGCGGCGGAGGTCTCTTCGGTGCCCTGAGCGGATCCTGGCTCAAGCACAAGGGCACCCTCGACATGACCGTGAAGTCGGCGACCGCCGGTGACACGGAGCAGCGTGAAGTGCCGGTCGGCAAGGTGCTCCACATGGAGTTCACACCGAAGCTGCAGCGCATGACCGGCGAATGGCGCGTACGCATCGACGCCGACCCCGGCGGCTTCGCCACGAACCCCTCGCCCGAGCAGAACTTCGTGGCACCGGAGGTCGTCGAGGGCCCGGTCGTCCTGCCGGGCGCCGCGGGTGCTCCGGGTGTCGTGGACGGCACCTCCAAGGCCGTACTGACCGACTGCTGATCGACTGCTGGTCGGCTGCTGACCGACTGCTGACCGAGCACCGCCCCTCTTTCCCCCACAGGAGAACCCCATGACACGCGCCGGCCGCAAGAGAAGCCACCGGAGCAAGAAGAAGCGCCTCACCCTCGCCCTGGCCCCGCTGGCGGCCGTCGCGGTGGCCGTTCCGCTGATGAACCCGGCGGGTGCCGCCACCCCTTCCGAAGTGACCGCCGACTGCTCGGCGGACTCCGACAAGCTGGAGAACTGCGAGTTCGTCGACGTCCAGTTCAAGCGGAACAACCTCGGGCCCAATCAGCGGGTCTCCGCGGTGACCGACAACTGCGGATCGACGAGTACCGCCTCGAAGACCTTCAATGTGAGCGCGTCCGTCACCCGGACCATCCAGCTGGAGGACGGTTTCACCGCGGGGGCCGACACCAAGCTCGGCAATTCCTTCTTCGAGATCGGCGTGAAGTTCAGCACCTCGGAGATCAACATCACGCGTGACGACAAGACGACCACTCTGGCGTTCAGCAGGACGGACACCGTACAGGCGGACAGCATCGGCTTCTTCATGTGGTCCGCGAAGCGCACCGACGTGAGCGGCTTTTTGAAGGCCACGTACAAGGAGGCCCAGGACGGCCAGAAGGTGTTCTTCTCGCCGAGCGAGGGCGCCGCGAGCGTGCACGTCTTCTATCCGCAGATCCTGAACAACGGCACCCCCGACGGGCGTCTGTGGCTGCGCAATGTGAAGTGCGGGACCCCGGAGGCCGCGGGACTGCGGAATTCCACGCGGGCCCTCAGGTCGGAACCGGCATTCGGTGAGGGCGGCGAGAACGTCACCGACGTGGAAGTCCCGCTGTCGGAGATTCCGGCACCGTAGTCACGGAGATCACTGTTCTCAGGTGCGAAGCGCGGGCGCGGCTCCCAGCCATCGCAGGACCGCGTCCGTCCTTCCGCGTGCGTCCAGCTTGGCGTAGATGTTGCTGAGGTTGTTGCGGACGGTCTTCTCGCTCAGGCGTAATCGCAGCCCGATCTCCTGCGCGCCCAGGCCGGTCGACAGCAGCTCCATGATCTGCCGCTCGCGCGGTGACAGCGGCGCCCGCAGTCGCTCCATCACCTCACCGCCGGCCTGCCCCCGCAGGGCGCCTTCCCGCAGGGCGGCGCAGGCCGCCGGGGAGAGGTAGGTGTGCCCGACGCCGGCGCCCACGACGGCCGAGGACAGCATGCAGGTGCAGTAGTCGCCCTCGACGAGATAGCCGGCCCCGCCGCGGAACACCTCGACGATGGTCTCGGTGTCCCTGCGAGGGCTGATCACGATCACGGGGACGTCGGCGGCCGACAGACCGGCGAGGGCGTCCACCGGGTCGTCGCAGCACAGGACGACGGCATCCGTGCCCTCGGGCACCCGGAAGGGCGGGTCCAGCCGCACGACGCGGCCCACGTACGGATCGTCGCGGGCCGGCCAGTCGTGCGGCCACTCGGTGCCGGAGCAGGCGAGGGCGACGGAGAGTCGCTGGGAGGATCGCACTTCACGTGTCCTTCCGCCGGAGCCATGACGTCCGTACGTTCGTACATACGCGAACCGGCGTGGACATGTTCAAAGTTCAAGCTCCGGAGTTCCGCACAACGGAGGTGATGTGCCGCCTACCTCTCCAGGAAGCCGAACAGCGCTTCCCACCTCTCGGCGATCTCCTGCGCCCCGTACCGCCGGATGTTCTCCCGCGCCGCCTCCCCCATCCGGTCCCGCAGCCCCGCGTCCGACATCAGCAGGTCCAGTTTGCGGGCGAGTTCGCCGGTGTTGCCGGGGGCGGCGAGGAGGCCGTCCTCTCCGTCGTGGACGATCTCGTGGACGCCGGGAGCGCAGTCGAAGGCGGCGCAGGGGACGCCCATGGCCATGGCCTCCATGAGCGCGAGGGGGAAGCCCTCGCTCCGGGAGGACAGCGCGAACACCGAGCCGCCCCGCAATGCGCCCGGCACATCGCCGGTACGGCCCAGCCACGCCACCGAGTCGTCGAGGCCGAGAGCGGTGCACTGCTTGCGCAGGATCTCCTCGTCCTCCCCGGAGCCGTAGACCTTCAGGACCCAGTCGGGGTGCCGGGGGGCGACCTCGGACCAGGTGTCGAGGAGCATGTCGACGCCCTTCTCGTCGCTGAGCCGGCCGATGCTGACGACGGCCTTCGCGGTGCGCGGCGAGGGCTCGTCCGGCAGCCAGGGCACGGCGTTCGGCAGGAACGAGGCGTTGTTGAGGCCCGCGCCGATCCACAGGTCGGCGTCCTCGCGGGTGAGGACGAGCATGCGGTCGACGTCCCGGTAGTGCCGCAGGACCCGCTGGAAGCGCGAGGACCGTTTCGAGGCCTCGAAGGACTCGTGGCTCATCCCGATGACGGTCAGACCGGTCGTGTCGGCGAGCTTCACCCACTCCATCGCCCACACCTGGGTGACGATGACGACCGCACCGGGGCGGGCGGCGCGGAACAGGCCCGTCAGCACGGTGGCCCGCTCCCGCATGCTCGCGTCCCGTGCCCGGCCGGGGCTCGGGGGCTGGCCGTCGTACAGCCGGGTGGTGGGGTAGGGGAGCTCGCCGAGGTCGTGCGGGTCGTCGGGGGTGGTGATGCCGATGACGTGCACGCGGTGGCCGCGCTCGGTGAAGAGCCGGGCCATCTGATGCGACCAGCTGGTCACCCCGCCCAGTTCGTCCACGCTGTTGGAGACCAGGAAGATGTCCCGCCCCGTCATGCCTTCCTCCACTCGGCGAAGAACTCCTCGACGATGTCCCGCGCGGCCGTGCCCTTGTCGTACTCGCCGAAGTCGGCCACGAACCGCTCCCGCTCCGCCGCGTACTTGACCGTCTGCTCCGCCAGCGACGACTCCCGCAGTACGGAGGTCAGCTCGTCCTCCGTGCGGACGACCGGGCCCGGTGCCCGTTCCAGCAGGTCGAAGTAGGTGCCGCGGCCCGTGTGCACGTACTCCTCGTAGTCGTACGGGAAGAAGAGCATCGGCCGGTCCAGCAGGGCGTAGTCGAACATCACCGACGAGTAGTCCGTGATCAGTGCGTCGGCGACGGCGAGGAGGGGGGTCACGTCGTGGTGGTCCGACACGTCGATGACGCGGCCTCGTACGGACGGCGGGAGGACGACGTGGTTGAGGTAGTGCGCGCGGACGAGGAGGACGTACCGGTCGCCGAACTCCTCCGCGAAGCGCTCCACGTCGAAGGGCAGCTCGAAGCGCCGCCCGCCGTGCTGCCGGAAGGTGGGCGCGTACAGCAGCACCTTCTTGTCGGCCGGGATGCCCAACTCGGCTGCCAGCGGCGGGCGTTCAGCCGATTCGCGGGCCCGCACGAGTTCGTCGTTGCGCGGGTAGCCCACCCGTAGCAGCGCCTTCTCCCGGAGCCGGAAGGCGCGGGCGAGGGTGCGGACGTCGTGCTCGGAGCGGACCAGGAAGTGGTCGAAGCGGTCCAGGGAGCGCTGCTGCTCCGCCTGCTCGGGCCGGGACTTGAGCTTCCAGCCGGGTTCGTCGAAGCCCATCCGCTTGAGCGCGGAGCCGTGCCAGGTCTGGATGTACGTCGTCCCCGGGCGCTTGGTCAGCTTCAGCGGGTAGCTCTGGTTGTCGATCCAGTACTCGGCGCGGGCCAGCGCCCTGAGGTAGGGCAGCGACCAGCGGCGCACCGGCGTGGCATCGGCGGGGAAGCCCTTCGGGCTGCCCGTGTACGACCACACCGCCTCGAAGTCGAGCCCCTGGCGGCGCATCTCCTCGTAGATCGCCCGAGGGCTGTCGCTGTACTGCCGGCCCAGATGGCTCTCGAAGACCACCAGGCGCTTGTGCACCGGCATGCGCAGGAACAGGTCGTGATAGAGGCGGAGCTTGGTGTCTCCGGAGGTGGCCTTCTTGCGCAGCGCCTTCGCCTTGCGGTAGCCGGTCTTGGCCAGGCGGCCGGGGGCGCCCTGCAGGCCACGGGTGACGACGGCGTTCGCCTTCTTGTCGGGGACCAGGCGGAAGGCGAGGTGGCCTCGCGCGGACACCTGCGGCTCGATCCGGTCGGCGACGAGCCGGGTGAGGCGGGGGCGCACCGGCACCTCGCCGGAGGCCAGACCGGACCGGGCTGCGGTGAGGCGCGTCGTCGTGCGCTCGCCGTCGACGTCCAGGTGGAGGCGTACGTCCCAGACGGCGTCCACGATGCCGAGCGGGCGCAGGCCCTTCGTCAGGTCCGCCGAGGCCTCCCAGGACACGTGTGCGCCCTCGTGCCGGACGGTCCCCACCGGGAAGCGGAAGGTCTGGAGGCGTACGCCCTGCCGGCGGGCGTAGAACTCCAGCTCGGCGGTCAGCCGGGCGCCGGGCGGGACGACACCGAGGGGGTTGGTGACGCGGCCCGCGAGCCGGACGGCACCGCTGCCCGCCTCGTGCCGGTACTCGGTCAGTTCGTTGCGCAGGAACAGCTTGCCGACCGGCCGGGCGTGGTAGCCGAGCGCGGTGACGTCCAGGACCCGGCGGGCGAAGGGGTCCTCGTCGATGTGCTCGGCGCACCAGTAGACGCGCCCGTCGCGCTCGGCGAGCGGGGCGGAGACCTTGTCGCGGTTGGTGAGCGTGTCCACGGCGGGCAGCAGGTTGTCCCAGTCGCTCATCCGCAGCAGATACGCGCAGATCGCGTGGATCGGCTCGACCTCGTCGTAGGCGGCCGGGTCGATGGAGGCCAGGTAGGTGCGGGCGAGGGCGGCGAACTCCTGGCGGTAGACGGCGTCCCGCATGGGCAGGTCGCGCAGGTGCAGCACCAGGTCGTGCTTGAGGAACTTGACGTCCTTGCGGAACTTCAGCTCGGGCAGGCCGTTGTCGGCGAGCAGCCGGTCGACCCGGCGGTGCATCTCCATGCGGTGCGCGAAGTTGGCGATCTCGGCCCGCCGGTTGCTGATCGACTTGGTGCCGGCCTTCTCGACCACGTTCCAGTCGTAGACCCGGTTCGGTATGAGCGTGATGCGGCGGGCCGCCGTGTACGCCCGGGCGGAGAAGAGCAGGTCCTCGTAGTGGATGCCGACGGGGAAGTCCAGGCCGCTGTCGACCAGGAACTCCCGGCGGTAGCACTTGTTGGTCGACAGGGTGTCGTAGACCAGCAGGTCAGGCAGCTCGGCGATGGAGTCGAGGGTGCGGGTGCGGGCGTACAGCCACGGGTACCACCTGACCTCCTTGCGGTGGCGCGAGTCGACGTGGACGCGGACACAGAGGCCGGAGACGAGGTCGGCGCCGGTGGTCTCGGCCGCGTCCAGGAAGTTGCGGCAGGCGTCGCGCTCCAGGACGTCGTCGCTGTCGAGGAAGAGGACGTAGTCGCCGCGGGTCTTCAGGATGCCGTGGTTGCGGGGTGCGCCGCAGCCGCCGCTGTTCTCGGGGAGCCGGTACGCCCGTACCCGGTCGGGGTGCTCCGCGGCGAGACGGCGGGCCACCTCGTACGAGCCGTCCGTGCTGTGATCGTCGACGATCACGACCTCGACACCGCGCAGCGTCTGCTCCAGCACGGAGCGTACGGCCGTGGGCAGCCTGGCCTCGTCGTTGTAGACGATCACGACGACGGACATGGCGACGTCGGGCACGGCGACGTCGGATATGGAGGGTCGCTGATCCGCGTCCACCTTCACCCCATTCATCCCTGTTTCCACCCTGTGAGCGCGATGATCCGCTTGAGGGTCACTTCAGAAGATGTCAATGGCGACGCCCGGGTTGCCTGACGGACCGTCAGCTACGACGATGTAGTCCGCGTCAGTCCACCTGCCGGACCTCGACCGCGAACGAAGGGGGCACCATGCCGGCCCTGTCGTATGGCATCCAACTCCCCGTCCAGTCGCAGAGCACGATCTACGCCGAACCCTGGGAGGCCGCGGCCGGCCCCGAGGACCTCCTCGCCGTCGCCCGCGCCGCCGACCGCGCAGGCTTCGCCTACCTCGCGAGCTGCGACCACGTCGGCATCCCGCGCCGCCTGGCGTCCGCGATGAGCACGGTCTGGTACGACCCGGTCGCCACGCTGGCCTTCCTGGCGGCGGCCACCGAACGTGTACGGCTGCTCACGCACGTCGCCGTGACGGGGCTGCGGCATCCGCTGCTCGGTGCCAAGCAGTACGCCACCCTCGACCACCTCAGCGGCGGCCGGCTGATCCTCGGGGTCGGGGCCGGTCATGTGCGGGAGGAGTTCGAGGCGCTGGGGGTCGACTTCGAGCGGCGCGGGTTCGTCCTTGACGAGTCGATCGACGCCCTGCGGGCCGCCCTCGGGTCGGACGAGTTCCCCGAACACCACGGCAAGCTCTACGACTTCGAGGGGCTCGGCCAACGCCCGCGGCCCGCTCAGGACCGTGTCCCGGTCTGGGTCGGCGGGTCGTCGCCGGCCGCCGTGCGCAGGGCCGCGCTCAAGGCGGACGGGTGGCTGCCGCAGGGCGATCCCCGGGACCGGCTGCCCGCGCAGATCGCCCGGATCCGGCGGCTCAGGCAGGAGGCCGGCATCGAGGGGCCGTACGTCATGGGCGCCATCGTCGAGCCCCTGTACGTCGGCACGCCCACCTGGGACGTCGGCCGCCGGACGCTCACCGGGCCGCCGGACGCCCTCGCCGAGTCCCTCCGCGCCTACCGCGCGATGGGGGTGGACCAGATCCAGGTGCGGTTCCGGAGCCGGAGCCGCACTGAACTCACCGACCAGATCGGGGCGTTCGGGGCGGAGGTGGGGGTCCTGCTGTAGAGCCCTCGGGGTGCGACCGCGCAGGACGGCTCAGTTCCAGCCCGCCCAAGCCGACGAGATCATGTCGTCCACCCCGTACCGCGCCTTCCAGCCCAGCTCCGCCATGCTGCGGTCGGCCGAGGCGACGACCCGGGCGGGGTCGCCCGGCCGCCGGTCCACGACCACGGGGGCCAGGGCGTGGCCGGTGAGCGCGGTGATCCGGTCGATCATCTCGCGCACCGAGACGCCCTCACCGCGCCCGATGTTGAGCGTGAGGTCCGTGCCCGGCGCCTCGCGCAGGCGCCGCGCGGTCGCCACATGGGCCTCGGCCAGGTCGACGACGTGGATGTAGTCGCGGACGCAGGTGCCGTCGGGGGTCGGGTGGTCGGCGCCGAAGATGCGCGGCGGGGCGCCCTCGGTGAGCTTCTCGAAGACCATGGGGACGAGGTTGAAGACGCCGGTGTCGGCCAGTTCGGGGGTGGCCGCGCCGGCCACGTTGAAGTAGCGCAGCGAGGCCGTCGACAGACCGGTGGCCCGGCCCGTGGCCCGGACCAGCCACTCGCCGGCCAGCTTCGTCTCGCCGTACGGCGACATCGGCGCGCACGGCGTCTCCTCCGTCACCAGGGCGTCATCTCGCGCGGCGTCCGGCATGCCGTAGACGGCGGCCGACGAGGAGAAGACGAACGACGCGACCCCGGCGTCCGTGACCGCGGACAGCAGGGTGCGCAGGCCCTCGACGTTCTCCCGGTAGTAGTGCAGCGGCAGTTCGACGGACTCGCCGACCTGCTTCTTCGCCGCGAGGTGGACGACGCCGGTGATCCCCTGGTCCCGGATGACGCGTCCGAGCCGCTCACCGTCCAGCGTGGAGCCGACGACCAACGGCACGTCCTCGGGCACGCGCTCGGCGACGCCCGTGGACAGGTCGTCGTAGACGACGGTTCGTTCGCCCGCGTCGAGCATCGCGCGCACGACATGCGCCCCGATGTAGCCGGCGCCGCCGGTGATCAGCCAAGTCATGGACGAACTGTTCCTTCCCGGGTAGGTGATGTCGCGGGTGCGTGCGAGGGGGGTCGCGCAGTCAGCGGAAGAGGCGCTTGACGCGGCGGTTCACGACGTCGGCCAGGCCACGCCAGCCGGGCGCGAGCCGCACCGCGAGCGCCCCCGAGTGGGTGGCGTACGGCTGCACCAGCAGCACACCGTGGCGCGCGCTCGGCAGTGCGCTCCGGCGCAGCAGCCCGGCGCCCGCGACCGCGTGGGCGGTGGTCTCCCGGTGCGTGCCGTCCTTGAAGCACAGCCGCAGCCGCAGGTCCCAGGTGCCGCGGCCGAGCGCCGCCAGGTCCAGGGGGAACTCGGCCGACCAGGTGTCGGAGACCGAGTCGGCCGCGAGGGGCGCCGTACCGGCGAATCCCACCCGCCCGCTCTCCCGCTCCGCGAACTGCGCCTGAACGCTCTGCGGCCCCGCGTCCGCCATCCGCCCGTACAGCTCGTGCAGGCGCAGCCGGAGCGCCGTCCCGCGTACACGGGGCCGCAGTTCGGCGTCGACGGCGGCGGGCAGCAGGTGCACCGGGCGGACCAGGAGGTGGTCCAGCTCCACCTGGGGAAGGTCCGCCGACCAGACCGGGCAGCCGTCGTCGGCGCGCGCGTACGGCGGGTTCAGCCGGGCCGGGCGGGCCGCGATCTCCCTGAGCCGGCCCACGTCGCGCGGCTCCTCGGCGGCCAGCACCACCCGGGCGACGACGCTGCCGGGCGAGGGCGACGCCGCGAAGTCGCCCTCGTCGAAGGAGGCCAGGTACGCGCGCGTGAGGGTCCACCACTCGCGCCGGTACTCCGCGTCGCGCTGTCCCAGCTCGCGCGCGTACATGCGCAGCGAGTGGTCGAGGAAGCGCGCCCTGGCGGCCCGCGCCAGCCGCTTCTCCCCGGAGCCGGACAGGATGTCGTACGACAGCTGCTCGGCCTCGATCCGGGCCCGCCAGTTGGAGATGCCCGACCGATCGAGGGAGATGGACAGCCGGTCCGCCGACCGGCGCACGTGCCAGACGTACACCGGCTCCGGGACGATCGCGACGCGGGGCCCGGCGGCCAGCACCCGTGCGGTGAACACGAAGTCCTCGTACGGGAAGGCCCCCTCGGGGAAGCGGATCGCCCGCTCGCGCAGGAACGCGGTGCGGTAGAGCTTGTTGACGCAGAGCGTGTCGTGGACCAGGCGCACCCGCCGCGCGGGGTGGGTGACCAGGGTGCGCCTGGTGTACACCTTGGGCTGCCAGGGGGTCTCGCGCCCGGACGGCAGCTCCTTGCGCAGGCACAGCCCGGCCGCGACCGGGGCGTCGTCGTCCAGGGCGGCGCCCAGCAGCGCGTCGACGGCGCCCAGCGGCAACAGGTCGTCACTGTCCAGGAACATCACATACGGCGAGGTGGCGGCGTTCAGTCCGTCGTTGCGGGGGGTGCCGCAGCCGCCGCTGTTGGTCGGGCGGCGGATCACCTTCAGGCGCGGTTCCTCGGCGGCCAGGCGTTCCAGCAGCTCCCCGCTGCCGTCCGTCGAGCAGTCGTCGACGGCGATCACCTCGCGGACGGCCGGCCCCTGCGCCAGCGCCGAGCGCACCGCGTCCGCCACATGGGCGGCGTCGTCGTAGCCGATGACGACGACGGTGACCTGCGCGCGCTGAAGAGCCATGTCTGCCCCGACCGAAGTGTGGTATGTGCCGATTTCTCACTTACGAGATGCTTCGCACCTCGGCCGGGAAGACGGTGCCTCTGGGGTCGGGGTTCCGTTCAGAAGTCCTTGATTACGTTTTGATTGCCTACCGCCCGGACCACAGCCCCTCCCGCGTCAGCCCCAGCAGCTCGATGGCGTTGCCGCGCACGATCCGCTCGACGACCTCCGCGTCCAGGTGCCCCATCTGCGCCTCGCCGACCTCGCGGGACTTCGGCCAGGTCGAGTCGGAGTGGGGGTAGTCGGTCTCGTACAGGACGTTCCCGACCCCGATCGCGTCCAGGTTCCTGAGCCCGAAGGCGTCGTCGAAGAAGCAGCCGTACACGTGGTCGGCGAACAGCTCGGACGGCGGCCGGTGCACCTTCTCAGCGACCCCGCCCCAGCCGCGGTTCTCCTCCCACACGACGTCGGCGCGCTCCAGGATGTACGGGATCCAGCCGATCTGGCCCTCCGCGTACATGACCTTGAGGTTCGGGAAGCGCTCGAACTTGCCGCTCATCAGCCAGTCGACCATCGAGAAGCAGCAGTTGGCGAAGGTGATGGTGGAGCCGACGGCGGGCGGCGCGTCGGCGGAGGTGGAGGGCATCCGGCTGGAGGAGCCGATGTGCATGGCGACCACCGTGCCGGTCTCGTCGCAGGCGGCGAGGAAGGGGTCCCAGGCGTCGGTGTGCACGGAGGGGAGCCCGAGGTGCGGGGGTATCTCGGAGAAGGCGACGGCGCGCACGCCCCGTGCCGCGTTGCGGCGGACCTCGGCGGCGGCCAGCTCGGCGTCCCAGAGCGGGATGAGGGTGAGCGGGATGAGCCGGCCCCGCGCGTCCGGGCCGCACCACTCCTCCACCATCCAGTCGTTGTAGGCCTGCACGCACAGCAGCCCCAGCTCGTGATCCTGGGCCTCGGTGAAGGTCTGGCCGCAGAAGCGGGGGAAGGTCGGGAAGCAGAGGGCGGACTGGACGTGGTTGACGTCCATGTCGGCGAGCCGGGCGGGGACGTCGTACGAACCGGGGCGCATCTGCTCGTAGGTGATGACCTCCAGCTTGATCTCGTCCCTGCTGTAGCCGACGGCGGTGTCGAGGCGGGTGATCGGCCGGTGCAGGTCCTCGTACACCCACCAGTCGCCGATCGGACCGTCGTCGCCCGGCCGGCCCATGACCGGCTTGAACCGCCCGCCCAGGAAGGTCATTTCCTTCAGTGGCGCCCGGACTATGCGCGGACCGACGTCCTGGTACTTCTTCGGGAGCCGGTCCTGCCAGACGGTCGGCGGCTCCACCGTGTGGTCGTCGACGGAGATGATCAGGGGAAACGTCGTCTCGGTGTCCATGGCGCTCACGGTAGCGCCGATCTGACGGTCCGTCAGCTACGCGGGAGGGGCACCGTCATGCGGAGACCGCGTGAGGGCCTTGTGATATCCCGCGCGTCTACCTGTGATCAGCCCTTCCACAGCTGACGCATCAGCCGGAACAAGGCAAACTGGCGTGGATGTAAACGGGTCCTAGGGGGACTGCGATGGACGGGGTACCGCGAGTGCCGGAGCAGAGGCGTCCCGGCTCCTCGACAGATGCGGCGGAGCCTGCGGCGGCGCTGCGCTTCAGCGTGCTCGGTCCGGTACGCGCGTGGCGCGGGGACGAGCGGCTCTCCACCGGCTCCCCCCAGCAACGCGCCCTGCTCGCGGCCCTGCTGCTGCGCGAGGGCCGTACGGCGACCGCGGCGGAGCTGATCGACGCCCTGTGGGGCGAGGAGCCGCCCTCGCAGGCGCTGGCGGCGGTCCGGACGTACGCCTCCCGGCTGCGGAAGGTGCTCGACCCCCAGGTCCTGGTGAGCGAGTCGGGCGGCTACGCGGTGCGGGGCCTGGCCGAGGGCACGCTGGACCTGGCGGTGGCGCAGGAGCTGGCGACGGAGGCGGAGAAGGCGCGCGGCGCCGGGGATCTGTGCCATGCCCGGGAGGTGCTCGGGCGGGCGCTGGCGCTGTGGGACGGCGAGGCACTGGCGGGGATCCCGGGGCCGTACGCGGAGGCTCAGCGGGTCCGGCTGGAGGAGTGGCGGCTCCAACTGCTGGAGTCCCGCCTCGACATGGACCTGGAGCAGGGCTGCCACGCCGAGGCGGTCTCGGAGCTGACGGCGCTGACCGCGGAACACCCGCTGCGCGAGCGGCTGCGGGAGCTGCTGATGCTCGCGCTGTACCGCAGCGGGCGGCAAGCGGAGGCGCTGGCGGTGTACGCGGACACGCGGCGCCTGCTGGCGGACGAGCTGGGCGTGGACCCGCGCCCGGGCCTCAAGGAGCTCCAGCAGCGGATCCTGCAGGCGGACCCCGGCCTCGCGGAACCGTCGGCACCGGCCGCGGAGCCGACGGTGGTCCCGGTGCGCCCGGCGCAACTTCCGGCGAGCGTCCCCGACTTCACGGGGCGCTCCGCCTTCGTACGTGAGCTGAGCGAAGTCCTGGCGGCGGCCTCCGCCGCCGAGGGCCGGGTGATGGCGGTGTCCGCGCTGGCCGGCATCGGCGGGGTGGGCAAGACGACGCTGGCGGTGCACGTGGCCCACCAGGCGCGGTCGGCCTTCCCCGACGGGCAGCTCTACGTCGACCTGCAGGGCGCCGGCCCGCGGCCGGCGGAACCGGAGACGGTCCTGGGCTCCTTCCTGCGCGCGCTGGGCACCGCGGACTCGGCGATCCCGGACTCGCTGGAGGAGCGGGCCGCACTGTACCGCTCGCTCCTGGACGGCCGCCGGATCCTGGTCCTGCTGGACAACGCCCGCGACGCCGCCCAGGTACGCCCGCTGCTGCCGGGCATGGAGGGCTGCGCGGCGCTGGTGACGTCCCGGGTGCGGATGGTGGATCTCGCCGGGGCGCATCTGGTCGACCTGGACGTGATGTCCCCGGACGAGGCGCTGTCCCTCTTCACGAAGATCGTGGGTGAGGAACGGGTCGCGTCCGAGCGGGAGGCCGCGCTGGACGTGGTCGCCGCGTGCGGCTTCCTGCCGCTGGCCATCCGCATCGCCGCGTCCCGGCTGGCGGCCCGCCGCACCTGGACGGTGTCCGTGCTCGCCGCCAAGCTCGCCGACGAGCGGCGCCGGCTGGACGAGCTCCAGGCCGGCGACCTCGCGGTGAAGGCGACCTTCGAGCTGGGGTACGGCGCCATGGAGCCGGCCCAGGCCCGGGCGTTCCGGCTGCTGGGGCTGGCGGACGGGCCGGACATCTCGCTCGCGGCCGCCGCGGCCGTACTGGATCTGCCGCCGGAGGACACCGAGGAACTGCTGGAGTCCCTCGTCGACACCTCGCTGCTGGAGTCGGCGGCGCCCGGGCGCTATCGGTACCACGATCTGGTCCGGCTCTACGCGCGTGCGTGCGCGGAGCGGGACGAGCAGCCGCCCGGCGAGAGGGACGAGGCGTTGTCGCGGTTGCTGGACTTCTATCTGGCGACGACCGCGCAGGTGTACGCGATCGAGCACGGCGAGGACCGGCTCACCGACCACCTGGAGCCCACCCGCTATCCGGGGCTGCGCTTCACCGAGGCGGCGGCGGCCCTCGACTGGCTGTACACGGAGGCCGGGCAACTGCTGGCCTGCGTACGGCAGGCGGCGGGGACGGAGCGGCTGCGGCGGGCCGTCGATCTGCTCTGGGCGGCGAAGGACCTGACCGAGTCGGGCGCCAACTCGCATCAGTACGAGATGACGGCGAGGGCCACCTGTGAGGCCACCCGGGTCGCGGGCCACGAACGGGCGGAGGGCAGGGCCCGCACGGTGCTCAGTGATGTGCTGCTGGTATCCGGCCGGGTCCAGCAGTCGGAGCAGGAGGCGCGTGTCGCCATGGAGCTCGCGGCGCGCGCGCAGGACTCCATCGCCGTCAGCTGGGTCGCCAACAACCGAGGGCTCATCTGCCTGCACGAGAGCCGGTTCGCCGACGGCAAGGTCTTCTTCGACCAGGCCCTCGAAGGTCTGCGGGCGGCGGGGAACCGGCTGTTCGAGGCGACCGTCCTCGGCAATCTGTCCCGTGCCCACCTCGGTATGGGCAACATCGCGAAGGCCGTGGAGATCGCGCAGCGCGGTCTCGCCGTGCACACCGCGGTCGGCCGGACCGTGCGCCTGGCCAACGGCCACTTCCAGCTGGGTGTCGCGCTGACCCGGGCGGGCCGTTCCACCGAGGCGCTGAGCCAGTTCTCCGACGCGCTCGGCCTCTTCAACGACCATCGGCAGCGGCTGTGGGAGGGCGTCACCCACTTCCGTATCGCCGAGGTGCACGCGGCCGACCGCCGCCCGGCGCAGGCCGCCCAGCATGCCGAACAGGCTCTCGCGCTGGGCTGCATCGGCGGTGACCGGATGCAGGGCAACGTCCTGACGCTGCTGGGGCGTTCGCTGGCGGCACTCGGTCAGGCGGACCGGGCGCGCGCATGCTGGCGTGAGGCGCTCAACCTCTACGAGCAGAACGGCTCGCCGGAGGCCGAGGAGGTGCGCGTCCTGCTCACGTCGGCCGCGGCGGCTTAGCAGGCGGGCTCCCCAGCTGGGGATTTCGGGCGTTCAGCGTTCGTTTATCTCCGCCCTACAGACTCATACCCAGTCGGACCGTCGCCACGGGGGGCAGGCAGTTCGACGCGGAGCCCGGCCGGTTAGCCTGCGGCTCCGGACGCCCGTCCGGCAATACTCGGGGGAGTTACCGGGCGGGCGTTCCTCACTCATCACCGAAAAAGAGGAACACGAGCCCATGAGCGACCAGAAGAAGGACGAGACCGTCTCTCCGGACAACAACTCCATGCCCAGCGAGCCCGTTGCGGAGGAGACGATCACCACGCTGAACAACTCCATGCCG
Organism: Streptomyces shaanxiensis; assembly: GCF_039537145.1. Taxonomy (NCBI): domain Bacteria; kingdom Bacillati; phylum Actinomycetota; class Actinomycetes; order Kitasatosporales; family Streptomycetaceae; genus Streptomyces; species Streptomyces shaanxiensis. The sequence goes on from NZ_BAAAZY010000005.1 coordinate 49,264, forward strand.
AGCGAGCCGGCCAAGGTCAAGGGCGAGACGATCACGACGCTCAACAACTCCATGCCGGCCGGGCCCGCCGCTCTGGACCTGGACGACAAGTAGGCCTCATCCCACGGGGATCGGCCGCGGCGGCTCGGAGGGGAAGCTGCCGCGGCCGAGGCATGTCCGGGGTGGCTGGTCACCCCCTCCCGCGCAACTCCCCCTTGACCACCTTGCCGCCGGCGTTCCGCGGCAACTCCCCCAGGAACTCCACCTCCCGCGGCACCTTGTAGTTCGCCATCTCCCGGCGTGCCCAGGCGATCAGGTCGTCCCCGGTGAGCACCGCTCCCGGCCGGCGCACCACGTACGCCTTGCCGACCTCGCCCAGCCGTGCGTCCGGTACGCCGATCACCGCCACGTCGGCCACCTCGGGGTGCAGCCCCAGGACCTGCTCTATTTCCGCCGGGTACGCGTTGAAGCCGCCGACGATGAACATGTCCTTGATGCGGTCGGTGATGCGCAGACAGCCGTCGGCGTCGAGCACCCCGACGTCCCCCGTCCGCAGCCAGCCGTCCGGCGTCAGCACCTCCGCCGTGGCCGCCGCGTCCTCGTAGTAGCCCCGCATGACGTTGAAGCCGCGGACCAGGACCTCGCCGGGCTCGCCGAGCGGGGCCTCGACGCGAACCTCCGTGCCGGGGATCGCGCGGCCCGAGGTCGAGGCGATGACCGTCGGGGCGTCGCCGCGCCGGCACATCGTGACGATGCCGCTGGCCTCGGAGAGGCCGTACGCGGTCAGGACCGTCTCCACGCCCAGCTCCCCGCGCAGCCGTTCCACCAGCCGCAACGGCACCACCGCCGCCCCCGTCACCACGAGCCGCAGCGCGGAGAGGTCGTGCGCGTCCCGAGCCGGGTGGTCGAGGAGCGACTGGTGCAGGGTCGGCGGGCCCGGCAGCACCGAGACCCGTTCCGCCGCGATGTTCGCCAGGGCCGTGCTCACGTTGAACACCGGCTGGGGGATCATCGTCGCGCCCCGCATCAGACAGGCGATCACCCCGGCCTTGTAGCCGAAGGTGTGGAAGAAGGGGTTCACGATCAGATAGCGGTCGCCCTGCCGCAGGCCCGCCAGATCGCTCCACACCTCGTACGCCCGCAGCGTCTGCGCGTGGGTGATCACCGCGCCCTTCGGGCGGCCCGTCGTCCCGGACGTGAAGACGATGTCCGACGGCCAGGAGCCGTCCACGGACTCGGCCCGCGCCCGCACCTCCGCCTCGCCCACCCCGTCCCCGCTCGCCAGGAAGTCCTTCCAGGTACGGAAGTCCGCCGGGGCGTCGTCCGACAGCACCACCACCTGTTCCAGGTCCGGCAGAGCGGGCCCCTCCGCGACCGCCCGCCGCAGCGACGCCACGTACGACGTCCCCAGGAACGTGCCCGTCACGAACAGCAGCCGCGCCCCACTGCGCCGCAGCACGTCGGCCGCCTCCCCGCCCTTGAAGCGGGTGTTGAGCGGCACCAGCACCGCGCCCGCCGACACCGCGCCCAGCGCCGCCACGATCCAGTCGAGCGTGTTCGGCGCCCAGACGGCGACCCGGTCGCCGGGCTCGATCCCGTTCGCCATGCAGGCCGCCGCCGAGCGCTCGACGCGGGCGCCCAGTTCGGCGTACGAGATCCTCGTGCGGCCCTCCACCACCGCCTCGGCGTCCGCGTACCGCTCGGCCGCGGTCCGGACGAGTTCCGGGATGCTGCCCCACTCCAGATCACCGCGCACAGTACGCCTCCCAACCCCGTAGCTGACTACCCGTCAGATTAGCTGTACCCTGACGGCCTGTCAGCAGCCCTTCAGCAGCGTGGAGGTGTGCGCATGGCCGGACTCAAGGACGCCACCGCGATCGTCGGCATAGGTCAGACCCCCTTCGCCAGGCACCTCCCCGAGGACGAGAAGACCCTCGCCTGCCGTGCCGTCCTCGCCGCCCTCGACGACGCCGGGATCTCACCCGGCGAGGTCGACGCCCTCGCCTCCTACACCATGGAGGAGACGGACGAGGTGGAGCTGGCGAAGGCGGTCGGGTTCGGGGACCTCACCTTCTTCAGCAAGGTGGGGTACGGGGGTGGCGGGTCCTGTGCCACCGTCGCGCATCTCGCCGCCGCCATCGCGAGCGGACAGGCCTCCGTCGGCGTCGCCTGGCGCTCGCGGAAACGCGGCTCCGGACCCCGACCCTGGACCGACACCGGCGTCCAGCTCCCCACCCCGGCCCAGTGGACCCGCCCGTTCGGGCTGCTCCGGCCCGTCGACGAGATAGCCATGCTCACCCGCCGCTACATGCACGAGTACGGCGCGACCCGCGACCACCTGTTCAACGTCGCCCTCGCCTGCCGCAACCGGGCCAACCAGAACCCGGCCGCGGTGATGTACGAACGGCCCCTCACCCGCGAGATGTACATGACCTCCCGGTGGATCAGCGAGCCGCTCTGCCTGTTCGACAACTGCCTGGAGACGGACGGGGCGTTGGCCTGCGTCGTCGTCAGCCGCGAGCGGGCCCGCGACTGCCGGCACGCTCCCGTCTACGTCCACTCCGCCGCCCAGGGCCTGCCCGCCCAGCACCACGGCATGGTCAACTACTGGAACGACGACCCGCTCACCGGGCCCGCCTGGACCGCCGCCCGGCATCTGTGGAAGCACGCCGACGTCACTCCACAGGATGTGGACGTCGCCCAGATCTACGACGCGTTCACGGCTCTCATCCCGCTCTCGCTGGAGGGCTACGGCTTCTGCGGCAGGGGCGAGGGCGGGGCGTTCACCGAGCAGGGGGCCCTGGAGATCGGCGGGCGGCTGCCGCTCAACACCGGCGGCGGCGGACTCAGCGAGGCCTACGTCCACGGGTTCAACCTCATCAACGAAGGCGTACGGCAACTGCGCGGCACCAGCACGGCCCAGGTCCCCGGCGCCGCCACCTGTCTCGTCACCGCCGGCGAAGGCGTCCCCACCTCCGCGCTGCTCCTGAGGAGTTGACCGAGCGATGCTCTCCCCCGTCACCGACCCCGACGGCGCCCCCTTCTGGCAGTACGCCGCCCAGGGCGAACTCCGCGTCCAGACCTGCGCCGACTGCGACGAACCCCGCTTCCCGCCCCGCCCCTGCTGCCCGCACTGCCAGTCCTTCGCGTGCGAGTGGCGCAAGACCTCGGGCCAGGGCCGCGTCTGGTCGTACGTCGTCCCGCACCCGCCCCTGCTGCCCGACTACGCGGAGCAGGCGCCGTACAACGTCGTGGTCGTGGAACTCGTCGACGCGCCCCGCATCCGCCTGGTCGGCAACCTCGTCACCGGCCCGGACGCACCGCTGAACTCCCTTCCCCCGGCGCGGATCCGCATCGGTGCGAAAGTCCAGGCCGTCTTCAGCGGCACCGGGCTGCCGCGGTGGGTCCTGGAGCGCCCATGAGCCTCCACCTCACGGCCGACAAGAACACCGGCGTCGCCGTCGTCACCCTCGACCGGCCCGACCGCCTCAACGCCATCGACCTCACGTTGCGGGACGAACTCGTCGCGGCCTGGCGGGAGTTACGGTTCGACGACACCGTACGGGCCGTCGTGCTCACCGGCGCCGGGGAGCGGGCCTTCTGCACGGGGCTGGACCGGGACGCCGTCGTGCCGCAGCCCGGGTCGCCGTACATGATGGACGATCCGCTGCTGCGGGTCGGGCCGAAGTCCAACGATCTGTGGAAGCCGGTCGTCGCCGCCGTGCGCGGCATGGCCTGCGGGGGTGCCTTCTACCTCCTCGGCGAGACGGACTTCGTCGTCGCCGACCCGACCGCCGCCTTCTTCGACCCGCACACCACCTACGGCATGGTCAGCGCCTACGAGTCGATGCTCATGGCGCTGCGGATGCCGTACGGGGAGGTGGCGCGCATGGCGCTCATGGGGAGCGCGGAGAGGTTGTCGGCGCGGCGGGCTCATGAGATCGGGTTGGTCTCCGAAGTCACCGAACCCGGTGGGGCGTTGGCCGCCGCCGTCGGCTGTGCGACCGTCATCGCCGGGTGTCCGACGGAGGCGGTGCAGGGGACCGTGCGGGCCCTGTGGGCGGCCAGGGAGGCCGCCCTCACGCAGGCGTTCGCGCAGGCGCCGCACCTGATCTCGCTCGGCAACCTGCCCACCGAACGCCAGGCGGAGTTGTTCGCGGCTAGGCGGGCCGGTGGGCACCGGGTGAGGTGAGCGCCCGTCAGTACGTGGCCGGGGCCTCGGGCCCGGCCTGGCAGTGGTCGACCTTCGCCACGAGGTCCGGGCTGGGGAGGTCCACCTCGACCCGCTCCATCTGGTTGCCGCCGACGAACACGTTCTTGGTGCCCCGCTCCACACGGCGGTTCTCGGCGTCGAGGAAGTCCACCGTCACGGTGAAGAACTCGCTCTCGGCGTTCGGGTTGGTGACCGTGACCGTCGCGTAGGGCTGCCGCACGCTGGTGCAGGTGACCAGTTCCACGGTGGCGTCCTGGGCCGGTGACGACGTCGGCGTCGGCGAGTAGTCGCCGCTGCCACCGCTGGTGCCGGCGTAGTCGTCATCGTCGTAGTCGTCGTACGTCGAACCCGACGTGCCACCGCTGGAGGACGTGGAGTCGTGGTCCTGGCTGGAGCTGCTGCAACCGCCGCCCCCGCCGCCGCTGCTGTCGCCGTCGGATCCGCCATGGCCCCGCCCCTTGGAGGAGAAGCCCGTCAGCGCCATGACGACCAGAACCGAAACCGCCGTGAGTTTGAGAATGTGCCCCCGTCGCTGCATGACGGCCACCCTAGCGATCTACTGTCACGGTCATGTCACCGCGTGGCGACCGCTGCGCACGCGGCGTAGCGTCTGCTGTGGGAGCGGTGAGCAATGCCGCTCCCGGCAGCGACGGCCGCCGTCCGGACCCCTTCCGTGCGCCGGTACGACGGCCGTCACAAGCCTTGCCTAGGAGCTGCGCGCCGTCCCCGTGCCCTTCTCCGCGTCCAGCGCGTACACGCACCGGTCCTTGCTGCACGCGTACACGACGCCGTCCTTCACCACGGGCGATCCGGTGATCTCGCCGCCGGTCGCGAGCTTCCAGCGCAGTCTGCCGTCGTCGGCCTTCAGGGTGTACAGCAGGTGGTCGGTGGAGCCGAAGTGGATCCGGCCCTCGGCCACCGCGGGTGCGCCCACGATGTCGCCGCCCGCCTGGAATCGCCACTTCGGCGTCCCGGTGACCGCGTCCAGCGTGTACAGGCCCTTGCCGCTGCCGACATGGACATGGCCCGCGGCCACCAGCACCGGCTCGATCGAGGACCGGGACTCGGTGGCGATGCGCCAGCGGTCGCGGCCGTCGGCGGCGTCCAGGGCGTAGACCGTGCCGAGGTAGTCGGCGAGGTACACACCGCCGCCGGTCACCGCGGGGCCCGGCACGAAGGCCGGCGGGCACAGGAAGACCGCGGGGGCCTCGAAGTGCCAGCGGACATGACCGCTCGCCACGTCCAGCGAGAGGACACGCGTCCCGGCCGAGACGTAGACATAGCCGTCCGGCGCCTGCGCCACCCGTACCGGGACGCCGCCGCAGGAGGCCGCGTCGCCGATGGGGTACGACCAGCGCTCTTCGCCGGTGCGGGCGTCCAGGGCGCGCAGCCGGGCGTCCTGCCAGACGTACACCGTGCCGTCGTACAGCGCGGGCCCCGCCTCCGGGGACTCGAAGTCGGACTGCGCCCCGGTGATCTCCCACAGCTTCTGGCCGGTCGAGGCCTCCCAGGCCTGGACGCCGCCGCCGCGGGTGCCGGTGACGACGGTGCCCCGCTCGGCCTTGAGCGAGTAGACCCAGGCATCCGTCTGGAGCCGCCAGAGGTCCGCGCCCTCGCGGTGGTTCAGGGCGAACAGGGTCGGGCCGTCGGAGGCGTGGATACGGCCGTCCGCGACCGCCATCGACCAGGCCACGTCCCGCGTCTTGAAGCGGCGGCGGCCGGTGGCCACGTCGAGGGCGTGGACCTCGAAGGAGGTGACGTACACGAGGTCGTCGGCGACGGAGGGGGTGCCCCAGACGTCGTTCGACATGCGGAAACGCCAGGGGCGCCAGCCGGTCGCCGGCTCCGGGGCCACGGGCGGGGCCGCCGGGACGGCAGGGCCCACGGCAGGCTCTGTGCCGTTGACGCCGGGACGGGGTTTGGACCAGGAGGCGACCAGGCCGGCTTCCGGAGGGGGCGGCTGCATGGCGGCAGCGCGGGCGTCCGCGACGCGCGGGCCGGGGCCGATGGGGACCGCTGCGCCGGCCAGCCGGATGGGGCCGGTGTCGGGGGCGCCGACCGGGACGGGGGCGGGCTGCGGGCCGGGGACGACCGGGTCGTGCGCGGGCGGGGGCGGGACCGGCGCGGGGCCGGGGGCCGGGGCGATGCGGCCGCCGCTGCGGCCCGAGGACGACGAGGGCTTCGTCGCCGGGCGGCCGCCGCGCCGTGCCTCGATCAGGCTCACCGCCCGCTCGGGCAGCCACGCCGACGCCGTACCGCTGTCGTCGGAGCCGGAACCGAAGAGGTGCGGGGCCAGCTGGGCCTGGAGGTCGGCGGGGTTGGGGCGGCCCGTCGCCTCCATCTGCATACAGGACTCGATCAGCGGACGCAGTTCGTCCGGGAGGCCTTCGAGGTCCGGGCCCTCGCGCAGCAGCATGAAGACCGTCTCGACCGGGTTGGCTCCGTGGAAGGGCGGGTGTCCGGTGGCGGCGAACACCAGCATCGAACCGAGCGAGAAGACATCGCTGGCGCCGGTGACGCTGCGGGAGTCCTTCGCCTGTTCCGGGGACATGTAGGCGGGCGTGCCGACGGCGACGTTCGTCATCGTCAAACGGGTGTTCGAGACGCCGGACGCGATACCGAAGTCGATGACGCGGGGGCCGTCCTCGACGACGAGCACGTTGGAGGGCTTGAGGTCGCGGTGGACGAGCCCCGCGCCGTGGATGGACTGCAGCGCCTCCGCCACACCCGCCGCCAGCCAGCGCACCGCCTGGGCCGGGAGCGGCCCGCACTCGTTCACTATCTCTTCGAGGGAGGGCGCGGGGACGTACGCGGTGGCCAGCCACGGCACGGCCGCGCGCGGGTCGGCGTCGACGACGGCCGCCGTGTAGAAGCCGGAGACCGCCCGGGCCGCCTCCACCTCACGCGTGAAGCGGACGCGGAACAGCTGGTCCTCGGCGAGCTCGGTCCGGACCGTCTTGATCGCCACGCGCCGGCCCGAAGCCGAGCGCGCGAGATAGACCAGCCCCATGCCGCCGGCACCCAGCCGTCCGAGCACCTCGAACGGCCCGATCCTGCGCGGATCGTGCTGTGTCAGCTGATCCACCACTCTGCCTGCCACCTCCCCGTACGGGCCCCGTCACCCAGATATGTACGCGACCCCGTGCAGCGTCTCACCACCGCACCGCCTTGGCGGCACGCACCCCGATTCTTCCTGTCCGAGGGCGTGGTTGCGAACCCGAGGGCGGAACGGGGTGTCTTGGGACAAAACCACACTCCGGCACCCGACGGAAAGCGCCGGTTCGCATGGTGGGACGCCGGAGGTAAGGGTCAGGTCAGATTTTCCCGGGCCGCCCGGCGCTCCAGGACCGCGAAGGACGCCCCCTGATTGTCGGTGACGACGGCGACCGTTCCGTACGACGTTTCGAAGGGCGGCACCTGGACCCGTCCGCCGAGCCGGTTCACCGTGGCGAGGACCTCCGCGCAGTCCGCCACCTGGAAGTGGACGACGAAATGGGGCGGCATCATCGCCGAGAAGCGCTCCGCGACCGCCGCGCGCCCGAAGTCCGGCTTCGCGTCCGGCCCGAACAGGGCGTCGGCGAAGAGCCCGCCGTAGAAGGTGTTGGCCACCTCGGTGTCCCGGGCGTACAGCTCGACCCAGCCGAAGGTGCCGGGCTCGTGCCGGCGCCCGAAGCCCTGGTGCTCGCCCGCCTGCCACAGCCCGAAGACGGCGCCCTCCGGGTCGGTGACCAGCGCGGCCCTCCCCAGCCCTGCCCCGATCTCCACGGGCGCGGTGACCACCTGACCCCCGGCCGCCCGGATCCGCCTGACCAGCGCTTCCGCGTCCGGGGTGGCGAAGAACACCGTCCACACCGTGGGAAACCGCCCGTCCGCCTTGCGGGCGAGCGAGGCCACAGGCTCGCCGTCCAGCCGGGCCAGCACGGTGGAGTCGTACGCCTCCTCGAAGTCCCACCCGAAGAGCTCTCCGTAGAACCGCTTGCCCGCCTCGACGTCGGGAAGCTGCGCGTCCACCCAGCACGGGACGCCCTCTCCGTATCCCGTTCCGTCTGCGGATGCCCTGTTTTCGGCCATGTCGCCAAAGTAACGGCCTCTCACGCAACCCGCAGACCAGGCACACCAGCCTCCGCATCCCCGTGCACCCCATTTGCAGTCGGCCGAATCGCGCCCCGATCACGCCTCGGTAAGCTGACGGCATGACAGGACAAGTGCGTACCGTCGACGGCCGCGTGGCCGGTCGGCGTGGGCAGGCGACCCGGCAGAAGCTGCTCGACTGCCTCAGCGAGATGCTCAGCTCCTCCCCCTACCGGGACGTCAAAGTCATAGATGTCGCCCGGAAGGCAGGGACTTCACCCGCGACCTTCTACCAGTACTTCCCGGACGTCGAGGGCGCCGTCCTGGAGATCGCCGAGCAAATGGCCACCGAGGGCGCCGGGTTGACCGAGCTCGTCGAGGGCCGCAGCTGGGTCGGCAAGGCCGGCTGGCAGACGGCACAGGAACTCGTCGACGGGTTTCTGGAGTTCTGGCGCCGCAACGACGCGATCCTCAGGGTCGTCGACCTCGGCGCGTCCGAGGGCGACAAACGGTTCTACAAGATCCGCATGAAGATTCTGAACTCCGTCAACAACTCCCTTTCGGAAGCCGTCACTCAGCTGCAGTCCAAGGGCAAGGTCGACAAGGACGTCAACCCGGCCGCGGTCGCGGGTTCGATCGTCGCGATGCTCGCGGCGGTGGCCTCGCACCAGAAGGGCTTCCAGACGTGGGGCGTGAAACAGGCTGAACTCAAGCCGAACCTCGCGTTGTTGGTGCACCTGGGTGTGACCGGCAAGAAGCCGACCAAATAGCGGCCGGGAGGCCGGCAGACGGCCCTCCGGGCTTCCAAGTCCTGTCTTGCAGGCGGTGGTTCACACGCGTGGGCCGCCGCCTGCTGCGCGTTCGTGCCCGCCCCGGGTCAAGCGGGAAGCGGCCGGTCCTTCACCACATGCTTCATCACCAGCGTCGACGTCAGCCGCTGCACCCCCGGCAGCGTGGCCAACCGCTCGTCGTACAGCCGCTGGTAGGAGCCGAGGTCGGCGGCGACGACCCGCAGCAGATAGTCGGGCTCCCCGAACAGCCGCTGCGCCTCCAGCACCTCCGCCACCTCGCCGATCGCCCGCTCGAACTCGGCGACGGTGTCCCGGTCCTCCTGCCGCATGGAGACGAAGACCAGCGCCTCGAAGGTCAGCCCGACGGCGGCCGGGTCCACGACGGCCCGGTATCCGCTGATGGCGCCGGCCCGCTCCAGCTCCCGCAGCCGCCGGTGGCACGGCGAGACGCTCAGCCGCACCCGCGCGGCCAGCTCGGTCACGGTCAGCCGCCCGTCCTGCTGGAGCTCGGCAAGAATCTTTCTGTCCACGTCGTCCATGAGGCAGATCTTCCCTCACTTCGACCGATCATGGGCAAACTTCGACAACACTTTCGGGCCATTCCCGCCTAATGTCCCCAGCATGGACTCCGCGCTGCTCCTTTCCTTCCTCGCCATCGACCTGCTGCTGGTCTGCATACCGGGCGCCGACTGGGCGTACGCGATCTCCGCCGGGCTGCGCGACCGCTCGCCGGTGACGGCGGTGGCGGGTCTGGTCACCGGGTACGCGCTGCACACGGTCCTCGCGGTGGCCGGACTCGCGGTGCTGGTGGCGGGCGAGCCGGCGCTGCTGACCGTGCTGACGGCCGCCGGCGCCGCGTACCTGGTGTGGCTCGGGTGGGGGGTGCTGCGCCGGCCGGGCACGCCGGGGGCAGCCGAGGAGACGGTGGCCGCGAGCCCGGCCCGCGCCTTTCTGCGCGGTGCCACGATCAGCGGCCTCAACCCCAAGGGCCTGCTGCTCTACCTCTCGGTGCTGCCGCAGTTCCTGGTGACGAAGGGCGACCATCTGCCGGTCCCCGCCCAGACCGCCGTACTCGGCCTGCTCCACATGGCGTGCTGCGCCGCCGTCTATCTCACGGTGGGCCTCGCGGCCCGCGCGGTCCTCGGCGCCCGCCCGGCGGCGGCACGGGCGGTCGCGCGCACGTCCGGGGCGGCGATGCTGGGGATCGGCGCGTTCCTCCTCGTACAGCGCCTGGCGACGCTGTGACCTGCGGACGATGACCCTATGACCTGCGGACGATCCTGAAGAGCCGGATCTCCCGCTCCACCCGCGCCTGATACGTCGCGTACGGCGGCCAGAACGCGAGCAAGTTCTTCCAGACGGCCGCCCGCTCCTCGCCCTGAAGCAGCTGCGCCCTGACGGGGATGTCGGCGCCCTTCCAGCTGATCTCGGCGTCCGGATGCGCCCGCAGGTTCGCGGTCCAGGCGGGGTGGCCGGTGCGGCCGAAGTTGGAGCCGACCAGGATCCAGGAGCGGCCGTTCTCCTCGGGCATGCAGGCGAGCGGCGTGCGGCGGGGCAGTCCGCTGCGGGCGCCGGTGGAGGTCAGGATCACGCCGGGCAGCATCTGGGCGCTGAGCAGCACCTTGCCGCGGGTGAGCCGGTGCACGGCGCGGTCGAGCGCGGGGACGACATGCGGGGCGACCCTGGCGAAGCCCCGTGTCGAGGACACCTTCTGTACCGCTCGCACGACCACTGGCATGCCGATCACACCGCCACCTCCCGGGCACCGGACGTCTCGAAGAGCCGGGCGGTGTCGGCGGCGTACGCCCGCAGCCGGTGCACCGGCCCGAAGAGCAGCTCGTCGCCGGCCGCCCGCTTGAAGTACAGGTGGGCCTCGTGCTCCCAGGTGAAACCGATGCCGCCGTGCAGCTGGATCCCCTCGGCCGACGCGGTGCGCAGCGCCTCCAGGGCCTGCGCGAGCGCGAGCCCACCGACTCGCTCCCCATGAGCGACAGCCCAGGCCGCGTAGTACGCCGCCGAACGCGCCGCCTGCACCCCCACATACACATCCGCCAGCCGGTGCTTCACCGCCTGGAAGGACCCGATCGCCCGCCCGAACTGCTCCCGCTGCTTGACGTACTCCACGGTCCGCTCCAGCGCCCGGTCGGCGGCGCCCACGGCCTCGCAGGCGAGGACGGCCGCGGCCACGTCTCCCGTGCGGGAGAGGGCGGCCGGCACATCCGCGCCCTCCTCCCCCAGCAACTCGGCCTCCACGTCCCGCAGTTGCACGCGGGCCTGCGGCCGGGTGGCGTCCAGCGCTGTCTGCCGTACCCGTACGACCCCCACCGCGTCCCCCGGCACCAGGAACAGCAGCGTCCGTGACCGGGCGAACCCCCCGGCGTGCGCGGCGACCACAAGGAGCCCCGCGCTGTGCCCGTCCAGCACCTGGTCGACCTGCCCGTACAGCCGCCAGCCGCCCGCGGCCCGCCGCGCCTGCACGCCGCCGGCCCGCCCGCCGCCGGCCCAGTCGCCGTCGCCCGGGCCGGTGAGGGCGAGGGCGGTGGCGAGTGCGGGGCCGGGGACGGCGAGGGCGGCGGTGAGGGTGCCGGCGGCGATGCGGGGCAGCAGGTCGGCGCGCTGGGCCTCGGTGCCGAGCGAGCCGATCAGCGGTGCGGCGAGGACGGCGGTGGCGAGCAGGGGCGAGGGGGCCAGGGCCCGCCCGGTCTCCTCGCAGGCGAGGGCGAGTTCGGTCGCCGAGCAGCCGACACCGCCGTACGCCTCGGAAAGGGCGAGCCCGGGCAGGCCGAGCCGGCCGGCGAGGTCGGTCCAGAGGGCGGGGTCGTGTCCGGCGGGGGTGTCGAGGGCCGCGCGCAGCTCACGGGGGCCGCAGCGGCTGTGCAGCAGCTCGCGGAGGGTGCGGCGGATCTCGTCCTGCTCGGGGGTGAAGCTGGCGTCCATGGCTCTTCCCTCCGTATCTGACGGGCCGTCATATTAGGAGGGCCACAGCGAGATGCACAGGGGTTGGAGGCCTCTCATGACGCCCTGGAACCGGAAAGTCGCCGTGGTCGGCGTGGCTCTCTCCGACTGCGGCCGCGTGGACGACGCGACCCCCTACGCCCTGCACGCCCAGGCGGCCCGCCGCGCCCTGGCCGACGCGGGTCTGGACCGGGCGGTGGTGGACGGCCTCGCGTCCGCCGGTCTGGGCACCCTGGCCCCCGTCGAGGTGGCCGAGTACCTGGGCCTGCGCCCCACCTGGGTCGACTCCACCTCCGTGGGCGGCTCGACCTGGGAGGTCATGGCGGCCCACGCGACGGACGCGATAGCGAGGGGGCACGCGAACGCGGTGCTGCTGGTCTACGGCTCGACCGCCCGCGCGGACATCAAGGCCGGCCGGCGTACCGGGAACCTGTCCTTCGGCTCCCGGGGCCCGCTGCAGTTCGAGGTGCCCTACGGCCACACGCTCATCGCCAAGTACGCCATGGCCGCCCGCCGCCACATGATCGAACACGGCACGACCGTCGAGCAGTTGGCGGAGGTGGCGGTCCAGGCGAGGGCGAACGCCGCGCTGAACCCGCAGGCCATGTTCCGCGACCCGATCACCGTGGACGACGTCCTGTCCGGCCCGATGATCGCGGACCCCTTCACCAAGCTGCACTGCTGCATCCGCTCCGACGGCGGGGCGGCGGTGCTGCTGGCCGCCGAGGAGGTCGTACGGGACTGCCGTACGGCACCCGTGTGGATCCTCGGCACCGGGGAGCACGTCTCGCACGCCGCCATGTCCGAGTGGCCCGACTTCACGACCGGCCCGGCGGCGGTGAGCGGACGCCTCGCCTTCGAGCGGGCCGGGGTACGGCCGCGGGAGATCGACTTCGCGGAGATCTACGACGCGTTCACCTACATGACCCTGGTGACGCTGGAGGACCTCGGCTTCTGCGGCAAGGGGGAGGGCGGCGCGTTCGTGGAGAAGGGGCGGCTGCTGGTGCGGGGCGGAGAACTGCCGGTCAACACGGACGGGGGTGGGCTGTCGGCCCAGCATCCGGGGATGCGAGGGCTGTTCCTGCTGGTGGAGGCGGTACGGCAGCTGCGGGGCGAGGGCGGGGAGCGGCAGGTACGGGGGCGGGACGGGGAGTTGCCGCGGCTGGGGGTGGCTTCGGCGACCGGGGGCTGGTTCTGCTCTTCGGGGACGGTGGTGCTGGGGCGGGATTGAGACTTCCTGCCGGGGCGGGGAACACGTGGTGCACGGGCGCGTGTTGTGGTGCATCGGAAGTTCGTCCGACGCCCTGGAGGAGACTGGAATGGCCCTGACCCGGGAAGAGCGGGAACAGTTCCTGACCGAGCCGCACATCGCCGCGCTGGCGGTCGACGCGGGGGCGGGGCGTGCTCCGCTGACCGTGCCGATCTGGTACCAGTACGAGCCCGGCGGCGACGTATGGATCATGACCGGGCTGGACTCCCGCAAGAGCCGGCTGATCCAGGCGGCCGGACGGTTCTCCCTGCTGGTGGACCGGACCGAACCCACGATCCGGTACGTGTCGGTCGAGGGGCCGGTCGTCGGGACGACGCCCGCCACGCTGGAGGAGCTCCGCGAGATCTCGGCCCGCTACCTCCCGGCCGAAAAGGTGGAGGCGTACGTCGACTTCAGCTGGAAGAACCACGGTGAGCAGGTCGTCATCCGCCTGCGGCCCGAACGGTGGGTGTCGTCCGACCTCGGTCAGGACTGAGCGGGCCCCGCACGCGACAATCGGGGCATGGGAACGGATCATCACGAGCGGGATCTTCACGAGCCGGATCTTCATGAACCGGATCTTCATGAACTGCTGAGGTCGCTGCGGGTGTGGGACATCGACCTGCCCTCCTTCGACCCGGCGGCCGCACCCGCCGCACCACTCGCCCTCTTCACGGCCTGGTTCGCGGAGGCGGTCGCGGCCGGGCAGGTGGAGCCCCACACCATGTCCCTCGCCACGGCCGACGAGGCGGGCCTGCCGGACGTACGGACCGTGATGCTGCACGGCGCCGACGCGTCCGGCTGGTCCTTCGCGACGCACGCCGGCAGCCGCAAGGGACGCCAGCTGGCCGCCCGCCCGTACGCGGCCCTCGGCTTCTACTGGCCGGCGCAGGGCCGCCAGGTGCGGGTCCGCGGGCCGGTCACGAGCGCCCCGTCCGCCGAGTCCCAGGCCGACCTGCACGCCCGCTCGACCGGCGCGCTGGCGGCGGCGCTGACCGGGCGGCAGAGCGAAGCCCTGTCCTCGGTCGAGGAGTTGGCGCGCGAGTCGCGGGCGGCCTGGGAGCGGGCCCAGCGGGAGCCGGACGCCCCGGTCCCGTCCTGGACCCTCTACCGCCTGCGCCCCGAGGAGGTCGAGTTCTTCCAGGGCGACGCGGCGCGACGGCATGTCCGGCTCGTCTACCGGCGTACGGAGGAGGGGTGGGCCAAGGAGCTGCTCTGGCCCTGAGAACCGGTGGGCTGTCAGAAGCCCCGGTTGCCCCGGAAGTCGTAGGCCGTGAAGTCCGCCACCGCCCGGTACCCGATGCGCTGATAGAGGCTGTTGCTCGTCTGGTTGGCCAGGTCCGTGAAGAGCAGCACCTCGCGCACCCCGGAGGCGAGCACGGCCCGGCTGACCTGCGCGGTGACCGCGCCCGCGTAGCCGCGTCCGCGCAGATGGGCCGGGGTGTAGACGGGGGCCACCCGGACCTGGCCGGCGACAATCGGGGTCACGCCGGCCATGGAGAGGGGGGTGCCGTCCTCGCCCTCCCACAGGGTGACGCCCCCGTAGGAGATCCGTGAGTCGGCCCACCCGGCGGCGTCGCGGGCGGCGGCATGGCCGGCGTCCTCGACGAACTCGCCGTACCAGCGGGCCAGTTGCTCCCGGTCCTCCTTGCCCGCGACCCGCGCCCGGCCCGCCGGAAGAGGCTGCGGAACGGTCAGGTTGCCGAGCCGGTACAGGCGTTGGCGCTGGCTGACCGCACCCCGGGCGCCCGCCTGCCGGCGCCAGGCCGCGACGAAGGCCTCGGCGGTCTCGCTCGCCGCGATGACGCCGGGGACCGCGTGGCCGAGGGCGACCAGGTGGGCGGCGAGGGACTCGGCCTCGTCGGGGTTGAGGGGCGTGACGTTCAGGCGGTAGGGCGGGGTGCGGAAGTAGGCGGCGCGCACCTGTCCGCCCACCTCCAGCACGCCGAAGACGGGTGCCTCGTCGCCGTACGCACGCAACCCGCTCCTGCGCAGCGTCTCGGTCACCGTCAGGGCGACGGTGTGCAGGTCGGGGCGTGAGCGCAGGAAGCCACCGGCGCGGGCGAGGAAGCCGGTGAGATCCTGGGTGCAGTACCAGTCGTCCGGGCGCATACCTCATGATCCCGCGCCCGGGCGGAGGTTGTGCACCCTTTTCCGTCGTGGACACCAAGCCGACACAAGACCCCACTCCCAGGCGGGGGTTGAGGGGCTCGGGGTTCACGGTCCGGCGGGTCTACAGGTTGACGTCCGGGGCCTGGGCCGGGTGTCCGTCGGGGCCCGGTTCCGGGTCCGTCGCCAGCCTCGCGTGCAGGTGCATGTCCCGGTACGCGTCGTGCCGCCCCGCCTCCCACATCGCGCCGCGCAGGGTCCCCTCGTACCGGAATCCGCACCGCTCGGCGATGTGGCAGGAGGAGTCGTGGCCGACGGCGTGGTCGAGTTCGAGGCGGTGCAGGCCCAGGTCGGTGAGGGCCCAGCGGGCGATGAGGGCGAGGGCGCGGGTGGCGACGCCGCGACCGCGGGCCTCGGGGAGAACCCAGTACCCCACGCGGGCGGAGTTCATCATCGGGTTGATGACGTTGACGGCGATGTGTCCGAGGAGTGCGCCGGTCGTCGCGTCGGTGACGCAGTACGGCGCCGCGGAGCCCTCCGCCGAGTTCCGTGCCGCGTCACGCAGGGACTTCCGGGCGCTGTCGAGGTCCGTGGTGATCCGCAGCGGGGTGTTCCAGCGCCGGAAATCGGGGTCGGTGCGCCCGCGGAACCAGGCGTCCACGTCGGCCTCGGAGTCCGGGTCCCAGGGGCGCAGGCGCAGACCGTGGCCGTGCAGGTCGGGGAAGGGGTGCCCGGTGGGTCGTATGTCGGCGTGGGTCATGGGGTCATTGAAGCCCGCGTCGGTCACCTCACAGGGCGGAACACCGGCATCCCGTCCCGGAAGGCGACCTCCAGCTCCGTCCCGGCCCGCAGCCGCGAGCCGTCCCCGCACTCCACGACCTCGGTCATCATCCGCGGCCCTTCCGCGAGATCGACGACCGCGGCGACGTACGGCGTGCGCGCCCCGAAGGGCGGCAGGTCGTTGCGGTGGACGACGGACCACGTGTAGAGGGCGGCCCGGCCGCTCGCGGGCTCCCAGTCGACGTCCTCGCTCCAGCAGTGGGGGCAGAACTCGCGGGGGTAGTGGTGGGCGCGTCCGCAGGTCCGGCAGCGCCTGAACAGAAGCCGCCCCTGCGCGGCGGCGTCCCAGTAGGTCCGCGTGAAAGCGTCGGCCTCCGGCAGGTCGTACCGCATCAGAACAACCCCAGCGCGCTGTCCACCGACCACGACTGCCACGACATCCCGAACAGCGCGACCACCGAGATCAGCGCCATCATCGAGTTCTGCCCCTGCTCGGCCCAGTCGTGGATCATCAGGGCGAAGTAGAGGCCGTTGAGCAGCAGCCCGCCGACGAGGGCGACCGGGGTCAGGAAGCCGAGGATCAGGCCGAGCCCCAGGGCCAGCTCCGCGTACAGGACGACGTACGCCATCGTCCGCGGCCGTGGCGTCACCACGACCTCGAAGCCGGACCGTACGGCGTTCCAGCGGTGCTTGCCCGCCACGTCCGCCGCCCAGGCGATCCCCGCCCCCTCGAACCAGCTCTTCTTGTCCTTGTGGCGCCAGCTCTCCAGCCACCACAGCCCGAGGCCTATGCGGAGCACGGCCAGCCATTCCGCACCTGTGAGCCAGATCGCGTCCATGAATCTGACGGTACGTCAGATAAAGGGAGTCTGACAATCGCCTGTGCATCGGCGAAGGGGCGTCGTCGTGAAGCACAGGGCACTGGCATCCTCCCGGGCCTGGAGGCCCGGGGTTCCATCCGCCCGCATGGTGCGGGCCCTGGTGGGTTCCTGTTTCATCACGCACCGCCCCGGCTGGGCAGGGTCTTACACGCGCTCCGCAGGCGTTTTACTTCTCGGCGAGCCCCGCCGCGAAGATCCTGCGCCCTTCGGCGCGGATGTTGGCTTCTGCGTTCTGATCCCGGTCGTGGACGGCCCCGCATGAGCAGGTCCACGACCGGATCCGCAGCCCTTCCTGCCCTTTGGGTCCTTCGATGCTGCCGCAGGCGGAGCACATCTGAGTGGAGGGGAACCAGCGGGAGACCTTGGCAAAGCCGCGCCCGTACCGTGCGCACTTCGCTTCGAGGGTGCTGGCGAACATGCTGAGCGACTGGTCGTGGACGGACTTGCCGCGCTTGCCCTTCGCCGATCCCATGCCCTTCACGTTCAGGTCCTCCACATAGACCGCTTGGCTCTCGCGGACGATGCGGGTGGTTTCCTGCCCGATGAAGTCGCGCCGTTGGTCGGCGACGCGTGCCAGGGCTCGGCGTCGTGCCGTGTCGTCGGACGCCCTGTGCCGTCAGGCGTCGAACTCGTGGTCGCGGGTCTCCGGCAGGGCCAGCAGGCACAGGAGGCTCAGCAGGCAGAGTCCGCCGGTGTAGAAGCCGAGGACGAGCGGTGAGTCCCAGTGGCTGTTCAGCCAGGTGGCGACCAGCGGAGCGAAGCCGCCGCCGAGGGTGTTGGCGAGGATGAAGGCCGCGGAGGCGCCGGTGTAGCGCAGCCGCGCCGGAAAGAGCTCGGTGAGGAAGGCCGCCGCCGGGGAGAACATCAGCGCCAGCAGCACGAGTCCGACCGTGTAGGCGCCGGTGATCACCCAGGCGTCGCCCGAACTCAGCGAGGCGTACATGGGTACCGCCCACAGCACGCAGCCCACGGCTCCGGTCAGCATCACCGGGCGCCGGCCGATCCGGTCGGCCAGCCTGGCGGCCGGGAGGGTGACGGCGATCCCGGCCGCCGCACCGACGCTCGCGGCGGTCAGCATCGTGTTCTGCGGGATGCCGAGTTCCTTCGGGCCGTACGACAGGCTGTAGACGATCGTCAGGTAGTAGACGGCCGAGCCGCCCAGCGCGGTACCGATGCCGAGCAGCAGCCGGCCGGGGTGCCGGGTGAGGAGCGTGCCCAGCGGGAAGCGGGACGTGGGTTCGGGCACCTGCGCCGACGCCTCTGTCGCCGGCGTGAACAGCGGTGACTCGGAGACCGTCGTGCGCACCCACAGGCCGATCACGACGAGCAGGGTGCTGAGCAGGAACGGGATCCGCCAGGCCCAGTCGGTGAAGCCGTCCCGGCCCGCGATGTTCAGGGTGGGCAGGATGACCGCGCTGGACAGCAGGAAGCCGAGCGAGGGGCCGACGTTCGGGATGGACGCGTACAGCGCGCGTCGTCCGGGCGGTGCGTGCTCCGCGGCGAGCAGCACCGCCCCGCCCCACTCGCCGCCCATGCTCACGCCCTGCAGCAGACGGAGCGTCACCAGCAGGACGGGGGCGAGGAGTCCGGCGGTCTCGTAGGTGGGGAGCAGTCCCACGCCGACCGTTGCCACGCCCATCAGCAGGAGCGAGGCGACCAGGGCGCGGCGGCGGCCGAGGCGGTCGCCGATCGTGCCGAACAGGGCGACGCCGAGGGGGCGGGCGAGGAAGGCCGCGGCGAACGTGAGGAACGCGGCCAGGGAGGAGACGGTCGCGTTGCCGGAGGGGAAGAAGGCGGGGCCGAGGACGAGTGCGCTGGCGGTGCCGTACACGGCGAAGTCGTAGTACTCGATCGTCGTGCCGACCAGGCTCGCGGCCGCGACCCGCGACGCCCGGGGCCGGGCGTCGGGGGTCGGCCGTGGGGACGAGGCGATCGCGGGCGCGGCAGCGGATGGTAATTCGGGCATGGGGAATCCATTCCGATGGGGAGTGGGAGGCACCCTAAGCCCGGGAATTCAATTTCGACAAGGAATTCGACGGGGAAACCGCGCCGTTCGAAAAGCCGGACGGCGAGATCGCCCCTTTGGTGCGGACAGATCGGCCTAATGCATAGAACTGCACCCGAACATGCACCCCTAAGAGGCGTCAACCCCTGGCCCGCTGTCAACTCGCTGTCAATATTCATGCACTCTCCGACATGAATATTTGCCGGATGTCACACCTTGCCAACGGCTGATCACGCACGGAATGCTGACCTCCGAGGGAATTTGAAAGTTCTACGACCATCGATTTTCGGACATTGGAAGGACTACCGGCGGGGAAGGCGTATTACCCATGCTGAAAACCGGCAAGTTATTTCGATTGAGAAGACTTTCGCTGGCCGGGGACGGCCGGCATCTCCTCGTACCGCTCGACCACAGCGTTTCGGACGGACCGATCGTCCCCGCCGACCAGTGGGACGACCTGCTGCGTGCGCTGGTGGACGGCGGGGCCGACGGGATCATCGTCCACAAGGGACGTGCAGGCGCCTTCGCGCCGGACATCCTCAAGAGCTGCGCGCTGGTGGTGCACCTGAGCGCCAGCACCGCCCACTCCGCCGACGTGCACGCCAAGGTGCTGGTCGCCGACGTCGAGGAGGCGCTGCGGCTCGGTGCGGATGCGGTGAGCGTCCACGTCAACATCGGCTCGGACACCGAGGCCCAGCAGCTCGCCGATCTCGGGGCGGTGGCGCGTTCCTGCGACGCGTGGGGCATGCCGCTGATCGCGATGATCTACCCGCGCGGCCCCCGGATCGCGGATCCGCACGACCCGGCCCTGCTCGCGCATCTGGCCAATGTGGCCGCGGACCTGGGCGCGGACATGGTGAAGACCTCCGTCGCCCTGCCGCTGGAGCGGATGGCCGAGGTGGTGGCGGACAGCCCCCTCCCGATCCTCGCGGCCGGCGGTCCGCCCGACGGCTCCGACCTCGTCGAGTACGGCACCGCGGTGATGGACGCCGGCTGCCAGGGGCTGGCCATCGGCCGCCGCGTCTTCTCCGCCCCCTCCCCCCGCGACGTGGTGTCCCGGCTGGCGGCAGTGGTGCACGGCGGCGTCCCGGGGACCGCCGGGGCGGGCGCCCTGAGCACGAGTTCTCCCACCGGTCCCCCCACCAACTACTCGACGATCGTGGCAGGTGTCGCATGAGGTTCGCATGGATCGATCTGCGTGAGGTCCCGGCACGGCAGATCCAGGCGGTGGTGGACGCCGCCGTCCACGCCCGGATGGCCGGGGTGCTCTCCGCCGACGCGAAGCTGCTCGGCACGCTGCCCCCGACCGTCACCCGGATCCTGGCCGACGACGGCCCGGCACCGGCCGCCGCCCCGAAGAAGCCGGCCGGCAAGGAGGCGAAATCCACCGCCGAGGCCGACCCCGGGAACTCCCCGTCCGCTCCCGGAGCCGACGTCCTGCTGCGGACGTTCACCACCCAGGGCGAGCTGGACGCCCTCGCCGCGGACAACCGTGCCACCGGCGCCGGGACGCCCGTCGCCGGCTTCGTCGACGTACGGGACGACCGCACCCTGCAGCTGTCGTGCGCGGGCGCCATGGCGCTGCCTTACACCGTCATCCACTTCGCCGACCCGACCAAGATCCCGCTGGAGATCGTGCTCGCCGCGGCCGAGCCGGCCGAGGGCAAGCTGGTGACCGTCGTCGACGGCCTGGAGGAGGCGTCGATCGTCTTCGACGTGCTGGAGCGCGGCTCGGACGGCATCCTGTTCACACCCCGCAGCGCCGACGAGGTGTTCGCCCTGGCCCGGCTGCTCCAGGCCACCACACCCCAGCTGGAGCTGTCCACGCTGACCGTGGAGAGCATCCGGCACGTCGGGCTCGGCGACCGGGTCTGCGTGGACACCTGCTCGCACTTCGAGGAGGACGAGGGCATCCTCGTCGGCTCCTACTCCTCCGGGTTCGTGCTGTGCTGCTCCGAGACCCACCCGCTGCCGTACATGCCGACCAGGCCGTTCCGGGTCAACGCCGGTGCCCTGCACTCGTACACGCTCGGCCCCGACAACCGCACCAACTACCTCAGCGAGGTCGGCTCCGGCACCGCCCTGCTGGCGGTCGGCGCCGACGGGCGCACCCGGCGGGTGGTGGTCGGCCGCGCCAAGCTGGAGTCCCGGCCGCTGCTGGAGATCCGCACCCACGCCGAGGACGGACGGCTGGTCAGCCTCACCGTGCAGGACGACTGGCACGTACGGGTGCTCGGCCCCGGCGGCAAGGTCCTCAACGTCACCGAACTGCAGGCAGGTGACGAGCTGCTCGGCTACCTGGCCACGGACAAACGCCATGTGGGCCTGCCCATCGGCGAGTTCTGCAAGGAGGTCTGAGCCTCATGGGCGACCTCGGGGCAGGCGCACCCGCCGACGGCATGGAATCCCTCGTCCGTGACCTCTTCGACGCACACGATGACGCACTCCCCTACCTGACCCACCGTCAAGAGATCCTGCTTCGAGGGGAGTTACGCGACCGGGTGCGAAAGCAGGCCGCCGTCTTCTCCGGCTACGGCATCAAGGCCGGCAGCACCGTAGGGCTGCGCACCCCGCCCAGCTTCACCCAGGTCGAGGTGCTGCTCGCGCTGTGGCGGCTCGGCGCGCAGGTGCTGCTCTTCGACTTCCGGCTCAAGCCGGCCGAGGTCGGCGCGCTGTGCGCCTCCTGCCGGCCGCAGTTCATGGTCAGCGCGGGGGTCAACGTCCGGGCGACCTTCGGTTTCCGCTCCGAGTACGAGGTCGTGACCGAGCGCCTCGGCGGCGGTCGCCCGGCCGCCACCGGCCATCGGCTGGTCCAGTTCAGCTCGGGCTCCACCGGGCGGCCGAAGGTGATCGGCCGGACCGCGGAGTCGATCGCCGAGGAAGTGGACCGGTTCACGCGGATCCCGGGTATGCCGGGTGTGGGCGACCGGCTGCTGCTGCTCAGCTCCACGGCGCACAGCTTCGGTCTGATCGCCGGGCTGCTGCACTCGCTCGCGGCCGGGGTCCGCGTGGTCTTCGCCCCCCGGATCTCCGCCCGCGACGTCCTGCGGACCGCCGTGGAGCACAGGATCACCGCCCTGTTCGGGGTGCCGATGCACTACGAGCTGCTCGCCGCCGCCTCCGATCCTCCCGCCCTGCCTGACCTGAGGGTCGCGGTGTCCGGCGGCGAGCTGATGCCCTCGCAGGTCGCGGCACGGTTCGCGGAACGCTACGGGATCGCCGTCGGCGAGTCCTACGGCACCACGGAGACCGGCGTCGTCGCCATGGACGCCCACGGCACGCTACGGCCCTCCGTCGGCCCTGCCGCACCGGGTGTCGTCGTACGCGAGCACCTCGGCGAACTGGACGTCGCCCTCGCCGAGTCGCCGTACCTGTACGACTCCGGCGGCACCCAGTACACGGACGGCTGGCTGCACACCAGGGACCGCGCCACGGTGGACGCCTCGGGGGCGGTGCGCGTGCACGGCCGCGCGGACTCCGTCGTCGTCATCGGCGGCCTCAAGGTGGACCTCGTGGAGGTCGAGAACGTGCTGCGCGAGCACCCGGCCGTCCAGCAGGCGGTCCTGGTCCACGAGGACGTGACCGAGGCCTACGTCGCGATGGTCGCCGGGACCACCGAGCCGCCGTCCGCGGAGGAACTGCTGCGCTGGTGCCGGGAGCGACTGGCCGACTACAAGCTGCCGCGCGTCATCCGGGTGCTGGAGTCCCTGCCCCGCACCTCCAACGGGAAGCTGCTGCGCCAGGCGGCGGCACTGCGCACGAGCTCCGCCACCGTACCCACCGAAATCACTCTCTGATCCTTCTCTGGAGACACCGATCATGAGTACGTCGACCCTGGAAGACGAGATCCGCGAGTTCGTCCTGACCGCGGTCATCGACGAGATGAACGTCCTGCTGAGCCGCGACGGCATCACGGACGACAGCCCGATGACCGTCGGCGGGCTGGAAGTGGACTCACTGAGCCTGATCGAGCTGACGTTGCGGCTGGAGTCGCGGTTCGGCGTGGAGATACCGGACACCGACATCGAGCCGCTCGCCTCCCTGACCCTCGGCGGACTCGTCGCCGAGGTGGTCCGTCGCGGTGCGAAGGCATGAGTGAAGGCATGAGGACGGCCACCTTCACCACCGACTCCGTCCGGGACCTGCTGTCGGACCGGAACATCTTCCCGGGCCTGCCCGACGACCTCGGCGAGGACGCCGAACTGGTCCTGGACTCGCTCGGGTTGGTGTGGCTCCTGCATGTGATCGAGGAACGCCACGGCCTGGTCGTGGAGCCCAGCGACGAGGAGATCTCCGGGCTGACCTCGCTGCGGCGGCTCACCGAGTACCTGCGTGCCGTCGAGGAGGGCGGCCGCGATGAGCGGTGAGGTCACGGTGACCGGATTCGGGGTACGCACCGCGTTCGGCACCGGAGCCGACGCCCTGCGGCGCGGGGTCTTCGCCGGGGTCCCCGCGTTCGCGCCCACCACCAGGTTCGACACCGGGCCGTACCGTACGCCGATGGCGGCCGCCGCCCCCGACGGCCCCGACGCGGTCGAGCACTGGGCCCTGCGCCACGCCCTCGCCGAGTGCGGTACCGAGGCCCTCGACATGGCGGGACTGCGCCCGGGCACCGATGCGGCGGTCCTGCTCGGCATCGCGGGTGACCACACGAGCGTCACGCGGTACTGGCGAGGCGCCGCCGGAGCCGACACCCCCGACGCGGGTGACGGCGCCGCGACCGACCGGGTCGCCGACGCCGTACCCGCCCGGCTCACCGAACTGCTCGCCGCACACCTCGGGTCGACCGGACCACGGCTGACCTTCACCAACGCCTGCGTCGCCTCCGCCGCCGCGATCATCCACGGCTGTCGGCTGATCTCCTCGGGCCGCACCGACGTGGCGGTCTGTGCGGGCGGCTACCTGGTGGAGGAGGAGACCTTCGGGAAGTTCGACTCCGGCCGGGCACTGTCCAAGGACGGCATGGTGCGTCCGTTCAGCGCGGACCGCAGCGGGCTGCTGCTGGGCGACGGGGTGGCGGTCGTGGTGCTGGAGTCCGCCGAGCACATCCGGCGCCGGGGCGCCCGGCCGTTGGCGTCGGTGGTGGGGTGGGGCGCGGCCACGGACGCCCACCACATCGCCCAACCGCACCCGGAGGGCGCGGGGCTGGCGCGGGCGGCGCGGCAGGCGATGCGGCTGGCCGGCGATCCGGACGGGGCGGCCCTGGACTACGTCAACGCCCATGGCACCGGCACCAAGTACAACGACGGCGCCGAGACCCGTGGGCTGCGCGCCGCCTTCCCGGACCGCGCGGAGTCGATACCGGTCAGCTCCACCAAGAGCACCACCGGCCACCTCCTGGAGGCGGCGGGCGTCGTGGAGTTCGTGATCACCCTGCTGGCCCTGACGGACGGCCTACTGCCGCCGACCGCCGGGTTCACCGCGCCGGACCCGGAGTGCGACCTCGACTACGTGCCGAACCGGCCGCGCCGGGCCGACCTGCGCCGGGCACTCACCGTCAACGCCGCGTTCGGCGGCGCCAACACCGCACTCGTGCTGGAGCGGACGTGACGAAGCCGACGACGACGAGCGAGAAGACCGTGCTCCGGGCGCCCCTCGGCATCCTCGCCACCGCCACCGCGACCCATGGCACCGGCCGGGACGACGACATCCCGCTGCCGAGGCTGCCCGGCTTCGTGGAGTCCGCGTTCAGCCCGCTGGCGTACGAGGTGAGCAGACAGTGCCTGACCGAGCGGCCCGATGGGGGCACCTCCCGCTCGAGCGAAGCCGAGAGTGGGGGAGGCTCCCGTACCGCCGTGGCGCTGGCCAGTCTGCTGGGCGACACCACCACCGCCGACCTGGCCAGCCGGCGCATGGTGTCCGGCCAGGTCCACAACCCGCTGCTGTTCATGCAAGCCACGCCCAACTCCGTACTGGGCCACACCAGCCGGGAGTTCGGGATCACCGGGCAGATGTTCAGCACCTCCTTCTTCGACGACCCGCTGACCGAGCTGCTGGCCATGGCGGATCTGCTGCTGGAGGACCCGGAGCTGGAGCGGGTCCTGGTGCTGGGCGTGGAGTTGGGCGGCGGCGAGCGGCCGGCCGCCATGCACCGCGAACTCACCGACGGCGGGGCTCTCCCGGCCCCGGACCTCCCCCCGTCCGCCGGGCTGGCGGCCGCGGTGCTGCTCGGCCGCGCCGGGGCCGGGGCACCCGTGACGGTCCGGTCGGCGCAGACCCCCGGGGCCGACGCCGGGGCCGTCGACCGTCCCGGCGGCATCCAGGGCCTGTTCGACCTGGCCGCCGCCCACCGACAACTGCTGCGGAACGGCGGAATCCGGCTCCTGCCCGGCCCCGCCACCGCATTCGTCCTCACCGCCGACACCTCCGACACCGCAGACACCTCAGGCACCGCAGACACCGCAGACGAGACGGAGACCCATGCTCATCAGTAGGCAGGAGCGGGCACGGATCTGCTCCGACACCGAACTGGGCGCCGGCAACGTACTGGCGCGTCTGAGGGCGTACGGCCGCCCGCTCGACGAACCCGTCCTGCGCACGGACGGCACCTGGCGGGCGCCCGACGGCAGCCGCCCCGAGACCCTGACGCTCGGCGAGCTGTACGAGGTGGTCGAGACATACGCCGGCTGGTACGCCGCCCACGGTGTACGGCCCCGCGACCCGGTCGCCATCCACTCCTTCTCCAGCGCCGAGTTCGCGGTGAACTTCCTGGCGCTGACGTCCCTCGGCGCGATCCCGTCGTTCGTCAACGGCAACCTCGCCCCGGACACGGCACGCGCGTACGTGCTCCGGCAGGGCGCGGTCGGCGCGTTCACCGACGAGGCCCACCGGGAGGCGCTCGCGGACTGCGGGCTCGGGCTCGGCTTCCACGTCACCGCCGCCGACATCCGCCCGGAGCACCGCGCGTCGCTGCCGCCGTCGTACCCGTACCGGCACGACCCGACCGACCCGGTGCTCATCTCGCACTCCTCCGGCACCACCGGCATGCCCAAGGGCGTACCGCACACCCACCGGACCCTGATGTACGCGCAGCTGCACCGGCTGCGCTACTCCACCGGGACCGACATGGAGCGCACCCTGGTGGGGCTGCCGGGCGCGCACAACGCCATGGTGGCGACGCTGCTGTACTGCCTGCTGCTGCGCACCGACATCAAGCTCCTGTCCAGCCAGCGCGGCGCCGACGTGCTCGACGCCGTCGAGGAGTTCCGGGCGACCACCGTGCTGGCCTTCGCCGGGACGTTCGGCGAGATGGCCACCGAGGACCTGACGCGGCGTGATCTGTCCAGCGTGCAGGTGTGGTTCAACACCGGGGACGCGGCGCACGAGGCCCACATCCGCGCCCTGGTGCGGTACGGCAGCCACCAGAAGATCGGCCGGGACCTGCGCCGCGTACGCGTGGAGGGCTCGGTCTTCGTGGACGGGCTCGGCTCGTCGGAGGCCGGCTACTCCGTCTTCCACAACCGGCACACCAAGGACACCTCGGCCTACTCGCGCTGCGTCGGCAGGCCGATCAGCTTCGCCGAGGCCGCCGTACTCGCCGAGGACGGCAGCCCGCTGCCGCCCGGGCGGATCGGCCGCCTCGGCCTCAAGTCCCCGACGCTCACGCCCGGTTACTGGAACGACTCCCTGACCTGGAACCGGATGCGGCTCGGCGGCTACTGGCTCACCGGGGACCTCGCCCACCAGGACGAGGACGGCAACTTCTACCACCTCGACCGGGCGCCGGACGCCGTCCGCACCCGGGGCGGCATCGTCTTCAGCACCCGCACCGAGGAACTCCTGCTCGCCGAACTGCCCGAGCTGGCCGACTGCACGGTCGTCGGGGTCGCCCCGGACGGCGTACGGGCGGACTGGGACGGCGACGGAGAGGGCGAGGCGTACGCGCTGCTCCAGCTGACCGACGAGGACGGCGGTGGCGGTGATGGTGGCGATGGCGACGACGAGGCGTGGACCCGGCGCGTCAACTCGGTGCTGGCGGCCGCCGGATTCCCGCCGGTGCACCGAGCCCTGCGGATGAAGCCCGACGACGTGGCCAAGGGCGCCACCGGCAAGGTTCTCAAACGAGTGATGCGCGACAGGTTCGCCGCCGAGGAGCAGCACGCATGAGCACGAACACGACCGGCGGCGACGGCGTCAATCACCGTGCCCGGGCGAGCGAGGCGTACCGGCTGTGGTGGCAGCACGACGCCAACTGGTACCAGGGGGTGGCCGCGCGGTTCGGGCAGGACGTCGCGAACGAGATCAACGCCGAGGCGCTGCGCAAGGTCGCCCTGCACGTCGGACAGCGCGTCGGCCGCCTCTCCGGTCCGCTCCCCGACACCGGTGACACCCGCAAGGACCTGGAGGAACTGCGCCGCCGCTACGACGACTGCGGTGACCGGATGTTCCCGCCGGAGCTGCGCAACGCCGCCACCGAGGTGGAGGACGACGACCTGATCGTGCTCACGCTGAGGCGGAACTTCGCCATCACCATGGTGCGGATGGCCGGTTCGCTGGAGGGCTACCGCTGCCCGTGCACGGACATCCACGCGGGCTGGTCGGAGGGCCTCGGTGTGACCCTCACGGAGAACAGGGCCGAGAGCTGTCTGCGCGACGGCGACCAGGCGTGCCGGCTGCTGATGCGGGTCGCCACGCCCCTCTCCGCCGGCGGGGAGGGCTGACGTATGCGGGTGCTGGTCGCCGGGGCCACCGGTGTGGTCGGGCGTCCCCTGGTGGGCGCGTTGCGGGCGCGGGGTCACGAGGTGAGCGCACTGGTGCGGGACGAGGCGCGGGCCCCGGCGGCGGACCGGGTCGTGGTCGCCGACGTACTCGACCGCGCGGCCGTGCTGTCGGCGGTGTCGGCCGCCCGGCCCGAGGTCGTCGTACACCAGCTGTCGGCGTTGCGTCTGCTGCGCGACGACCCTGCGGCGGCCTTCGCGCAGACCGCGCGGCTGCGCACGGAGGGCACCGCCCACCTGGTCGAGGCGGCCCGCGCGGCCGGTACGCGGCGGCTGGTCGCACAGTCCATCGCCTTCGCCGCCGCGCCGGAAGGGCCGCCGGTCCTCGACGAGGACGCGCCGCTGTACGTGGACGCCCCCGACCCCGGCTGGGCCGCCACCGTGCGTGCCGTCGCCGAGCTGGAGCGGCTGGTCTCGGGCAGCGGCCTCGCGGGCGTCGTGCTGCGGTACGGCACGCTGTACGGCCCCGGGACCGGATACGCCCGGGCCGGCGGGACCGCGCTTCGGGTGCTGGCCGGGAAGCTCCCGCTGCCGGGCGGCACCGGCATCACCTCGTTCCTGCACGTGGACGACGCCGTGGGTGCAGCGGTGGCGGCCGTCGAGTCGACGGCGACCGGCGTCTTCCACGCGACCGACGACGAACCGGCCCCGGCCGCCCAGTGGCTCCCGCACTACGCCCATGCGCTCGGCGCCCCGCCCCCGCGCACCGTCCCGGCGGCGCTGGCGCCCCGGCTGCTGGGCTGGTTCACGGCCCATCAGCTGACCGCGGCACGCGGCGCGGCGAACGACCGGGCCCGTACGGCGCTGGGCTGGAAGCCACTGCGGCCGAGCTGGCGGGACGGGCTGGGCGAGGAATGAGCGGACCCGGTGAGGCCCTCGCCGTCCGTGTGATCGGTGCCGGTCCGCGCGGGCTGTCCGTCCTGGAGCGGATCTGCGCCAACGCCGCGGGCGCCGCCCGGCCGGTCACGGTCCACCTCGTCGACCCGTACTCCCCTGCCCACGAGGACCTCGGCATCACCCCCGCCCACGAGGACCTCCGCGTCACCGGCCACCGGGAAGGCACGCGATGACCGCCGTCAGCAGCACCGAGGACCGGGCGGCGCCCACCCGCTCCTGGCCCGTCCTCCTGGTCGTCGTCTGCGCCCAGATGCTGATCTGGCTGGACACCTCGATCCTCAACGTCGCGGTCACCACGCTGGCCGACCCGGCCGAGGGCCTGGGCGCGACCCCCGCCGAACTGGAGTGGGTGGCGAGCGCCTACACGCTGGTCTTCGCCGGCGCCCTCTTCGCTGGCGGCGCGCTCGCGGACCGCTTCGGCCCCCGGGCCACCCTCGTCGCCGGGCTGGCGCTGTTCGGCGTCGCCTCCGCGGCCGGCGCGTTCGCACCGGACCCGGCCCGGCTGGTCGTGGCGCGGGCCTTCATGGGGGCAGGCAGTGCGCTGCTGATGCCCGCGACCCTGTCGGTCATCGTGCAGAGCACCCCGGCGGAGAAACGCACCCGGGCCATCGCGATCTGGAGCTCGTCCAGCGGCCTGGGGGTGGCGGTCGGCCCGGTCGTGGGCGGGATGCTGCTCGACCACTTCTGGTGGGGTTCGGTGTTCCTGGCCAACGTGCCGATCGTGGCCCTGTGTCTGGCCGGGGTGGTGGCCGTGGTGCCCGCGCTGAAGGGCCCCGGGCACAGGGTGCTCGACCTGCCCGGCCTCGCCCTGTCGGTGCTCGGCCTCGGCGGTGTGGTCTACGGCATCATCGAGCTCGGCAACGGACGGACGTGGTACGGCGCCCACGTCCTGCTGCCGCTCGCCCTGGGCGGCGCCCTGCTCGCCGCCTTCGTGGCCGGTCAGCGCAGGTCCCCGGCGCCCAGCCTGGATCTGCGCCTCTTCCGGCAGCCCGGGTTCACGGCCGGGAGCGTGGTGCTGCTGATCGCGTTCATGGCGCTGGCAGGGCACCTGTTCTACGCGGCCTTCTATCTCCAGGGCCCCCGCGGCCTCTCCCCCGCCGAGGCCGGGACGGTGATGATCGCCGCCGCGGTCGGAATCGTCCTGGGCAGCCAGGCGTCCCCGGGGATGAGCAGGCTGCTGTCGGCCCGTTGGACGATCGCGGCCGGCGTCCTGGCCACGGCGGCCACCTACGCCGGCTATCTGTGGTTCGACGGACGGACCCCCATCCCCGTCGTCGCCGCCCTGTTGTGGGTGCAGGGCTTCGGCATGGGCCTGGTCGGCACACCGGTCACGGCCGTGATGATGAGCGGGGTGCCGCCTCAGCTCACGGGCGCCGGATCGGCCGTCAACAGCGTCACGCGGCAGGTCGGCGGAACGCTCGGGGTGGCGATGGCGGGCTCGATCCTCTCCGCCGTCTACCGGGACCGCATGGCGGACGCCGCCCTGCCCGTCGGGCCGCAGGGGCTGTCGGCGGAAACGGCGGCGCAGGCCCGGGCCTCGGCCGAGTCCGCCCGCTCGCTGGCCGGTTCGCTGCGGCTGCCGGAGCTGGCGGCAGCGGCCGACCGCGCCTTCCTGGACGCCATGTACGCGGCCACGTTCTGGACCGCCGTACTGGCCTTCGCCGGGTTCGTCGTCGCCGTCGTGGGACTGCGCGCACAGAACGTCAAGAGCAGGACTGTCGGTACAGGCAATGCGGGCAGCGCGGGCGATGCAGGCGATGCAGGCGATGCAGGCAAGAGAGGAAAGGGCTGAAGTGGCGGGAACGGGAGAACGGGCCGAGGCTCGGTCGGTGTTCGTGACCGGGGGGAACAGGGGCATCGGGCTGTCCATAGCCCGCCGCTTCGCGGCGGCGGGAGACCGGGTCGCGGCGACCTACCGCGGCGACCGGCCACCCGCCGTCGAGAACCTCCTCGCCGTGCGGTGCGACGTGACGGACGAACGGCAGGTGGACCAGGCCTTCAAGGAGGCCGAGGCCGCCCACGGTCCGGTCACCGTCCTGGTCGCGAACGCGGGCGCCACCAACGACCGGCTGCTCGTGGGCATGGCCGAGGAGGACTTCACCTCCGTCATCGACACCAACCTCACCGGGGCCTTCCGGGTCGCCCGCCGCGCGGTGCGCGGGATGCTCGTACAGCGTCACGGCCGTATCGTGCTGATCTCCTCCACGTCGGCACTGCACGGCGCCTCCGGGCAGACCAACTACGCGGCGGCGAAGGCGGGGCTGGTCGGTTTCGCCCGGTCGCTGACCCACGAACTCGGCCCCCGCGACATCACCTGCAACGTGGTGGCTCCGGGCCTGACCGACACGGACATGAGCCGAGAGCTCACCGAGGAACAGCGGCGGCACCTGCTCAGGCGCACCCCGGCGGGCCGCCCGGCCCACCCCGACGAGGTCGCGGACGCGGTGGAGTTCCTGGCCCGGGCCGGCTATGTGCGCGGCGCGGTGATCCCGGTCGACGGAGGCGCCGGACTGGGCCACTGAGACACGGGGCCGACCCGAGCCACTGAAACGCGGGCTCCAACCCGAACCAATCGGGCGATTAAGCCCCGAAACGCCTGCACTCCAACACCACAACCAGGAGACCTACGCCACAAACCCCACCCACCCCTCCTACAGCCGTGATCGATCCGCAATCAATTCCGGGCTTGACCGAGACCCATCAACCGACAGCGTGATTACGCTCCGGAGCATGGCCGACACCCCCCAGCACCCGGACCGCCCCGCCACGGACCAGCCCGCAACGGACCGCCCCGTCTACGTCATAGGCGGCGGCCCCGGCGGACTCTCCGTCGCACACGCCCTGCGCGCCCAGGGCATACGCGCCGTCGTGCTGGAGAAGTCGGACCGGGTCGGGGCCTCCTGGCGGCGGCACTACGACCGCCTCCATCTGCACACCACCCGGCGGCTGTCGGGTCTGCCCGGGCTGCCGATGCCCCGCCGCTTCGGGCGCTGGGTGTCCCGCGACGACGTGGTGCGCTACCTGGAGAAGTACGCCGAGCACCACGACCTGGAGATCGTCACCGGTGTCGAGGTGTCCCGGGTCGAGCCCGCGCCCGACGGCTCCGGCTGGCTGCTGCGCGCGACCGGCGGGCGTGAACTGACCGGCGCCGCGGTCGTCGTGGCCACCGGGCACAACCACACCCCGCGCGTCCCGGACTGGCCCGGCCGCGACACGTACACCGGCGAGTTCCTGCACGCCGGGGAGTACCGCAACCCCGCGCCCTACGCCGGCCGCGACGTCCTGGTCGTCGGCGTCGGCAACACCGGTGCCGAGATCGCCGTGGACCTGGTGGAGGGCGGGGCCGCGCGGGTACGGCTGGCGGTGCGGACGGTCCCGCACATCGTGCGGCGCTCCACCGCGGGCTGGGCCGCGCAGTTCACGAGCATCCTCGTACGGCGGCTGCCGGTCGGCCTCGTCGACCGGCTGGCCAGGCCCGTGGCGAAGCTCAGCGTGCCGGACCTGTCGGACCACGGGCTGCCGCGCCCCGACACCGGCCTCTACAGCCGCGTCAAGGAAGGGTCGATCCCCGTCCTGGACGTCGGCCTCATCGACGCCGTGCGCAAGGGGCGTATCGAGGTCGTGGCCGCCGTCGACGGGTTCGAGGACGGCAAGGTCATCCTCGCCGACGGCACTCGCGTATCGCCGGACGCCGTCATCGCCGCCACCGGATACGTCCGCGCCCTGGAGGACCTCGTCGGCCACCTCGACGTGCTCGACACCCGCGGCAAACCGGTCGTCCAGGGCGCCCACACCCCGGCCGACGCCCCCGGCTTGTACTTCACCGGGTTCACCAACCCCATCAGCGGCAACCTCCGCGAGATGGCGATCGACGCCCAGAAGATCGCGAAGGTGATAGCCCGCGACGGCGACGGCCGGGTCTCCCGGCTTCCGGTGACGTAGACGCCCTCGACTCTCGTAGCCACCCTGAACTCTCGTAGACGCCCTCAACTCTCTTACGTATATCTCCTGTTACTTGCGGGTCAGTTGTGACGGGAGAGCTGTACCGCGCCGCCGCACAGGGCCAGAATGTGAGCACTGTTCAACTTTTCTGCTCCGCCCCCTCTCGCCCTGACGGAGGACGCACGTGGCAAGCGAAAGACAGCTCCCCCGAACCTCCCGGCTCCCCCGGACCCCCCGGCTCTCCCGCCGCTCCCTCCTTGGCAGCGCTGCCGCGGCCGCCGGCGCCGCGACCCTCACCGCGACCAGCGCCGGCACCGCCTCGGCCGCCGCCACCCGCGATGTCGACGTCGCGATCGTCGGCGCCGGACTCGCCGGCCTCACCGCGGCCCGTGACCTGGTCGCCGCCGGCAGGTCGGTCGTCGTCCTGGAGGCCCGGGACCGGGTCGGCGGCCGGGTCCTCGGCCTGAACCTCCCGGGCGGCGGCGTCACCGAGGGCGGCGGTGAGTTCATCGGCCCCACCCAAGACCGCATCAAGGCCCTCGCCGACTCCCTCGGCGTACAGACCTTCGCGACCTACAACACCGGCAACAACCTCCTCTACAAGGACGGCAAGAAGACCCCCTACGCCACCGACAGCATCCTCGGTTCGGTCCCGCCCATCGACGCGGCCGGACTCGCCAACGCCGCGATCGTGCAGGCCACGCTCGACGACCTGGCCAAGCAGATCCCGGTCGACGCGCCCTGGACCGCCGCCAAGGCGGACGAATGGGACCGGCAGACCTTCGAGACCTGGCTGCGCGCCAACGCCGTCATCCCGTCGGCCAAGTTCCTCTTCGACGTGGCCTGCACGTCGATCTTCTCGGCCGAACCGCGCGAACTCTCCTTCCTGTTCGTGCTCTTCTACATCGCCGCCGCCGGCAACGCCGCCAACCCCGGCACCCTGGAACGCCTCACCGAGACCGCGAACGGCGCCCAGGAACTGCGCTTCGTCGGCGGCTCCCAGCTGGTGCCGGTCAGACTCGCCGCGACGCTCGGCGACCGGGTGGTGCTCAGCGCCCCGGTGCGCACGATCGCCAGGTCCGGCGCCAAGTACGTCGTCACGGCCGACGGCGTCACCGTCACCGCCAAGAAGGTCGTCGTCGCCGTACCCCCGCCCCTCGCCGCCCGCATCACCTACGACCCGCTCCTCCCCGCCGCCCGCGACCAGCTCACCCAGCGCCTGCCCATGGCCTCGGTCGGCAAGGCGATCGCGATCTACGACACGCCCTTCTGGCGGGCCGACGGACTCAACGGCCAGGTCGTCAGCGACACCGGCGTCGTCAGCTCCACCTTCGACAACTCCCCGCCCGACGCCTCCTACGGCGCCCTGATGGGCTTCATCGAGGCCGACGAGGCCCGCAAGCTGGACGCGGCGAGCGAGGCGGAGGTCCGGGCCGCCGTGCTGAAGGACTACGCGACGTACTTCGGCGAGAAGGCGGCCTCCCCCACCTCCTTCGTCCTGCAGCGCTGGAACAACGAGGCCTACACCCGCGGCGGCCCCGTCTCCATCGCCGCCCCCGGCGCCCTGACCCAGTACGGCCCCGCCCTGCGCCGACCCGTCGGCGGCATCCACTGGGCCGGTACGGAGACCTCCACCTACTGGATGGGCTTCATGGACGGGGCGGTGCGGTCGGGGGAGCGGGTGGCGGCAGAGGTGCTGGCGGTGCTGTGACGCTGTGATGCGGGTGCGGTGATCTCAGTCGGGGGAAGGCCAGGTCGGAGGCTCCGGAACGTCTTCGGGAAGGAATTCGGCGCGGGAGGGACGGGAGGGATCGACGGGCGCGGCGCGGTGGTTGCGGAGGGCCTTGTACGTCTCCATCAGGTCGAAGAGACGGCGGACGGTGCGGGCATTGCCGAACCCGGACGGGTCGGCGAGGCGGACGGCGTCCAGCCAGGCGGCCGCGCGGGCCGGGACACCGGGACCGAGGACGTAGTTCCGCTCGGCGGCCATGCGCCGGAGGATCTCCACGAGGTCCGCGGTGTCGTAGGCCGGGAAGCGGACACGAGTGCCGAAGCGGAGGGAGAGCCCGGGGTTGGCGGCGATGAAGGCGTCCGTGGGCCGCGAGTAACCGGCGGCGATCACGCACAGACGTCCCGCCCAGTGCTCCATCTCGCGGATCAGGGTCTCGATCGCCTCGGCCATGAAGCCGCCGTCGCCCTCCGTGTGCCGAGCCAGGCCGTAGGCCTCGTCGATGAACAACACGCCGTCCACAGCGGTCTGCACGGTCTCACGCACCCGCAGCGCGGTCTGGCCCACATAGGGGGCCATCAGGTCGGCAGGCGTCACCTCCACACAGTGCCCCCTGCGGAGAAGGCCGAGATCGTGGAGCAGCCTCCCGACGAGCCGGGCCACCGTGCTCTTGCCCGTTCCGGGCGGCCCGGTGAACAGCATGTGGGGCGGGGCGAGCCCGCTGTCGTTCCGTGCCTGCCGCATACGCAGCCCGTCGGCCAGGTTCTCCAGGACCTGCCGGACCGGTTGCATGCCGACGAGGTCGTCGAGTTCGGCGAGCACCGCGGCCGGATCGGGCGCGGTGCGGGGCAGATAGCCGCGGTAGGCATCGGGAATGTCGTCGGCGGTGACCAGTACCTCCCCGTCCCCTCCCACCCGGTCCGCCCACCGGTTGACGACGGCGTCAGCGAGGTCGCGCATGGCGCGGGCGTTGGTGAAGCCCTCGCCGCTCGTCCGGTGCATGGCCGCGACGACGATCCGCAGCCCGTCCCCGGCCTCCTCGTCGAACCGCAGCCCACGCTCCTCGACGAGCCCTTCCAGGATCGTCATCAGCGTGTCCGGGTCGAGGTCGGGGAACTCGATGATGTTCTCCGGCGGAAACCGTCTCGCGAGTCCTGGATTGGCTGCCAGGAGATCCCTCATCTTCTGCGGAGATCCGGCGAGGATCACGACCATGCGCCTGGGCATGGGCGGCATTTGGCCGAGCAGGGCGCTGATCGCCTCGTCACCGAACCGACTGTGCTGGGATACCAGTTCGTAGAGCTCGTCGATGAACAGGACGCCACCCGCCGCACGTTCGATCATGCTGTTCATCAATGTGGCTGTCTCGCCGACATATTGACCCACGAGGTCGCTCACCCGCGCCTCGACGACGTGCCCGCTGTCGAGCAGGCCCAGGTCACGGCAGATCTCGCCGACCAGCCTCGCCGCCGTGGTCTTTCCGGTGCCGGGGTTGCCGATGAACACCAGATGCGGGTTCACCTGGTCGACGGCGCCCGTAAGACCGGCCACCCGGAGTTCCTCGGCCATCTCGGTCTGGGCCCTCAAGTGCTCCAGGAACCACTTGATCCCGCCGAGCCCGGGCATGGCAGCCAGCCGCTCCCAGGGGCCACCCCGATCGGCCGGCGCCTCGGTCCGGTCCGCCTCGCGGGACGCGGCCAGTTCTCCCAGTTCGTCGAGGAACTGACGGGCCGTCGGGCGTCGGCGTGGGTCCGGGTCGAGGCACCGGCCGATCAGCGTCCGGAGGCCACCCAGGTGGCTCGGCAATCGCGACACGGCCCGAGGGTGGGGCGAGAGGCTGCCGATGCTGTCGCGCGTGGCCTCGCGGAGCAGGATCGCCCCCAGTCCGTACATGTCGAAGGACGGGTCCAGCGGCTCGTCCTGCGGGTATCCCTCGGGCGGCCGGTAGCCGGTGGCGCGTTCGCGGTACTGCGGGTAGGGGTGAGGGCGCCCGTCGAACTGGGCGTAGACCCAGCTGATGAGCACCACCGCGTCGGGGACGACGAGCACGGCGTGCGGGGAGAGGTTGCCGTGCACGATGCCCGCGGTGTGCGCCCGATCGAGGGCTTCCGCGAGTGTGCGGGCCAGGTGGGACAGGGCGTGGAAGTCGTCCGCGGGGGCGTTGCTCGACCACGGTACGTGGATCAGGTTGGGCGCCGCATGGCCGGTGATCGAGGTGACGTAGCCCATCGCCAGCCAGGTCGGTGCGGCGTCCGGGTCGATGCCGAGGAGCGGCGGCGTGGACCGGCCGGCCATACGGCGCAGTGCCTCCGCCTCCACCCGCAGGAGCGCGGGGAACACCGCGGGGTCCAGCTCGGTGTAGCGCGGCTGGGTCTTCACCACGGCCCGGTTGCCGTCGGCGTCGATCCCGAGGTACACGTCGGAGAAGTCCGCGATGGTGATGATCCCGCTCAGCCGGTACGGATTGTCCGCGCGGCGCACAGCGGGGTCCGCGCGCACAGTGCGCACAGTGCGGTCCGCGTGGCCGGCGGTCGACGACGGAGCGCGTTCGGCGGGCGGCGTTGTCAGCCCGGCCCGGAGGAGGGCCTCTTCCCGGAGGAGCGCCCAGGGGAGCCCGTCGGCGGACAGTTCCGCGTCGCCGGTGGGGTCGGGAAGCAGACCTGAGACGCGTCCGGCCACGGCGCCACCGCGTTCCACGAAGCGGGCGACTTCGCGGAGGATCTGGTCCACCTCGTGCGCGCGCAGCGACTCCAGGAGCGCCGCCCGCACGCCGGGCAGGAAGTCGTGCGGGGCGTCCGCCGGCGCGGTGGAGCCGTCCGTCGCCGTCGGGGTGATGAGTCCGCTGAACAGGACCTCGGCCAGCACGGTGGGCGGGGTCCCCGGCAGCATGGCCGCCTGTACGACCCGCATGATGGCCACCGTCAGCGGCACGGCCGACAGACAGGCCAGCAGCCTGAACGCCTGCGGCGTGGCGGTGGCGTGGAAGTCCTGGAGGCGCCGCTCCGGCGACCTGGCGTCGGTGACGGCCTGTGCCGGCCGGGGGTCGGCGGCGAGAAGCGTGACCGCGGCGTCGGTGACCGGTGAGCCGCCCCCGGCGACCAACTGGGCCCAGGGCTTGAGCCACTGCGGACTCAGCTCCAGGACGGGGACGGGGATACTGCCCGCGGGCAGCTCGCGCTTGCCGCGCCGACGTCCGCTGTACACGAGATCCGTGTTCGCCGCCGAGTGGGGTGCGCGACGCAGCCGGGCGGGGACGCTCGGCAGGGCGGTACGGCTCCAGAGACGTTCCGGCAGCGCCTGGAGTACGACGAGGGGTCCGGTCGCCGCCCACTGCCTCAGCGCCTCCCGGACGACAGGGTTCTGCCAGCCGGGAGCCACACCGTCCGTGAGGACGAGCACCAGCCGGCGGCCCGACGGGTCGTGGATCTCGGACGTGCCCCGTATCCGGTCCGGACGCGGGGCGGGGAGCGCGCTCAGCCCCGGTGAGCCGTCGGGTCGACTGTGCAGATAGCGCAGCCGTACGTCGCGGAACGCCCCCAACTGGATGAGCAGGCGGTGCACTTCACGGGCCAGTGGGCTCCACAGCAGCAGGCCGGTCGGGTGGCCGTCCACCACGAGGACGGCGTCGAGCCAGCGTTCGGCCGACGGCCGCAGGACGGGCAGCAGGGCGCCCTTGCGATGCCGTACGGACCGCTGGGCCATGGATTCGAGGGTGGCTTCCTCGTCGAACTCGGCGACGCGTGACGAGGGAACCCGGCGCTTGAGCGGCCGAAGGGCGCGCAGCAGCTCCAGTTGGCGGGGGAGGAGCGGATCGGCGGCCAGCCGCACCGGTTGGGCGGCCGGCCGGGAGGCGTCGCCCGGTGTCGGGGCTGTCGCCGGAGCGTAGACGGGGACCTCCGGCGTGGCGACCGGTGCCGGCTTCTCCTCCGAGGGCTCCGGGAGGGTGTCAGCCGCCGGCCGGGCAGGTGGCCGCGGGGAGTCGGTTTCCGGTACGGCCGTGGCAGCGCTGGAGGGTGCGGCGGGCAGCCGGGTCGCGAGCCAGAGGATCTCGGCGACCTCCCTGGGCGTGGGGTCCAGCCCGAGCCCCGCGAGGACGGACCGGAACGGCTCCACGCTCATCGGCGGTCCTGGTTGAGGTATTGCAGGACGAGTTCGGCGACGTGGCCACGGTCCGCCGCCGCCTCCCCGGCCGCGTGGCGGGCCAGGTAGACGGCCTGCAGGAGCTGGTCGGTGGCCAACTCCCCTTTGTTGCGCCGCTCGAGGAAGAGCGAGATGAGCGTGTCCGCGTGCGGGGCCGCCTCGCCCAGGTGCGCATGGACGATGGCGCGGAGCCGGTCGGGGCCGGGCGCCGGAAGGTGCAGGCGCACACAGCGGCGCAGGAAGGCGGGTGGGAAGTCACGCTCGCCGTTGCTGGTGAGCACCACGAACGGGAACGCCCTGCACCGCACTCGGCCGGCCCTGACCGCCACCCGTACCCCGTCGTCCGCGGGGCGCACCTCCGCGTCGGCGAAGGTGTCGGCCACCCGCGACAACTCGGGGATCTCGAAGAGGCCCTCCTCGAAGACGTCCAGCAGGTCGTTGGGGAGATCGATGTCGCTCTTGTCGATCTCGTCCACGAGCAGGACCCGGGGCAGGGAGTAGGGCGCCATGGCGGTGCCGAGGGGCCCCAGCCGGAAGTACCGCCCGACGTCGGCGGGAGTGGCCGCAGACACCTTGTCGACCTCTTCGAGACGGCCGATGGCGTCGTAGCGGTAGAGGCCGTCCTTGAGGGTGCTCCGGCTGGTGATCGGCCATCGCAGGACCGAGCCGAGCCGCAGTTCGTGGGCCACCGCGTAGGCCAGGCTGGACTTTCCCACCCCCGGATCGCCGGTGACGAGCAGCGGACGCCGCAGATACAAGGCGGTGTTGACCATTTCCACCGCGTGCTCGTCGACCTGGTAGGCGGCGGCCCGCAGCGGCCAGCGGGCGGAGAGGCCGTAGTCGTGGTCCCGGTCGAAACGGGTCGGCTCGTCCGTGTAGAAGACACGCCAGGGCGGGGGCTCCGGCAGATCCGCGATGCCGTCGTGGGGTTCGCCGGTACCGCGGTAGATCAGCCAGTCACTCATCGGGCGTTCCTCTTCCTACGCGTAGCGCAACGGGGCTTCCGGGAGCCGCCGCTCGGGGTCGTCCCACAGCAGCACAAGGTCCTTTGCGTGGTGTCCGCCCGCCGCGCCGGCCGCGGCCTTTCCCCGGAGCTGCCTGACCCGTTCGGGCCACTGCGGGGGCTCGGTGGCCGCCACATCGGTGCGCAGGCCGGTGAAGAAGGCCTTGGCGGGGCAGGACCCGGCGTCCTCGGCGGCGGAGCAGTCGCGCGGGACCCGGTGCGGGCATCCGGAGTGCGCGGAAACCGAGCAGCGCTGTGGATCGGACCGACGCCACAGGATCACCGGGACCCCCGACGCCAGCGCGACCTCCAGCACGGCTCCGGAGGAGGGGATCCGCAAGGAACCGGCGAGCACCAGCGCGGCCAGGGACGGCTCGGACTCGATCCACCCTTCGAGCATCTCCTGGTCCGCCTCGGCGTCGCAGGCGAGCGCCATCGCCGGTCCGCCCGATGCGGCCCCGGCCATGAACCGCTTCCAGCGGCTGCGCCAGTACTGGTGGAGTTCGTCGTCGTCGAACCGCTCCAGGTCGCGCAGCACCACCGGATGTTTGCGGCCCAGGCTGGACCAGGCCTTGCGCGCCCAGGGTTTCCACTCGTCGAAGTCCTGCTCCATGAGCTCCTGGGGGACGATCAGCTCCACCATCACGGGGTCGCCGCCGGAGCGGCCCAGTATGGCCAGTTGCTCCGGAAGCAGGCTCCGCGCGTGCTCCAGTGCCTCCTGGAGGGGAAGCGCGTCCGACTCGGCAGCCGCGGGCGCGATGGCGTCCGGGCCCTCGTAGCGCCACATCGCCACGTGGTAGCGGCTCGGATCGACCGCGGACGGCTTGAGGCGGATCATCACGGATCGCGGAACGCCGGGGCGGGTGCGCGGAGCCTTGAGCTCCCGGGCCAGCTCATGGCCGTCCGGACCCAGTGACTCGACCCGCATCTCGATCCAGAAGCGGAGCCTTTCCGCAGCAGGACCGGACAACTCGCGGGCGACAGCGGCGGCATACAGAAGGGAGCCCGGCACACGGCGCTCCGCGACCACGAATGCCTGTAACTCGCTGATGACGTCGCGGTGTTCGTGCAGGGGGAGTCGAGGCGGGGCCGCATAGCGTCCGGCGGCCTCGTGGAAGGCCGGCAGCAGGCTCTCCGGCGCGGGTGCGGGAACGGCGGCCAACAGGCCGAACAGGGTGCGCTGCGTGCGCGGCGGAAGGATCGCGCGCCCACGGGGCGCGTCCTGGTACGCCAGGGTGTCGGGCCATCTCGGATCCGCCGCGTGATGGGCGTCATGGGCCCGTACCAGCGCCCGGTACGCGGTGGGGTCCAGGCAGCGCAACGCTCCTACGGGCGTGGCCAGACCGCCCATGTCCGTGCTGTCCATCCGCGTGGCCTTCACGACCGCGCAGACTCCGCCGGCGCTCAGGTCGAGCACCGGCCCGCCCGACATGCCCGGGGTGACCTCGTCCTGCTTCAGCCGGAACATCGGTCCGTCGTGGAAGTTCTGGTCGCCCTGATAGGTGAAGGTGGAAGTGACGACTTCCGGTTCGTAGGTGTACTTGTCGGAGTACCCGGCGGCGGTCAGGTGCTGCCCGCCCACGGGAATCTGGTCGTGCCACCAGGCGCACGGGTGGCCCTCGGGCGGGTCCTGGAGTTCCACGATGGCCAGGTCGGGATACGGCCAGAGGCCCTCGTCGTCGGGAGCGGGCGAGGCGGCCCGTACCGTGCCTCGAAGCAGGCGCCCGTGCCAGTACATTTCGACGGCGCTTCCCGTGACCCCGGAGACATGGGCGCAGGTGACGACGTACCCGGGCGCTGCCAGGAATCCGCTCCCCGCCGTCCTCCCCCGCACCTGGACGAGGCAGTCCTGCGCGGATCTGATCAGCTGTGCCGATGACATGGACCGGTCTCCGGCTCGAGTCGACAGCGCCTCATCACTGCTGCGCCCCGTCCCCCGTCGGCCCGTTGCTCCACGAAAGGGTCACCTTGAGGGCGGCGGTGCCGCTCGTTCCGGCGAGCGCGGCGACCAGTCCCTCTTTCCCCAGGGACAGTTCCACCCCGAACTCAACGCTCACCTCGTGGGGGGCCGCCTGCGCCACGGCGTCGCGGACGTTGGCGGCCACCGACCGCAACGTCGTCTCGAACCCGCGCAGTGCACGGGCCCCACCGTCCAGAAGGCCGGAATCCTGCGGCCCGCCGGGGGATTCGATCCGTGCCCAGATCTCCTGCCCGTCCGGAAGCCGCACTTCCACTAATCGCTGCATATCCCCCGTCCAGCCCTGTTCCGGCGTTCC
This sequence comes from Streptomyces shaanxiensis, assembly GCF_039537145.1. Taxonomy (NCBI): domain Bacteria; kingdom Bacillati; phylum Actinomycetota; class Actinomycetes; order Kitasatosporales; family Streptomycetaceae; genus Streptomyces; species Streptomyces shaanxiensis. The sequence continues at coordinate 91,001 of NZ_BAAAZY010000005.1, forward strand.
CGGCTTCCACGATAAAGGTGTCGCACGGCAGCCCGCAGGGCAATCGACGGGCACCGGCAACAACCGCCCGACAGTGCACCGAACCCTCACAACGGTCCGGCGGAACAGTCGAATTCAGGCTCCGACCGGTTCCTGACTGTGCGTCAGTTCTGTAATCTGACAGTGCGTCAGTTAATTGGCTGTCACACAGGAGCGGGGCGGACCGATGCTTGGATCAACCCACGGCACCCTCACCACCGACTCCCTCCGGGCCCGGGTCATCGCATGCGGCGAGCAGCCCGGACCCGCCGTCCACGGCCGGCCGGCCGAGGTCGACGATCTCGACGTCAGCGGCCGTTCCCTGTACTCCGACGTACCCGATCTGGACCGCTTCTTCCGGCCGGAGTCGGTCGCCGTGATCGGCGCCTCGGACGCCGAGGGCCGGCCGAACACCGGTGTCACCCGCCAGCTGATCGCCTGGTCCGAGCGGGTCGGCGCCCGGCTCCATCCGGTGCATCCGAGCCGTCCGTCCGTCTTCGGCATCCCCTGCCGCCCTTCCGTCGCCGACCTGCCCGAGCAGGTCGATCTCGCCGTACTGCTGGTCGCCGACCCCCTTCCGGTGATCGAGGAACTGGCCGAGGCCAAGGTGAAGTTCGCGGTCGTCTTCGCCTCCGGGTTCGCCGAGACCGGCGAGGAGGGCGCCGCCGCCCAGAACCGGCTCACCGCAGCCGTCGCGCGGTCCGGGATGCGGCTGCTGGGCCCCAACACCAACCTCAACGCCTTCGAGCAGTTCCGCGACGATCTGGACGGCCCCGCGATCGCCCTGATCACCCAGTCCGGTCACCAGGGCCGCCCCGTCTTCGCCCTCCAGGAGCTCGGCGTCCGCCTCTCCCACTGGGCGCCCACCGGCAACGAGGCCGACCTGGAGACCGCCGACTTCATCTCCTACTTCGCCGAGCAGCCCGAGGTCGGCGCCATCGCCTGCTACGTGGAGGGCCTCAAGGACGGCCGTTCCTTCCTGCTCGCCGCCGACCGCGCCGCCCGCCGTGGAGTACCGGTCGTCGCCGTCAAGGTGGGCCGCACCGAGACCGGCGCCCGCACGGCCGCCTCACACACCGGCAAGCTGACCGGCGCGGACACGGTGGTGGACGCGGCGATGCGGCAGTACGGGGTGATCCGGGTCGACGGCCTGGACGAACTCCAGGACACCGCCACCCTGTTGGCCCGTGCGCGCCCGCCCCGCGCGGACGGCGTCGTCGTCTATTCGATCTCGGGCGGCACGGGCGCGCACTTCGCCGATCTGGCGAGCGAGGCGGGCCTGAACCTGCCGGTGCTGCCGGAGGCCAGGCAGGCCGAGCTGCACCAGTGGATACCCGAGTACCTGAGCGTGGCCAACCCCGTGGACAACGGCGGGCATCCGGTCGGCGACCACCGCGGCCGGAAGATCATCGACGCCATCCTCGACGACCCCGCGGTGGGTGTGCTGATCTGCCCGATCACCGGGCCCTTCCCGCCCCTCAGCGACAGGCTCGTCCAGGACCTGGTGGACGCCGCCGAGCGGACGGACAAGCTGGTCTGCGTGGTGTGGGGGTCGCCGGTCGGCACGGAGCAGGCGTACCGCGAGGTCCTGCTCGGCTCCTCCCGCGTGGCCACCTTCCGCACGGTGGCGAACTGCATCACGGCCGTGCGCGCCTACCTCGACCACCATCGCTTCGTCACCGGCTACCGCTCCCCCTTCGACCGTGCACCGCGCACCCCGTCGCCCTCCTTCCGCAAGGCGCAGCCACTGATGCGCCCGGGTCAGCAGCTGAGCGAGCACGCGGCGAAGCAGTTGCTGCGGGCGTACGGGATCCGCGTCCCGCGCGAGCAGTTGGTGACCAGCGCCGCGGCGGCCGTACGGGCCGCGGGACAGGTCGGCTACCCCGTCGTCATGAAGGCGTCCGGCGCGCGGATCGCCCACAAGACCGAGCTGGGACTGGTCAAGATCGGGCTGACCTCCGCCAGTCAGGTCCGCGACGCCTACCGGGAGTTGACCGACATCGCGCGCTACGAGGACATCTCCCTGGACGGTGTCCTGGTCTGCCAGATGGTCGAGCGGGGCGTCGAGATGGTCGTCGGCGCCACGCACGACGAGCTGTTCGGACCGACCGTGACGGTCGGGCTCGGCGGGGTGCTCGTGGAGGTGCTGGGCGACGCCGCCGTACGCGTGCCGCCCTTCGGCGAGGAGCAGGCGCGGGACATGCTCGCCGAACTGCGCGGGCGGGCCCTCCTCGACGGGGTCAGGGGGCGCCCCCCGGCGGATCTCGACGCGCTCGTCGAGGTCGTCCTGCGTGTGCAGCGCATGGCCCTGGAACTGGAGGACGACCTCGCGGAGCTCGACATCAACCCGCTGATGGTGCTGCCCAGGGGACAGGGCGCGGTGGCGCTGGACGCGTTGGTGGTGTGTCGCTGAGATGCCAACCAACAATGAAATGAACATGCCCGATTCCCCCCGTGTGCCCGGAAATTCCGTTGATTCGGTTGATTCATTGGTACTGCACGCCACTGACAATCGGGTCTGCCGCATCGCCCTCAACCGCCCCGAGGCCCTCAACGCCATCACCCCTGACCAGCGAGAACGCATCATCCAACTGCTCGCCGACGCCTCCGCGGATCCCGCCGTGCGGGCCGTCGTGATCACGGGCACGGGCCGTGGGTTCTGCGCGGGCGCGGATCTGCGCGGAACCGCGACCGGCACGGAACGCCTCGCCGGCGACGTCGCCCGCACGATCCGGCTCGGTGCCCAGCGGCTGATCGCGGCCGTCCTGGACTGCGAGAAGCCGGTGATCGCCGCGGTGAACGGCACGGCGGCCGGGCTCGGCGCGCATCTCGCGTTCGCCTGCGACCTCGTACTGGCCGCGGAATCGGCGAAGTTCATCGAAGTGTTCGTCCGCCGCGGCCTCGTCCCCGACGGCGGTGGCGCCTATCTCCTCCCCCGCCTCATCGGCCCCCAGCGGACGAAGGAGCTGATGTTCTTCGGCGACGCGCTCACCGCCGCGGACGCCGAGCGGCTCGGCCTCGTCAACCGCGTCGTCCCGGACGGCGAGTTGGGCAAGACGGCCCGCGAGTGGGCCGAGCGTCTCGCCACCGGCCCGACCCGCGCCCTCGCCCTCACCAAACAGCTCGTCAACGCCTCCCTCGACACCGACCGCACCACCGCCTTCGCGGCGGAGGCGACCGCACAGGAGATCAACATGACGACGGAGGACGCGCGGGAAGGGGTGGCGAGCTTCGTGGAGCGCAGGAGCGCCGAGTACAAGGGGCGGTGAGCGCAAGCGCTTGCGGAAGGACGGGGGCGGTGAGGCCAAGCGCTGATGCGGAAGGACGAGGGGCGGTGAGTGCGGGAGCTCAGCCCGCACGAGGATCCAATAATCACCCGCGTCCGGGCCGCCGAACCGGACGGAGGCTCGGGCTCGGGCTCGCGCTCGCTCCCGCCGATCGTCCAGTACGTGTCCTGCCCATGCGCGGAGCGTACGCGCGCGCCTCGCGCTTCGCACGCCTCTTTCAATCTGACGCACCGTCAGGTTCAATGGGTGGCGTGATGGGACACGCAGGGATGGCGGCCGCCGCCGTCCGCTACCTCAGGTCGGTCGAGGCAGCTCCCGAACGGGAGCCCGTGGAAGTGCTGCCGCGCCCTGAGCTGCGGTGCGTCGGCGAGGACGAGCGGGCGCCCGTCGGGCAGGCCGAGTTCCGGCGTGTGCTGGGGAACTTCGCGACGGGCGTGGCCGTTGTCACGGCACCGGCCTCCGCCGATGCCCCCCACACCCCCGCCGGCTTCGCCTGCCAGTCCTTCTCCGCCCTCTCCCTCGACCCGCCCCTGGTCGCCTTCATGGTCGGCCGTACGTCGACGACATGGCCGCGTATCGCGCGCGCGGGCGTCTTCTGCGTGAACGTCCTGAGTGCCGGCCAGGGCGAGCTGTGCCGTGGCTTCGCGGTGAGCGGCGCGGACAAGTTCGCGGGGGTGGCGTACGACGCGGCTCCCGCGTCCGGCTCCCCCCGCCTCGCGGGCACGCTCGCGTGGATCGACTGCACGATCCACGCGGTGCACACCGGGGGCGACCACCTGATCGTGGTGGGCCGGGTGGACGCCCTGGGCGCGAGCGGCGGGGACGAGGCGCCGTTGCTGTTCCACAAGGGGCGGTTCCTCTGAGCCACACAGGCCGCCCAGGCCGCCCAAGTCGTCCAGGCCATCCGGGCCGTCGTGGCCGACGTTGTCACGGCGACGGACAGCACCACGACCCCGATCCACGCCCATGCGGGATCCCAGCCGTGGGCGATCCACGCGAGCAGCACCAGCACGACCGCGGCCGTTGTGGACGCTGATGTACCCGATGGCGGCCTCGCACCCGGCAATCGGGCCCGGCCCCGGGGCCGTTCGGCCCATGAGAGCCTTTCGCTGATCGTGATCGGTGTCGAGCCCGGAGAACACGCATGACCATCAACAGGCCGGGGCTGCCCGGGGACCTGCCGTCGGCGGAGGTGCTGTGGGCACGCTGGGCGCTCATCGCCGTGCTGGAGGCCACCACGGCCGACGAGGAGGCGGGCCCTCATCGCACAGGCACCTGGGTGGACGACGAGGGGCTCCATCTCGACGACGCCGGCTGCACATGGTGGGGCTTCGCACAGCGGGGCGAGGGGCGCTACGTGCTCTTCGGCGAGGACGAGTCCAGCGGCGCCAAGTGGCACAAGCCGCCGGTCGACATGCTCGCCGACGCCCCCGGCTGGCTCCCCCACGAGGAGCTGCGGGACCTGCTGAAGGGCTGGCAACTGGGCTGTGTCTACTGGTACGAGAAGGGCACCTGGGCCCGGGCTCCGTACCCGGCGACCCTGGAGGACGACGGGCTCGACTGCGGTATGAGCCGCTTCGTCGACAGGAAGGAGGTGCTGTGGACGATCGGCGACGAGGACCACGGCGCCATGCCGGACCACGACGCCGAGACACTGCTGGGCCACGCCGAGGGCTACCGGCTGACGCCGGACCTCCTGATGTCCCTCGTCACCGAGCCCGACTGGCGGGAACTGGACCGGCCCGCCATGACCAGGGCACTGGAACGCGCGGGCCTGGACCGGGCGTAGGCACGCCGGGCCCGACGGGGCAGTGGCCGCATCTGTCGGACCGCGACTACCGCGAACGGCTCTCGATGAGGTGGGTGAGGCCGTCCAGGACGCGCTGCAGCCCGAAGGTGAAGGCGTATTCGGGGTTGTACACGCCCTGGTGAGCTTCACCCGCGGCACTTCCGACCCGGGCCGCGAGGGGGAACCGGGCAGGATCGAAGACCCTGGCCAGAAGTGGCGCGTTGGCGGCCCACCACTGCTCGTCGGACATGGCGCTGTCGCGGGTGGCCGCCTGGTTGTCGAGGTCGGCGCGGGCGACGGACTGGACGAAGCCGAGCAGGAACGTGAGGGCCGCGTCCATCTCGACGTCGTCGAGCCCGAGGCCGTCGAACGCGGCCAGTTCGTGTTCGTACTTGGCCATGAGCCCGGGGCCGAGCGGCGGGCGTGTGGTGGGCAGGGTCGCCACCCAGGGGTGGCGCCGGTACAGGTCGCGGTTCTCGCGCGCGACGGCCTCCACCCTCGTACCCCACGGGGCGGCCGCGTGATCGGTACGCGGCATCTGCAGATAGGCGGCGTCCAGCATGAGGTCGAGCAACTCCGCCTTGCCCGGGACGTACGTGTAGATCGTCATCGGCGTGACGCCCAGCTGCTGGGCGACGCTGCGCATGGTCAGGGCGTCCAGCCCACCGGAGTCGGCGAGCTCGATGGCGGCCTGGACGACGGCGTCGACCGTCAAGCCCTGCTTGGGGCCACGCCGCGGGCCACCTTTTCCGGGCTCGCGCCACAGCAGTTCCAGTGTGCGAGCGGGGTCGGCCGCACCACTTCGTTCCTTGGCCATGCGCTCCATCTTCCCCTGAGGACTCTCGCCCCCTCGCCTTCAACTCCGTACTATGTATAATGTACAACGTACAGAGATTGTTCGCGAGCCCAGGAGAAGCCCATGAAGATCACTTCCAGCGCCGTCTCCCTGACCGTCGACGACGTCCCCGCCTCCGCCGCATTCCTGACCAGGCACTTCGGCTTCCAGGAGGCCGTGGCCGCCGAAGGCTTCGCCTCCCTGGTCCACGAGGACGCCGTCAACGTGATCTTTTTGCAGCGCGGCATCGAGGTGCTGCCCGAGGGGGTCAGGGACCAGCACGCCGCGGGTGTGATCACCGCGTTCACCGTGGCCGACCTGGACGCCGAATACGAGCGGCTGCAGAGCGAAGGCGTCTCCATCACCATGCCGCTGCGCGAGGAGCCTTGGGGCGAGCGCCTCTTCCAGGTCACCGACCCGAACGGCGTGATCCTCCAGCTCGTCGCCTGGGCCTGACCGGCCCAGGCACCGGCACCGGCCCCGACACTCAGGCCACGGCCACACCGTCCGCCGTACGCCGCCGGATCACCAGCACCATCAACGTCGCCGCCGCGCACAGTGCCCCCGACGAGTACCAGACCATGTCGTACGTCCCGAAGACGTCCCGCGCGACCCCGCCGAGGAAGGCCACCAGCGCGGCGCCGACCTGGTGGGAGGCGAGGACCCAGCCGAAGACGATCGCGCTGTCGTCGCCGTACTGCTCCCGGCACAGGGCGACCGTGGGCGGGACGGTGGCGACCCAGTCGAGGCCGTAGAAGACGATGAAGAAGATCATCGGCGGGTGGACGCTCGGGGCCAGCAGCATCGGCAGGAACAGCAGCGAGATCCCGCGCAGCGCGTAGTACACCGCGAGCAGCCGGCGCGCCTCGAAACGGTCGGTGAGCCAGCCGGAGGCGATCGTGCCGACCACGTCGAACACGCCGATGACCGCGAGCAGCGAGGCGGCGGCCTGGATGGGCATGTGGTGGTCCTGGGCGGCGGGCACGAAGTGGGTCTGGATCAGGCCGTTGGTGGAGGCGCCGCAGATCGCGAAGGAGCCGGCCAGCAGCCAGAAGGGGCCGGTGCGGGCCGCCGAGAAAAGCACCGTGACCGCCCGGCGCGCGGCGCCCGGCACGGGGGGCGGCTTGGGCACGAACTCCTTCGCGCCGTACGGCTTCAGGCCGACGTCGGCCGGGTGGTCGCGCAGCAGCAGCCAGACGAAGGGGACGACCGCGAGGGCGGCCAGGGCCACCGTCACCGCGGCCGGGCGCCAGTCGTGCTGGTCCACCAGCCAGGACAGCACCGGCAGGAAGATCAGCTGGCCGGAGGCCGAGGCGGCGGTGAGGATGCCGGTGACCAGTCCGCGCCGCTCGGTGAACCAGCGGTTGGTGACCGTCGCGGCGAAGGCCAGCGCCATCGAACCGGTACCGAGGCCCACCAGCAGGCCCCAGCACAGCAGCAGTTGCCAGGCCGCCGTCATCCAGTAGGTCAGGCCCGAGCCGAGCGCGATCACGGTGAGCGCGACCGCGACCACACGCCGGATGCCGAAGCGGTCCATCAGGGCGGCGGCGAACGGCGCGGTGAGCCCGTACAGCGCGAGGTTGATCGAGACCGCGGCGCTGATCGTGCCGCGTGACCAGCCGAACTCCTGGTGCAGCGGGTCGATGAGCAGGCCCGGCAGGGAGCGGAAGGCGGCGGCGCCGATGATCGTGACGAAGGCGACGGCGGCGACGAACCACGCGCGGTGCAGTGACCCTCCGCGGCTCCGCCACGGGCGGGACTTCTTGATCGGCCGGGTGTCCTCTGCGGCGGCTGCCGCCTCGGTTGTCTGGGTCACGACATAGAGCTTCAGGCCTGTGATCGGTCCGAACGAGTGGCCCGGAGGACAGCATTCGTTAGGATCGGGCCATGGATACGGCCATCAGCTCGGCGGGCGCCCCACAGGAACCCTTCCGCCCGCACCGCGTCGTCGTGCTCGCCCTCGACGGCGCCCTCCCCTTCGAGCTGGGCATCCCGCACCGCATCTTCGGCCGCCCCAGGGACGCCCGGGGTCGGCGTCTCTACGAGGTCGTCACCTGCTCGATCCGGCCGCCGGGCCCGGTGCAGACGGACGCCGACTTCGCCATCCAGGTCGAGCACGGCCCGGAGGCGCTGGCCACCGCGGACACCGTCGTCGTCCCGGCGTCGTACGAACTCGGCCCGGTCTTCGAGCAGGGAGTCCTCACCGACGACCTGGCCGCCGCCCTCGCCCACATCCGCCCCGGCACCCGGCTCACCTCCATCTGCACGGGCGTGTACGTCCTCGCCGCCGCCGGCTACCTGGACGGCCGTCCCGCCACCACGCACTGGGCCGACGCCGAGCGCTTCCAGAAGCTGTTCCCGAAGATCGAGGTCGACCCGGACGTCCTGTTCATCGACGACGGCGACGTCCTCACCTCGGCCGGCGTCGCGGCCGGGATCGACCTGTGTCTGCACATCGTCCGCCGCGACCACGGCACGGCGATCGCCAACGAAGTGGCCCGCCGCACCGTCGTACCGCCCCACCGGGACGGCGGCCAGGCCCAGTACATCCACCGCCCGGTCCCCGACCCGCAGCAGGCGTCCACGACCACGGCCCGCGCCTGGGCGCTGGGCCGGCTCCACGAGCCGATCCAGCTGCGCGACATGGCGGACCAGGAGTCCATGTCCGTACGCACCTTCACACGCCGCTTCCGCGAGGAGGTCGGCGTCAGCCCCGGCCAGTGGCTCACCCAGCAGCGGGTGGAACGCGCCCGGCACCTGCTGGAGTCCACCGACCTGTCCGTGGACCAGGTCGCCCGGGACGCCGGCTTCGGCACGGCCCAGTCGATGCGACAGCACCTACAGACGGCGCTCGGTGTCACACCCACCAGCTATCGGCGCACCTTCCGCGCCGGGAGCCGTGACGACGTCCGGGCCCACGGCGGCACTTGAGGCGTCCGCACTCGAGGCGTCCCGGCGGGCCTCGCCCCACCAGCCGAGCGCGGTCAGCACCAGCGTCAGCTGCACTCCGGCCAGGATGGCCGTGGACGGCGTCACCACCTGGAGCAGGCCGCCCGCAAGGGAGCCCGTCGCCGCGTAGCCCGCGCCCGCGGCCGCGTACAGCACGGAGTACCCGGCGGCCAGGGCGCTCGGCGGCAACGCCTCACGCAGGGACAGGTTACGGGTGATCAGGGCACCCGACTGGAGCATGCCGGCCAGGACGAGGGCGATCGCGATCCCGGCCGCGCCCGGTATCAGCGCGGCGAGGGACACGAAGACCGACATCCCGCACATCAGCACCACACTGCGTGCGCGGAGCCGCCCCGGCCACGACCTCAGGCCGTACAGGAACGCCCCGAGCCCCGCCCCGAGGGCCATGCCCGCCAGCATCGGGCCGGACCAGCCCACGCCGATACCGCGCTGTTCGAGCAGGGCCGGCAGGGTGAGTTCGGACAGGCCCATCAACGTGATGCTGGCCGCGCCCGTGACGTACACCGGCCAGGCGCGTATCAGCACGCGAGTCCTGGCCCGGCCCGCCTCCCCCTCCTGCTCCCCGTTCGACCAGCCGGCCGGCAGCAGCAGCTGGCCCACGATCGACGACGCCATCAGGGCGCCCGCGAGGAGCAGCGGCACCCGTGGCGCCACCTCGAGGGCGAGGCCGGCCACCGCGACCGGGGAGACGGCCCACACGCCGGACATCAGCATCGACTCGGCCGACAGCGCCTGCGCCACGGCGCGCTCCGGGACCAGCGCGGTCAGCAGCGCCCGCTGGCCGCCGGCGGTCGCGGCCGGTGCCCCACCGGCCAGGAACGCGAACGCCGCCAGCACCACGGGATGCGCCCCGGCCAGCACCCCGAGCCCCGCGAACCCCACCGTCCCGCCCGCGAGCCCGGCGACCAGACGGCGCCGGCCGCGAGCCGGGTCCAGCCGCATCCCGAGGACCGGGGCGGCAATGATCTCGCCGAGCACATAGGCGGCCGCGAGCGTCGCACCCAGCGTGTAGCCGCCGGGCCGCTCCCGCACCAGGAACACCAGGGCCAACGGCGTCATGGCGACCGGCATACGAGAGGCGACGGCGGTGCAGGCCCAGATCAGGACCTGCTTGGAGGCGACGTCTCGATAGGTCATGGAGATGAAGGTAAGCGCCGCCACCGACAACCCGGCAGCCGATTTCCGGGCCTGTGGAAAACGGCGCCGGACCACCTCGCGGCCCCCGGAGAGCCAACCGTCCCAGAGCCGGAAGGCCGGCCGCTCAGAACCGGAAAGCCGACCGCCTCAGAAGGTCAGCACCCCCCTGGCCACCTTCCCCGCCTCCGCATCCGCCGCCGCCCTCTCGAACTCCTCGACCGGGTACGTCTCCGTCACCAACTCGTCCAGCAGCAGACGCCCCTCCCGGTACAGGTCGGCGTACAGCGCGATGTCCCGCTGCGGCCTCGACGACCCGTACCGGCACCCCAGGATCGACTTGTCCAGGTACATGGACGACACGACGAAGGAGGCCTCGGCGCCGGCCGGCGGAACCCCCAGCAGAACCGCCTGCCCGTGCCGGTCGAGCAGATCGACGGCCGCCCGGATCAACTCGACGCGCCCCACGCACTCGAAGGCATGGTCCGCCCCCGTGGGCAGCAGCTCGCGCACCCCCTCCACCGACGTCAGGAAGTCGGTCGCCCCGAACCGCCGTGCCACCGCCTCCTTCGCCGGATTGGCGTCGACGGCGACGATCCGCAGCGCACCCGCGATCCGCGCCCCCTGAAGGACGTTGAGCCCGATGCCCCCGGTACCGATGACGAGCACACTGTCCCCACGGTCCACCTTCGCCCGGTTCAGCACGGCGCCCACCCCGGTCAGCACCCCGCACCCGATGAGCGCGGCCGAGGGCATGGGAATGTCCTTCGGGATCCGGACCACCTGCACGGCCTTCACCACGGTCCGCTCGGCGAAAGCCGAGTTGGACGCGAACTGGAAGACGGGCCGCCCTCCTCGGACGAACGGCTGCCCGGGCCGCCCGATCGCCTGCCGGCACATGGTCGGCCGCCCCCGATCGCACTCGGCGCACGTCCCGCAGTTGGCGAGGGTGGACAGGGCCACATGGTCCCCCGGTGCGACATGGGTGACCCCCACACCCACCGCTTCGACCACCCCCGCCCCCTCATGCCCCAACACCACAGGAACGGGGAAAGGTATGGTCCCGTCCACCACAGACAGATCGCTGTGGCACAACCCAGCGGCCGAGATCCCGACCACCACCTCACCCGGCCCGGGATCCCGCACCTCCAGGTCGTACGCGACCTCGACCCGCTTCCCGTCGAACACCACGCCGCGCATCACACAACCCCCTTGGGTTCCCTGGGCAGCCCGAGCACCCGCTCGGCGATGATCGTGCGCTGTACCTGATCCGAGCCGCCGTAGATGGTGTCGGCCCGGGAGAACAGGAACAGATGCTGCGCCTCGTCGAGTTCGTACGGCGCGGAGGGCGACCACTCCACCGGCCCGATCCCCGCCGCGGCCCCCCGCACCTGCATCGCCAGCTCCCCGAGCCGCTGATGCCAGCCACCCCACAGCAGCTTGGCCGTACTGGGCGCACCCGCGTCCCCGCCCCGCCCCAGTGTGCGCAGCGCGTTCCACCGCATCACCCGCAGCTCGGCCCACTGCCGCACCAGCCGCTCCCGCAGGACCGGATCACCCACGGCACCGGACCGCACGGCCGCCTCCACGACCCGCCCCAACTCCTGCGCGAACCCGATCTGCTGGGCGAGCGTGGACACCCCTCGCTCGAACCCGAGCAGCCCCATCGCCACCGTCCACCCCGCTCCCTCACCCCCGACGACGTGCTCCACGCGCGCGTGCGCACCGTCGAAGAACACCTCGTTGAAGTCGCTGGTGCCGGTCATCTGCCGGATGGGCCGCACCTCGATACGCCCCGGCTGATCCATGGGAACCAGCAGAAAGGTCAGCCCATGGTGGCGGGTCGAGTCCGGATCCGTCCGGGCGAGCACGAAGCACCAGTCGGCCTCACGGGCGAGCGAGGTCCAGATCTTCTGCCCGGTGACCCGGTACGTCCCGTCCGAGGCGAGCTCGGCCTTCGTACGGACCCCCGCGAGGTCGGACCCGGCACCGGGTTCGCTGTACCCCTGGCACCACAGTTCCTCACCGACGGCGATCGGAGGCAGGAAGCGAGCCTTCTGCTCATCGGTCCCGTGGGCAAGGAGAGTGGGCCCCAACAGGTTCTCCCCGATGTGCCCGGAACGCGGCGGGGCACCCGACCGCGCGTATTCCTCGGCCCAGACGACCTGTTGAGTCAGCGTGGCGGACCGATTCCCGTACCCGCCCTCGGCCCACCCGAGCCCGATCCACCCGGCTTTCCCTAAGGTGCGTTCCCAGGTACGACGCTCCTGAGCACCCGCGACATGCTCGGAGAGCCACGCCCTGGCTTCCTCCCGAAACGCCCCGTCTTCAGCGGTGAATCCAAAGTCCACAGGGACCTCCTAGGCACCGGTCAGGTATCCAACCTTCAGGGGCGAGGGGCTGTGTCACTATGCGGCTCCGCCGCGTGGGCGCGACCAGCCACAACAAACCCGCAGCCGCCCCACGACACATCCCCCCGAGCTATTAGGCGTTCGGCCGAGAACCGTCCCGTGCCGCCCTCTCCATCGCCTCCACCCGCGCAAGCATCGGCATCGGATCCACCCCCACCGACCCCGGCAATACCTCCGCAATCCGCTCCGGCGTCCATGAACCACCGGCATAAGCGGCGCGCAGCTCCCGCGGCTGAGCCCACACCGCGATCTTCGGCCCGGCCACGGTGTACACCTGCCCGGTAACCCCCTGCTCCCGAGCCGCGTCCGACAGCAGATAAACCACGAACGCCGCGACATCCTCCGGCTCGCCGATCTCCGCCAACTCCATGGGAACGTTCGCCGACATCCGCGTACGAGCCACCGGCGCCACCGCATTCGCGGTGACCCCGTACTTGTTCAAGCCCAGCGCAGCGCTCCGCACCAGCGAGATGACCCCACCCTTCGCCGCGCTGTAATTCGCCTGCGAAACCGACCCCTGATGATTCCCGCTGGTGAACCCGATCAAGGTCCCGGCCCGCTGTTTCCGCATCACCGCGGAGGCAGCCCGGAAAACCGTGAAGGTCCCTTTCAGATGAGTGGCGACAACGGGATCCCACTCCTCCTCGGTCATGTTGAACAGCATCCGCTCCCGCAGGATCCCGGCGACGCACACGACTCCGTCGATCCGCCCGTACGCCGACACCGCGGTATCGACGACGCGCTGTCCACCCGCCATCGTGGAGATGTCGTCCCCGACCGCGACCGCTTCCCCGCCGGCCGCCTCGATCTCCTTGACGACGGCCTCGGCGACCGCGCTGGTGGGCGACGCGCCGTCCATGGAGACGCCGTAGTCGTTGACGACGACCCGCGCCCCCTCGGCCGCGGCCGCCAGGGCCACCGCCCGTCCGATCCCTCGCCCGGCACCCGTCACGGCGACGACCTTGCCTGCCAAGAAGTTCCCCATGCCCCGGCCCCTTCCCGCAGTTTCTGACGGTCCGTTAGATTCGAATCGATTCTACGACCCGTCAGATACGCGGAGACAAGCCCCGGGGAGGACTCATGTCACTGCCGGACGCGTTCCATGAGATCGCCAAGCGCGTGAACAACTGGGGCCGTTGGGGTTCCGACGACGAGATCGGCACCCTGAACCTGATCACCGACGACGTCGTCCGCGAGGCGGCCGCCTGCGTCCGCACCGGCCGCCGCATCCCCCTCGCCCTGCCCCTGCAACAGGACGGCGTCCAGACCGGGATGATCCCCGGACGCGTGAACCCGCTGCACGCCATGGTGCAGATCAACCAGGAGATCTTCGGCCCGGGAACCGTCGCCTGCAGCGACGACATCGTGACCATGGGCCTGCAGGCGGCCACCCACTGGGACGCGCTCACCCACGTCTCGCACTCGGGCCGGCTCTACAACGGCCGCCCCGCCGACACCATCACCCCGCACGGCGGCGCCGAGTTCAGCGGCATCGACAAGGCGCGGCACATCGTCTCGCGGGGCGTACTGCTGGACGTGGCACGCGCGCGTGGCGTCGCCCGGCTCGACGGCGGGCACGCGGTCACCCCGGAGGACCTGGAGGCGGCCGAGGAACTCGCGGGCACGCGCGTGCGTGCCGGCGACATCGTGCTCGTCCGGACGGGGCAGATCCAGGTCTTCCTCGCCGGCGACAAGCACGCGTACGGCTACCCCTCGCCCGGCCTGTCGATCCGTACGCCGGAGTGGTTCCACGCGCGCGATGTGGCCGCGGTCGCGAACGACACGCTCACGTTTGAGATCTTTCCGCCCGAGACAGAGGATTTATGGCTGCCCGTGCACGCGCTCGACCTGGTGGAAATGGGGATGCTTCAGGGCCAGAACTGGAATCTCGAAGAGTTGTCCACAGCCTGTGGAGAAGTGGGCCGCTACGCGTTCCTGCTGTCGGCGATGCCCGAGCCCTTCGTCGGCGGCACCGGGACTCCCGTCGCACCCGTGGCCCTGCTCTGACGAGGTCGGCTGGCGGCGCGGCCCGACCGCCCCGAGCACGGCGCCGCGCCACCATCCGACTCCGGCGTACCCGCCCCGGTTCCTCGACTCCCCCTGCCCTGAGAGAACCGACGCCGAATCACGACCCACACTCGGCGAGGGCTTCCGTCACCGAAGCCCTCGTCGTCCCCTCGCGGCGAATCGCTGACCACAAGCGTGATCAACCGGACACTCGGCGTCAACACCCACACGGGGATTTGTTACTTAAGCCCTATTTGTAGCAGGCGCGCACAGAAGCATGCCCGGGCGCACCGATGCCGACCCGAGCAGGAGAGACAGCGCTTTCTGCAACCGTGCACCGAACCCGGCGCAGTTGTGGCGACGTGCGCCCGTCACACCGCTTCGTACGCGAGACCCTCATACGCCGACGCCCCGCTCCCGTAGGCGGAGGCAGGCCCCTCCGACTCCGCGGCACGATCCAGTTCGCACCAGATCCGCTTGCCGGCACCCTCGGAGCTCCAGCCCCACCGGTCCGCCAGACCGTCGACCAGCGCGAGGCCCCGGCCGCCCGTCGCGTCACCGTCAACACACCGGGGCACGGGCGCACGGTCGCTGCGGTCGGCCACCTCCAGCCGTACGGTGGCGGCCTCCTGGGCCGCCCCCGGCAGGGACAGCCGCAGCACGGCCGGACAACCGGTGTGCACCACGGCGTTGGTGACGAGTTCGGACACGAGCAGGATCAGCGTCTCGGCGAGCGGCTCGTCGACCCCTATCCCGGATCCGGCGAGCCGCGAGCGGGCCCACCGCCGGGCTCGCCCCACCTCAGCGGGGTCGGGCCGGATCTCCAGCTGCACTTGAAGCACCTGCACCGCTCACACCATCCGAACCGGCGGACACATAACCCCGCGCCTCACGAGGGCCACGATCCTAGCCATTTTTTTCATGGCCAGAACAATGGCCAAAGCCAGGGTCACGGAACGTGAATCCCTTAGCTGACAGCATGGTTGACGTACAGTCACCCCAACAAGCGCTTCGGGCATATTCCAGCGCGAAGGAGTACCCGTGCGGCATACTGTGCGACGCTTGTTGCGAGGAGTCGAACAGGCGGGGACAGAAAGCCCTCCCGCCCTGCGAGCAGCGGGGCGCACCGCCGGATCCGGGGCCACCTCAAGGGCAACTCCGCCATGGCTCATGCTCGGAACCACTCGCATCTCACACAAGGTACCGGAGCAGACCGCCGACTCCAGGCCGTGACGAGTCACGCGTAGGACACAACCCGATATCAACGCTCCGTAATTCCGGTATGCCACAATCCGCGACATCCGTACGAGCGCCGTCGGCGATATCGCAGACCAAGCCTCTTTAGGTCGAGTGTGCGAGAAGTTCGGCAGCCAACCGTTCCTCACTGTCCGTAGCGGCTCCGGAACGGTGTGTCCGCACCCATGCGCGCTTCAGATGCAGGTGGACCTCGAACTCCCAGGTGAATCCCATGCCGCCGTGCACCTGGAGACAGTCGCGGGCGCCGTGCACGGCCGCCTCGTCGGCGAGCAACCGGGCCGCGTCGATGTCGAGCGGGTCGGCGGTGACGGCCGCCGCGTAGACAGCCGTGCGAGCCGTCTCGGTGCGCACCAGCATCTCCGCGCACAGGTGCTTCACCGCCTGGAACGCGCCGATCGGCTGCCCGAACTGCTCACGCGCCCGGGCGTGTTGCACCGCCAGCTCGCACGCGCGCGCGGCGCTGCCGAGCTGCTCGGCCGCGGTGAGGAGCACGGCGACGGGATCCACGGCACAGGCCAGGGGAACCCGGTGCAGGGGCGTCAGCGGGTCGACCGACCGCAGGGGTACGGCCCCCGCCGCGTCGCCCCGTACGACGTCCGCCGCAGCGAGCCACTCCACCAGGCCGTTGCCTGCGGCCGTCACGACCGCCTCCCCGGTGGCCGCGCCGGGGACGTCGCCCGCGGCGAGGTGGGTGGCCACCAGCGGCCCCGGCAGCAGTGCGCGGCCCGCCTCCTCGAACGCCAACACCGCCTCGGGCAGCCCGAGTCCGACGCCGCCCTCCGTCTCCGGCAGCCGCAGCGCGAAGAACCCGGCCGCCCCCAGCTCGCGCCACAGCGCCCGGTCCAGGCGTCCGGGCGCGTCGACCGCGGCCCGCAGCGCCTCGGCGCCGAAGCGGCGCGTCAACAGCTCCCGTACGCCGTCCCGCAACGCCCGCTGGTCGTCGGTCAGTTGGAAGCGCATCCGTCACCGCCCCTTCGGCAGCCCGAGAATCCGCTCGGCCACGATGTTCCGCTGGATCTGCGAGGTGCCGGCCGCGATGGTGTACGACAGCGAGGACAGCCGGTCGAGGGCCCACGGCCGGTCGAGGTCGAGGGACTCCGGTCCCAGTACGTCGGCCGCCGCGTCGTAGAGCTCCTGGCGGGCGTGCGAGTACCTCAGTTTGAAAACCGAACCTCCGACACCCGGCACCCCGCCGGACTGTTCCGCCTCACTCACGTTCCACTGCGTCAGCCGCCACAGCGCCCGGAACTCGGCGTTCAGCCGCCCGAGCCTTCGCCGCAGCACCAGATCGTCCCAGCGCCCGTTCTTGCGGGCCTCCACGGCGAGTTCGCGCAGGACGCGCCGACAGGAGACGACCTCGCCCACGAAGGCCGTGCCGCGCTCGAAGGAGAGGGTCACCATCGTCACGCGCCAGCCGTCGTTCTCGTCCCCGACCCGGTTGGCGACCGGCACCCGCACGTCGTCGAGGAAGACCTCGGCGAACTCGGCCGACCCGGCGAGGGTCCTCAGCGGCCGTACGGTGATGCCCGGCGCGCCCATGGGCATGGCCAGCCAGCTGATCCCGCGATGCTTGGGCGCCTCGGGATCGGTGCGCACCAACAGCTCGCACCAGTCGGCCACTTCCGCATGGGAGGTCCAGATCTTGGACCCGCTCACCACATAGTCGTCGCCGTCCCTACGCGCGCGCGTGCGCAGCGCCGCGAGGTCGGATCCGGCGTCCGGTTCGCTGAAGCCCTGGCACCAGACCTCGTCCCCGCGCAGGATCGGCGGCAGCCAGCGCGCCCGCTGCTCGGCGGTGCCCTCGGCGGCGATGGTCGGCCCCGCGTGCAGCAGCCCGACGAAGCCGGCGCCCACATAGGGCGCGCCCGCCTTCTCGGTCTCCTCCAGGAAGATCAGCCGCATGGTCGGCGACGCGTCCCAGTGGACGTCGGCGTACCCGGCGTCGTACAGCCTGCGCTGCCAGCCGAGGTCGTAGGCGCGGCGCCCCGGCCAGTCGTCGGGGGACGGCTTCGGCGGGAGCGCGGGAAGGGTCTTGCCCAGCCACTCCCGCAAGCGCGCCCGGAACTCCTCCTCTTCGCGCGTGTACGTGAGGTCCATCCACCACCTGCCTGACGATCCGTCAGATTCACCCGCAGGCTAGCCCCGCACCCCTGGACCGACAAGGCGGTGAGCCCTACGCTCTCCGCACGATCTGACACATCGTCAGCTGGAGGGGGTTGTCGTGAACGACACCGCACACGCCCTGGGTTCCTCACGCACACTCTGGGAACTGGTCGCACGCCGTGCCGAACTGACCCCCGACCGACCCGTCCTCCTCCAGGACGACCGCTCGCTGAGCTTCGGCGACCTACGCGCGCGTGCCGAGCGCGTGGCGGCCGGCCTGTACGACATGGGCGTACGCCCCGGCACGGTCGTCGCCTGGCAGCTGCCCACCCGCATCGAGACGGCCCTGCTCTCCTTCGCGCTGGCCCGCCTGGGCGCCGTGCAGTCGCCGGTCATCCCGTTCTACCGGGACCGCGAAGTCGGCTTCGCGCTGCGGGAGTCGAAGGCGGAGTTCTTCGCGGTGCCGGGCGAGTGGCGGGGCTTCGACCACACCGGGATGGCACGGCGACTGGGCGCGAAGGGGATCTTCGAGGCGTACGACACCCTGCCCGACGGCGATCCCGCCGTGCTCCCCCCGCCGCCCGTCGAGGGCACCTCCGTCCGCTGGATCTACTGGACCTCGGGGACGACGTCCGACCCCAAGGGCGTACTGCACACGGACCGTTCACTGATCGCGGGCGGCTCCTGCCTGGCACACGCGTTGCGGCCGACGGCCGACGACATCGGGTCGATCGCCTTCCCGTACGCGCACATAGGCGGCCCCGACTACATGGTGATGCTGCTGCTGTACGGCTTCCCCGCGGTGATGTTCGAGCAGTTCGCGCTGCCGGACGCGCTGGCGGCGTACCGCGGGCACGGCGTGACGATCGCCGGCGGGTCGACGGCGTTCTACTCGATGTTCCTGACGGAGCAGCGCAGGCTGCCGGGCGGCGGGAAGGTCGTCCCCTCGCTGCGGCTGCTGGCGGGCGGCGGGGCGCCGAAGCCGCCGGAGCTGTATCACGCGGTGGTGCGCGAGATGGGCGTGCAGCTCACGCACGGCTACGGCATGACCGAGGTGCCGATGATCACGATGGGGGCGCCGGACGACACGGCGGACAACCTGGCGACGACGGAGGGGCGGCCGCCCGAGGAGATGGAGATACGGATCGTGGAGGGGGAGGTGCGGCTGCGCGGGGAGGCGGTGTGCCAGGGGTATCTGGACCCGGCGCAGACTGCTTCGGCCTTCGACGCTGAGGGGTTCCTGCGCACCGGTGACCTCGGGTATCTGACCGACAGCGGGCATCTGGTGCTGACCGGCCGGCTCAAGGACGTGATCATCCGCAAGGGCGAGAACGTCTCGGCGAAGGAGATCGAGGACCTGCTGCACCGGCATCCGGCCGTCGGGGACGTGGCGGTGATCGGGCTGCCGGACGCGGAGCGCGGGGAACGGGTCTGCGCGGTCGTGGAGCGGCCGCCCGGCGTCACGCAGCAGCCGACGCTCGAGGAACTGACCTTTTACCTGCGCGGGGAAGGGCTGTCGAGGCACAAGCTGCCGGAGCAACTGGAGGTGGTCGACGCCCTTCCGCGCAACGAGACCCTGCGGAAGGTCCTCAAGTACAAGCTCAGGGAGCGCTTCTCGGGATCGGCGTAGGAGCCGGGACCGGCGCGGGAGCCGGGACCGGCGCGGGAGCCGGGACCCGGGCGGGAGCCGGGGATTCCCGGATCACTCGGGAACGGTGAAGTAGCGGGCGAACGCGGTCACGATCTCGCTCTCCGCCACCTTGCCGTCGCCGTCCGCGTCGAGCGCGGCGGCGGCCGCCTGGGCGACGTCCTGCGCGACCCCGAGGCAACCGAGCACGCGCGCGGTGTCGGTGACGGTGGCGTATCCGTCACCGTCGGGGTCCGCCACGGCCAGGGCGCCGTGCAGGAAGGGGCGGGCGATCTCCGCGAACCGGTCCGGATTGTCGCGCAGCCGCTTGACCGCGCCGTTCACGAACTCCTCGCGGGTGATGCGCTGATCGCCGTCGCGGTCCGCGATCCCGGCCATGCCCTGCCAGAACGCCTCGGCCCCGATGTACAGGGCCTGGCCCTTGTCGGACCGGGCGGTGGTGCCGAACTCCGCGAGCAGCGCCTTGGCCGCCGCACTGAAGTCCTCCCGGTCGATGTAGCCGTTGCCGTCCTGGTCGAAGGTGGCGAACCGGGCGGCGATCCTGCGCTCGTACTCGCTGCTGACCATGTCTTATCGGGCCGCCTTACGTCACGTGGGGTACCTCTGGCAGGGAGCGTACGACGCCTCGGGCCGTCCGGGCGCGGGAAAGCGGCGGTTGTGCCAAGACCGGGGGAATTTTGGGACAACCGTGTGGCACTTCGAGGGAATGTGCGCTGTTCACGCCCCTCGGGCCGACAGCGGGTTCCTCAGGCCGACAGCGGTCCCGCGTCGTCCGCGACCGCCGCCGCGACGTCCGGGTAGACCTCGAACAGCCGGCGCACTCCCAGCGCCCCCAGGACCCGGTTGACGTGCGATCCGTCCGCCGCGCCCTGCGCGGGGAGTATCAGCCGCAGGCTGCCCTGGCAGGAGCGGATCAGTCGGCGGGCGGCGATGAGGACGCCGACCCCGCTGGAGTCGCAGAACAGGACCTCGGAGAGGTCCAGGACGAGGCTGTGGCGCCCCTCGGCCACCACGTCATGGATGTGCTGACGCATCACCGGCGAGGTCACCAGATCCAGCTCGCCCGACACCTGGAGCACGGCCCAGTCGCCCCGCTCGCCGCCGGTCACTTTCACCGTCACCACCACGCCCCTCGCTCGCCGACCCCGCCGAACCGGAAGCGACTCCTACGCTTCCTTGCAGCGCGGCTGCCCAGCGGCTGTTCCCTGAAACACCCTCCAGAAAACGGTCACCGATCAGAAGAGGCTTGTTTCAGTCGCATTCAATCCTGTTCGATCGGGTCTGATCGCACGATGCCCGGGTAACCGAGCGGGTGCGAGGCCCTGTGCCCTCCGCCGAGGCCCCCTATCACGAGTGCGAGGTGCGTCACCAGCCATGGCTCTTCCAGGGGCGCACATTGCGACAAAGGGGCGTGCGCTGTCAGCCGTGCCGACTACATTCGGGGAGACGGCGGACACACGCTGGACAGGGACGGACCGGTGAGGGGGCCGTATGGCGAAGAAGGACGCACCGCCCCGCTGGGACCGCAAGATGCAGCAGCGTCTCGCCCGCGGTGAGGCGGCCGCCCTCGGCGAGTTCTACGACCGGTTCGCCTCGCTGGTGCACGGCCTCGCCCACACCGTGCTGGGCGACGAGCGCGCCGCCGACCACCTCACCCGCGACGTCTTCGCCCATGTCTGGGAGCACCCGGACACCTACGACCCCAAGCAGGGCCCGCTGCGCTCCTGGGTCGCCGCGCTGACCCACCGCCTCGCCGTGCAGCGGCTGCGCGCCACCGAGACCGCCGCCCTCGTCCAGGCCGGCGACCAGGGCTCCACCGAGGAACTGGAGCGCAAGGTGCGGCACGCCTCGGTCGCCGCCCGGGCCGACTACATCGTCCAGTCGATGCCCGTCCCCCTGCGCGCCGCCCTGGAACTGGCCTATTTCCAGCGCCGCGACTACCGCCAGACCGCCGTCGACCTCGGCGTCACCGAGGACGAGGCCCGCCGCCGCCTCCGCCTGGGCCTGCAGCTCCTCTCCACGGCCCACGACGCCGGAGCCGCGCCAGGGGCACCGCCGGGATACGGGGGTGCGGTGTGAACGAGCCAGGACGGTTCGAGGTGTACGACGAGCACGAGGGGCAGGGCGGACACGGGGGCGAGGAGCCGTACGAGAAAGGCGAGACGGAGAGCGGCTCGGCGGACGCCTCCCCTGGAGCGGACGGCATGAGCAGCGGCAACGGCGACGACCGGCATCCCACCCCCGAGCCGGGCCCGGACCTGCCGCCCCGCATACCGCTCCCCCGCGCCTCCGTCGAGGACACCGGACAGCCCCTGCCCGACCTGCAGGTGCGGGACCTCGCCGACCCGGCGCCGCGCAGGCCCCCGCTCGTCCTCGAACACCGGGTGCTCAAGGCGCTCCTCGGCGCGTGGGCGCTGGCCGCCTGCTCGACGGAGGAGACGGCGGCCGTGGAGGAGCACCTCGGCGACTGCGGTGCCTGCGCGGACGAAGCGCGGCGGCTGCGCGAGGCCGTCGGTCTGCTGCATCCCGCCGAGTCCCTCGACCTGGACCCGTCCCTGCGCACCCGCGTCCTGGCGGGCTGCCTGGAGCGGCGCCCACCGCGCATCCCGGTGCCGGAGTGGGCGACGCCGTACGACGCCCAGACGGCCCGCCTCGACGCCCTGCTGCAGGACTTCGGCGACGCCGAGTGGCACGCGCCCGTGCGGCTGCGGTGGTTCGAGAAGGACGAGCCGACCAGCCGCCGTACGACCGTCGCCGGGGTCATCGCACATCTGCTGACGGTCGACGGGCTGGTGGCGGTCGCGCTGGGCCTTCAGGACCCGATGGGCGACGTGGCCGCGGACCACCCGACCCCCTCCGCGCGCACGGAGGCGTACTGGCGGGCCTCGCACTACCCGCCGACGCGTGCCGTACGGGCACCGTGGCGCGAGCAGAGCCACGACCTGGTCCGCACGGTGTCCTTCACGGGCGGCGGCACGGGCAAGCTGTCGGTGCCGTACGGCGACTTCGAACTCCCGCTGCGCGACGCGATGCTGGACCGCGCCTTCGAGTGCTGGGTGCACGCGGAGGACATCGCCGAGGCGGTGGACTACCCGTACGAGCCGCCGTCCGGCCGCGATCTGCACAGCATGGTCGACCTGGCGGCGCGCATGCTCCCCACTGTGCTCTCGGCCCGCCGCCGAGCGGGGCTGGCGGCGCCGTCTCCCGGTCCGCACCGCCACCTGGTGCCCGCCGGCGAGCCCGGCCGCAGCCTCCGGCTGGAGATCGAGGGTTCGGGTGGCGGGGAGTGGCTGATCCCTCTGGACTCACCGGCGGCGGTCGGCTCGGCGGAGCACGAGGTGGCGCACATCGCGCTCGACGGCGGGGAGTTCTGCCGGTTGGCCGCGGGGCATGTGTCTCCGACGGAAGCGGCGGCGGGGCAGGTCGGCGACCGGGAGGCGATCAGGGATGTGCTGTTCGCGGCGGCGAGCTTGAGCCGGATGTAGGGACGGGTTTGCGGTTCGGGGGCGGCTGCGAGCAGCCACGAACCACCCGCAGCCGCCCCGCAGGCAGAACTCCCCGAGCTCCTAGGCGAAAACGACCGTCCGCCGCCCGTTCAGCAGAATCCTCCGCTCGGCATGCCACTTGACCGCCCGAGCCAGCGCCTGGCACTCCACGTCCCGCCCGATCGCGACCAGCTGGTCCGGCGTGACGTCATGCCCCACCCGCTCGACCTCCTGCTCGATGATCGGCCCCTCGTCGAGGTCGGCGGTGACGTAGTGAGCCGTGGCGCCGATCAGCTTGACGCCCCTGGTGTGAGCCTGGTGATACGGCTTCGCGCCCTTGAAGCTCGGCAGGAAGGAATGGTGGATGTTGATGATCCGCCCGCTCAGCTGCTTGCACAGGTCGTCCGACAGGACCTGCATGTAGCGGGCCAGCACGACCAGCTCCACGCCCTCCTCGCGCACGATCTCCAGCAGCTGCGCCTCGGCCTCGGACTTGTTGTCCTTGGTCACCGGGATGTGGTGGAAGGGGATGTCGTACGACCCCACGAGCTCGGCGAAGTCGGTGTGGTTGGACACCACGGCGGCGATCTCCACCGGCAGCGCACCGATCCTGGCGCGGAACAACAGGTCGTTCAGGCAGTGCCCGAACTTGCTGACCATCAGGACGACCCGCATCTTCTCCTCGGCCCGGTGGATCTGCCAGTCCATCTGGAAGGAGTCACCGATCGCCGCGAAGCTCGCCCGCAGCTTGTCCACCGTCACCGGCGACTCCGCCGAGAAGTGGACGCGCATGAAGAACAGTCCCGTGTCGTGGTCACCGAACTGCTGGCTGTCCTCGATGTTGCAGCCGGTCATGAAGAGGTAGCTCGACACGGCGTGCACGATGCCCTGCTTGTCGGGGCACGACAGGATGAGGACGTACTGCTCGGCGGGGACCGCGGCTCGGGTGGACTGCTCGTTCATGCAGCACAGGGTCCCATATCCGACGCCCTCGGCGGGCAGCCGTCCCGTTACGCGGACCGGGTCATGATCCGCAGCACCTCGAGGGTGCGCGGCGGTGCGTCCGGGTCCTCGCCGTCGGCCATGGCCATCCGGACGTGCGCGTCCCGCGCCGCCCGCACCGCCTCCGGCCATCCCTGGTGCTCCATGTACGCGGAGACCGGTGCGTCCGGGCCGACCTGGTGCATGATCCGCAGCACCCGCAGCACGGCGGTGTCGACGAGCGCCGCCTCCTGCGAGTCCCGGAATATGGTGCCGACGTACTTCTCCGCCGACCAGTTGTCCAGCCAGGTGTCCTCGACCAGGCGGTAGACGGCGTCGGTGACGTCGCCGTACCCGTCGACACCGGCGAGCCAGACGTCCCGCTGGAACGTCTGGTCGGAGAGCATGTGCAGCGCGGAGCGCACATTGCTGCGCCAGCGCCACCACGGCATGTCATTGAGTGGCATGCCGCCCATGGTGGATGAGCGACGGCCGCGACGGGAAGAGCTATCCGAACCTTGCACGGTCATCGATCGTACGTTCCCCCTCACAGGAGCCTCACCAGCCCCCGTAATTCACCTTCCCGTCACCGAATAATAACCAAGGGTCACGCTCGGGTTAGTGATGTGGCGGAATCGTGCGTAGCCATGACCGGCAGGCGACGCATCCGCAGCACCTTCCTCCCCGCCCTCACCAACCGGCCCGGCCGCGCCTCCGCACGTACCGCGGCGGCACTGGTGGCGTGTGCGTCGCTCGCCGTCGGATGCGGGGTCATCCCCGGCACCACGGGGGGTTCCGGGGATGGCCCGATCACCGTCATGACCTGGGCCCCCGAGAACACCAAGGCCACCAACAAGCCCGGTATGCCCGCCTTCGCGCAGGCGTACGCCCGCTGGGTCAACGCCCACGGCGGTATCAACGGCCGGGACCTGAAGGTCCTCACCTGCAACGACCACAACGACAGCGTGGCCGCGGCGAAGTGCGCCGACCGCGCGGTCGAGGAGAACGTCGTCGCGGTCATCGGCTCCTACAGCCAGTACGGCGACACCTTCCTGCCCTCGCTGGAGAGCGCCGGCATCCCGTACATAGGCGGCTACGGCGTCACGAACGCCGAGTTCACCAGCCCGCTCTCCTACCCCGTCAACGGCGGCCAGCCCACCCTCCTGGCGGGCCTCGGCAAGGAGCTGGCCCGCCGGTGCGGCCCCGTCGCACTGGTGCGCCCCGACAGCATCGCGGGCGACGAGCTGCCGCCCCTGCTCAACTCCGGTCTCAAGGCGGGCAGGCACCCCGACTCGAGCGACCAGTTGGCCGACGAGGACGCCACCGAGTACGCGGCCCAGTCGGCGCGGGCCCTGGACTACGCCATCGACGGGCTGTCGGACACGGGCTGCGTGGTGCCCGCCCTCGGCGACCGCACCAGCACCTTCATGGACTCCTTCCGGCGGTCCCGCGAGGGCTACTCCGACGTGCGCACCGCCACCGTCCTCGGCAGCGTCGACCAGACCGTGATCAACGCGACCGGCGGGGCGTCGAGCCCGTACGAGGGGTCGTACATCACCGGCTGGTACCCCGTGGCGAGCGATCCGCGCTGGGACGCCATGAAGAAGGTGATCAGCGAGCAGGCCTTCGGCGACAACCGCATCGATCCCGCGGACGCCGGTGTGCAGACCACATGGATCGCGTACACGGTGTTCAAGAAGGTCGTCGAGTCGCTGGGCGACGGCGAGGTGAGTGCCGACTCCGTGCGGGAGGCCCTGAACAAGGGTCTGAAGGTCTCCACGGGCGGACTGACCCCGACCCTGCGATGGAAGTTCCAGGACGTCCTGGCCTCCGTCGGCTACCCCCGTCTGGTCAACCGCAAGGTCACCCTCCAGGTCGTACGGGACGGCCGGCTGGTGGCGGCCCGCAAGGGCTTCATCGACGTGACGAGGACGCTGCAGACCGCCGAGCTGAACTGACCGCCGGGGGCCCGCCCTGCGGCCGGGCCCCCGGCCGGTCCTACAGCTGGGTCGGCTGACGCTCCGCCAGGCCGTACTTCTTGGCGATCGTGTTCCACAGCTGCGCGGCCGATTTCTTCTGCGTGCTGGCGGTGCCGCTGGCGCGGTTGCCGGCCTGGGTCTGGCCGGTGGAGCGGGCCTGGCCCTTCTTGCACAGCTTCTCGTTGCCGGCGACCTGGTCGGCCCACGCCGCGTAGTGGTTGTCGGCGGACGCCGACGCCTGCCACGCCTTGGTCAGCGCGGTGGTCAGCTCGGTGTGGTTCGGGAGCTGGTCGACCTTCAGCTTGGACAAATCGGTGACCAGCTGGTTGCGCTGCCCGGCCGCGTCCCGCAGGTCCTTGGCGGCCTGCGCGAGGTTGTCGCAGGACTTCACGTCGTCCACCGCGTTGATCACGGACGTACGGCTGTCTCCGCTGTCCGCGAGGAGCTTGTCCAGGGCGATCGCCTGCTCCTCGGCCGGGTCGGCTGACGGCGAGGAGGAACCCTCGGTCGCCGGGGCCGTGGCCGAGACGGGTCTGTTCTTGTCGTCCTTCTCGTCGTCCCCGCCCCCGCCGGCGAGCAGCGCGCCCGCGCCGATGCCGAGCACGGCGATACCGACGCCCACGGCGGCGATGAGGGGCAGCCGGGAGCCCGTACGACCGCCGCGGCCGCCTCGGCCACCGTCGTCGTCGCCCGGGCCGTAGGGGCTGTGCGGGTTGTCCGCGCCGGGCGGGAAGTACCCGCCCTCGTGCCGGCCCTGCGGCTGCGGCGGCGGCTGCTGGAAGCGGGGCAGCTGCTGGGTGGCCGCGGCCGGGGGCGCACCGCCCGGCTCGCTGCGGAAGAGGTTGTCGAAGTCGGAGAGCGGCTGCCGCTGCGGACCGCCGTGCGGCGCCCCGCCCGCCTGACCTGGCACCGGCGGGATGTACTGCGTGGCGTCGGCGTCGGGCCCGGACGCCTGCGGCATCGGTCCGGCGCCGCCCGCGGGACCGGCGCCGCCGCCCTGCCGGGCCCGCCCCAGGATCTGGGTGCTCTCGTTGGACACCTCGGGCGGCAACGCGCCCGGCCCCACCGGCGGGATGTACTGCGTCGCGCCCTCGGAGGCGGCGGGCGCGGAGGGCGTGCCGACGGGCGGTATGAAGCGGGTGGCCTGGTCGTCCGCACCCGCAGGGGCCGCACTGACCGGCGGTATGTACTGGGTGGCGCCTTCGTCGGCCGGGGGCGACGGAGCCCCGAAACCACCGGCCCCGGCACCGGCGTGCGGCAGGGGCGCGTTGGGCGCACCATACGCGGCCGGCGGCAGCGGAGCGTTGGAACCGCCGTGCACGGGCGGCAGCGCCGCGCCCGGGCCGCCCTGCTGGGCAGGCGGCAGCGCCCCACCGGCACCGGGAGCGCCGTACGTCTCCGCACCGGCGGGCGGCAGCGGCGGAGTCCCGCCCGGAGCCCCGTACGCCTGACCGCCCGCGGGCGGCAGCGGCGCCGAGGACGGACCGCCGCTCTGCCCGTACGACGGCTGCGGCGCGGGCAGCGACGAACCGGCCGGCCCGCCGTGCCCGTACGACGGCGTGCTCGGCGGTGCGCCCTGCACGCCCCCGCCGTACGCCCCGCCCTCCGGCGGCAGCGGCTGGGACGGTATGCCCTCGGCGCCCTCAGGCGCCGCGCCCCACGGGGCCGGCGCCTGCGCCTGGTACGGCTGTTCCTGCCCGCCCCACGACTGACCGGGCTGCGCCCCCCAGGCCTGGCCAGGCGCGGCCGGCGGCGGGGTCGCGGGCTGCTCGGGTCCCCACGGGGTGCCCCAGGCCTGGCCGCCGGGCGGCGCCGAGGGCGGGGGTGTCGTCGGCGGCGTGGCCGGTATCGGCGTCGGCCGGCCCGTCATGCCCGGCAGCAGCGGCTCACCACCGTCCGAGGGCAGCACGATGCCTTCGCGCGCTTGCCGCGCCGAGGGCTCCTCGCCCTGTCCACTCTGCGTCACCGGGACTCCTACGAATGGGGGACCTTCGGAATCGTCGGCTCACGCTACCGGGTCCTCCGTTCCGGCTGCTACGCGGCCAAGGACGTGACCTGCGTCCCTGTGACCGCGATAACAGCAACGGCCCCCAATCCGCTGTTAACGCTCTCCCTTCCCACCGGCGCCTTCGTTTCCCTGCCGTTCACGCAGTCGTACCCGCTGGTTTCACGCCGCGGTCTGCAGGTCGAGCCGCGCCCCGAACTCCCTTACCACCGGCTCGTCCCGGAACGGCTCCAGCCGCTGCTGGAAGTCCTCCAGATACTCGGCACCCCGGTTGGAACGCAGCGTCTCCAGGAGTTCGACGGCCTTCAGCCCCGTGTGGCAGGCCTGTTCGATCTCGCGCTGCTGGACCTGTGCTGTGGCGAGCAGCGCATAGCCGATCGCCCGGCGCCGCGCCTTGGTCTCCGGAAGCCCCGCCAGCGACTCCTCCGCGCGCCGCGCGGCCGCCTCGGCCTGGCCGAGGTCACGGTGGCAGTGCGCCAGCTCGTCGGCGAGATAGGCCTCGTCGAAGTGCGCGATCCACGCCGGGTCGTCCCCGGACTCCGGATCCGCCGTCTCCAGCGCGGTCACGGCCCGCCCGGACGCGACCTGGGCCGCCCGGGCGTCGCCCATCAGCGCATGCCCTCGCGCCTCGGCCGCGTAGAACATGGACTCCGCGCGCGGGGTCACGCGCCCCCGCGCCCCCTCCTGCGCCGCCCGCGCCAACTGCGCGATCTCACGCGGGTTCCCGAGCTGCGCGGCCAGGTGGCTCATGGAGGCGGCCAGCACATACCCGCCGTACCCCCGGTCGCCCGCCGCCTGCGCCAGCCGCAGCGCCTGGATGTAGTAACGCTGGGCGAGCCCCGGCTGCCCGGTGTCGATGGCCATGTACCCGGCGAGTTCGGTCAACCGCGCGACGGCGGCGAAGAGTTCCCGCCCGACCGCCTCCCGGTACGACCCGGCCAGCAGCCCGGAGACGACGCTGTTCAGGTAGTGCACGACGACCGGGCGCACATGCCCGCTGCCGTACTGGTGATCAAGGTCGACGAGCGCCTGCGTCATCGCGCGAACCGCCGCCACGTCGGACTGCCCCACCCGCGGCCCCGCCGAGCGCGACACCTGCGAGTCGGGTGACGAGATCAGCCAGTCGCGGCTGGGCTCGACCAGCGCGGACGCGGCGACGGACGAGCCGGACAGGAAGTCCCGCCGCCCGACGTCGCTGCGCCACAGCTCGCAGACCTGCTCGATCGCCCCCAGTACCGTCGGCGAGAACTGGAGACCTACGCCCGACGCGAGGTTCTTGCCGTTGGCCATGCCGATCTCGTCGATCGTGACCGTACGGCCCAGCTTGCGGCCGAGCGCCTCGGCGATGATCGCCGGCGCCCGTCCCCGCGGCTGCTGCCCGCGCAGCCAGCGCGCCACGGACGTCTTGTCGTAGCGCAGATCGAGGCCGTGCTCCGCGCCGCACATGTTGACCCTGCGGGCCAGCCCTGCGTTCGAGCAGCCCGCTTCCTGGATGAGCGCCTGCAGCCGTTCGTTCGGCTGTCGCGCGACGAGAGGCCTTGCGGCCATGGCGTACCCCCTGTGGCTGCGGTGCCTGCCCACGCACCGAGTTGACGTTCTTCCACCGCCGAATCCGGCCCTTCGGGCACTGGCTGTGCATCGAAAGGATCCGGCCGTGAAGATCAATGCCCCGTCGGCATACCGAAAATGCGAGGCTTGTGAGGATTGCCGGGGTAAAGGCGGAAGCCGACCCCACAGTTGGCTACCCAGCCCGGGCCACGGATCCTCCTGCGCGCCCCCACACATGCACCCATGCGCCCCAGATGAGGAATCAGTGCTCCTCCCCCGCGCGCGCTTCGGCCGTAACCCGAGGTGGGTGCGGGAGTTGTGTTCAGCGTGGAAGAGACGATCCCGGCCACCGAAGCCGCACAGATTCCGAAGCAGCGCGGCGAAACGCTGCTGGAGACCGCCGTTCGCTACGCCGAGGAGCGTCACTGGGACGTGTTCCCGGGTACCTGGCTGGAAGCCGTCGACGGGGTGCAGCTGTGCTCCTGTGGCGACGCCACGTGCCCCGCGCCCGGCGCGCACGCCGCGCGCCCCGACTGGGCGTCACAGGCCACGGGGAGCGCGACGGTCGCGCGACGGATGTGGCAGAAGCAGCCGAACGCGTCGATCCTGCTGCCGACGGGGCGGACCTTCGACGCGATCTCCGTCCCGGAGACGGCCGGGTTCCTCGCGCTGGCGCGGATGGAGCGGATGGAGCTGTCGCTCGGGCCCGTGACGTTGACGCCGGATCGTCGGATGCACTTCTTCGTGTTGCCGGGGGCCTCGGTGAAGGTGCCCGAGCTGGTGCGCAAGCTGGGGTGGTCGGTGGGGTCGCTGGATCTGGTGGCGCTCGGGGAGGGGGCGTATGTCGCCGGGCCGCCTACTCGGTTCGGATCCCGGGGGGCTGTGCAGTGGGCCTGTCGGCCGACGCCGGCGAATCGGTGGTTGCCGGATGCGGAGGAGTTGATCTCACCGCTTGCGTATGCCTGCGGTAGGGATCGTTGAAAGCGCCTTCTCATCTGCCGGGCTGATCCAGGTTGGCGACTGCGGGTTGTTCGGGGTTGCTCGCGCAGTTCCTCGCGCCCCTTTAGGTTGGCGTGCATGACGTCGGCCGTATGTGTGCGTGGGCTTTGGAAGCGGTTCGGGCAGCAAGTCGCCGTTGCCGGGATCGATCTGGAGTTGCCCGCCGGCAAGTTCATCGGGCTTGTCGGACCCAATGGAGCCGGGAAGACCACGACCCTCTCCATGGTGACCGGGCTGCTGCGGCCCGATGAGGGGTCCGTCGAGGTCGTCGGGCACGACGTGTGGCGGGACCCCGTTGAGGTGAAGGCGCGGATCGGGGTGCTGCCCGAGGGGCTGCGGCTCTTCGAGCGGCTCTCCGGGCGGGAACTGCTCGCGTACTCGGGACGGTTGCGCGGGCTGCCCGGGGCCGAGGTCGACAAGCGGGCCACTCAACTGCTCGACGTACTAGATCTGGCGGGGGCCCAGCACAAGCTGGTCGTCGACTACTCGACCGGTATGCGCAAGAAGATCGGCCTCGCGGCCGCACTCCTGCACAATCCCGAAGTGCTGTTCCTGGACGAGCCGTTCGAGGGCGTCGACCCCGTCTCCGCCCAGACCATCCGCGGCGTCCTGGAGCGCTACACCGCCTCCGGCGCGACCGTCGTCTTCTCCTCCCACGTCATGGAGCTCGTCGAGTCGCTGTGCGACTGGGTCGCGGTCATGGCCGCCGGGCGCATCCGTGCCCACGGCACCCTCGCCGAGGTGCGCGGTGACGCGGCCTCGCTGCAGCAGGCGTTCCTCGAACTCGTCGGCGCGAACGGCCGCGACGCCGGGAGCGACCTCGACTGGCTGGGCGGCGGGGCGGCGCGATGAGCACCGACGTCACCGGAGTCGTCGTACGGCTGAAGCTGTCCCTGCTGCGGAACGGACTGCGGCAGTCCGCGGGGCGGCGGGCCGCCTACGTCGCCTCGGCCGTCCTGGTCCTCCTCTTCGCCGCCCTGCAGTTCCTCGGGCTCGTTCTGCTGCGCGGCAACGCGCACGCCGGCTCCGTGGTGGTCCTGCTGGTCGCTGTGCTCGCGCTCGGCTGGGCCGTGATGCCGCTGTTCTTCCCCAGCGGCGACGAGACCCTCGACCCGACGCGCCTGGTGATGCTGCCGCTGCGTCCCCGGCCGCTGGTACGGGCCCTGCTCGCGGCCTCCCTCGTGGGGATCGGCCCGCTGTTCACCCTGTGCCTGTTCGCCGGCTCGGTGATCGCGCTGGCGCGGGGCGCGGTGGCCTACGTCGTCGGCGTCATCGGCGTCGTCCTGGCCCTGCTGGTGTGCGTGGCGCTCGCGCGGGCCGTCGCCGCCGCCAACATCCGGCTGCTGACCAGCCGGAAGGGACGCGATCTGGCGGTGCTGAGCGGGCTCGTCATCGCGATCGGGGCGCAGGCCGTGAACTTCGGGGCGCAGCGGCTGGGTTCGTCCGGGCTCGGCGAGCTCGATCCGGCCGCGGACGTGCTGCGGTGGGTGCCGCCTGCGTCCGCGATCGGGGCCGTGGAGTCGGTGAGCGAGGGCTCGTACGGCGCCGGACTCCTCCAACTCGCTTTGACCGCAGGTGCGTTGGCTGCGCTGATCGCCGTATGGTCACGGCATCTGACGCGGCTGATGACCTCACCCGACGGCTCCACGCTCCAGGCGGCCACCGAGGCCGCCGTACGGGAACGGACCTCGACCGGACTGGCCCGCTTCCTGCCGGCCGGCCGCACCGGCACCGTCATGGAGCGCAGCCTGCGCTACATCTGGCGCGACCCGAAGACCAAGGCGGCCTGGGTGACCTCGCTCGCCATCGGCCTGATCGTGCCGCTGTTCAACGCCCTGCAGGGCACCGGCTCGATCTACTTCGCCTGCTTCGCCGCCGGGATGCTCGGCGTCATGATGTACAACCAGTTCGGCCAGGACACCTCTGCGTTCTGGATGGTCGCCATGACGATCTCCTCCCCTCGCGACGCCTACGTCGAGCTGCGCGGCCGCGCCCTCGCCCTCCTCCTGATCACCCTGCCGTACGCCGCCCTCGTCACCGTCCTGACGACAGCTCTGCTCGGCGACTGGCCCAAGCTTCCCGAGGTCCTCGGCCTGTCCTTCGCCCTCCTCGGCGCGATGCTCGCGACGGGCGCCTGGACGTCGGCCCGTTTCCCGTACTCCATCCCGCAGGAGGGCTACAAGAACGTCGCCCCCGGTCAGACGGGCCTGGCCTGGATCTCGATCTTCGGCGGCATGATCGCGGCGGCACTGCTGTGCGCGCCCGTGATCGCGGTGACGATCTGGCTGAACGTCAGCGAGAACGGGGACACATGGACGTGGCTGCTGCTGCCGGGAGGCGCTGCGTACGGGGCGGCGATCACGCTGTTGGGTCTCCGCTTGGCGGCGCCTCGGACGGCGGCCCGACTGCCGGAAATCCTTACGGCGGTGAGCAAGGGCTGAGGGCTGCAACGCCCTGAGGGGCGCGGGGCTGTGTTCGATAAGCGGCTCCGCCGCGCGGGCGCGATCAACCACAGACAACCCGCAGCCGCCGTCTGACAGAAGCAACCGAGTTCATAGGCGCACGGCGTCACCTCGCGGAGCGCACCGCATCGAGAAACGGCTCGATCGCGGCCCGCCAACCGTCCGGCTGGTCGTAATGCACCAAGTGACCGGCGTCAGCCACCTCCGCATACTCCCCCCGCGGCAGCACCCGCACCATCTCCTGCGCCTCGGCCCGCCCCAACTCCCCGTCGAGCCCACGGACAACCAGCGCAGGGCACTGCACCTGAGCCAGCTCCTCCCAGTGCGCGTCGTACACCCACGTCTCCCGGGAGGCGAGCATCTGGTCCAGCTCGAAGACCGGCCGCCACCCGTCCTCGCACTCGTGCATCACCTCGGCGTAGAACTCGCCGCGCGCGGGGTTCGGCCGCTCGACCCACGGGTCGTCCTCGCCGAACCACTTGCGTACGTCGGCCAGCGTCGCGAAGGGAACGGGCCAGGACTTGAACCAGTCCGCCCACTCCCGCTGCGAGGCCGCTCCGAGCGCGGAGGCCCGCATGTCGCAGATGATCACGCCTTGCACCAGGTCGGGCCGCTTGGCGGCCAACTGCCAGGCGGTCAGCGCACCCATGGCGTGGCCGACGAGGACGGCCGGGGCGAGGCCGAGCTGTTCGAGGGCGGCCTCGGCGTCGTCGACGTACGCCTCGCGCGTGAAGGCGGCCTGCACCGGCTTGTCGCTACGGCCGTGGCCGCGCTGGTCGAGTGCGACGGCACGGTGCCGTTCGGAGAGCCAGCGGGCGGTGGAGGCCCAGTGGGAGGCGCGGCCCATCAGGCCGTGCAGTAAGAGGACGCCGCTCGTTCCGTCGTCCTGTTCCTTGGCGGGGTCGGTCTTGGGAGGGTCGCCGAACTCCCAGGCCGCGAGACGTACGCCGTCCGTCCCGGTCACGTCGATGCGCCGCGCCATAGATCCTGGCACCCCCCTAGCTCCGCTCGGACCGCTCGCTCCCGCTCGCGCCGGCCGATCCTGTGAACCGCGTCCTGCCTGCCGTGCCCGTTGTGCCTGCCGTATCCGCCATCGCTCCCGGGAGCACCGCGCGCCGCCTGCGTCCCACGCGCTGTAGATGCCCTCGCATGCGATGTGCATGTCCTGTGTGTCTCACGTGATCTTATGCGCACATTCCTGAAGCGCACGTTCCGCGTGACCCGTCACCCGCAGACTATCGAACCCCTATTCGAAAATGCGGTCTCCGTGACCAACACCCCTCATTCGAGTGACCCCCCGCGAGGATTGATCGTCCCTGCTGAGGGGAGATCTTCACCGGGAGGCGGACCGATCGGGGAAACCGGTCCGAGGGGAATGACCCTGAGAGCTCGGGGCTCCGGGTCAGCACAGGGGAGGACAGG